>NZ_PCOU01000040.1 GCF_002979455.1 Chryseobacterium sp. MYb7
CTGGATCGGATTCAATTATTTAGCTTTTATTGTTATTGCTTGTAAAAAATTCATAAAAAGAAAGTCAAGATGAGTTCAATAAAAAAAAACAATGTTTAACAACTTTTTAACCTAAGACTCATTTTTTTGGATTTAATTTTCCAAAAATTAAAAAAAATATTAAAGGATTGTGAATTTAAGTTTGGATATTTAAAAATTTATTCAAAAACAAATCAAATATTTATTGTATCTTTGCAGAAATTTTAAAATAGTTAATGAATTTATTTACGGAAACCAATTTAAGTCCTGATATTCTTAAGGCAATTGGCGAACTGGGCTACGAAAGCCCAACAGAAATCCAAAAACAGACTATCCCTTTTATTCTTTCAGATATTCGCGACTTGATCGCACTTGCGCAGACAGGGACAGGCAAAACAGCAGCGTTTTCGCTTCCGATTTTGGATATGATTGACGATACGAGTCGCAAAATCCAATTATTGGTGCTTTGTCCGACACGGGAATTATGTCTTCAGATTTCGAAGGACATAAAGAATTACTCTAAGTATATGAAAGACATCAAAACTACTGCGGTTTATGGTGGAAGTAGTATTGTAGAGCAGATGAGATCTTTGAAGGATAAACCACAGATTATTGTGGGAACTCCAGGTAGAGTAATTGATCTTATCAACAGAAAAGCATTAGACTTTTCTGCTATTCATTGGTTAGTATTAGACGAAGCTGATGAAATGCTTTCAATGGGATTCAAAGATGAATTAGAAACCATTCTAAGCGAAACTCCGGAAACTAAACAAACTTTCTTATTCTCTGCAACGATGAATAAAGAAGTGGAAAGAATTTCCAAAAATTACCTTACAAAGCCACACCGTATTTCAGTAGGTTCTATCAACGAAGTGAAGAAGAACATTGCTCACGAATACTATGTAGTTGGGTACCGCCAGAAAAAAGAGGCATTGAAGAGATTAATCGATGCAAATCCTAATCAGTATTCTATTATCTTCTGTAGAACGAGAATGGAAACTCAGGAAGTTGCTGATTTCCTGATGCAGAACGGATATGCTGCTGATGCTCTTCACGGTGATCTTTCTCAGGCGCAGAGAGATACGGTAATGAAGAAATTCAGATTGAAAAACATTGATATTCTTGTAGCGACAGACGTTGCAGCAAGAGGATTGGATGTAAACTCTCTGACTCACGTTATTCACTTCTCTTTACCAGATGATCCTGAAGTATTTGTTCACAGAAGTGGAAGAACAGGTAGAGCTGGAAAAGATGGTATTTCTATGGCTTTGATTAAGCCTGAAGAAAGCAGAAAGCTAAAGCAGATTAAATCTACAACAAAAATTGAAATTAACGAAAAATTCATTCCTACAGGTGAAGATATTATCAAAGCTCAGGTAGGAGGTGTATTCGAAAAATTATTGACGGAGCACGAAGATCTTTTCGAGTTTGATGATAGCTTAATTCCTGATCTAAGCAAATTTACCAAAGAAGAATTGGTGCACCAGTTGCTTCAGTTCCAATTGAAAGACCTTGCTCTTTATTATAAAGATAAGCATGATCTTACTGACATGAAACTGAGCAGTAGAGATGATGATTACTCCAGAAGAGATCGTGGACGTGATAGAGACAGCAGAGATCGCGGACGTGACAGAGACAGAGGAGATCGTGGAAGAGACAGAGATCGCGGAGGAAAACCAAGAAGAAAAGATGAAAACATGGTAAGATTCTTCTTTAATCTTGGAAAAAAAGACCAATTGAAGAAGCTTGATGTTTTGGATATTATCAATAAAGCAACTGCTGGCGGAAAAAGCAAGAAAAGAGCTGAAATTGGTGATATTGAAATTCTAGAAAAATTCTCTTTCTTCGAAGTTGAAAAATCGTTTAAAGACAATGTCTTAAGCAGTATTCAATCAATGAAATTTAAAGGAAAAGATATGAGAGCTGAAGTAGCTAACTAATCTCTTCTTATACCATACAAAACCGGCATTAATGCCGGTTTTTTTATTTGATAATCAGTATGTAAGCGAATGTTAACAAAACTTAATGTTATATAGTTTCACGTGCAATCCTTTTTTAGGAAATTTGCACACGAATTATAAATACTAAAAAATGGGAATTGGTAATATTTTCCACGCTTTTCAACCCAAAGATAAAATCTTCTTTGTACTTTTCGAAAAGGTAACTGAAAATCTAGTTGCAATGTCAGAAGAATTCAACGCAGGAATCAAAGATTTCGATCTTAATGACGATTCTATGTTGAAAAAAATGAGCGACTTCGAACACAAGAATGATGAACTTACTCACGAAATTTTCGTAGAATTAGGAAAAAACTTCATTACACCTTTTGACCGTGAAGATATCCACACATTGGCAACAGGACTAGATGATATTGCTGACTATATCTACGCTTCCACAAAATATATTTTCCTTTACAAATCACCTGAGATGAAGGCTTATTCAGACTTCTCTTTATTGATCCACAAAGCATGTCTTGAAATTCAGAATGCTATGAAAAACCTTAAAGGGTTCAAAAATATGGAACAGGTGAAAGAAGCTTGTATTAAGGTGAACTCTATTGAGAATATTGCTGACGATTTGCTTTCCAATTCAATGGTAGAATTATTTGAAACCAATGATGCGATCAACATTATTAAAGTTTCATCTGTATTGAACTACCTTGAAATTGTAACAGACAAAGCAGAAGATGTTGCCAATACAATTGAGAACATCATGATTAAATACGCCTAATACATAGCAAAAAATGGAATTTCCGATTTTACTTATAGTTATTATTGCGCTGGCTCTGATCTTCGATTATATCAATGGTTTCCATGATGCTGCCAACTCAATTGCAACTATAGTTTCTACAAAAGTTTTAACTCCATTCCAGGCTGTACTTTGGGCGGCGCTTTGGAACTTTGCAGCTTTCTTTATTGCTGCTTACATCATTGGAGAATTCAAAATTGGTAATACAATTGCCAAAACAGTTAACGAGAATTTTATCACTCTTGAAGTTATATTTTCCGGCCTTATCGCTGCCATTGCATGGAATCTTTTGACATGGTGGTTCGGGATCCCTTCATCATCATCACATACGCTGATTGG
This sequence comes from Chryseobacterium sp. MYb7, assembly GCF_002979455.1. Lineage (GTDB taxonomy): Bacteria > Bacteroidota > Bacteroidia > Flavobacteriales > Weeksellaceae > Chryseobacterium. The sequence goes on from NZ_PCOU01000040.1 coordinate 3,106, forward strand.
AGGTTTCTTAGGAGCAGCTCTTATGCATGCTTTCATGATGGATTATCATGCTGTGGCTGCAGCTCAGCCAGAGCTTGGGATGTGGGAAACCACTAAAGAAGCTTTCAGCCAGGTAACTCATCAGGGGGTGGTAAAGTTTGATAAAGTTATTCCTATCTTCCTGTTCATCTTCATGGCACCGATTATAGGGATGATTATCTCCATCATTATCACATTGATTATTGTACATCTTTATAAAAAATCAAATCCACACAAAGCAGACAAATCTTTCAAAAGATTGCAGCTGGCTTCATCTGCACTGTTCAGCTTAGGGCACGGTTTGAATGATGCTCAGAAAGTAATGGGTATCATTGGAGCAGCGGTAATTTATTATCACGTTAATATGCTTCAGGATGCGCAGTATTTGAATATTCCTTCTGCAGGACGTTTTGATTATTTTGCACAGCACTATATCTGGGTTCCTTTAGTATCATTTATTGCCATTGCTTTAGGTACAATGAGCGGTGGTTGGAAGATCATCAAAACAATGGGAACGAAGATTACGAAAGTAACTTCATTAGAAGGAGTAAGTGCAGAAACTGCAGGTGCTATTACCTTATTCATCACAGACCACTTTGGTATTCCTGTATCTACTACCCATACGATTACAGGTTCTATCATCGGGGTGGGATTAACGAAAAGAATTTCAGCAGTAAGATGGGGGATCACAGTGAGCTTACTTTGGGCTTGGGTTCTAACCATTCCAATCTCTGCAATAGTAGCAGCAATTACCTATCTTGTAGTAACCTTCGTTTTCTAAAAAAACAAATCATATATTTATATAAACTTTGTCCGTTTGGGCAAAGTTTTTTGTTTTATAAAGCCTTGAAAAATTGTATTTTTGTTCAAATTATAAGATTTTATGGAATTTTTAGACAGATACCAGCAGATTGTTGCAGATGCCATCACTAAATATACTTTTAAAGATAAACCTTCGGAGCTTTATGATCCGATGAATTATATTATTTCCCATGGTGGAAAACGTCTTCGTCCTATCATGGTGCTTATGGCATGCGAAATGTTTGGAGGAGATCTTAAGCAAGCTATCAAACCGGCATTGGCTATCGAATTTTTCCATAATTTCACCCTGATCCATGATGATATTATGGATGAGGCGCCGCTAAGAAGAAATAAGCCTACCATTCATACGTTGCACGGTCTTAACGTAGGTATTCTTTCCGGAGATGGACTGATGTTGAAAGCCTATAAGTTTTTTGAAGATCTTGAGCCTGAAATTTTCAAAGCATGTATCAGAATATTTACCCATACCGGACTTCTGTTATGTGAAGGACAGCAGTATGATATCAATTTTGAAACTCAGAAGGATGTTACTTTTGATGATTATATCAGAATGATTACTTATAAAACCGGAGTTTTGAGTGCTTCCTCTTTTGAAATCGGGGCTTTGATTGCAAGAGCTGATTTTAAAGATGCAAAAGCCATTTTCAATTTCGGAAAACATATTGGAATTGCATTCCAGATTATGGATGATTATCTTGATGTATTCGGAGATCAGGCGCAGTTTGGAAAAAAACATGCCGGAGATATTTACGAAAACAAGAAAACCGTTCTGTATCTGTTAGCAAGAGAACATGCAACAGATGAAGAAAGAAAAGAACTGGATTACTGGTATTCTAAAAAGACTGAAAATGTTGACAAAGTATACGGCGTAGAAAAGATTTTCAGAAGAACAAAAGTGGATGAAAAAGCATTACGTTTGATTGAAAAACATAATGAAATCGGACAAAGCTATCTTCAGAAAATAGACGTTCCGGAAGAAAAGAAAAAACCATTTATCGAACTGGCAAATTATTTGTTGAGAAGAGAAAGTTAATATAGGTAGCAGAGGGTAGGTGGCAGGCAGCAATTTACCTGCAACCTATTCTCTGCAATCTAATCCCTATACAATGAAATTCAGAACAGAAGTTGATATTCCCGCATCAGAAAAGAAGATTGAGATTGAAGATAAAATATTTTCAATAGGATCATGTTTTGCCTCTGAGATGACAGATTTACTGCAAGACGGACAACTTCAGACCCTTAATAACCCTTTTGGGACTATTTTTAACCCTTTTTCCATCAATTATGCGATAAACAGATTACATGATTCTGCATTTTATGAGGAAGAGGAACTAATCACTTACAACGAAGAATATATTTCTCTGGATCACCACACCAGTTTTGATACCCGATATATTCATCAGACCTTAGATAAGATTAATGGAGCTATTGAAGCCGGAAATGCCTTTCTTCAGGAAGCTGACTGGATCATTATCACCTACGGATCCTCATTTATATATGAATTCCTTCCCAAGAAAAAACTGGTGGCCAACTGCCATAAAATTCCGCAGAAGTTTTTTGAGAAAAGACTGCTTTCCCATCAGGAATTAACGAGCTCAATTTACCAGACTATTCTGGATCTTAAAGATATTTGTAAAGAAGGAGTACAGATTCTGTTTACCGTATCACCTGTAAGGCATACAAAGGATGGAATGGTAGAAAATCAGTTAAGCAAATCTAAGCTGATTACGGCAATTCATGAGTCTATTTCCATGTTTGAAGACTGCCATTATCTGCCTGTTTATGAAATTTTGATGGATGATCTTCGGGATTACCGTTTTTACAAAGAAGATATGATTCATCCCAGCACGCAGGCGGTCAATTATATTTTTGAGAAGTTTGGAAAGTCTTATTTTTCAGAAGAAACCCAGGATTTTATCAAAGAAAATTTTAAGATTGTTAAAGCTCTGGAACATAAGACCAGTGATAAGAAAGATCCGAAATTTATAGAATTCAGAGAAAAGCTGGATCAAAGAATTGAAGTGCAGCGTAAAAAGGTAAAACATAAAATATTTTAAATGATCGATTTTACTGAGATTGATTATCTGAAGAACGGAAATGAAAGACAGAAAAAGGCTTACGAAATTCTGACAAAATATCGCATTTTGGAGAAAATGAAGGACTATTCTCCCATTTTAGCAGGAACTGTTCCTATAGAAATTGACATCAAAGGAAGCGATCTGGATATTATTTTCGAAGTAGATTTAAAATATAAACAAGATTTTTTGGATGACTTACTATTTTGTTAGCTCATTTCTAACGATGTAGAAGCAGAATATCCCATTGTAAACGGTGAAAAGTGTATTACCTTAAACTTTATGCTGGAAGGCTTTCCTATCGAAATTTTTGGACAGAATAAGCCCACAACACAGCAGAACGCCTATCTTCATATGGTTGCTGAATACAAAATATTGCAGGAAAAAGGAGAAAAATTTAAACAAAAAATAATAGAACTTAAAAAACAGGGAATAAAGACAGAACCCGCTTTCGGAATGTTGCTGGGACTTGAAAATCCTTACGAAGATCTATTGAAATTTTAAATAAAATGATTGATACACATACACATCTGTACGCAGAAGAATTTGATGAAGACAGAAAAGAAGCTATTCAGAGAGCTTTAGATAAAGGAATTACTGAATTCTATCTTCCCGCCATCGATTCAGAATCTCATGAGAAAATGCTGCAGCTGGAAACAGAATATCCGGGACAGATTTTTTCAATGATGGGATTGCACCCTTGTTATGTAAAACCAGAATCTTGGGAAAAAGAACTTGAAATTGTAAAAAATTACCTTGATCAAAGACACTTTCCTGCAATAGGAGAGATCGGAATTGATTTGTATTGGGATAAGACAACACTTGATATTCAAGTGAAAGCTTTTGAACAACAGATTGACTGGGCGATAGAAAAAGACCTTCCGATCGTAATCCATACAAGAGAAAGCTTTGATGAAACATTCGAGGTATTGGAAAGAAAAAAACATCCGAAACTAAGAGGAATCTTCCATTGTTTTTCCGGAAACCTGGAACAGGCACAGCATGCTATCGACCTTAATTTTATTCTAGGAATCGGTGGAGTAGTAACCTTTAAAAATGGGAAAATAGATCAGTTTCTGAACGAGATTCCTTTGGATAAAATTGTTCTGGAAACAGATTCTCCTTATTTAGCTCCGGTTCCCCACAGAGGGAAAAGAAATGAAAGCTCATATCTTGATCTCATAGCCGGAAAGCTTGTGAATATCTATGGAAAAGATTTTTCTGAGATAGACCGAATTACAACAGAAAATGCAAAGAATCTTTTTAGGTAATAAAACTTTAATTTTAAAATAAAAAAACAAACCCCTTTCCAACATTTGAAAAGGGGTTTGTTTTTTTATTTCTTTCTTGTGAAGTTCTTATTTTTAGGCTTTTTAAATCCTACCGAAGCGCCCGCAGAAGTTTTTTTACGGTTGTTATTCGGCCTTGAGTTATTATTGCTGCCTGTTTTAGGTTTCTCACCACCTGCATTAAAAGGTTTGTTATTAGAATCCCTTTTCTGAGCAACAAGATTGTCCGTGTGGAAAGGATGCTCTTTGATAACATCTATTTTCTTCCCGATCAGTTTTTCCGTATTCTTTAGGTTTAAAAGATCGAGTCCGTCAACAAAAGAGATAGAATTACCTTCAGCTCCGGCTCTTCCTGTTCTTCCGATTCTGTGTACATACGTTTCAGAAACATCGGAAAGCTCAAAATTGATCACAAATTTTAGTTCATCAATGTCAATTCCTCGTGCTGCAATATCTGTGGCAACAAGAATTCTTGTTTTTCCAGACTTGAAATTATTCAAAGCATTTTGTCTCGCATTCTGAGATTTATTACCGTGAATAGCTTCTGCAGAAATATTGTCTTTCTGAAGTTTTCTGGCAATTTTATCAGCACCATGTTTCGTCCTTGAAAATACCAGTACCGAATCTGAAATATCATTTTCAAGAATGTGGGTCAACAGATCCAGTTTATTTTCTTTTTCAACAAAATAAACGGATTGTTTGATGGTATCTGCGGTAGAAGAAACAGGAGTTACCTCTACTTTTACAGGGTTATTAAGGATAGAGTTAGCCAGCTTTTGAATTTCGGTTGGCATTGTTGCTGAGAAAAATAAAGTCTGTCTTCTCTGGGGTAAAAGTTTAATGATTCTTTTTACATCATGTACAAAGCCCATATCCAGCATTCTGTCTGCCTCATCAAGAACAAAGATCTCAAGATTTTTCAGGCTGATGATTCCCTGTGCGATAAAGTCAAGAAGTCTTCCCGGTGTTGCTACCAGAATATCAACTCCTTTTCTCAAAGCAGCTTCCTGGTTTCCTTGTTTTACGCCTCCGAAAATAACAAGCTGTTTTAATGGAAGATATTTACCGTAGGCATTAATATTTTCCTCAATCTGAATAGCCAGTTCTCTGGTTGGAGTAAGGATTAACGCTTTTATATGTTTATTGGGAATTTTATTTTTGGATAAATTCTGTAGAATAGGGATGGAAAAAGCAGCAGTCTTTCCTGTTCCTGTCTGCGCACAACCTAAAAAGTCTCTGCCTTCCAGAATATCAGGAATAGATCTTTCCTGGATAGGAGTAGGAGTCGTATATCCCTGCTCCTGGATTGCTTTTGCAATAGGTTCTATTAAGTTTAAGTCTGTAAAATTCAAATGAATTATTTTAAAATTTAAATAAAAATTCCTTCAGTCTGAAAGAATTACATTCTGCAAAGGTAGTTTAAAAAAAATTAAGAATTTTTTATCTCTTTTTTTGGCTTGCTGATCATAAAAATAGATGGCCGTCCGGATATGAGCAGCCATCTTTTATTGTAAAAACTTATTTTGAATTCAAAAAAAAGTAAATATAATCTACTTTACTTTAGCCCACTGTTGATTCTTTCTTAAATTCTCAAAAAACTGATACACCTCCGAAAGCTTTTCGCTTCCACGTTTTCCATAGTCTTCCACATTTTTTGACGTTCCGTCAGCTAATTTTATTCTTAAATAAGAGGTGGGAAGATCAGTAATATTGTGTTCTCCATATTTATCATGTAAGCTTTTTACATTTAACCCATCAAGCAAACTGATCAGTTTATTATAATCCTCTTCTTTAATTGTTCCTTTGAAAGTTCCTTCACGAGGCTTCGAAAACTCATCTTTAGAAGGTTTATCATTAAAATTAAAGTGTTCTGCTTCAAAAACCGCAGTTCTGTCCGGATTGATTGTCATTTTAAAAACAGGGCAGAATCCAAAGCAGGGAGTTGCTTCATATTCAATTGTAGTATATTTTGAGTTTACTTTTTGAGAAGTTGTACAGGATGTCAAAAACATAAATGCACAAATGGCCAGCAAATATTTCATAGTTTTTTCAATTTAAAAAGTTTTTCCAATAATTGTTCCAAAAGTCTTCATCTTACTATGTTTTTATGTTAAATATAAAAAAGGAAAATTGTTTAACCCTTTGTTTTTTTGAACCATTAAGATTATATTAAGGTGTTAATAATATGAAGATAAGCTTCGCTTTATGCTTAAGAAATCAGAATGATTTATCTTAACTATACTTTATTTCTTACATCCTTCTTAATGGTTTAAAATATTGAGTGGAAGAAATTGTATAAATAAAAACAGCCTCAGAGTAAATCTGAGACTGTTTTTTTATGATGCAGTTCTATTTTCAAAATAAAACTGATAAATCAATGTATTTCTATCCGTGCAATTGTTTCCAGATCGCATCTTTCAGCTCCATAAGACCTTCTCCGGTAACACCTGAGAAGAACAGAGGCTGTTTGTTTTCCGGGAACTCTGCTGCAATTTCCTTCTTCAGCTCATCATCCAAAAGGTCAGATTTTGAAACGGAAACAATGAAATCCTTATCCAACAATTCAGGATTGTATTCTTTTAATTCATTCTCAAGAATTTTAAACTCCTGGAAATGATTTTCAGAATCAGCCGGAATTAAAAATAAAAGGATAGAGTTTCTTTCAATATGTCTCAGGAATCTGTGTCCTAAGCCTTTTCCTTCTGCGGCTCCTTCAATAATCCCAGGAATATCAGCCATTACGAAAGATTTGTAATTTCTGTAATCCACGATTCCAAGGTTAGGAGTCAAAGTGGTAAAAGCGTAATTGGCAATTTTTGGTTTTGCCGCGGAAACAGACGCTAAAAGTGTAGATTTTCCAGCATTTGGAAACCCAACAAGTCCTACATCCGCCAAAATTTTAAGTTCGAAGACCACATAGCCTTCCTCACCATCCATTCCGGGTTGTGCATATCTTGGAGTCTGGTTGGTAGAGGATTTGAAATGTTCGTTTCCTTTTCCACCTTTTCCTCCCTGCATCAAAATGATTTCCTGTTTGTCTTCAAGGATTTCTCCGATAATTTCGCCATCTTCATTTTTAGCGATAGTCCCAATAGGAACATCGATATAAATATCAGAACCGTCAGCTCCGGTCAGCTGGTTTTTCGCTCCGTTTTCACCTCGTTCTGCTTTTATGTGACGGGTGTATCGAAGGGGAAGCAAAGTCCATTCGTTAGCATTTCCTCTCATAATGACGTGTCCGCCACGACCTCCGTCACCTCCGTCAGGACCGCCTTTAGGAATATACTTTTCACGGCGAAGGTGGGCAGAACCAGCACCTCCGTGTCCGCTTTTACAATGGATCTTTACGTAATCTACAAAGTTAGACATATAGTTTGTGTTGCAAGTTACAGGCTACGGGACGAAATTTTATCCCGTGCCCATATCCCGATTATTTAATTTTCTCTACCTCAGCGAAAAGTTTTTGGGAAATCTCATCAATTTCTCCAACACCGTTTACCTCTACATATTTACCCTGCTGCTTATAAAGCTCGGCAACTTCTGCTGTTTTAGTATAATATTCTTTAATTCTGTTTTCGATGATCTCTACATTGCTGTCGTCTGATCTTCCGCTGGTTTCTCCTCTTTTCAGAAGTCTTTCAACCAAAATTTTGTCCTCTACTACCAATGAAAGACAGATATCAATATCGTCATTCAATACTTCTTTAACGATTGTTTCCAAAGCTTCTGTCTGAGCAGTTGTTCTTGGATATCCGTCAAAAATAAAACCGTTGGTATCAGTAGGTTTTTTGATCTCGTCGATCAGCATATCTGTTGTTACCTGATCCGGAACCAATTCTCCCTTATCGATGTATGACTTAGCCAGTTTTCCAAGTTCAGTGTCATTTTTCATATTGTATCTGAAAAGATCACCTGTTGAAACCTGTTTTAAATTGAATTTCTCGATTAGATTCTGAGCTTGTGTTCCTTTTCCACTTCCTGGAGGGCCGAACAGAACAATGTTTATCATAATGTTGATACGCTTCCGGCAATGGGCATTTTTGCTTCTGGCTCGTGGCTTTTGGCGGCTTGCTTTTTTGCTTTCAGCTTTTTTAAGTTATTATTAAATTTATTTCTTTAGATAATTTTTAAGCTAAAAGCTATCAGCTAATAGCCAACAGCGTTTAATGGTTGATTTGTCCGTCTTCCAACTGGTATAAATTCGGTAGGTTTCTTCCTAACTCATCATAATCCAGTCCGTATCCAAGTACAAATTTGTTTGGAATTTCTTTTCCAATGTAATCCAGTTTGAAATCTTTCTTGTAAATCTCAGGTTTCAATAAGAAACTAGCCAGTTTTACAGATTTAGGACGTTGTGTTTCCTTAAAATATTTGAAAAGACTTTCAACCGTATTTCCTGTATCTACAATATCTTCTACAAGAATAATGTGACGGTCTTTCACTTCTTTAGTAAGCTCCATTTTCTGATAAACAATCCCTGTAGATTCTGTTCCTACATAAGAACTCATTTGAATGAAGGCAATTTCGCATTCCCCTGGGTAATATTTTAAAAGATCTGAGAAGAACATCACCACTCCATTTAATACACCAATGAAAACAGGAACCTCATCCTTGTAATCTTCATAAATTCTTAACGCTGTCTCTTTTACAATTTCCTGAATTTCGGCATCCTTTAAATAAGGAACGAAAGTTTTGTCGTGAACTTTAATGCTTTCCATAAAATTTTTAGTAGTTCGCAAAGTTACGGATTTTTGATTAAAATACTTTCCTGTTTTTATCAGTTTGAAAGTTTATTGGTTTTGTAGCGGTAGAATTGAATAGGATGATGAAGCCTGTTTAAATAATAATAAGTAGAGGCTCTTTACCAGATAGAATGATATAGCCTCAAAATAGAATTCCGGAAATGATTAAAAATAAACAGGTGTTTGAAATGGGACAGAAGAAAAGGATGATAAATGTCTTGATTATTAATGAAAAATGAATATTCCGAAAAATGAGTATCTTTGTTCTTTCAAAACCCAACAATACAGACATGTAGGATATCATTTCTTTCAGATTCAATAAAAAGGCAACAAAGATGTTGCTGGTGTTCAACAATTATTAAGAAAGAAATCATGATTTTACTGCAAAATATATCCTTTGGGTTTCCGGGAGGAAATCTTCTATTTAATCATATCAATTTAACAATACAGTCTTCCATCAAATCTGCTTTGGTGGGAAGCAACGGCATGGGAAAATCGACCCTGCTGAAAATAATTGCGGGCGAAATACAACCCTTAAACGGCTCTATCAATATTCAGGGTGATATTTTTTATGTACCCCAAATGTTCGGAAATTGTAATCACCTTACCATCGCTGAATGTCTTAAAATAGATCAGAAACTAAATGCTCTTCAAAAAATTACGAATGGAGAAGTGGATGAAATTTATTTTGAAATGCTCAACGATGACTGGGATATTGAAGAACGATCTCATCAAGCTCTGGAACATTGGGGACTCGAGAATTTTGAATTAACCCAAAAACTGGAAGGCTTGAGCGGCGGTCAAAAGACCAAAGTTTTTCTTGCCGGAATTCAGATTAACCAGCCTGATATTATCATCCTGGATGAACCTACCAATCATCTGGATCTTGATGGAAGGAAGCTGCTGTATGATCTTATTGATAAAACGAATTCAACAGTGGTTATCGTAAGCCACGACCGTACTTTACTCAATCTTGTTGATACAATATTTGAGTTAAGTAATCAGGGAATTGCAACCTATGGTGGGAATTACGATTTCTATGCAGAACAAAAAGAAATAGAAGGGGAAGCTTTACAAAATGACATTCACTCAAAAGAACGGGCTTTGAAAAAAGCAAAAGAAAAGGAAAGAGAAACACTGGAACGAAAACAAAAGCTGGATTCAAGAGGTAAAGGGAAGCAGGAAAAATCCGGTGTAGCGAGAATTATGATAAATACCCTTCGGAATAATGCTGAGAAAAATACTTCAAAACTGAAAAGTGTACACGCTGAGAAAATCAGCGGAATTTCAGGTGATCTGAGAGATTTGCGTTCCTCTTTAAAGAATTCTGATCAGATGAAAGTCAATTTTAATGATTCCAATCTGCATTCAGGGAAAATTCTTGTCGCTGCTGAGAATATTAATTTCACTTATGGAAAGGGAAGACTCTGGAAAGAAAATATCAGTTTTGAATTGCGGAGCGGAGATCGAATTTCAGTGAAAGGGCCAAACGGTTCCGGGAAAACAACGTTAATCAAGCTTTTGTTGGGAAACATTGAACCTTCAGAAGGGAAAGTAAACAGGGCAGCATTCAACAGCATTTACATTGATCAGGAATATTCTATGATTGATCATGAATCAACACTTTATGATTTTGTTCAGACTTTCAATGACAGTGCATTACAGGAATCCGAAGTGAAGACATTACTATCCAGATTTCTATTTGGAAAAGATACATGGGATAAAAAATGCGGAGTTCTGAGTGGTGGTGAACGTTTGCGACTGCTTTTCTGTGGACTTTCCGTCAGCAATAAAGCTCCGGATATGATCATCCTCGATGAACCAACCAATAACTTAGATCTTCAGAATGTAGAAATTCTCACTAATTCTATCAAAGATTATCATGGAACTCTTTTAGTCATTTCCCATGATGAAGTTTTCCTGAACGAGATTGGGGTGAGTAATGAGGTTTTATTGGAATAAGGACTATATTCATACTTTACATATAAACAAAATTCCATCGGCTTTAGCCAAAACCTATCATAAAAAATCCCGGAAATCAATTTCCGGGATTTTATTTTCTATGAATTAAAAAGATTATTTCTTCGTTTTCTTAATCGCATCCAGATAAATCTTTTTGATACTGTTTTTCTCTTCCTTCTCACAAATGTCTTCAAGAGTAGGAAACAGATTTGTATTATGCTTAGTCTTCAACTTTAAAATTTCACCCAATGCAAATGCTGCACTCCAGCGTACTACAGTTCCTTCATGTTCTGTATTAGTTAACAGATTGGTGATGGCTTTATCCAGATTTTCTGTGAATAAATGTGCGGTATTGCCAATTACTTTGGCGCTTTCCCATTTTATTCGTGGTGCTTTTTCAGTAAGGGTTTTGGAAACAAATGAAAATACGGTTTCATCTGCAAGATTGGGGTTCTGTTTTGTAGCATATTCCAAGGCTTCAATGCAGGTTGCTTTTACAGGATCTTTTGATTTTTTAGCGAAAGCAATCAGTTCATCTGTCGGTAAAGAAGCATCAATGACCCATTTGCTGATGATGTCTACCTTTTCCTTTGATTTTACTGCCTTGTCTTTTATAAGTTCTTCTATAGTCACGGTGATTGGTTTTGTTTTTTCAGTGCTCTAAAATAGTAATTCCTTTGATTAGTTGATAAAATATACACAGTCAGCGAACTTCTTAATTTTCTAAAATCCAATTATAAATTCCATTCAAAACTTCCTCTCTTATTTCTTCATTCAGAATCTCATGGCGCATCTCCGGATAGATGTTTACGTCTACATGCTGGAAACCGTCAGCTTTTAAGTTGTTGACAGTTTGCATCACACCTTTTCCAAAATCACCAATCGGATCATTCTGCCCGCTTACAAATAAAAATGAAAAGGATTTGGAAATAGATGAAGCCCAGTTTCTCGCTGTAGCTTTTTTATAAATGGTAAATAAAGTATAAAAAGCATTGTGAGTGAATGGAATTCCGCAAAGTTCATCCTGCTCAAAAGCTTTTCTGTTTTTTGTATTGACACTCAGCCAGCTGGTATCACTGAAATCTTTATCCTTTTTAAAATATTTGTTATTGACACTCGTAAAAACAGAATTCAAGAAAGTACGATGACGGGGAGCGATGGTATTGGTTAATGATAAATAACCTCTCAATACATCTATTCCCGGCAAAGGCCCACCAGTTCCTGTAATGATAGCTCCTGAGAATTTACTGCTTGCCTTTTGAAGAAGACAGCGCGTAATAAAAGATCCCATAGAATGTCCCAAAATAAAATGAGGAACATCCGGGTATTGTTCAGCAAGATGATCTGCCATCATCTCTGCATCAGAAACAAGCCTTTCGTCCGGTTTTTCAATCTGGAAGAAACCAATATCTTTCTTCTCTTTTACAGATTTTCCGTGTCCCAAATGATCATACGTCAATACAGCAATTCCATGATTGGCAAAATATTCTGCAATTTCTGAATATCTGCCACTGTGTTCCTGCATTCCGTGAACGATTTGTAAGGTGGCTTTCACAGAAGTTGCTTCCGGATAAAATAAAGTGTAAAAGAGTTGGGGTTGATCGTCTGTGGTTGCAGGTAGGTATTCTGATTTTTGTAGTGAGCTCATTGGGTAGGGTTTTGGGAGGATGATTAAAGATATGTTTTTGCAAACTCTAAACCTAACAGGTTTTTAAAACCTGTTAGGCTTGATGATGATAATTATTTAGTTTCTGATAATGTCCAATCAAAATACATATTTGTGTCAATAAGATCAACAAGAAGATCTTCTAATTTTTCACAAAAATGTCTCTCTAATATTAGTGGAGGTTGTTTTAGAGCTTTTTCCAACTGCTCTTTAGTATAATAATAACTCTCTGGATTATTACTATCATAAAGAGAAGAATTATAAATTTTATGTTTTAATAAAATATTTACTAATTCCTCAAGTATTAATTCTCCAATACCCATTATTTCCTCCCAATAATCATCAACCTCATTGATTATTAAATTATATTTACCATTCCAAATATCATAATCTTTATAATATATTCTTATTAATCTTTCCTTATTTAATTTATTAATTACTTCAATAAGAGCTTGTTTTATACCTGTAGCACTTCCATATTCAATTATTCTTCCATCTTTCTTTACAAGAACTATTGGACCTTGTCCCACAAGTTTCACCTTTTTATCCTTTGCCTGGTAACCAAAAACGAAGAGGTCATCATGATCTTCTGTATAACTAACTTCAACATGATCTCCAGCATTATTTAATACATATTCTTTGGCAATTTTTAAAAATTCATTTTTGGAGTTTTCTTGCATTTTTATTTTAAGTATTTTTTGTGAAGATTATTTAAGAAGTTTTTGCGGTTGAAGTTTTTTATGAAGCCTGATTTTTCTCCTTTTATTAATTCATTTTTTAAAATTACTAGAGCATTCTTTTTCATTATGACATTGTTGTTTAGTTTATCAATTTTCTAATAAATTCTAACATTTCTTTCAATTTCTTTTTTTTATTGGGAGTAATTTTTCAGGTACTTTTTTATAAGCGGAAAAAGCTTTCATTCTTATATCACGATCAGGTTGAGTATCCATTTTTCTCAAAAAATGATTTTGGAAATAATCATCGTAAATCTCTCCTATTTCAGAAATATAACTTTCTACCAAAGCTTCTAATTCTTGATTAAAATATATTCTGTTGTCAACAAAATGATTTGTGAAATTTTTATGAGCTTCTAAGAATTCCTGTTGGTGATTATCTTCATTCTGAGTAGTAGTAATGTTTTCAGGGATAAACTTTGCCGGAGAAATATATTGATTAATTTTACTGACAGTTTTATTAAGTAATTTATAGCTTTCTTCAAGAACTAAAAATCGTTTTTCATGTAACTTAGTGAATTTAAAATTCTCTTTAGATTTTAGAAAATTTATTTCTGCTTGAAAATTCGCAATTTCAATAGAATGTTCTTTTTTTAAGTTCTCAAGCTTTTCGTCAAACGTACTTTTACATTTCCTTTAATTTTTTCAGTTAAATATAATGTAATCAGCGTACCTAAAGTTGTTGGTAGTATAGAGTATAAAAGTATTTCCATATTTAAAGTTAGATTAATTCAAATATAAAAATAAATGTTAGCAATAAAATACTTTAACCCCACAATTTCCATCCACCCAAAAATAAAATCCATCACAAATTTGCTCACCCAATTTTTTAAAAGTAATTTTGCACGAATCTAAAAACAAAAGTAAAATATGTCAACTTATGTAGTTGTAGGTCTTCAGTACGGAGATGAAGGCAAAGGAAAAATCACGGATGTTTTATCAGCAAAATCGGACTATGTAGTACGTTTCCAGGGTGGAGACAACGCTGGTCACACGGTTTATGTAGGTGATGAAAAATTCGTTCTACACCTTCTTCCTTCAGGAGTTCTTCAATGCAAAGGGAAATGTATCATTGCGAATGGAGTAGTGGTAAACCCTAAATCTTTTATTAAAGAAGTGGGTCAGATCGAGAGCAAAGGCTTGAGGTCAGATCACATCTTTATCAGCAGAAGAGCGCATGTGATCATGCCTTACCACATCCTTTTGGATACTTACCGTGAAGAGGAGCACGGAGGAACTCAGATCGGAACTACCAAAAAAGGAATCGGACCTTGTTATGAAGATAAAATTGCAAGAATCGGGATCAGAATGGTAGACCTTTTAAATCCTGAGATTTTAAGAGACAAAATCGAGAAAAACTTAAAAGTTAAGAACTCTCTTTTTGAAAAATATTACGGAAAACCAACGTTAGACGTTGAAGAAATCTACAACGAATATTTAGCAATCGGAAAGCAACTTCAGGACAGAATTGTTGATACTGAATTAGAGTTGAACGAGGCTATCAGAGATGGTAAAAACGTATTGTTCGAAGGTGCTCAGGCTTTAATGCTTGATATTGACTTCGGAACTTATCCATACGTAACTTCATCTTCTCCATCTACAGGAGGTGTTTGTTCAGGAGCTGGTGTACCGCCAACTTCACTTCAAAACCTTATTGGAGTAGCAAAAGCGTACTGTACAAGAGTAGGAAACGGACCTTTCCCTTCGGAATTAGATAACGAACTGGGTGAGAAAATCAGACAGATCGGTGGTGAGTTCGGTGCTACTACAGGAAGACCAAGAAGAACAGGTTGGTTAGACCTTGTTTCTTTGAAGCATGCTTGTATGATTAACGGAATCAACAATCTAGTGATCACGAAGCTTGACGTTCTTACAGGAATTGAAAACCTGAAAGTAGTAACTCATTACAAAACTGAAGATGGAAAAATCATTGATTATTTCACTTCTTCAACAGAAAAATTATACAACTACGAACCAATCTATCAGGATTTACCAGGTTGGAGCGAAGATATTACAAAAGCAAGAAGCTATGATGAGCTTCCTGACACTGCTCAGAAATACATCGAGTTTATTGAGAAATACTTAGGAATCAATGTATACTTAGTTTCTGTAGGTCCTGAAAGAAGTCAGAACATCATCAGAAAAGAATTATTCTAAATATTCTTACATAAAATAACAGAGAGACTATCGTTGGATGGTCTCTTTTTTTTGTTTAAAAATTTTTCTTTTAAAGACTTGTCAAGGATGTTAGGGAGCTCATCAATTAAGGGATAATTCCAGTTTTGAATTTTTATCTACTTTTGTTTTTAGTAGAAAAATATAAATAAGAAAAATAATGGAAGAGAATAAAATACCCCAGCGTTTTCTGAACAATATAGTGATCAGTTTATATCTTACAATGGCATATTCTGTTTTAATTATTGTTTATTTAGGATTACCATTCAATGTGAGTTCAGATTTTTTGCTGATCCTTTTTATTGTCAGCAGTTTGCTTTTTAGTATAGGAGCAATCTATTTTGCCAGCAAAAGCTATTCGAAAACAAAGATCAGTTCTATTATTCTGATTATTATTAATGTACTCGGATTATTGATACCGATTGCTCTTCTTTTGATGCTTATATAACCTTTGTATTCAGCTAAGGTTCTTCTATTTATGTTTATTTGTTTTTATAACAAATAGTGTTGTTTTTCTATATAAACTTTCTATTTATAAATGTTAAAATTTAAACATTGTCATAAAATTTTCTAATATTATGTTGTTTTGCTAAAATTTTGGCAGATGTTTTGATATTACAACATTGCTTATCGATAAGAGCTAACAAAACTAATAATCACAATTTTTTAACAGTTTAAATAGTAGTAGTGATGAAACAACATAACCAAAATCAGGAATTTCGTTTTAACGAAGTTCTGTTCGAGCACCGCAATAAAGACTATGGTGCCTATGTATTAAGAAACGAATCAGATAGAATATTAACCAAAGCTCTTTTCATAGGAGCAGGTTTAATGGCCGCAGTATCTATCACACCTTTTGTAATTTCTGCAATGAAACCTGCTGATATATCCGCAGGACCGTTATATGAACTTCCAAGAGTTGTTGAGATTCAGGAGATAGATAAACCGAAAGATCCTCCTGCGCAGATTGTAAAACCAACGCCGCCAGCTCCAGCAGTAAAAACATATGATGAAAGAGTGCCAGAGCCTAAAGCAATTGTTACCAATGAAAAACAAGTGGAGGATAAAACAAATGCAGTGGCAAGTACACAAACATCTGAAGGTAAAGAAACTACCACAGATAGCTATATTCCGATTGTTCCACGTGTTATTGGAGGAGATGGGCCACCCGCTGTAAAGGCTGATCCGGTAGTTGAAAAAGCAGATCCTAAAAAGATTGAAACGGAATTAAGTGTAGAAGCTAATTTCACAGGAGGAATAGACTCCTTCAGAAATAAAGTAATGAACAACTTCGATGGTTCAGGATTTGAATCAGAAGATGTTGTAAAAACGACAGTTACCTTTATTGTAGAAATGGACGGAACGATCTCAGGGGTAAAAGCTAATGGAACCAACGCCGATTTTAATAGTGAGGCAATGAGAACAATCAAAAACATCTCAAGCAAAGGGAAATGGATTCCAGCCAAAAACAAAAAAGGAGAATTCGTAAGAAGTTATTTCAAATTTCCAATCTCAATGAAATTTGATAATTAATACGAAAAGACAAATTTTAAATAGTTATCCACAAAGAATTTTTTTTGTGGATAATTTTTTTTATCGTTAAATTGCTTATTAACAATATTTTAACTCAATTTTGATTTTCCCCACTCACCGAGAGCAAAGAAAAAAGTGTATTTTTGAAACTTAAAGTTCTAATAATGGCAAAAATCATAGGTATTGCTAATCAAAAAGGAGGCGTTGGTAAAACTACCACCGCTGTTAACTTGGCGGCAGCATTAGGAGTATTGGAAAAGAAAATATTAATCATTGATGCTGATCCTCAGGCGAATGCTACATCCGGTTTGGGGGTGGAAGATGTTCAGTATTCTACATATAATCTACTGGAGCACAGTGCGGATACAAGAGTTTGTATCAAAAGAACTGCCACTCCGAACCTTGATATTATTCCGTCACACATCGATTTGGTCGCTGCGGAAATTGAGTTGGTAGATAAGGAGGACCGTGAATATATGCTGAAAAAAGCACTCGCCAGCGTAAGAGACGATTATGACTATATCATCATCGATTGTGCGCCGAGCTTAGGTCTTATTACCGTAAATGCTCTTACTGCAGCAGATTCTGTAATCATTCCGATCCAGTGTGAGTACTTTGCATTAGAAGGACTTGGGAAACTTTTGAATACCGTTAAAAATGTTCAGAAGATCCACAACAAAGATCTTGGAATTGAAGGACTTCTTCTTACCATGTATGACAGCCGATTGAGATTATCCAATCAGGTAGTGGAAGAAGTAAATCTACACTTCCCGGAAATGGTGTTTGAAACAATTATCAGCAGAAACGTAAGACTGAGTGAAGCACCAAGTTTTGGAGAAAGTATCCTGAACTATGATGCAGAAAGTAAAGGAGCTGTTCAGTATATTCAGTTAGCTGAAGAAGTTCTTTTGAGAAATGAAAACTTAATAAAGAACTAAATTAATAATAAATGGGCAATAAGTGAATGCTAGCCATCGCTTATCAAACATCATTTATCAATTATATCTATGAAGGACAAAAAAAGAGCTATGGGACGCGGCTTGGGCGCCATTTTAAGTGCTGAATCTAAAGCAACTGTCAATTCAGCTACTGATGAAGGAGCAGATAAGTTTGTAGGAAATATTGTAGAAGTTGCGCTTGAAGATATCTATCCGAACCCGACGCAGCCGAGAACTTATTTTGATGAAAAAGCATTAAACGAACTCGCGCAGTCGATCAAAAACCTGGGCGTAATCCAGCCGATTACCCTGAGAAAAGACGGAGAAAGATTTGAAATCATTTCCGGGGAAAGACGTTACAGAGCAACTAAAATTGCCGGGTTTACAACTATTCCTGCTTATATCCGTTTAGTAAATGATCAGGAGCTTCTTGAGATGGCTCTTGTTGAGAATATCCAGAGGGAAGATCTTGATGCCATCGAAATTGCTTTGACTTATCATAGGCTTTTGGAAGAGATCGGTCTTACTCAGGAAAACCTGAGCCAGAGAGTAGGAAAGGACAGAAGTACCATCACCAACTCCATCAGATTGTTAAGGCTGAACCCTGATATTCAGAATGCCATCAGAAGTGGTGAGATTTCTGCAGGACACGGTAGAGCTATTATCAGTCTTGAAAGTGAAGAAGATCAGCAGGTTTTATTTGGTCTTATCATCAAAGAAAAATTAAATGTTCGTCAGTCAGAGCAGGCAGCTGCTGCATTGAAGAATCCAAAGTCTCCCGCGGCAAAAAAAGCCAACGTGGAACTTTCCAATAACTATAAAAAAGCCCAGAAGACCATCGCAGATATCCTGGATATTAAAGTGGAGATCAAAACTTCTGGAAATGGTAAAAAAGGTAAAATTGTTCTGGACTTCAAAAATGAAGAAGAGCTGGAATATATTTTATCCCATATTAAATAAATGAAGAAAATATTTTTCACATTTTTCTTGTGTATTGCTGTGCTGGCTTACTCACAAGTAAAACCTATTGATACCGTTCGGATGCAGACTCTTCCGAAAGAAGAACCTCGTGTGGTAAAGCCAGGCAAAACAGAAGCAAAGATCATTGAAGATCTTGAAAAAGCTAATGGCCCTACAGTAAAAACCATAAAGCTGAATCCTACCAGAGCAGGTTTATATTCTGCAGTTTTACCTGGATTAGGACAGTTTTATAACAAAAAATACTGGAAGATTCCCATCGTTTGGGGAGCGGTAGGAGCCGGAGTCGGGATTGCTATATGGAACGATAACCAATACAAGAAATATCGTGAATATTATGTAGCGAAACTGAACGGTACCCCTAATGAGTTTGTGGATAGTCATCCATTTTTAGATAAGAAAGCTTTAGGGAATGCTCAGGATAGAGCTAAAAGACAACGAGACTATGCCATCGCCATTACAGGGTTAATTTATATTCTGAATATTGTAGACGCTGTGGTAGATGCCCATCTTTACGAAAGCCGTCATGATCCGGATCTGGTTTTTAAACCATCGGTTATTCAGGATCAGTATGGGTACAGTGCTCCGAAAACAGGATTCACTTTAAGTTACAGATTTTAAAAGACAATAAATCTGCAGAAAGATCTGAAGATTACATGCAGTATTAAAAAATAAAAAGATTATATGAAAATAGCATTAGTTGGTTACGGAAAAATGGGTAAGATCATTGATGAGATCGCACAGAAGAGAGGTCATGAAGTAGTTGCCCGTCTGAAGGAAACCCCAACTGCTGAGAATCTTAATAATCCGGATGTTGTGATTGAATTCTCATTACCGGAAGTTGCTTTTGAAAATATCAAAGCTTGTCTTGAAAATAAAATTCCGGTAATCTGTGGAACAACAGGATGGCTGGATCAAAGAGCTGAAATAGAAAAGCTGGCTGTAGATAACGGAACAGCATTCCTATATGGTTCCAACTTTAGTTTAGGTGTTAATTTATTTTTTGCCTTAAACGAAAAATTGGCGGATCTGATGAAAAATGTTGATGAATATTCTTGTCAATTAGAAGAAATTCATCACATCCACAAAAAAGACGCTCCAAGTGGAACTGCTATTTCTATTGCGGAAGGAATCATTCAAAACAACCCGAAATTCGATGCATGGAAGCTGGAAGAAACAGAAGGTAAGCAACTTGGCATTTTTGCAGTGCGTGAAGATGAGGTACCGGGAACTCACAGTGTGTATTATAGAAGTGAAGTAGACGAAATCGAAATCAAACATACCGCTTTCAACAGAAACGGTTTTGCTCTGGGAGCTGTAGTAGCTGCAGAATGGATTAAAGATAAAAAAGGAAACTTCGCAATGAAAGACGTTTTGGGACTTTAATTTGTAACAAATTCTGTAAATTGCAGACCAATAAGCAGAAAATGATGAATAGTGAATTGTAAACAGCGGATTGCTTTTATCATTTATTACTCATCATTTTAGCATTTATATCATAAGAATAGGCACAAAAATTTATGAATTATTTTTTAACTTATACAGTATATGTCCTCATACTATCCGTATTAATGGGGGTTTCATCTTGGAAACTGTTCAAGAAAATGGGGTATAGCCCTTTATTCGCTTTTATTCCTTTTTACAACTATTTCATCATTCTTAAAGAAACAAAACATCCGAAATGGTGGGCAATCCTTTCTTATCTTCCGATTGTAGGGCCAATCATGATGTCTGTTTTTCACCTTTATTTAGTGAAAAAGTTTGGGAAAACACTTTTCAAGGATCAGATTCTTACAGTGATTCTGCCGTTTATTTATATGGCAGTAATCAACTATTCTAAAGATGTAGAGTTAGAAGATGAGAATGCAAACGACCTGTTCCTTACAGACGAAGAGAAAAATGATAAAAAGAAAGATACATTCCTTGGATCAATAACCTTCGCCGTAGTTTTTGCCACCATCATCCACGTTTTCGTAACACAGCCTTTCGGGATTCCTACAGGATCCATGGAAAGAACATTATTGGTGGGTGATTTTCTTTTTGTAAACAAATGGAGCTATGGTTACAGACTTCCGATGCGTCCCGTAGCAATACCTTTCCTTCAGGGAACTATTATGGATACAGGACAGAAAGGAAATCCTAAAGATGATCCAAAATCTTATGTAGACGGAGTAAAACTTCCATACACAAGAATTTTACAGTTCAATAAACCTCAGAAAAATGATGTAGTTGTATTCAACTATCCTCAGGATTCTGTACATACAGCCATCGACAGGAAAGATCCTTACGTAAAAAGATGTGTAGCTACAGCAGGTGATACTTTTGAAATGAGAGCCGGAAGACTTTTCGTTAACGGAAAGCCGGAAACCGTTTTAGGAGATCAGGAAGTACAGCACAGATATATTGTAACAACAGGAAGCCAGCTGGATATTCCTTCATTGTATAATACCTATGGATTTTTACCAGTTCAGGAACTGCAGACAGATAAAGGATATCTTTATGCTTTCCAAGGATTAACAGATAAAACAGCTAAAGAAATTAAAGGACTTTCTCAGGTTCTTGATATGAAAGAAGAAGTTTCACCAAAAGGAGAAGCTGCTGTATTTTACAGAGATGAAGCCAAAACAAAAATTGATACTACACAATCGATCTTCCCGATCAACAAACCTTGGAATCAGGATTGGTATGGTCCGCTAAGAATCCCTAAAAAAGGAGATGTAGTGGCTATCAACCAGGAAACACTTCCAATGTATCAGTGGATTATTTCTGAATACGAACACAATAGTCTGGAAAAAAAGAACGGAAAAATCTTTATCAACGGAAAAGAAACTACCCAGTATACTATTCAACAGGATTATTATATGATGGTTGGGGACAACAGAGACGCTTCATTAGATGCAAGATTCTTTGGTTTCGTTCCGGAAGAAAATATCGTTGGAAAACCAATGTTCACATGGATGAGCCTTCAGGGAGCATTTGCAGACAGCAGCTCTACTTACCAAGCACCATTCAAAATCCGTTGGGAGAGAATGTTCAAAGCAACCAATACAGGAGAAGCTAATAAAACCTCTTACTGGTGGATTGCGGCAATGATCCTGATCTTATTCTTCGGATGGGAATATTTCGTGAAACTATTCAGAAAAAATAAAACTGAAGAATAGTGTTTAAAAGTAAAATATTTAATAGAGTCCTTTTAACAGGCAGCTTTATTGTAACTCTTTTTATTATTGCAAAACTCTCCGGAGTTTTGCAATATGCTTTTGTACCCACAGCGGGCAATGAACCTACCATCAAAAAAAAGTCATTTATTGTAATGACCAACATCCTTCCTTATGATCAATTTAAAATGATTGCTTACAATCAGACTAATTTGGATTATCCTCAAGGAGCTTATGTACAAAGATTAATAGGAAAGGAAAATGACGTGATTTTAATTAAAAATGGTAAATTATATGTCAATAATACGTTGGTAGATAATATTAACGTGAAACATTCTTATAAAATAGACAGAGGCTATGCTAATGATCTCCTGTCCAAAGGAACTGAAGATAGTGAAATCTTTCAGATTGACGATAATTATTTCATTACTCAATTAAGTGATAAAGAACTTAATGATAGTTTTTTCCATGAAAGGTTTATAAACCCCAATACAGATCAGGATATTCACAAAGTTTATCATAAAGATTGGAACGCTGATAACTTTGGACCCATAAAAGTTCCAAGTGGAAAATTATTCTTTTTAGGAGATAATCGTAATGCAAGCTTAGATTCCCGTTATTTAGGCTTTGTTGATGAGAAAGATGCTGTAGGAAGAGTGGTTTATCCTAAAAACTAGATTATATTATTATGCAAAATATTTTATTACCGGCATTTTATATGCCCCCAATTTCATGGTTTTCAGTGTTTTTAAACCCTGAGAATGAAATTATATTTGAACAATTTGAAAACTTTCCAAAACAGACCTATAGAAACAGAACAAACATCTATGGAGCCAACGGAAAACTATCGTTAATAATTCCTATCAATCATAACGGGAAAAGAGAATTTAAAGATGTAGAAGTTTCTTACCGTGAAGATTGGAGAACCCTTCATTGGAAATCAATCAAGACAGCATACCAAAGCTCTCCTTATTTTGAATATTATGAAGATAAGTTCAGAAAAATTTTTGACCTTAAAGAAAAGTTTCTTTTGGATTTTAACCTTAAAGGGATAGAAGTGATCCAACAGATATTGAAAACAGAAAAAGCACACTCTTTGAATGAAGAATATATCAAAAATCCTGAAAGTATCAACTTTAGAGAAAAATTTTCGGCAAAGCTTCCTTCAGAATTTCAAATGGAAGAATATTACCAGACTTTTTCTGACAAGTTCGGATTTTTGGAAGACCTGTCGGTTCTTGACCTTATTTGTAATAAAGGCCCGGAATCTATGGTATATATAAAAAATATAAAACAATCATATTAGCATACAGTCGCTATTCATAGAATTCTCAATATAAAAACAGATAAATGTAGCGATTGGCATATGTCTTAAAACAAAATTAAATATCAACATATGAAAAAGGTATTATTAGCTGCAGTTTTTCTAACAGGTTTTAGTTTCTCTTTTGCACAGGAATCTAAAGCTAAAAGTAAAGACCCCAATGAAGATAAAGATCTGATGACATGGTATCATAAAGATTTTGCAACTTCAAAAGTATATGGGGTAAATACGGCAAATGCTTATAAATACTTAGAATCTAAAGGACTGAAGCCTAAAACCGTTGTGGTGGGAGTTTTGGATAGTGGAGTACAGGTAGATCACCCGGGATTGGTAAAGAATCTTTGGTCAAACCCTAACGAAGTTCCTGGAAATGGTAAAGATGATGACGGAAACGGATATATTGACGATGTACACGGATGGAACTTCATAGGAGGTAAAAACGGTGACGTTGATATTGATAATATGGAAGTGACAAGAGTAGTTGCCAAATACAAACCTATTTTTGAAGGTACAGATTCCACAAAGAACAAGGCTAACCAAGCTCAGATGAAGGAGGAGTTTGATATGTATATGAAAGCCAAAGATATGTTTAATTCAAAAAGTATCGAGGCTATACAGAATTTCAAGACCTATTCTATGCTGAACGAGCTGATTCCTAATATGGTAAAATTATTAGGAGGTAAGGCTGTGACGGCTGAAACAATTTCAGCAATCAAAGCTCCTACAGATCAGAGAGATGCAATTGCATTGGATTTCTTGGGACAGATTTCTCAAAGTCCGGAATTCAAAGGGAAATCATCTGCTGAGTTTGAAAAAAAGATGAAGGAGGAGATGAAAGAGGCTATCGATCACTTTGCTCCGGCAGCAAAGCAATACGATCTTTCATATGATACAAGAAAAGAAATTGTAGGAGATAACTACGATGACTATTCTGAAAAAAATTATGGGAACAACCATTATGAAGGCCCCGATGCAGAGCACGGAACTCACGTAGCAGGAATCATTGCCGGACTTCCTCAAGGAAAAGAAGTGCAGTATGGAGTAGCCTCAAAAGTTGCTAAAATCATGTCTGTAAGAACAGTTCCAAACGGAGACGAAAGAGATAAAGATGTTGCTAATGCAATCAGATATGCAGTAGATAACGGGGCAAAAGTATTGAACATGAGCTTCGGAAAACCTGTTTCTCCGGGTAAGAACGTTGTTTGGGATGCTTTTAAATATGCTGAAGATAAAGGTGTTCTTTTAGTAAAGGCTGCTGGAAATGAAAATGAAGATGTAGCTGAGCATTTGGCTTATCCTACCAATTTTAAAAATATTACAGATGAAAAACCATTTGTAAGCAATGTTCTTGTGGTAGGAGCAAGTACCAATAAAAATGATGCTTTGAGAGCAGATTTTTCTAACTACAATAAAAAAATGGTGAACGTTTTCGCTCCGGGAGAAGAGATTTATTCCACCGTTCCTAAAAACAAATACAAATACCTTCAGGGAACTTCCATGGCTTCTCCTGTGGTAGCCGGAGGAGCGGCTGTTTTATTAGCTTATATGCCAGATCTGAAACCTTATCAGATCATTGAAGCACTTGTGAAAAGCAGCAATCCAAGCACCGCAAACGGCTTTACAGACCAGTCGCAGGCTGGCGGAGTTATAGACCTGAAAAAAGCAGCAGAATATGCCTATACGAATTTCTATAAAGGAAAGGTATCAACACCTTCGAAACCTTCGAAATCCATAAAAAAGGCTGTTAAAAAATAATTTATCTCCCTGTATTTAAGGAGAAACCATAAAGAGTTCGAATTTTTTTCGGACTTTTTATTTTTATTTTAAATTTTGGCACGGTTTTTTGTAACTTTATAGTAACAAAATAATAAACAACAAAATGAAAAAGTTACTACTTGCAGGGATGTTGGGAACATCACTTTTTGCAGTGTCGTGTTCCTCTGTTAACAAAGCAGCTACATCTCAAAATCAAAGAGCAGACTTTCTGAAAATGAAAGGAGATTGGCAAATCGTAAGTATAGATTATGAAAAAGGATTTAAAATCAAGCCTTTTGATGAAGGTGCAGATGCACAATGTTTTGTAGGAAGCCATTGGAGATTAATTCCTAACAACTGGACAGGAGCATATACTTTAAATGGTGGCGGAGATTGCCCTGCAATTACACAGCCTATCAAATTTGAAGTAAAAGACGGTAACACGTTTATGTTTAAAAAAATTGCTGCAGGTACAAAAGCAAAACAAAATTCTGTAGGATATAGCCTTACCCTGATCAATCAGACTACAGATCAGTTTTCACTTCAGCAAGATGTTCCTTTTGAAGGAGGTAATGTAAAAGTAGTTTACAACTTCCAGAGAGCAGGAATGAAATAATTTATCAACATAAAAGATCAAAAAAAATGAAATTTACAAAAACATACGTAGGAGCCCTTTTCTTGTCATCAGCATTATTATTGACAAGCTGTGAAGCGGTTCAAAATTCAAATCACCAACAAAGAGGTACAGCAGTAGGTGTTGCTTCAGGAGCAGTACTTGGAGGTATCCTTGGGAATAATGTAGGAAAAGGAGGAAACGGAGCTATCGGTGCTGTATTAGGAGGTATTATCGGTGGTGTTGCTGGTAACGTTATTGGTAACAAAATGGATAAGCAGGCTAGAGATATCAAAGAAACATTACCTGGAGCTCAGGTAGAAAGAGTAGGAGATGGTATTAAAGTTACCATGAATGAAAGTATTGTTAACTTTGCATTTGACTCTTCAAACCTTACTTCTGTTGCACAGGCTAACCTTGATAAACTAGGTGACGTATTGGTTAAAAATCCAGATACAAATATTAATATCTATGGATATACAGACAGCGTAGGTAAAGATGCTTACAACTTAGCACTTTCTCAAAGAAGAGCAGACGCTGTAAAAGCTTATTTAGTAGGAAAAGGAATTGCATCAAGCAGAATGTTCACAAAAGGTGAAGGTAAAAATATGCCGGTTGCAAGCAATGATACTGATGAAGGAAGAGCTAAAAACAGAAGAGTAGAGTTTGCTATTACTGCAAATGAAAAAATGATTAATGATGCCAAACAAGGGCAATAGTTAATTTATTATATAAATATTTTCGTAAAAGACCGCCCCGGCGGTTTTTTTTGTATTTTTAGGCTAAGAATTTTAATTTTATTATTTTTGCATTCGAAACAACATAAATGAAGAAATATTTAAAACTACTCCGTGTAGAGCAATGGGTTAAAAACCTGTTTGTATTTGTCCCGTTGTTTTTTTCAGGTAATATTACGAATGTAGAATTACTTGTCAAAAGCATCTTTGCGTTCATTATATTCTCACTTGCTGCAAGTGTAGTTTATATTTTGAATGATTATAATGATATTGAGGCAGATAGGAAGCATCCTGAAAAAAGAAGAAGACCGCTGGCGAGTGGAGCGATTTCAAAGTCAACAGCTATAGGAATCCTTATAGGATTGGTCATTACAGATATTACTCTTGTATTTTTCTCACAACTTTATTTCCACGAATATCTTTGGAAATTTGCAACCATCATAGGTTTCTATGTGGTGATGAATCTTGCTTATACCTTTAGGCTTAAACATGTTCCCATCATTGATATTTTCATTATCGCAATAGGATTTGTTCTGCGTGTACTGGCGGGAGGTTATATTACCGGAATCAGTATTTCACAATGGGCTATTCTTTTAACATTTGTACTGGCACTTGTACTGGCAATCGGAAAAAGAAGAGGAGAGCTTATTAATGCGCAGGTTTCCGGAAAGACAAGAAAGGCTTTGGATGGATATAACGTTCAGTTTGCAGACATTGCATTGTCTATTTCTATTACGTTAGCCATCATTTGCTATCTGATGTTTACCCTTTCTCCGGAAGTTCAGGAAAGATTTCATGCAAGGGTTTTTTACACCGTTATTTTTGTAGTGTTTGCTTTGTTGAGATATCTTCAGCAGACATTAGTGTACAACAGAACAGAGTCTCCTACCAAAATTGTGTATAGAGACCGTTATATTCAGGTTACCCTATTACTTTGGGTAGTAGCATTTTTAATTCAAATTTATTTTAAGAAATGAAACCTAATTTCACGCAGAAAGTTACAAACTGGGGCAATTTCCCGGTAGTAGAGAAAGAAATGAGATCTGAGGACAATTTCAAAAAAATAAAAGAATTTGTACTCAGCCACAACGAAATTATTGCCAGAGGAAACGGAAGATGTTATGGAGATGCTTCTCTGGGAGAATCTATATTTTCGACAAAAAAATTAAATAAGTTCATCAATTTTGACCGTTTGAACGGAGTGATAGAATGCGAATCCGGAGTACTGCTTTCAGATGTTCTGGAAATAGCAGTACCACAGGGATATTTTTTGTACGTTACTCCCGGAACGAAATTTATATCGGTAGGAGGTGCTATTGCTTCCGATGTTCACGGCAAAAACCATCATGCAGAAGGATGTTTTTCAGAATATGTGATTGAGTTTAAGCTGATGACTGAGAATGGGGAAATTATTACCTGTTCAAGAGAAGAAAATGTAGAGAAATTCTGGGCTACTATCGGAGGAATGGGTCTTACAGGAATTATTCTTACAGTAAAGTTTAAGCTTAAAAATATAGAATCCGCGTATATCCGCCAGGAAAGTATTAAAGCAGAAAATCTGGATGAAATTTTTAAACTGTTTGATGAAAGCGAAAGCTGGACTTATACTGTTGCATGGATTGACTGCCTTCAAAAAGGAAAAAATATCGGAAGAAGTATTCTCATGAGAGGTGAGCATGCTTTTCAACATGAACTTCCTCAGAATTTTTCGAAAACTCCTTTAAGATTAAAGAAAAAATTTTCCCCTACAGTTCCGTTTTATTTTCCAGGATTTGTACTGAATGCACTTACTGTAAAAATATTCAACTGGCTGTATTATAAAAAACAGGCTAAGAAAGAAGTTAAAAATTTTATTGATTACGAAACATTTTTCTATCCGCTGGATGCTATTAATGACTGGAACAAAATTTACGGTAAATCCGGTTTTATACAATATCAGATGGTAATTCCTAAAGAAACAGGAAAAGAAGGAATGAGAAGAATCCTTGAAACGATTGCTAATAGCGGAAACGGATCATTCCTTGCTGTTTTAAAACTTTTTGGAAAGAATAATACTGACGCTTACAATTCATTCCCTGTGGAAGGGTATACACTGGCACTGGATTTTAAAGTGAATTCAAAACTGAAAAAGCTAGTGGATCAGCTTGATGCTATCGTTCAGGAATTTGGAGGAAGAATTTATCTTACCAAAGACAGTATGAGCAGATCATCGCTCACTAATTACCTTAAAAATATTCAAAATCCTAAATTTGTGTCTTTACAGCACAAAAGAATCATAAACAATAACTCATAATGATAGTTCTGGGAAGCACATCTGAAGTGGCACAGGCTTTTGTGGAAAAAGCACTTCAGGAAGGAGAAAAATTTGAAAAAATTTACCTTTTTACCTCAAACAAAGAAACTACAGAACGATTTGCAAGGCATATTGATGTAAAGTTTCTGCAGCAGGCGGAAGTTATTGAACTGGATCTGACCAAAGAAATTGATTACAATAGATTTGATAATATCAATTCAGATGTATTATTTTGCGCCGTAGGATATTTAGGAGAGGGAACTGAAGAAGGATTATATGACAACAGGAATACAGAACGTATCATAGATATCAACTATTCAAAACTGGTTCCTGTGATGAACTATTTTGCTCAAAAATTTGAAAGCAGAAGATCAGGAACGATTATTGGGCTTTCATCAGTAGCAGGAGATAGAGGAAGACAGAGTAACTTTATCTATGGAAGTGCAAAAGCAGCATTTACAGCCTATTTGAGTGGTCTGCGAAACTATCTTTTTGATAAAAAAGTACATGTTCTTACGATAAAACCTGGGTTTATGGCAACCAAAATGACAGAAGGTCTGCCTTTAAATCCGAAACTGACAGCTACTCCGAAACAAGCAGCAGCCTGTATTTATAAAGCCTTTAAAAAGGAAAAAAATGTGGCATATGTTTTGCCGGTTTGGAGTATTATCATGATGATTATCAGGAATATCCCTGAATTTATATTTAAAAAATTAAAGCTTTAAGAAAAATGAAAAAATTGTATTGTTTTGATTTTGACGGAACCCTGACGTATAAAGATACCATGTTTATGTATCTCAAATTCTACGATTCTACAAAATACCGTATACAATTTTTAAGACACGTTCCTCTCTTTATTCTGCTAAAGCTGAAACTGGCTGAAACAGAAAAAGTGAAAAAAAGCTTTATTGGTTCTATTTTAAAAGGGCAGACTCAGGAAAAGATAGAACAGAAGTCCAAACTTTTTTTTGAACAGCATTATCCTAAAATTGTGCGTGAAAATGCGCTTGACTTTATTAATAATATAGATCATAACAATACACAAAGTTTATTGGTTACCGCTTCATTGGATATCTGGGTAAAGCCATTCGCCCAGGCACTTAAAATGGAGCTTGTTTCTACGCGGGCAGAGTTTAAGAACGGTGTTTTTACAGGAAACTTTGTGGGAAAAAACTGCAACGGAAAAGAAAAACTGGTAAGAATTAAAGAAGAAATCAACGATTCTAAGTACGATAAAATTATTGCATTTGGCGATACTTCCGGAGATCGGCCAATGTTGAAATGGGCAAATGAAGGACATTACCAATTTTTTCACTAATTTTGGGAGATAAAATTGTAAAAAATGAAAAGCCTGTTAATTGCATGTGCGGCAATCTTCATGAGCTGTGCAAGCACTTCCTCTCACAAGTCTTCTGCTGTGCAGGGAGATACTGAACTCCTTATTTCTGAATCTCAGGGAGGAACAGACGCATCCGGCTTTAAAATTATTAAAGACGAAACAGATTTTCATACTATTCTAAAAGGAAATATCAGTAGGGTAGAACTGGGAAAAGAATCTGGTACCAACTATCCGAAATTTCCGAAAAATAAAAAGGTTGTTTTATACAATTTAGGAACCTTCAGATCGGGAAGCCACAAAATTGATGAAATCAAAAATATATCTGTGAAAAATCAGATTCTGTATGTAGAAGTTCCTGCCGGAGAACCTTCCGGTGGAATGGAAATTCAGGTGATCTCCAGTCCCTGGATTATTTTCACTGTTCCCGCAGATTATCAGTTTACCTCTGTAGAATTAAAATATTCAAAATAATAATGGATAAAGTATATTTAGATAATGCCGCAACCACTCCGCTTGCAGAAGAAGTTATAGATGCAATGGTGGGCACTATGAAGATGAATTTCGGAAACCCGTCTTCAACGCACAGCTTTGGTCAGGAAGCAAAAATCCTTATTGAAAATGTAAGAAGACAGGTTGCAGACTATCTTCATGTAACTCCTGCTGAAATCATTTTCACTTCCTGCGGAACAGAATCCAACAACATGATCATCAAATCCTCGGTAGAACATCTTGGAGTAGAAAGAATCATCAGCTCTCCTCTGGAACACAAATGTGTTTCTGAAAGTATTCTGGATATGAAAAGCAGAAAAGGTGTAGAAGTAAACTACATCCGCCCGAATGAAAAAGGAGATATTGATCTTGTAAAATTAGAAGAGCGGTTAAAAGCTTCAGATAAAAAAACATTAGTAAGCTTAATGCATGCTAATAACGAAATCGGAAATATAATCGACCTTAAAAAAGTTGCCCAGCTATGCAAAGAGCATAATGCACTTTTCCATTCGGATACTGTACAAACCATGGCTCATATGAACCTTGATTTCTCCGATATCCCTGTAGATTTTGCTTCATGCAGTGCCCACAAGTTTCATGGGCCAAAAGGAGCAGGATTTGCATTTATCAGAAAGGCAACTGGCATGAAAGGAATTATAACAGGAGGACCTCAGGAAAGAAGTCTTAGAGCCGGTACAGAAAATGTTTGTGGTATCGTAGGATTGGGTAAAGCCCTAGAACTTTCTTTAAATCATATGGATGAATATACCAACCATATGCAGGATATCAAAAATTACGCGATTGAAAGACTTTCTGCCGAAATTGAAGGAATTAAATTCAATGGAAGAAGTGCTGAAAAGGAAAACAGTCTTTATACAGTTTTAAGTGCATTATTACCTTATAAAAACCCATTGATCGGACTTCAGCTGGATATGAAAGGAATTGCAATCTCTCAGGGAAGTGCATGCTCATCAGGAGCTTCAAAGCCTTCAATGGTAATGATGATGGTACTTTCTGAGGACGAAATGGATCATTGTACCCCATTACGTATCTCTTTCAGCCATATGACGACTAAAGCAGAGATTGATACATTAGTAAGTGCCTTGAAGGAAATTTCAAGCGATTACACCATAGAAAAAACTAATGTTGAGCATAGATAGTCTTATGCTTTAAAAAGTGTAATTTTGAACATCCAATAAAGGATTAAAAAGAAAATAATATTAATTAAAATAAAAGAAACAAAATGGCTTTAGAAATTACAGACAGCTCATTTCAGGATACGGTTTTAAAATCAGACAAACCGGTATTAGTAGACTTCTGGGCAGTATGGTGCGGACCTTGCAGAACCTTAGGACCAATCATCGAAGAAGTAGCATCAGATTTTGAAGGTAAAGCAGTAGTTGGGAAAGTAGATGTAGATAACAACCAGGAAATCTCTATGCAGTATGGTATCAGAAATATCCCTACAGTTCTTATTTTTAAGAATGGAGAAGTGGTAGACAAATTAGTAGGTGTAGCTCCAAAAGAGGTAATCGCTGAAAAATTAAGCGCTCACTTATAAAAAAACAACTTTGGTAATGAATGCCTTCCATGATTGGGAGGCATTTTTTTTGAAAATAATTTGCAGGTAACGAAAAAAGGTGTAATTTTGCAACCACGAAAAAGAAACGAAGTTCTTTAATAATTTGATCCGGTAGTTCAGTTGGTTAGAATGCCGCCCTGTCACGGCGGAGGTCGCGGGTTCGAGTCCCGTCCGGATCGCAGAAGTTTTCTCAATTTCTTTTAAAAAAATTGATCCGGTAGTTCAGCTGGTTAGAATGCCGCCCTGTCACGGCGGAGGTCGCGGGTTCGAGTCCCGTCCGGATCGC
>NZ_PCOU01000041.1 GCF_002979455.1 Chryseobacterium sp. MYb7
CGCGAGGAGTATGAATGAATAGCAGGATGAAGCTCCTGAGAATGTTCGGGAGTGAGAGAGTCTGAGAGTGGGAGAGTAGGAATAGAAAAGGTTCTATCTATATTATATAGTATGGAGAAAAATTACAACGTTCTATCTAATATGCTTCCAGCAGCGGTTTTTCTTTTTATGATTCAAGTTTTCAACTATAAGAATAGATGTAATAGTCAGAAAAACCGGCCTACATCTTTTTTTGATTCCTTACATTTGTAGTGCATTCCGGATTCTAAGGAGTGAAATGAGTTTTATATGACAGACAGAAAATATAAGGAAACGGTACATACTGATAAAAGCAATTACGAATATATTACGGTAACCCACGACGAAAATAACGTCAGAATCTATACTCTGAAAAATGGATTAAAGGTTTTTCTTGCCCAGAATTTTATTTCGCCAAGAATACAGACCTTTATTCCGGTAAGAACGGGAAGCAATAATGATCCATCCGATAATACCGGGCTGGCTCACTACCTCGAACATATGATGTTTAAGGGTACTTCTAAAATAGGGACACAAAACTGGGAAAATGAAAAGGTGTTCCTTGATCAGATTTCGGAATTGTATGAAACACACAAAGCTGAGCAGGATTCTGAAAAGAAAAAAGAGATCTATAAAAAGATAGACGAAGTTTCTCAGGAAGCCAGTCAATATGCTATTGCGAATGAATATGACAAAGCCATTTCTTCTCTGGGAGCCAGTGGTACCAATGCACATACATGGTTTGATGAAACAGTATACAAAAACAATATTCCGAATAATGAGCTTGAGAAATGGCTAAAGATAGAAAAGGAAAGATTTTCTGAAATTGTACTTCGCCTTTTCCATACTGAGCTGGAATCTGTGTATGAGGAATTCAACAGGGCACAGGATAACGACTCCAGACTTGTCAATTACGAATTGATGGACGCGCTTTTTCCTACCCATCCCAACGGGCAGCAAACCACATTAGGAAAGCCTGAACATTTGAAGAACCCTTCTATGAAGGCAATCCACAAATACTTTGATGAATATTATGTTCCTAATAATTATGCATTGGTATTGGTAGGAGATCTTGATTTTGAAAAAACCATTCAATTAATTGACCTGTATTTTGGCAGCTTACCTTATAAGGAGCTTCCTAAGAAAACTCCTATTATAGAGAAGCCAATCAGAGAAATTATAAAAAGAACGGTAAAAAGCCCTACTACTCCACGCACCCAGCTGGCATGGAGAACAGACAACTACGGAACCCGTGAAGCCATGCTGGCAGACATCACTGCCAATATCCTCAGCAACAGAGGGGAAGCTGGATTGTTGGATCTGCACATCAATCAGACTCAAAAAATGCTTTGGGCACAGGCTTTTTCTGTGGGATTGAAACAATATGGTTATTTCTCCATCGTTGCGGTTCCTAAGGAAACTCAAACGCTGGAAGAAGCAAAGAACATTGTATTGGAAGAGATTGAACTGATCAAAAAAGGAGATTTCCCAGACTGGATGTTACCCGCTATCATTAATGATTTCAAACTTCAAAGAATGAAAAGCCTTGAAACTTCGGAAGGACTGGCCACCAATCTTTATGATACCTATATAAAAGGAAGGACCTGGGAACAGGAACTGAATGAAATGGATGAGTATGCTTCTTTTACAAAGGAGGATGTAATCAATTTTGCAAAGGAGTTTTTCAAAGAAAACTATGTGATCATTGATAAGGAAAAAGGAGTCAACGACAGATTGATCAGAGTTGAAAATCCCGGAATTACTCCTATTAAAATCAATCGTGATAGCCAGTCTGAGTTTTTAACAGAAATTTTAGCAGATAAAACGGAGGATATACAACCTGTATTCATCAACTATAAAAAAGAAATTACTACTGCTGATGTGAAAGGAAAGAAACTGAGCTTTGTTAAAAATAAATACAACGATATTGCTCAGGCTCACTTTATTTTTCCTTTTGGTAGTGATAATGACAGAGATCTGGCCATTTCAACTCAGTTGCTTCAGTATTTAGGAACAGATCAATTTTCTCCTGAAGATTTAAAAAAGGAATTTTTTAAAATCGGGGTTACTAATGATTTTAAAACAACCCATGACCAGCTGACCATCACCTTAAGCGGGCTTGAAGAGAATATAGAAAAAGGAATTGCTCTTCTTCAGCACTGGATGACTGATGTAAAACCCGATCAGGATATTTACAACCAGTTTGTAAAAAGTGTAATAGAAAACCGCCAGGCTGTTAAAAAGGATAAAAACCGTATCATGACTGCCCTTACCAATTATACCAAACTGGGCAGTACCTCACGTTTTACCAATGTTATTTCTAAAGAAGAACTTGAAAGCAGCACTGCGGAAGTATTTACAGACAGAATGAAAAATCTGTTTAAAGCTCCTTATCAGATTTTCTTTTATGGGAAAAATTTTGAGCATTTCAATGGATACATCGATAAATATGTTGAAACAGAAAGCATTATAATTCCTGAAGCGAAACAATATCCTGAGCCTGATACAGGTGGAAATGTTTATTTCATTAATTATGATATGGTTCAGGTAGAAATGAGTAAGATTGGAAAAGGAAATGAAGTAGATCCACAATACTTTGGTAAAGTAAATGTATTCAATGAATATTTTGGAAGAGGATTATCTTCCATTGTTTTCCAGGAAATGCGTGAGAGCAAAAGTCTTGCTTATTCTGCTTATGTTTCCTATGCTGCCAATTCAGAATTGAAACACCCTGATTACGTTACCACTTATATCGGAACACAGCCTGATAAGCTTATGATTGCTGTTGACACCCTTAATGAGCTAATGGAAGAACTTCCTGAAGTACCTATTCAGTTTGAAAATGCCAGAAACGCTGCCCTTAAGCAGATAGCTTCTACAAGAGTAAGCCGTGAAAATGTATTTTTCAATACGTTGAATCTGAAGAAGCTGAATATCTATCATGATTTCAGAAAAAATATTTATGAGCAGATTCAGGATCTGAAATTTGAAGATATGAAAGTATTTTATAAAACGAGAATCCAATCTGTTCATTTCAATACAGCCATTCTCGGTAAAAAAGAAAATCTGGATATGGACGCTGTCAATAAAATGGGAACATTTAAAGAAGTAAGTCTGAAAGATATTTTTGGACATTAAAAAAACAAACCGCCTGATAGCATTATCAGGCGGTTTGTTTTTTTATAAATGATCAATGATAATTGATGAATAATCATTCATAACTCATCATTTATAATTCATAATTTTTTTACGTCATCATACAATCTCCGTCACCATCCTGGTAATTGGGATTAAAATCCTTCGGAATCAGTTCCAATAAGTCCTTATGGAACAGATATTCTCTGTTGAAATCCCGTTCATAGATATGAGAAAATGCTTTTGATTGTTGTATGGCCTTGTTTAGTTGGGTTTGATAGCTTGTAAATGCTTTTATTTTATTCGAAACAATGAAGTAATTTAAAAACCGGACAACCTCATCTAGATCAGTATTTGAAAAGAGGTAAGGAATTTTAAGATACCCGTCTCGAAGTTGTAATAGAATGCAGGCTTTGAATGTATTATTTTGGTCAAAGATCTTGATCCAGAAATATTTAAAAGTCCCTGCAAAGCTTGAAAAAAAATATTTTTCATCTTTTTTGCCTTCTAAAACCCATGGCTGATTTATAAAAGTATTGATTTCGTCTGCGTTGCGTACTCCTGAAAATTCATTGATGAAATCAGCACTTTCTTTATCTATACGATCAAGCATTTCATATTTGAAATCTGGCTTCTTTATAGGCAAGTTCTTTATTGATACTAATAAATTAGCCGCAGCATCCAAAGTCTGAAAAAGAGGTTTCAGAGCCTTGGTTTCCGGTTTTTTTTCAGGAATCATTTTGGCTGCGTCAGTTTTGAAATAATACCTCTTCCCATCTTTAGGAAAGACATATTCAAAAACACCTATAATATTGTAGAGTGCTTCTGCTTCTTTGGTAAATTCAGTGATGGCAATTCTGCCTTCATATTCTTCAAAAACCTTTTTCAACAGAGCTTTTGCCGGTCTTTTTTTTCTGTATTCAGGGTTTACATATAAAGTGCTCAGCCATGCATAACGGATTTGTTTACCGTCAATAACAAAACAGTCCGGAAAACATCCTACATAACCGATCAGTTTTTCTTCATCAAAAGCAAGAATAAGAAGGGTATCTTCGTCTGTTGCCTTAGTATTTTTCATGTGGGATAAAGCCCGATGCTTTGTAATCGGAAGAAAATCATATTGCTGAAAAGCTCCGGAGGATATAAAATCTTCCAGTTCTCTTCTGTTGAATGTTTTCAGCGCTATCATTCTCTAACAATCATATTTTTATTGATCAGCTTTTTCAGTCTGAAATAAGCTATTTCCTTTTTCAGGATCTGGGCTCCGCTCTCTCCCATTTCCATTGGAATCCTCTGGAAATTTCTTTTCACGCTATCCAGCTTTACTCCTGCACATCCGAAACTGCAATATATTTCTTCGTTTTTAAAGAGTTCATCAAAAAAATCTTTCTTCACTTCAAAATCGGTAAACGGAAATGCAAAAGTTTCGTACAGGAAGTCGTTTTCTTTTAAATAAGCAAAAGTCTTGTCTGTTGTTTCCATCTGTTCTTTCAAAGATAAGTCTCCATATTTTGGATGATCCCAACTATGCGAAGAGATTCCGAAACCTTTTCGGGTAACCTCTTTTAATTCTTCTGTACTTAAATAAGGTTTAAATTCTTTAGAATACGCTTTAAAATCTACCTCAAGTTTTGATGCAAGCTGGTCCAGAATATCTTTTTCCTGATAATTAACGGATAAAATTTTCTTTTGTACAATCCCTTTCTCAACATGACTGTCGATAGAAAATACACGATAAATTTCCGGATCTATGGTTTTATTTTTCTCAACAGCATCGGCAAGAAGGCTTGCTTTACACCTGAACATCATTTCTTCATTGTCTATGAAAGCCGGATTGATAAAATTGCAGGCATATATTCCCTTTCGTTCCAAAATGGGAGCTGCAACCTCATAAAATTCTCTGAAACCATCATCAAAAGTAAGAAGGGCAATCTTTTTCTTAGGTTTAAAATTCCCGGACCTATAATCTTTGAACTCCTGCCAATCTACAAACTGAAAATTCTTTGCAATATGATCAAGATCTTCTTCAAACTGCCTTCTATTCTTGTAACGGATGATATGTTTTAAATGAGGAAGTTCTTTATCGGAAACACTGTGATAAAGCGGTAAACAGTAATCCAGCGGAAAAGATTTCCCGATATGATCAGATTCGAAAGCTGCCAAAACACTGATAATCATGTCTTTCATCCTATTCTAAATAAAAAAGAATCTATTCAAAACTCAGTTCAAATAGATTCTTAAAGGTATAACTTTTAAAATTATTTTATAATCTTCATTTCATCAACAAGCCACTTTGAGTCTGCGAACTTATCGATGATGAAAAGGATATATTTTGTATCTACCATGATGTTTCTACTGAAACGCGGATCATAGTTGATATCACTCATTGTTCCCTCCCACTGTCTGTCGAAGTTCAGCCCAACAAGGTTTCCGTTGGCATCAAGAGCAGGGCTCCCTGAGTTACCTCCTGTTGTATGGTTGGTAGCAGTGAATCCTACAGGAACATCACCTGTTTTATCTTTATAAATTCCGTAATCTTTTTTGTTGTAAAGATCAATCAGTTTCTTTGGAACATCGAATTCATAATCTCCAGGAACATATTTTTCCATAACTCCGGCAAGGTGAGTCTGATATCCATAAGAAACGGCATCTCTAGGCGTAGAACCTTTTACTTTACCATACGTTACACGAAGCGTTGAGTTCGCATCCGGGAAGAATTTTCTGTCTTTATCCGTCTGCATCTGCTGTGCCATGAACTTTTTCTGCAAAGCATCAATTTTTGCCTGCATTGAAGTGTATTGCGGATCTGCAGTTTTCATATACGTTTCTTTCATAGAAACATATAATTGGTAAATTGGATCTTTCTTTAGAGTTTTGATTAATTTATCCTGATTAGAAAACGCTTTATCAATATCTGTAGTCAATGCTCCTCCGTTTACAGCAGTTCTTCCTGTAATAACAGAGTTTTTAGACATATCTTCAATGACAGGAATATTGGCATTCTCATCTTTATATTTGCTGAATCCTGCCGGTAAAAACTGTGGCGCCGTTTTATTAACGTATAAAGCCAATAGTTTTGCCGTTACTTTAGCATCAAGCTCTGCGCTGTAATCTTTGTAGAAAGAAGTTAATTTTGTTTTTAACTTGGCAAGTTCCTTTTCATCCATTCTTCCAGCTTCTACAGAAGCTACGAAATCATAATAATCTCCGGCAAGCTTTAATGTTTCGGCATTTTTCACTACTTCTGTGTAGTAAGCATTGTTTAATGCGTAAGGAGCCTGATCATTGTACAGTTTATTCAACTGATCCAAAGTAGTTTTGATCTCTGGATTTTTAGCGACCAAAGAACCTTCGTACATTACTTTCTTTTCTACCGCATTGGATTTTTTCAACCCTTCCACTTCACCGATCCATTTTTTCCAATAGTTGGCTACAGAAGCATATTTTGAAGCATATTTAATACGCGTTTCGTTATCAACACGCATTTTTTCGTCAAGAGTTTTCAAAGCAACATCACGTACCGCAATTCTAGCAGGGTCAATATCCTTCATGATTTTCTCAACACCTACCGCAGGAAGATATTCCGTAGTTTTTCCCGGGAATCCGAATACAAAAGTAAAGTCGTTTTCATTTTTATCTTTGATAGAAACCGGTAAGTAGTGTTTTGGAACGTAAGGAACATTATCTTTTGAATATTCTGCAGGTCTGTTGTTCTTGTCTGCATAGATTCTGAACATAGAGAAATCTCCGGTATGTCTTGGCCAAACCCAGTTGTCCGTATCACTTCCGAATTTCCCGATGCTTTGAGGCGGTGCTCCTACAAGACGGATATCTTTATATGTTTCGATGGTATAGGCGTAGTATTTGTTTCCATAATACATAGGCTTTACCATGATGGACTGGTAAGATTCAATTTTCTGAGCGTTTTTATAAACCTCAATATTATTGTTGATCTTTTTCGTAAGTTCAGGTTCTGTAAGATTGTCTGTACCTTCTAAAATCTGATCAGTAGCTTCTTTTATATCTACAATAAAATCTACTTTTACTCCCGGGTTAGGAAGTTCACCTTCTGTATTTTTTGCCCAGAATCCGTTAGAAAGAAGATCATTCTGAACGGTAGAATGTGCCTGAATTTGACCGAAGCCACAGTGGTGGTTCGTTAAAAGCAGTCCTTTAGGCGAAATAATTTCTGCAGTACATCCGCCATTAAACTGTACTACCGCATCTTTAATGCTTGGTTTCTGAGGGTTGAAAATATCTTTTGCAGAAATCTTCATTCCCAAATCCTTCATTTCCTTTTCATTCAGCTCTGTAGGGATCCACATTCCGCCATATTGTTGTGCAAATGCCATTGCAGCAGGCAAAAGAAATACAGATAAAAGTATCTTTTTTGTCATAATCAAAATTTTGCCCCAATTTACAAAGAAAAATAGGAATAGGCTTTATAAAACACGCGGAAAAGTTATTATGAGGCTATTTTTAAAAAGATGAATAGCCTATAGTGAATTTTGCTTCGCAAGTGAATGGTGAATTTTTATGATCATATGGCACTTCCAGGTTTATTGTAAATTCATTAAAAATTGACAAGTGAAGTGAACTGACCATTCACGATTCATCATTCACTCATTCTATCCTTTCCCTCTGGCGTAATTTTTGTTGATTGGAAGTAACTTTATTACTAAAAAACATATTTAAATCAATTATTATGATGAAAAGCAAAATGCTCATGTTGGGAATGGCATCTGTTCTATTACTTGCTTCATGTACTAAAAAAGAAACTACCGAAACTACGGCTACCACAACAGATTCTGCTACAGCTGTACAACCTGCTTCTACAGACAGTATCACTAAAGCAACTCCTACAGCAGCAGGTGACACTTCTGAAAATGCTTTAGACTGGGCAGGCACTTATGAAGCGACAGTTCCTTGTGCTGACTGCCCGGGAATCAAGACTTCTTTAACATTGAACAATGACAAAACATTCAGCATTAGTGAAGAATATCTTGATAGAAATTCAAAAAATCAGGATAAAGGAACTTTTGCATGGGATGCTACGGGAAGCATGATTACTTTAAAAGGAAAATATGCCAACTATAAGTATAAAGTGGGTGAAAATATGCTGATCCAGCTGGATATGGAAGGAAAAGAAATTGACGGTCCCAATAAGGATCTTTATGTATTCAAGAAAAAATAAAATTAAAGGCTTCGGCCTTTAATTTTTGCTTATATCTTATCTAAAACTGATAACCTTTGATTTTCGGATCATCTACCAAACGTCTGGTTAAGCCTTCATGATGGCTATTTTTTCCAGTAACTCTCCAGATCACTGTAAAACCTTCCTGTGAATACTGCTGCCTGATCATCAGATAGGCTAATCGATTTTCTTTAAAGATATTCTCACAATATTTAATATCCGCTGAACTGTTGACGGCTATTTTGTATTCCCTGATTTTATTATAATTATCAATAAAACTCTGCAAATAAGTTAAAGCACTCAAAATAATCAACACCAAAGCAGTCCCCAACATGGCAATATAAACATATCCTGAACCTACCGCCATTCCTATGGAAGCAGTTGCCCAAATAGTTGTTGCAGTGGTAATCCCTTCAATTTTATTATCTCCTTTAAAAATAACACCAGCTCCCAGAAATCCGATTCCTGTGATAATATTGGCAGCTAAACGGTCCGGATTGGCCACACCTATTTTGATGGAAAGTATCGTAAACAGGCAGGCGCCGAAACAAACCAGAATAAAAGTTCTAAGCCCGGCAGATTTATTACGGTATTCACGTTCAGCACCAATGAACAGTCCTAAAATAACGGAAATAAGGATAAGCAGTAATTCGTTTTTAACAGCATAATGGTCCTGAAGAAAATCCATTTTTTTCAATTTAAGCGTAGAATAAAATTACGACAAAAAATCCATCTGTAAAGCGATCAATCAACTTTGTTTAGGGTAAGAAGATTTTATTGGACTGAAAAACTTTCGTAATATTACAGATTAAATGGAAAAGGCAAGTACAGAAGTTATGAAACCTACATTTTTTTCAACAAAAGAAGAATTTAGAGAATGGCTTGAGAAGCACCACGAAGATGAGAAGGAGCTCTTAACAGGATTCTACAAAACCGCTAGTGGAAAACCTTCTATGAGCTGGTCTGAATCTGTAGATCAGGCTTTGTGCTTTGGCTGGATAGATGGTGTAAGAAAGTCGATAGATCACGAAAGTTATTCTATACGCTTCACGCCAAGAAAGTCATCCAGTATCTGGAGCAATATCAATATAAAAAAAGTTGAAGAGCTTACGAAAGCTGGATTAATGACTTCTGCAGGTCAAAAGGCATTTGATCTCAGAAAAGAGGACAAATCAGGGATCTATTCTCATGAAAAAGCAGATGTTTCTCTTGATCCGGTCCATCAGAAACAATTTATGGATTATCCGGCAGCCTGGGATTTTTTTGACAGTCAGGCTCCATCCTACAAAAAGGTGATTATCCACTGGATCACGAGCGCCAAGCAGGAAAAAACAAGACTTTCCCGACTTGAAAAAGTCATCGATATAAGTAAACAATCAAAAAGATTAGAATAAAAAATAGTATTATGGATAAAGAAATTTCACACTTCTGGTTAGGATATTTCAAGAATGAAGAAGATTTTTATAGTTTCGTAGAAGAGGATGAAAATTATTACATAGAGGAAGAAACTGACGATCAGTATGTTTCCAAGTTTGCAGAATCTCAGAACATCAAATGGTTTGACGATGATTTTATAGAATTTGGCTTCGAGGATGAAAGTCTTAGTCTTTATGACAAGTTCGCAGAATATTCTTACGCTGACCAATGGCTTCCGATTCTGGGAAGAAAACTGAATGAATTAAGTCTGGATACTCCCGTGAATGCTATCATTTTTGCTACAAGATTTGTCATTCCTAATCCGGTTTCTGTAGAAACTGATGATTATTCACTGCATTATGTGGGTGAGATAGAATACGACATTTAATAACGAAAACAAAACTGTTTTCTTAATACTGGCAACTGGTGATTACATACATGATGAAATCACCAGTTGCTATTTTTATATTCTATAATGATATTCTAGCCGAAAAATAAAACTATTTTTGCCTCTCATGAATTTATATTCTACTCTACAAATCGGAGATTATCATATTAATCATTGTGAAGATGATCTTCTAATCAAAAAAATCAGTTCTGATAAAATTATATGTGCTGTGATGGATGGATGGATGTTCTACCGCTATGGACAGCCATTTTGCCTCAACACTTATTGGAAAAATTTTGCGTAAAACCATTATTGAAATAGGCTACAGAGCATTATATGAAAAAGACAGTCAGAACAGTTTGGAAGAAGAGCTCAAAGAAATCATAAAAGGCTTATTCAAAGAACTTCTATTTATTAAAAATCATCTCATGCTGGATGAAAAAGAGTTGCTAAGCACTCTTATTATATTAATTTATGACATCAAAAAGGATGAAGGGTCGATCTTATCAATTGGTGACGGAGTTGTTTGCATCAATGGAAACATCACAGAATTTGACCGTGATAATAAACCGGATTATTTGGCTTATCATCTTCATGAAGACTTCGAAAACTGGTATTCTGGTCTGTCTCAGAAAATATTTTTTGATCATTTGAATGATGTTTCAATTGCGACTGACGGTATTTTGAGCTTTTTAAAAAGTAAAAAGACAGATTCTGATGAAATAATCAACTTTACCGAATATTTGATGATTGATCAGGCCAATAATGATACGGAAGATATGCTCAACAGAAAGCTTAAACAACTCGAACATCAGTATGGAGTAAAGCCTACAGATGATCTGGCGATAATTAGAATGATAAAGTAAAACTATTAAGACAACTCATTTTGCATTAAAAAAACTTCCGTCTTTTGGACGGAAGTTTTTTTTTATCGTTAAAAATAAATCGTATGTATTAATGGGCTTCTAACCAGTTGTCTCCTACTCCAATTTCCACCAATAACGGAACCTGTGTTTTTAAGGCACTTTCCATTTCAGTTCTGATCAGTTTTGAAGCGGTTTCAATCTCGTCTACCGGAGATTCGAATATCAATTCGTCATGTACCTGAAGCAGCATTTTTGTTTTTAGCTGTTGTTCTTCAAGCTCTCTGTCTATTTTGATCATGGCAAGCTTTACAACATCTGCGGCGCTTCCCTGAACAGGTGCATTCACCGCATTTCTTTCTGCATGACCTCTCACTACAAAATTGTTGGAATTGATATCTTTTAAATGACGTTTTCTTCCTAAAATAGTTTCTACATAACCTACCTGGCGTGCTTTGTTCACCTGCTCTGCCATATATTCCTTCAATTTTGGATAAGTTTCGAAGTAAGCTTCAATCATTTGTTTAGCTTCTGTACGCGATAATCCGGTTTGTTCTGCCAAAGCAAAAGCTCCTTGGCCATAGATAATTCCGAAGTTAACGGTTTTAGCCTGACTTCTCTGAGTTTTTGAAACCTCATCCAAAGGAATTTTAAAAAGTTTCGCAGCTGTGGAAGCGTGGATATCTTCTCCATCCTGGAAAGCTTTAATCATATTATCTTCTCCTGAAATTTCAGCAATCAGACGAAGCTCGATCTGTGAATAATCGGCAGAAATAATCTTTTTCCCTTCACCGGAAACAAAGGCTCCACGAATCTGCTGT
Organism: Chryseobacterium sp. MYb7; assembly: GCF_002979455.1. GTDB lineage: Bacteria > Bacteroidota > Bacteroidia > Flavobacteriales > Weeksellaceae > Chryseobacterium. The sequence goes on from NZ_PCOU01000041.1 coordinate 11,836, forward strand.
CCTCTCACGGTACGGATCGGAATATTCTGCAAATTCGGGTTTACACTCGCCAAACGGCCTGTAGCAGCTGTAGTCTGCGAGAAATTAGTATGAACTCTGTTATCTTCTTTATCAATCTGTGAAGGCAAAGCGTCTACATAGGTTGATTTTAATTTCTGATACGTTCTGTATTCAAGAATATATTTGATGATCTCATGCTTTGAAGCTAATTTCTGAAGAACATCTTCTGAAGTTGCATATTGTCCTGTTTTTGTTTTCTTGGCTTTCGGATCCAATTGTAATTTTTCAAACAGAATTTCTCCCAGCTGTTTAGGGGAATTCATATTGAATTCTTCTTCTGAAAGTTCAAAAATCTTTGTTTCCAGCTGTTTCAAATCGTTCTCAAGGTCAACACTTTCCTGTGCCAGCCATTTTTCATCCAAAGAAATCCCTGCCAGCTCCATTTTTGCAAGAACTTCCATCAGAGGCATTTCAATGTTAAAGAAAAGTTCCTCCAGATTTTCTTTTTTCAGTTGTGGTGCAAAAAGTTCATACAACTGGAAAGTTACATCAGCATCCTCAGCAGCATAATCTGTCTGTGTTCTCACATCAGCATCTCTGAAGCTGCCTTGTTTCTTACCTTTCTTCCCAATAATGGTTTCAATAGATACCGGCTTGTAGTTCAGGTACACTTCTGAAAGGTAGTCCATCCCGTGTCTTCCGTCCGGATTCAGCAGGTAGTGGGCAATCATGGTATCAAACATGGCACCTTTTACGGTGATGTCGTATTGTTTTAAAACTTTATAATCGTATTTAAGATTGTGAGCAATTTTCAGCAGGTCTTCTTTTTCAAAAAATGGTCTGAAAATCTCCAATGTCTGTAGTACCTCCTCTCTGTTTTCAGAAAGAGGAATGTAATAGGCAAGCCCTTTTTTATAAGAGAAACTCATTCCTACCAATTCGGCTTCCAGCTCGTTTAATGAAGTAGTTTCCGTATCAAAACAAACCACCTTTTGCTGTAATAAATTATCTACTAATTTTTTTTGAGCCTTGGGATTGTTAATATACTGATAAAGATGATCATTATTATCGATGGTAGATTTTGTAGAAGTAGCCTGTTCCAATTCTTCAAAGTTGGCAAAAAGATCAAGCTGCATCGCTTGTCCTTTCACTTCTGTTCCTGCAGGAGTCTGCTTCACTTCCACATCGCTTACAACCAACGTTTCTACAGCGGCAGGAGCAAAAGCTCTGTAAAGATTTTCGTACAGTCTTCTGAATTCTATTTCATCGAAAACTTCTTTTACTTTTTCAAAATCCGGAGTTTCAAGATCATATTGTTCCTGATGGAATTCTACAGGAGCATCACAGATAATGGTTGCTAATTTTTTAGACAAAATACCACGTTCTGCAGAAGCTTCTACCTTTTCCTTCAATTTTCCTTTCAGCTTATCGGTATTGGCAAGCAACGTTTCGATATTTCCGAATTCTTTCAGAAACTTCATGGCGGTTTTCTCTCCTACTCCTTCCAGCCCAGGGATATTATCCACAGCATCTCCCATCATCGCAAGGAAATCAATCACCTGTTTTGGGTCTTCAATTTCATATTTTGCTTTTACCTCATCTACTCCAAGAATTTCGATATCTCCACCTTTTAATCCTGGTTTATAGATTTTAATTTTATCGGTAACCAGCTGTGCAAAATCTTTATCCGGAGTTACCATGAAAGTAGTATAACCTTCTTTCTCTGCTTTGCAAGCAATAGTTCCAATAACATCATCAGCTTCATATCCTTCTACTCCAAGGCGTGGAATATGCATTGCTTCCAGAATTTTGTGAATGTATGGAACCGCAATTTTGATCGCTTCAGGAGTTTCGCTTCTGTTGGCTTTGTAATCCGAATAATCATCAGTTCTTACACTCGCTTGCCCTACATCAAAAACGACTGCCAGATGGGTAGGCTTTTCTCTTCTGATCAATTCGATTAAAGAGTTGGTAAAACCAAAGATGGCAGAAGTATCCAGTCCTTTGCTGGTAAGTCTTGGATTCCTGATTAATGCGTAGTATCCTCTGAAAATCATCGCATAAGCATCGATGAGAAACAGCCTTTTATCTTTTGTTGCGTCCATATTTTGAATAATGAACAAATATATGAAAATAGGAGTAAAAGTTGGCAGTTTGGAGAAGGGATTCGGGATATGAGTTACGCGGTTTTGGGATGCGGGGTTGAGAGATAAGGAGATTGCTTCTTAGCATCTACTTTTTGTAAAAAACAAAACAGCACACCAAAAGGCATACTGTTTCTTTTTTATTTAAGTTGTATTGGATTATTTACCTGCTGAAGGCCATAGTCCAGCGAACTGAGAAGTACCGTAATCGATAGTCTCTGCACTCACTACGAAGCTGATCAACATACTGTTGCTGTCAATAGCGTCAAAGTCTACTTCGTGTTGGATAACATACCCATTCTCCCATTTCAAAGTGATCAATGTTCCTTCTTCGTGAGATTTGTTGAATGTAATTTCTCCTACAGTCGGCTTATATTTACCGTTTAATAAGCTTTCAAGGATGTCTGACTTTTCAGTAGCTTCTACTGTAACCTTGATTAATGCGTTAGAAGGATCTGATGCTACACGTCCTGAAACGTCTGTAGATCTGGATACGCTGTAGTTCATTTTTAACAGTTTCTGTCCTTCACCGTTGTTGAATTTTAAGATTCCTCTTGAGTTTCTTTCTGCCATGATTGTAAATTTTTAATCGTTAGTAATAAATTGTAATTCAATAATTATATAACAAAGATAGTCTCCTTGATTTTGAAAAAAAAGCATTTCAATGGAAATCTGAAAAAGTGTAGTAGTTCTACGATTTCATGTCGTAATTCTACGACAAAAGATTTAAAATAAAACATAACATACTATAAATAAATATTTTAAACACTTATATTAATTCATAAAAACCAGTCATATATTACACTATGAAGAGAAATAATATATTAAAAAAGCATTATAAAAGAAAGCAAAAAGCCGCTAATTTTTCACAGTTCAATTGAACAGGTTGGGATGCCATAAAAAAAACAGAACAGTATACCCGTATGAGTGTACTGTTCTGTACCAATTTTATTTTTACTAAGATGATGAATAGGCTTATTTACCTGCTGAAGGCCACAGCCCAGCGAACTGAGAAGTACCGTAGTCAATAGTTTCAGCACTTATTACGAAGCTGATCAGCATACTGTTGCTGTCTATTGCATCGAAGTCTACTTCATGCTGGATCACATATCCATTCTCCCATTTCAAGGTGATCAGTGTTCCTTCTTCGTGAGATTTATTGAAAACGATTTCTCCTACTGTTGGCTTGTATTTACCGTTTAACAAGCTTTCTAGGATGTCTGATTTTTCAGTAGCTTCTACTGTTACTTTGATCAATGCATTGGAAGGATCTGATGCTACACGTCCTGAAACGTCTGTAGATCTGGATACGCTGTAATTCATTTTTAACAGCTTCTGTCCTTCACCATTGTTGAATTTTAAGATTCCTCTTGAATTTCTTTCTGCCATGATTGTAAATTTTGATCGTTACTATTTTGTGATTTGGTGATTGTATAGCAAAGATAGAGGCTCTTTTCTGCTAAAAAAAGCTTTTGAATGGAAATCTGAAAAATTGTAGTAATTCTACGATTTCTTGTCGTAATTCTACGACAATGGATTTAACAAACCTATTGAAAATATTATAGACAAAGGGTTTTACCTCATTGAAAAAGAACAACAAAAACAATAATTTTCCACACGAGTGAGAAATATTAAGATTTTTTAATAAAAATTTGGCATGATTTAACAAAAGTTTGAAACACCAGAAAACATTGCTGAATTATAACATAAAAAAGGAAGAACCTCTTAGAGATTTTTCCTTTTTATAATTTACTTTCTTTATCCTTACATTAGAACTGCTCAACAATCATAGCTTCTTTTGTTACTCCACTAACTGATATTAAATTTCCTTCGAAACGATAAGTCGTTCCATCAGTAGTATCATATATTCTAAATATATTTAATTCATTTACTGTTCCCACATTTGTACTTCCAGGAATATTAACCCAATTTCCTGATGCTAATGTTCCCGTACCTGTACCAGTACTGTATGCTGTAGGTGTCCAGTATTCAATAATAAATACTGACAATGGTCTACTTCCAGAGCCCAAAAATTTAACTTGCCAAGAACCTCCGGTTGAACTTCCATTATATCTAAAACTATATAATCCATTTTGAGTCGTTACTTCAACAGTGCTACTAGCTGTGACTAATTTTTGTTTAACAACAGAAACTCCTACAGTTGCAGAATTCACATCTATAACATTTCCGCTAGCATCTGTACCAAGGTAACTAGCAGCGGGCAAATTAGTCAACTTAAGACCAGATGTTCCTGCTGTACCGGAAACGACTTCCAATTTATTCGTTGGACTAATGGTTCCAATTCCTGTATTTCCTGCGGATGTCACCACAAAATCATTAGCCTGCTGAGAGACTGTAGGAACTCCTGTAGAAACATTGTCTTTTGCTCCGTCAACATGAAAAGTACCTTGTGGGTTAGTTGTATTAACACCTACTTGGGAAAATACACTCATGAAAGACAATAGTGCCAAAATTGTAAGGTTTTTTTTTGTCATTTTTATTGTGTTTTATATTTTAAATTGATCAAGAAATTACAACATCTCTTTTTCGGAGAAAAAGTTATGTTCCGGCTCAAAACATAAAAAAGAATTAGATACTACACTGGTATTACATGCACAAAAAATAAGGTATTACACAGGTATTACATCGGCATTAAATACAGCTTAATAATGCCTCATAGATTGAAAATAATAAAATGAAATTGAATTTAAATTTTTAGGAAAAAAACTATATATTATTTGAAAATTAATACAATCTGAATGAAAATTTAGAAAAAAAATGAGAATTTGATCATATACAATCCTATATAAATCCAATTGAAATACTATTTCTTTACTATAAAAATGGCAACCAGTTAAAAACTGATTGCCATTTTTATTTTAATCTGAGATTATTTTACTGTTGAGCCTGTGTATTTGCTCCTTCTTTTATGGAACGAACCAATATCTTATTTTTTCTAAGCAGAAAATCTGGCATCAGATCAACAGGAAGGTAGAAAGAACTTTCACCTTTTTTCTGCAGTTCTTCTACAATACCTGGATTCCAGGCGAGGATTTTATCTACTTCTACGTTCAGTTCATCGGCAACCACTTTAAGGTTGAATCCTGCATTGATCTCTGTTTCGGAAAGAGCTGCCTGAGTTGTTTTTCTGTCTCCTTCAAAGAAAACTTTATTGATTCTTGATGAATTATAGTTATTTAATACACTTTGAAGTTCTCCTGTTGCATAGCATGCATTAAGGTATTTCTTCACATGATTAATGGTTTCTAACGGAAGGTATTTGGAAAACTCGTGGTATTGAGACGAACCTGCAGCCTGCATGGCTTTGGCAATATTTCCTTCACCACAGTTATAAGCAGCTACTACTGTTACCCAGTTATTATATTTTTTATACAGATTGCTTAAAGAAATAGCAGCTGTTTTTGTGCTTTTATAAAGATCGGTACGTCCCTGTTCCGTAAGTCCGTACTGGTTGGCATGCGCCGTCATAAACTGCCAGACTCCGACTGCGCCGGCTCCGGAGGTGATATTTCTATCAAAATGGGATTCTATGAGTGCTAGGTTTCTCAAATGTTTGGGAAGTCCTTTCTGAAGTAGCAGCTGTTCTATAAATTCTACCAGATCTTTATTGGCATTAATGATTCCTTTGTATTTTTTCACACTGCTTTCCGAGGTATCAGAGGCGGCAAGAAACTGTCCGTTGATCATAACGACGGATCCTAATAATAGAAAACCTGTAAAGATATTTCTGACTATTGTTTTCATTGTAATTTTATTTGTGAGCAAAAAGACAAATTTGCAGATCTGCCCTTTTGCTTCATCATTAATCTACTTTCCAGCTAATTTTACCTTCTTCATTATTCCAATCTACATGAATGGTCTGGCCGGATTTTACTTCTTCTCTGACGATCATTTTGGAGATAGGCCTGGCAAGCTGTGCACGGATTACTCCTGAGATCTGTCTTGCCCCATACTTACTGCTGAATCCACCTAATGCCAGATTTCTTACGGCATCATCACTTATTTTCAGGGCAATTCCTAATCTGGTTAATGAAGTATGGAGGGATTTCAACTGAATATTAAAGATTCTTTCTGCAATGGATTCTGTAATCGGGGCAAAAGGAATAATTTCTGTAATTCTCGCTAAGAATTCTGGTCTGAATCGTCCTGAATTTGACATAATCTGCATCAGTGAAGATGATTCCGGAATTTTTCCCTCTTCAAACTGTTTTACAATTTCTTCACTTCCAATGTTGGAGGTAAACAGAATCAATGCGTTGCTAAAGTCGCCCTCTTTACCTAATTTGTCATGAACTTTTCCTTCGTCCATAATCTGAAGAAATACGTCAAAGACAGAATGGTGGGCTTTTTCAATTTCGTCAAATAAAACAACGGTATAAGGCTGCTGTCTGATTTTATTAACAAGCATACCTCCTTCTTCGTATCCTACATATCCCGGAGGTGCTCCATATAGCAATGCTGCAGAATGTTCTTCTTTGAACTCCGACATATCAAAGCGCACCATTGCCTTTTCATCGTTGAAAAGTAATTCTGCCATTGATTTTGCCAGCTCTGTTTTACCGGTTCCAGTAGGTCCCAGAAGGAAAAAAGATCCAATTGGCTGCCCGGGTTTATTCAATCCGCTTCGGTTTTCAACAATAGCATCGGATAGGATTTTTAGTGCATGATCCTGTCCTACGACTCTGTTCAATAGAAGGGATTCCATATTCAGGAGTTTTTCTTTTTCCTGAGCCTGGATTTTACCGATTGGAATATTGGTTTTGGCGGCCATTACGGCTGCGAGTTCCAGTCTGTCTACTTTTTCTCTTTTCTTGGCAGCATGCTGTAGAAGTTCTGCGTAAGTATCTTCAATAATTTTCTGAATCTGATCTATTGGCATAGAGTTGTCAATTGCAGGCTGCTCACTCAATGATCCCCATAGAATCGGACTTATTTTATCTCTTAGCAGGTTGTAAGTCCAGATAAGCTCGTCGGCTTTATCTTTGCTGTCTGCATATTCTTCTGTTAAGATAGCATCGTAGCTTTCTTTCCAGCTATTTAATTCTTTTTCTGATAATTCATCAAGCATTTTGATGGCGGCCATTGTTCTGTCTAATAGATCAATAGCGGCATCCGGTAGTTTTTTACCTTTTGCATATCTTTTTGCTAAACGTACACATTCCGGAAGAGCAGTTTTTTCTACTTCGATACCATGGTGTTTTTTGTAGCCATCAAGAAGGACATCAATCATTTTCACACAGGTCTTTTCATCCGGTTCAAGAACGGTTAAAACTTCAAAACGACGGTTGAACGCCTGTTCGGGTTCTATAATTTTTCTGTATTCTTCCTGAGTTGTGGCTCCGATTACGGTAATTTCACCTCTGGCAAGCTCTGGTTTCAGAAGATTGGCAACGTTTCCGATGCTTCCTTTCGGGTCTAAAAGGGTATGAATTTCATCAATGAAAAGAATGGCTTTTTCAATTTTCTTGCATTCATTGATTACTTTTTTCAGTCGGTCTTCAATTTCACCTTTGTAAGAGGTTCCAGCTAATAGTGCTCCGGTGTCCAGTTCTAAAAGGGTACCGTTTTTAAGCATTTCAGGGACGTTTCCTTTAATGATTTCTGTAGCAAATCCTTCGACCAAAGCTGTTTTCCCAACTCCAGGTTCTCCAATGATGATGACATTGGGTTTGCTTCTTCGGCAAAGAATTTCAACCAGCATTCTGAGTTCTTTGTCTCTACCGATAATATTTTCAATTTCACCCTTTCTTGCCTGTGCTGTTCTGTCTAAACAATAGCTTTTAATGGAAGGAAATGAATTGTCTGAATAGTCTGAACCGTTATTTGAAAATAAGGATGAAAAATCACCGTCTTCAGAAACGGTAAACGGTGTATCTTTTCTGTACAGGTTGAAGATTTCATGTTCTCTCAATGGAAGTGACTTCAACTGTTGAAGTGAGAATACCACCTGTGGTTTTACGATAGCTGTAAGAATACAGATGGGTGTAATCTCATCCAATCCTAATTTTAAACGGATATCATCAGCTTCTTCAATAAGAGTATCTATCACATTATCTTGCCCTACTTCATCGGGAAGATGGTTGGTTTTTGGATATTCTTCAATGCGGACGTCTGCCCATTCGTAGAAATATCCGGGATCTTTATCTATACTTTTCAGGAATTCATTGAGTCCGATATCTTTATGCATCAGAGCCTGCAGAATGTGCGGCCCTCCATAAGTTCCATTATAGTTTTCTTTCGCTATCGACTGAGCGATGTGAAATAGCTGCTTTACGGTTTCGTTGGTTACTAGTACTCCCATTTATAATTTTCTTATATTAATATATTTGCGTTCTGTTTTAGTGTCTTCAGATTTGATGATTTTAATCTCAGTTTTTTATCCTTTTACCAAGGAATCAAAACTTATTTTTTTCGTGTAGCTAAAATTAACTATTTTATTCTAAATGATATAAAGATAGTTAATTCTTCAATTAGAGAAGTATCAACCGTATTTTTTTGCTTTTAAGCATGACTGCAACGCATTCATCTGTTCCCCAATTATTGCTATACCCTCAATTTTCTTTTAAATATTCAAAAAATATAGTAAAATCAAACTGAACCATTGAAGCCCTATGTAGATATAGAATAGCATAGCTGAAGGTTCGGCCAGTTCATGTAATTTCTCAATCAATGTGGTTTTGATGATTTCTGAAAAATCTGCATTTTCATCCCCGAGATTCAGTTCATCAAATTTTATTTTATTTAAAGCATAGCCTAAGATGCGCTTGAGAATTTTGTTTTCGGAACTATTTTTAAACTCATTCAGGAGCTTTACTTTGGCTATTGCAAAATCGGCACTAGTGCGGATTACCGCTGGCTGTTTTGTTTTAAATATGTTTATTACTTTATCGGACAACAGTGATTTTTTTAATAAAAAACCACAACAAAATCACACTGATTATTGTATATAAATATGATGATGAAATAACCCCCATTATCTCCCCTTCAAATGAAAAAGAGCTCCATGCTGAAACTCTGTCAACGAAAATATTATAGTTATTGATAAGAACAGATATTAAAAAAGCAATTATGACTATAATAGAAATAAGCTGTTTTCTTTTTACGAACTTTTTAACCAAAAAAAAGAGTATTATTATTATTATTGAAGAAAAAAGAGAAAAAATTAAAACATCTCTTAAATAAGAACAATCAACACATGATGCAGATACATCACTTGAATATTCTTTCATTGAAAAAAATGTGGTTACAAACAGTAATATATATACAATAGCAAAAAGCATTATGTTTTTGATATATCTCATTATTTTTATTTATTTTTTCGTTTCTTTTTTATCTTTTTCAAAAACAAACATTCCACTCTGCAATAATCCCGAAGGAGATTCTCCTGATTTTGGAAGTAAAAATGCACCATCGGGATTCCAAAGAGCTTCATCCCATCCTTTTCTAAACCAATCTTTAGGATTTAACGGATTACTTACATTTTCATCTTCTATAGTCATATATTTCGATTTGTAGTCTTTATTTCCTTTATCCAACCAAGTAGGAGTATAATTACTTCTTCGTAAAAAGGCATACACCTTAGCGTTTAAATGATCAGCTAATTTTTGAGCTAGGCTTTCATTAGGTTTAACCAGATTTATTGATTTAGTATCATATTTATAAGAAGGATTTAAAGTTACAGCTCTCCCATCACTATTGCCCGTTCTACACGCATATGAATAAATCTCTGGCCTTTCTGTAAATACTTCTTTTTTCAGCTGAGATACATGTTGAATTTTAAAACGTTGAGAGTCTTCATTATCACCATCCAAACCAAAATCTAAAACACTTGGCAGACCATGTGAGAATATTTTTATCGTAGAAATTTTAGTTCTACTTCGTGCAACTGTTGCATCTCCATTATTTATATATGTAATTAGCTCAGACACAGAATTAATCTTCTTAAAATATAAATCAGTATTCCATTTTTTTGCATCTCTTTTAATAATACTTAATTGCATTTCAGTAAATTCATCTTTGAAGATAATTATATTGACATGCTTGTGATTCTTATAGTTTTCTCGAATCTCTCTTACAGCCTGTGCAGGAAACATTAATTTGTTCCCATAAGTTTGGGAATGCTGCTCAGTGCCCACAATTAATAACACTTCTCCCTGAATTATTTCAGCCTTAGTAAAAGTAACAGGATTTTGAAAATATGCATATATCTTGAGTCTTAAATTTATGCTACTTGTAAAAACCTGATGTACAATTTCCTCTTTTTCCCTATTAGACACATCTGATAATAAATTCTTTTTACCAGTTTCATCATACTCTGATGCCCATTTTAACATTTTTAATTCTCGTTTTTCTGGCTCTCTGTTAAATTTAGCTTTATAAGTATACCATTTTCCTTTTTCAATTGTATCAACTAATTTATTTTTCTCATCAAATGGACCCTCAACCTTTATAACCCTTAAAGCTTCTTTTCTTGGATTATTGACACCGTTATTCACTCCACCAGCATACCCATTCTGAATATGTCTTCCACTTGCTATGTTTTTGATATAACGACTTTCTTCTAAGATACAACCATTAGCATTCCCTCTTATGTTCTTTGCAAATATTTGTATTTGTCCATGTTTTTTTTGATCTTGCTCTGCCATCTTTTTCGGATTTATGCATTATGCCCTTTTTCTCCTGATAAATTGTGAATTGTCTGCTCACTATTCTGTACATAATCCTTTGAAGCTGCTACTTCAATTCCTTCTGCAGCATTTTTATGAATATCTTGCGCTTCATAAGAATAATTCTCGCTTGCTATTTTAAGTATATTAGTTGCGTTTAGACTATAATCTAACGTTGCATTCTGCAAGATATTTGCTCCTGCTGACTCCATAATATTCATTCCTACGGAATTATTTTTATTCATTCCCACCGTCGTATTCATATTTTCACCAACATTGATATTCATATTCTTACAGTTCAGGGTCATGGTTTCCGGTGCTGTGATATTAATATTACTTCCTGTGGTATCCAGATGAATCTCATTGCCGCTTTTATCTGTAATAATGATGCTTTCATCTTCTGTGAAAACGATTCGGTGTCCGCTTCTCGTTTGGATGGATTTTACACGGTTGTCTACACCTCCGCCAAGACCTATTCCGCCATGGAACATTCCTCCCATCACAAACGGTCTGTCCGGATGACTATGAACGAAATTAACCATCACCTGATCTCCTATTTCAGGAATGGCTACATATCCTCTGTTTTGAGTGATCTGATCTGTTCCTCCTGCATCTGGGCTCATCACCCTAACAAAGTGAGTAGTATCATTCATCTGCCAGTCGAATCTCACCTGAACTCTTCCCTGCCCTTCCGGATCTGTATTAGAAATTACAGTTGCGATCTGTGGCTGTGCTGATGGTATAGTAAATTCAGGTTTGGGAAGAAAACCTGTGTCTGCGGCAATGGATTCAAAAGTCCCAGTATAATGCCCGATGGTATCAATTTCATAAACAGCTTCTGTTACCATTACTTTTGTAAAGTAGGAAGTTTCATTACTATCCGGTTTTCTCATATGAATATCAACAATACATCCCGGATGCAGAAAAGGAACGCTTGTAGATCCGGAAACTGAAAACACATTGACTGCTTCACTTCCTGAAGTACTTCTTTGCGAATGCTCTACATCCAGATGAGTGGTAGCTTTAATCGGGGCCATCTGAAGGGCCGGAGTTTTATATATTTTATCGTTATGACTGTATGATGTACGGGCAAGATCACTTAAATGATTTACCGGAGTTTCTCCTGAAGTCAGTTTTTCATTTTTACTGCTGTTGTAGCCATAATATTGAGGTTTTGTATGTACAGCTTTCAGTTCTACCTTTACATGATCTGCATTGCTTCCATAAAAGAGTTTTATAGGCTTATTCTGAGGCGGAAGCTTCCCGAAGTGCAAGACTTCACCATCATAATAAAATTGCTCTCCATACGCTTCTGCCATTCTCGCCAGATAATTATAATGGGTTTCGTTATATTGGCTGCTGTAAATAATTTGAGAATAATCATTGGTATCTACTCTTATATCGAACCTTTCTTTATCAATTCCTTGTTTGATTACTTCTTCAGCGATAATTCCCATATTAACGGATTGTCCGCCACCAAAACTTTGGATATGAGGAGCCCCATCCAGCAAAATTGTGGGACTGTATCCGGAAAGTACTATGTTTCCAAGGCTCATTTTTTCCTGACTGAATCCTACTTTCGTAATAATCCCCACAAAATTTCTTTCAGGACTTTTCTCAATATCCTTGTAAGAAATAACAGCAGTGAGGCGTTTTCCTAAAAATTTATTGGCTTCTTCAAGGGTATGAGTTTGTCTGTCTCCCAGTGCATCGTGAGCAAGAGTAAGACTGAATTCGTGATGATGACTTGCTTTTTGTTTAAGGGTGAAATGTTTATAGTATTTAATAATTTTTCCCTCCACAACCAGTGACAATTTTACCAGCCGGTTGATCCCTGCATGATGATTCTCGGATATTCCGTCTGCATTCTGTGATGGACGGAAAGAAGATCCTTTTGTCTTTGATTCGGTTTTCATATTCTTTGTGTTTGTGTTTGGTCTTGGAAGATAACAATATTTTATATAACAGACATTATACAAATAGGTTATACAATAAAATTCTCATGATAGTGTTTCATCCAGGCAAAAAAAGACCGCCATAAATAGGGACAGTCTTTTTTCTTATGAATGTTGATAATGTGTATAAATTTAGCTGGTTGGCCAAAGTCCTGCAAACTGAGAAGTACCATAGTCGATGGTTTCTGCACTCACTACGAAGCTGATCAGCATACTGTCACTATCAATGGCATCAAAATCAACCTGATGTTGAATTACATATCCGTTCTGCCAGTTCAAAGTAATTAATGTTCCTTCTTCGTGAGACTTGTTGAATGTAATTTCTCCTACTGTTGGCTTGTATTTACCATTTAACAAGCTTTCCAGGATATCAGATTTTTCAGTAGCTTCTACTGTAACCTTGATTAATGCGTTAGAAGGATCTGATGCTACACGTCCTGAAACGTCTGTAGATCTGGATACGCTGTAGTTCATTTTCAACAGCTTTTGTCCTTCGCCATTGTTGAATTTTAAGATTCCTCTTGAATTTCTTTCGGCCATGATTAATAAATTTTAATCGTTAGTAATATTTTGTGATTCAGTGATTGTAGAACAAATATAGAGGCTCTTTTCCGCTAAAAAAAACTTTTCATCACAAATCTGAAAAATTGTAGTAGTTCTACGACTTCTTGTCGTAATTCTACGATATTAGATTTAATCACAGGCTCACAACATTCATCAATACAGTGTTTTAAATTAAATCCCTTTTTTAAGATAAAAAATATTTTTACACCGTGGGGAGAAATAATTAGGGTACGGGGTGTTATGTTGGAGGGTTGGAGAGTGAGAGGATAAAGGATTTGGGAATTGGGGTGCTTTTTTGAGGGAGCGTGTTGGTATGTTAAAAAAAAGCAGAAGTGTGTACTTCTGCTTTTAATATTATGGAAATGAATTTCTTAATGTTTGGTATATTCCGGTTGTTCTGTCGGAATTCTTGATGGCGTAAAGTATTCATTCAGCCAGTAGAAAGTCTGCCCGTTCTGCTGAATCTTTACAGCAGGGTTATTTCTGTTGGCAAGCAATCTGTCTGCTAAATTCTTATAGTGATGGAAATAATTCTTTACCGTCTCATTAGGAACGATTTTAGATTTTTTCCAGCCTTTCAGTTTATATTTAGCCATTAATTCTTCTTCAGAAAGATCGAATCCCGTACTCATCCCAATAGCGTAAGACATTGGTAATTCGTAAAGCGCTCCTTTATCTAAGAATTTTATGGTTGGATTATATTTCTTAAGCAGTTTCACATATTCTTTCACTGCTCTTGCCTGATTAAAGTCCGGACGATCTGCCTGAGTATTTTTATATACTTCAGTGTAGAAAGCTTTCAGGTTATCATATTCAGATTCAGAAATAAGAATTCCTTTTTCTATTCCCGGTGTAAAATCTTTCAGTTCTTTTGGAATATACCCTTTCACAAGGAACGGGCTTCCGTAGTTAATCAGCTGTGCTGCAATTCCTGCCGAAACCGGATTGGTAAGTCCTGGATACAGATATTTGTATTTTAAATCAACATCTGTTCTTCCTGCTCCTACTGAAGAATGGAAATATTCATTCAATGATTTATCAATAGTCTGATTGTCTAAGGTAACCTGAGAAATAAGGCTGTCTACAGATTTTTTCAGGAATCCCGGAGTCGTAATATCTCCTTTTTTAGGGAAAATAACGAATCCCTGAGACATACTCTGTTTAGGATAAGCCAATGAGAAGAACCCTTCGTCACCTTCCACCAAACTGAAATTATTTTTGGTCAAAACATCATTTTGGTTGATGATCTTTTGTTTCTTAAGTTCCGCAATGTTTTTGGCTGTATTGGTCACAATATTTTCTGCCATCAATACAAAATCATTGTAATTATCTGATGATCTTGCACTGGTCTGGAACATGATCAGCCTTGCCTGAGCCTGCATTAACGAACTTATTACACTGTACATATTGCCGCTTTGATTAGCAGAAGTTCCTACCGTAACCACAATATTGGCTTCATCTGCAACGTTGGAAAGAAGGTTTCCTGCAGCAGTAAGAGCCTCTCCTACCGGCTGATAGCCGTTATTGCTGGCGCAGTTCATTTCATTCGTTTTCTGATCAATAAACATAGTGATCTTGCTGTAATCTGAACTTAAGTTCGATACAGAAACGTTATTTCCGCAAGGGTTGTTTTTGTATAAAACCACTCCATATTTAACATTGCTGAAATAAGATGGCTTCTCGAATCTAAGCTGAAGATCTTGTAGTAATGATTTTACAATAGGTGCATAAGGTGTGTTGGCTGCACTTACGTCTAATGCAAAAACAATATTGATATTTTTATCTTTTTCTGTGATTTCTCTGTAACGGTCAAAATAAATAGGTTCTCCCAATACATTTGATACAAAGTTTTTGCTGTAATCTAAAATATTGGTAAAATATTTTGTTTTGGTATCCAGAGTAGGTGTTTCTTCCAGTGGAAGATTTACAGGAAAAATGTTCTCCAGCGGTGTTCTTTTGTTAACATCAGTAAGAAGAATAGCTGTTTTATTTTCTGCATCTGAAGCAGAACCACCAGGATGTCCTTCATGAATTCCCAGAGTGGTATCTGTAATTCCTGTCGTATTTTTCAGTTTGATAGCGGAACGTTCTCCCCAGCTGGAAATCACGTTGGAACTCACCCATCCGTACAATCCTTTCCCAATGCTGTCTATATCAATGGAAGGTTTTTTACCTACTAAAAATCGTTTGTTGTTTTCTGCCTGTTTGTAGACATATACAATTTGTCCGTTTGGAATTTTTACATTGGCAGCTTCGATAAGGCTTGGTGAGTTGAAAACCATGATAGAGTCATTCTTATAGTATCTTTCAGCACTTCTTATCACCTCGCTGTTGTTAGGGACTACTGCAACTCTTACAGGATACCCTGTTTTTTCGCTTCTCAGGGCATTGTTCCAAAGAAGGAGATCTGATTCCTGAATCCAGCCATATGTTTTGATTGATTTTGACGAAACCTTTTTCATTAAAGCATCAGGTACATATTCTGCTACCTTTACCATTCCGTCCCTATGTTTTAAAACCATTAAAGGCTCAAGAAATTTCACTTCTTTGTAAGATTTCTCATCATCTTTATCCAAATAAGCTGTGTTTCTGGATCTGTCTGAAATAACAATCCATGGAACTGACTTTTTAGGATAACCGTTTACGACAGGGGAAGCATCCACCTGACCGTATTGTGACGGCTCCGGGGTTTTCTTTGACGGCAGCTTTACCTGGCAACTCGTCAATAATACTGATAACCCTATATAATATGCTGCTAGAGGAAATTTATTATTCATCCTATTTTATCTTTAATGATTGGCGCATCCGTAAAATCGGATGATATTATTTGCTTTGATTGATTTCTACTTTAGTTACACAGTTCTGTGTATCATCCAGGTTTACTTTTACCGTCTGAATCACAGTATTTTTGTCAAACTGCAGCCCTGCACAGTACATGTAGAAGTTATTCACTTTGCTGTCATTCACCTTTACAACGGTGTTTTCATTGTTACACAGATAGGTTTTCAACAGATAATTGTAATGCATATTGAAGCTGTTTCCATTCGCAATCTGCTGCAGGTGATATTTAAAATCGTTATCTACTTTTGCATAAGAATCTTCTACCGATACTTCCTCTTCAGCAAGAGCATCATAAGCAGGAAGAATTTTGATACGGTGGTAGATAGGCTCCTGGGTTTCTTCAGTATATAGAGTTACTATGTAATCTCCGGGTTTTTTATAAGAATAGAAGGTAAACTTATCTTTAGAATCTGTATTTCCTGTTTCTCCGAATTTCCATGCAAATTGTTTTGCTTCGGAAACGGCACGGAAAGGTACATTTTCATTTTGCATAGCCTGAGAAGCCGCTTCGATAGTAGTCGTACTTTTTGCTGTATCTTTTGCTTTCTGAACGCTTCTTGCGCTTACCATTACAGGGAAAGATTTCGTGTACTTATTGTCAACGATCAAACTTACCTGATAGTATCCCGGTTTATTATAGAAATGAATCCCGCTGTTTTTGTCTGAAGTAGTACCGTCTCCGAAATTCCATCTTTTGGTTTTCGCAAACTGGGTCTTATCTTCGAATAAAAGCGTGTCTCCTACCGCCAGTGAAGACGGATAAACCACTCCAACAATATCATCAGCAGAATGGATTACCTTTTTCTGCAGCCATAGTGCAACCAGTGCCGCAATGAGCAGAGTTGCCACTACACCAATAATAATGTTCTTTTTGTTCTTTTGAAAATAATTCATAGTTAATAATTGTGATGTGTTTTATGTAAAGTTCCTAGTATTTCTTGGCTTACTGCATTCTTGCTTTCAGATCTTGCTCTCGCTGATAAAGCTTATTCTGCTTATCTTTAAATCCTATTCTGCATTCATCTACCTGTTTCTGGAAAATCTTAATGTCTTCTGAGGTTGTTGAAATTACTTTTTTGTCATCAAAGTACATTTTATAGAATTTGGCGATCTGAGGGTAGGCATCTTTTCGGATATCTACTACATCAGTCCCGTTAAAATAGCTGTTAAGGTCATTAACGCCCAGCTGAATATTGTTTTCCACAAAAGGCTGTGGACCATCATTAGTAAGCTTGGTGATCATGGCATAAGTACTGTCCATGATAGGTATAACCACTTTTTGGTGCTGCTCAAATTCAGCTTTCTGCTCCAGATTCTGAATTCCTCTAACATCTTCATCAGAAAAGGGAGATACAAATCCTTTTAAAAAGATGACTCCCAAAAATAACATCGCCGTCACAAGCATCAGTATTAAATAAAAAAACTGATAATGCCTTTCTTTTTTAGATAGTGTGATTTGTCCTTGCATTGCTTTTCTTTTTTATCTTCTTCTTTTACTTCCTGTGAAATTTCTTGTAGGGTCTTTTCTAAGCTCGTTGTTGGTCACTTTTATTTTACCCATACATTCATCCAGATCCCTTAAGACGGTTTTCTTCTGGTACTCTACTTCGATGATCTTGGCTTTTAAAGTCATCATCGGTACAATCTGCTTCATCAGTATAGCGTAATGCTTAAAGCTTTGGGCACTGTCTTTACCCATAATATTTTTAGCATCTCTCACGTTATCCATAATGCTGGTTCTGAGAAATACATCATTCTCCACCTTATTGATACTAAGCTGGTTCATTTTGTCGTAAATATCATCAATGTGGTCTCTCAGTACGTCACTTCGAAGCATCAGTTCTTTATAGGCTTCAGCTTCCCGGCTGATCCCTTCCCGTTGTATATCATAACTCTTAAAGAAGAGAAATAAACACGAAAAAGTGACAACCGACAAAACGACAAAAGACAGAATAAACTTCCAAATGCCTATTCTGACGTCAGATTTGTTTAATTTTTTTTCCCTGTTAGAAGACATAATTTGCGATTTGTTTGGCCTGTGAAAATATAAAAAAAAAATTTTATGCACAATACGTAATTTCCCCAGACCTGTTTCGTGAAAACCCTGATTAAATTAATATTAATTTCCTCTTTGATAAGTTTTTCATACATTAGACCTCTAAATTTTGAATATCATTCGCCAAATCGATATTAAGAATGAGTAAAATATTATCTAATACCGTGCGTTTTTCTATTGCTGACAGTGATTTTTATTTTAAAAAAATAATGATCAAAACACTGATGGAAAACCCTTTCTATATGCTTCTGAATGACTGTAACAATGGGCATGAGCTTGTGAACAGAATCTACAGAAGACAGGAAGATGTGTTTATTATAGAACTCTTTATGCCGGTATTAAGCGGAATTGAAGCCATCAAATACATCAGAAAAAACAATACGGAAACACCTATTATCACTTATTCCGGGACTTACCAGGAGGATATGGCGGAAATTCTTTCCAAAATTCCCAATATTTATTACTGTCAGAAGAAAAGTACCATTATAAAGGATATTATCAAAGGAAGTATAGCTTCCGACGATTTTGATTACAGTGCTTATTCTAAGGAGTGGGAGCAGCAACCACTTGCTGTACAGGAATACATGGACAGGCAGAAAAAAGGACAGGAAGAGCTTTCTCCGTCTGAAATACAGCTGATGAGATTCTGCTATGAAGGTTTCAGTAATAAAGAAATTGCAGAAAAGCTCAATCTGAGTACGAGAACTATTGATACTTATATCAACCGCCTTACAGAAAAGCTAGGATTAAAAACCAAGCTTCATCTTATCCGATTCTGTGTAGAAAATGGATATTACAATTCCAGTTTATAAAAAAATCTGAGTGAGTATTTACCATCTTAAATTCCGGATCACTGATGGAGCCGGATGAGGGCACATTAATTTTTTAAATAAAAGTAAGAAAACCCTCCAGAGCCTATTTCTACAGGCATTTATTAAATTTTGTTCATTATTTTTTTGTATCTTTATCCCGTTACATTATTTTATTGTTAAATTATTGCCAGCCCGCCTTAATATAGCATACACATTAAAAGCTCAACGATTTGAATAAAAATATTTTGCCACTAATTTGCTAGTATTCAATTTTTTTAACTAAATTTGCACACCTAAAATTTAAAATTAAAATAAGGAAATGACAAAGGCAGAATTGGTAAACACCATCTCAAATAAGTTGGGAACAGAAAAGAATGAAACACAGAAAGTTGTAGAAGCTTTTATGCAGGAGATCAGAACTTCTATGTATAATGGGGATAACGTTTATCTAAGAGGTTTTGGATCTTTTATCATTAAAACAAGAGCTGCTAAAACAGGAAGAAATATTTCTAAGAACACTGCAATTGAGATTCCTGCTCATAACATTCCTGCTTTCAAACCTTCAAAATCTTTTGTAGAGAAAGTAAAAACTAAAGTTGCAGTAAAATAAGAACATTAACTGAATATTAACTAGTTACTAAAAAATTAAAATTATGCCAAGCGGAAAGAAAAGAAAAAGACACAAGGTTGCTACTCACAAAAGAAAGAAAAGAAGAAGAGCAAACAGACATAAGAAAAAATAATCTCTCTTTTCGAGATTTACAATATAATAATATAGTTGGTGGATTTAAATTCTTAAAGTTCACTAACTATATTTTTGTTTGCAACTATAAGATTCCTTGGAAAGCGGAGGGTTTCCAATATTATTTTAATAAACATATAATGGTTTTCATTCAAAATCCTTATATTTAATAGATGAATTAATCTAGAAAAACATCCACTTCCTATAATCTTAACAATTTTATCTTATTAAAAATGAAGAAAGAACTAATAGTTTCGCATGAAGATGATCTTACAAAGATTGCACTGCTGGAAGACGGAAGACTATGTGAACTTCATGAGCAAGAGGACAAAAGCGATTTTATAGTTGGAGATCTGTTTATAGGAAAAGTAAAAAAACTAGCCCCCAATCTGAATGCAGCATTCGTAAGCATTGGATATGACAAGGATGCATTTCTGCATTATCAGGATCTGGGACCTCAGTATCTTACATACAGAAAGTTTTTAAAAGATACTATTTCTAAAAAACAAAGCACTTCGAGCTTAAAAAATTTCGAGATACAACCCGAAATAGACAAAAACGGAACAGTAGACAAAGTAATTGCTAAAGATGATCTTGTTCTACTGCAAATTACCAAAGAACCAATTTCTACAAAAGGCCCGAGAATTTCTACCCAGATTTCATTAACAGGGCGTTTTCTGGTTTTAATTCCTTTTGATAATAAAGTTTCCATTTCCAAAAAGGTCAGAAGCTTTGAGGAAAAAGAAAGATTAAGAACTCTTATCGACAGTATTAAACCTGAAGGTTTCGGAGTCATTATCAGAACTGTAGCGGAAGGAAAAAAAGTAGCAGACCTTCATAATGATATGAACCAGCTGGTTCAGAAATGGGAAAGCACTTTTAAAAACATCCAGAGAAATAAAGTTCCGTCTAAAGTTTTAAGCGAAGAAGACAAAGCTTCAGCTATTTTAAGAGACAATTTTAATCAGGATTTCGTGAATATCATCTGCGATGACGAGCAAATGGTGAATGAAATGACAAATTACGTGCAAGTAATTGCTCCTGAAAAGAAAAATATTGTCCAGTTTTACGATTCCCATATTCCTCTTCTGGAATATTACAATGTTGAAAAACAGCTTAAACAGAGCTTCGGAAAACACGTTAACATTCCGAGTTCCAAAGGAGCCTATCTTGTTATTGAACACACAGAAGCCCTTCACGTAGTTGATGTGAACTCCGGTAATAATATTACCACCGGAACAGCTGTCAACAAAGAGCATGCACTGAAAGTGAACAAAATGGCCGCTACTGAAATCGCAAGACAACTTCGCCTCCGCGATATGGGAGGAATCATTGTAATCGATTTCATAGACATGCCAAATTCTGATCACAGAAGAGATCTTTACGAGCATCTGAAAGAGGAAATGAAGCGCGACAAAGCACGCCACAAAATCCTTCCTCCTAGTAAATTTGGTCTGATCCAGATCACCAGACAAAGAAACCGTCCGGAAAAGCAGATCGATACCAAAGAAGAAAACCCGAACAAAGACGGAGAAATTGTAGCTCCAATTGTTATCGTGGAAAGAATGGGTGAAACCTTAAGAAACATCCTGCAGAAAGAAAAAGGAAAAATCTACCTGCACGTACACCCATTTGTGGAAGCCTACCTTACAAAAGGCATTAAAAGTATCCAGATGAAATGGTTTATCAAATACAAAAAATGGGTAACCATTGTTCCAAGAGATTCTTTTAAATATTTAGAATACAAAATCTACAATGCCAAAAAAGAAGAATTGATAGAATTCTCTAATTAAAAAATTTAAAACCTTCAGTTTTCTGAAGGTTTTTTTATTTTGATTTTCAACCATTTACCAAGATATAATATGTAAGTGATATGTGTGTGATATGTGTGTAGTAGGTTGATTTTTTCATATTTCAATAATTTTTTATCACTTTGCATTGAAATACACACAATATGATAAAACAATTAATTCTTATTTTTATTCTGTTAACTCAGAGCGCATTTTCTCAGATTATTTCCAAAGACAACGGTTTTGCTTCAAATGGAAAATTTACAACGTCAGGAAACAACACCAATAATTATTGGTCCAGAATGATTCAGAATTCAGACGGAAGCATCTATTTTATTTATAATAAAAATAATAGTTCTGGAACTGAAAAATCTTTTTTATCAAAACTTACGGCAAACGGAATTGTAGATATATCTTTTGGAACCAATGGAGAACTGGAATTACCTTATATCTCAACCGATAGTCAATTAAAGAAACAAGATGATGGTAAACTTTTAGGGTATTGTTAAATAATTATAGATAATTGCTTGTTAAGTTTCAAAAATAAGAGCTTTAATGATATTTCCATCATATGC
>NZ_PCOU01000042.1 GCF_002979455.1 Chryseobacterium sp. MYb7
GCCGACTCGGTAGCTCAGCTGGTAGAGCAATACACTTTTAATGTATGGGTCCTGGGTTCGAATCCCAGCCGGGTCACAAGTTTACTGAAAAGTAAATTTTTTTCATATTAATATTTTGTGATTTGGTGTTTCAAAGGCTTCCCTCAGGAGGCCTTTGATTTTTGTATGAAGTCTGAAATGATATAAGTAACAATAATTATAATAGAATAAAAAAACTCTGACTACAGCCGTCAGAGTTTTTTTATTTTGTAAAGTATATTGTATTAATCCAGATGCATATTATCGATTAATCTCACTCCATCCACTACTACCACAATAAACGCTCTGAAATTTCTGTCTTTATAGAAGAAATCCGTTTCCTGTAATGTGTTTTCATCAGCAATCAGAAAGTATTCAAGCTTCATGCCCTGCTGGTCATCAAAAATATCAGTTACTCTTTCTTTTATTTCAGGTATGGTAACTGTTCTGAACCAGTCATTCACTTTATTTAGGGTTTCGTAAATAAGTTTTGAAGCTTCTTTCCTGTCTTCATGCAGTCTTTGGTTTCTAGAACTTAATGCAAGTCCGTTTTCTGCTCTGTAAATAGGAACTCCGGTTATTTTAACAGGAAGATGCTTTTTCTCTACCATTTTTTTTATAATAGCAAGCTGCTGGAAATCTTTTTCTCCAAAATAAGCACTGTCAGGCTGTACCTGTCTGAATAGCTCTTCTACAACTGTTCCTACACCATCAAAATGCCCCGGTCTTGATTTTCCTTCCATCTCATTTTCCAATCCGTCAAAATCATAATGCTGGCTTTCGGTTTTCTCAGGGTAAATATCTGCTACCTCAGGAATATAAACAGCATCCACAAGCCCTGAATTCTGAAGAATAAGGATGTCTCTGTTAATATCTCTTGGGTATTTTTCAAGATCTTCAGGATTATTGAACTGGGTTGGATTTACAAAAATTGAAGAAATAACAAGGTCATTTTCTTTTCTTGCTTCTTCATACAGAGAAAGATGGCCTTTGTGCAAAGCCCCCATGGTAGGAGCAAAGCCAATTCTTTTTCCCATTTCTTTCTGTCTTTCAATGAAATCCTGAAGGACTTTCCTGTTTTTTATAACTTCCATAGTTTATTTTAATACTATTTCAAAAATACTAAAAATATCGCATAATAATATGTACTTTTAATAATTTGGGAGAGGGAATTTTCGTAAAAAAATGTTAATTAAAATAATGTTGGATGTTTTTTTGTAATTTTGCACATTAAAGCATTTTTACAAAAATTAGATAGAAAGTTTATGCCGAATCAAAAAATACTGTACATTACTACAGAGATGTATCCATATCAAGAAGACACGAATATGGCTGCAGTGGTAAACAAAATGGCACTTAAGATGCACCAAGAAGGCAATGATGTAAGAGTTTTTATGCCAAGATTTGGACAAATAAGTGAGAGAAAGTTCCAGCTTCATGAAGTAATCCGTCTTTCAGGGATGAATATCATTATCAATGATCTGGATCAGCCTCTAATCATTAAAGTAGCGTCTCTTCCGGGGGAAAGACTTCAGGTTTACTTTATTGACAATGAAGAATACTTCAAAAGAAAACAATACTATTTCGACGATGAAGGAAATCCTTTCGAAGACAACGATGAAAGAGCTATTTTCTTTGCCAGAGGGGTTATTGAAACCATCAAGAAGCTAAACTGGGTACCAGATGTTATTCATTTGAACGGATGGATGTCTTCTTTTGTTCCAATTTACCTTAAAACTTACTACGAATCAGATACTTATTTCAAAGACGCGAAAATTGTTCTTTCTCTGTACAATGAGAAAGATGCTGATCTGGATAAAAAGATCGACGAAAAACTACAGTTTGATAATATTTCAGGATTAAAAGCGTTAGATAAACCAACAATTAAAAGTTTTGTTATCGAAAGTATGAACTATGTAAATGCCGTTGTAAAAGGTGACGAGTTTCTGGATGAAGACCTGGATAAGGCTTTCAACGAAACAACCACCGAAAAATCGGAATATCTTGACGTAGATTCTATTAATCAACTTTATTAAAAACACATTTTTAATGACTCATACTCTTAAAAGGACCTTCGCCATGCTTTTATTGGCGATTTTCGGAAGTACAATCCTTTATAACTGTGAACCTGATCCGGATTCTCTTGGCGAGCAGTTGTTTAATAATGACGCAGCACAAGGTAATGAAATATCATATGATGTTGTTGCATACAATTATAATAATAATGACTCTATCAGAAGTGATGCTGCCAGATTGATCAATGGATTGAATGAAAGCGGTGGTGCCTTAACGGTAGGTGTTCTTGGGGCTTTCACAGAAGGTCAGTTCGGAATGCAGAGAGCTTCTTATCTTACCCAGCTAAGAATGCCTGTGGATAATTTCGATTTTAATGGTGCAAACCCAAAAGTAGACTCTGTAGTTCTTGTGGTAAGACCACCAGCCAATACAATTTCCAATACTTATTACTTTGAAGGTGATTCATTAAAAACCAATACGTATGCGAAAACTGATTTTCCTGTAGATGGTGTCGCTACAGAAGTTTCTATTGAGAAGAAAACGTATCCTGTTCGTAAATACGGTAAAATAGGAGGCGCTTCAAAATCAATGAAAATCAATGTACATGAGATTACTACATTCCTGGATTCAAATGATGATAGTTTCAAGCGTTCCAATAAGACTGTAAGTACTGGTGAGCTGCTAGGTTCAGGAGTATTTGATGGTAACGTAAGCGCAATCTCTATTACTAAAAAATCTGATAACTCGGTTGTATTCACAGGAAACCTTGGATACAGACTGAAGCTGAGCAATACAGACTTTTTCCAAACTCATATTCTTGATAAAAAAGGAAAGCCTGAACTTCAGGATGCTTCCAACTTTATCAGATATTTTAAAGGAATCAGAATTTCCGTGGATGAAACTGATAAATATCTTTATCAGTTCTCTCCTAATGATTTGCAGCTTATCATGTATTATAAATATGATAAAGTAGATAACGGAACAACTACAAGACCACAAACAAACCTTGTCTTCAATGTAGGAGGTCTTAATGCTCACATTGGACAATATGAATTCAACAGAAGTGGAACTCCTTCTGCAAATGCATTGGCATCAATTAATACCAATGATGGAGATGCAAAACTTTACGTTCAGGGTATGGGAGGTCCTTCTGCAGTTGTGAAAATTAAGGATGAAACGATTGCTGCTCTTAGAGATATTTATACAAAAGATAAGATAGGTATTTTAAGTGCTAAGATCAGAGTATATCTGGATCCGGCAAGCTGGAAAAATACCAATTCAACAGAAGATCGCAGGTTTACAGTGAATCCAATGAAGGCTGATGGAACTCTTGATTTCTCAAAATTAGCTTATTCATCAGACTTATTAGCTGGTCTTGGGTTATATAGCTACAATGAAAGTAAGGGGTACTACGATTTTGTAGTAACAAAAACTCTTAAAGATCTTGTTGAAGGGAAAACAGAAAAGGACGCGAGTGGAAATGATCAGCCAATAACTAATAAGCCATTATGGATCAATGCTGGAACATTTGCTGCAGATGCTACAGGAAAACTTTTAGGAGTTCGTAATACAACAAGAGCATTTGATATGAATAGAATGATTCTTACAGGTTCATTAGACAAAACAAACGCAAACAGAGTTCAGCTTAAAGTGGTTTACGCTACAAAAAAATAAATACAATAAAAAAACACTAGACAAAATAATATGTGTGGAATAGTAGGATATACAGGTTTTCAAGACGCTTACGAAATTGTAATCAACGGTCTTAGAAGATTGGAATATAGAGGGTATGACAGTGCCGGAATTGTTTTAGAAGGTTCAGACAATAAGCTTGAAGTAGAAAAAACAAAAGGTAAAGTTGAGGATTTGGTGAATATTTCGAAAGAATTAAAAGGAACATCTAAAATTGGAATGGGCCACACACGTTGGGCTACCCATGGAGTTCCAAGTGACAGAAACTCTCACCCGCATTTGTCAAATAATGGAAAAATAGCAATTGTACACAATGGTATCATCGAAAACTATGATACTATTAAAACAATGCTTACTGAAAAAGGATTTACTTTCAAATCAGAAACAGATACTGAAGTATTGGTAAATCTTGTTCAGTATTTTATGGATCTTAAATCTGAAACCGATTTCCCGACTGCAGTAAGATATGCATTGAATGAGGTATATGGGGCATATGCCATCACTGTACTTCATGAAGATTATCCCGGAGTATTGGTAGTAGGAAGACTGGGTTCTCCTTTAGCAATCGGAATCGGTGATAAAGAATATTTTATTGCATCTGATGCTTCTCCTTTCGTAGAGTTTACAAAAGAAGCTATTTATCTTGAAGAAGGACATATGGCTACCATCTCTCTTGAAGGTGGAGTAGATATCAGAACCATCAATGATAACTCTAAAATTGAGCCTGAAATTCAAGAACTTAAACTTAGTCTTGAGCAGATAGAAAAAGGTGGATATGAGCATTTCATGCTTAAAGAAATCTTTGAACAGCCTAAATCTGTACATGATACGATGAGAGGTAGGCTTCTTGTAGATGAAGGAGTGATCAAAATGGCCGGAATTTGGGATCATGTGGAAAGATTCAAAAATGCCAACAGAATCATTATCATTGCTTGTGGTACTTCATGGCATGCAGGTCTTATCGGAGAATATCTTATAGAAGAATATGCAAGAATCCCTGTTGAAGTAGAATACGCATCAGAATTCAGATATAGAAACCCAATTATTACCGATAAAGATGTAGTGATTGCTATTTCTCAGTCCGGAGAAACTGCTGATACGATGGCTGCCTTAAAACTGGCAAAAGAAAAAGGTGCATTTATATATGGTATATGTAATGTTGTAGATTCTTCAATTGCAAGAATTACAGATGCAGGTTCATATACACATGCCGGTCCTGAAATCGGGGTTGCTTCTACAAAAGCATTTACGGCACAGCTTACCATCCTTACTTTAATTGCATTTAAATTAGGAAAACACAACGGGAACTTAGGAAACGCTGAATTTATGAGCTTAATTGCTGAGCTTGATGCTATTCCTAAGAAAATTGAAGAAGTGTTGAATACAACCCATGAGCTGACGCAGAATATTGCAAAAGATTTTGTGAAAGCTACAAACTTCCTTTATTTAGGAAGAGGGTATAATTATCCAGCTGCCCTTGAGGGAGCATTAAAATTAAAAGAAATTTCTTACATCCATGCAGAAGGATACCCGGCTGCAGAAATGAAGCACGGTCCTATTGCCCTGATCGATGAAAACATGCCAATTGTAATTATAGCACCTAAAAAAGGTCACTATGATAAAATTGTAAGTAATGTTCAGGAAATTAAAGCGAGAAAAGGAAAAATTATCGCTGTAGTGAATAAAGGAGACCGTCAGGTGAGTGCAATGGCAGATTATGTTATTGAAATCCCTGAAACTTCAGAATGTTTCTCACCAATCGTTGCTTCCGTACCTCTGCAACTGCTTGCTTATTATATTGCAGTATATAGAGGAGCCAACGTAGATCAACCGAGAAACCTTGCAAAATCTGTAACCGTGGAATAAAAAGTTGTTGTAAATAAAATAAATTTAGATTTCTTCCGTTATTTCAAAAAAAATCTTAAAAGTTTCTTAAAAAAATTATATATTTACGGCTTAATTATAAAAATTAACATGAAAAGGATATTTCTTTTATTATTGTCTGCGTCGGTAGCATCGGTATCTTGTTCAGGTGGTGGCAGCTCTTCTGTAGGGAAGCCAGGAACAAAAGGAGAATTGATACCAAGAGAAAAAACTAAATCATTTGTTGCGGAAAGACCATACGGAATGGTCGCAATTCCTGCAGGTTCATTTGTTGCTGGTTTAGCAGACCAGGATCCAACAAATACTCCTGAAAAAGCAGCATTGAAGACTGTTACTGTTTCTTCTTTCTTCATGGATGAAGCAGAAACTACCAACTCGGAGTACAGAGTATTTATCAATTATGTAAGAGACTCTATTGCGAGAACTTTACTTGCTGAAGCTGCCGGAGAAGGTGGTGATGAAGGCGGACGTAAAGGAGCAGCAATAGGAGATTACGCATATCTTGCTAAAAAAGAAGAAAATTTAACACCTTATCAAGAATATATGGAAGGCCAGGGAGGCCGCGAAGATGGAGGATATGATGCTAGCAAAAGGTTAGATTGGAAAATTCCTTTACACTGGAGTACAACAAAATACCCGGATGTAGAATACGCAGAGGTTTTAGAATCTATGTATCTGCCTTCTTCTTCAAGAATTGGAAACGAAAGAATTTTAGATGTAAGTAAGCTGAAATATACTTACCGTTGGGGAGATATGGACGCTGCTGTTGCAGATAACGAAAGAGGAGCTAATTACCTGAAAAGCGAAAGTATCGCGATCTATCCTGATACTACAGTTTGGGTAAAAGATTTCCACTTTGCTTACAATGAGCCATTATTTGAACAATATTTCTGGCACAAAGCTTACAAAGACTATCCTGTAGTTGGAGTAACCTGGGATCAGGCAAGAGCTTATTGTAACTTCAGATCTAAATTGAAAACTGATTACAACGAAAGTTTAAAAAGAAAAAAACAAAGACCATTAGAGTTCCGTCTTCCAACTGAGACTGAATGGGAATATGCTGCAAGAGGAGGTATGCAAAATGCTACTTACCCTTGGGGAGGCCCATATTTAATGGATGACAGAGGTTGTTACCTTGCTAACTTCAAACCGAAGAGAGGTAACTACATGGAAGACGAGAAAAAAGGTACTTATACATATACAGCTCCAGTTAAGAAATTTAAGAAAAATGGGTTTGGGTTATTTGATATGGCTGGAAACGTTTCTGAGTGGACATTATCTTCGTTTAACAATTCTTCATCTGGATTCTCTTCTACATTAAATCCTTCTACTAAAGACAAAAAGGATACGAAGAAATCTGTAAGAGGAGGATCTTGGAAAGATATAGGATATGCACTAATGACAGGTGCTAGAGATTGGGAAAGAAAAGATTCCGCAAGAAGCTATATCGGATTCAGAACTGTACAGGATATTCCTGAAGCAGCTGTTAAACCAAGAAGAGTTAACAGAAATTAATCAGACAATTTTTCAATAACAATTTTATTTAACATTAAAAAAACTAACTCAATATGTTTAAGACTAAAGATGCTTGGATGAATTTCTTTTATTCATTCGGTGCTGCAATTGTAATTCTTGGAGCTTGGCTTAAAATTACTCACATTTCCTATGGACCAATTAATGGTAATGTTGCCCTTACCGTGGGACTTATCACTGAGGCGATTATCTTTATCATTTTTGCATTTGACCCTCCAAAATCAGAAGAGTCGTATGCTTGGGAAAATGTTTATCCTGAGTTATTAGATAAACATGCTAACCCAAATCCATTACACTCTAATGTTTCTTCCAGAAATAATAATGCTGCAGCTCAATTTGCTGAATTAGAGAATTCTCTTTCAACCAAATTGGACAAAATGCTTGAAGATGCTAGATTAGATGTTCAATTATTTGAAAGACTAAGAACAGGAATTGATAAATTCTCAAACTCTGTTGATCAGATCAATCAAACTGTTGATGTATCTGCTTCTACTCATAAATATAATGACCAATTAAACAAAGCTGCTCAGCATATGGAAAGCATGAATGCTCTTTATGCAATGCAATTGGAAAGCGGTAAAAAACAATCAGAATTTGCTAACAAATATGTAGCAGACATGCAGAAATCTGCAGAGCATTCTGAGAAATTCAATCAAGAGCTACAAGGTTTAACATCTAATCTTAATAACTTAAATAGAGTTTATGGTGGTATGCTAACTGCTATGAAATCTTAATTCCTAACCATTTCTAAATTTAACTACTTAATCAAAAAACAAAGAAAAGAGAATGGCACAAGGAAAACAGACCCCTCGTCAGAAGATGATCAACCTGATGTATTTGGTGTTCATCGCGATGATGGCCCTAAATATTGATGCAGAAATCATCAGATCATACTATGACTCTACAGTTTCTTTAAAAGCAACACGTATGCTTACTGAAGCTAAAAACAGTGATATATTTGAAAAAACATTAGAAGCTAAGGCACAACAGGTACCGGATACTTATGCGCAGCCTTGGGAGCAATATAAGGTATTAAAGCAAAAAATCGATGATTTGGTTTCTCATGCAGAACAAATCAAAGGAAAGCTGAAGAAAGAGGCTGAATTTATAGAAAACGATCCAGCAACTGGTAAGCCGATTGATGTTAGTGAGAATTTTTCTTCACTTAATAATAATGAAGGGGCAACACAATATTTCTTTAAGGATGGAGAAGAAAATACTCTTTCAAAAGGAGCAAATGAGTTAAAGGCTAAGATTGATGCTATAAGAAATTATATCAATACTACTTTCGGACAAAATCATCAATTGCAAGATTTAGTGAATAGAGCTAATGCATCTCTTATAGCTGAATATCCAAAAGGAAAATCTCCAAATGATAAGACCTGGTTTCAGAATAAATTCTATCATCAGCCTTTGATTGGTGCAATCTCCAATTTAGAGATTATCCAAAATGATGCCAGAAACGTACAGTCTGATGCATTGGCAATGTTGCTGCAAGAAAAAGTAGATGCTAGTATCAAATTTTCAAGCTATGAGCCTATTGTTTCAGGCCCGGTTGATATCCAGGCAGGAAAACAGGCTGAAGTAAAAGTAATGTTAGGTACTTATTCTACAAGTAACAAGATTAGTATCTCTGGTGTAGGCAGAGTAGAAAATGGTAAAGGTATTACATCTATTTCAGGTTCTGGAATTGGTGAACATAAATTAGGAGGTACAATTACATTAACAGATGCTTCAGGTAAGCCACAAAGTTACCCATGGACACATACTTATAATGTAATCGCAGGACCTAGAGAAGTAAAACTTGAAAAAGGATTATTACTTTCTGCAGACAAAATGAATGTAATGTATAGAGGACTTGAGAACCCTGTTTCAGGATCAATCTTAGGTGCTGACAATTCTAAACTTTCATTATCTGCTCCGGGTGCATCTGTGAAAAGTACAGGCCCAGGAAAATGGAGTATAAAACCAACTTCGGGTAATACGGTTAAGTTAACGTTGTCAGGGACAGACCCTTACGGAAAAACAGTATCTCAGGTATTTGAATACAGAATTAAAAATGTACCACCACCACAAGGGCAGATCAGAGGAAGCAGTATCGTATCTATGCCGGCAACTTCTATCCAGAACCAAACGGTACAGGCTGCAATTCCTGACTTCGACTTCCCGGTTTCATTTACTGTAACGCAGTTTATGGTGAGAGTACCAGGTAGAGCAGCGCTGTTAGTTCACGGAAATTCATTGAATGATGCTGCTGGACTAGTGAAGAATCTTAGATCCGGAGATGTAGTTTCTATCTTTGATATCAAAGTTACTGCTCAAGGTTTAGATGGACAGGTTATTAAAAACATTACTCCTATAATTATTAACATTCCATAGGACTAAAATTGTAATTTATTATGAAAAAATATATTAGCACCCTTTTAGTATTAGTTTCGGGATTTGCTTTTTCCCAGACTATTCTGAACGCAGCTTCTCCGGAAGAGTTCAGACAGATGAGAGCGGAAAATAAACAAAAAGTTGGTGATACTATTGTAGATAAAACAGTAAAGCCTCTTGAGTATGGTTTTGTAGAAGACAAGGATATCCTTAAAAGTATGTTTGTATGGGAGATCATTGATATGAATGATAAGATCAACCAGCCATTCTACTATGATAATGAAAATAGTCTTCTTTCTACTCCAACAAGATCTTTATACCAATTATTGCTGGATGCAGCTTTAACAGGAAAGATTGAGCAGGTATATGATGATGAAAACTTTACGGTAAAACTTTCTCCGGAAGGAATTCAAAAAAGATTAGAAAAAGTAATCATCAATGATGCTGCTATTGATATCTTAAACTCTGGAAGACAGCTTACGGAAGCAGAAAAGAAACAATATACTGACGTATTTAAGACCACTACTGATAAAGTAAAAGTTCTTAAAATCATGGGTATGTGGTTTATCGATAAGAGAGACGGGCAAATGAAATATAGACCTCTTGGTATCGCTGCAATGGGACCAGATCCTGCAGTACAGGGAGTTATCGGTCCAGATGGTAAGCCTATTGCTGGTAACGATGAGCTTATTGACCTGTTCTGGATCTATTATCCAAGTGCTCGTGATGTTTTAGCAAACAATTTTGTCTTCAACAGAAAAAATTCGTCTGCTGACTTATCTTTCGATGATGTTATCAATGCAAGAAGATTCTCTTCTATCATTTATAAGTCTTCAGCTGGTTTAGGTGATGGTACTATTAAGGACTATATTCCTAAAAATGCTGATGAGCAGCTGGAAGAAAGCGATAGAATCAAAGCACAGATTCTTGACATGGAAAATGATATGTGGAATTACTAAATTTCACTTGATATTTATAGAAAACCTGAGTATTTTTACTCAGGTTTTTTTTATTATGAAATCGCCCTTTGTTTATTACTAATCAATAATCATAATCAATAATGTAGGCGATTACATGTGACCTTTAAATAAATGAAATTTCTCATATGAAAAATGTAGATTATATTATTGTAGGAGATGGATACGCAGGGCTATTTATGGCTCATCAGCTAATTAAAAACAACAAGTCCTTTGTCATTTTTTCTGAAGGGAAAAAAAGTGCTTCACAAGTTTCAGCAGGAATTATCAATCCGGTTGTGCTAAAGAAGTTTACCACATTCTGGAAAGCACAGGAGCAAATAGATTTTCTTAAAGACAGTCTGAAGGAAATAGAATCTTATACCGGAGAAAATTATCTGATCAATGCTCCCATTCACCGAATCTTTCATAATGAGAATGAACAGAACCTTTGGTTGAGAAAATCAGAAAATGAAGAATTATCTGCTTTTCTTGACAAAAATTTTGATCGTTTAAATATAGTTAAAAACGACTTTCAGACCGGAAAGGTGAATCAGTCTGCCAGACTTAATGTTAATGGATTTTTCAGTGGTTTATTCAGTTATTTTGAAAAAAACAATCATTTGGTAAAAGAAAAATTTGATTATGCTAAATTGGATCCTTCCGAATCCATATACAAAGATTTTACCTTCAAAAATATTATTTTCTGCGAAGGAATGGGAGTGAAAGATAATCCGTATTTTTCAGAGATCACGGTGAATCCCAATAAAGGTCACCATGTAAAAGTAAAGCTTTCACAGCCAATTCCTGAAAACATAACGGTTAAGAAAAAACATTTCTTATTCCCGACCGGAAACGGACTTTATTTCTATGGGGGAACCTATGACAGAGAGCAGCTTCATCATCATATTGACGAATCTGCAGTTGAACAATTGGTCAAAGGACTTTCAGAATTTTACCCATACGATTTTGAAGTGGTAGAAGTACACTTTGGCTTCCGTCCCACAGTAAAAGACAGAAGACCCATCATTGGCAGGCATGAAACATTGAAAAGTTTATATGTTTTTAACGGATTAGGTGCCCGTGGTATTCTGAATGGCTGTTATTTTACAAGAGATTTATTCCGCTTTATTGAAGAAGGTATTCCGTTGCATGAAGAAGTTTCTATGAATAGATTTCATTAACATATTTTAGTATATCTATCCAAAAATATAGCATGTATGAATGAAAATATATTAGGTATCATTGCCGGAATTCTGACTTCTGTTTCCATGATTCCACAGTTGATAAAAGTGATCAGAGAGAAGAATGTAGAAGATATTTCCCTGCTTATGCTTTTGGTGCTTATTTCAGGGCTCTCACTGTGGGTATGGTATGGCTTTGAAAAAGGCGAATTACCTATTATTTTGTCAAATGCATTTGCTGTTCTGGTAAATATCAGCCTTCTGATTTGTTACATCATTTACAATAAAAAAGAGTAAAGCACATAAAAAAGACGCCTGAAAATCGGGCGTCTTTTTTTATTTAAGTGAGATAGAATTATTTTATTGAAGAACAAATTTTGCTAAAGGAGCCATTCTTGCTTTGTTTAAAGTAAGTGTGTTTCCATTCACAGAATAGTTATCTGCTGCAAGGATTGCTTTTGTAAACTGGTTTTCAATATCCAGATCTTCGCAAGCCATCATGGTAGACATTCCCTGGTTGAATTTTATTCTCATCATTTCAGGTTTGATCTCGAATGTTCCTCCCAAACCGTTGCAACCTGCATGTCCTTGGTATCTCATACCATTCATGTCAAGTTTGAAATAAGGATTGTTCTTAGGGTTTTTAAGATCAATCGGCTTTCCGTTAAGCTCAGTAAGCTTCCATGTTTTTCCTGTAATATCAGTAGTTGCTTTTTGTGTATTCTGTGTTTTACAAGAAACTACTAAAAACATAGCGATAACAAGTGCCGATAAATAATAATATAAACTTTTCATAATACTTATTTTTTTTAAGATGAATGGTGTTCAATATGCTAATACGATGCCATTTTCGCCGGTCCTGATTGTTTTTTTTCTTGTTTAAGGTGGAATAGAACCATATCTACATTCTTCTTCAGGAAAGTTATATTTCCCTTAATATCAGAATATTGATACTCTTCATTAGAGGCAGTATACTCCGGTAAAGCATCACTTTTTTTAAGGTCAAAAGTTTTACCGTTTAAATGTATAGTTGCAGTATTTTTGGTGCTGTTGATGGTTACTTCTATCTTTTCTCCATAGCTGTCAACATACACATTTTTGGAAATGTCGTCCGCATTTTCTGGCGCAGAAGTGGTAATGGTTTCAGCTTCTTTTCCGGGATGCTTACACGCTGTTAGGGAAATAATGGTCAATCCGAAAAGGACTGATACTAATAATTTTTTCATAGTGAGATGTGATTTTAAAGTGTTTCATGAATAATGATGTTAATGCCTTATAAATTTACAAATATTTTTAATAAATATATGTTAAATTTTCATAAACTAACAGAAAGTATGAATTAAAGTAAATTTATCTCACTGTTTTTAGAAACATTTTTCACGAAACGGGAAATAATATTTGTTGTTGAAAATTAAGGGAAATGGTCTTTAATAAGAGAGTTTTAACCGTATTATTCTCAGGAAGATGTGGTAATTCTTTTTCATTTTTTTTAACTACTTGTGTTAATTTTCGGCAAAAGTAATTCAAAAAAGAAAGACAGGCAATAAGTTAATATTAATAAAATGAAATCATGACAAAAGTTAGGTTAAGTTGTTTTAATTCAATAATAAAAGTACTCTAAAACTGATTCAAACGGCACTTTATAATGTCAAAAAACACAACAGATTTTTGACTAGAATTTTTTCTAAGGGTAAAAATTGGCTTGATTTTTGAAAATTAAAAATTACACAGATGGAATACAGAATTTCCCAAATTGTGCTTGGATAAAGGAAATATTTACTATTTATCAGTTCTTTTTATTCAGGTATTTTAAAGGATAGTTAAATTTTGTTAATCCATGATGATAATGTCATAATCTGGGTGTACATTTGCAACTTCAAAATGAGAAACTTCGTAGTATACTTTTTAACCGGTCTTTTTCTGCTCTTTGTAGTAGAAAGCAGAATCGACGTTAAAACTCTTCGAAATGACTACAGCGGTCATTCTTCTCATCATATGCCCAAAAGAGCCAACCGCCTGAATCAGACTTTTGAAAAACTTTCTGTTCAGCAGATGACAGACAATGTAGACAACTCAACCTTAGAGCTTACTGAAAATGATTTCCAGCTTTCTGATGTATTGCAGGCTGTAATTGTTTTTGCCGGAGTTTTCTCATTAGTCTATATTTTTGGATTAAAAAGCTATAAAAGATTCAAACCGGATATTCACGGCTTTGTTTTGGGCTTGGCGACCAAAAGATTTATTCTTATCCGTTCCATCAGAATTTAAAATTTTTCCGTTCTATTTATTTTCTGCCTGATACCAGGTGGGAAATCCTTACGTTGTGTATGTTGGTAATCATCACATTGTACCCCTTTTATTACCGTTTTTTATTTCTATCAAAACATTAACGATTATATAAACTCTAGAATTATGATAAAAAGAGTTGCTTCGGGAATTGCGCTGAGTGCCCTTTTGTTGGCGGTTGGCTGCAATAAGAAAAAAGAAGAAAAAGAAGAAGTTACCGTCTATCCGGTGACATCCCCTGTGGTAATGGATACCGTAATCAACAAAGAATACGTAGCCCAGATTCAATCCGTAAAAAACATTGAAGTGAGAGCTCAGGAAAAAGGTTTCCTGGAAAAAATCTTTGTAGATGAAGGTCAGTACGTACAGGCCGGACAAACCTTGTTCCGAATTATGCCAAAACTCTATCAGGCAGAATTATTAAAAGCAAAAGCAGAGGTAGAACAGGCTTCTATCGAACTGAAAAATGCAAGTACATTAGCAGGAAACAACATCGTTTCCAAAAATGAAAGAGCAATGGCGAAAGCCAAGCTGGATGCTGCGAATGCAGAAATGAAACTGGCTCAGATCCACCTTTCATTTACTGATATTAAAGCACCATTCTCTGGTATTATCAACAGAATTCCTTTGAAACTGGGAAGTCTTGTGGATGAAGGAGACCTTTTAACATCATTATCGGATAATACCAATATCTATACCTATTTCAATGTTTCTGAGCCTGAATATTTAAGTTATCAGACTCACGCAGCAGACAGAGGAAGTAACCAGGTATCCCTGATTACTGCTAACGGAGAAATGTATACCCAAAAAGGAGAGATCCAGACGATTGAAGGAGAATTTGATAATGAGACCGGAAATATTGCTTTCCGTGCCAAATTCCCTAATCCTGATAAACTTCTGAGAAACGGAGAAACAGGAAAGATACAGATGACAATGCCTGTTCATAACGGTTTGATTATTCCACAGAAAGCTACCTATGAAATTCAGGATCAGAAATATGTATTTGTTATTGACAAAAACGGAGTGGCAAAATCCCGAAATATCAAAGTCGCTTATGAACTTCCGGATCTTTATATCGTAGGTTCAGGAATCTCAAAAGGAGATCAGATTCTTCTGGAGGGAGTTCAGAAAGTGAAGGATGATCAAAAGGTGAAAACAAAATTCCAGGATCCTAAGAAAGTTCTTCAGTCATTGAAATTAAAAGCAGAGTAATGGTCTCTAAAATGAAGCAGTATGTTTAAAAAATTCATTCGCAGACCTGTTCTGTCTATAGTAATCTCATTGATTATTGTATTTTTAGGGATTTTGTCATTGGTGAAACTTCCAGTGACTCAGTTCCCGTCCATTTCTCCGCCTAAAGTAAATATTACCGCAGAATATCCTGGAGCTAACAACGAATTGTTGATTAAATCCGTAGTAATCCCTTTGGAAAGAGGACTAAATGGAGTTCCGGGTATGAAATATATGACCTCGGATGCAGGTAATGATGGAGAAGCTTCCATTCAGCTTGTATTTGATCTGGGGACAGATCCCAACGTAGCTGCAGTAAACGTTCAGAACCGTGTATCTTCGGTAGTGAATAAGCTGCCGCCTCTTGTAGTACGTGAGGGGGTAAAGATCACGCGTGAGGAACCCAACATGTTGATGTACATTAACCTGTATAGTGATGATCCTAAAGCTGACCAGAAATTCCTCTTCAACTATGCAGATATCAACGTGATGTCTGAATTGAGAAGGGTAAGTGGTGTTGGTTTTGCAGATATCCTGGGAACCCGTGAATATGCAATGCGTATCTGGCTTAAACCGGATAGATTAACAGCTTATAATATTTCAGCTGATGAAGTAATGGAATCTCTGAATGAGCAAAGTTTGGAAGCATCTCCGGGTAAAACAGGAGAAAGTTCCGGAAAGCGCTCTCAATCATTTGAATACATTTTAAAATATTCGGGTCGTTTCAACAACGAAAAAGATTACGGAAATATCATTTTAAAAGCAAAGCCGGATGGAGAATCGGTAAGATTAAAAGATGTCGCTGATATAGAATTTGGAAGTTCCATGTATGATATTTATTCTACATTGAACGGGAAGCCTTCTGCCGCAATTACTGTAAAGCAATCCTATGGATCTAATGCAAGTGACGTTATCAAAAACGTAAAAGCATTGATGAAAGATCTTGAAAAGAATAACTTCCCTAAAGGAATGCATTACGATATCAGTTATGACGTTTCAAGATTCCTGGATGCCTCCATGGAGAAAGTAATTCATACTTTATTTGAGGCTTTCGTTCTGGTGGCTATCGTGGTATTCTTATTCCTTGGAGACTGGCGTTCAACGTTGATTCCAGCACTGGCCGTTCCGGTTTCATTGGTAGGAACATTCGCAGTAATGTCAGCCTTTGGAATTACCCTGAATATGATTTCCCTCTTTGCCTTGGTAATGGCGATCGGGGTGGTGGTAGATGATGCGATTGTAGTAATTGAAGCCGTACACGCCAAGATGGAAGAAAAACATCTTTCTCCATTAAAAGCAACAGAAGAAGCAATGCATGAGATCAGTGGAGCAATTATCGCAATTACATTGGTAATGGCATCTGTATTCATTCCAATTGCATTTATGTCAGGACCGGTTGGGGTATTCTATCGCCAGTTCTCTATTACAATGGCTTCATCCATTATC
Organism: Chryseobacterium sp. MYb7; assembly: GCF_002979455.1. GTDB lineage: Bacteria > Bacteroidota > Bacteroidia > Flavobacteriales > Weeksellaceae > Chryseobacterium. The sequence goes on from NZ_PCOU01000042.1 coordinate 16,625, forward strand.
CTTTCAGGAATTGTAGCTCTTACTTTGACACCGGCATTATGTGCTTTGATCTTGAAAAATAATCACGGAAAAGCTAAAAAGAAAACTCCAATTACTATTTTCCTTGATAAATTCAATAACGTATTTACGAAAGGAGCTGGAAGATATGAGAAGATGCTGAATAAAACAGTAACAAAAAAAACAATTACATTGCCGTTACTATTAGCATTTTGTGCCTGTACATTCTTCCTGAGTAACTCTCTGCCTTCAGGATTTATTCCGGCAGAAGACCAGGGGATGATCTATGCAATTATTCAAACTCCTCCGGGATCTACATTGGAAAGAACAAACCAGATTGCCAGAGAATTATTGAGAGAATCTGAAGATATTGATGGAGTACAGTCTGTTTCATCCCTTGCAGGATATGAGATTTTGACGGAAGGTACCGGATCCAACTCAGGAACCTGTCTGATCAACCTTAAAAGCTGGGAAGAACGTAAAGAATCTGCTGCAGAAATCATTGAAAAACTCGAGGAAAAAGCCAAAAATATTCCGGGAGCTAATATTGAATTCTTCCAGCCGCCGTCTGTTCCAGGATATGGAGCAGCAGGAGGGTTTGAACTTCGTCTGCTGGATAAAGCAGGAAGTGGAGACTATCATAAAATGGAACAGGTAAGTAACGATTTTGTGAAGGAGCTGAAGAAGCGTCCGGAGCTGGGGTCGGCATTTACATTCTATTCTGCCAGTTTCCCACAATATATGCTTAAGATTGATAATGATCTTGCAGAACAAAAAGGGGTGACTATTGAAAAGGCAATGGATAATTTATCCACACTGATCGGTTCCAACTATGAGACGAGTTTCATCCGTTTTGACAGACCATATAAAGTAATCGTTCAGGCAGGGCCTCAATATCGTGCCTTACCAACAGATATACTGAAATTATACGTTAAAAACGATAAAGATCAGATGGTTCCATATTCAGACTTTATGAGATTGGAAAAAGTTTACGGATTATCCGAGATTACAAGGCATAATATGTATAACTCTGCAGAGGTGAGTGGAACTCCGGCACCGGGATATAGTAGTGGACAGGCGATTCAGGCGATTCAGGAAGTTGCGGATAAAACACTTCCAAGAGGATTTGGTATCGACTGGGCGGGTATTTCCAAAGATGAAGTAAGCCGTGGGAATGAAGCGGTATTTATCTTCCTGGTATGTTTAGGATTTGTTTATCTGATTCTTGCTGCTCAGTATGAAAGCTTTATTCTTCCGTTACCGGTAATTTTATCTCTTCCAACGGGTATTTTCGGAGCCTTTTTATGTTTAAAACTTTTAGGATTGGAAAACAATATCTATGCGCAGGTAGCAATGGTTATGCTTATAGGACTATTGGGTAAAAACGCCGTGTTGATTGTAGAATTTGCCGTACAGAAGAAAGCAGAAGAAGGTATTTCTGTAGCAAAAGCTGCTATTGAAGGAGCTGCCATTCGTTTCCGACCTATTTTGATGACATCATTTGCATTCGTTGCGGGATTGATTCCATTGGTAATTGCAACAGGACCTGGAGCCATTGGTAACAGAACGATTGGTACTGCAGCAGCAGGAGGGATGTTGATTGGAACTATTTTCGGATTGATGATTATCCCAGGATTGTATTATATCTTCGGAACGATTGCTGATAAGTCCCGACTGGCCAGATATGAAGAAGAGAATCCTTTAACAGAACAAACTGAACCTTATGAACATGATGGAAAATTCGAAGACTAAAAATATATTCACAGCCATTGCCTTATCGCTTGTACTTGCAAGCTGTAAGGCGCCAATGGCAACTGTTATAAAAGACGAGGTAAAAGAAAATATTCCTCAAAACTTTAATCAGGATGAGCAGCAGGATGCTAATAACAATAGCGGAACAACTCCATGGAGACAGTTCTTTACAGATCCCAATCTGGTAACCCTGATTGAAACAGCTCTAAAAAATAATCAGGAGCTGTTGATCACTCTTCAGGAGATTGAAATTGCGAAAAGTGGTGTTTTAGCTAAAAAAGGAAGATTAACTCCTACTGTTTCTGCAGGGATAGGAGCCGGATTGAAAAAATCTGGTCGTTATACCAGTGAAGGAGCTGGTGATGCTACAACTGAGATTGAACCAGGAAAAGAAATGCCGGATCCGCTTGGAAATTTTGGAGCGGGATTAAATGCAAGCTGGGAGATTGATATCTGGAAAAAACTCAGAACAGAAAAAGAATCTGCAGTTGCCCACTATCTTTCTACAGTGGAAGGAAAGAACTTTGTTTTGTCTAATCTTATTGAAGAAGTTGCTGATAACTATTATGAATTATTGGCTCTGGATAACCAGTTGGATATTATACAACAGTATATCAAGCTTCAGCAGAGAGCGTTGGAAATTTCCAAAATTCAGAAAGAAGCTGCTGCTGCAACGGAACTGGCGGTGAAGAAATTTGAAGCAGAATTAGCGAAATCCAAAGCGGCAGAATATACAATCCGTCAGCAAATTACGGAGAAGGAAAATCAAATTAATGCTTTGCTGGGAAGATATCCACAGCCGATTGTGAGAACAAAGGAAAACTTTATGTCTACCATTCCTCCGACAGTGTATACCGGAATTCCTTCACAGTTATTGGCAAACCGTCCTGATATCAAACAGGCAGAATTAGAATTGAAAGCTTCAAAACTGGATGTAGAAGCGGCAAGAAAAGAATTTTATCCTTCATTGGAAATTTCTGCAACCTTAGGTCTGGAGGCTTTCAAACCTTCCTATCTTGTTAAAATGCCGGAATCCATTGCTTACAATCTGGCAGGTGAACTGGCAGGTCCGCTGATTAATAAGAGCGCGATAAAAGCTAATTTCCAGACAGCAGATGCAAAACAGGTTCAGGCATTGTATGAATATGACAAAACCATATTGAATGCTTACCTGGATGTTGCCAATTTAATGTCAAAGGTTAAAAATATAGATCAGTACTATCAATTGAAATCACAGGAAACCAAAGCCTTAGATCAGTCTATTGATATTGCCAATCAATTGTTCCGTAATTCAAGAGCGGATTATCTTGAAGTTCTTTTGAACCAGAGAGACGCGCTGGATGCTAAAATGGAGCTTATCGAAGCAAAACAGAAGCAGCTCAGCACAGTAGTCGACATCTATAAAAGTTTAGGTGGAGGCTGGAAATAAAAACATCATAATTCTATCAATAAACAGTTAATGTTTTTGGGGGTCAATTCTTTTAGGATTGACCCTTTTTTATTTTTAACACGACAGGTTTTGTCGTCGTGCATAGATATTTTTGCATTATAACAAAACGGATTTAATATATCATCAATAATATTTCATTATTAATAGTAGGATTTATGTTAAATGAAATGAACGTATTTTCTCATATGTTAATAAAAGTTAAATTCGCAGGATTAAAAAATCATTGTAAACTCAAAACAACACAGAATGAAAAAAATCTATCTCGGTGCATGTACTTTATGCACAGTCTTGGGTATATCTGCCCAGGAAGTGATGTGGCAAAAAGATATCAAATCCTCTACCCAGGATTTTTTAAGCCAGGTTACCACAACCATTGATCAGCAATATTTGATCACAGGAAGTTCTATACAGTCTAAAAGCCAATCGCCAGCGGCCAGCAGCCAAAAGCAAAACAACGGTTACGATTTTCACCTTGTAAAACTGAACCAGCAGGGAGAAGAAGTTTGGGAAAAATACTTCTCAGGGCAGAATCATGATTATTTATCCGCGACAGTTACCATTCAGGACGGAGGGTTTCTGCTAGCCGGAACTTCTTACTCAGGAAAAGGACTGGATAAAAAAGAAGATTCTAAAGGTGGATCAGATATTTGGTTAATCAGAATCAATGAATTTGGTGATGAATTATGGCAGAAAACCTTAGGAAGTTCTTCTGATGAAGAAGCAAGAGCTGTGATTCAAACGACAGATTTAGGATTCTTCGTTGCAGGCAACATACAAAACTCTTCAAAAGGTTATGGTTCCAAAGATGTCTGGATTACAAGACTAGATAAAGACGGAAAAGAACTCTCCCAATTAATTTTAGGTGGAAAAGGTTTAGACGAAGTAGAGAAAATGATTCCAACGAAAGATGGAGGAGCATTACTGGGAATTTATTCAAGAAGTACATCTGTTAAAACAAATAATCAGCAATCAACGATCAATACAAATACTCCGTCTGAAAGAACTGCAACCCATAACCTACTATCTGCAACCTCAAAGCAAACTGAAAACTTCGGTGAAGGCGACTATTGGATTGTCAAGTTAGACAAAACCGGAAAACTTGAATGGGAAAAGAATTTCGGAGGAAAAGGAGATGATCATATCAGAACTCTGGCTTTAACTTCAAACAGATTCATCATTGGTGGAGAATCAAGATCAGAAATATCAGGCAATAAAACTGTAGGCATTGAAGAAGGGACAGATCTTTGGTTAATTGCTTTAAATGAAAGAGGCGATGAACAGTGGCAAAAGTCCTATAATTTCAAAAACCGTGATATTTTGATGGGAATGAGCGTTCTGCATTCTGCAGACGATAAATCTTCCAAAGGAATTCTATTAGGGGGTTACACCCAGGCTGAAGGAAGAATCCAAACTGATGATGAAACTTTCTGGATGATTTATCTTGATCAGAATGGAAATGAGCAGTGGAGAAAACATGTAAAAGGAGAATCCAGAAAGAAGGAAGAAAGACTTTCTGATTTAAAACTAAACAGAGACGGTTCAATTGTTTTAGCCGGAACCAGCACAGAAGAACTCGGAAAAGAAAACTGGAAGATTGTAAAGCTGGGAGACAAACAAGTTGATCAGCTAATTGAAAAACAAGACATCAAAATCTATCCCAACCCAGTATCAGATTATGCATATGTAGAAATTGGCTTTGATTTTAAGAATGCTGAAATCCTGTTGTATGATATGAGTGGAAGACAGCTTCAAAATCTTACAACGAAAAACAAAGTTACAAAGATCAATACCCAGGCACTTATTCAAGGAGCTTACCTGGTTACGATAAAAACAGACACCAATAAAACAGCAAACGCAAAATTGATTAAGAAATAAACACAAATGAGAAAAAAATTAACAACTTTTATTTTAATATTGAGTTTTTTTAAAAGCTACTCCCAAAATAATAATGACTTGTCGTATTATTTTAAAAATTTCCCCAATTCTCCGTCTACAGCAAGTTTTTTAAGGTACGGAGATATACAAAATTCTGAATTTACAGGAACAAATTCGCCTACAATTCCCTTATACACTATACAAAATGGAGATATAACAATTCCTTTAAATCTGGACTATACTTCTGGAAATGGAATTAAAGTTTCGGATGAAGCCTCTAGCGTAGGGTTGGGATGGAACTTGGGAATGCCTACTATTGTGCAATCGGTACTGGGAAGCGATGATTTTGATACTGCTGTACAAAAATTAAAGATAGATCTACACTATCAGCCCAGTACTCCTTGGGGAGTATTAAATTATAATGATCAGTATCTAGAAACTAAAGATGGAGTGTCAGAACCTGCAGGCTATATTCAATCTCCTGAAATTGGAAAATATACTTATTATTATTCTGTATACCATAATTTACCTGTTAATGGAATTTTTCATACTTATGGGAACTGGGTAGAATATGATAGTTCTCCAGATATTTTCACTTTAAATCTATTTGGAGAGAAGATTGAATTCTTCATTTCCAATCATAAAGATATTAATTCATCTTCTCCAGTATTTGCTTGTTTGAAGAAAGGGTATCAAATAAAATTTGATAAACCTACTAATGTGTTCAAAGTAATAGCTCCCAATGGAACAACGTACGAATTTGGAAGAAATGAAGAGGTGAGAATCTTTGGTGCCATTAACAGAAATTTTGTATTAACAAAAATTACTGATAAAAATCAAAATATAGTAAATTTCAATTATAGCGAATATAGCAATGTTATAAACTTTATTCCACAATCAAAAAACTTGAATTATAATAGAGGTTCTCAATCAACATGGACGCCTGGATGTGGTGGGCTCCCGACTTTTTGGGGAGGACAATATGTGTATGCTGCAAAGTACAGACCTCCAAATCTATCGTCAGATGCTTACCAAACTCAACAAACTTCAGGCTCCTACTTTATTTCTAATACCCCATCATATAATAGTGCTCAGAATTATTTATTAGTTTCAAAAATATCAGGGGAGTTTGGATCTGTTGATTTTTCTTATTCTAATAGAGAAGATTTTCCTACTGGAAGATTGGATAATCTTATAGTCAAAAATAAAGTAAGCAATCAAATTGTTAAAAACATTGACTTTCAGTATGATTATTCAGTAGCCGTCAATAATAATTTTCAAAATCCAGATACATCATCATATAATGAAGATAGAATGAAAAAAAGGCTGTTTTTGAAAAATATAGTTGTAAATCAGTTAGAAAAATATAGATTTGATTACAACAATCCACAAAATCTTCCAAGAAAAGATTCTTATGCTGTTGATTATTGGGGATATTATAATGGAGCTTTACATAATCAAACTTATTTTGCAAAACCAACTGATTTTTCAATAGCATATCTAAATCAATTGCCAATTACAAGTGTAAATAATAATAAAAAAACTTCTGATATCAATTTTGTGACCAGTGGGCTTCTAAAAAAAATAACTTACCCAACGCAAGGATATTCTGTATTTAATTATGAGCTACACAATGCAAATAATTTAATTTCTAATTATAATCCATCTACGATCAATACAGGAAAGGGAGTTAGATTAGAAAGTCAGGCAAATTATGATTTTAATACAAATTTGGTAAATAAGGTGAAATTTATTTATGAAAATGGATATTCGACAAATCCACTGGATCTAGTAAAAGAATATGTTAATAAGAAATACTCTACTAGCGGAGGATATGAAACATCTACAATAATTTCTTTTAATTCCTCAAATAATTACAGTGCATCATCTCTATCTTCAGGAGACTATGTAGGCTATGGCAAAGTAACAAAAATCCACGTAGATAATGCTAATAATGAAAAAGGAAGGATAATATCCAACTATAACATTAATCCTGATGTCTTTTATCGTTTTTGGCAAGATCAATTGCCCGTTTCTATCCCTACTACCAAAAATAGTGGTATTGAAAATGGCAAGTTAATTTCACAAATAATTACTAATAGTAATAATCAGAAATTACAAGAAGTTATTAATGAATATGATACTCGTTATTCAAATATTTATTACGGCACCATTTTCTCTCCAATAAGCGAATACCTATATATTTGTAAGGGTTGGACAAATGGTGGTAGTGCACCTGCGGGTGATCCTGATCCTAATAGTATAAGAGATGTATCTGTAGTAGCACATTATCCTATATTTTCAAAGGAGAGTTTGTTGTCGAAAACTAAAACGATTGATTATCTTACAGGACAAGAATTAATAACAACTAGCAATCAGGATTATAATACTAACAATTTTCTTATATCAAAATCCGTTACTTTTCCTGACGGTAAATATAATGCTGAAAATATTCAATACTCCACTGAAAAAGGTAATACAAAATTAATTAACGCTAATATCTTAAATACTCCTTTACAAACACAAACTATTGGAAATCTTATCAATGGTTCTTTAAAAACAACTTCATTAATAGAAACTAAGTATGACAATATTAGCCACTTAAATCCTACTTCTGTTTTGTCATACAATATTGCAAATAATCAACCTTCTACTGAAGTAACTTATGACTTATATGATAAAGGAAATTTATTGCAGTATACAACTAAAGAAGGTACTCCAATAACGATCATTTGGGGATATAAAAGTAATCAGCCTATAGCTAAGGTAGAAGGAGGTAATTATTCTCAAGTGATGCAAGCATTTGGTCTAGATGCTAATAATAATACTTCTTATCAGCAGTTAGAAATAGTTGAAAAATCAAATTTGGATGTTGATCCAATTAGTGAAGGTCTGCTTATTTCGAAGCTTGATGAGTTCAGAAACAAACCAGAACTCAAAGATTTCAAAATTACCACTTATGCTTATGATCCATTGATAGGGGTTAAAACAATTATTCAACCTTCTGGACTCAAAGAAGTTTATAAATATGATTCCTCAAATAGGCTAGAGAATATCAAAGATAATGAGGGTAAAATAATAAAGGAGTTTGTGTATAATCATGCGCCAATAAGATATTACAATTCCTCAAAAAACCAAACGTTTACAAAAAGCAATTGTGGTTCAAATGCTATTCCTGGTACTTATACTTATACAGTTCCTGAAAACACTTATATATCATTGTTAAGCCAAACAGATGCAGATCAACAAGCTCAAAACGATATTAACGCTTATGGACAAAGTGCTGCAAATGTCAACGCAAACTGTACCCCAATGAGTTGTTCAATTACAAAAGGAAGTGGTATAAGTCAATTTAATTATGGTTCAATAAGTTTAGCAAATCCAACAAGTTTTAGAATCCAAATGGGTTTCAGATATTATAGTAACTTATCTTGGGATACTGGTGTAGTTATTGGAAAAATTAATGGAAACTGTATTCCTTCAGGTGAAAGATCTTCAAGTACTTTTTCAAATGGTATATGGATATTAACAATTGATATTAATGGAAATATTACTGCTAAGATTAGTTCGGCTTCACCATCATTGGTTAACAATATGGACTTAACTTTTGATTTCACCTTCTCAATAAATTAAATAATCATGAAAAAAATATTAATCCCAATCAGTGCTTTATTAGTCACAGGCTTGGCTCATGCTCAATTAAGTACTACTGAAAACTATTTATATTCAAAAACATATCTGGATTATAGCGGAACAACCCCCACAAAATCTCTGGAAACTGCTCAGTATTTTGATGGACTTGGAAGACCAAAACAAATTGTAAATGTAAAAGCATCTCCACTGGGAAAAGATGTTGTCACTCATATTGAATACGACCAGTTTGGAAGACAGGTTAAAGACTTTTTACCTATCCCGCAATCTTCAACACAAAATGGAGCTATTTTTCCAACGCCACTAGGCAATGCTTCAACTGTTTATGGTGGAGAAAAGATTTACTCTGAAAAGGTTTTAGAAAACTCTCCTTTGGACAGGATTCTGGAACAGAAACAGGTAGGTAATGACTGGAATGGGAAATCTATAAAATTTGGCTATCAAGCCAATACGATAGAAGATAAAGTAAGGAAGTTTGCGACTGCTACCAGCTGGATTAATGATGCGACCTTTTCTACCATCAGTAACAATGGGACGTATGGAGAGGGGCAGTTATATAAAAATATTGTCACTAATGAAGATGACAATAAAACGATAGAGTTTAAAAATGGTAAGGGACAGGTTTTGCTAGTTAGAAAAATTATCAGTGCAACAGAAAATGCAGATACGTATTACGTTTACAATGAATATGACCAGTTGACATTTGTTATTCCTCCGCTCTTATCTAAATTAGATAGTTGGGGAATGCCTGAGCATGATGCCTTAGCTTACCAGTACCGTTATGACGGTAAGGGCAGATTGGTAGAAAAAAAGCTTCCTGGTAAAGGCTGGGAATTCATGGTATATGATAAAGCAGACAGAATGATTCTTTCTCAGGATGCTAATCAGAGAGCTTCGTTCAGCTGGATGATTTCTAAATATGATATTTTTGGAAGACCCATTTATACAGGGATAAAAAAAGCTAATAATACCAGAATCGGTATGCAGAACCAGATCAGTGGAGGCGCTGTTATTGAAGGGAGGGCTAATATGCCTCTGACAGCAAATGGAATGGATTATTATTACACCAATATGCATTGGGGGCTGGATACGCTTCTTTCCGTTACGTACTATGATTCTTACCCTCAGCAATATGGCTTCAATCCCCCTGTTCCTTCTACAATTATGGGAGAGCCCGTACTTTCTGAAACTCCCACAGCTGATGGAAGAAGTACCAAAGGGCTTCCTGTACTAAGTCTTGTAAAAAATATTGAAGATGACGGCTGGACAAAAACCTATACCTATTATGACAGGAAAGGAAGAGTCATTGGAACTCATTCTATCAATCATTTAGGAGGGTATACTCATACAGAATCTAAATTGGATTTTGCAGGAGTTACAAAACAAACTGTAACCAGACATAAACGATTAGATATTGATACAGAAAGAGTCATCACAGAAACGTTTGATTATGACAACCAAAATAGATTGTTAGTACACAAACATCAGGTTGACAGCAATCCTGTAGAGATTTTAGTCCAGAATACCTATAATGAGCTTTCCCAAATTACTAATAAGAAGGTGGGAGGAACTGATACAGCTAATCCATTGCAGTCTATTGATTACCAGTACAATATCAGGGGATGGCTCACAAAGATCAACGACCCAGCCACTTTGAATGGAAAACTATTTGGATATCAGATTAAATATACTAATCCTGTCTATTCAGATATTTCCTCTGGCAGATATAATGGAAATATTGCTGAAATAGATTGGAATATGTCAACCGTTAATAACCTGAAAAGATATAATTATACTTATGACAAGCTTAACAGATTAACTGATGCGGAATATGCAGAGCCAGAAAAGACGAATCCACATAATAAAAATTTTGATGAACATTTAACATATGATGTAAACGGAAATATTACATTTTTAAAAAGAAATGCGATCCCTGTTTACGGTGCAACCGCTACACAGGTGGATAATCTTGAATATAAATATACAGGAAACCGTTTGAATCAGGTCATTGAAAGTTCATTAAATGATTCTGGTTATGAAGGAGGAAATAACATGATCGATTATGATTCGAACGGAAATATGATCAATATGAAGGATAAGGGGATTCAAAGCATCATTTACAATTATCTTAATCTCCCCAAGAGTTTTTTTATTACTCAATCAGATCTGTTTGGAAATGGGCAGACTTCAAATAGTAGCTTGGATTATCTATACCGTGCAGATGGTGTAAAACTTCGCAAGACATATTCCAGTGCTCCTCCACGTGGACTGACGAGGACTACTATGAATGATTATCTTGATGGCTTCCAGTATTCATATCGTGAAGGCGATGGAATATGTCTTGAATGTCGTACTGAAACGGCTTTTGAGGAACAGGCCTATAAAAGTCTCAATACTTTTCCTGGCATTGGTGGAACTCCAACATGGAAGCTTGATTTTGTTCCTACGTCTGAAGGATTTTACAGTTTCATAGAAAACCGTTATATTTATCAGTACAAAGATCACTTGGGCAATGCCAGAGTAAGCTTTGCAAAAAACAGCGAAGGCGCTCTTGAGGTTACGGATACCAACAATTATTATCCATTTGGATTAAATCATATTGAAGGGATGCTTAGTAGTTCTAATTTTGGAAGTTATTATAGTTACAAGTACAACGGTAAAGAATTACAGGAGACTGGAATGTATGACTATGGAGCCAGAATGTATATGCCGGATATTGGAAGATGGGGTGTTGTAGACCCGCTGGCGGAACAATATAGAAGATTTTCGCCATATAATTATACTGTCAATAACCCAATCAGATTTACTGATCCTGATGGTAGAGGAACAGAAGATTGGGTAAAAAGAACAGGTCAGAGTGGTTGGGAATACAGAAGTGATATAACATCTGCTCAACAAGCTTCAGATGCTGGATATGCAGGTTATGCTAATGGGCGTGGAGATATTAATAGTACTTATACAACACCAATGTCAAGTAATGGTATAGATACAGGAGTAAATAAAACGGTTGTTTTAGGAGAAGGCGGAAATTATAAAGTAGATGGAGAATCTTTTATTGCACAAGATAATGCTCCTTATGTAAGTTCACAAGCGGTAGATAATTTAGGGAAAGCTCTTTCTGCACCATTATATTTTCCTATGTTGTTAGAAGCTTCGCCTCTTTTAGTTTCTGGAGGTTCTGCAGAAGTCTTAGCGGGTAAGGCAACATTAAGTACAGCTACTCAATTTTTAGGAACGGGAGATGTTAATATAATGAGTGTTGTGGGAGATACTTTTGGAGCATATGGTTCTGGAGAGGTTCTTGGTGGAGTTAGTGAGCTTTCAGCTAAAAAGCTAATAAACGGTGAATCTGCATTCAGAACCGTGTTTAATGGTGGTGGAATGTCTCCTCAAGAAGCAGCTTCCAATATTGGATTTGCTCTAGGGAGTAAGGGACTTGGAAAATTAAATGGAGCTACAAAAGTTGGAGCTACAGGAGTAGATAAAGCTGTAGTTGGTGTAAATAATTTTCTTATAGGGACTGGTATGTATGGAGCGGCAGCGGTAAATGCGACAGAAATTCAGAAAAAACAAAAATAGCTAAAATGAATTTTTTTAAAAGAAAACATTATCTTATAGTTTTTGTAGTTTTTTTTGCAGGAATATTTTCATATCAATATTTTTTTGTGAAAATTTTTAAAAGTTCCTATAATCAAAAAGGACTTTATACAATTGGTAAAATAAAAGATGTTAAAGGATATGGAAGAGGAACTGGTTTTAATTATCTATACACTTTCAATCTAAATGGAAAAAAATATGAATCTGTTTGTGATATTGGAAGCTTATCTTATTCGGAGGCTAAAAAAAGAATAAATAATAATTTTTTAGTAGTATATCTGAATAATGATGTTTACAATAATAGAATTTATTCCAACATTCCTATAGATGATTCATTAGATAATAATGTTAAATTAAAAGAATGGATTGATAATAATATTAAAATTAAATCAAAAATAGATTCTATTCCTTCTCCTGGATATTTTTTTCAGAACTACTTTTAGTAGAAGATTATATAATAAAATAAGCGACCTTGAGGTCGCTTATTTTATTTCTTTTTACTAAGAATATATTGCCCTTGCATCACATTTATGGTGAATTCAATTAAATCTTTTTGTATTTGAAAATTATTAGGAATTAAAAACTGATCGGGTTTTCTTTTTTGATTAATTTGTTTAAATGATTTTATTAAATCTTTCAAATCTTCTTTAGAGTCATCTTTAAAAGTATAGTAAAGCATTTGATTAAAATATTTAAAATTGCTGTTTTCTAATATTTGTTGAGTTTTACTATCATCCCATTTATTTTGTTGAGCATATTGTGAAATTATGCTTTTGCAATAGTTATAAACATAATTTTCAAAATTTGTCACTTTAATAAGTTCATCGACAAGGACTTTCTTATCTGCTGCTATTTCTATTTTTGGTGGTGGTGGTGGCGTAAATTCCTGAGCAAAAGTAAAAGAAGTAACAAAAAAAGTTAGTAGTAATAAAATGTTTTTCATAATCTATAAATTAGCAAAAGTTTTTCTAGTTTTACAATCACGGATGTAGGTATCTATCAGATCGTAAAGCGTTTGCTTTTTACTCTCTTCCAGTTGTTCCAAATCCTTAATTCTTTCTACCGTTCTTTTATCAAAAGAAACCTGATTGGTCTCACCAACCAAATAATCTAAACTTACACCGAGTGCATCTGCAATTTTTTTTGCAGCATCAACAGAAGGAATCGCTTCCCCTCTTTCGTACTTGCCGATCATTACACGAGACACCTCGCTTTTATCTGCCAAATCGCTTTGGGAGAAGCCGTTCTTGTCTCTTAATGTAGTTATAATACTTCCTATATTCATCTCTAAAAAGATATAAAAGTTCTTAATAATTAAATATTATATCAAAAATATGAAATTAAAGGATATAAAAAAATCTGATAAGATTTGTTCAATTGAAAACAAAAAGATACTTTTGTATCTGATAGTAACATCAAAAAAAAATAAAATATTTTTCTTTTATGGAGATTACAGAAATCAAAGAACGTTTAAGTTTATCCGAAGTTCTGAAGCATTACAATCTTGAGCCAAAAAACTCAATGCTCAAATGCTTTATGCATGATGATAAAACAGCAAGCCTGCAGGTGAATGTAGAAAAGAACTTTTACAAATGCCATGCATGCGGAAAAACGGGCGATGTCATCCAGTTTATAGAAGATTACGAGAAAGTCTCCAAACATGAAGCGATAAAAAAAGCCGGAGTTCTGGCTCTGGGTTCGCAGCCCACCCCTCAGAAAAACACAAACCCTCTATATAAAGGAGCTGCGGACTTTGGGCAGGTGGAAACGTCTGCCCATTTTTTAGAGAAAGTATATTTAAGTTTTAGAAAAGGAATTTTTAATTGTGTTCCTGCGAAAGAGTATGTAAAAAGCAGAGCCTTACAGTTGGAAGCTTTAGAAATAGGATTTAACAGCGGACAGCTTCACTATGCAGACAGAAAAAACAAAGATCCAAAAAAAAGAGAAGCACTTATCCAAAAATT
>NZ_PCOU01000043.1 GCF_002979455.1 Chryseobacterium sp. MYb7
CTGGATCGGATTCAATTATTTAGCTTTTATTGTTATTGCTTGTAAAAAATTCATAAAAAGAAAGTCAAGATGAGTTCAATTCTAATTGCTGGACATCGGAAACTTTTCCTTGAAATTTATAAAAGACTATAAATGATAGGATTTAGAAGTTTCGCAAGTACTAGACCGCTTCTAGATATATATTTGAGCTAAAACGTGTCTATGGATTACAGAGTATCCCTAATAGTACACTTCGAGAATTGATTAGAGCAAATAAAACAATGTGCCCAAAAATATTAAGTAAATAATAAAATATAAAAAATGAAAGCTGAAGAATTCGTAAAGATTCTCAATAGAGACGTTATTAAAGCTAATTTAGAGTTATATAAAAGTTTATTAGAAAATACGAATGAGGCCACTGATCCTATTTGGAAAAGTATTCTTCCAATGTATATTAATTTTTCAAGAGAAGAAAAAGAGGTGTTTTTAAAATTTTTAAGAATTGTAGAAATCAATACTTTATCTCATGTTTTAGGAATATTAGATGGGACAACTCATGCCGATAATATTGAAGAAGATTTTATTCTAATGACAGAAAATAAAAACGAAAAAATTAATGAAGATCTACAAGATTTGTTTTTAGAATTAATTGAACAAGAGTAAAAACTCTAGTCTACTGCTAATAATTTAATAATTTATGAAGAGGTTTAAAAAGGGCACTTTTTTTAAAAAATCCACCTTAAATAGATAATGATACAATACAAAGGAATTCAAATAAACATAGTAGATAATCTTTATGTAGAAACAAAAGAATTATATTCTTATATATCTAAAGAAATTAGAGTTACTATTGGTAATAATCAACCTGAAAACTATATAGAGGTAATTAAGTATATTATAGATTACATTGTAGATAGCAAACCAATTATTTCTGAAAACCAAAATATTGGCTATTATTCATGGCTTTTACAATTTAGATTGGATGAAGAAGAGAACTACTATGATCTATATGAAGCAAACTCTGATGGTAGCGACTTTAATAAAGGTTGTGATACGGCCATTTCAGTTGTTAGAAAGCAAAGTGAAATATGTTGGCAACAAAATCTTATTCCTTTTTTTCCAAATTTCAATCAATCAGTTGTTATCTCAGATGGTGTCTATGAAGGAAAGGATGTTGAAGGAATAAGATATGATTCACCTCACGATGAGAGTGGGTGGTATCTTATTACAGATGATTACAATGACAATATTAAGTCATTAAAGATGGTACATTTTTATCATGTTGCTTTTGCTCGTCCTGATGTTTTGAAATATTTAGCAATACCTTTTGGCCATAGATTTATCATGGAAGAAGGAAACATTGAAATATATAAGGATGAGGAGGAATAATTGTCTATTAAAATATTATTAGTAAAAGATAATTTTACAAATATGTTGATTATTTAGGGTATTGGAAGCAATACCCTAAATTTCAATAAACTACACAGATCATCAGAGAACCATCAGATTAGCGTTTTATAAAGATGATTTTCATCCTACAGTAAAGCAAAAGATAATAGATTAAAATTGTTAGAAGAGTTAAAAACAAGGCAATTTTTTTTGTAATATGAGAGAAAAAATTATTACACGAACAAATATTCAAACACATATTACACTGGAAGATTTATACAGTTATAGTGTGAATTTGGCTGTTGGTCTAACTCAAGGAAACGATTTTTATTTGAAAATTGTTTATTTAGATGTAAAGCCAGAGGATTTGAAACAGTTGGATGATTTGTTTAAACAAACAAAAGAATTAAAAATACAATGTGAATTTTTCGAAAAGGAAGGCTATAGTATAGAATATATTGTTGCTGAGAAATCTTAGATGGATAGCAATATGGAGGTTTGCTGGGAGTGCCTATCAGATACACCTGGATCATTGATTATAGATTTATAGATATACTTTTTTAGAAAAATTTTAATGCGACATTATTTGTCGCATTTGCTATTTAGTTTAGCTAAATAGAATACATAGTTAAATTAAAATAGTTGAGAATGGAAGCCGAAAAAAAGAAATTGGATGAACTCGAAGAAGATCTATTTATTGCTACAGTTTTATCTTATGAATCTGAATTCATACAGCACATAGAAAAATGTATGGATATTTGTTTTATAGGATTGCAGGGGATATTTGAGGAAAAAGAACCGACCGTTGAAGATGAGGTAATAGAGCTTTCAAAAGCTATGCAGAGGGCAGTAGAAGAAAGTTTTTTAATCACTGATCATTTGAAAGAAATATTCAAAGAGTTTGATTACGCTATAGATAATGGAAAAATTTACTTTAGGAACAGTTGCATTCTAAAAATCTTTTCAAGCTACCTTTCACACGAAAAAAGATTGGAATTTGATAAAGATGATGAACTTTTTAATTTTCTGTTTTATTTTTATTATTTAAATGGATCAGAATCCAAGGAGACCGCACAGGAAATTCTGGTAGAATTTTTACTGAATCTGTTTCACTATATCATTTATCGAGACTTTTTAAAGCTAACCTGTTTTTTCAATAAAGAGTTTCTTATTTCTCCAAATGACAATCATATTCCCATTAGAATTGCCATATTAGATTCCCTAAACCTCATCAGTGATCTGAATAATAATGTTCCCAACAGAGAAAATATTTACAGGATCATTCATGCCATTGTTGGTGGAAACGAAAACAATGTTAAAAAATATTGTCTTTCCCTGATTGGAAAAAACAGCCTGTCACAAAAACAAATTACTAAAAAACATAAAGAGTTTGCCCAAAGATATATCAACGATAAGAAAATGTAAATAGACATGATATTTCTGGGTTTTAAAGCACTTGTTCAATAAATACCAATAAATTTATTTAAAACTTAAATACGATGAAAGAAAAAGAATATTTAAAAGAATTAGAAAAGCTAGAAAAAGATTTGTTTATTAATGAGGTGTTTTCCTATGAATCTACTTTTATAAAAGGTCTGGAAAGATCCATGAGTAATATTTTTAAAGGATTTGGTAAATCACTTGAGTTTCAAAACCCTATTTCAGAAGAAGGAATTTTATTTCTTTCTGAAAATATTCAAAACGGGGTGGTGGAATATTTTTCACTTTCAGAATCCTTAATAAAAATATTTGAACCTTTTAAGTATGCTATACATGAGGAAGATCAAACAATTTTCTTTCAGAGTACCTGTATGTTAGAAATTTTTTCAAATTATTTGCAATCAGAAAATTTTGAAATTGATTTTGATGGTGAAGATCCGATTTTTGATTTTATGTATCATTTGTATTATGCAGATGATGAAGGGAATAAAGAAAAAGTATTAGACATCTTATATAACTTTCATCTCAAATTATCAGGTTTTATAGTGTATAGGGATCACTTGAAACTCTTTCGTTTTTTCAACCGTGAATTTTTGATTGAACCTAACGATAATCACATCCCTATAAGGATTGCCCTATTGGACTCTTTGAATCTTATTAATGATCTTAATAATAATGTTCCCAACAAAGAAAATATTTACAGGATTATTCACGCTATCGTTGGCGGAAATGAAGATAATGTAAAAAAATACTGTCTTTCCCTGATTGGAAAAAACAGCCTGTCACAAAAGCAGATTACTAGAAAACATAAAGAATTTGCACGAAAATACATTAATGAAAAAAAACTCTAGTTTAAATAAAAATAGACCCCAACTTTACCCTAAGCCTACCCCAAAATATTAAAATACGGTAAGTGTAATTTCAATATTTGTATTGTGAAACAAACAAAACTCACAATACAATGGAATCTATAAATTTTATTGGGGTAGAACCCGAGAACCTCATCAACGAAATTGTAAGTAAGGTTAAAGAATCCTTACTTACAGATCTGGAAAAAACCTTCAGAGAAAACGAACCGAAACGCTACCTTTCCGCAGAAGACATCTGCGAACGTTTTGGTGTTACCAAACCCACGATTCATGAGTGGCGCAAACGTGGAATCCTCAAATCCTATAAACTCGGTGCAAGGGTTTACTACAGGCTGGACGAGATAGAAAATGCAATGATTGTTAATGATTAAATTTTCTATTATGCCAGCATCTAACAATAATCAAGATTATGCAACTATCATCTACCAGCTAGATGAGGTTAAAAAGACCTTCCGACAATATAAAAGGCAAGGACAAATACCACAAGAATTTGTCAAAGCAAATCTTTTCCCTGAATTGATACGCATCGAAAAAAACAATGGTTATAATACCTTTAGTGGATTCAATAATCTTTTACGGCTTCGTGATGCTTCCAATTGGTCTGTATGTACAAGGTTGGGATTAAAACTAACAGGAATCAGTAATTTCTATTGTACGGATGTACTAATAGAAAATAAAAAGATTTTGTGTATTGTCTGTTATTCGAGAGATAGCCAGCTAACTGAACTCAGTATTTTTCCAGAGTTTTATCCATGTGAGAAATCTGAATTAACAGAAAGAATAAAAGAACTCGCTCAGAGTATAGTTCACAAAAAAGGAATATAAAAACTTTATATCCCTTTGGTTGTTCAAACTTTGACAAAAGTCTAAACTTTTGTCTTTACAAAGATAAGAAATTATGCCGATCGACTTTGTGAAAATTCAGTACACGGACAAAGATTATGAGCTTCCCACTAACAAAACCGATTTCACGATTTCTGTAAACAATGAGACCGGAGAAACCGACAATAAGAAGGAAGGTGAATATTTTGGAATGCAGATCATCAAATATGCCTCTGGTCGGGTAATGATAAAGGGAAGTATTCATAAATTTTTTAATCGTACAGACTTTAACGGAAATGATTTTGATATGATCAATTTTTCTTCAGCATTACAAGACCTTGAAACTGAAATAATATTAAAACCGAAACATTGCAGGCTGGAAAATATTGAAGTAGGGGTAAATATTCAATTACCATTTGATCCGAATATAATATTACAAAATTTGCTGTTTCACCGATCAGTAGAATTTAATAAAACTATCTCAGGTTCTTTTTATTATCAGTCTGCCAAAACAGAATACATTATTAAGATTTATAATAAAACTGCACAGTATGAGAAAAGATTAAAAAGGATAGCCCAAACCCCCATTATAAAAAATAAGCAGAATCAAGAAGAAACAAGTTTTCTGAAAGAAACGATAGAAAAAAAGCTTCAAGCCAATACTTTACGATTTGAAATCAAATTTTTGAAAATGAATATATTAAACAATTTAGGACTTGTCTATTTATCTGATATTGCAAAGCCTGAAATGAGTGAGTCTCTTAAAATTTTTCTATTAAAAGAGTTTCAGGAGGTTTATTTCTACGACTACACTATGGATGAAACCAAAATGAGAGTATCAGAAATCAATAAGCTAAAAGATTATCGGAATCCAAATTATTGGATAAACCTCAACAAAAAGGACAAATATTACCATAAAAACAGATTTGAAAAAATGACGTTGAAATATTCTCAAAATTTGAAAGGTGAGGTTTCGGAATTGATAAAACATAAAATAGAACTATTAACAGCAAAAAGTTTAGACTTTTTTACCAGCAACTTTGGATAGACTGAAAAACAAATGTTTGGACTTTTTTACCATTCAGATATAGGGTGAAAAAGTCTAAAAGTATACCTTAAAAATTAAGAGTATGAAAAAGAAAGTTAAAGTAGCAAAAAAGATTATAAATGCTGATGTAAGAAATTATGATTTGTGTAAAAATAGTCAGGAAAATTTAAAAGACAGTAAAGTAGATGAGAGGAGAAAAGATCAGTATTTGCAGGAACCAAAAATTGAAGTATTAGAGGTTAATCTTTCTGACCTGGAAATTAATATGTCAGCTTTAGATGTTGATATTTTGAAGATATTGGATATTGAAATGAATATACCTGAATTTGATATGAATGTGTTAGATATAGAAATGCATGAAATAGAGATAGATTTTCCTGAAATAAAAATGTCGGAAATGGATATAAATATTCCAGATTTACTTGAAAGTATAGATTTTGAATTACCCGATTTTGATGTATTTATCGAGGAATGATGAAGGTTTACAGATAATATAATTCGTTTTTAATAAGTGTAATTTCGAACATATTTTGAAACGTCTGTAAATACTATGAATAAAGGGTTTAACATGAAAACAAGCTAAAATATGTGGAAAGTTCCTTAATAATTTAGGTTATTAATTCAAAACAGAAAACCGACTCTAAAATTTTAAGATAACTTATTAAAATTTAATAAAGCAAATGGCCAAAGCCAAGCAGCCGTAAAACACTAACAAACATTAACAATTAAAAATAGAAATTATGGGACGTTGGAGTAATTCCCCTGATGAGGTAGAGTGCTTAAAGTGCATTAGTATCTCAGATTTAAGGAAACTGGGATATTTAGAACCTAATATCTCCATGAATAGGAACCTTTATTGGACTAATAAGAATGGAGAAAGAACAAGTTCAATTACAGTCATTATAGATACTACTGAGACAAAAGGAAGTGTCACCTTTGACTATACCTTTAATCAATCTCAAAAGATTAATTATACTGTCAAGCTTATTACCAAACCTGCAAACCTGGGAAATGGTTTACTATGGTTTTTTGTATGTCCCAGTACATTTAAGGTGTGTAGAAAGTTACATTTAAACAGTGGTTATTTTCTTCACAGGACAGCTTTTAATGATCTGTATTATGAAAAACAGTTACAATCTAAAAAATGGAGGGATTGGGAAAAGGTGTTCGGTACTTATCTGGATGATAGATTGTATGAGCAATTATATAAAAAGCATTTTAAGAAGTTTTATAATGGGAAACCGACTAAGAAGTATCTTCAGCTTATGAAAAAGATAAATGCAAGGAAAGATATTGATTTTGAAAATGTTGAAAAATTTTTGCTAGCATAATTTTTTATCCTACATTTAAGAATTAAGTATTATCTGTAAAAAAAGATGTTTTTTATTTTATGAAACTGAATTTTCGAAACGACAAACATGTTAAACCTCCTGGTTCAATAACGCAATTACTTTCGCATCCTTACTATCAGGATTGGAAAAGTATTGAAATATCAATATTTAATGACCATAGATATGCATTTTTCTTTTGGAATTATTGGACACAGAAATTAATTGACGATGATAGAATTAATTATAGTCCAAGTTTGGTTTCTTTGGATTGGCATCAAGATTTAGTATACCCTACTACAAGCGAAAAAGAAATGCTTAAAGAGCTAGATTTAAACAATAACAAAGATGTAGCTTTATATTGTTGGGCTAACTTAAGCCATATAAATGATACTCATATTATGGCTGCAGCATATTTAAATATCATAGGAGATATTTATATACATTGTCGTCAGGGAACTTCTGAGACTGCTTGGAATGATGAGGAATTCATTGATAGGTATGGAAATATTCATACTGTCAAGAAATTTAAAAAGTATGATGATTTGAAGACTTGTCTTTTGAACAGTGATGAAAATAATGTGTACTTTGATATAGATTTGGATTTTTTTACAATAAAGAATCCTTTACAGATGGGAAGTGCAAGCAGCGAATATACCTATTTGTCAGAAGAAACGATACGCGAAATGCTTAAAATTGATAATCCTTTAATCGAATGGATTTTCCAAAGGCTCCAAGGTATTACCATTGCTGTAGAACCAGAACATACTGGAGGGCTTTTGAAAGCATATAAATTTCTTAAACTAATTAATAATATTTGGTTTAAACCATCATTATTTACTTCATATCCTGGAAAATGGAAAAAAGAAACGCAATGGAGGCATCTAAAAAATAAAAAATGAGTAGAAAAATTAAAAATAAAAAACTTGGATTCTGCCGTTTGTGCCTCAAAGAAGATATGTTGTCTTTTGAACATTTTCCACCAAAATCAACATTTAATAAAAGAATGAAGTATTTTCATCTTGATCCGGTAGAAATGAATACATTAGATTGGATTGATGATAGAAAACCTAATAAGAGAATTTATGAAGGACCTTTGGGGGATCATTCACTATGTGAAGAGTGTAATAATTTTCTAAATAAAGAGTATGTAGGGGCTTTCAGACATTTTGCTTATTGTGCAAGCCATATAATTTCCTCCATTAAACCCAATTCTGATAAAGTTTACTTCACAATCGAGAATCTTAATTTATTAAGAATTTATAAGCATATTATATCTATGTTCATATCTATGAATGATACATGGTATACAGATTCCTATCCTGAATTGAGAGAGTATATAAACAATCCTGATCAAAATTATCTTCCAGATAAATATCGTTTATATTTATATTTAATCAGACCTCATTCGTTTAGAAAGTTAAAGTGGAGCATGGTTAGCGATATTGGAGCAATTTCTGAATTTGCTTTTTATCCTTTTGGATTTGTTCTCTCATATGATAATCTCTTATTGGGAAATCATACTCCCTTATATGACTTATTTCCCTGGAAGTTTTTCAATAAAGACAGAGAAACTACTGTAAATTTCCTATTGCCAATACTTGAAACGCATCTACCAATACCTTTGGATTATCGACAAAAAGAAACTTTGAGAAAGTATGTTTAAGTTAAATTTGGACAAGTAATATTTATAAAGGAGTCTTCATAAAATTTTAATAGAAAATAAACTTATTGACTATATATTGACTAGAAAATAAAAAACCACTTGAAAATCAAGTGGTTTTTTATTAGATTGTAGACCCACAGGGATTCGAACCCCGACTGACGGTACCAAAAACCGGAGTGCTACCGTTACACTATAGGTCTGCTTTACTTTGGTGATGCAAATTTATATATTTTTTTCTTATTTACAAATACCTCCTTTGAAAATTCTTGCTTTTTTAAGGTGAAAAAGGATAAAGTCTGAATTTTTCTATACCCAAATACCCTATTATTCTAAAAACAAAAACCATCCTTAAAAAGGATGGTTTGTAGACCCACAGGGTATGTAATCTTATACTTATTTATACTTTGTTGAATTTGTTTATTATTTCAAATTGCTTATAAATAGGGTTTTATGTTTTATTGAATGTAAATAAATTCAAATGTGTTTAAAAAATAGGATGACCAAAAAGGTGACTAATTTTTAAATTTTCGTATATTTGTTATGCGAATTTTTTATTTTATGGGAGTAACTAAGAAGTACAACAACGAAACAGGAAGCGTTAATTTTAGATTGAAAGAACCTGCAAAAGAAATCTCCCGAATAATGGGCAGATATTCTTTCAAAGATTTGAAAGTAGATTTTTCGACAGGTCTAAAGGTTGCTCCAAGTATTTGGGATTCAGATTCTAAAACTGTTACCTCTGGCGGTGATAAAAGAGAAATCAATCAGAAGCTTGCTAAATTCAAAACGTCCATTGTAGATACTCATAAAAGTTTCAATGAGCATTACAACCGTATGCCGACAAAGGACGAGCTAAAAACCATTGTAGATAATGCAATGGCTGGAAAACAACTTACTACAGTACAGAGAAGCAAAAAATCTTTTGATGATGTTTTTCAAGAGTTTATGAGATTGATTGAACTTAGAAATAATCGTGCTGAATCATCTGAACAGAAAACCCTACATAAAACTTATATATCATCTTTCAATGTGATGTATCGGGATTTAAAAGATTTTGCTAGTGATAACAATATTTTTTTGGATATTGACAAATTTGATGAGGTGCAGTGTTTGGAGTTCCAGAACTGGTTATTTGATACGGAAAGAGTAAAATCATTAAATACACTCAAAACCCGAATCAAAAGACTGTCACAGATACAAAAACGTGCATTTGAAAAAGGCTACACGGATAACAGAAGTTATTTACAGGATGAATACAGCGTTAAAGTTCCGCCAAGTTTCCATATGGTTCTGACTGAACATGAAATCAAAATATTGTATGAACATAATTTTTCAGATGCTCCGAGACTAGAGAGAGTTCGGGATTTATTTGTTCTTGCCTGTCATACTTCACTCAGATTCGGAGATATTACACGTATTGAGAGCGGACATATTGACCACAGCGGTAAAAAGATGAATATCTTACTAAAGAAAAGTTCAGGAATAGAAAAGTACAAAATAGTAAATTTCCCGTTTTTTGGATTTACGGAAGAGATTTTAAATAAATATAATAACGATATTCAAGATATTACCATATCTAACCAAAATACTAATGAGTACCTGAAAGAGCTTTTTACGTTAGTACCTTACTTCAATGAAAAGGTAATAATGCGTGAACGTCCTACGACTGATGGAGTAGTGTTAGAAAAAATCAATTTTGCGGACAAAATAGCGTTTCACGATTCACGCAGGAGCTTCTGTACTAACCGATATATTGAAGGATGGGATTTGTTGGAAATCTGGCAATACACAGGACATACGGACGAATCTATTTTTAAAACATACTTCAAGCCAACCTTTGAACACGAACAAATAAGGCAGGAAAATATAAAAGCAAGAAACGAGAAACTTCAAAAGGTTGATTTACAAACTAAAGAAATTGAAGAACTTAAAGCTCAAATGCAGAAAATGCAGGAACTTATTGAAAGTGGAAACATTGAACAGCTAGCTGAAATTATAAATATTAACAAAAATATTTCATAAAAGGCTAAAAAAAATAAAATTTTGGCATGTTAGTTGAGTATAGAAAAAAGATTGATTTTTAGAAAAGGTTATTTAAAATGATAATCAGATTAGCGTTCTTTATTCAATAATTTTCTATGATTATAGTTAGTCACCACTAGGAATTAGTACACTCTTAAAAGTTGTACAGTGTAAACTTAATAATTTTGAGTAAGTGTATAATTATGTTTAAAAATTCTGTTTCACTTGGAATAGTGATAAGGGGAGTCACCTGTTTAAAAACGGCAACAGTCAGCTCATATTGAGACATTGGAGAATTATGTTTATTTAGCATGGTTTAAATGCTATGACTAAAAAAATCCAAACTAGAACAAGCCACTAGAGAGGGGACGCACCTCAATAAAAACGTGTTGGTCACTCTGTTTTTGATAAAACATTAATCAAAAACAAGTAGACAGGGGACAATTACGTCCAAAAATGAAATTAGGAGAACAAATCTCTACGGCACAAATAGCAGAACGTAACTGCAATAACAAATTTACGGTGCTATGATTGGGAAAGTTATGCAAAAAAAAGTCGTAAGGTTTGATGAACCAAGAGGGGTTGCACCTCATTAAAAACGTATTACGCAAGCTCAGATTTTGAGTTGTATTTTAATTTAAAGTATAAGACTCAAAACAGTAGACAAAGAATAGTTATATAAAAAAGATAAATAGACCAGCTCGAAAGAGTTAGGTCTTTTTTTATGCCCAAAAATTAATAAAATATAAGATAGGAGATCCTTTAAGGGTCTCCTTTTTTGTTGGTATTAATCAGAAATAAAATAAAAAATAAATATTATGATACAATTAATTTCAATTTCAAAAGATGAACTAATGCAGGAATTTGAGCAAATAGTTTACAAAGTACTAGAAAAAATGCAACAGGATCAAGCTCCAAAAGATCAGAAAGAGTTTTATACTCGTACAGAAACAGCTAAATTATTGGATGTTAGTCTAACAACACTTTTTCACTGGAATAATGACGGAACTTTGAAAAATACTAAAATTGGCAAAAGAGTTTATTACTCCAAGAATGAAGTTCTGGCACGTTTAAATCCTTAAAGCAAATTTGACAGTTGTTTTTATTAGTGTGTGGGGCATAATTCTAAAAACTGTCCTCTTATCGATACATCTGTCAATCAAAAGTATTACAGTTGGGCTTGAACCTTAAATAACAGCCCAAAAATTAACTAAAACATTTTTATATAAATCTAAAGCATTGCAAAAAAGCTATGTACAGCCCTTGTTATGCCTTTTTTTAACAACAGTATTTATTATGATTAACAAAATTGATTATTGTACTAACCGTACTATTACAGATTCATTTCAAGACATTGAAGAAATAGTGAAATTTATCAAAAACCCACCCCCAGAACATAAAGAATTAGTTGAATATGCTCGAACTATAGAAAGAGATTCTAAGGAGTATAGAACAATCAAGATAAGCAAACTTCCTGCAATATCCATTAACTTTAGTTTTTCACACGGCTATCTCAAAGGGGATAATATATCTACACCTACAGGGTACCTTTATATTGATGTGGATGGTAAAACCGAGCAGGATTTAGAAATCAATACTGCTTATATATGTGCCTATTGGCGAAGTTTATCTAATACTGGATTGACTTTAGTAGTAAAAGTTGATGGACTAACACCTGATAACTTCAAAACCGCTACTCAAGAGATTGCAAATGTACTAGATATACCTTTTGATAAACATGCAGTATCAATTGACAGGCTTACTGTGTTATCTTATGACCCGAATGCATACTATAATGATAATGTAGAGGTTTTTCCTATAGTAGAGCTGGTTTCTGAGCAGTCAGTAGAACTTAGTAGCACAGGCTCTAAAAATTTCCGTAACACTATCATTAAATATAACTCTTTAATAGGTATATACTGTGACGGAAAAATTGGTATAAGATACAATAATCTTGATGATGTAACTCAAGGTATGGAAATTATATACGATGATAATGGTATTTATGATTGTGGACAGGATAAAGTAAAATATCATACTGCCTTTATGCCTAAAAGAGTAAGTAAGGGCAACCGTGAGAAAACTCTAGGTTTGTATGCAAAGCGGTTACTTTTCCTAAATCCAGATTTAGACAAAAAAATATTATCTAAAATGATATTCCGTGCCAATATGATAAATTTACAGACTCCATTAGAAAACAGTGAAGTTCGGGACATAATAGACAAAGCGTTTGACAATAGGCAGAGTCCACGAACAAATAAAACAAAAAGATTTTTCTTTGAAGATGTTACTCTTACTGCTGTTGAAAAAAGTAGAAAATGCTTAGAGGTTCTGAATCAGGAAAGAAGACAAAAAACGCAGGAAAAGAAAAATATAATCTCTGAATTATTCTGCAATTGGAATTGTCATACAGACGGTAAGGTTAGTCCTAAAAAAGTAATGGAATTGACAGGACTAAAAAAAACAATGGTATATAACTATTTCAAAGATAACAAAGCTTCTGTCCCAAATTGTGATAATCCATAGGTTTCCAGTTCTGGTATTTATGGTGCAGGAGTTGTTTAAAGCTATTCTATCGGTGTTTTGCTGAGTTTCAAATCGGAATTATGGTGTAATAGCTATAAGTGTATGAAGTGGCTTAAAATCAAAATGATTGGCTTTACCATGACTGTTGTAAAGTCAGTCTTTCCATATTACTAACAAGAGTTATCTAAAGTAATATCCTATTTAAAAAAATTCAAATACGGTTTCAATCATATTTTCTTTAAAATCAAAATCTTTAAATTTTTGCCTTTTATATATTTCGTATGGTGAGCTTGAAGAATTGTTTTACTTGATTCTTTTCCACATATTGAACATTTATAGCCGTCAGATTCAATAATGCTATCACAGAATTTTTTCCAAAATTCACTATTATAATTGTTCTTCATGACTTAGGGATTTAAATTGTAATACTATTCTCATTCAAATCTTATCAACAGATAATCTTTGGCAAACATATTAAAGTAATACGACAAAACGTGTCGTATTTTTATTTGTTTAAATTTGTTGAAAAATGGGATTATTATAATCATTTTTCTAATAGGTGAAAATAATAACTAAAAGGTTTTCCGTAATAATTTACATTTCTTTCTTTGTGCTTAAAGGATATTAGAGTTTTTAATATAAGTCTTTCATTAACAAGATATTTATTACTAAGTTTTAATTTAAAACTATCTTCACAAATTTCATCATATTTTAAGGCTGTTAATTTAAATCTAGAAGTCAATATTTTGAGTGATACTAATTCTTTACGAATTTCTTCGGAATCAAAAATTGAAACCTTAGGAATACAACTAAATAAGAATTTGGGTATAAAGACTTCTTTTTTATTGTCTGCACTTGAAAGTTCTCGTTTTAATCTGGCAATTTGTTTATTTCTATATTTATCTAAATTTTTCAATTGTTTTGCAATATGATTATTTTTAGATAATCGATTGAAACCTTTTGCCCAACAAAAATCATTTTCTATTTGAGTAAAATTTTTGATATTAACTCTACCAACCGACATTCCTATAAGTCTGTTACATACTGACTCTATAATTGTATCTCTGGATTTTCTTTGTCCATTTTTCAAACTGCTTAGTGTTAATTCAACAAGTTCTCTTTGTTTAGATTTTTCTTTATTTAATGACCTTTTTCTAACTCTAATTTCATTGTTATAGGAAATTTCATACCCAACAAAACCAATCCATCTTGTTGAATTTTTAGATAAATATGACCATTTGTAAGGACTTTTTGATTTTGTTTCCTCAGACCAAAATTCTTTAAAAGTATCTCTATTTTGGAAATTGAAATGTATTGATGGATGTGGAACAAGTTTAAGCTTTTTTAAACTCCTAGTGTAAGTATCATAATATTCTTTGCATTGTTTTTTATAAGGATGAATAATTACCATATCATCACAAAATCTTACGTAGTGCAATTTATTATCTTTATTCTTTAATAAATCAATATCTGCAAAATGCAGTACCATATTAGCAATCAAACCTGAGATTGCACCACCTTGTGGAACTCCTATTCGATTACGATTAATGTTTTGATAATATTTGAGTTCTTTTAGTTCATTATCAATCCATCCAAAATAACCGTCACTAATTTTATGCTGTTTCCAATATACAGAATATTTCTTCGTATTATTATAAATTTTGACATTATGAACAAATGAATAAGAATCCAAATATTTATAAAAGATTCTTTCCGCATTGGAATCAATGCTTGAACTACTTTGAGCTATTAGCTTTTTAAAGCATTTTTTTACAATTGTATGATTTACCGAGTCGTAAAATTTACTAATATCACATTCACTAACGTATAGTTTTTTTCCTTTATAATTTGTCCTATACTTCAATATTGAATCCATTGCATGATGATGGGAAGTAACTATTGTCTTGTCATCATAAAATCGTTTTGGCCGAAATGCGTGAGATTCTGAATAAAAATGTTCATCAAAAAATTGAGATAAATATTGGTTTGTTAGACTTATTATAATCCTGTCTTTTAAGTTAAACAGTGCAATTGGGCGACATTTTGATTGTCCTTTACTTTTAGCTTGTGGTATTATCTTTGGAGTCATAAAGCTAAAATTAGGGTTAAGAATTGAATCTTGAATATCTTTAATAAACCTGTTTAAGTTAATTATAAATGGTTCATTAGGATGTTTGTCTTTATAGTATCTTATTGTTTCGAATAAAGCTTCAGTATTATATTTTATACTATCTATTTTTTGATGATTATCAATATATCTCCTGTCTTTTTTTAATGTTTTCCATTTTCTGCGTGGTGGTAAAATGGAATTTAGTAATTCTAAATCTTCATCATTAACTTTATTTTGGTTTTTCTTGTGATTTAAATGATAATTTGTTCTAACATCGGACGAAAGAAGATGAACCAAGTGTTTTTTACTTCTTAGTTTGGCTTGTCTAGCTCTGATTTTACAAATTGAAATTAGTATTTTTTTATAAGAAAAATAACCTTCTAACATTTTTAAAATTATTTTTAGCTATATAGAGAGTCCCTGAATTTTTAACCATAAATACTGACAAAGTCTTTGAAGTTCCTGCCACTTATTTCAATCTTGATTACAGTGTCAACACTAACAACCTATTAAATTAAATTTAACCGCTGTTTAGGTACTCTCTATTAGCTTTTATTTGTAGCCTTTATTTTTAGCTAAATGAATTATAGTGTTAAAATTAATTGTTCCTTTTGAATTATAATAACATTCTTCTATTATTGCTAAACATTCAAGTTCATTAAATTTCAATTCATCCATTTTACTCAATTCAATAAAGTATTTTTTCCCTAAATCAAAGGTAAACGCATTTGATATTCCAAATGCTACTCGTAACCATTCATCATAAGAATGGGTTATAGACTTTTTTTCTTTTTTAAGAAAATTAATAATTTTCAATATTTCTCTCTTATTAGATTGGGAATTCTTTCCTATATCATTGTGTAGAATAAATTTACTTTTTGTACCTAAATTTTTATTAATGTTTATTTTTGTTTTAGATGCTGATTGACTTATCGATTCTACATACTCATCATGATTAATTTCAAACTCAGAATATAATTTTTTTACTGTAATATTTTCATCACATGAGATAAAACATAACCTTGTATAATCATTACCACTTTTATCAAGCTCAATATTATATTTTTCTAAAAAGTAAGCAGAAACTTTTTTGAATGCTCTTTTATGATGAAAGTCTATATTTTCATTAGTTAATTGAACATCATTAAATTTTAGTTTAATAATCCCTTTTAAACCCGCTCCTGATGGGGAAATCCAATTAGCAATTATAAAATTATCATCATTGAGAATGTCTTTAACAGATTGAATTAACTGAATATCTAATTTATCAATATCAATTACCAATAAGTGATTGTAGTGTATGATTCCTTCTTTTTTTCGATTATTTTGTTCAAATAAGGCACAAAAAGTAACAACGGGAAGATTTTTTTTCTTGATTGAGTATAATTCGCTTCCTGATTTATAGAGTTCATTTAATTCAAGAGTAAATAATTTAATCTTATTACTTTCAATTTCTTTAAAAATATCCTCTAGCGTTTTAACAATTGAAATTGAATTTCTAAGATTACTTAAATAACTAACTTGTAAATCATTCACCATAAATATTTATTCTTTAAGTATGCCAATATAATAAAAAGTATTTAACACTTATAGAATCATCAATTAAAAAACTAACCTTAATAAAGTTGTCAAGGTTTTTAGTAAAATTAATTTATAATTTTTTTTGTATTCTGTTTAAAAGTTCTTTTATTTATTCATTACTTACCATATAGTATTAAAAT
The DNA here is from genome assembly GCF_002979455.1 of Chryseobacterium sp. MYb7. Lineage (GTDB taxonomy): Bacteria > Bacteroidota > Bacteroidia > Flavobacteriales > Weeksellaceae > Chryseobacterium. The sequence continues at coordinate 16,921 of NZ_PCOU01000043.1, forward strand.
AGCCTTGATAACCTTTCAATGCTTAATTCAAAATATCTGATCTAATTAACAGGAGTGAATTTCTCTTTTAATTTTTCATATAAATATGTCGTCTTATAAACTCCTTCATTTAGCTTCCAGTTGTTTATATGGTGTATTCCTAAATCGGTTCCATGAAAATAAGCTAAACTTTCTAAGGAAAGGTTATCAATTATACTTTTATCATTTAATAAATCTATAAAATCATTGTTTTTGCATAAATGAGAACAAGCTGTAAGAAATGTCGAAAAACCATTATCATTAGATATATAAGTTTTTAATTCATTTTTATATTCATTATAATTGTAGTAAGACAAAAACGTGAGACAATAATATATTGTTGCACCTGGTTTATAAGTTGTAGTTTGTAAATATCGGAGATAATATTTTTTTAAATCCTCATTTCTTTCTTGAGATATACAGTGTAATAGTTGATCTGAAAAGCTTTCGTCATTTGTATTACTAATAATTTCTAATATTTTAAGTATCTGATTTTTGTTAAAACCGTAATGAATATTAAATGTTAGAAAATTTAAGCCGTTAGTTCTTACCTGATTGTCTTCACTTTTTAAATTTTCAATTGCGTTATCAAATTCTTTTACTCTTCTTTCTTTTAGAAAAGTATTGAATTTAGTTTCAGATTTTTCTTCAAATTCCTTTAAAGCATCTCTGGACGGTTTAATTCCAAACTGATAAGTCAAGATAGGGAGTACAACCCCTATAAAAGCTAGAATTATTGTAATAACTGTATATAAAGTCCCAAATGATGAAATCATAGAACTTTGGTTTGTAATTGTTTCTGTAGCTTGATTAATTCGTTCTTCTAAGATTTTAGTTTTAATACCATTTTGTTCAGAAATTAGAGAATCTACTTTTTTATTCAATAATTCAATTTTCTTGCTTTGCTGATTATTATTGGAGGTATATGTTTGTGAAAAAGAAAAGACGAAGAAAATTAGAAATAATATTAGTAATATTTTTTTGAACATGGTGTTTTAATAATTTTTCAAATATAATAACTTTAATATTGAAAGGAACAATTTTTGATAGCTAAAAACGGATTGCAAATTTTTATATCTTTGCAATTCAAATTTTATTGAGAAACAAAGCGTTTGCTTTTTATACTACCTTACAGGAATCTGGTAAATTCAAAATTAGGAGTAGATAAATAAGCGAAATGCTCATGCCATAGGCGTGGGCTTTCCTGTTTATTTCCTAATGGCTTACCAGAGCCTCTGTAAGAATAGATAGTGCAAAGTTCCACGCTTTCTGCATGTATAAACTAAATCTTTCACTTTGGGACTGAGTGAGTAAAAACTTTCATTATGAAAAAATTATTATTCACAATTGGTTTAATCTTGCCAACACTATTTTTTGCACAACAAACACAAAAAGATTCAAAATGTGACCTTCCAACAAATTATCAAGAACCCAAACCAGACAAAAAAGTACAGTCTTTCTTAAAAAAGGTAGATGCTACTATTGAAGATCTTAGAAAACATATTGCAGTAGAAAATGACTGTAATGAGAAAGATGTGATCTTTTTAAGAATATCTGAACAAAAAGGAAATGGAATGTATTCCGTTTGTGTGAAAGGTAAGGAAATGAAGTATAAGAGAATGGGAAGTGTTTTCATGGGGGTAGGAGAAAATCCTTTTGATGTAAAACAGTAAAACTATTGTATGATGAAAAAGGTTTTAGTCTTTGTGTCATTGGCGGTTATTTTTACAGTTAAAGCACAATCAAATATAGTTACACTTGATGAGCAATTTAATACATCTGGAATAAGTAATTCTGCTCCTACATACCAACCTGTAAAAGAGCCTAATCAATCCCAGCAAAGTATATATCCCGATTGGGTAAACAAGATTAAAGAACCTGCTATATCTGAAGATATTAGACCTGAGATAAGAGAAATTATCAGAGATGTAAAATCTAAACCAACACTAAAAGAGGCGGGCAAAGTTCAGGAAGTAATTGATGAGATGTTTCCTAACAAAAGTACTGTACCCAACCAAGCACCTGTAGTACAGCCAATCAAGACTGTAGAACAAAAGCCTATTGCTCCTGTAAGTAAGTACCAAAAGAGCTTCGATATTGATGAATTATTAAATGTTTTTATTCCACTAATTATAATATTAGGTATGGTGTTATTCTTTGTTTGGGCTAATTCAAAAAGCAAAGTAAATACATCTCTGCCTACACAAAAAGACAATCAACTTTCATACAGTCAAAGGGAGACAAGATTAAAAGAAACTTTAATTGAATCAGCAAAACAGACTTTAGTTTTAGATTTAAGAGAAATGGAAATCAAAGGAATATTAGATGATCGAGAGATAGCTATTAATGCTTTATTGAGAGTCTACGAAGAAATTTCAATGGATCAAATAGAAGAATACTCCAAAGCTTCTAATATCTCTAAGATTGAAGTTGGAAAAATAATTAAGGGTACTTATCAAATATTACAAACTCAATATTATTCATTTTTCAATAATGCAATATAATACGACATGTTTTGTCGCTTTGCAGATATACCTTTGTATTATTAAATTAGGAAAGCCAATAAATCTCTTTGAAGAGAAAATAAAAAGTTTTAATTTTGAACGCATTAAAAAAACACAACTATGAGACAATAAATTTACTACGCAATTTGTGTATTTCTCATATACACAATTATTATAATCACTATTTATTTAACATTAATCAACACAAGTATGAAAAAACTCTACATGTGTGCATTATCTCTATGCACTATTACGGGCATATTTGCCCAAGAGGTACTTTGGCAGAAAGATTTAAAATCCAATTCGCAGGATTTTCTAAGCCAGATTACGACGACTATTGACGGGCAATATCTTGTCACAGGAAGTTCTATTCAAAGTGATAAACTCCAACAGAACAGCAAACAAAACAACGGTTATGATTTTCACCTTGTAAAACTGGATCAGCAGGGAGAACAAGTTTTTGAAAAATATTTTTCAGGAAACAATCACGACTATCTATCTTCAACGGTCACTACTCAGGACGGAGGATTCCTTATTTCTGGAACATCATATTCAGGCAAGGGATTGGATAAAAAAGAGGATTCTAAAGGAGGATCAGACATTTGGTTAATTCGAATCAATGAATTTGGAGATGAGTTATGGCAAAAGACCATAGGAATTTCAGTAGATGAAGAAGCCAGATCAGTTATTCAAACAACTGACCAGGGGTTTATAGTTGCAGGCACTGTCCAAAACTCATCAAAAGGCTACGGTTCAAAAGATGTACTTATCGTTAAATTAGACAAAGACGGAAAAGAATTATCCCAACTCATTTTTGGTGGTAAGGCGATTGATGAAGTAGAAAAGATGATCCCAACCCGTGATGGCGGAGCATTACTTGGAATTTACTCCAGAAGTGGTATCAGTGGTACAAAGAAAACAGAAAACTACGGTGAAGGAGATTATTGGATTATAAAGCTCTCAAAAGACGGAAAAATTGACTGGGAGAAAAACTTTGGAGGAAAAGGAGATGATCATATCAGAACCCTAGCCTCAACTTCTAATGGTTACCTCATAGGTGGAGAATCCAGATCAGAAAGATCAGGCAATAAAACTGTAGGAATAGAAGAAGCAACAGATTTATGGCTTATTGCATTAGATCAAAATGGGAATGAGCAGTTCCAAAAATCTTACAACTTTGGAAACAGAGATATTCTAATGAGTATGAGTGTTCTTCATTCAGCAGATGACAAATCTACAAAAGGCGTATTATTAGGTGGCTACACTCAGGCTGAAGGCAGAATACAAACAGGTGATGAAACTTTCTGGATGTTATACTTAGATCAAAATGGAAATGAGCAGTGGAGAAAACACGTAAAAGGAGAATCCAGAAAGAAGGAAGAAAGACTTTCGGATTTAAAGCTGAACAGAGATGGCTCAATTATTCTTGCAGGGACAAGTGCTGAAGAGTTAGGTAAAGAAAACTGGAAGATCGTAAAACTGGGAGATAAGCAGGTTGATCAGCTGATTGAAAAATACGACATCAAGATCTATCCGAATCCTGTTTCTGACTATGCTTACGTAGAAATAGGCTTTAACTTCAAAGATGCAGATATTCTTTTGTATGATATGAGCGGAAGACAGCTTCAGAGTATAAAAACGAAGAATAGAGTCACCAAGATAAATACTCAGTCCTTAGTTCAAGGTGCTTACTTAGTGACTATAAAAACTGATAATAATAAAACAGCGAATGCGAAGCTGATAAAGAAATAAAACTGTATTATGAAAAATTATATTTACATCCTACTACTATTTATAAACACCCTTCTTTATTCTCAAGATAAGAGTATTAGTAGTTACGCTTTAATTAAAGGAGTTGAAACAAGTAATAAATTATATTCAGGATTAGTTAATGTTTCCGTTCCTCTTTATCAGATCAGTCTTGGAAATGAATTAACATTAGCAAGTAACCTTACATATGAGTCCAATGGGTTCAGGCCACATATAGAGCCCGATATTGTAGGTCTTAATTGGAATGTTAATTTATTTGGCAAAATTACAAGAGAAACAAGGAGACCTCTGACTCGAAAATATTCATTATTTTATAACAAAGTAAGTGATAATGAACAAGATTGTTTTAGACCTGTTTCCTCCAATTTTACAAAGAAAGTTTTGTTAGAAAACCCTATTAGTACTTCTAATGAGTACTTCACATGGATGACGGATAAATATTATTTTGATTTTTTTGGTTATAAAGGATATTTTGTTATTGATCATAATGGAAAAACTATTGTTTTTTGTGAAAATGCTAATCTGACTGTAGATATAAATAACCTTAATTGCCAGCCTCTTTTTGGAGAGATCACATTTTCTGAAATCACTTTAAAGGATGATAAGGGTAACATATTTATTTTTGGAGGCTCATCTAATGAATTAGAAATTAACTACCATCAATTAAATGTTGATTATTCTGAATATGCCACTCCAGCTGTATATAATACTTCTGCAAAAAGGAATATAAGAACAAATTATATTGTTGGATGGAATTTAAAAAAAATAATCCTGTATAACGGAAGAATAATAAATGCTACATACAAAAATAGTAACAAAAGCATTTTAAATAATTTTATTAATGAAGGGAAGAATGTTACCACTAATTTTACGATCTCATTTCCAGACAAACAAACTTTAAAAAGCAATAATTTATTTATCGGTAGACAAGAAAATAGTGCTATTACTACATCATCACGCTCCGTATATGACGGAACTATTGGTGAAATAGTTTCAGGCGAAAAGAATACGGAAACTATATATTCTAAACAATGTATATTAGAAACTATCAATATTAGTGATTTTGGAAAATTAAATTTTGAGTACGATGAAACAACAAATCCTTTAGAACTTACAAAGGTTTATTTAAAAAAAATAACAGTCTTTGATACGAATAATTTGCTCGTAAATAATATCTCTTTATCTTATGATAATCTAGGCGGAACTTACAAGAGAACTTTCTTAAAAAAGGTTTCCAATGAAAAAGATGAGGAATATTCTTTTGACTATTATAAAACAAATGTTTTTCCACAATATAATGCAGGAAACAAGAATACAATGGGCTTCTGGAATGGTAAAATAACCTATACTGATCCTGAAAATCCAGATAAAGAAATATTCAAAGCAGGTTTATTAAAAAGAATATTACTTCCTACACGAGGATACAAAGAATTTTTTTACGAATCTCACAAGTATTCCATGATTTATAAAGAGGAAAATGTAGTTGAAAATGTCACTGAAAACAAGTATTATGGAGCAAGATTATACAAAGAAGTCAATAATGACGGAATCCATTCATATACTAAAAATTATAAGTATGTAGATAACTCAAATAAGTCAACAGGAATTTTAGACCAGGGAGTTTATTACAAGCCCACACCTGTTGTTTTTATGAACCCAAATGGTTTGATAACTTATACTGCGGCTATGACCTCATCTACAGAAAACCTTTCCCCGAATATGTATAGTTCTGATCTAATACATTATACAGAAGTTCAGGAAATTGATGAAAAAGGAGTGGTAAAATATTTTTTTACCAACAGAAAAACTAACCCAGACGAAGCTAAATCTTTATATTTTAAGAATCCTAATTTTAATGGGATAACTAATCTAGGAGAGCCAAAATTATTATCGAAGGAAAACGAAAGAGGAAAACTAAAAAAAGAGGAATTGATAGATGTTAATGGTATTCTTAAAAGTAGTACAGAATATACATACAAAAATTTCTTAAATAATATTCAGCCTATCAATGAACCCACAAGTAATTGTTCAAGTTGCAAAATTACAGATAATAATTATTATGTATTTACAGAAGGTTTGCCGTCATCTGATGGTAGAAGAATGTACATTCCTGTTCTTCCATACTTGCCTGAGAATATTACGACAACAGAATACTTTGGAAATAAGATTATTACGACAAATTTTAAAAAAACTTATAATGATAAATATTTGTACTGGCATCCTTTTCCTATTGAAACCAAAGAAATTTTGACAGATGGAAGTGAAATCACGAAAAATATTTATTATCCAGGAGATGCATTAAGGTTAAATGATGCCTGCCTTACAGGTAACTGCAATGATCTTGATTATGCTGGCGGCAAATATGCTACTTACAAAAATCTGCTTAATGACAATTTCATTGAGCCTGTAATTACAATAGAGAAAAATACAGCAGGTAAAAACCAGTTATCGGAAAATATTTATACCAAAGATGCCAATACTTCAAATGTCTGGAAAGTTACAACAACAAGAAACTCTCTTTTAAATGCTGATTTTTCTTCTCTTTCAAATGTAAAGACAGAAGATCAAATGTACTATCAGTTATATGATGATAAGGGAAATTTACTACAAAATAAAACAAAACAAGAAATTCCTACAACAACAATATGGGGATATAATCAGACTTTACCTCTTGCTCAGATACAAGGTATTACATATGTAGAATTGATGCAAATATTTGGACTTTCCACAACCCCAACAGCATATTTGAATTTAGATATAGTAAAAAAATCTAACGTTGATAAAGATGCTAATTCAGAACAATTATTAATTAGCTCACTGGAAACTTTTAGAAAAAATCCAGCTTTGCAAAATTATTCAATAACGACTTATACATATAATCCTTTAGTGGGTATAACAAGTAAAACTTCTCCTAATGGGATAAGAGAGAATTATATATACGACACAAAAAATAGACTTGGTAAAATCACTAACATCTCAGGAGAAACTATTAAGGATTTTAATTATAACTATGCTTCCCCATATACGTATCCAACAATATTTTATAATTCGGAACAGACTAAAACATTTACAAGGAGAAATTGCGGGGCAGGTTTTGTAGGTGGGACTTATACTTATACAGTTCCTGCTGAAACTTATTCTTCTACTTCAAAAGACGATGCGGAGCAACAAGCATTGTATGATCTTGAAGCTAATGGTCAACTCTTAGCGAATACAAATGCTGTATGCATACCATCGGAGTGTCCATTTACTCCTACAGGAGGGTTGTCATTGACCACACCTTCTGTAATTTATAATGAGGGAAACGTTGTTAAATTTAGTGCTTATATCAGCACAAATAATTTAGATCCAAACTTTTTTTATACAAATCGTACACTTGGACTAATATCAGGAAATTGCAAACGTACTCTCACAGCTATAGTATTTACATTTAACGAACCTCCAGGAGGAATGTTTGGTGATACTCCAGCTAACCGTACATGGGAAATCAGAGTTGATATTGGCGGAAATGTATCCGCAAAATTAATATCTGGGACCATAGTACCTGGCAGATATAATTACTTAAATTTTACCTTCCAATTTGACAAAAACTAAAACACAATGAGAAGAATAATAATACCGATAAATGCTTTGTTTATAACAGGTACTCTGCAAGCACAGCTTACTACGCTTCCTAATACAGAAAACTATATCCAGAGTAAAACCTATCTGGATTATAATGGCACCACCGCTACAAAATCTTTAGAAACTGTCCAATATTTTGACGGGCTGGGAAGACCAAAGCAAATAGTCAATGTAAAAGCATCACCATTAGGAAAAGATGTGGTTACTCCTATTGAATATGATCCGTTTGGAAGACAAGTAAAAGACTTTTTACCTATTCCGCAATCTTCAACACAAAATGGAGCTATTTTTCCAACGCCACTAGGTAATGCTTCAACTGTTTATGGTAATGAAAAGATTTATTCTGAAAAAGAGCTCGAAAAGTCTCCTTTAGACAGGATTCTGGAGCAGAAACAAGTAGGTAATGACTGGAACGGAAAATCTATAAAATTTGGTTATGAAGCCAATTCTACAGATGACAAGGTAAGAAAATTTATTGCTCCTACGACTTGGGTAAATGATGCTACTCAATCAGGAATTGCTAATAATGGACTCTACGGAGAAGCACAATTGTATAAAAATATTATAACTGATGAAGATAACAATAAAACGATTGAGTTCAAAAATCCTAAAGGACAGTTGCTATTAGTAAGAAAAGTAATTAGTGCTACAGAGAATGCAGATACTTACTATGTTTACAATGAATATGATCAGTTAGCGTTTGTTATTCCCCCACTTTTATCCAAATTAGACAGTTGGGGAATACCTGAACATGATGCCTTAGCTTATCAGTACCGTTATGATACAAGGGGTAGACTTGTTGAAAAGAAACTTCCTGGCAAGGATTGGGAATTTATGGTATATGACAATGCAGACAGAATGATTCTTTCCCAGGATGCTAATCAGAGAGCTTTATTCAGCTGGACGATCTATAAATATGATATCTTCGGAAGACAAATTTATACAGGGATAAAGAAGGCAGATAATACCAGGATTGGAATGCAGAATCAGATTAGTGGAGGAGCTGTTCTTGAAGGTAGGGCTAATATGCCCCTGAATGCCAATGGAATGGATTACTATTATACCAATATGAATTGGGGACTGGATACACTTTTGTCAGTGACTTATTATGACTCTTATCCTCAACAGTATGGTTTTAATCCTCCATTTCCTTCAACGATTATGGGAGAGCCAGTTCTTTCTGAAACTCCTACCGCTGACGGAAGAAGTACCAAAGGGCTTCCTGTCTTGAGTCTTGTAAAAAACATTGAAGATGACGGCTGGACAAAAACCTACACCTATTATGACAGGAAAGGAAGAGTGATTGGAACCCATTCTATCAATCATTTGGGAGGATATACTCATACGGAATCTAAACTGGATTTTGCAGGGGTTACCAAACAGACTGTAACAAGACACAAACGATTAGATACTGATACCGAAAGAGTCATTACCGAAACATTTGAATATGATAATCAGAACAGGCTTCTGGTACACAAACATCAGGTTGACAGTAACCCTATAGAGATTCTAACCCAGAATATCTATAATGAGCTATCCCAGGTGACTAATAAGAAAGTGGGAGGAACAGATCTTGCGAGTCCATTACAGTCCATGGATTACCAATACAATATCCGTGGCTGGCTTACCAAAGTTAATGATCCAGCTTCATTAAATGGAAAACTATTTGGATATGAGATCAAATATACCAATCCTGTATATACCAATTTAACATCAGGTAAGTATAATGGAAATATTGCAGAGATAGATTGGAGAAATGCCTCAGAGGGCACTTTGAAAAGATATTCTTATGCTTATGATCCTCTCAACAGATTGAAAGACGCAATCTATACAGAACCAGGTGCTACCAATCCTTATAATAACAATTTCAATGAAAATCTGACTTATGATTTGAATGGAAATATCATGACATTAAAGAGGAATGCTTATCCAGTATCTGGGACTACAGCAACACAGGTTGATGATCTTGAATATAAATATATAGGAAACCGTCTGAATCAGGTGATAGAACATTCCTCTAATACATCAGGATATGAGGGAGGTAATAACTTCATTGCTTATGATGTTAATGGAAATATGACAGATATGAAGGATAAGGGGATTCAATCTATTGTTTACAATTATATGAACCTACCGACTTCAATTGGAATGCAGTTTACAAATTCTTTTGGAAATATAAGTACTACAAATATAAATCATTTGTATCGTGCTGATGGGGCAAAACTTCGAAAAACATACAGACAACAAGCTCATATGGGACTTCCAACGATTCGTATGACTGATTATCTGGATGGGTTTCAATATTCGTACATAGATGATGGAGGTATATGCATCACATGTAGAACTGAAACAGCATTTGAAATGCAGGCTTATTCAAAATTTGTAAGTCCAATACTTAACACGCCTAAGTGGAAGCTAGATTTTGTACCTACTTCGGAAGGGTTTTACAGTTTTGTAGAAAATCGCTACATTTACAATTATAAAGATCATTTAGGAAATGTGAGGGTAACTTTTGCAAAGGATAATGCTGGTGTAGTACAGTCAATAGATACTAATAATTATTATCCGTTCGGATTAAACCATATTGGTGGATCTTCTTACTCAAACTTTGGAAGTTATTACAACTATAAATTCGGAGGAAAGGAACTTCAGGAAAGTGGGATGTATGATTATGGAGCAAGGTTTTATATGCCAGACATAGGACGCTGGATATCTCCAGACCCTTTAAGTGAAGAATA
>NZ_PCOU01000044.1 GCF_002979455.1 Chryseobacterium sp. MYb7
GATTTTAGTTCTTTTTTTTGCAACTCTAAATTGCTAATTTTCTGGAAACTCTTTCTCTAAAAAGTTTAAACAGGTTCATTGTATGATTTCATGTAGAGACATAGTACTCCTCCTCTTCAATACTCAAAAAAGAGAACGCTTCATAATATTAAAAATACTTTATCTTTGTTTCCTCAGGTTATATCATAAACATTTTATTTGAAGATCATCCGCATGAAAAACAACAGCTTTATATCAACTGTAAAAGGAATCTGTACTGTGGCTTTTTTAGCACTGAACACAACTGTTTACGCTCAGAAAACAGTAGATATCTCAACAATTTCAGAGAAAACACTAAATACCATTCTGGAAAAAAACAGAGCTTATTACAGCCAGGGCAAAGTAGCAGATTACATTCCTGAACTGGGGAAAATGGACGCTAAAGCCATTGCTTTTTCCGTAGTAGACAAAAGCGGTAAAGTATTCAACACAGGAGATGTTAGTAAAAAGTTTACTATGCAGAGTATCTCTAAAATCATATCATTAATGGTGGCTGTAAATGAAAAGGGAGAAGCTCATATTTTTGACAAAATGGGATATTTCGGTTCCGATAAACCCTTCAATCATTTTTCCAATCTGGAAATAACAGGAAAACCGCTTAATCCAATGATGAATGCCGGAGCAATCCTTACGACTTCACTTATTTCAGGAGACGGAGAAAAACCATTCCTTAAAATACTGGATATGGTAAGATATATTACCAAAAACCAAACAATTGACTACAACAAATCTGTTTACGAATCTGAAAAATCAACGGGACACCGTAACCGTGGTATGTTCTATATTATGAAAAACAGTGGGCTGATTTCAGGGAATGAAGACCAGCTGGATAACTATTTCAAACAATGCTCTATTGAGCTTACAGCAGAAGATCTTGCCAAAATAGGATATTTCTTTGCCAACCAATGTGTAAGATTTGACGGAGATTCCACTTACAAAAATGCCGACATGGCAAAACTGGTAGAATCACAAATGCTGACAGCCGGAATGTATGAGTTCAGTGGAGAATATTCCAGAACGGTGGGCTTACCAAGCAAATCTGGTGTAGGAGGCGGAATTACCGTAAGCGTTCCGGGAAAAATGGGAATTGGTGTATTTAGTCCTTCGTTAGATCAACATGGAAATTCACTGGCAGGATATCACATGATTTTAGATCTGGCAAAACAATACAGATTAAGTATTTTTTAAATTTGACAATCCATTCATTTACACCCAATAAATAATATGGGTCTATAATTGATCCAAAACAACCTTCTAAGGGTTATTAATCATAAAAACCCTTAACGATTAGCACATTCAAAAACAGTAAGTATATCAAGTACTTACTGTTTTTTTATGAATTTCGAAAAGATAATTTAATTATTTGTTAAAATCCCTATCTGTTTATTTATCAAAAAGATAGATAAAATTCACAAATAATTCAGATTAAATCACAATATATTGATTAATTTTACATAAATTCGCATATCCGTTTTATCAGATTGATAAAGGCCATTCTTTCATTTTCGAACCTTATTCATGGTATATTATCTTTTTGTAATATACCCGAAAACAAATCTCCCTTTTTTGAAATATTTTATTTTTTATTACTATATTTGCTTAACATTTTTTTAACTATAACTATTTATAATTAAAATTACTAAGATTGTATCGTCACGTTTCTAAGAATAAGAAAATAATAAATATACTTTAATAGCATTTGAACAATTGATATTTTTCTATTAAAAAATCATTATCAAATAACATTTATGATTGAAGATATATTATAATTTTATTATTTTTATTTCCTCATAACGGGATATCATTGTTTACACCGATGGTATTGATGTTTTGTTATGAGATATCATTAATCATTTCTATACCGTAAATGCTATGAAAAACTTGACTAAAATCAGGCTAATGCCTTTTGAAAAACCGGAGATCACCCTACTATCAGACAATCTATTGATAAGTAATAGATTATTGAATAATTATCAAAAAACGATTCAACCCGTTAACGATTTAACAAAAACCAATTTTATTATATCATAACAAAAAAAGCAATTGCCTTATTACCGAAAGGCACATCATTTTTTTGTTATGAATCTCTTGCTATCATTCAATAATTATCACGCCATGAAAAACTTACCCATTATTGGACTGACGCCTTTTGAAAAACCAGACGTTAACCTTATATCTAAACTGCATCAGGCGGGTGCATTTCCCGTTTTGAGTTTAGGAAATGAGATAACAACTGCACAGGAAGCGTTACATCAACTTGACCAGATAAACGTACCATCGTATGGTATTTATTTTTCTAATGACAATTTCGCCTCTCTTCAAATTTCTGAAAAAGTAAGATTTGCGATCCTTCCGTTTGGAATGTCTAAACCCTCCAGCCTGCCTGCAATATATCAGGTAAGTAGTTTGGAAGAAGCCAGACAAGCCGAACAGTCGGGAGCAGAAGGAATCATTATCAAAGGAAATGAAGCAGGCGGATTAGTAGGCTATGAATCCACGTTTGTATTATTCCAGCGTGTGATCAAAGAAATCCAAAGCATTCCGGTGTGGGTACAGGGAGGAATAGGTCTCCATACCGCAGCGGCATCAAAAGCTTTGGGAGCAGCAGGAATCGTACTGGACAGCCAATTGGCTTTGTTCCCGGAAAGTTCGGTTCCTAAAGAGCTGAAAGAAGTATGCTCAAAACTGAATGGTACAGAAACTAAGGTAATTGCCAACCATCGTGTATTGGTAAGACCCAACTCACCGGCTTTACCTGAAAATGCAACCGCTGAAGATCTGAAACAATATTTTACAGGTTTTGACCTTAGTACATGCTATATCCCTATGGGACAAGATATTTCATTAGCAACGGATCTGTATGAGGATTTCAAAACACTGAAAAAACTTATTTTCGGTATCAAAGAAGCCATGTATGGACATCTGAAGCAGGCAAAAGCACTGAAAGTAGTTGATAAAAACAACGCTTTAGCTCAGGAACTGGGTCTGCGATATCCCATCGCTCAGGGTCCAATGACTCGTGTGAGTGATGTTCCTTCATTTGCCAATGCAGTAGCTGATGCCGGAGCATTACCTTTTGTTGCTCTATCCTTACTGAAAGGAGAATCTGCAAAATCTTTGGTAATGGACACTAAAAAACTGGCTGGTGATAAAACTTGGGGTGTAGGAATTCTAGGATTTGCACCACAGGAATTAAGAGACGAACAGACATCATATATATTAGAAGCAAAACCTCCAGTCGTTTTGATTGCAGGCGGAAGACCCGCTCAGGCCAAAGTATTTGAAAAAGCCGGAATAAAATCATTCTTACATGTTCCTTCCCCTGCCCTTCTGGATATTTTCCTGAAAGAAGGGGCTAAAAACTTCATTTTTGAAGGACGTGAATGCGGAGGCCACGTAGGCCCTCTTTCAAGTACAGTTCTTTGGGAAAAACAAATTGAACGTATCTTGAAAGAAGACCACCCTGAAAACATCAGTGTATTTTTTGCAGGAGGAATTCATAACCCTTTTTCAACCGCGTTTGTTTCCATCATGGCTGCACCATTAGCTGCAAGAGGAGTAAAAATCGGGGTATTGATGGGTACTGCCTATCTGTATACGCATGAAGCTGTAGAAACCGGGGCTATTCAGGAGGAATTCCAGGCTCAGGCTATGCAGGCTAAAGATACCGTTTTACTGGAAACAGCTCCGGGACATGAAACCCGTTGTTTAAATACTGCATTTGCCAACCATTTCAATACCGAAAAAGCAAAACTTCTTGCTGCCGGAATGGACAAAAAACAAGTATGGGAACAGCTTGAAAAATTAAATGTAGGTCGTTTACGTATTGCCGCTAAAGGGATAGAACGTCAGGGTGATAAATTAGTTAATATTCCTAAAGATGACCAATTAGACTTAGGAATGTACATGATTGGTCAGGTTGCCACAATGCATAACCGTGTGATCTCATTGGCAGCTCTTCATCAAAGTGTGGTAGACAATTATGAGCATATTCAGGAAGCAGCGTTACCGGAAGAACCGGTATCTGTAGAAAAACCTCTGGATATTGCTATCGTAGGAATGGAGTGTATCTTCCCAGGTGCTAAAAACCTTGATGAATACTGGAGAAATATCATTTTAGGAAAAGACAGTGTTACCGAAGTACCGGATGAAAGATGGAATAAAGATCTTTATTATAAACCGGATTCCAACGAATCGGATGTATCTCATTCAAAATGGGGAGGATTCATTCCAAAAATTGATTTCGATCCATTAGCATTCGGAATTCCGCCACAATCACTTGCCGCTATTGAACCTACACAGTTGTTAACCTTATTGGTAGCTAAGCGTGCGATGGAAGATGCCGGATATGGTGAAAAACACATCAACAGAGACAACATTTCTGTCATTATAGGTGCTGAAGGAGGTAATGATCTTGCCAACAGCTATAGTTTCAGAGGATATTATAAGCAGGTTTTCGGAGAACTTCACGAAGAAGTAAAAGAAGCTTTCCCCCATACTACTGAAGATTCTTTCCCTGGTATTCTGGCGAATGTAATCGCAGGTAGAATTACAAACCGACTGGATCTTGGAGGTAGAAACTTTACAGTAGATGCAGCCTGTGCTTCTTCTTTGGCAGCCATCGATCTTGCCTGTCAGGAACTTGTATTAGGAAAATCGGATATGGTACTTGCAGGAGGAGCAGATTTACACAACGGAATCAATGATTACCTGATGTTCTCCAGCACGCATGCTCTATCCAGAAAAGGAAGATGTGCTACATTCGATGGTGATGCAGACGGTATCGCTCTTGGAGAAGGTATTGCCATCCTTGTTTTAAAAAGATATGAGGATGCTATCCGTGATGGTGACCGTATTTATTCAGTAATCAAAGGAGTTGGAGGATCCAGTGACGGTAAAGCATTAGGATTAACGGCTCCTAGAAAAATAGGTCAGGTAAGGGCCTTAGAGCGTGCTTATTCCCAGGCTGGGATCAGTCCTGCTTCCGTTGGTCTTGTAGAAGCTCACGGTACAGGAACAGTAGTAGGTGACAAAACCGAATTAAGTGCTCTGACCAATTTATTCAGCCGTTCAGGAGCATTACCTGGACAGACGCATTTAGGCTCTGTGAAAACACAGATCGGGCATACCAAGTGTGCGGCAGGGTTAGCTGGATTAATCAAAGCTTCACTTGCTGTATATCATGGAGTAAAACCACCTACCCTCCACCTTCAGCAGCCTAATGCGTATTATAATGCAGCAACCAGCCCATTTGCATTCCATGCAGAAAGTGGATTGTGGGGCGAGAAGAACCGTTATGCAGGAATCAGTGCCTTCGGGTTTGGAGGAACCAATTTCCATACAGTCATTGCTAACCATCCAAAGCAGGATAATTCAATCGCAATGCAGTCATGGCCTTCAGAATTATTTGTGTTCCGTGGAGACACCTATGAAGAAGCCAAAGGAGAATCAAGCAAGGTTAAGGCTTTATTAGAAATTAACGATGGTATTCCATTAAAAGATATCGCTTACAGTTTAAGCATCAGTTCAGAAAAGTCAATCCAGTTCAGCATTGTTGCTGACACTGCTGAAGACCTGATGATGAAGCTTGAACTGGTACTGCTAGGGATTGAGACAAAAGACACCTTTACAGTTAACAAAAAAGAAGGTAAAGTAGCTTTCACATTCCCTGGACAAGGTAGCCAGAGAATCAATATGGCACGTGACTTATTTGTGGTTTTCCCGGCTATGCGTAAGATTATTGATGAGTATCCTGAACTTGAAAAAGTAGTTTTCCCATCTAAAACCTTTAATGATACTGATTTAAAACAACAGAAAGAAACCATAAAAGATACCCGTTTAGCACAACCCATTTTAGGAATTGTAGACCTTGCATTGGCTAAATTCTTAGAATCATTAGGTATTATTCCGGATATGCTGGCAGGTCACAGCTATGGTGAAATACCAGCTTTATGCTTTGCAGGAGTATTTGGAGAAGATAAACTGGTTGACTTAAGTGTTAAGAGAGCGCAGTCTATCTTAGATTCAGTAGAAGGCGGAGATCCCGGTTCAATGCTGGCAGCAAGTGCTACTCCGGAACGTTTACAGCCAATTATTGCAAAAGTAGAAGGATGTTATCCTGTGAACTTCAATGCACCTACTCAATGTGTAATCGCTGGATGTACGGAAGCCATCAATAAATTATTGGAAGTTCTTAAACAGGAAGGCATTTCTG
This sequence comes from Chryseobacterium sp. MYb7, assembly GCF_002979455.1. Lineage (GTDB taxonomy): Bacteria > Bacteroidota > Bacteroidia > Flavobacteriales > Weeksellaceae > Chryseobacterium. Next base: position 6,254 of record NZ_PCOU01000044.1, read on the forward strand.
CTAAAAAACTGGAGGTTGCCTGTGCATTCCACAGCCCGTTATTGGCAAAATCAAAAGGTTTGTATGAAGAAGTTTTAAAAGACGTTCCTTTCCAGGAAATGCAGATTCCTGTATGGTCTAATACTACAGCAGAAGTATATCCTTCAAATCCATCAGAAATAAAAGAAAGACTTACTGACCATCTGGTACAACCTGTAAGATTTGTAGAACAGCTTCAGGCCATGTACAATGATGGTGCAAGAATCTTCATCGAAGTAGGACCAGGAAAAGTACTTACCGGATTGACCAAATCATGCCTGGAAAAAGACCAGCTGACCTTGTATGTTGAAGACAACAGCCGTAATAAATTCAGTCACCTGCTTTGCATGCTGGCACAATATTTAGGTACAGGCAGAAGCTTTAACATTGATAAACTTTTTGACGGCAGAAGTGTTACGATCATTGATCTTAACCAGCCTGAGCTTTACAAGAAAAGCCCTGCTATCTGGCGTGTTAACGGGCAAACAGCCCACCCAACAACTGGTAATCTGCCATCTAATGGTGCATTGCCACTTATAAACCCAATTCCCATGAACAACTTTACGAATAACCCACAGGCACCCGCAACGGAAGCTCAGTCTACTGCTGAACGCATGTTGCAGGAATATTTGAACAGCATGAAATTAATGATACAGGCACAGCGTGATGTGATGCTTTCCTTTATGGGACAGAATCCTCAGGCATTCCCTGCTCCTGTATACCATTCACCAGCACCAGCTGCTGCACACCAGCCCATATCTACCATTCCGGTTCAGCCTGTTCATCAGGAAAAACCAGTAGCTGTGGCTCCTGTAAAACAAGCTCCGTCAAGAGATATCAAATCCTTATTACTTCAGGTAGTAAGTGATAAAACAGGATATCCTCAGGAAATGCTGGGTATGGAAATGGATCTGGAAGCTGATTTAAGTATTGACTCCATTAAAAGAGTAGAAATCATCGGAACACTTCGCAATGAACTGGGATCTCTGGGTAACGGAAATACCAATGAAGATACCGTTATGGAGCAGCTTGCAGGAATAAAAACATTAAGCGGATTAGTTTCATGGCTTACTGAATTTTCAGGAGCTGAAACAACTGCTGCGCCTGAAAAAAACGGAACAGCAGCTGAACCTGCAGTTTCAAAATCACAAACTCAGCCGGCATTCTCTCTTGAAGACCTTCAAAATGCTATTTTGAATATAGTAAGTGAAAAAACAGGATATCCAAAAGAAATGTTAGGCCTTGACCTTGATCTGGAAGCGGATTTAAGTATAGATTCCATCAAACGTATGGAAATCATCGGCGATCTTAAAACCAAGATCGGTTTTGGTCAAAACCTTGAACAGGCAGATGATGTGATGGAAAAACTGGCTGCTATTAAAACCCTTCGTGGTCTGGCAAGCTGGATCAGCGAAATGAATGGTGAAACCAACGAAACTCCACAGGAAGCGAAAGAAGACAGTACTGCAGAACCTGTTCAGAATGTACTTTCACGTCTTCGTTTTGATATCACTCCTACCGATGCTTTTTTAATACAAAATACAGAAGTATTGCAGGGAAAACGCTTTGCCATCACACAAGATGACAACCAACAAACCTCAGCAATCAAAGATGCATTAGAAAAGCATGGAGCTATTGTAGAGTTAATAGATACTGAAAAAGATCTTTCCCATATTGACGGATTAATTATGTTAGACCTATTCTCTGCTGCTGACAAACCAAGCATCATCGATCACGTAGATCTGATCAAAAAACTGGATTTTGATAAAGCAAAATGGGTATATCTTATTTCAGATATTCCAGCACACCTTCAGGAAATTACAGATGCAAGCATATTACGTCATCATCAGGGATATCCGGGACTTTTCAAAAGTTTAGCAAGAGAATTTGATAATACAACTTGTAGATTAATCAGCCTTAGTACGCCTCAGGAAGTAGATCAGATTGCTGAAATTACGTTGAAAGAAATCCTTACCAATGATAAACCTGCTGAGGTGATTTATAAAAACGATCAGAGACACCAGGTAGACATAATTCCTTCTCCATTATCAACAAGCTTGAATGAAGCTCATATCCAATTAGATCAAAAATCTGTGGTATTGGTATTGGGAGGCGCACAGGGAATCACTGCCGAATTGGTAAAACACATGTCTCAGGCGTATCCTTGTACTTATATTCTGGTAGGAAGATCAGCGGATCCAAGAAATGATATTTCTGCGAAAGATTTTGAGGGAATGAAAACCAAAGAAGAAATCAGAGGTTTCCTGATTAAGTCTGGTCAATTCACTTCTCCTTCAGAAATAGAAAAAGAAACGACGAAAATTTTCAAAAACAATCAGATCCTGCGCACCATTCTTGATATGGAAAACCTTGGAAATACCATCGTTTATCAATCACTGGATCTTTGTGACGAAGAAGGATTAAGTAATCTGATCAGCAGTATCTATGAGACATACAACCGTCTGGATGGAGTGATTCATGGAGCAGGTCTTTTAGAAGATAAATTATTCAAACAAAAGACAACAAGCTCTTTCGGACGTGTATTTGATACCAAAGTGAAACCACTTCGTGTATTGGCAGAACAGCTTCGTTCAGACTGCCAGTTTGTGGTACTGTTCTCAAGTATTGCTTCCGTGTACGGTAATAAAGGCCAGACAGATTATGCAGCGGCCAACAGTGTACTGGATGATTATGCGAATGCTTTAAACAAAAGATTAAAAGGAAAAGTAATCTCTATCAACTGGGGACCATGGAAAGGTGCCGGAATGGTTTCTTCCACCCTAGAATCAGAGTACGAGCGCAGAGGTATTTCCATGATTCCATTGGATGAAGGAAAAGAAATCTTCCTTAACGAGATTAAATACGGAACAGAAAGCCAGGTGCTGATCATGTCAGGAAATAATTGGTAAAACGCTGCATAAACTCAATATGAAACAAACAGATGTTGCTGTAATTGGTCTATCCTGTGTCTTTCCCGGGGCACAGGATGCCAACACTTTTTGGCAGAATATTGTCAATAAAGTTGATTCTACCGAACTCGCTCCGGCGGATCGGATAGATCCGGTTCATTTCAGTGATGCGACAAGTCCCGTTGACCGTTTTTACTGTCAGCGTGGAGGATTTATCCCTGACTATACTTTCGATCCTACTGCATTTGGTATTCTGCCATTGGCTGTTGAAGGAACGGAACCTGACCATTTGCTTACCCTTGATCTGGTACAGAAAGCACTGGAAGATGCAGGCGTATTTCAAAAGAATACTTCCCTTGAAAAAACGGGAATCATCATTGGTAAAGGAAATTACACAGGTCCGGGTGCTACCCGTGCCATCGAAATTGTAAGAACAGGAGAACAGATTTCTTCATTGTTACAGGAATTGCTGCCTCAGGTTTCTTCTGCAGATATTGAAAAAGTAAAACATGCTTTTCAACAGCGCAAAGGACGTTTTGCAGCCGATACTGCGATGGGATTAATTCCCAATCTTGTTGCCTCTCTTGTTGCCAACCGCTTCAATTTAGGAGGCGCTGCGTTCACTGTAGATGCCGCTTGTGCCTCTGCATTGATTGCTGTAGATCATGCCGTACAGGAACTTCAGAGAGGTCGTTCCGATATTATGATCGCAGGAGGTGTGCACACAGGACAGAATGCTGCTTTCTGGAGTATTTTTGCTCAGCTGGGAGCCATGTCACGCCAACAACAAATCAAACCGTTCAGTAGTGATGCTGATGGTCTGTTGATTGGTGAAGGATGTGGTTTTGTTGTACTAAAAAGACTGGAAGATGCCATTCGGGATCAGGACAAAATCTATGCTGTGATCAAAGGAGTAGGCGTAAGCAGTGATGGTACCGGCACCAGCGTGATGAGTCCATCTGTAAAAGGTCAGTTGAAAGCACTGGAACAGGCATGGATGAATGCTGATTTAGATAAAAATAAAGTGGGATATCTTGAAGCTCATGGCACAGGAACTCCCCTTGGAGATAAAACAGAACTTCAGACCTTAGCCCAATTCTTCGGGAAAGAAGAAGAAGCACCGGCTGCGGGTATCGGATCTGTAAAGTCCAATATCGGGCATGCTATGCCGGCAGCAGGAATTGCCGGACTGATTAAAACCTGTTTAGCATTACATCACGATATTTTACCACCGACCTTATATTGCGAAAATCCGACTTCGGAGATGCAGAACACAAGGTTTGAGCCTGTACAGGAAGCCAAAAACTGGTCAAAAACAGGGCTTCCAAAAGTAGCCGCAGTGAATGCTTTCGGATTCGGAGGAATCAATGCACATGTTGTTTTGGAAGGGTATGATATGCCTAAAAAAGACCATGTACTGATATTGGCCAGACCTACTCATGAACAACTGCTTTCCGCATTACAAAATAATGAAACAGCCATTGGTGAAGGAGATTTCAGAGTGGCTATATTCGATCCAACACCCGCAAGAGTAGAAAAAGCCATTAAAATTGTTTCCAAAAACATCATCTGGAAAAACAAACAGGATATTTGGTACACTTCTACCCCATTATTAAAGGATGGTGGTAAAGTAGCCTTTGTATTTCCGGGCTTAGATGGTCTGGCAAAAGGTGAAGTAGAAACGGTAAGCCGTTATTTCGGACTGACAGCGCCAATCGAAACGGAAGGTGAAGGTCTTCTAACGGATGCTTTAAACATTTTCAACAACTGCAGTATCCTTGACAATTCACTGAAAAAACTGGGAATTATCCCAGATATGAATGCCGGACACAGTTTAGGAGAATGGCTGGCTGGCTACTCTTCAGAATTAGCGGAAGCCAATTCTGTAAAAGCTTTAATTGATGTGCTGAATCCTGAAACTTTTGAATTAAAAGACTCCAAGTTTATCGCCATAGGAGCCGGAATTGAGGTGATAAAACCTTTTATTGCTGAAATTTCAAACCTTTATGTTTCCAATGACAACTGTCCTAATCAGGTGATTCTTTGCGGAAGCAATGCAGCTTTGGATGAATTGGTGCCTTTGTTAAAAGCAAAACAGATCTTCCATCAGGTACTGCCGTTCCAGTCAGGATTCCACTCTCCTTTTATCGCTGATAAACTGGATGTGATCCTTGCAGGAATGGAAAAAGCACAGTTCCAGCAGACAAAAATACCATTATGGTCTGCTACCACCTTAGAGCCATATCCTGCAGATCAGGCAGCGATCAGAAAACTGAGTGCAGAGCATTTGGTAGAACCCGTTCGTTTCCGTGAACTGACAGATAAATTATACGAAGAAGGCGCAAGAGTTTTCATTCAGGTCGGTACAGGAGGACTGATTGGATTTATTGATGATACTTTGAAGGGGAAAGCCTTCAGTACCATTGCTTCCAGCGTTCCAACCCGTTCTGCATTAGCACAACTACAGCGTGTAGTGGCTTCTTTATTTGTAGAAGGAAAAACAATTGCCCTTGATTTTCTGGAGATTCAGAATCATTCGAAAAGACCTTCAGGAAAAGGCATTAAGCTGGAATTAGGTTCTCCTATTATCCGTAATTTTAAAGAAGTAAAAGCGTTGGCTCAATCTTTTGACACGCCAAAACAATATACAACAACAGCTTCGGCTATTGCCACAAAAAGCGGTCACCCGCTGGTACAGGCATTCCAGGAAAACGTTGCGGATATGATTCGTATGCAGGAAGAAGTATTAACTTTATTCCAGAACCGTCCGGAAATTACCATCCAAAGTCCTGCGCCTGTAACCCATGCAGCTCCAAAACCAGCAAGAAGCACAACCTTCTCAAAAGATTTGTACGTAACCTTAGAAAGTCATCCTTACCTGATCGATCACAGCTTATTGAGACAGCCTAAAGGATGGGCTCATGTAGCAGATATGGAACCGGTAATTCCGATGACGATGATCTTTGAACAGCTTGCAGAAATTGCAGAAGCGGAAATTCCGGGAACACAGGTTCATAAAATCATGAACGTAAGTGTATTCCAATGGATGAACGTAGCCAAACCTTTCGAAAAAACCGTAAAAGGAGAATGGCGTTCACCTAATCATGCTTATCTCGATATTGAAAACTTTGCCAACGCAGAAGTAGTCTTAAAATCTGCTCCTGTTCCAACCCCTGATTTCAATCTTTCCATTGGTAATCTTTTGCCTATTGAAAGAACCCCTGAAGAGATCTATGACATGCATATGTTCCATGGAGATAAATACCAGGGAATCACTGAAATTTCAGCCGTTGGTGACAAAGGAATCATCGGAAAAATAAAAGGAAACGGCGGCAAAGGTTCTTTGCTTGATAATGCAGGACAGTTATTCGGACTCTGGCTTCAGCTTACTTTGGTGAAAGACCGTATTGCATTTCCTGTGAAAATCAGAGATATTGAATTCTTCGGAGATATGCATGACCAGGAAGGTATTTTTGAATGTACCTGTATGCTGACCGAACTTAATGATGAATTTGCCATCGCCGATATCATCCTGAAAAGAGACGGAAAAGTTTGGTGCGCCATTACCGGCTGGCAGAACAGAAGACTGGAAATTGATGCCGCTTTATGGAATGTTTCCATGTCACCGCTGCACAATAGACTTTCGGAAGAGATTGCTCCTGAAGTTTTCTTCTTCCACCAAGCTTACACCAGAGTTGCTTCATGGGATTTTATCCTGAAAAGATATTTCAACCAAACGGAAAAACAGCATCACCAGCAGTTATTACCCAACAAGAAAAAAAACTGGATGGTAAGCCGTGTGGCGGTGAAAGATGCTGTAAGAAACCTTCTCCGTCAGGAAAAGAATCATGCCTGCTTCCCGATCACCTTTGAAATCCGTTCCGATGAAGTGGGGAAACCTTACCTCATCAGTGATTTTACAGAAGACATTCATATTTCATTGGCTCACAAAGGAAAAGAAGCCGTGGGAATTGCGAGATATGGAAAATCTGTAGGAATCGATATGGAACTGATGGAAGAACGCAGTTCAGGATTCTATGACATGGTATTTACCGACAAAGAATTAGCCTTATTAAAAGACAGAGATCAGGCAGAATGGACCACCCGATTCTGGGTAGCCAAGGAAGCTTACGGAAAATTCCTGGGAACAGGACTGAAAGGAAATCCTAAAGCCTTCGAAGTCGAAGTGATAAAAGACGATCACCTGTGGATCAACAACATTGAAATCAAAACTATTAAACATAAAAATTATATTATCGGATGGACACTGTAAACGCAACATTAAAAATGAACCACGAAGAACTTTTTACTTTATTAAAAGGTTTTATTACTGAAGTGATAGGTGCTGAATTTGTAGAAGAGATGGATATTACTCCTGAAAGTTCATTCACCAAAGATCTTGAAATGGACAGCATTGAAATTGTCTCTTTCTCTGAAAAGATCAAGGCGCATTTTGGCGATCAGATCGACTTTACGGGTTGGTTATCATCTATGGATCTTGACCAGCTGATTAATCTTGACCTTAGTATGATCATCAATTATATCTACGAATGCCAATAATCACTGTCAATAACAGACAAGTTCATATACAGGAACTCAACAAAGGAGCCGAACAAACCGTGGTACTCATCCACGGTATGTTCAGTAACCTGTCCATTTATTATTTTAATATTGCCCCTGTGCTGGCAAAGCATTTCCATGTGGTGATGTACGATCTGAAGAGTCACGGTATGAGTGAACGCTTTTTGGATGGGTACGATCTTGACAACATGTCATCCGATTTAATAGGTTTAATAGATCACCTTCAACTGGAAAAAGTACACCTTGTAGGCTATAGCTTCGGAGGCCTTATAGCGCTGAAAACAGCTTTGGAATACCCAGATCGCGTGAATCAGCTTGTAGTGACGGAAGCTCCCGATCCTCAGGACGAAAAAGCCCGTAACATCATTGATGAATACAGCAAAGAATTTCTGGAACATTACGTCGCCAACTTTACAGATACCACCAAAGTGCAGATGGGCAAAAGACAGATGGAAAAGAACCACCGTATGTATGAATTTCTGTTTAACCAGACCAGCATTAAAGCAGATATGATTAAGGAAAAACATTTCCTGGGTGAAACCGACTTCAGCAAACTGACGACTCCCACTCTATTGCTTTATGGCGCTGATTCCAACTGCAGACCTACCGGTGAGTGGCTGCAATCCCAAATCAGCCAGTCTGAACTTGAATTAATTCCGGGTGATCACAATATTCCGATTCAGGAACCTCAGCGTATCGCTGAAACGATTGCTCAATTTTTATCTAAAATTTTAACACAAAACCATGGCTAAATTTGCATTTATAGTTCCACCATTGACAGGACATGTCAACCCTACCTTAAGCATTGGTGCTACCCTGCTGGAAAGAGGACATGAAGTAGCCTGGATCAGCCTTGACCCGACTTTAGAGGCTAAACTTCCCGAGGGAGGAAAATTATTACTGATCCAATACGATCAGACCGACGAAGAAAAAAAAGAAAGTGAACAATATCTCGATATTATATCCAAAAAAGTAGTGTATGGTATAGACAGCGTTAAGTTCCTTTACGAAGAGGTGCTTATCCCGCTGAACAGACATTGCTATAATGGAGTTGTTGCTTTACTGAAAACATATCAGCCTGATTTGATTATCGGGGATCATCAGCTATTTGCAGCCCCGGTTGCCGCAAAGGCATTAGGAATTCCTTGTGCGACTTCCGTTACGGCTCCGGCAGCCATCAAAATCATGAATGAGCTTCCAAAAGTACACGAATGGGAAGTGAATCAAATCATTGATCTGCAGAAAGAATTGGGGTTTCAGGAAGGACGTTCTCTGGCGACTTCAGATCTGCTGACATTGGTTCTGACCTCCAATTACTTCTTTGGCGAAATGGATGATCTACCCTCTCAATACCAATTCACAGGTCCGGTTCTTACGGAAAGACGTGTTTCATGTGAATTCGACTGGGAAACATTAAAAAGCAATGACAACAAAAAGATCCTGGTAAGCATTGGTACAACCTTCGATCACGATCATAAAAAAGCCTTTTTCCAAAAGGTCGTTGATGCCTTTAAAGATGAAGATTTAACCGTTGTAGTCGTTTCCGATCCACAACTTTTCGAGCAGTGGCCGGATAACTTTATGGTGTATCAGCAGGTTCCTCAGCTGGATCTGTTACCTCATCTGGATGGTGTGGTTTGCCATGGCGGTCACAACACCGTTTCTGAAACATTATCCAATGGTATTCCTTTGGTAGTGATTCCGATTGCATATGACCAGTCGCATGTTGCAGGACGTGTAGTACGTACAGAAGCAGGTGAACGTCTTAATTTTAACAGATTTAAAGGAAATCACCTGAGAGAAGCGGTACAACAGATTTTAAATAATCCAAGCTATCGTGAAGCGGCTCAGAAGGTAGGACAATCTTTTGTGGAAGCCGGAGGTGCACCTACAGCAGCTAGCTTATTGGAACAAGCCATATCAAAGGCTTCAAAACCTGAAAAACCGTCTAAGTTTTTATTCGTAGTTCCCCCGTTTTTCGGACATGTGAGCCCTACTTTAAGTGTAGGAGCAAGTTTAATTGCCCGCGGACACGAAGTAAAATGGTTCGGAATTACCCCTTTAGACAGCAAGCATATTCCCGAAGGAGGATCTTATTTCTATCCTGAAGAAGATCTTGTTCCGTATCAGGAGGAAATTGCCCGTATTTTAAAAAGACAGGATGACGGACCTGCATGTTCCGGACCTGAAGTGATGAAACTGGCACTGGAAGAAACCTATGTTCCTTTTGCTAAAATGATGATGCCGGGATTAACCAGATTAACAGAAAGCTGGATGCCTGATGTGATTGTGAATGACTGTATCACTTTCGGAGGGGCTCTTTTCGCTCACAAACATAATATTCCTTGTGTAACGACAACCCCAGTTCCACCGGATGTGATGGGAGATACGGAAAAAAGTGCGCCTAAAATCTGGGAATGGCAGCAAAACCTGATCAAAGACCTTCAAAAAGAAGTAGGCATTCATGAAGAAGGAATTTACATCCATTCTCATAAACTGAATATGGTCTTTACTTCGCAAGCCTTTGCTGGTTTTGAAACCGTTCCTTCCCATATGAAATTCGTAGGTCCGGTAAAAGGCCGCCCGAACGATGCTCCATTTGACTGGGATAAACTGAATGCATCTACCACTCCGAAGATATTTGTATCATTAGGAACACTGTTGGTAGACATCAGAAAAGCGTTCTTTGAAAAAATCATCGCTGCCTTTAAAGACCAGCCGGTTACCGTAATTGCCGCTACTCCACCGGAAATCTTTGAAGAATGGCCGGATAACTTCATCGTGAACAGCTTCGTACCTCAATCTGCAGTGATGCAGCGAATGGATATGGTAATTTGCCACGGTGGTTTTAATACCGTTAATGATACTTTCCGTAATGGGTTGCCGATGTTGATCACTCCTATCGCCTATGATCATTTCCATATTGCAAAACTGATTGAGCAGGCAGGCTGCGGAATCAGTATCCGATACAAGAGACTGCGTGTAGATGCCCTTCGTGAAACGGTTTTTGAATTATTGGAAAATCCGAAATACAGAACCGCTGCTCAGGAAGTAAGAAACACATTTACCCTTGCAGGAGGTAACGATAAAGCGGTAGAACTGTTAGAAAACTTTGTACAGGAACATTCAACATTAGCTTCCGTATAGCCTATGAATCAACCTATGAAAAGAAGATTGCTATTTGGTGAACGTATGTTATTAGGGGACGGTACAGAACCTTTTAACGCGGTCATTGCGTTCAGGCTGAGAGGCTCTTTTACCTTAAAAGAGATCCAGCAGGCACTGGCTCAGATTCAAAATAAACATCCATGGCTGAGAGCATTGATCAGCCATGATGAAAAAAATATTCCATGGTATAATGTTCCTGAACAACCTATATCTATTCCTGTAAGGATATTGACCCGACAAGGGGAAGATCAGTGGCAGGAAGAATCCAGGAGAGAATGGAACACCACCTTTAATTATGAAAAATTACCCCTGATCCGGTTTGTCTGGATCAAAGGGGAAAACGTTTCTGACATGCTGTTTGCGTTCCACCATTGTCTTTGCGATGGTGGTTCTGCAATGGCTTTTTTAAAAGAGTTTTTAGCAGTACTGGACAATCCGGCTGCTGATATCGGAATTGAAACCCCCATCTTAGGAATTCAGGATGTGGTTCCGGCTAAAATTCTGAACAGCCGCAGACAGAAACTGAAAGCTAAGTTTATCGGAAGACTTGCTGCCACAGCAATCAAATGTATTCCGGTAGGCAAAAAAGCTGTAGAAAGACAGAATGACTATCTGATCCACTGGAAACTGGATGAAGCGGTGAGCAAAGAATTAATTGCCTACTGCAAATCTCAGGAAGTGACCGTGAACACATTTTTGAGTGCAGCTGTATTGCAGGCCTTTAAAAAAGTGAGAGGTGAAAAATCCTTCAACAAAGTTTCCTGTCCGGTAGATATCAGACGTTTTGCCAATCAGATCAAGGAAGATCATATTTTCGCTTTCGGGCTGATGATTGTGGTTTCTTCTGATGAAAAACTGAGTTTTTCAGACAACCTTCGTGCAATGCAGAAATCGGTGGAACAAAAGACCTCAAAACTGAATCCTTATATCACGATGATGGTGATGGAATCCGGACATGATGCCCTGAAAAATTTCACCAAGCTTTTAAAGAACGGAAAATCATCCAACGACTGTATGTTTTCCAATCTGGGACGCATTCAGATTCCTCATCAGTATAAAGAATTCTCGGTGGATACTATTTTTAGTCCATCCGTGATCGGCCCTTTGGGTAATACAACAACGATGGTAACCTCAACTTACCGTGGTGAAATGGATTTTTCATTTATGGGAAGCGAAGGATATTTGCCTTACACAGATGCTCTGGCAGTCCGTGACGAGGTGATACAGATTATACATTCACAACTGAAACAAATGGCAGTATCATGATCAGAAGACCCTTAATGATGGTGGAAAGGATCATGTATGTGGATCCTGAAACCCCTTTAAACTGTGTGTATACAGCAAAAATAAAAGGAGAAATTCCTGAAGAGAATTTTAAAACAGCCTTAGCCCAAATTCAGCAGAAACACCCGCTGCTGAGAGCGACCATTGATCACAAAAGCGAACGCTATCCCCTTTTTGTGGGACAAAAGGATATTGAGCCTATTCCCCTTCGTATTGTGGAACGCAAGACAGACGAAGATTGGTTCAAAGAATCTGAAAACGGGTGGTTCCAGCTTTTTGAACATCCTAAAAAACCGTTAGCCGAGCTTGTATGGGTGAAAGGACAGGATGCTTCCGAAATCCTTTGGATCATGCCTCACTGTATTTCAGACGGAACAACCGGAGTAACTTTAATGCGTGAACTATTGAGTTTGCTGGATAATCCACACGCCCCACTCATTCCTTATGTCGCTTTTGAATCTGTGAATGATTTCCTGCCTTCAGATTTTAATACAGGAATCAAAAAATACAAGGCCAGCCTCTACCTGCTCTTCGCAAAAATATTCTTTTCTATCCAGCGAAAAAGCAAAAAGAGAAACCTTGGAAAAAACTACGCCATTCACTGGAAAATGACACCAGAAGATACCAAGCTTATCACTGAAAAATGTAAAGCCAACGGAATTTCCGTGCATGCTTTGCTGTGTTCTTCTGTGATGCAGGCCTTCCGTGATATTCAGGGAGACCGTGCCAAAGGAAAGGTGATCAGTCCTGTAGATGTACGTCATTTTATTCCGGAAATTAAAGAAGATCATTTGTTTGCTTTTGCCCCGACGGTAGAACTTTCTGTGAAAAAAGGCAGTAAGGATGTGATGAGCAATGCCAAACATATCAAAAAAGATCTTATTGAGAAAATCAACAAAATGGAAGCCCGTGAACTCCTGTGGATGGGCGAACATATGCATCCCATTGTGGAACGCATGATCAGTATGCTGAAATCCAGCGAAGGCGGACATGATGTAACCCTATCCAATATGGGAAAGGTGAATATTCCGAATGATTATAAAAACTTCAAACTTGAAACCGTGATCAGTCCTACCGTGGCATTCCCATGGCTGAACTCAAACACTTTAGTAACCAGTACGTACAACAATGAAATGGACTTCACCTTCATGTCCAATGAAAACTTTCTTCCCAAAGAAGAAGCCCATCTGATAAAAGATAAAGCCATTGAGCTATTGACCACCTCTCTATGAAATTTAAAATAAAGCCTCCAAAGCCAAAACTCATCAAAAAAACCACCCTCAGACGCTTTCTCATTAAGCGTACGATGTATTATGTCCTTCCGAATGTATTTTTTAATTTTATTATTGCGTATGCCAGCTTCAAAGAGTTAGGTTACACGCATTTTTTCTCAGGAACCCAAAACCTGGCCCGTCTTACCCTGCCAATGGCTATCTTCCTTCCGGTAGTCCTTACCATCGATATCATCAAAAGAGTAACCGATGCCGCCAGCCAGGAAGCCATAGAATTCACAGTAGACGAACAGCTTAATATTAAAAAGTTAATGACCAAGCTAAGCATTCTACACGGCCTGATCACCGGATCATTGGTACTCTCCCTACTCTTTATAGGGCAGTATAATTTCTCAAAAGATTATAAGCTGGATGCTACGGCAATGGCTGTAGTAGTGGGAACACTAGCGGGGATTTTATCTGTGGTTTTTGTGTATCTGCCGGTGTGGAGATTGAGGAAGTGGATGTGTAGGAGGACGCAGGCTGTGACTATGGACTTAAATGCATAGTTTATTTTAATAAATCTCTATATTTTTAATATAAATTTCTATCTTTGATAGTATCATATGATACTATCAAAGATATGAAACCTGCAATATTTTTGATATTATCGTATACATTTATACTCAAAATTTCCAGAATAAACTTATACTTTCAAGATAATTATGCTAAAGTTTTATTATTTTTAAAGTTAAATTAAATTTCACTTTATTAAATAATACTCATGATAGATAAAAGTACAGTAGAAAAGCTTCTAAAATTTCGTGATGATCGTGACTGGGAACAGTTCCATAATTCAAAAGATTTAGCATTAGCCCTATCTATTGAAGCTTCTGAACTGTTAGAAATATTCTTGTGGAAGAAAAACGAAGATTTTGATAAAGATAAACTGGAAGAAGAATTAGCTGATGTATTTATGTATGGTTTACTCCTTGCAAATAAAAATAATATAGATATCAATAACATTATTCTAAAGAAGTTACAGAGAAATAATGAGAAATATCCTGTAGAAAAAGCAAAAGGAAAATCAAATAAGTATGATGATTTGTAATACAAAAAATGAAGAATTTTACAATTACTGAGGAATACAATTTTGATAGCCTCATAGAAGCAAAAATAAATAAAAATCATAGGGACTACCTATCTTGGCCAATAGTCTATTTTTTAAAAAATAAAAAAACTAAAACCGCTTACGTTGGAGAAACTACAGATGTATTAACTAGGATAAATACGCATTTAAAATCAGAAGAAAAGAGACAGCTTTCATCTGTAAATTTTATCTTAAGTGATTTATTTCATAAATCTGCTACTTTAGACTTAGAATCGAATCTCATCAAATACATTTCTGCTGATGGCCAGTACAATTTGCAAAATGGTAACCTTGGTATTTCTAATCATCAATATCATAAAAAGAAAGTGTATTGGGATTTATTCAAAGATATTTGGGATGAACTCAGACAACTAGGTATATCCCGACATTCTCTAGATTACATCAATAATTCAGACCTTTTTAAATATTCTCCTTATAAATCACTTTCCAAGGAACAAATTAAAGGCTTGAAAATGATTTTAAACTGTTTGTTGGATGAAAATGCTAAGGTTAGCCTTATCCATGGAGGAGCCGGAACAGGTAAATCCATTTTAGCTATCTTCTTATTTAAATTATTAAAAACAAATTTGGAAGATTTTAACTATGCTGATTTTGATGAAGATGATGAGGAGCTATTTGATTTATTAAAGAAGGTTAAAGATAGTTTTACAGATTTAAATATGGCACTGGTGATTCCAATGGCATCATTCAGAAAAACGATTTCTAATGTTTTTAAGAATGTAAACGGATTATCACAAAAAATGGTTATAGGACCTTCAGATTTAGCACAAAATAAATATGATCTTATTATAGTTGACGAAGGACATCGCCTAAGAAGAAGAGTTAATTTAGGTTCATACTTTGGGACATTCGATCGTAACTGTGAAAAGCTAGGTTTAGATAAATTTACCGCATCAGAATTGGATTGGGTTATTCTGCAAAGTAATAAATCTATTATTTTTTATGATCAATATCAATCCATAAAACCTTCGGACACCCTTAAAGAAAGTTTTAAGAAATTAGAATTAGCCCCTTCCACACGGGTTGAAAAATTAAAAACTCAGCTTCGGGTGCGTGGTGGAAACAACTATATAAAATTAATTCACAAAATTTTTGACGAGCCTTCTACTCTTCCCTTACAACATTATAAAACCGATGATTACGAGTTTTATCTTTTCGACGACTTGTCTCAAATGATTAAAAGAATAAAAAAGAAAAACGAGTTACATGGTCTGTCAAGAATGGTAGCAGGATATGCTTGGGAATGGGTTTCAAATAAAAACACTGAAGCTTATGATATCATTATCGGTGAAAATCAGTTAAAATGGAACAGTATTTCTATAGATTGGGTAAATTCTACTAATTCTATTGATGAGGTAGGATGTATTCATACCACACAAGGTTATGATTTAAATTATACAGGAGTTATTATAGGACCGGAATTGGACTATGATTTTACATCCGGAAAACTTACTGTTGATAAGCAAAAGTATAAAGATAAAAATGGTAAAAACTCTATTAAAAATGAAGAAGAATTATTAGATTTCATTATTAATATTTATAAGACTATATTGTTGAGAGGAATAGAAGGCACTTATATTTATGCATGTAATGAAAATTTAAGACGTTTTCTCCATCAGTTTATTCAACCTTACAATCCTTCTTTTACTGGAGAAAGATTAATACAAACTTCCAATAGTCCTACAGAAAGTTCAATTCCTTTCTACGATCTAAATATTGCGGCAGGCTCTTTTTCTGAATTACAAGAATTAGAAAATGTAAAATATATTGAACTAGATAATCTAGACAATAGGGATGATTATTTTGCGTGCACTGTAATAGGTGAATCTATGAATAAAATCATTCCTAATGGGAGTATTTGTTTGTTCAAAAAATATAATGGAGGTTCTCGTAACGGCCTAATCACTCTAGTTGAGGGAAGAAACATAGCTGATTTAGAATTTGGAAGTAATTACACTATTAAAGAATATTCCAGCAAAAAATTAACTGATGAAGAAGGATGGCATCATGAAGAAATAATATTGCTGCCAAAATCCAACGATTCTAACTTTGAGCCTATCATTCTTAGAGATGAAGAAACGATTGATTTTAAAGTTCTAGGTATTTTTATGAAAGTATTGAAAAAATAAAAAGAGTCCGTCTCACAACCAGTGAGGCGGATTTTTTTTGTATTTATTCGTTTTTCTTTTGCAGTTTTTTCCAGTTTGAA
>NZ_PCOU01000045.1 GCF_002979455.1 Chryseobacterium sp. MYb7
TTAGGATATAAAACAGCTAAAAGACGCATCGCTATGGAACTTCGGGATATGATTACCGCAATTCTAATAATATTTGCGGGGGGTGATCCTGCAAAAGTCTTCAAAACTTAAAACATAAAAAATGGTCGGAAATTTCTTCCGACCATGACTAGCACATGTGCAGCCTTTTTATATTTTAAGTTAACATTCCACCGTCAACGTTTAACGTTTGTCCGGTAATGTATGCTGACATTTCACTTCCTAAGAATACGCAAGCATTGGCGATATCTGCAGGCTGTCCTCCTCTCTTCATTGGAATTTCTTCTCTCCATCCCTGAACTGTTTTTTCGTCCAGAACAGCAGTCATTTCAGTTTCAATAAATCCAGGAGCAATAGCATTACATCTGATATTTCTTGATCCAAGTTCTAGTGCCACAGATTTTGTAAATCCGATAACTCCAGCTTTAGATGCTGCGTAGTTGGCCTGTCCTGCATTACCTTTTACTCCTACTACAGAGGTCATATTGATAATAGATCCGGATCTTGCCTTCATCATCGGCTTGATTACTGCTTTTGTAAGGTTAAAAACTGAGTCTAAGTTTACTTTGATTACTTTATCCCAATCGTCTTTAGACATTCTCAGTAACAGGTTATCTTTTGTAATCCCTGCATTGTTGATCAGAATATCAATCTGTCCGAATTCTACCATTACATCTTCCACCAATTTCTGAGCAGCATCGTAATCTGATGCGTCAGACTGATATCCCTTAATTTGGGTTACAGAACTTAAAGCTGCTTCTAATTCTTTTGCTTTGTCTACAGAACCAGCGTAGGTAAATGCTACTTTTGCCCCTTGCTGAGCAAACATTTCAGCGATACCTTTACCGATTCCTCTTGTAGCTCCGGTAATTAATGCTACTTTTCCTTCTAATATTTTCATATCTATTGATAATTATTTTCTTTTATAACTCGTTCAGCTTGTGACAGCTGCCTCTTGTTGCTTCTACAATTCCTCTCCGGAATTAAACGGTTTGCAAAGATATTATAAAATGTTATTCAAGCCATTTAAATTGTTAAAATACTGGATTTTTTTGACAATTTTCTGGATATTTATTAAAGCTGAACAGCGTTATTTTTAAATCTGGTGAAATAAATAAAATCTGTTTTTTTGCTTTTATCCAGCTTCAGTACTTCTTTCTGCCAGAAATATTTATCATAAATTATTTCTTTAAGCGGCTCATTCTGAAAGTTGGAAACCCCGAATTTACCTTCTTTTTTTACCACAATTTCATTTTCAGCATTTCCGAATGTTATAATATCTTCATAAATAAAGGGTACAATTTCTGTTCCTTTTCCGTCCAGAATGCCATAAAAATTGGCTGTATTTCTGCAAACCAACGGTTTTGAATAATGATTCAGTATATTAAAATATTCTATGCCTTCATTTTTGATTTGGCTGATATTTTTCAATTCAGACATTGATTGATCCTTCACAGAAAATCTGTAGTAACGATCATGCTTTCCAATGATTAAATTATCCGGATAGAATCCTAAAATCTGAACCCCTTCTCCTACAATATTTTTAAGATCTTTATCAAGAAATTGTTCTTCATTTCCTTTTTTAAGGTAGATAAAATCTTTACCGGAAATGTTGAAACTTTTGATAAAATCATATTCCAAAGGGAGAATCATATTTCCCTGCAGATCTACAATACCTGATTTTTTTAGCTTATCATGATAAACACTGAAAAGATTATTCAATAAAGGATCCAAATATTTAAAAGTCTGTGCATACAGCTTCTTATCTTTCTTATTGAAAATGGTTGTTTTTCCATTTTTTGTAAGATAGATATATTCTTTTTTACCAAAGTATTCCGGCGTAATATCGTTGAAGATTTCATTTGCAATGGTATTTTCTTCCGTGTCAATCAAGCCATATTTCCCTGTGCTTTTATTTTGGGTAATCAGGTAAGGATAGGCATTGATATTGACTATCCTTTTTGAAAACTTATGCAGCGTTTGGCCATTATTTCCAATGATTTCATTCTCATTATTTTCATTAATAATAAGTGCCTTATCATTGTCAAAGCTATAATCTTCTTTAAATTCACGCTCGCTGAGCTGTTTTCCATTAAGGTCAAACAGAAACCATCTTTTATCTTTTAAAACAAATAACCTGTTCTTCCCGGAAAAACGAATTTTTTCTGCATAGGGAATGATTTCTTTACCATTAAAATCATATACAGCTTCTCTGTCCTGTTTTGTAGAAATAATGCATTCTTCACTCCACCATGGTGTATTAAACTCATGATCATCCAAAGGAATAATTTCTTTTCCTTTTTCATCTATAACGGCAGATTTTCTACTGTTTCCTTCTTCAGAATAAAGAATAAACCTGTTTTTAAAAACATGCAAAATACCCCCTTTATAAGGAGATTCAAAGGTAATAGTCCCCAAAGAATCTACAATTCCCGGTTTCTTATAGCCAGCATCATAAAACGTTCCATATCCCTCAGAATAGGAACTTACCTCCTTATCTGTCTTTTTAGACAGGATCACTTTCATATATTGGTTAGTCTGTGCTGTACAGACTACAGAACTCAATACAAAAATTAATTTCTTCAAGGAAAATTAAATAGAATTGTTGACAATAAGAACGATCTCTCCTTTTAAAGTTTTACTCTTGGAAAACTCAATTAATTCATTGATTGTTCCGCGTTTGGTTTCTTCAAATTTTTTAGAGATCTCACGGCTTAAGCTTACTTTGGTTTCTTCCCCGAAGAATTCTTTGATCTGCTCCAGCGTGGTATTGATTTTATGAGGACTTTCGTAAAGAACAATGGTCTTTTTTTCTTCTGCAAGCTGCTTCAGCTTTGTTTGTCTGCCTTTCTTTTGTGGTAAAAAACCAGCGAATAAAAATTCGTTATTAGGAAGTCCGGAAACTACTAATGCCGGGATCAGAGCTGTTGCTCCAGGAAGGCAGATCATATCAATATTATTGTCTGCTCCTGCTTTTGCCAATAAATACCCAGGATCCGAAATACCGGGTGTTCCTGCATCGGTAATAATTGCGATATTCTGCCCGTTTTTAAGGTCTGTAATCACTTTCTCCGTTGCCTGATGTTCATTGTGTAAATGATATGATTTTAAAGGCTTGGAGATCTCAAAATGTTTTAAAAGTATTCCGGAAGTTCTGGTGTCTTCACATAAAATATAGTCTACTTCTTTCAGGACATTTACCGCCCTGAATGTCATATCTTCCAGGTTCCCAACGGGTGTAGGAACAAAATATAGGATTCCGCTCAAAATTATAAGAATTTATTTTCCACCAATATCCAAAGTCTCTGTGCATATTCATCCACTTTACTCCACTTTCTTTCGTAATACAGATCACTAAGATATTCTTTGGCTTCTTCCAGTGTTTTGAATTGGTTCAGCTGATATACTGCATCATTCAGGTCAGACTGGCTTCCTTCGAACAGCGTTTTTGAGAAAGCAATTCTGTCATTCAGATCCAGCTTAAACTCTGGTTTCTGCTTGTCTGCTTCCATAAATTGGGTAGGAATATTAGATTTCAGAATACTTCCTGTATCTTCTTTCACTACCGCCGGTTCTTTTTCTTTAGGAAATTCTGTTTCCAGATGATCATCATCAAAAAGTGACTGAACAGCTTTCAATCCTTTGATATTGGCTAATTTTATTTTTTTCTCCTGCTGATATGCTTCTAAGTTTTCAAAGCTCTCATCAGAAGGATGTCTGTCTGTTTCTTCAGGAACAGGCCTGTCTATTTCAACGATTTTTCTTCTGTCATAGACTTCAGCAAGAATACTTTCCTCTTTTACAGGTTCTTCAGAATGATCATTTTTTATCTCACTCAGAATGTTTTCTACATTGGAAGTTTCTGTAGCCATTTCTCCTTGTTCTATGGAAATATTGGAAGCTACAAACTGTTCTTCGTTTTCTTCAATCAATATTTCATCATCAAGAGTTTCTGTATCAAAAATACTTGGAATAATTTCTGTTACAGGAACATTAGTCTCATTTACAACAGCAAAATCGGTTTCTTTTTTGGACTCCTCCTCCAAGAATTCTTCTTCCTCTTCTTCGATCTCATTCAGCTGATTGTTGAAAATAACTTCTTCTTCCGTTACTTCATGATGAAACAGGTCTTCATTGAGATCTTCATCAGAATCTGGTGCAGAATCAGCAAGAATTTTTTCTTCATCTACAAAACTCAAAACCGCTCTCTGTTCTTCTGAAATTTCATTTTCGTCAATTTCATTCAGTTGATTATTGAAAACAGCTTCTTCTTCAAGAATTTCATGATCTGGAGCCTGTTCCTGGATATTTTCGTCCACAAAACTTACAATATTTTCATGGAATTCGTTTTCAACAATGTCATTCAACTGGTTATTGAAAACGGCCTCTTCTTCAGATCCGTCCGGGAAAAATTCATTTTCATCAATTTCATTCAGCTCATTATTAAAAATAGCTTCCTCTTCTGTCACTTCATTTCCTTTATCATGATGATCTGTTTCTCCTGATACAAAAGAGAGGTGCTGATGATCCTGATTTTGTCCCGAATCATCTGCAACAAAATATTCAATATTCTTTTCCAGCAGTTTCAAAAAAGAAATCCTGTTAGCAAGCTCATCTACAAGATCTTGCTTGGAAAGTAATTCGTCTATATTGCTTATTTTGTCCAGATTATCAATGATATTCATGGATTCAAAAAAAATCTTTTCCTTTAAATCTTGGATATTCTGCATAATAAGATTCTTATTAAAATTGCTTACTTTTGATGTTAAAAATATACGGCTAATTTAACAAATGTTTTTAGAAAATACAATTAATCATTCCAAACAAAGTGGTTGGATGGAAGTAATTTGTGGCTCTATGTTTTCGGGGAAAACCGAAGAACTGATTCGTAGATTGCGAAGAGCGGAAATGGCAGGACAGAATGTGGAAATTTTTAAACCAAAAATGGATATACGGTATTCTGAAGAGGATGTAGTGTCTCATAATCAGAATAAAATTCGTAGTACAGCAGTGGAAAATCCCAATGAAATTCTTCTGTTGGCATCCAATTGTGATGTAGTAGCCATTGATGAAGCTCAGTTTTTCGATGAAAGTATTGTAGATGTTGCCAATCAGCTTGCCAATAGTGGTATCAGAGTGGTCATTGCCGGATTAGATATGGATTTTTTAGGTCGTCCGTTCGGGCCAATGCCCAATTTGATGGCTACAGCAGAATATGTAACAAAAGTGCATGCTATTTGCAAAAGAACAGGTAATCTTGCCAACTATTCTATGAGGACTTCACAGGGAGATAATCTGGTAGAATTGGGAGAAACTGAAAGCTATGAAGCAGTAAGCCGCCGTGTTTTTATTGACGAAGTACTTTCAAAAAGAAAATAAATATAGAGAAGGTAAAACAATAAAAACTGTGTTTACCAAACCATAAGATCTATTCACTTAATATAAATTGAAAAGCGAAAACGCTCTATTGTAAAATAGTAAAAAGGGGAAATAAAATCTCTTACAATTTTACCTTTTGCCGTTTCGCACAAAATAAAGCAGAAAGGGTACCAATGAACTATACAGTACAACACATTGCAGAGATCACCAATGCACAGATCATTGGAGACGGAAATATATTGATCAAAAATATAGCCTACGACAGCAGGATTATTTATTCTACCAAGAATACTGCGTTTATAGCGATCAATACTCATAAAAATTCCGGGGAAAAATTTATTGAATCTGCAATAGACAGAGGTATCAATGTCATTATTTCTGAACACCATTATCCGGATTTTGAAAATATAACCTGGATCATTGTTGAAAATTCCGTAGAGTTTCTTCAAAAATTAGCAAAGTATCATTTCGAAAATTCTCACTTACAATCTATCGGAATCACAGGAAGTAATGGTAAAACGATTTTAAAAGAATGGTTGTATCAATGCTTATGGAACGAATTTCCTACGGTAAAAAGTCCTAAAAGTTTCAATTCTCAGATCGGTCTTCCACTCTCTCTTCTTCAGATTAACAGCTCTTATCAGCTGGGAATTTTTGAAGTGGGAATTTCAAAACCGCACGAAATGGAAAAGCTTGAAAATATTTTTCATCCTCAAATCGGATTATTGACTCATATCGGAACTGCCCATGCTGCCAACTTTTCTTCCGAAGAAGAATTGATTGATGAAAAAATCATACTTTTTAAGAATTCTGAAGTCATCATTTATAATGGTGACCATTCTTTGGTTGATCAAAAAATTAAAAAATCCTATTCTGATAAAAAATTAATTTCTTACGGTTTTAAAAAAGAGAACCAGGTATTCATCAAAAACAATATTTCTAAAGATGAAAACATTATTGTTGAATATTTTGGTGAAGAAATCAGTTTTCCGGCTCATCAGAGAGACGAAGCGACGTTAACCAATGCTATGGCGCTTATCACAGTCCTTAAGGAACTGGATATCGAAAATAAAAAGATCGTTGAAAAAATCAACCTTTTAAAGGCCGTTGAAATGAGGCTTGAAGCAATTGAAGGAATTAAAGGCAATATTGTCATCAATGATTCTTTTAATCTTGACCTCGATTCTTTGAAGACTGCCCTTCAGTTTTTGAATGAATATAATAAATCTAAAAAATCTTTGGTCTTAACAGATATTGTAGGAGTGAATTCCAATGCCAAAGAATTGTACGAAGAAGTTTCTGAACTGGTGAACGAACAGCATTTTGATTCTGTTTTCTTAATCGGTGATGAAATTTCAAACTTTAGTGAATTA
Organism: Chryseobacterium sp. MYb7; assembly: GCF_002979455.1. Classification (GTDB taxonomy): domain Bacteria; phylum Bacteroidota; class Bacteroidia; order Flavobacteriales; family Weeksellaceae; genus Chryseobacterium. The sequence continues at coordinate 6,771 of NZ_PCOU01000045.1, forward strand.
TTTAAAGCTAAAACATATACTTTCATTGACACTAAAGAATTAATTGAAAGCAAGTATCTTACTGAATTAGAAAATCAGATTATTCTGCTAAAAGGAGCCAGAAAATTTGAAATTGAAAGATTAAAAGATATTCTTGAATTAAGAAAGCATGATACGGTTCTGGAAGTAAACCTTAATGCAATACTTCATAATATCAATTATCATAAATCACTTCTGAAACCGGGAACCAAAATGATGGCTATGGTAAAAGCCAATGCCTATGGTCTGGGAAGTTATGAAGTATCTGAGTTTCTACAGCACCACCATATAGATTACCTTGGAGTAGCTTATGTAGATGAAGGCGTAGAGCTTCGTAAAAAAGGAATTACAACACCTATTATTGTAATGAACCCTGAGCAGCATAGCTATCAGACTATTATAGAATACAACCTTGAGCCAGAAATTTACAGTTTCAGAGTTCTGGATTTATTTTATGAAGCCGTTCAGAGATCAGGCTATGACAAAAAATACCCTATTCATATCAAGCTGGAAACCGGAATGCACCGTCTTGGTTTCAAAGATTTTGAGCTGGATCTGTTAAGTGAAACTTTAAGCCAGAAAAACGTAAAAGTACAAAGTCTATTTAGCCATTTATCTTCTTCGGATATGCCTGAAGAAAAGGAATTTACTTTGAAACAACTTGAAGTCTTCGACAGAAATTCCAGTTATCTTATTGAAAAATTAGGCTACGCTCCTATCCGTCATATTCTGAATTCGGCTGGAATAACAAGTTATAAAGATCATCAGCACGATATGGTGAGAATTGGTATCGGTATGCTTGGAGAATCTGCAGATCCTGAAATTCAGAAGCAATTAAGATCTGTAGTAAGTTTTAAAACCGTAATTTCACAGATATCAACCGTTGAAAATGGCGAATCTGTTGGTTACAGTAGAAGGTATAAAGCAGATCACGCTACAAGAATTGCGACTATTCCCGTGGGATATGCAGACGGAATACCAAGGCTGATCGGAAATCAGGTTGGAAATGTAGGGATTAATAAAACATTGGCACCCATCGTAGGAAATATCTGTATGGATATGATGATGATCAATGTAGACCATATTCCCAATGTAAAAGAAGGTGATACCGTAACTGTTTTCAATGCCCAGCCAAGCTTAAAAGAATTCGCAGAATACTGCAAAACGATAACCTATGAAGTATTAACCTCCATTTCGCCGCGGGTGAAACGGATTTATATAAAAGATTAATTATGAGAAAACTCCTGATTCTGCTTTTCATATTCCCATTGTTATTGATCCATTCTCAGGTAAAAAAAGATTTGGTGGTGCCCAAAAACCCAAAGATAGGACTGTCACTTGCCGGTGGTGGTGCCAAGGGATTTTCACATGTGGGAGTTCTTAAAGTTTTAGATTCATTGGGAGTAAAAGTGGACTATATCTCCGGGACAAGTATGGGAGCCATTGTAGGTGGATTGTATGCCGCCGGCTATTCCGGAAAAGAAATTGAAAAAATAGTCATGGATACTGATTTCTATTCTTTAATCATGGATCCGAAGTCAAGACAGGAAGCCAGTTTTTTCAATAAATCTGTAGACAAATACCTTTTATCTATTCCGCTTAAAAACGGAAAAATTACACTTCCCTCCTCTATCAGTACCGGCCAGAGAAATGTTTATCTCCTGAAAGAACTTTTTAAGAACGTTTCCAATATTGAGGACTTTTCCAAAATGCCAATTCCCTTCTTATGCGTTGCTACCAATCTTGAAAGCGGCAATATGCAGATTTTTGAAAAAGGAGATCTGGTACAGTCTATCATGGCGAGTTCCGCATTTCCTTCTTTAATGGATCCTGTAAAAATTGGTGACAGTATTTATATTGACGGAGCCATGACGGTAAACTATCCCTCAAAGCCTTTGAAGGATAAAGGAATTGATATTGTCATCGGTGTGGACCTTAATCAGGATCTATCAAAAAGAGAAGACTTAAACAATATTATTTCCATCCTGAATCAGGTCATTGATTTCGGAATAAAAAAAGATACCAGAAAGCAGTATAAATATACAGACATCAATATAAAACCGAATCTTAAAGGAATGTCTGCTACAAGCTACGATGATAAAAAGAAAATTCTGGACAGCGGTTATGTTGAAGGATTAAAATATACCCAGATATTAGATCAGCTACCAAAACGTCCGTTTGACCGCCTAAGACAGCGTGTAAACCCTATTTATTCCAATGTATATAAGATAGACAGCATTTCTATTGAAGGAAGTAAAATCTACGGAAAAAACTATACTCTGGGAAAAATGGGACTGCGTCTCCCCTCTTTACAAACTTATGGAAACATCAATAAAATGATTGATAAATTAGTTGCAACCAACAACTATAAATTTATTAATTATGATATCGTTCAGGAAAATGATGCCAACTATCTGAAACTTTACGTGACAGAAGATGATACCCGCCATTTTTTAAAATTTGGTCTTCATTATGATGAAGTTTTTAAAACAGGACTTCTTTTGAATTATTCTGCTAAAAGACTTTTATTCAAAAATTCAAACCTTTCCTTAGATGTCGTTGTAGGAGACCGTCTGAGATATTATCTAAACTATTTTATAGACAACGGATATATCCCCGGATTTGGTATCTATTCATCCGGAATGAGCTTTGATATAAAGAATGTAGACAACTATGCTGTAGACCGCTGGGAATGGCTCAGAAACGAGGCATATGTGCAGTCTATATGGAAAGATAAGTTTGCTATTGGCGGTGGTATCAGCCACGATTATTTCAAAGCAGAAAACAGCAATGGTGACAACAGACGTTACAGCCGTTTCTTAAACCCTTATATCTTCATAAAAACCGATACTCAGGATGATAAAGAGTTTCCTACAAAAGGGGTTTATTTTGCTGCTGAAGGAAAGGTAATAGATCTTTTAAAGTCTGAAGTAGACAAAAGAATCATTCAGATCAAGGCAGATCTTAGGCTTAATATTCCTCTGGGTAAACAATTCAGTTATCGTCTGAATTTATTCGGAGGTCTTACCATTGGCGAAAACCTTCCAGCCTATTACCAATTCAGATTAGGTGGAATTTTTGAACAGAATTTGATTAATTTCAAAAGCTTCGGAGGGTTTTATTTTGCACAGCTTTATACAAATAATGTGATATTGGCATCTAATGATATCCAATTTAAATTTAACAAAAACTATTTTATCAGTGGAAACTTCAGCTTTGCTAACTTATCAAACGATATCAAGTTTGAAGATGCAGTTAAAGTAAATTATAGTTCACTGGGAATAACGGCTGGTTACAAATCTCCTTTTGGGCAGATAAAAGTAAACTTCAGCCACTCACTTAAAAATAACCAAAAAGGTATATTCAGTGTTATTTTAGGACACTGGTTTTAAAAAAATGATACAGTTCTTTTACGAAAGCTTACCAGAATCGGTAAGTACAGACTACAAAAAATGGCTGGAAGATCTTATTCTTTCAGAAGGAAAAAAACTAGGAGAAATCAATTACATTTTCTGTGATGATGAATATCTTCTTAAGATCAATCAGGATTATTTGCAGCATGATTATTATACAGATATTATCACTTTTGATTATGTAAAAGGCAAGACAATAAGCGCTGAGATTTTCGTATCTTTGCAGCGCATTTCTGATAACGCCTCTACCCTTTCCCGAGATTATGAAGAAGAATTAAGAAGGGTTTTAGCCCATGGTATTTTGCACCTTGCAGGCTATAAAGACAAGACAGAAGAGGAAGAAAAAGAGATGCGGAGAATGGAAGATTTGTACTTAGATAAATACAGGAATTTAAAATTTTAAATTGAACAATCACTTAAAGTCCTACACCTAAAGTACTCTATTCTAGTAACAATATAAGTTTATCTAGAGTGCATTCTTCAAAAATGTTTCACGTGAAACATTGGTTATAGAGATAAGGTTTAAAGCTTAAAACAAGCGAGATAAAAATGATTTCAGAAATATATGATGTAATAGTAGTAGGTGCCGGACACGCAGGTTGTGAAGCCGCTGCGGCAGCAGCCAACCTAGGTTCAAAAACACTACTTGTTACAATGAATATGCAGACCATCGGACAGATGAGTTGCAACCCGGCAATGGGCGGAATCGCAAAAGGACAGATCGTAAGAGAGATTGATGCAATGGGAGGATATTCCGGAATTGTAGCAGACAAATCTGCTATCCAATTCAAGATGCTAAATCTTTCAAAAGGTCCCGCGATGTGGTCTCCGAGAACCCAAAATGACAGAATGCTTTTTGCCGAAGAATGGCGCTTAGCATTAGAGAATACTCCCAATCTTGATTTCTTTCAGGATATGGTAAAACAATTGATTGTTGAAAATAATAAAGTAACTGGAGTGGTTACTTCTTTAGGAATTGAGATCAAAGCAAAATCTGTAATTCTCACCAACGGTACTTTTCTTAACGGATTAATTCACGTTGGAGATAAACAATTAGGCGGAGGAAGAATGGGTGAACCAAGAGCATTTGGAATTACAGAACAATTGGTCACTTTAGGTTTCGAAGCAGGAAGAATGAAAACCGGAACTCCACCGAGAGTAGACGGAAGAAGTTTGGATTATTCAAAAATGGAAGAACAAAAAGGAGATGAAAATCCTCAAAAGTTCAGCTATCTTGATACACCAAAACTGACAAAACAATTAAGCTGTCATATTGTATATACCAACGAAACGGTACACGATATTTTAAGAGAAGGTTTTGACAGAAGCCCAATGTTCAATGGAACGATTCAAAGTTTAGGACCAAGATACTGTCCAAGTATTGAAGATAAAATTAATCGTTTTGCAGAAAGAAACAGACACCAGCTTTTCGTAGAACCGGAAGGATGGAAAACTGTAGAGATCTATGTAAACGGATTCAGTTCTTCTCTTCCTGAGGATGTACAAATCAAAGCAATGAAACAAATTCCTGGATTTGAAAACGTAAAAGTTTTCCGTCCGGGTTATGCTATTGAATATGATTACTTCCCTCCTACCCAATTGAAACATACCCTGGAAACAAAATTAATTGACAATTTATATTTCGCAGGCCAAATCAATGGTACAACCGGATATGAAGAAGCAGCCGGACAAGGATTAATTGCTGGTATCAATGCACACAACAAAGTTCACGAAAAAGGAGACTTTATCCTAAACAGAGATGAAGCTTACATCGGAGTATTGATTGACGATCTAATTACCAAAGGAACTGAAGAACCTTATAGAATGTTTACTTCTCGTGCAGAATACAGGCTTCTTTTAAGACAGGATAATGCAGATATCAGACTTACTGAAAAAGCGTACCAGTTAGGACTGGCAAAAGAAGACAGATTAAAACGAGTTGAAGCAAAAGCATCTGAAAGTCAATCACTTGAAGAGTTTCTTCGCGAAACTTCTTTAAAACCTGGAGTAATTAATCCTATTCTTGAATCTATTGAGAGCAATCCTGTAGATCAGGCATACAGAGCAGCACAGTTTCTTACCAGACCTAATATAACGTTAGAAAAGCTGGATGAAATTGATGCTATTAAAGAAGTTTCCTCTCAATACAGTGACGAAGTAAGAGAACAGGCAGAAATCAATATAAAATATAAAGGATATATTGAGAAAGAAAAAGAAAATGTAGCGAAGCTGAACCGTCTGGAAAACATTAAAATTCCGGAAGACTTTGATTATACGAAGCTAAGCAGCCTTTCTGCAGAAGCAAAACAGAAGATGTCTAACGTACGGCCGAAGACCATTGCACAAGCAGGAAGAATAAGCGGAGTTTCTCCAGCTGACATTAACGTTTTACTAGTCTATTTAGGACGTTAAAAAAAGAAATGTTTCACGTGAAACATTAAAAATAATAAAACAGAAATTAAGGTATTTATGAGGCTCTATTAACCTCTGAATATCTTAATTTTTTTACAAGATAAAAAGGTAGCGATTTCAATGAAAATAAAAGATCATTTTCTTTCACAGGAAATATTTGAGATTAAAGAAACAGATACAAAAGGAGTCTTTAAGACCTCCCCTGTCCCATCCAATATATCCAGATATTATGAAAGTGAAGATTACATTTCTCATCATCAGGATTCCGGAACCCTGAAAGAAAAACTATATAAATTTCTTCAATCTTTTAATCTACAGTACAAAAAAAATATACTGGTAGATAGAATAAAAAAAGGATCAAAAGTTCTTGATTACGGATGTGGTGCCGGAGAGTTTGTAAAATATATAGAAAATGATTTTGAAACATTCGGTTTTGAACCAGATTCTGATGCAAGAAAAGCTGCAGAGAACAAAATAACCAAAGCTTCAATTTTAGATGATATCAATAAAATTGAAGAAAACAGCTTAGATGCCATTACACTATGGCATGTTTTTGAACACATCGAAAACCAAGATGAAATGCTTAATGCTTTTCACGGGAAATTAAAAGAAAAAGGAATTCTTGTTATTGCAGTTCCCAACCCTACTTCTTATGATGCCAAACATTATAAAGAATATTGGGCAGCTTATGATGTACCAAGACATATTTATCATTTTTCTAAAAATGGTATGGAAAATCTAATTTCTAAAAACTCAGACTGGAAAATGAGAAAGATTAAACCCTTAGTCCTTGACTCATACTATATCTCCATGCTGAGCGAAAAATACAAAAAATCACCACTATTTTGGGCAAAAGCAGTGATCCACGGAACAATTTCTAACGTAAAGGCGTTATTTTCCAACGAATTTTCAAGTTTGATATACATTATCGAAAAAAGATAGAAAATCGATTTTTGAGCCATTTATGAAGGTCGATTTTCAACGTTTTCAGCCTTAAAATTAAAAAACTCAGGATTTTTTTTCCTGAGTTTTCTTTTTTTCATCAAACCTTATTTTTATATCTAGTATAATTTTAATAAAATCTGAAGAAAATATTTACACTTAAAATATTTTCTTTCTTAAATTTAAGAGACATCTCTCCCCTACTCCATTTTACAAATTGAACAAATTAACTATTTTCAAAACTCTTCTCTTAAAGTTCTACTTAAACTTAAAAATATCAGTTTTTATATCTACTTCTACCAGTATAAATAAAAAAGCATTAAAAATTGATTTCAGAAAGCAAATTCTTTCAAAAACAGGTGCAATTTTAATTCAAAATAAACCGAGATATAAATACTTGGAAAAATAGAGAAAATCGATTTTTAAGCTATTTATGAAGGTCGATTTTCAGCACTTTTATAGAAAAAAATAAAATTTAGTTGATCAGGAACTCTACATCTATTCAAATCAAAAAATTCAAATTATCAGTTTACTTGAAAAAAAATTTGATCGAAAATAAGTGAATGAAAAATTAAGACTCCCCTACTCCATCTTCACATATTTATAAAAAATTTGAAATGCCCTAAATTATAATTTTCAAAAGAATTTGATAAAGTTTTTAAATACAAAAGAATTTGATAGCAAATGAAAATTTGTGAAGTAAAAAAATTCGAATGCAGATCTAAAAATCGTACGCTATTTAAAAATCTAAACTGGAGAATTTAGAAAAAATTAAAATAATTTTAAACATCTAGTCAATTCTAAAATTTGAAAGGAAAATATAAAAAAAGAAAATTTATCTTTAAAAATACATAACGTATTCATTCTATGATATTTAATAAAACAAAATAACCAACAAATAAATAGCTTAATTATTGATATACAATATAATACAGCGTCTTCACATAAATATGAAATAAAATAAAAATTATAGGCCAATTTTAAAACACGAAAAAAGTAATCAAATCTCTCCTGCAAAAAATAAAATTTCGAAAAACAATATAAAACTTAGGTCTAAGGATTATAGCTTAAAAAATATTGAAAATCTCGTAATGGACAAAAATTAAGATCAGAGAAAAACACTTTAATTCATATAGAATATTTTGATTGAATCAGTTCAAATAAAAGCATTCATTTTCTATATGAAATACCTTAAAATCATTTGAAAAAATGATCATGAGAACGTACGATGATTTCAAAATTTAATGCTAAAAATAGAGTCAGTTTTATTAAGAATTCACGATAAAATGCGAAAATAAAATCTTAAATAATATAGGAATTTAAGGGTAGAATGTAAGCTAAAATCTATTGGAAAACCTAAGTATCTGAAAGAGAATATACCCTAAGCTCGTATAACTAAAAGTTATATCTAAAAATACTTTAAAAACCCCTTCAATAAAGGATTTCATTAAAGTTTCAGGCAGAAAAAAAGTCTGCTAATATAATTAGCAGACTTCATAATATTTCTTTTTTTCTTATTAATTGTTGATCGCAGCAACTCCTGGTAACTCAAGTCCTTCAAGACTTTCAAGCATTGCTCCACCACCGGTAGACACATAACTTACCTGATCAGCATATCCGAATTGTTTAACGAAAGCAACACTGTCTCCACCTCCTACTAAAGAGAAAGCTCCTAATCTTGTTGCTTCAGCAATACTCTCACCCAATGCAATAGTTCCGCCAGCAAAATTTGACATTTCAAAAACTCCGATTGGTCCATTCCAAAGAATTGTTCTTGAATTTAACAATACATCATTGAACTGATCTCTTGATTTGTGACCTGCGTCAAGTCCCATCCATCCTTCAGGGATTGCATAGATATCAACTTCCTTTCTCTCTACATCATTACTAAAACTTTCAGCGATGATTGCATCAGATGGAAGATATACTTTTACTTTATGCTCTTTTGCTTTTCCTAAAATCTCAAGAGCTAAAGGAATTTTATCTTCTTCTACCAAAGAATTACCAATTTTCCCTCCAAGAGCCTTAATAAAGGTAAATGCCATACCTCCTCCGATGATCAGATTATCCACTGCAGGAAGAATATTTTCTATAATGGTAATTTTAGTTGAAACTTTAGAACCTCCCAGAATAGCTGTAACAGGTCTTTCACCACTCTTTAATACTTTATCAATCGCTTGAAGCTCTTTAGCCATTAATAAACCGAAATATTTAGTTGATGGAAAGTATTGAGCAATCACTGCAGTGGAAGCATGAGCTCTGTGAGCTGTACCAAATGCATCGTTTACATAAGCATCTCCAAGCTTAGAAAGTTTCTCTGCGAATGCAGCATCTCCTTTTTCTTCTTCATTATGAAAACGTACATTTTCCAATAACAAGATTTCCCCTGGTTTTAGGTCTGCAGCAGCCTGTTCAGCTTTCTCACCGATACACTCATCTACAAACTTTACTTCACGTCCTAAAACGGAAGAAACTTCGCCAAGAATATGTTGAAGAGAAAATTCATCTTTCACTTCTCCCTTTGGTCTTCCAAGGTGTGTAATTAAGATGACAGAACCACCATCATTAAGGATCTTCTCCACTGTTGGCTTCACAGCAACAATTCTTGTATTGTCCGTCACCTTCAGCTGATCGTCCTGAGGAACATTGAAGTCCACTCTTACCAGAGCCTTCTTGTCTTTAAAATTGAAATCATTGATTGTTTTCATACGTAGATCTATTTTTTTCCAAGTCTTATGAAATCCCTTGAGCCAGATTCCGGATTGCATTTCCGCAAATCCCGGCAGGTCAATTTCATGCAACTCATTGAATTTTCGTTTCACAAATGTAAGGTTTTAAACTTTTTCAACACTTTGATTAAAATAAAAGTTTTCAAAAACTTTCCCCGAACCCAATCACCCACTAATCAACAATTTTTTCTCTTTTAAAAAAAAGAATAATGTAGTTGTTGTTGAGTGTTGTTAGTTTCGGGGATAAGTTTTAGACTAATAATTGATAACATTCAACTTTTATTAAATTCATATTTAACTCACAATATAAATCCTTGTAAATCCGCTATTTCACATACTTATTAACAAATGTTGGTAACTTTGAGGGGAAGCCATTATTAGTTATTTTATTATGGAAAAAGCTGGGGATAGCTGAAGAAAACATCTGGAAAGTTGTGGCAAAGAATTGTGGAAAGAATTTCTATTACGAAATAAATTGATCTTTAAAAATAGAAAGTTGATAAAAGTTTTCCACACTTATTAACATACCTTTTCACAATTAACTCAGGGTTTACTAACACGAATTGTTATTATTCTTACCTTTGTAAGGAAATAGAATCTAATAAAGCTTAATAAGAGTATTATGAAAAGAAAAATTGCTATCGCAGCGGACCATGCAGGCTATGAATATAAGGAGATTGTTAAGAACTACCTTTCAGAACGTTTTGAGGTTCAGGATTTTGGCACGTTTTCCACAAACAGTGTGGATTATCCTGACTTTGTGCACCCTGCGGCAACCTCTGTGGAAAACGGAGAAAATGAGTTGGGAATTCTGATCTGCGGAAGCGGAAACGGGGTTCAGATCACTGCGAACAAACACCAGAAAATAAGATGTGCTTTATGCTGGATGCCGGAGATTGCGACCCTGGCAAGACTGCATAATGATGCCAACATGATTTCAATGCCGGCAAGATTTATATCAAAAGAACTGGCCATTGAAATTGTAGATAAATTTCTTTCAACAGACTTCGAAGGTGGAAGACACCAGAACAGAGTTGATAAAATTGCAGTTTGCTAAAATATAATAAGGCTTGTAAATCATATTACAAGCCTTATTTATTTTTTATTCGTACATTTGCAGTGTCCAATAGAAATTACACTCTATTATTCTCCAAAGCCTTTCTTATATTTGAAATATATTTAATAGAAGGTTTTCTCTTTTCTTCTCAAGAATTGTATTAAATTTATACAAAACTAAAGCTCCCGTTCTAAGTAAACTGAAAGATAATTTCTGATGATGTACGGAAAGAATCTAATGATGAAATTGAATAACCTATATAAAGGAATGAATGGGAAAAGATTTAGGAAAAGGTTTTATTTGAAATAAGACCAAAACAATTAAAAAGAAAATTAACATGCCAAAAAAAAGAAAATATATAAGTCATAAAAATGATTTAAAAATGATGGAGATCGGAAGATTGATTCTCCGTTTTATGAATGCAAATTCATCCAAAATTTATAATTACAAGCAGATCGCTGATGGAATAGACTATAAAAATCCAAGACAAAGAGAACTTGTGATCCAGGCACTGCATAAACTTCAGGGATCTGAAAAGATCAAAGAAGTAGAAAAAGGAAAATATATCGTGAACCTGAAAATTGCAGGAACGCTTACCGGAATTATTGACTTCAACCAAAGTGGAAATGCGTATGTAAAAGTGGAAGGATTGGAAGATGATGTCTTCGTTCATGCCAAAAATGTGAAGGATGCCCTGCAGGGAGATAAGGTTCTTATTATAACTTATCATTATAAAGGAAAGAAATTAGAAGGCTCCGTTTTGGAAGTTTTGGAACGTAACAGAACTGAATTTGTAGGAACATTTCAGAAGGTTGCTCATAAAGAATTTGGGTTTGTTGTATGTGATAAAAAATCAATCAATACAGATATCTTTATTCCGAAAGGAAAATTCAGCACAGCAGAAGATGGTGATAAGGTCATTGTAAAAATGACAGAATGGAGGCCGGGAGATAAAAATCCGGAAGGAGAAATCATTCAGGTGCTGGGTGCTCCGGGAGAACATGAAACGGAAATCCACTCTATTCTTGCAGAATACGGACTGCCTTATGAATTTCCATCTGAAGTAGAAGCGGATGCAGATAAAATCGACAGAAGTATTACGGATGAAGAGGTTACAAAGCGTTGGGATATGCGTAGTATCTGTACATTTACCATTGACCCTAAGGATGCGAAAGATTTTGATGATGCTTTATCCATAAGAAAACTGGAAAATGGAAACTGGGAAATCGGGGTTCATATTGCAGATGTATCTCATTATGTAGTTCCGGGAACGATCTTAGATGATGAAGCATATAAGAGAGCAACTTCTGTATATCTTGTTGACAGGGTTGTACCAATGCTTCCTGAAGTTTTGAGTAATGATGTGTGTTCCCTCCGTCCGAACGAAGATAAATATACTTTTTCAGCCGTTTTTGAACTAAATGATAATGCTGAAATTCAAAAGCAGTGGTTTGGAAGAACGGTTATCCATTCAGACAGAAGATTTACCTATGAGGAAGCTCAGGAACGTATCGAATCCGGACAGGGAGATCTTGCGGAAGAAATCAATACACTTGATAAATTAGCTAAAATTTTGCGTCATGAACGTATCAGAAGAGGTGCTATTACTTTTGACAGAAGTGAAGTAAGATTCAATCTTGATGAAAATAATGAGCCGATTGGTGTTTACTTTAAAATAAGCAAAGACTCCAATCACCTGATTGAAGAATTTATGCTTTTAGCCAATAAGAAAGTATCAGAATTTGTATCCCTTTCAAGAAAAGGTGAGATCACCAACAATACATTTATTTACAGGGTTCACGATGATCCGGATCCTGCAAAATTAGAATCTTTGAGAGATTTTGTAGCCACTTTCGGATATAAAATGAATCTTGCCAATACCAAAAAGGTAGCAGAATCTTTGAATAAACTTCTTCATGATGTAAAAGGAAAAGGGGAAGAGAATATGATTGAAACTCTTGCGATGAGGAGTATGAGTAAAGCCGTATATTCTACAGAACCGATTGGCCATTATGGTCTTGGTTTTGAATATTACAGCCACTTTACCTCTCCTATCCGCCGTTACCCGGATTTGCTTGCACACCGTCTTCTTCAGCATTATCTGGATGGAGGAAAATCTCCAAACAGAGGTGAGCTTGAAGACAAAGCAAAACACTGCAGTGCGATGGAAAGACTGGCAGCAGACGCGGAAAGAGATTCTATCAAGTTTATGCAGGTGAAATTCATGGAAAAACATCTGGGAGAAACTTTCAAAGGAGTGATTTCCGGAGTTGCAGAATTTGGTTTCTGGGTAGAAATTCCAGAAAACGGAGCAGAAGGATTGATCAAGCTTAGAGATCTTGTAGATGATTCTTACATGTATGATGCAAAAACCCATGCAGTATATGGAATAAGACACGGAAACAAATACCAGCTGGGAGATGAAGTTCAGATCAAAGTGGTAAAAGCGAATCTTATTCAGAAACAGCTTGATTTCCAGATTGTGAAGTAATGACAAGAATAGATAAATCTATTGTCTTTAGTATCTTAAATGCAATATTATTGATAACAGTCATTTTTAATACTGTTATCAATTTTTATCTTTTTGTATTGGTTCTGATTGTTCTTGTTATAGAACTCATCTTGACTTTCTTTTTATGAATTTTTTACAAGCAATAACAATAAAAGCTAAATAATTGAATCCGATCCAG
>NZ_PCOU01000046.1 GCF_002979455.1 Chryseobacterium sp. MYb7
GATTTTAGTTCTTTTTTTTGCAACTCTAAATTGCTAATTTTCTGGAAACTCTTTCTCTAAAAAGTTTAAACAGGTTCATAAATAAAAATCTATTATACAGCCCTGAAATCAGGGCTGTATTTTATTAATAACAGAAAAAATTCATTATGATTTCCTGAACGCTTTCATCTGTCCGGCCATAATCGCCAGTAAAATTCCAAAGCAGGCAAAAAGACCATAGGAATATCTGAGATCAAAGCTCTCCGCAATATATCCGATAAGAGGCGGACCCATCAGAAATCCTAAAAACGATATGCTGGAAACAAATGACAAAGCAATACTTGGAGCCACTGTACTCACCTTTCCTACTGTACTGTAAACGGACGGCACACTCAGAGAACTTCCAAGACCAATGATCATAAAAGCAATGATACAGATCCACAGTTCGGGAAAGAAAACGCTTAGAAAAAGGCCGCTACTCATCAAAATACCACAACATTGCAAAACAATCTTTTTCCCATATTTCTCAATGATTCTGTTTCCTATAAAACGTCCTAAAGTCATCATTAAAATAAAACTTGTATACCCCAATATCACAAGGTTTTCCGGTGCTTTAACTATCGTTTGAAAATAAACCCCACTCCAGTCGAACATAGCCCCTTCAATTGCCATACTCAGAAATCCTATAACCCCAAGTCCGATCAGTGTAGGATTCACAGCTTTGAATATTGACCGGGTTTGAGGCTCTGCTTTATGAATAATATTGGTCAGATTTCTTGTACTGTAGAACCAAAGTCCTCCTACAAGAATAAAAATAACAGCAAAATGATAAAAAGTTCCTACATGGAGATTGATCATTAACAAACCTACTACCGCTCCTGTAAGCCCTGCAAAACACCAGGCTCCGTGATACGAAGAAAGCAATGTTCTTTTCGTTATAGATTCTATTTCTATAGCCTGAGTATTGATCGCAATATTGCACATATTCCCGGAAACTCCAAAGAAGAACAGTACAACACCTAGTGTCCAGTAAGAAGGTGATAAACCAATTAATAACAGAAAAAAAGGATACAGCAAAAAGCATCTTTTAATAATCCCGCTGCTTCCGTAGACACTGATTAGTTTTCCGGCTAAAACCATCGTTGAAAGCTGTCCTATCGGCATCAGAAGCAATAGCGTTCCCAACTGTGCTTCATTAATGGAAAGAGCAGTTTTAATAATAGGAATCCGGCTTGCCCAGGAAGAAAAAACAAGCCCGTGGGCAAAGAAAAGTAAAAAACAGGCTGTTGGCATTTTTGCATTAAAAGATTCTTTCTGGTTCATTGTAACAGGGTGATAAAAATTCCTTTTGCAAAGTTAGATAGGTAAACCCATTAAAATCTAGTCCGTTTTTGTCATTTTTATGTTCCATTTTAACCAATAGATTAGAAAATAGACCTTATTATGGATTATGGTAGAAAATCATTTTATTTTTTGAACACAGACATTCATTTTTCGTTAATTTCGATATATAAAAATAAACCATGAAAGAAAAATGGATATCCTATCCAACAATTTTAGAAGGAGAAAAGGTAGAACTAATTCCTCTTGAAAAAGAACATTTTGAAGAATTATATGCGGCGGCGGCAGACAAAGAACTTTGGGAACTGGTTCCTACAGACTGTTCAGATAAAACGCTGTTTCATAAAAACTATGAATGTGCATTATCCGAAAGAGAAACAGGAAATCAATACCCATTTGTAATCCGTCATAAGGAAACAGGAAAACTGATTGGTTCCACCCGCTTTTTTGAAATATACCCGGCAGACAGAAAACTGGAAATCGGATGGACATGGATCACAAAAGAATTCTGGGGAACAACCATCAACCTTGAATGTAAATTATTGCTCCTTACCTTCTGCTTCGATATACTGAAAACCAACAGAGTACAATTAAAAACAAAAGACGACAATTTCAGATCAAGAAAAGCCATTGAAAAAATTGGTGGTGTATTTGAAGGTATTTTACGTAAAGACAAAGTACTTAGTGACGGCAGTACAAGGAATGCTGCTTATTACAGTATTTTAGATGATGAATGGGCTACAGCCAAACTTAAAATTGAAACTCTGATCAAAGAAAAGCAACATTTTACTGAAAATTAATAACAAAAACAGTATAAAATCAATTCCAGCTGGGAAAAGATAGTATACTGTCAGCTTCATTAAGGTTTAAAACTGAATTCAGCTTATTTTTTTATAATTTTCTTTGAAATAAATCCTCCTTTCTTCAATTCTCCCTGAAGAATATACACTCCTTTGGAAAGCCCTGAGATAGTAATGGTTTTAGAATTTCCTGCTGTTAAAACAATCTTTCCATCCAAAGAAGTTATCGTTATTTTTCTGATATCTTCCTGAGTATTAAGAGTAATGATATCAGCAGAAGGATTCGGATAAACTGATATTTCTTTCTTTCCGACTTCGGGATCAACAGTAGATAAAGACGTTGTTTCAGGATAAGAAACACTTTTTACAACGCTTGTATTTCCATTGATGGTAAATGTATTGATTGCAAAATTAAATACAATTCCTGCACTCTGGCTTACCCACATATAAGATTCATTGGTATAATTGAAAGGTCCCGGCGTTTGTGTAGCGGTTCTCATTCTTTTAATCCTCAAAACGTTCGGATAAGTTCCCGTAGGAGTTGTAATGGTTCCATAGGCATCTACTGTATACTCCACCTGCCCTGTTTCGGTCATATTGGGAACCCCTCCCGAAGTTGTATTGAACTGATAAGTATCGGTAAACTGCTGCAGATAAGTGACAGGAAAATTAAAATTAATCAAAGGATCCGAATAAGAGATCAGCATATCTCCCGGGTTAGCATAAGTTCCCAACATTACATCCTGTGTATCTGATATAGAAGTAAAATCGTAGACATCGGAAAGAGTTGGTGTAGTGATCCTGTTAGCTCCCGGAAACCTAAAGCAGTTGGCTTCTCCCGGACAGGCTTTTGTGGTGTTTGTATTGACATTGGGACCTGCATAGGCAGAAAAATCCCATGTGACATTGGCTCCGGAAGGACCTGCAGTCACAGTAGGGTCTACATCTCCTGCTTTGAAGGTATAAGGTATATTTAGCCTGTCCACAGCAGATCTCGTTACAGAAGGCTGAGCATGCACTGCCATTCCTATAACAAGAAATAAAACAGAATTTAGCTTTTTCATATGGTTTAGTTTTAAAATTTGGTGTCGTGTATTGTACAACAAATGTATTTTTAGTTTCAAAAGCTATCAATCCTGAAAAGAATGTATTTTTATCTACCTGAAAACCGGTATTTTTTATATTACCATGAATGATTATTTTATGTAAAAAAATACCCGGTATATGAACCGGGTGATATATTAATTGAAAGACTGCCTGTATCTCAGAGGAGTTTTCTCGGTCTTCTTTTTAAACAGCTTATTGAATGACTGTGGATGCTCAAATCCGAGGGCGTAAGCAACTTCAGATACAGAAAAACCTGTTGTGGTAAGGTATTCTTTTGCTTTCTCAATTAGTTTTTCATGAATATGCTGTTGGGCATTTAATCCTGTCAGGTTTCGAAGCATATCACTCAGATAATGAGGGGAAAGATTGAGTGTGGAAGCCAGAAATTCTACCGTAGGAAGCCCTTTATTTAGTGTTTCCTGCTGATTGAAATAGTTTTCCAGCACAACATCCATTTTAGTCAGCAAATCATTATTGACCGCTTTTCTTGTAATAAACTGTCTTTTATAAAAACGG
The DNA here is from genome assembly GCF_002979455.1 of Chryseobacterium sp. MYb7. Taxonomy (GTDB): domain Bacteria; phylum Bacteroidota; class Bacteroidia; order Flavobacteriales; family Weeksellaceae; genus Chryseobacterium. The sequence continues at coordinate 3,744 of NZ_PCOU01000046.1, forward strand.
TTGCTGTAATTAAGAAGCACATCAATATAAGAAACAATAACGTCCTGACTCACTTCATCAATAGCTGTATTTAATTCATTTCCAATATTATCCAACAAGCCTGTTATCGTTGTCTTTTCCTGATCAGACAAGTGCAGTGCTTCATTCGTATCATAAGAAAAGAAACCGAAGTTCTTGATTTTCTTTGCCAGATCATAACTTCTGATAAAATCCGGATGCACTAGTAAAGTATACCCGCAGTATTCCGCATTCTCATCAGTAGAAAGAACCTGCCCTGGAGCCGTAAACATCATTCCTCCCTCATTGAAATCATAATATCCCTGTCCATAGCCCATTTTCCCGACAGTAGAATACTTGTAAGAGATTTTGTAAAAATTCATGATAAAACTTCTCTTCAGCATATCCTTTTTGATACTCATTTTTGTATTATCCACAAGGCTCACCAAAGGATGAAGCGGTTTAGGGAGCTGCAGCATACTGTGCAGTTCAGATATGGATGAAATTTTCAAAGGAATGTTATCTTTCTTTTCCATGATATAAAATTATAAATTATTTGGTGGAAAAGACAGTATAAATCTGATTTACTTTATACTGTCTTTCAAAAACCTGACTAAATAAACTGTTTCCCAAACTGCTCTCTGAATACCTCATCACCTAATTCAAGGCGTTGTGCATAGATCGCTTTAGCATCTTCTCCGGCTACATATCTCAACTGTTTTTTGCCGTCTGTAGCAGCCTCATACACCACTTCTGCAATCTGTTCAGGTGTAGAAGCAGCTTCCATCATTCCTTCCATTTTAGAAAACAGAGAATTGGTCATGTCTTCATAGGCAGGGCTGGATGCTGAATCCAGAGAACGGCTTACAAAATCAGTCTTGATTCCTCCTGGAGAAACCGTTTTAATATCAATTCCCAATGTATTAAGTTCAAAAGCCAGACTTTCACTCCAGCCTTCAAGCGCCCATTTGGTAGCATGATATGTAGATCCTAACGGGAAAGCAACCAGTCCTCCTATAGACGTTGTAGAAATGAACATTCCTTTTTTCTGTTCTCTGAAATAAGTAATAAAGGCCTGTGTAACGCGAATAACCCCTAATAAATTTGTGTCCAGCTGTTTTACGATCTGATCATCAGAAAGAGCCTCCAAAGGTCCTATTAAGCCATATCCTGCATTATTATACACCACATCGATATCTCCAAGCTCCAAAGCCTGTTTTACGGTAGACTGTATCTGTTCCGGATTGGTAACATCCAGAGGAAGTACAGTTACGTTCTCCAACGCAGCAAGATCAGCCGCAGCTTCCGGGTTTCTCATCGTAGCGATTACTTTCCATCCTTTGTTTTGAAATAATTGGGCAGTTGCTTTTCCTAATCCTGTAGAAGCACCTGTTATAAAAATTGTTTTCATTTTTCTTGGTTTAAAATTACAGGACAAAGTTCAGCATTAGAACAAATACAGGAGTTGCCAAAATGGGGTAAGCTGTAGCCAAAACGGATAGGGATAAAATAAAAAGTATTGAATCAAAAAATCCTTTAGCCGACAATGAAGGCTAAAGGATTTCACTTCGGAAATATATATGCGTATTTCCGGAATTAAAAATCAATATATAATAAACGTTTCTTTAAATAGTCTCAGCTATAACCTTCTTCATCTCATATCCTTCATAATCAAAAACCTCCTGCATAGACAATCCAAGTGCCCGGCTCACTCCTTCTCCGTACGCAGGATCAGCCCTGTAACAGTTTCTGATATGACGAATCTGTATAAACTTCTGTGCACCTCCCACGGCTTCAGCTGTATTCTTAAATAAAACTTCTTTTTGCTGATCAGACATCAGTCTGAAAAGATTTCCCGGTTGAGAAAAATAGTCGTTATCTTCACGATGATCCCAATGACCGGCATCGCCATCAAGTTTTAAAGAAGGTTCGCTAAAATCATGCTGTTCCTGCCACTTGATAAAGCTATTGGGCTCATATCCTATTGTACTTCCAAAATTCCCATCTGTTCTCATAGCGCCATCCCGATGATAAGAATGGTATGGACATTTAGGAGCATTAACAGGAATCTGATGATGATTAACCCCTAATCGGTACCGCTGGGTATCTCCATACGAGAATAAACGCCCCTGCAGCATTTTATCCGGCGAAAAACTTATCCCAGGAACAATAGAAGCAGGATTAAAAGCAGCCTGCTCCACTTCCGCAAAATAATTAGCCGGATTTCTGTTCAGTTCAAGTTCTCCTACCGGAATAAGAGGATAATCACCATGAGGCCATACTTTTGTTAAATCAAATGGATTGATAGGATAACTATTGGCATCTTTTTCTTCCATGATCTGAACATACATTGTCCATTTAGGAAAATGCCCTTCCTCAATGCTCTCATACAGATCCTTCTGATGGCTCTCCCGGTCGGTTCCGATAATTGCCTTTGCTTCTTCGTTGCTCATATTTTGGATCCCCTGTTGTGTTTTAAAATGAAATTTAACCCAAAACCTGTTATTTTTATCATCAATAAAACTGAACGTATGGCTTCCAAAACCATCCATATGCCGGTAAGATTTTGGAATACCGCGGTCACTCATGGTAATGGTAACCTGATGAAGAGATTCCGGCAGTAAAGTCCAGAAATCCCAATTATTATCAGCACTTCTCATATTGGTTCGGGGATCTCTTTTCACGGCATGATTCAAATCCGGAAATTTTAACGGATCGCGAAGAAAGAAAACAGGCGTATTGTTTCCGACAAGATCCCAGTTGCCTTCTTCCGTATAGAATTTGATAGCGAAACCACGAATATCTCTTTCCGCATCGGCAGCTCCTCTTTCTCCTGCTACTGTGGAAAAGCGGACAAATAATGGTGTTTCCTTTCCAACAGAAGAAAAGAGATTTGCTTTTGTATATCGGGTAATATCATGGGTTACCCTGAAAGTACCATAAGCACCTGAGCCTTTAGCATGCATTCTTCGTTCAGGAATGACTTCACGGTCAAAATGAGCCATTTTTTCTAAAAACCAGATGTCCTGTAATAAAGCCGGACCACGACGTCCTGCGGTTTGAATGTTCTGATTGTCTGATACCGGAGCTCCGGTTCGATTTGTTAATTTATTTTCGTTCATGTTGTATAATTTATAATTCAAAATTATAGGATTCATACCATGGCAGAGTCATCCAGTTTATACAAAAGAAAGCGGTCCAAAAACTGATCAGCCCGAGCTATCGATCGCCTCTTCATTCATTTGTTTTTTGTAAGTTTGTCTCCATCTATTTTTATGGCAGAATATATTCTTGACAACATCAATATCAGTACACTTTCCGTATATGACCTGCTGAAACATACCTCAGACAGTACATTTATCGGAATCAGGGATTTTCATGAGATCTACCCGGCTGCTATTGAAATCAATACAGGAATATTTACAAAACAATCTTCACTGCAAGATTTCCCAATGGTTACCATCAGTAAAGTAGGCAGTTCACTGTTTTGCTCTTGTACCTGTGACAGCTCTAAAGACCAGCTTTGTTCTCATCAGGCGGAGATCATCCACTGTATTATTGAGGATAAGAATTACCGATTGTTTTTTGATGAAACTTTACGCAAAAAGATATTTATTCCTAAAGCCAAAGGATACGGTCTTGAAAATGAAGGCGATCTGGATCAATATTTTCAGCTGGAATATACTGATGGCAAAATTGAAATACTGCCCAAAATCAAGGAAATGCTTCCTGTAGATGATATGATGCTGACAAGAGATCTTCTTCCCCAGCTTCCTTCTAAACTGGATGAGCTGGCTGTACTGGAATCGGGTAAAAAGCAAATATTGGTCATCGGTAAACACCGTTATTACAATCATATGACCTTCTCTCTGATGGAGGCAGAAATAACGCAGACAGGAAAAATAAAAAATCCCGTGACTTCTGTAGATGCCATGCAGCTGATATGGAAAGCAGAAAAACCTGCAGACATTAAATTTTACACCGCTATTACCTCTTTTCAGAATAATTACAATGAAGATTACAATCCGTCAGAACTGGAAGCTTTAAAGCTCATTGTACGGAATCCTTTGGAGCTTGAAGTCTATTATCATGACCGCGAAATTGCAGAAACAGTTTCTGCAAAGTCACTTTCTCACATTGAATTAAAGACTTTAGATGCAGAGGTTCAATTATCTGTATTTAAGAAAGATCCGTTTTTTGAAATAAACGGAGAATTACTCTTTAATGACATTTCTGTTCCTTTTAAAAATATTGTTCTCAAAAATGAATATTTTGTTTATAACCGAAACATTTTCAGCTTTGTAGACGATCCCGACATGCTCAGAATCATCAGGTTCTTTAAGGCTAATAATGAGATTTTACTCATTCATTCTTCGAAATATGAAGCTTTTATGCAGAGTATCCTTTCTAATTTAGAAGAACGTATTCACATCAATTACAAATACATACAACCTACAACAAAAGTACAACTTGAAGACAAAAATTATCAGACTGAAAAAGTCATTTATCTTCGTCAGCAGGAAAATTATATAGGAATTACTCCCGTTATGAAATACGGAGAGGTAGAAGTGCCGGTGTATTCCAGAAAGCAGATTTTCGATACAGATCAGAATGGAAATCCGTTTAAAATAGAAAGAAATAAATCGGCTGAAGCCCGCTTTACATCTTTGGTGATGCAGCAGCATCCTGATTTTGAAGAGCAGATGGACGGCTATCAGTATTTTTATCTTCACAGAGATAAGTTCCTGGATAACAACTGGTTTCTTGATGCATTTGAGACCTGGAGAAATGAAGGAATCATCATACTCGGCTTTAACGAACTAAAAAACAATAAATTAAATCCCCACCGGGCTAAAATCAATATTCAGATCACCAGCGGACTGGATTGGTTTAATGCTAAATTAAAAGTAGGATTTGGCCCCAAAGAAGCATCCTTAAAGCAGCTTCACCGGGCGATCCGAAATAAGAGTAAATTCGTTCAGCTGGATGATGGAAGCATGGGAATTCTCCCTGAGGAATGGATGGAAAAAATATCCGCCTATTTCCATGCAGGAGAAATTGATGAAGAACTTTTAAAGATTCGGAAAATCAATTTTACGGAGGTTACTTCACTGTTTGAAAAAGAAGTACTGAGCCAAGACGTTCAGGAAGAACTCTCCTCCTATTCTACAAAGTTTTCAAAGGTAAAAGACATTCCGGAAGTGGCTATTCCTGTTGAGCTTAAAGCAGAATTGAGAGATTACCAGCATGACGGACTCAACTGGCTTAATTTTCTCGATAGTTTCAACTTCGGAGGATGTCTTGCGGATGATATGGGACTTGGAAAAACTATCCAGATTATTGCTTTTATTCTGTCACAGAGGGAAAAACGAGGGCATACTACCAATCTGATTGTGGTTCCTACTTCCCTGCTTTTCAACTGGCAGGAAGAGATGAGCAGATTTGCACCTTCTATAAAAGTTCTGCTCCATTATGGGGCAGACCGACCGAAAACGACGGCTCATATACCTGATTACGAAGTGGTTCTTACTACATATGGAATACTTCTTTCCGATATCCGGTTTTTGAAAAATTTTAATTTTAATTATGTATTTCTGGACGAATCACAGGTTATTAAAAATCCAAATTCGGAAAGATATAAAGCCGCACGTTTGCTTCAATCGAGAAACAGGATTGTACTGACTGGTACACCTGTCGAAAACAGCACTTTTGATCTTTACAGCCAGCTTTCCTTTGCCTGTCCGGGATTGTTGGGAAGTAAACAGTATTTTAAGGATATTTACGCCATCCCTATTGATAAATTTGAGTACAGTAAGCGTGCAGTGGAGCTTCAGCAAAAGACAAAACCATTTATCCTCAGAAGAACGAAGAAACAGGTTGCCAAAGAGCTTCCGGAAAAAACAGAAATAGTAATCTACTGTGAAATGAATACCGAACAGCGCAAGATTTACGATGCTTATGAAAAAGAACTCCGAGAATTTATTGCAGCTAATGATGACGATGATCTGAATAAAAACAGTATGCATGTTCTTACAGGCCTTACAAGGCTCAGACAGATATGTAATTCCCCTGTTTTGATGAAAGAGGGATATTCAGGTGAAAATGCTGTTAAAATCGAAATTTTGATGGAGCAGATCCTTGGGAAGTCAAAAGATCATAAAATCCTTGTTTTCTCACAATTTGTCGGAATGCTGGATCTCATAAAAGCTGAGCTGGAGCGCCACAAGATCCAGTTTGAGTATTTAACGGGACAAACGAAAGACAGAGGAGAAAAAGTAGCTAATTTCCAAAAGAAAGAAGATATCCGTGTATTTCTGATCAGCTTAAAGGCTGGTGGTGTCGGTCTCAATCTTACTCAGGCAGATTATATTTACCTCGTTGATCCGTGGTGGAATCCTGCCGCTGAAAACCAGGCTATAGACCGTAGTTATCGTATAGGACAGACCAAAAATGTCATTGCTGTGCGAATGATCTGTTCCAACACTGTAGAGGAAAAAATACTTACCCTTCAGAAGAAGAAAAAAGAACTGGCTCAGAATCTGCTTACCACTGACGGAAAGAAACTTCAGGGATTATCTAAACAGGATCTGATGAATTTACTGGAATCTGGTTCATAATACAATATCTAAGAGCTCTAAAAGGCTGGTGTTTTTTATAAAAAAAACCGACAGGTAAAGGACCTGTCGATTAAAAAACAAAAATTGATATGGATATGATTTAGATATGATGTGTCTATTTTTTAATAATTTTTTCTGTGACTGTTTTCTGATTTTTTGTCTGAATTTTAATCAAATAAGTTCCTGGAACAAAACTGTCCATTGAAATTGTCATAGAATTACCTTCCAGCATCTTTTGTCCGGACATATTGTAAATTTCGTATTTCTCCAATCCTTCCTTCATCTTGATTGTCACTGAACCTGATGTAGGATTCGGATAGAGTTGCACACTGGATAAATTATCTTTCGAGACTTCCGATGTTGAAAGATTTTCAGGCTGAATTTTAAGGGTATAATCCTCTGCCTGACCGATAAACCAACCTGAAGGACATGGAAGATTTTCCAACGTTCCCATCCATGAATTGGATTCATACGCTTTTACCAGTCTGAAACGGGTATCTCCCAGCTGTGCTCCTGCCGGAATGCTGATATTTCCTGTTGTAATCCCGGATTGGTGACCAGAAACCGGATTGGAGTTATCCAGATAACCCAGATTAAATATTTCATCCGCATCAAACTGATTATTATGGTTAAAATCTATATAAGCATAAGCTGATACGGTAGCTTGCCCATGGGTACCTCCTGTTACTGTTATCGGGTAGCTGTTTCCGCGGTTCACATTGAAAACAGTTGCTGTAAAGTTCTCAAGAACATCAGAATTTCCGTCAAGTACACTGTTTTTAACATTTCCTGCAAATTCCACAGTGCTTATTTCGCTTACTGTAAGACTCGTAATATTTTCAGTACCACAGTAAGGTGCAGGGAAATTGGCAGTATTTCCTATGATATTGACTGTATAATCTTCTGTCTGCCCTGCTCTTAAACTTGTGTCACAAGCTGAACTGATAGAATTAGCTGCTGCAGGATTCGAATACGCCTGAACATTTGTATTTTTAAGAACCCTCATTCTTGTACTTCCATTCGCCGCATTGGCCGGAATCGTTATTGTATTGTTGATCGTAAAAGCATTCGCTGGATTAGCAGCTTCAAGTCTTCCGATATAAAAACTTTCTCCGGCATCATCAAAATTCCCGTTCTGATTAAAGTCTATAAAAACTACTACATCACTTGGAAATGTGCTGGAAGGACCTTTCACTGATATCGGATAAGAATTTCCCGACTGGAGATCTGTAGACATTGCAGTAAAATTCTCATAAATTTGTGCATTTCCCGATTGAACAGGAGATGTATTATTAATAGTTCCGAAAGTTACATTGCTAATCATATTGCTATCAGCTCCATACTGAAAAGTTGGTGTACAATATTGCACCTGTGCATTCATCAGCGAAGCAAGTACAATACCGGAAAGAGTAGTTATTTTTTTCATTTTCTTCGTTAAATTTCTTGGGACAAATTTATATTTATTTAGAATTAATAAAAATAACAGTGTGATGATATTTGTCAGTTTAATAAAAATAGATTGTTTAAAGCTTATTTGTATCCATTGAATATGATGATTTATCAATAGATAATCAAACTGTTATCAATGCAAAAGATCCTTCTCAAATTTAACTTCAAGAAAGATCTTTTTTAATATAATAATTGAAATCTAAGGTATTTTATCCCTTTTAGCCTATATTTTCAATAAGAACTGCGGAAGCTCCTCCTCCTCCATTACAGATGGCAGCAATTCCATACTTACCTTTTTCCTGACGTAAAACATTCACCAAAGCAGTCATAATTCTGGCACCCGAAGCACCAATTGGATGCCCTAATGCAACCGCACCTCCATACACATTTACTTTGTCCAGATCATACCCAAGAATTTTCTGATTGGATAAAATCACTGAAGAATAGGCTTCATTAATTTCGAAAAAGTCAATATCTGATAGTTTAAGACCAGTTTGTTTCAACAGTTTTTCAATTGCTACAGAAGGTGAAGTAGTAAACCACTCTGGTGATTGCGCAGCATCTGCATAAGCAATTATTCTTGCCATTGGCTTCAGATGATGATGTTCTATAGCTTCAGAGGATCCCAAGAGTATCGCTGCTGCGCCGTCATTCAGATTACTGGAATTGGCAGCGGTGAGGGTCCCATCTGCTTCAAATGCGGGTTTCAACAGCGAGATTTTCTCTGGAATCAGTTTATCAATATCTTCATCTTTATCAACGATTGTAGTTCCTTTTTTACCTTCAATCGATATTTGGATCAATTCATTGTCGAACTTGCCATTTTTGGCTGCTTCCTGGGCTCTATGGTAAGATAACAATGCATAGTCATCAAGTTCTTGTCTGGTGAGCCCATATTTTTTTACACCTAATTCGGCGGCACTTCCCATGTGGAAATCATTGTATACGTCCCACAAACCATCTTTAATCAATCCATCAGTAAGGTTGGTATCTCCCAGCTTTGTTCCCTGACGAATTTTGACGTAATGCGGAACATTACTCATACTTTCCATTCCTCCTGTCATGACAATATGATCCTGTCCAAGCTGAATCTGCTGAGCTCCAATCATGGCCGATTTCATTCCGGATGCACAGACTTTATTAATTGTTGCAGCATCTTTATCAACAGGAATTTTAGCAAAAATTGCAGCCTGTCTTGCAGGCGATTGTCCCAGTCCGGCACTCAGTACATTTCCCATATAAACGCTGTCTATATGCTCGGGTGCAAGCTTGATGCTTTCATAAGCATTCTGAATGGCAAGAGCTCCCAACTGAGGCGCTGTAAATCCGGACAGGCTTCCTAAAAATCCACCAACAGGAGTTCGTTTTGCTGATACTATAAATACTTCTTTCATAGGTTTTATTTTTACGATATACCGATCGGTATATTTTCAATTAAAAAAAATCATTTTTATTATTCTAAAGGAATATCACAAAGATAATCAAAATATACCAATCGGTATATTTATATCAATAAAAAAATCATTCTTTCATTAGTAAGATTTTTTTATTTATGTTCTGCTTAGCTGGTCTAATTTTTTCAGCAGCGTAGGCATTCTGTAAGCACCATGCATCTGTTCTACTTTCAATTGAACTTCATCTACATCCATTCCTCTCGCAGTCACAAAAAGTGGCGTTTTACTTTCTCCACGCACTACATTTCTTCGTTGGGAATCCGGCGTTGTAAATTCATTTTTTGCAATGCCAACTATAGGACACTTTCCTTCCAATACTTCATACAAATGGCCGCCTAAGCCAATTTTCCCATCATTATCCAAGGTTACATATCCATCGACAATGATAATATCTTCCGGCTTTAATGTTATTTTCTTCAACAGACTTACAATGCAGGGTAATTCTCTTTTGTAAAAGGCTCCGCTTTCATATTCTGAACTTACAGAGGTTTGTTCTATAAAGATCTCCACTTCTTTCTCAGAGGTCCAGTCTTCAAATGCAATACACACGGTATTGGCATAATCCTCGTAATAGTAGGTATCAAACGCGTAAATCATATTTCTTTTCTTAAAAAAACTCACCAAAATGCCACAAAATCCCGGACGGATCGTGTACAAAGCATTCTTTCCCCCAATCCATTGTTCTTACAGGCGTCAATCTTACATTTTCATATTTATCCGTAAGTCCTAAAGACAGAAGCTCTTTCCAGAATTCGTCGGTATTGGTAACTTCCATAAAGATCATGGTATTGTCAACCCATTCTTTTGCATAGTAATCCTGAAGATAAAAGCCTGTTTCTTCGCGTCTGAACAATGATAATTTGGATTCCAGAACAACTTCTTCAAATCCCAGATCCCTGTAAAAATTTCTGCTGATCTCAAAATTCTGTGCCCCGATAAAAGGCCTGATAGATTTCAGTTTTGGGGTCATACTATTTTTGTTTTTCCAGTTTTCAAAGGTCATTTCAAACTTGATTTCTCCTTTTCCATGGGTTCCGGCTTCCTTCCATCCAGATTTTCTGTAAAAGATATCAGCCCTTGTTCCAGGTGAAGTGCCCAGCCATACAGAGTCTTTAGTCTGTCCAAAATACCAATTAAGCATAATATCATGAAGTTTTCTACCAATTCCTTTGTTTTCAAAATCAGGATGTACGAAGAGTGCCCAGATATTATTCTCTTTCAGGTCTGCAATGGAAAAACCAACAATCTGATCTTCTACCTCACATACCCAGCCTTTTCCTCTTTGAAACAGAAACTCTTCACAATCTTTATCGGTAACCAATCCCGGATCCGACAGTGTGTTTTCTTTTACAGCATTCCTTACAATCTGAATCTGTGGAATGTCTTTTAGTTTTGCCTCTCGGATTATGGTTTTCATGTTGATGGTTTTATTGGTAAACGCAAAGGCACAAGGTATTTTTATGATAAAATTTTTAAGGCGCAAGGATTTTATCTTCAATAAAATTCGATCTTCAAAGCGCTGTAAGTAAAAGATACTTTATGCCTTTGGGCTTACTAATGTATTTCAGTGTAATCTAAAATTAATAATTATTTTCTGTCAACTACAATTCTTTCTTCTCTGTTGGCAATATCCCATGCAGTTGTAAAAATAAGCTGGGTTCTTTTTTCCAGCAACTGATAATCAATCTTTTCAGGATCATCACCTGGTTTATGATAGTCTTCATGAATACCATCGAAGAAGAATGCTACAGGAATATTATGTTTGGCGAAATTATAATGGTCTGAACGGTAATACAGTTGTTCAGGATCATTCAAATCATCATACTTGTAATTAAGTTCCAGGTTATTGGTTCTTTTGTTTGCCGCTTCGTTAATTACCTTAAGCTGAGAACTTAACATCTCAGAACCAATCACATAGACATATTGTTTTCCTCTGTTGGCAGGATCATCACGTCCGATCATATCAATATTAAGGTCAACAACAGTATTGGCTAGTGGGAAAACAGGGTTTTCAGAATAATATTCTGAACCAAACAGCCCGTGTTCTTCTCCTGTAACGTGAAGGAAAAGGATAGATCTTTTAGGCCCTTTTCCTGCTTTTTTGGCTTGCTGAAATGCTTTGGCAATTTCCATTACAGCTACAGTTCCGCTTCCATCATCATCTGCCCCGTTGTATACTACTCCATTTTTTGTTCCAACGTGATCATAATGAGCAGAAACTACCACAATTTCCTCAGGTTTTTCACTTCCTTCAATAAAAGCTAAAATATTTTCAGAATCAGGAAGGTTGCCTCCTCCTCTTTTTTTCATAAATTCAGACGGCACTTTCTGATAATATGAACCTAATGCTTTAGGTCCTGAAATACCCAGGTTTTTATAATAATTAATCATATACTCACCCGCCTTTTTCTGTCCTTTGCTTCCGGTGTCACGCCCTTCCATATCATCTGCAGCAATCACATACAGGTTTTTCTTTAAATCCTCAACATTGATCACTTTGTATGCATTGTCAAATGCTTTGCTATGTTTTGTGGATACAGGATGAGAAGTATTCCCGTCAGATAGGTTTGCCGTTCCACAACTGGTCATTACAGCCATGGTAAATAACGGAATAAGTATTTTTTTCATAAAGAATAAATTTCTTAAAAATAACAAATTTTATTGAATAGCAACATCAATAAATCGGACAACAGAAGACAAAACCCAATACAAACCTAAATATTCGTTGATTTTAAATTAAATATGATATTAAAATTTTATTATATTTGATTAAAATACAAAATAGGTGGATAAAATTTACGGATTTACTCATTATTCCTTTTTCACGGAAATGTCCGAACTGGCAACCAGGCACGGAAGTTTTGATCTTTCTCTGGGACTTCCTGATTTTGATATTGATGAACGCCTGAAAGTATTTTTAAAAGAAGCATCAGAAAAGGACACTCATCATTATGAGCCCCTCGCCGGAAATCCTCTCCTGATAGAAAGCATTATCCGCTTCAATGCCAAACGGGCTAACAGTATTTCCACTACAAATAAGGAAATCACCATTGTTCCCTGTGCAACCTTTGCTTTATATACTTCCCTCAAATCTATTCTTAATCAGAATGATGAAGTCATTATTATTCAACCCTCCTATTATACTTACGGACCTGCTGTTGTGATGAATTGCGGAGTTCCTGTTTATTATGATCTTGAAGCAGATTTTACGATCAACTGGGATTTGCTCAAAGATTGCATCAGTGAAAAAACCAAAGCGGTTATTATCAACTCACCCCAGAATCCTACCGGAAAAGTATGGAAAAAAGAAGACTGGAATCAACTTTACGAATTGATCAAAAACCGTGATATTTATTTAATTTCCGAAGAAATATATGATACTTATTGCTACGATGAAGCTGAGTACTACAGTTCTTTCATACATCCTGAACTCAGGGAAAAGACTTTTTGTATTTTTTCTTTTGGCAAAATGTTTCATACTTCGGGATGGAAAGTGAGCTATATGATTGCTTCTGAAGCTTTAACACAGAGATTCCAGTGCCATCAGCAGTATATTACTTACAGCGCCAATGCTCCGGCACAGTATGCCATAGCAAAGTATCTTGATGTATTTGAACCAGATATCAGCAAAAAGCTCATGCAGAGAAAAAGAGATATTTTTAATGAACTGATTAAAGAAACACCTTTGCAGATAGAACAAAAATCGGAAGGAAGTGTTTTTCAGGTTGTTAATTTCAGGAATATTTCAAAAACGATGACGGATGTGGAGTTTTCAAAATGGCTTACGATTGAGAAAAAGGTTTCCTGTCTTCCACTTTCTGCTTTTTATAATTCCAGAAATAATTCGGATTATATCAGGTTTAGTTTTGCTAAAAAAGATGATTTGATTATTCAGGCTTTGGAGCATTTGAAAAGGAACCTTTAATATTTTCTATAGTTTTTTCCCACAGATTGCGCAGATTATTATGGATATTTTGTTTGTGCTAATCTTGTTCTGTAATCTAAAAAAGCACCGCCAGGGCTAGTCATGGTCGGAAGAAAAATCTTCCGACTTTTTGTTTTTAGACATTCAATATTATTATTTTAATTAACTGATTATCAGTTAATTAATTTGTTTTATCGTTTATTTTTTTGTATCTTTACT
>NZ_PCOU01000047.1 GCF_002979455.1 Chryseobacterium sp. MYb7
TTCAAACTGGAAAAAACTGCAAAAGAAAAACGAATAAATACAAAAAAAATCCGCCTCACTGGTTGTGAGACGGACTCGGATGGCAGTATTTTCAGTATATAAATTTAATTATAGCCGATTAATCTCAAGCATCACTTTGTTGCTAAAAGGGTTACAATAAGACAGATTGAAGTCAAAAAGCTCCTCCGCTGTGTAAGATTTTTCAACTGCAATCCTCAGCATGGTCTTAGCTTTGTTTAGACGGACTTTGACATTTGTTTCACTGATGTTGAGAAGCGCAGATGTTTCAGAGACATTTAATCCGTTTATTTCTCTTAAAGAAAATACAATTCGATAATCTTCAGGTATTTGAGACAAAGAATTCTCAATGATGTGCCCCAACTCACGGCTGTGAATTTCTTTTTGTATGTCGGTCATTGAATTGCTGAACATAGGCGTTTCATTTTCATTAATAATCTCATTCGCAAATTCATTTTTATAGCTGAATTTCTGTTTTTTACGATAGCAGTTATTTAACATTATTCTGATTATCCAGGTCTTAAAACCAGCGCGTTTTTCGAATTGGCCCAGACTTTTGTAAGCATCAATATAGGTATCCTGCATTAAATCCTGTGTATCTTCATGGTTGTAATTATATGACCTTCCAATTTTGTATAAATAGGAATTAAAACGTTTTACGATAATTTCATAAAGAGGTTTTTCTCCTTTTAAAATACGGTTGATAATTTCAACTTCTGTTAATTGACCGAATTGATCCATGTTTAGCTTAGAATTTTTGCTATTTTAGCCATTGAAAGAGCTGCAATTGCCATTACTAAGTCACGTACTGCCACATCAATGAAGTTAAAACTTAATAATAATGTAATTGCTATCACTGTTAACCAGCCTGCAACGATATAGCCACCTATTTCTGCTTTTTTGAGAACAATAATGCCAACCAAAATTTCTATTACACCGCAACCATCATGAAAACCGAAGCAGAAATCGGCAAAACGTTCCCAATTGAAGGGTTGACATACTGTTGCCAATCTGTAAGCAAGTTAGTGAATTTGTCTGCTCCCGCAACTATAGGAACAACTACAAAGGTGTACCTTAGCAGATTGAATGCTTGTTTAAGCGCTTTACTTTTGAAAGTATTTTCCGTGTTTTTATCTTAATTACTTTATACTTTATTAGGGTAAATGACAGGTAGAAAGGTTACAATCAGTTAAAAAAAAAAATGATCGTTATAAAAATATACAAGTTTATGTCAATCATCCTTTTGTTTTCCTGTATAAATTCGTCAAAGAAGAGTGTTAGCAAGCGTGAGATCTAAATCGATTAGTTTGAGCCAACTTCTTAAAATATATAAAGACGTTTTTGTCTTTTATTTATTTTCTCTATATTTGCATCATATAAACAAACCGCATCATGAATGTGGTTAAAAATTTATTTAATGAAAAGCAGCATTCAAAACTTTGATGACATTAAACTTTTGGTGGATTCTTTTTATAGTGAAGTTCAACGAGATCTATTGATTGGTGGTATTTTTGTTGGTGCGATAAAAGACTGGACAAAACATTTGGAAAAAATGTATACTTTCTGGCAAACAGTTTTACTTGGTGAACATACGTATAATGGAAGTCCATTCCCTCCGCACGCACAAATGCCACTTAATGGAAGTCATTTTGAGCGTTGGCTAAATATCTGGTTTGCAACAATAGATAAATATTTTGAAGGCCAGATCGCCGAAGAAGCTAAATGGAGAGCTGAAAAAATGGCTAGACTTTTTCTGATAAAAATTCAATCCAGCAATCACAAATGAAGCTCGTCACATTTATGAAGGGCATTACAGTGCAAAAGTTTTAAAGTGAAGTTTTGAAAACTGGTATGTATCATCTTAAAATTGTTGTCGCTTAAACTAATGGGAGACAAAACAATAATTAAGACCACTTTAATTTCATTAATAATAATAAATCTATGATTAAGATAGCTTCAATTTTAACAGACATTCAATACGGTGAGACCGATCCCTCAATCAGTGTACTTATCAATACTTTACATGCCAAGGAAATAAGGATTGTTTTTAAAAAAGGTCAGGAAATGACTGCGCATAAAGCAACGTATCCGATTGTGGTCACTGTTATTGATGGTAGTATTGACTTCGGGGTAGATTCCGAGCGACTTACCTTGGAAAAAGGCATGATAATAGCTTTGGAAGCGAATATGCGGCATGATCTAAAAGCAACAAAAGATAGTATAGTACTGTTATCAATGAATAAATCGGTCACAAGTCAACATTAATAGAAGACATACTTGCAAGAGCAAAAACAATAATTTATATGGGATTTTTTTCTAAAACCTGCGAATATGCCATAAGAGCTGTTCTTTATATTGCCAGCCAATCTCAGGAGGGAAAGCGTGTAGGAATTAAAGAAATTGCGGAAAACATTAATTCTCCTGAATATTTTCTTGGTAAAATACTTCAGAGACTTAGTCGTGCAGGTATCATATTATCTGTCAAAGGCCCGAACGGAGGATTCTACCTTGATGCAAACGGGCTGAACCGGCCTATAGCAGATATTGTAATAACTTTAGAAGGTGATGAAATATTTACAGGCTGCGGAATGGGACTCAGTTACTGCTCAGAAAGCAACCCTTGTCCATTGCATAATGAATTTAAAAAAATTCGTAATCAGATAACTTTTATGTTACATAAAAGTACTATTGGTGCTTTCAATAAAGAATTACTGGACGGTACATTGACTTTAAAAAAATAATTTTTTTTATCATAATAAAAGACATTTTTGTCTTTAATAATTAAATTTCTATTTATGACAAGCGAACAAAAACAATTAGTAAAAGATACCGTACCTGTATTGAAAGAGCATGGTGTTTTATTAACTTCACATTTCTACGCTCGTATGTTTCAGTACAACCCGGAATTGAAAAATATATTCAACATGGGAAATCAGCAGAACAGCAAGCAACAAACAGCCCTTGCCATGGCAGTTTTAATGTACGCAGAGCACATTGAAGACCCATCTGTGCTGTTGCCGATGGTGGATGGTATCGGTCAGAAGCATACCAGCCTTGATATTCGTCCGGAACATTATGACATTGTAGGGCGTCATCTAATAGCATCAATTAAGGAAGTACTCGGCCTAGCTGCGAGCGTGGAATTATTAGACGCCTGGACAGTAGCCTATAACCAATTGGCCTCTTTGATGAGTGGCCGGGAAAAAGAATTATATAAAAAGCATACCGAACAAAAAGGTGGTTGGAGCGGCTGGAGGCCTTTTGTAGTTAAACAAAAAGTTGTGGAATCAACTGAAATAACATCCTTTTATCTTTATCCTGCTGATGGGGGATCAGTAAAAAGTCATTTACCCGGTCAGTATATTAGTTTACGTTTATTCCTACCAGAGCTTCAGTTATTACAACCGCGCCAATATAGTATTTCGTGTAAGTCCAATAGCGAATATTATCGAATATCTGTCAAAAAAGAAGTGGGTAGCAAGCATCCGGACGGTATGATTAGCAATCGTCTCCATAACCACATTACAGAAGGAAGTATTGTTGAACTTTCTGCTCCGGCTGGTACCTTTATATTGAATGAATCGACCTTAGCACATAAAGTATTCATTAGCGGGGGTGTTGGACAGACGCCGCTTTTGTCGATGATAGAAAATCTAACCAACGAGGCGGATGAAAATAAAGTATCTATTACCTGGATACATGGTTGTAGAAATGAAGCAGTGCATGCATTCAAAGACAAGATTACTGAATTATCGAATTTCTATTCGAATATCAACCAGCACGTCTTTTATGAACAATCGAATGAACTACAAAAAAACAAGTATAAAGGCTGGGTAGACCTGGAAGTATTAAAAGAAACAGTACTTGATCATAAAGCCGAATATTATATCTGTGGTCCAGCTTTATTCATTAAAAAACATTATAATTTTCTTGTAGAGAATGGGGTTCAGAAATCGGCAATTTATTTTGAAGAATTCGGTCCGGCTTCGTTGCATCTAAACTAGAATACTAAATCGTCACGGATCAAAGAGTACCAATGTGGTGATAATATTCACGTCATTGGTACTCTTTTATTTAATATAACGTTGTAATACAACATATCCTTGCGCAACTTTAAAGCTATTAGTATAGTATGAGCTTTATTTAATTACTACCAACTATTAAATTTATGTTGCTGATTCAAAGTATATATTGATCATACACTTTGTAATCTTCCCCAAAAACCGAAACGAATATAAATATAGTTTTTAAATTTAGGAAAGATGAAACAAAGCAAATTTACAGAGGTTCAGATTGTGAAGATATTATCTGAACAAAATCAGGGAAAAACGGTAAATGAAATTTGCCGTGATTATGGAATCAGCCAACCTACCTTTTACAAATGGAAGAGCAAATATGGGGGGATGGAAGCCCACCAATTAGCTCAACTCAAAGAGTTGGAGAAGCAACTTTCGCAGTACAAGAAAATTGTTGCAGAACTTACTTTGGAGAACACAGTATTAAAAGATGTAATTGAAAAAAAGCTTTAACGCCTTCCGAAAAGCGCGATTTGGTGGTGTATTCCAAAGAAACACATAAGGTAAGCATACGGAAGGCGTGCTGTTATTTTGAATTGAGCCACTCGGTTTTGTATTACAAAAGACGGAGAAATTCCGAGGACGATTTGATTCGGGAGGAACTTCGGTTATTGGCTGAAAAAGAACAGACCTGGGGCTTTTGGATGATGCGTCACCGACTGAAGAATCTAGGATTTCGGTAGAATCACAAACGCATTTACAGAATTTATACTTCGATGAAATTAAACCTGAGAAGCAAACGCAAAAAGAGACTTCCTGCACGAGTAAAAGAACCGCTTCTACGACCGGTTTATCCGAATGTAACGTGGAGCATGGACTTCATGCATGATACGCTGGAAAATGGCAAAAAAGTACGGAGCTTAAATATCATTGATGATTTTAATAGAGAGATTTTACAAGTGAGCATTGAAACGAGTTTACCTTCTTCAAAAGTAATTTCCAAACTGAAAGAACTTATCGAATGGCGAGGAAAACCAGAGAAAATACGAGTAGATAATGGACCTGAATTTATTTCGGAGAAGCTCAAAAGCTGGTGCGAATTTCATGAGATTGAACTTCACTACATTCAGCCTGGACAACCTACTCAAAATTCGCTCATTGAAAGATTTAACCGGACTTTCAGAACAGATTTCTTGGATATTTACCTATTTGAAAACCTCCAGCAGATGAGAAATTATGCAGAAGCATGGATGTGGAAATACAATAACGAAAGACCACACAGCTCTCTTATGTACCTTACCCCACGGGATTTTTTGTTGAAATATGGAAAACTTGCCCAAGCTAAGGGCAACGAGTTTCCCACATTTCAACAAAATCTTCCAACATCAACAACAGAAATATTAACAAAAAACTCTACTTTTGAGTGTTATTAAGAAGGGGAAGATTACAACTTTATGGTAATTCAGTATGTATGCTTAATCATTTAAAAAGAAACTGAATGAGGCTTGCTTAGTTCAATCCCATATGTAATCAATAATAGTAACTAAGAACAATTCACACCTTTAAAGTTTTGAGTATCGTAAAACTGTTAGTATAATCTATTAAAAATAACCATTTAATAAGTCATCTGCTGATGAAGTTTAGTATACTGATCTTTAGCTACTTTTATTGGATCTGTAATTTGAAAGGTCCCTCAAAATAAGTCTCATAAGAATCTATTAAATTATTTTTATTATCATATACGCCTATGGTAATATTTTGTTTGGAAAGATTCATCTGTGATTCTGGAAAACTTATGTTTATAGTACCTTTTGATATTTTATCACGATCGACAGTTATTTTATCAGAAGCACTATAACCAATTTCAGCATTTCTCGGTTCGATTACTTTTATAGTGACAACTTTTTTACTATTGGTTTTATTGAGGAACGTGTAATTATATGTATTGATAATCTTACCATCTCTTACGAAGAATGTGCTACCTGCCGGCTTGATAAATTTTGCCTCCATCTCTTCACGGCTGGAAAGAAGAAATCCTTGAAACCCTAGCAATAAGACCAGAATTACTGCGAAGCCTTTCATCCTGCCTGTAAATTTATACGGGCTGCCTGTTTCAATCTCTCTTTCTGAAGCGTATCTTATTAAGCCTTTAGGCAAGCCAACTTTCTCCATTACTTCATCACACGCATCAATGCACGCAGTACAATTTATGCATTCCAACTGCTGGCCGTCTCTAATATCAATACCGGTTGGACAAACAGCGACGCACTGATAGCAATCAATACAGTCACCTTTTCCGGTACTTTTCCTGTCTTCACCATTTCTCCATTTGGAACGTGTTTCTCCTCTCATAAAATCGTAAAAAACGTTGATGGTTTCTTTATCAATCAGGACTCCCTGTAATCTTCCGTATGGACATACCAAGGTGCAAACCTGTTCTCTAAACCACGCAAACACAAAGTAAAAAGTTGCTGTAAAAAGAATCATGACAATAAAACTAGTAATATTGGCAAATGGCCCGCCTGATATTATTTGGAGCACATCCTCATAACCGACGATATACATAAACATAATGTGGGTGATAAAGAGTGAAATAACGATGTAAACAGACCATTTTAAAATTCTTTTCCAAATTTTTTCAGTATTCCATTCCTGCCGGTCCAGTCTCATCTGTTTATTGCGATCACCTTCAATCCAAAACTCTATTTTCCGAAAAATGGATTCCATAAAAATTGTCTGCGGGCAAATCCATCCACAAAAAATTCTACCGAATGCGATGGTAAAAACAATAATAAAAATCAGTGAAGCAATGGCACCTAAGGTAAGGATAAAAAAGTCCTGAGGATAGAAAGGCTGTCCCATAATAAAATATTCTCCGTCAATGACGTTCAATAAAAAGACAGGATTTCCGTTAATTTTAATAAACGGTATTGCAAAATATATAACCAATAGAATATAGCTTACAAGCTCTCTATAGTTGGTGTATTTGCCTTTTGGCTTTTTTGGGAAAACCCATTTTCTCTTACCGGTTTGATCCATTGTTCCTATGGAATCTCTATAAGATTCTGGGTCTACAACCTGGGCTTGGCCGCCGCGCACGGCTTGTTGATCTATCTCTGACATTCAGTTTTATTATAATTTTAATGATTTTATTTTTGAAAGAAAGCGTTCATTTTTTCCATGGTCGAATTTCGCTGGACTTGGGTAGCAGAAATATGCGACTGATAAAATGACCGGAAAATGATCATCTGTAATGTTTCGAAAAATATTGCATCATGAATTTTAAAAAAATGACCTTAAATTTTAGAAAGTCATTTCGCCTTGTATTTTAATTATTATCAGCTGTTTTTATATCAGTTGTTTTGATATCTATGCCTAATCTCTGAAGATAAGCAATAAGCGCAATAATTTCTTTTTTCTCTAATTCTCCCTGAGGTCTTTTTGCATAAGCTTCTTTAAGGTCAGACGCTTCTATAAAGATATCTTTTACTATTTTCGCTGCCTGGTTATCAGCCCATTTATCTGCAGTATCAATCTGTACTTTTGTATATGGCACGTCAAAAGTATTTTTCATGAACTTAAGCTTATCGATCATTTGGGAGCGATCCAGATTATTGGCTATTAACCATGGATAGCGGGGCATAATAGATCCTGCAGATGTAGATCTGGGATTGTACATGTGTTTATAGTGCCATGAACTTGGGTTTTTACCACCTTCCCGGTGTAAATCGGGACCTGTTCTTTTTGAACCCCATAAGAACGGCCTGTCATACACGAATTCTCCTGCCTTCGAGTATTGCCCGTTTTTGCCGTTGAATCTTACAATCTCGTCTCTAAAGGGTCTTACAACTTGCGAATGGCAGGCATTGCAACCTTCACGGATGTATAAATCCCTGCCTTCCAATTCTAATGGAGAATACGGTTTTACGGAGGTAATGGTAGGTACATTTTCTTTGAGCATTAAAGTTGGTATTATTTCCACAGCTCCACCAATTGATACCGCAATGAAAGATAATACGGTAAGTAAAACGGGCAGTCTTTCCAGCCAAAGGTGCAGGCCTTCACCTTCCTTTCTTTTATTGCTGATATTTGCCAAAGCCGGAGCCTCGGCCGGCACTTCTCTTTGAAAAGAACCCTTTCTGACCGTAGCAACCAAGTTAATAACCATTAAGACAGCACCTGAAAAATAAAACAAGCCGCCTAAAAATCTCATTTTAAAATATGGGATAATTGCAGTTACCGTATCCAGCCAGTTTTTCCACAATAATGTTCCGTCGGGATTAAACTGTTTCCACATTAATCCTTGCGTAAATCCTGAAATGTACATTGGAACCGCATAGAAGATAATTCCAAAAGTGCCTAGCCAAAAATGCCAGTTTGCCATCTTGACCGACCATATTTTTGTTCTCCATAAGATGGGGATCAGATAATAAATCATACCAAAAGCCATAAAGCCATTCCAGCCTAATGCTCCGAGATGAACATGACCTATCACCCAGTCTGTAAAGTGGCCAATTTTATTAATGTTTTTTGTTGCTAAAAGAGGTCCTTCAAACGTTGCCATACCATAACAAGTTACTGCAACAACGAAGAATTTTAAAACTGGATTTTCTCTAACTTTATCCCAAGATCCTCTCAATGTGAGCAATCCATTCAGCATTCCTCCCCATGATGGTGCTATCAGCATAATTGAAAAACCAGTTCCTACAGCCTGTGCCCATGCAGGTATTGCGGTATATTGAAGATGATGCGGCCCTGCCCATATGTACACAAATATTAATGACCAAAAATGAATAATTGAAAGCTTGTATGAGAAAACCGGACGTTCAGCGGCCTTTGGTAAAAAATAATACATTAAACCCAAAATTGGGGTAGTTAAAATAAATGCTACCGCATTGTGACCATACCACCATTGTACGATGGCATCTTTAACTCCTGAATACGCAGAATACGACTTCCATCCTGTAAAGGATAAGGGGACTTCAAGGTTATTGAATATATAAAGCATCGCTACGGCTATCCATGTTCCTAAATAAAACCAAATCGCAACATATAGATGTCTCACTCTTCTTCTCGCAATAGTTCCGAACATATTCATTCCAAAAATCACCCATGAGAACGTAAGAAGTATATCGATTGGCCATTCATGTTCAGCATATTCCTTAGATGTATTGATGCCCATAAAGAAAGTTATAAAGGTTATTACAACCATTAATTGCCAAGTCCAGAAATGAATCCAGCTTAATGTTTTGCTAAACATTTCTGTTTTTAAGAGTCTTGGTACGGAGTAATATACTCCGACAAAAACGCTGTTGCAGACAAAAGCGAAAATTACAGTATTGGTATGTAGCATTCTTATTCTGCCGAAACCGAATGCTCCGTTGGTATCTATTAACGCTTGTATCCCTCCGTTTCTTAAGATTTTTATTGACTCGTCATCAGTTCCAAAAATGAATTCTGGCAGCTCTGGATAGAATAACAGCAGAGCCGCAGTGAGACCAAACAGGAATCCGATCAGTCCAAAAACTATTGTTGCATACAAAAAGGCACGTACTATGGTATTGTCATAGTTAAATTTCTGTGTATTCATTATGCCAAAAGTAGTATAGCATTATCAATTATTTATGGTGTTAATCATCGAAAAAATAGCTATATTTATGATCGTTGAATTATTATAATAACTAAGCTATGAAGGAGGTTTATCCAACGTTTAAGATAGGAGGTCTGTCGACATGTAATTCTATTAGTGAAATGTTTACGGTTGATAAGTTTTCAGAATTCTTAAAGCGGAATCCCGGCACCGAGAAGGTACATCGGCATTCTTTCTACCATGTTACCTATTTTGAAAAAGGATGCGGTGAAAATTTAATAGATTTCAATTCGTATGATGTTATTCCTAATAAAATATTTTTCATGCGTCCGGATCAGGTTCACAGCTGGCGATTAGACGAAAATACGGAGGGTTATGTAATCAATTTTTCAACGACTTTTTTTGACCAGCTGAAAATAAATTCATCATTGATTGATCAGTTTCCTTTTTTCAATTTATTCGGAAGCGACCAAATGGTCAAAATTTCCGCACAGAACCAGAAAAGAATTAAGCTTTGTTTTGAGGAAATTATTTCAGAAATGGCTGACATTCGACCCTGGTCACAAGTAATGATTGCGTCATTGGTACTACAAATTTGTTCACTGGCATGTAAAGAAATTACCGCTGAAACCGTTTTTACAGACACCAATTATAATTCTTTGATATTAAAGCAGTTTATCGAAATTGTAGAAGTTAATTTTCATCAATATAAATTGCCCAAAGAGTATGCGGCTTTTCTAAATGTTACTCCTAACCAATTGAACTTCATATGCAAACAACAGATCAATTTATCGGCAGGAGAAATTATCAGAAAAAGGATCATCTTAGAAGCTAAAAGGCTCTTGGTTAATTTTGATTTATCCATTGCAAGTATTGCTGAAACGTTAAATTATTCCGATCCGTCATATTTCGTGAAATTTTTTAAAAAGTATACATCATTTACACCTGATGCATTTCGAAAACAATATTACATTAAGTATTAAACTTATTCATTATTAACAATTATATATATCAGAATGATTCCTGAAAAGCATTTAAAAAAATATAATTATAGTACAAAACATTACGATGTTGGAGATTTTATCTATGAGGAAAACACAACTTGCAAAAATTATTTCCAGATTATTTCGGGAAAAATCAAATTAAACAATTATTGTGAAGACGGTAAAGAATTCATCCAGAATATATTTGAGGCACCTCAAAGCTTTGGTGATGCCTTACTTTTTATAAATGAAAGATATCCTACCAATGCAGTAGCTTTAAGTGAATGTAGTATTATAGAGATTTCCGCTAAAGATTTTTTTGATTTACTAAAGGATAATCCAGAATGTGCAATAGACGTCAGTACAGGTTTATCCCGAAGGTTACACTACAAAATGCTGATGTCTCAGCATGTTTTTTCTAAAGATCCGACTGTAAGGCTTAAAGCTTTAATGGATTATTTCAAAAATATGCACAATGTACACAAGAAGTCGAATAAAGAATATTTAGTTCCCTTAACGCGTCAGCAAATGGCGGATCTAACAGGTTTACGAGTGGAAACTGTTATCCGAACTATTAAGTTAATGGAAAGAAATCACTTGCTCACAATAAAAAATCATCTAATATACTATTAAATACCGAAATTGAGTATGATGGAGATCGTATCATGAGGATTTTTGCTCATTGTAATTTAGGAGAAACAAAAAAATAATTTTTTCTAAAATTAATACGATGGATGAACTTCTCAATGAGCCTGGTTTACAAATCACTATTGTCCTTTTCTTGATTCCTGTGATTTTTGTACTTATTCTAATTTTAATAAGGGTAAACCGGATGATTTCTGATACAATTAAAAAAAGTGAGCTAAAAAGAATATACGAACATCTTAGCAGGCTGCAGCCGGGGGAAATCTCCGCTTTGGAAGAACGGAAAAAAGAACTTGAATTTCAACTTTCCGGAAATGAGCTTTCGGAAAATAAAGAGGTAAGAGATCCTCGGGGGCTGATCGATGGGGCAAATGAAGTCCACGACATTCGTTTCCTGCAATCTAAAAGAGAAGAGGGTAGAAACATCATTATTCCAAATGATGAAAAAAAGCTGATTCTCTGGTTTTTGGGTTGTAGCGTATTCTGGCTCTTTGCAGGTACCACGGTCGGCGAGTATCTAGGAATTAAATTTGTTGCGCCTGATGCTGATCATATTAGCTGGTTAAGCTTTGGAAGACTTAGACCGGTCCATACAAATATAGTTTTCTGGGGCTGGGCATCTATGGCGATGGTTGGCTTTTCGTATTATGTTATACCACGGGTGGGGAATACGAAAGTTTTCAACCTTAAGATAGGTTACATAACATTGATATTAATGAATTCCGCTGTTTTATTAGGCAGTATTTGTTTAATGGCGGGGATTAACAACAGTGGCGGCGAATACAGAGAATATATTTGGCCGGTCATGCTGCTTTTTGCAGTGGGAATTATTATTAGTATTTATAATCATATCAATACCATCGCATTCCGTAAGACAGAAGAAATCTATGTTTCAAATTGGTATATTGTTTCGGCAATGATGTTTGTGGTGGTTATCCTGATCGTTGCCTATCTTCCTTTTTGGCAGGACGGTTTGGGAGAAACAATCACTCAGGGTTATTTTATGCATCAGGGTGTGGGAATGTGGTTTATGTTCTTCAATTTAGGATTAATGTATTATTTTCTTCCTCAGGAACTTAATAGTCCGGTATATTCGTATAGTCTGAGCATACTTGCATTTTGGACGCAGATTTTGTTTTATACCCTTATTGGAACACATCATTTTATTTTCAGTGCTATTCCCTGGTGGATGCAGACCATTGCTATTGTTGCCAGTGTTGGAATGGTGATCCCTGTTGCAGCAGGCAGCATTAATTTCATGATGACCATTCGCGGATCCTGGCATCGTCTGAAACTGAGTTATGTACTGCCTTTTTATGTAGTTTCTATTCTCTTTTATTTTACGGGCTCGATGCAGGGAACGGCAGAAGCTTTCAGGGCAACAAACCTACTGTGGCATTTTACTGACTTTACGGTGGCTCACTCACATTTAACGATGTATGGGATCATTACCTTCATGCTATGGTCTTTTACTTATACCTTGGTTCCGAGACTCACTTCATATGAACCGCCAAGTATTACTGTAGGATTACATTTTTGGTTAGCATTGATTGGAGTTTTGGTATATACTGTTTCTTTGATGATTGGCTCTACCGAAAAAGGAATGATGTGGATGGAGAAAAAACCTTTTATAGAAGGAGTAGTAAAAATGATGCCTTTTTGGTTGTGGAGAGCAATTGGAGGAACTATGATGTGGATCTCGCATATCGTTTTCGCATATAATTTTTATAGAATGATTAAACCGAGAAAAGAGATACGTCTTCCTCATACCCCACAAGAGATTTTAGAAATAGTTCACACAAAACAACAAAGATCATAATGGATTTTTTTAGCGATCATAAAAAACTGTTTTCATCGGCATTAGCTTTTTTCCTTTTTCTTACATTGGTTATCTGTATTTTGCCGGCATTTAACAATCAGAAAGTATACAAACCATTACCTGGAAGTAAAGCACTGACAGAGGAAGAAAGTCACGGAAAGGAAATTTATATCCGGGAAGGTTGCGTAGGTTGTCATACACAGCAGGTTAGAAATGTTGATATGGATCAGGTTTTTGGGGGCAGACCTAGTCTTGCCATCGATTACGGCAGAAATAGAAGGTTGAATCTTTTCCAGAACACCGCCACTTTAATGGGAACAGAAAGGACAGGTCCTGATCTTATCAATATTGGGAGCAGACAACCAAGTAAAGAATGGCAATATTCGCATTTATTTAATCCGAGATCAGTTGTCCCTGAATCAGTGATGCCTTCATACCAATGGATGTTTTTAATAAAAGACGAATTGCAGACAGGTGATGTCGAAGTAAATGTTCCGGATAAGTTTAAAATAGGAATTAAGGGAAAAATCGTTCCTTCAAAAGATGCTCAGGATTTGGTTGCGTATTTATTGAGCTTAAAACAAACTGAGCTTCCTAAAAGTATACCGACCAGAGAATTTTTATATAAAGTAGAAAAAAAAGCGGACGGAAATTCTCAAGGCGATAATCTCCCTGATGGAACAACGTTGTTTACTACAAATTGTGCGAGCTGTCATCAGGCGAACGGAGAGGGATTACCGGGAGCTTTTCCAGCATTAAAAGGAAGCCCAGTCGTTTTAGGTGATGATTTGGAATTATATGTAACTATTATAATGAAAGGTTATGATCCCCGACCTGAATACGCTACAATGCCTGCTGTTGGAACTAATGCAGGATTTTCACCGGCAGAAGTTGCTGCCCTCATTAATCATGAAAGAACAAGCTGGGGGAACACCGGAAAAAAAGTGACGGCTGATGAAGTGAAAGTAATTATGGATAAAATAAAATAATATGAAAAAGATAACATTAGGATTTTTTGTTTTTTTATTTTGGGCCGGGTATGTTCAGGCATGTGACGCCTGTAAACTTCAACAGCCTAAAATAACGCAGGATCTAACACATGGTACTGGACCCGAATCAAATTGGGACTGGGTAATTGTATCAAGTATTGGCATAATTACACTTGGGACTTTATTTTTTTCTTTTAAGTTTCTGGCCATCCCGGGAGAAAAGAACAGAAAACATATCAAAAATACAATATTGGATTTCTAAAGCTTCAAAAAAATGTCAAAACATAACGCCACTGTTTTTTTATACATCGATGAAGAAGTGAATCCCATTGCAGAACTTCAGACCCCGATAGTTTTTAATCTTGATACAACAAAATTGGCCGATGGGAAACACCTCCTTAGAATTGTTAGTAAATTTGATCAGAAAGAGGGGCTAAAAATCATACCTTTTATCGTTCGTAATGGCCCTATTATTCATTTAGAAGGACTTTCTGATGATGAAGTAGTTAATGGCACGATACCTTTAATGGTCAACGCTTATGATACGGGAAGAAATCAAAGCTTCATTATCAAAGGAAGCGAAAATCCTCGTACGATACCGGTTTGGGTGTGGGTAATTGCTCTGATATTCGTAGCCTGGGCAGCTTTTTATATTGTCACGAATTTCAATCTTTAGAATACTATTGTTAGCTTAATGGTATGTACGTTCTTAAGAGTTATTCCTAACGAATTTTGTATAAATATTTTTTAGTATGAAAATTAAAATGAAGCGAATTTATGAAAAGCCATCCTCAGATGGTTATCGTGTGTTGGTGGACCGACTTTGGCCTCGTGGAATGTCTAAGGAAAATGCTCATATCAATGAATGGAATAAAGATCTTGCCCCTTCTGATGAGCTACGCAAATGGTTTAATCACGATCCTGAATTTTGGGTTAGTTTTTCTCAGAAATACATCACAGAATTACAAAAAAATGATAGTGTAAAAGAATTTTTAGAACGTAATAGAAAGCATGAGTTCATTACGTTGTTATATGCTGCAAAAGATGAGAAACATTGCCACGCAAAGATTTTGAAAGAATATCTGGAAAAATTGAAAGCAGAAAATAAAATGTAACTTTTTTCAAAGTTTCTCATAATACCTTAAAATACTAAAAAAAATAATTTCTTAATGCAACGGAAGAAAGTACGAAGACATCATTATTTCAGACTCATTTTAGTTTCAATTTTAATAAGTATCTGTGCTTCTTTTCTCGGGTATTCATTAAAATTCTTTACGGAACATTTTCAAAAATTAATATTTCATTATACAGAGAAAGAAAATGCTCTATTTTTTGTTTTACTTCCAACAATTGGGATTACAGCAATTTATTTTTTAAGAAAATATCTTTTTTTGAACAGGAAGAATAAAGGGATTACAGAAATTTATAAAACAGTTGACCAACGTAAAGACCATTTGCCACTATTCAAAATTCCATCACATTATTTTAATGGCTTTTTGACTGTCATCTTCGGTGGCTCAACGGGAATTGAGGTTTCTACAGTTGTTGCAACCGCAACGCTTGGAAATGCAGCGTATGAAAAACAATTTTCTGCTAATATATATAAGCTGGAGCTTATTTGTGCAGGTGTTGTGGCGGGCGTGGCTGTTTTATTTGGAAGTCCGATTGCAGGCTGGCTTTTCGCGATGGAAGTGATTGCCAGAAAATTTAATAAGACCCTGTTTATAAGCTGTACCGCATCAGCATTTATTTCTGTGGTATTTTTATTTTACATAAAAAGCAAACCATTACTTCCTTTTGAGATCACAGAATGGAGATGGTCGGCAGTCCCCTTTTTTTTATTGTTGAGCATTTTAGGTAGTGGTTTATCTGTCTATTTTACTATTTCAGTTATTAAAATAAAGGATTTCTTTTCTGGAATATCAAATGACTTTCTAAGAGTAAATTTCGGAAGCTTAATCGTTGGAGGTTTAATATTCTGTTTTCCTTTTCTATATGGGGACAGTTATCATTCACTGTCAGAAATTTTGTATCATCCTCAAAGTTATTCTTTCATATTGATCTTCGTTTTAATTTTTTTAAAACCGTTAGCGGCAGCATTAACACTGGGAGCGGGCGGAGACGGTGGTGTTTTTGCGCCAAGTATTGTCGCGGGTGCCTTCCTAGGGTTTGCTTTTGCTCTTTGCTGTAATACCCTCTTCGGAACTTCTTTGATTTATTTGAATTTTGTTTTAGTGGGCGCAGCTGCCACATTGTCTGCTTCTATCTACGCTCCATTTACTGCTCTTTTTTTAGTCTGCAATTTGGTGCCAAATGGATATGTATTATTCTTCCCAATATTAGTAGGATGTTGGATATCAAAAGGCTTAGCAAAGAAAATTTTGCCATACAATGTATATACTTATAATGGCAAAAGTTAATTATACATATTTTTTGCAATTATTTTATAAACAGTTCTAAAATAGCGTATATTTGATAATTGAGAATCTTAAAATGGCATATTACATTATGACAGACAACAAATCAAAAAAGATAAGTGGACCGAAGTACGGTCAATGGCTCTGATAATACAGAATCCCAAATTTTAAGCAAAAAATGACTGGTTCACAGGTTGTTCACAGGATTATACGTGTGGTGGTGACGAGGAAAGGATGATTATTTCTTTTGGTATTGTTAAATAATTATAGATAATTGCTTGTTAAGTTTCAAAAATAAGAGCTTTAATGATATTTCCATCATATGC
>NZ_PCOU01000048.1 GCF_002979455.1 Chryseobacterium sp. MYb7
TTAGCGACTCTAATTTCCTAATCCCTTTTTTTATTTCAAATAAAAAATATAATTTTTGAAAAAGTCAAGATGACTTCATATAATGGATACCCGTTTCATAGAGTTGATTTAAAGATGAACTAAAAAATATTATATAAGTCTTTAAATGTACAAATTTCCTGTAATGATAAAAAACAAAACCGCTCCCAAAAGGAAGCGGTTTTAAATTTATCTAAAATCCCAATTAGAATATCGCTGGATATTTCTGAGGATTTGTTTCATTAAACATTGCGTAGATTTTTTCTACCATATCATCTGTAGACGGCTTGCTGAAATAGTCACCATCACTTGCGTAAGCAGGTCTGTGATCATTGGCAGAGATTGTCAACGGATCTGAATCCAGATATCTGAATGCTTTCTGCTTTTCAAGGATCTGCTGTAAGATGAATCCTGTAGTTCCTCCTTCCACATCTTCGTCAATTACGACTAATCTGTTTGTTTTCTTAACACTTTCAGCAATTTCATGAGATAAATCGAAAGGAATCAATGACTGAATGTCAATCACTTCTGCAGAAATTCCTAATTTTTCCAATTCGTTAGCTGCTTCCGTTACAATTCTCCATGTAGAACCGTACGTTACCAAAGTAACATCTTTTCCTTCTTTAGTTACTTCAATTTTCCCTACAGGAACAGTAAATTCTCCTAAGTTATCAGGTTGTTTCTCTTTTAATCTGTATCCGTTCAAGCATTCTACGATAATTGCAGGCTCGTCTGTCTGAAGCATTGTGTTGTAGAATCCTGCAGCTTTCGTAAGGTTTCTTGGTACCAATACTAAAATACCTTTTGAAAGGTTCAGAATACCCGCCATTGGAGAACCTGAGTGCCAGATACCTTCTAATCTGTGTCCTCTTGTTCTGATGATCAATGGAGCTTTCTGACCTCCTTTGGTTCTGTAATGTACTGTTGCCAGATCATCACTCATTCCCTGTAAACAGTAAAGAACGTAGTCTAGGTATTGAATTTCAGCGATTGGTCTTAAACCTCTCATCGCCATACCAATTCCCTGTCCAAGGATCGTTGCTTCACGGATTCCTGTATCAGCGATACGTAAAGCACCATATTTTTCCTGCATTCCTTCCAATCCCTGGTTTACGTCACCGATATTTCCGGTATCTTCTCCAAAGATTAGGGTTTCAGGATATTTTTCAAAAATTTTGTCAAAATTGTTTCTGATCACCACTCTTCCGTCTACATCTTCTGAACTGTCAGAATATACAGGTTTGATTTCCTGAATATTTTCAGCTTTCCATTCAGATTGAGAATATAAGTGAGAAGAATAGTTGTCTTTTTCAACCGCAGAAACTTCATTGTATTTCTGCATCAATTGAGTTCTTTCTGCAGAGTTTGTTCCTCTTGTGGCCAATAAAGCTTTTCTTACCAAATGGAAGATATCTTTTTTAGCTTTTGAAACCAATTTGTTGAATTGAGCAATATATGTTTCCACTTCAGCATTCTGACCTTTAAGATTTTCTACTAAAGGTAAAATAGACTGAATAAGTTCTGAAATAGCTTTTTGATAGTTTTCCCAGGCGGTTTTCTGTCCTGCTTTTGCAATCTTTTTGGCTTCATCATCTATTGCTTCCAACTCTTCAGTAGTAGCAATTACTTCTTCTTTTCCTTCAATTTCAATAGAATAGTTCAGAATCCATTCTTTGAATTTTGCCAGACCGTCATACTCAGCTTCCCAAGCCAGACGCTCTTCGTTTTTATATCTTTCATGAGATCCTGATGTAGAGTGTCCCTGAGGCTGAGTAACATCAATTACATGCACTACTACCGGAACACTTTCTGTTCTTGCGAAATGTTCTGCCCTAGCATAGGCATCTAATAATGCAGGATAATCCCAAGCTTTCACCTGGATAATCTCACACCCCTGGTTTTCACCTTCTTTTCTCTGGAAACCGCTCAACATTTCGCTGATGTCTCCTTTTGCTCTTTGATTTTTAGTAGGAACCGAAATTCCATATCCGTCATCCCAGATAGAAACAATCATAGGAACCTGAAGCGCACAAGCTGCATTCAGAGTCTCCCAAAAGTGTCCTTCTGCTGTAGACGCATCCCCAATAGTTCCGAAAGCAATTTCGTTACCTTCTCTTGAGAATTTTTCTGACCCGTCAAATTTTACACTTTTATAGATTGTAGAAGCCTGGGCTAATCCCAATAATCTTGGCATCTGTCCTGCTGTTGGAGAAATATCCGAAGAAATATTTTTCTGAGCTGTCAAATCTTTCCAGCTTCCGTCTTCATTTAAACTTCTTGTTGCGAAATGCCCGTTCATTTGTCTTCCCGCTGAAGCAGGCTCTCTTTCCACGCTGGTATCTGCATACATTTGTGCAAAGAAACTTTCTACTGTCAGGGCATCTATTGCCAATGCAAAAGTCTGGTCTCTATAATATCCTGAACGGAAGTCTCCATTTCTGAAAACTTTCGCCATTGCAAGCTGAGGAAGTTCTTTTCCATCCCCAAAAATTCCGAATTTAGCTTTTCCCGTAAGTACTTCTCTCCTTCCGAGATAAGACATTTCACGAGAAATCCTTCCTAACCTGTAGTCTTCAAGTATCTGATTTTTAAAATCTTGAAAGGATATTTGCTGTGTTTCAATATAGGTTGTTTGCATAGCTAAGTAAAAAAGTTTTTAATCTTCAAGTATTTTGCTAATATACACTTTTTAAATTAATTTTAATTTTTAATAATCTTTTTTAAAAATTTGATAATAAAAAAAATTGTGCTTTATTTTGATAAAAATTGTAAATGATGGAAAAAAAGTCACCTCACATTTTGAACGCTTCGAGCAATCTTTTAGGATTTTCCCTGATTATTATTACTTCGTTAAAAATCGCTAAAATCAGTCAGAATACACATTTGGACGAATTTGCGGGATTTGCCTGTATTCTTTTTGCCTGCAGCTGTTTTTTTTCTTTTCTGGCGATCAGAACGAAAAATATAAAGCGGGAATCTACATTTGAGAACATTGCGGATTATTTATTTTTAATCGCTTTATTTTGTATAGTCCTAGCTGTTATTATTGTAACCCTGAAAATTATTTAATTTAAAATTTTCGCTCAATTACGTAATCCAGCATAATATGTAACGATTTTCTTGCTTCAGAATCCGGAAATTCATTCAGAATATTTTTCGCTTTCTGCTGGAAATCTTTCATGACTGTAATAGCATATTCCAACCCACCGGAGTTTTTGACGAATTCAATAAGCTCTTTTACGCGCTTAGGATTGTTATTATATCGTTTTATAGTATCGAAATAATACTTTCTATCTTTTTCATCTGCTATCTTTAAGGTATGAATTAAAGGCAGGGTCATTTTCTGTTCTTTAATATCAATTCCTACGGGTTTACCAATCACGTTTGAACTTAAGTAATCAAAAAGGTCGTCTTTGATCTGAAATGCCATTCCTGTAAAGGTTCCGAAATCCATCATCTTCTTCGCAAGAGCTTCACCCGCATTGTTGGAAAGAACACCTATTTCAC
Organism: Chryseobacterium sp. MYb7; assembly: GCF_002979455.1. Lineage (GTDB taxonomy): Bacteria > Bacteroidota > Bacteroidia > Flavobacteriales > Weeksellaceae > Chryseobacterium. The sequence continues at coordinate 3,526 of NZ_PCOU01000048.1, forward strand.
AGCACGCAGCAATCAGAGTTGCTGTTTTCTGGCGGATAATTTCATAATAAACATCTTCTGTGATATCCAGTTTTCTGGCTTTTTCCAGCTGAAGAAGCTCTCCTTCAGACATTTCACGGATGGTTCTGGAGATTACCCCAAGCAGGTCATAGTCTTTATGGTCTGTAGATAATAAAACGGATTTTGATAAAAGGTAATCTCCCACCAAAACCGCAATCTTATTCTTCCACAAAGCATTGATTGAAAAGAAATTACGACGTTTAAAACTTTCATCTACCACATCATCATGCACCAGAGTAGCCGTGTGAATCAGTTCGATCATTGAAGCACCACGATAAGTCTTTTCCGTCACTTCCCCAACCAGTTTGGCACAAAGAAACACGAACATAGGGCGCATCTGCTTTCCTTTGGTGGTAACAATAAAACGGGTTACCTTATCCAATAAAGCTACTTTACTTTGCATTGATTCATAAAACTTCTGTTCAAAAAGTTTCATTTCGTCATTGATCGGTCGTTTAATCTCTTCTACAATGTTTGCCACAATCTGCGAATGCTGGGTGAATAATTATTAATTCTCACAAAGATAATTTTTTTCGCTCAATTTTAAGATAAAATTAATCCTGGAGTTGATCTTTCGGAATAAAATAAAAAGAGGGTTTTGTAGTTCCTAATGGAGACCGGAACTTTTCTCCGGAAATATAAATTCCCGTTTCATCCACACTTATTCCTTCAATCTGAGCTAATGAAAGAGCCGTTCCCAGGTAATAATGTTTAGGCTTTTGTTTAAAAAATATTCCGGGTTCTGTTTCTGTAAAAATATCTAAAAAGACTTCTGTTTTCTTGGTATACCCTATCAAATAAAGCTTTTTATCAAAGTAAGAAGCATCTGTTACCACAAAACCTGTTTTATAGGTTTCTGTTTTTTCTGCCTTTTGTAGTTCTGAAATTTCAGGATCTACGATATAATGAGAAGTTGCTTTTGACACCCATTCTTTGGTAAATATATGCAGCTTTCCATTCAGATAAATCATAGCTTCCACATCGAAGTCGTTTTTTGTATTTTTAGAAATAAATTCAGTCTGCTCAGGATAATAAAAAAGAATTTTCGTTCCGTCTAAAGCTCTTTCTGAACCAGGAATCTTAGTTACATTAGACATATCAAGACGTTCGAAAGGAACTTTGTAAATCATCAGATCTTTCCTTGTTCCGGCATTATTTCCGAAATCTCCGATATAAAAGTTTTCTCCATCATTGGTCAAAGCTTCCCAATCTGTATTAATCAAATTGGTTTTCAGTGTTCTGATAATTTCTCCGCTTGTTTTATCAATTTCAAAAAGTTCAGCTGGATTTCCGCTATCATTGAATGTATAGAGCTTTCCGTTTAAAATATTCAGTCCTGAAGTTTCTTCAATCTTATCATCCAGATAATTAACTCTGTATTTTTTTATTTTCAGAAAGTCAGCCTGCTGGGAAAATGCAGATTGAACAATGGAAAAAGCAACAATCAGAAGGAATTTTTTCATAAGGCAAAAGTAGGGTTTTATTCTGAGGTAGTGGGTTTGAGCGTTTGAGAGTTTGAGGGTGAGAGCGTTTGAGAGCGAAAGTGTAGATTCCTACGGAATGGACAAACTACGATTTGCCTATCCGTACACCTTGTCATTCCGAAGGAATCTAAACATTGTAGGGATTAGAGAAGTTGTAGGGTTTGAGGGTTAAAGATAATTTTTTTTGCAGATTGCTTTGCTCTTTTGCCTTTTTACTCTCAACCTTTGTTAATGATCTTCTTATAACAGAAAAACGAGCTAAAATAGCCCGCTTTTCCTTAGATTTCTATTGATTTTAAATCAAAAGTTAAGCAGATTTCTGCTGTTTCTGATTTTGCTGTTGTTCTTTCTTTCTAGCCTGTTTTGCAAAATACTCTTTCTGGTATTGTCTTACCGTTTTTCCGGTTCCGTCATGTCTCCATCCCGGTGAGTTGAAAATATAATTAACTCTGTCTGTGAATTTTAATCCCGGCTGCTTCAGATCTTTCCATATTTTTCTCCATTCATAAAAAAGTACGGTATCTGGTCTGTTATCCGGCATTTTAGGATAAATTCCGTATTTAACAGGAATATTGGGATCTTCTTTCTGGAAGGTTCCGAATATCTTATCCCATATGATGAGACACATTCCCATGTTTTTATCGAGATATTTTACATTACATGCATGATGAACACGATGATGAGAAGGAGTTACAAGAATATATTCTAAAAATCCCATACTCTTCACAGTCTGTGTATGCACCCACGTTCCATACACCTGCCCTATCGCGTATGCCACCATAATATGCCATGGATTGAATCCTAAAAACGCTAGCGGTGAAAAATATAAATATCGGTAAAGCGGCTGTAATACAGGGCTTCTGAAACCTGTGGTAAGGTTAAAGTATTCTGAGCTGTGATGGGTGATATGAACTGCCCAGAACGCTCTGGAACGGTGATCTACATAATGCAGTACATAATAAGCAAAATCTGTGATGATAAAACATGCCAGCAGATACCATATGCTTAAATCCCATGAAAAAAGTCTGTGATTATAAAAGAAAAACATTACGCCCATGGCAAATGCCTTCATGATAAGGTCAAGACCAAAGTTCATCAGGGCAAGATAAACATTGGTGGCAAGATCTTTTCCACTATATAACTTAGCTTCTGAAACATGGCTGTAAATCATTTCAGCTAAAATAACAGTAGCATGCAGCGGGATAGCCCATGCATATACATTTTCCAGCCCGTCCTCGCTCATTAGAAAATCCATCATCACAAAATAATTTGTGCAAAGGTAGGGTTTTAACCTATTTTTTAAGAAAGCTTTAGGCTTTTTTTAAGGAAATTTTAATCTGTTGCTTTGTTGGCTAATTGTCCACAAGCGGCATCAATATCACCTCCGCGGCTTCTTCTGACCATTACCGTAATTCCTGCATTTTCAAGCTGACGAATATAGTTTTCTTCCGCCTGTTTGTTGCATTGGTCATACTTTCCATCCCCAATTGGGTTGTATTGAATAAGATTTACTTTGGAAGGAACCTGTTTGCAGTATTTGATTAAAGCTTTAATATCTTCGTCTCCATCATTGATTCCTTTCCATACACAGTATTCAAAAGTAATGACAGAACCTGTTTTTTGGTACCAGTACTGAAGAGACTCCATAATATCCGTCAACGGGAATTTATCAGAGAAAGGCATAATTTCATTACGCTTGGACTCGATAGCTGAGTGAAGGGATAATGCCAGCTTCACACGCAGTTCATCATCTGCAAGCATTTTGATCATTTTAGGAATACCGGATGTAGAAACGGTAATTCTTCTTGGAGACATCCCCAATCCTTCCGGCTGGGTAATTTTTCTGATGGCTTCCACTACATTTTTGTAATTCATCATGGGCTCTCCCATCCCCATGAATACGATATTGGAAAGCGGTCTTTCAAAATACATTCTACTCTGGCTGTCAATCAGGGCAACCTGATCTACAATTTCAGCAACTTCAAGGTTTCTCATCCTTTTCAGTTTGGCTGTAGCACAGAATTCGCAGTTTAATGAGCATCCTACCTGCGAAGATACACAGGCTGTGGTTCTTGTTTCTGTAGGAATAAGAACAGATTCCACCATCAGACCGTCATGAAGTTTCACGCCGTTTTTGATGGTTCCGTCAGAACTTTTTTGAAGAAGGTCTACGGAAACAGGATTAATGGTATATTCTTCTGAAATTTTTTCACGAAGTGATTTCGAAAGATTCGTCATTTCATCAATCGAATGGAGGTTTTTACTCCATAGCCAGTCATAGACCTGCTTCGCACGAAACGGCTTTTCTCCTAAAGATACAAAGTAGTCTTTAAGCTGGTCTAGTGATAATATACGGATATCTTTCATTGTAAGGTTGTAGATTATAGGTGGCAGGTGGCTGATAACTACTACCTGCCACCTTTTACCTATTATCTTTTTTATAGAATTAACATTGCATCACCGTAAGAATAGAATTTATACTTTTCTTTTACGGCTTCTTCATAAGCATGCATTACAAAATCTCTTCCTGCAAACGCTGCAATCATCATCAATAGTGTAGATTTCGGCGTATGGAAGTTAGTAATCATTGCATTAGCTACTCCAAAATCGTGAGGAGGGTAAATGAATTTATTAGTCCATCCGTTGAATGCAGAGATTTTCTTGTTTGAAGAAACAGAAGTTTCCAAAGCTCTCATTGTTGTAGTACCTACTGCACAAACTCTTCTGTGAGTATCTACTGCTTTATTGATAATAGCAGCATTTTTCTCGTCAATGATGATCTCTTCAGATTCCATTTTGTGTTTAGAAAGATCTTCTACCTCAATTGGATTGAAAGTTCCTAATCCTACGTGAAGGGTAACTTCAGCAAAATTGATTCCTTTGATTTCTAATCTCTTCATCAAATGTCTTGAGAAGTGAAGACCTGCTGTAGGTGCAGCAACCGCTCCTTCCACTTTTGCATAGATCGTCTGATATCTTTCTGCATCTTCTGGTTCTACTGCTCTTTTGATATATTTTGGAAGTGGAGTTTCTCCTAATTCTTTTAGTTTTGTTCTGAATTCGTCGTAAGAACCATCGAATAAGAATCTTAATGTTCTTCCTCTTGAAGTTGTATTATCGATAACTTCAGCTACCAAAGACTCATCTTCTGTGAAGAATAATTTGTTACCAATTCTGATTTTTCTTGCTGGATCTACCAAAACATCCCAAACTCTTGTTTCTTTATCAAGCTCTCTTAATAAGAAAACTTCAATTTTAGCACCTGTTTTTTCTTTATTTCCGTAAAGACGGGCAGGGAAAACTTTTGTATTGTTGAAGATAAACAAATCTTCTTCATCAAAATAATCCACTACATCCTTGAATAATTTGTGCTCGATAGTTTGTGTTTTTCTATCAAGTACCATTAATCTGGCTTCGTCTCTGTGCTCTGATGGGTGTTCTGCTAATAATTCCGCAGGAAGATCAAAATTAAAATCTGATGTTTTCATTTTTTAAATTACGGTTTAAAAATTATTGAAATTACAAGGTGTAATTTTCGGAGTGCAAATATACGACATTGAATACCCCTTTGTCAAGTATTATTTACAATCAAATATAAAACCGTGATTTTACGGGGATTTCCAAGGTATAAAAAGAGTATTTTTGGAAAAATTTAAATTCAATATGGAATCTGTAAGTAAAATATACTTCCTTGATAATCCGTACCCTAACGGTCATGCCATTGAAACATTCAGCTGGAGTGGACGAATAGACGAATATGGATTTATCTGGTTTGATTTTCATTTAAAAACAGAAAATTATTACGCCAATGATGATGATGAAAACAATGAGGAAGAAGATGAAGACCTGTCTGACTGGGACTCCAAAATCGTATGGGGAAACTATCATGCCTGTACATTATCCTCAAATTATTGGGGTGAACAAAGAGGAATCAGGATCAACAACCTTGATGAAAAACTGGATTTCGAAGCTGTAATTAAAAATGACCTTTTAAGCAACGATCTTCCCTCTGAACAACATTTCGATGATGATGATCTTGCTTTCAATATTTATCTGTTGGGGCATGACAGCTGTGCCGGGCATCAGATTCGATTTTCAAAAACAGATAACAATCAATATGATATTATATGGACTGGTAAAATAGCCTTGACCTATGTAGGTGATGATGAATTTTCACATGAATTCAAAGCACAGATCTTCAATGCGGAGTTTGAAGGCTTTCATTATCCTAAAACCTGGTCGGTAGAAAAAGCAACTGAAATGTTTAAAGCAAAACTTGCCCGTTTTGAAGAATACGAATTTGTAGATCTGAATCCTAAAAGTAACAAACGGGAGTATAAACTCGACAAACTAAAACAATAACACTATAAAAACAACAAATTAAAAATTATAATTATGAGTAAATATTCAATAGAAGCATTTATCAACGAAACAAAGGAGAATCCACAGCAAAGAGATTATTTTGAACTGGAAACGAAACACCTTCTGGAAATCAACCTTAATAATCAGGCAGTATGGACGAAAAGAGGAAGTATGGTAAGTTATGTGGGTAATATCAATTTTGAAAGACAGGGAATGCTGTCCGGAGGAATTGGAAATCTTTTGAAGAAAGCAATCAGCGGAGAAGGAGCCAAGTTGATGAAAGCGGAAGGTTCCGGAAAACTCTATGTAGCAGATTCCGGAAAGAAAGTCCGTATTCTATATCTGAATAATGAATCTGTGTGTGTGAACGGAAATGACGTTCTCGCCCACGAACAAAGCGTAAAAAGTGATATCACGATGCTGAAAAGTATTGCAGGAATGATGTCTGGCGGACTTTTCCAGGTGAAACTTTCAGGAACGGGGCATATTGCCATTACCACTCACGGAGATCCTTTAACTTTACTTGTAACTCCTGACACCCCTGTTTTCACAGATCCTAATGCAACCGTTGCATGGTCCGGAAATCTAAGTCCGGAACTCAAAACCAATGTTTCTTTCAAAAGCCTTATCGGAAGAGGAAGCGGCGAAGAATTCCAGATGAAGTTCTCAGGACATGGATGGGTACTGATTCAGCCTTATGAAGAGGTATACTACATGGAAAAATAAAAGAGACCCAATTTAGAAGTGATTTAAATATTCGTAATAAATAAAATTGCAGCTCATGAATACCCTTATCAAGCTATTTTTTGTGATCATTATACTACCTAAAGTAATGTTTGCTCAGACTTCAAAGAAAAATTACGAATATAATATAGATCTTCTTCATATGTCTAATGATGAAGTCCGGGTATCTTTTTCGCCCCCAAAGAATAATCTTAAACAGGGCAAATTTGTCATTCCAAAACTGGTACCCGGGTTTTATCAGGCTATGAATTTCGGACAGTATGTTTCTGATTTCACAGCCATAGATAAAAACGGTAAGAAAATCATGACTGAACGTCTGGACAAAAACAGCTGGATGGTGTATGATCTTAGCCGTGTAAAGAAAATTTCATATCAGGTAGCTGACGGATGGGACTCTCTGGAAAAAGAATCTAATGAAGCCCGATCTGCCGGCAGCATGTTTATAAAAGACAGCGTTTTTGTCATCAATTATAATTCTTTAGTGGGGTATTTTGAAGAAATGAAAGACATTCCCTATCAGATTACCATTACAAAAAACAAGGATTTCTATGCTTCCTCAGCCTTAGACTATAAACAGAAAAATAAAATCACAGATATGGTTTGGGCAAAGGATTATCGGGAATTGGTAGACTCCCCTGTTTTATATTCTGTTCCTGATACCACATGGCTCAAAATAGGTCATACCAAAGTACTTGTCTCATTCTACAATAAAAAAGAAAGGAATTATTCCAAAACAATTGCCCACGAAATAGAAAACATCCTGAAAAATCAACAGGCATACCTTGGCGGGACATTACCAGTCAACAAATACGCATTTCTGATTTATTATGAATCTTCTAATGAGAATGGATTTTTGGGTGATGGACTGGAACACTCCCACTCTACAGTGTGTCTATACCGTTCCGGAAGCATGAAGTTTCTGCCCAATGCTTTGAACAGGGTTGCTTCCCATGAGTTTTTCCATGTTGTGACGCCTCTCAATATTCATTCAGGAGAAATTCAGCATTATGACTTCCTGAATCCTGTCATGTCTAAACATCTTTGGCTATACGAAGGGATGACTGAGTATGCCACCATCCATATGCCTATCAAACAAAAAATGATAAGTCTGGAAGATTTTGAAAAAAGTCTGGAAGAAAAGATCAGAGGGATGAAAGCATTTGACAATACCCTGTCTTTTACAGAAATAAGTAAAAAATCCATGGAAAGACAGGATCAGTATATGAATTTTTATCTGAAAGGAGCATTGCTCGGATTGTGTCTGGACATAAGACTAAGAGAGCTTTCTAACGGAAAAATAGGAACCCAGGATCTGATGCAGATGCTTATGAAAAAGTATGGAGCAGGTAAATATTTTAATGACGATGATCTTTTCGATGAAATTACCAAAATGACTTTTCCGGAAATTCGTACATTTTTCAGAGATTATATAGAAGGCACACAACCTATTCCTTTGAAAGAATATCTGGAAAAAGCAGGTTTCAATTATGATGAAGCCACTGGAAAAGTAACTTCTCTACCCAATCCTGATGCAAAACAGATGGTTTTAAGAAAAGCTTGGATCAATCAATAAATTTTCATGTATATAACCAATATGTAAAAAAAAATATAAATGATTAAAATAGAGAAAAAAGTGAAAATTAACAATTTATAACCCAATAACTTAAAATTCATTTAACTTTAAAATCCACAACCCTCAAATTCTTACAAACAATCTCTCCTTCTTCATCCTCCGATTCTCCATCACCTTATCGGGATTTACAAAAGTTTTTATATATTTAAGAAAAAAAATAGATGGACAATAGTAACTCCCGCAGAAATTTTCTTAAGACAGCAGCTCTAGCAAGTTTTGGGGCATTGGTTTTACCCAATTCTTTATTTGCTTATTCCCATGATTTTAAAACAGATAAAAAAGTCCGCGTCGGTTTTATCGGCGTAGGTCTTCGTGGTCAGGAACATGTAAAATTACTGGCAAAACGTAGTGATGTAGAAATTGTAGCATTTGCAGATCCAGAGAAAAGAATGCTTGCCGCGTCTCAAAAAATCTTAAAAGACAATAATAAACCGGCTGCTCAGGAATTTTCCAATGGAGAATATGACTATCGAAATCTTCTCAAATTAAAAACAATAGACGCTGTTGTAATTGCTACTCCATGGGAATGGCATCTTACACAGGGTGTAGAAGCAATGCGTGCCAAAAAAATTGTGGGCATGGAAGTTTCAGGAGCCATCAAACTTGAGGACTGCTGGGAATTTGTAAAAGTATACGAGGAAACGAAAGTTCCTATCTTTATGATGGAGAACGTATGTTACCGAAGAGATATCATGGCTATCCTGAATATGGTCCGCAAAGGGATGTTCGGGGAATTAGTACATGGAAGAGGCGGCTATCAGCATGATCTGAGAGGAGTTCTTTTCAATGATGGTGTTAACCCTTATAATTCCGGCGCTGAGTTCGGAGAAAAAGGATTCAGTGAAGCGAAATGGAGAACTGAGCATTATGTAAAGCGTAACGGTGAGTTGTATCCTACGCATGGTTTAGGTCCTGTGGCAATGATGATGGACATCAACCGAGGAAACCGATTAACAAGACTATCTTCATTTTCATCAAAATCTGTAGGACTCCACAAGTATATTGTTGAACATCCTAAGGGCGGAGAAAACCATCCAAGCGCCAAAGTAAAATTCAATCAGGGAGATATTGTAACCACTCAAATAGCATGTGCTAACGGAGAAACCATCCTTCTGACTCATGATACAAGCTTGCAGCGACCTTACGATCTGGGCTTCAGAGTTCAGGGAACTGAGGGATTGTGGCAGGATTTCGGATGGGGAGATTTCAACCAGGGGAATATTTATTTTGAAAAAACAATGAACCATACCCACCGTTGGGACAACACAGAAAAGTGGATGAAAGAATATGATCATCCGATGTGGAAGAAATTTGAAAATACTGCTGCAGGAGCCGGACATGGAGGAATGGATTTCTTTGTGATGAATACATTTATTGAATGTATCAAACGAAATATAGAATTCCCAATGGACGTGTATGATCTTGCTTTATGGTATTCGATTACGCCATTGAGTGAAGAGTCTATTGCAAAAGGTGGCCAGGTGGTTGATATCCCTGATTTCACTAATGGAAAATGGAAAACCCGTAAACCTGTATTTGGAATGACTGATGAGTTCTAAAAAGACATTACTCATATTAGCAGGCGGATTAGGAAGCAGGTATAAAGGACTCAAGCAGGTAGACGGAATACTCAATAACGGTTCTCCGATTCTGGAGTATTCTATCTTTGATGCTTTGGAGACTGGTTTCCAAAAAGTAGTTATTATTGTCAACAAACTGATTCCCGAAAGTTATATTGAAAGACTAAACAGCATTTCAAAAGCTAAAAATTTTGAACTTCATTGGGTATATCAGGAGATAGACAGTATTCCTATTTCACTGGGGGGTTTTGATTATCCTGATCGTGAAAAACCATGGGGAACCGCTCATGCTGTTCTTTGTGCTAAATACTCGATACAGGAGCCGTTTGTGATGATTAATGCGGATGATTTCTACGGAAAAGAAGCCTATCAGCTGGCAGCACATGAGATTAACCATCATCATATTTCAGATATACAATTAGGAATGGTTGCCTATCCTGTAGGAACAACATTGAGTGGAAACGGAGCTGTTGCGAGGGGAATTTGTACATTGGATACTGAAAATTATCTGATCAAAGTTGAAGAACAAACTTCTATTCAAAGAATAAATAACTCCATCATTTATAGTAAAAACGGAGAAAATATAAAACTAGATCCCGAAACATTGGTTTCTATGAACTTTTTTATTTTTCAGCCTCATATTTTCTGTTATCTTGAAGCCTATTTTTATGATTTCATTGAATCTGATCCGCTGCCTAATCAGGAATTTTACATTCCTTCCGCAGTACAAAAAATGATGGACGAAAACAGAGTAAAAGTAAAGGTAAAGACCTCTCCTTCCCAATGGATGGGAGTTACTTATGCCGATGACAAAAAGGAAATTATAGATTTTCTGATTTCAGAGATTAAGAACAACAGATACCCGGAAAATTTATGGAATTAAACTACATTATTAAAGAGTTTATTGGTACAGATAATTATGAACTTACTTCTATTACGGACGGATTGATCAATACAACCTATCTTTTGGAAGATAAAGATCAGGCAAAAAAGTTTATTCTGCAGAAAATTAACAATCATGTTTTCAAACAGCCGGAAGTGATTGTCAATAATCATTTAATGATTAATGAAATTCTCAAGGCAAATGATTATCAGTTTCAAATTATTGAGCCTATCCTCTCTCGAAACCATATGCTTTTAGTAGAAGATGTAAATGGCCAGCCTTGGCGCATGCTAAGTTTCGTAGAAAACAGTATGACCTTTATTTCTGCTCCATCTTTACAGGTGGCTTTTGAAGCGGCTAAAACCTTCAGTTATTTCCTTGCCACCATCAATACCGAAAAACTGCCGGCCATAGAAGATTCCCTTCCTAATTTCCTTAATTTTGAGAAAAGGGTTGCAGATTATAAAAATGCATTAAAAGATGCGGCTCCCCATTTAAAAGAAAATGCAAAAGGTGAAATAGAGATCACCAACCAGTTTTTATCCTTGCCTGATCAATGGATTGAAATGGAAAAAACCAATCAGATTCCTAAAAGAATTATTCATGCCGATGTAAAAATCAGTAATATTCTCTTCGATCAAAATCATCAACCGTTGGCTGTAATTGATCTGGACACCATGATGATTTCTACAATTTTATATGATTTTGGAACAATGATTCAGTCCTACACCAATACAACCCACGAGGATGACGGAACTGCAAAAAACAATTTTGATCCCGAAATGTATAAGGTTGTAAAAGAAGGTTTTCTGTTTTATTTAAAAGAAAAACTGACTCCGACAGAATCTGAGAATCTTGATTATGCAGCACAAGTCGCCATTTATATTCAGGAACTTCGTTTTTTAACGGATTATCTAAATGGAAGTACTTACTATTCTATCACGCATCCTGAGCACAATCTGGATAGGACAAAAAACCAGCTGGAGCTGTTGAAAGGACTGAGAGAGTACTTGAGAAGTAAATAATTTTTAAACTCTTATCAGTTGTACTAAGATTACATACAATATTTAGATTCCTACGGAATGACAGGGTGTATGGATAAATAAAGTACTCTATTTGTCATTCCGTAGGAATCTAGCTTTATCCTCTCACTCTCAAACCAAAAATTCAAGAATTTTCTTCCATTCTTCCAGCTTTTTTTCAAAGGAAACAGTATGAAGCGGGCTTGTAGACGGCAACAAAAAAATGGGCAGCTTATAGTTTTTCCCTAGTAGTTTCTGTAAATTTTTGTAAGATTTTCCACCATTGCAAAAAATAGCTTTTACATTCGGGTGTTCTTCCAGCAGTTCTGCAATCTGATTGGCTTCTTCATTCCTGATTTCAGAATCCATGCTTCCTTTTCTCTCACAGGAATCGATGACATCCCAAAGCGCAATATGATGCTTCCTGATGGTTTCTATTCTTTTCGTGTAATCATCTGTAAATTCTTCGTTCAGCAATTCAAAAATAATTTTCCAGAATTTGTTTTGAGGATGACCATAATACTGTTGTTTTTCTAATGATTTCACTCCGGGAATAGATCCTAAAATTAAAATTTCAGACTGGCCATCAATAAGGGGTGGAAATGAAGAAATACGGTTTTGCATATTCAAATATAGAGATTTTATTACTTGTAGATTAGGAAGCTGGAAGAGGGAGACTGGAAGTTAATCAAATTATTCATTATAAAAAAAAAACGGGCTAAAGCCTAGTCATGGTCGGAAGAAATTTCCGACCATTTTTTATGTTTTAAGTTTTGAAGACTTTTGCAGGATCACCCCCCGCAAATATTATTAGAATTGCGGTAATCATATCCCGAAGTTCCATAGCGATGCGTCTTTTAGCTGTTTTATATCCTAA
>NZ_PCOU01000049.1 GCF_002979455.1 Chryseobacterium sp. MYb7
TAATCAATTAATTAAAATAATAATATTGAATATCTAAAAACAAAAAGTCGGAAGAAAAAATCTTCCGACCATGACTAGCTATTTTGTCAGTCTTTTTTTTATTGTTTTAAAATAAACAAAGTTGATATTCTAACATAAATAAACTTGCGTTAGTAATAATGTAAATTGTGTTAACTTGAATTTCAATCAAAAAAAATAGTATTTTTGTTTAAAATAATATAAAATGTTAAATAGGAGGAGAGGAAATTTATTTTTAGCGTTATTTTTAGCTTTCATAGGGAACTTTGTTTTGGCTCAAAATAAAGGAAGGGTAGAAATTGCTGCAAAACCTAAAGCTGCTTCTTTGAGAGCTGGTGTCTTTATAGATGTAAATGCACCAAGTTACCCGGAATCCGGCTATCCTATAACCCAACTGGTCAAAGATGTTCTTATATCAGGAGGTACCTGTACCAATTCAAGTGTAAGCAATGTAACCGTATCTCCCAATTTACCTGCTACCAATCAGAACCGAAGCTGGGGATATTTCAATAAATCAAACACCAATTTCCCGTTCAGTAAAGGAATTATACTTTCAACCGGATATGCCAACAAAGCAGGAAATACTTTCCAGGGTGCTTTAAGTGATGATCTGGGAACTGGAGGAGATGTAGATTTGGCAAATGCATTGGGAATTGCTAACTCCAACCTGAATAATGCAACATCCATAGAGTTCGACTTTGTGGCAGCTTCTACCGAAATTACGTTTAGATATTTATTTGCTTCAAAAGAATATCAGCAAAATTTCCCATGTACTATTACAGATGGTTTTGCTTTGCTGCTTAAAAAAGCAACTGATCCTACTTATACCAACCTTGCAGTGCTTCCGGCAGGAGCTGGACCTGTAAGTGTTACCAATATTCACCCGCAGTATCAAAATTGCGGACCTAAAAATGAAGCCTATTATGGAGGTACCAATACCGCTCAAATAGAAACCAATTTTAATGGACGTACTATTCCTCTTACAGCAAAAGCAACTGTAATTCCAGGAGAAACATATCACTTTAAAATCGTCCTTGCTGACTATCAGGATCCCAACTTTGATTCTGCTGTATTTTTAGAAGCAGGGTCATTCGATATTGGGGTGAAAATTCTTGATCCGGCGGGAGTACAGCTTCCGGCATCTGTAAATATGTGTGATAATACTCCGCAGACCTTTACAGCTTCGGTTCAGGGAGCGAATATAACTTACCAGTGGTATTTGGGAGCGAATCCTATTCCCGGGGCTACCAATGCAAGTTATACTGCTACACAACCGGGAGTATATACCGTTAAAGTTTTTATTCAGGGAAATTCCTGTCCGGGAGAAGCTACCATTACTGTGGTTGGCGGAACATCTCCTACGGTACAGAATGCTACATTAACGGCTTGTTATGCTGCCGGAAATGCTACATTTAATTTAACATCAGCACAGGCTTCAATAAGTACCACTCCAGGAGCTGTGTTTTCATATTATGCCCTATTGGCAGATGCTAATGCCGGAAATACAAATACAATTCCTACTCCAACAGCTTATCAAAGTGCCGGGGGAACTGTATATGTAAGAGTTGCAAACGGCTTCTGTGCTAAAGTTGCAGAGTTACAGCTGGTAAAAGCGCCACAAATGATACCTACTATTGCTCCTCCGATAGTACTAACCTGTGCTAATTCTCAGACGACACTGGATGCATCCGCCTCAGTTTATCCGGCAGGTGCTACATTCAACTGGACCACTACAGGAGGAAATATTGTTTCAGGAGGTACTACTTTAAACCCTGTAATTAATGTTGCAGGAACCTATACATTAACGATAACAAAAGTTTACCAGCCCGGAAATCTTACCTGTACAGCGGTAGGTACTGTAACCGTAACAGGAAACAGTGCACCGCCAGTGACCGGACTTACAGCGAGTAAAATAAAAATCTGTAAAGGAGATTCTACTACACTTACAGCTTCAGGAGGTGCTACCTACAATTGGGGCAATGGTCTTACCGGAAACGGAAATACACAGGTTGTTTCACCTACTGTTACCACTACTTATACGGTAACAGCTGTAGGAGCTAATGGCTGTGCCTCTCAAAACCCAGCAACCATAACAATTGAAGTATCAGAACCCTTTACAGTACAAAACGCAACATTGCATAAGTGTTATCAGCCAGGATTAGCTTTTAATCTTACAGAAGCACAGCCTCAGATCACAACTGCTGCAGGAGTTACCTTTACGTACTATATCAATCAGGCGGATGCTAATGCTGCCAACGGAAATTTTATTGCAAATCCTACAGCATATACACCACCGGCAAATCAGACAATTTATGTGTTGGTAAGCAACGGAGGTTGTAGTTATGTAGTATCTCTTCAATTAATAAAAACAGCTGAAACTACTCTTACGATTGCTGCACCGCAAACAATTACCTGTACAACTCCTCAGATAACAATTAATGCTTCTGCATCTGTTGTCCCTGCTGGTTCTACTATTGCCTGGACAACAACAGGAGGAACAATTGTATCGGGAGGTAATACCCTTACGCCTGTAGTGAGTGCAGGAGGTACTTATACATTAACAGTTACGAATGTTTCACAACCTGGAAATCTAAGCTGTACTTTCACTTCAACAGTAACGGTACAGGAAGATAAAGTACGGCCAGTGGCTGCTGTTGTTTCATCACAGCCTCGTATTTGTATAGGAGAATCTGTAACATTAACAGCTTCCGGAGGAGTAACCTATAACTGGGGCAATGGTCTTACCGGAAACGGAAATACTCAGGTTGTTTCGCCTACTGTGACTACCACCTATACGGTATTTGCAGTTGGCGCTAACGGTTGTATTTCTGCAACTGCAGCGAGTGTAACAGTTCAGGTAGGTCCACCTATCGCGGGACTTACCGCATCAAAATTAAAAATCTGTGAAGGAGAATCTGTGACATTGACTGCTTCGGGTGGAATTACTTATAATTGGGTAGGGCTTACCGGAAATGGAAATACTCAGGTTGTCACACCTACGGTAACAACTGAATATTCAGTATATGCATTGGGAGGAAACGGATGTAGTTCTGTAAATCCAGCGAAAGTTAAGATTGAAGTGGTTCCGGCAATTGTTTCTACTTTAAAAGATGTGTTTGTATGTGCAGGAGATAAAGGAACACTTGATGCAGGGCCAGGACTAAATTATACCTATTTATGGAGTAACGGAGCAACCACTCAGACGATAACTACTAATATTCCAGGGACGTACTCTGTAACGATTAGTAATGGTACTTGTTCCAAAACGTTTTCTGCCCAGCTTATCAATCCCGATCTGCCGCAGTTTACCAATGTAGTTTACGATAATCATATCCTTACCCTTACGGCAAGCAATCCTACAGGAGGTGTATTAGAATATTCTATAGATGGAGGATTAACTTGGCATTCATCTAATGTATTTACAGGTATTTTAAATAATACAATGTATACTTTGATGGTAAGAGTTGTAGGTGCTAAATGTGGTACTTCTCTGGACTATTTTACCTTCATTATCAGCAACGCCATTACCCCTAATATGGATGGTGTAAATGATACCATAGATTTCACAGGAATCAGCGGGTATAAAGATTTTGCAGCTTCCATCTTCGACAGATACGGAGCTGAAGTATTCAAGGCAAGTAAAGGAAATGTTATATGGACAGGATCTTTAAAAGGGATCAATCTTCCAACAGCGACTTATTGGTATAGAGTACAGTGGGAAAACCCAGCCAGTAAAAAATTGGAACAACGCTCAGGCTGGATTCTTTTAAAAAATAGAAATTAGAAATTCTTGAAATAAAAAATAAACAACAAAATCTTTCAGCAATGAAAGATTTTGTTGTTTTTAAGAATATAAGTTATCGCGTTTTGTGAATTATTTAAAATTGATGACAAATATCCTAAAACAATTGATAATACAATGCTACCACATAATTTATCGTTTGAACGGATAGGGATTGATTAACGAAATTTTACCATAAAAGGGAAATGTTTTGATTTTTTGTTGTAAAAAATATAAATATGTATATGAGATATTTAAAAAAAAATTAAATTTGTTGAAACAAAAATATTATGAGAAGATATCTACCGCTTTGTTTATTTTTTTTAGTCATCTCGACTTTTTTATTTTCACAAAATCTGCCACCGAGGAAACCCGTAAAGGAGACTCCTACAGCAGCCTCTAGAAGAGCAGGTGTTTTTATTGACGTGAATGCTCCGTCATATCCTGAGTCCAGTTATACGATAGAGAAAATGGTAAAAGATGTATTGATCTCATCAGGGACCAATACCTGTCTGACTCCCAATGTATCCAATGTGAAGATTACTCCTAATCATGCTGCAAGTGATGCAGACAGAGCCTGGGGATATTTTCATAAAGCGACAACCAATTTCCCTTTTAAAGATGGACTTATCCTTTCTACCGGATTTGCAAGAAGAGCAGGGAACACGTTTGAAGGTGCCCTTAACGATGTAAACGGAGGTGGATCAGATGCTGACCTTGCACAGGTAATTGGAGTAGTGGAAAGCAGGCTGAATGATGCTGTTCTATTGGAATTTGACTTCGTACCCACAACCAGTCAGATTAAATTTAACTATCTTATCGCATCGGAAGAATATACTGGTTCATTCCCTTGTACCTTTGCAGATGCATTTGCAATCTTATTGAGACCTACTTCAGGAGGGCCTTATGTCAATATGGCTGTACTTCCCGGAGGAGCAGGACCTGTAAGTATTACCAATATTCACCCTGCTATCGGATCCAGTTGTGGTGCCGTAAATGAGCAATATTTTGCTGGATACAACACTGGTAATGTTGAAACCAACTTTAATGGAAGAACAATTCCACTGACTGCTACAGCAACAGTAGTAGCAGGACAGCAGTACCACTTCAAAATGGTAATTGCCGATTACAGTGACCACAGTTATGACTCTGCCGTATTTCTGGAAGGTGGATCTTTCAATATTGGGGTAGACCTTTTAGACCCTGCAGGAACCAAGTTACCTTCTGATATCAACGTTTGTGATAATGTACCTCAGGTAATTACGGCTTCCGTAAATGATCCTAACCTTGTATATCAATGGTATTTTAACGGTGCTCCGGTACCTAACGCTACTACCAATACTATTACGGCTGTACAACCAGGTACTTATACGATCGAAGTAAGTGTTCCCGGTAATCCATGTCCGGGTAAAGCTACCATCCAGATTCATGGAGGAACAACTCCTCAGGCTCAGGATGCAACGTTATTGCTTTGTACCACACCGGATATTACTACTTTTGATTTAAGTACCATTATGCCTACCATCAGCCCGACACCGGGAGCAATTTTTAAATTCTACGAAAATCAGGCAGATGCAGTTGCACAGAATGGCAATTATATTCAAACTCCATTGAACTATAATGGTAATGACGGACAGATTCTTTATGTTCTTGTTTCCAATGGTGCTTTCTGTAGTAAAATAGTCAAACTTACATTGCAGAAAGAAGTAACACCAACAGCTACGGTAAAATCTTCAAGAATAAAAATATGCCCGGGAGAATCTGTAACCCTTACTGCTGACGGGGGGGGCACTTACCTGTGGAGTAACTTCATGGGAACCGGCAATATGCAGACTGTTACTCTATATCAGACAACAACATTTACAGTGTATGCAATTGGTGCAAAAGGATGTAAATCACTTAATCCGGCAACCATAAGAATTGAGGTTACACCGGAAATCACTTCACCATTACAAGATGTTGAAATGTGTGTTGGAGATAAAGTTACTCTTGATGCAGGAGCAGGACAAGGGTTTAAATACCTTTGGAGTACAGGCGCTACAACACAGAAAATTGTAGTAGACCAATGGGGAATCTACTCTGTAGAAATTGATAATGGTATCTGTAAGAAAGTTTTTGAAGCAAAAGTATTGGGGGCAGCCACTCCATTTGTTACAGCCATAAACTATGAAAGTATCAAGAAAACAGTAACGATTACGGCTGAAAACCCGCCTATGAACAATACACCAAGTACTTTAGAATACTCTATTGACAACGGAATCACATGGCAGGCTTCAAACGTATTTGCTAATCTTTTAGATAATACAAACTATACTGTTTTAGTAAGAAGAGTAGGAACGCATTGTGTTGGATCTCTTGAATTCTTTACATTGCAGATCAATAACATTATTACTCCAAATGAAGATGGAATCAATGATGTACTGGATCTTAAAGCTCTTGGAGACTTTAAAAACTTTACAGGTTCTGTATATGACAGATATGGAGTAGAGATGTTCAGATTCTCGAAAGAAAATCCTATCTGGGACGGAACAGTAGGAGGTAAGAGACTTCCAACAACAACATACTGGTATAAGTTTAATTTTGAGTATCCAAAATCAAAAGCTCAAATGAACTGGTCAGGATGGATCATGCTGAAAAACAGAAACTAGAATTGATAATGTAATATAAAAGAAAGCCTTTCAAATTTTATTTTGAAAGGCTTTCTGCTTTTAACGAACAGCTTTGATTATATCGTAAGCCAACAAAAGCTCCTGATTTAGGAGCTTTTGTTGTTATGGTTGTTTATTGATTTTCTTTCCAGAGATTAGCGAAATGGATGAAATCTGATACACTAAGCTCTTCTGCTCTTTTGTCTAAAAATTCATGGCCTTTCAGAGCTTCAGGAATATTTAGGGATTTCAATGCATTAGAAAGTTTTTTTCTTCTTTGATTGAAACCTGTTTTTACGATCTGCTTAAAGAGAACTTCATTACCTGCAAGACCTTCTTTTGGGTTTCTTGTAAGCCTGATCACTCCGGATTTAACTTTTGGAGGAGGATTGAAAACGTTTTCGTGTACCGTAAACATATAGGACACATCATAATAGGCCTGTATCAATACAGAAAGAATACCGTAATCTTTAGTTCTCGGAACGGCTGCTGTTCTTTCTGCTACTTCTTTCTGAAACATTCCTACCATTTCCGGGATCAGTTCATAATGATCTACAATCTTAAAAAGGATTTGTGATGAGATGTTATAAGGGAAATTTCCAATAATGGCAATCTGGTCATTTTTGAGAAAATTGAAGTCCTGCTTCAGGAAATCACCTACAAAAGTATCTTCAGTAACCTTTGTATAATTGTTTTTCAGGTATTCAATAGATTCTGTATCTATTTCTGCAAGGTAAATGTTCTGCTTCTTTTCAAGAAGATATTTGGTAAGAACTCCCATTCCGGGACCTACTTCCATGATATTGTTATAGTTCTCAAAACTAAGACCTTCTACGATTTTTCTTGCGATGTTTTCATCTGTCAGGAAGTGCTGTCCAAGATGTTTTTTTGCTTTTACACTCAAGGTTTTTTATGATTTTATTAACAGTGATTTTCTTTATTTCGTCCCAAATTTCGGAAGATTTTTTCTATTTTAGCCAAAAATTTTAATATTAATGGCTAAATCTGTAGATGAATTTAATAAGAAAAGGCTTCGGTCCAGCAATATTACAGTAGTGATAAGTATTGCCTTAGTGTTATTTTTGTTAGGATTAATGGGGCTTATTTTGATTAATGCCCAGAAATATTCTGACTATATCAAAGAACAGTTGGTGGTGAACGCCTACTTTGATGAAAACTATGATGCTAAAGATTCTGTAAAAATCGCAAAACTGGAGGAAGAAACTTTTAAAAAAGTACAGTTATTAGCTCCTGTAAAAAAAGCAACCTATATTTCAAGGGATATGGCGGCTAAAGAAGCCAAAAAGACTATGGGAATAGACAGTGATGCATTGTTCGAAGAAAATATCTTTCCATCTTCAATTGAAGTTGCTTTAAAACCAGAATTCGTAGATCCGGCAAAAATTGATGAAGCAATTAAAGAGATCAAATCTGTTCCAGGGATTATAGATGTTAAAAATGACAGTACTTTGATGGTGGATGTTTATAATAACCTGAGCAGAATCTTAAAGTGGATCTTAGGATTTTCAATACTATTCCTGGTATTAGCGGTTGTATTGATTAATAACTCTATCCGTCTGAAAATATTCTCGAAGAGATTTATTATTAAAACAATGCAGCTTGTAGGAGCGAAAAGAAGATTTATCCTTAAACCTTTCATTGTAGAAGCTATTATTTTAGGAGCTATTGGTTCCGTAATTGGCCTTCTTGCTTTAGGAGGTGTTTGGTATTATTTCACAAGTCAGATTGGTTCTGCTTTTGTACAGGATAATAATCAGTACTTCTGGTTAATTATCTTAGTATTGGGAGTAGGTATCTTTATTTCTGTTTTAAGTACGATTTTCGCTACATGGAGATTCTTAAAATCAAACGTTGACGATTTATATTACTCTTAACAATGAGCAAAAAAACAAATAAAATTTCTGCTTCAGACTTTGGACATGAAGCTGAAGTACCTCAGGAAAACGCTTTCTATTTCGGACAGCAGAATTTCAAATGGATGCTGATAGGATTGGCATTCATTGTAGTAGGATTTCTACTGATGATGGGTCCGGATGCTAATACGGTAGATGGTAAATTTGATCCAAACTCATGGAATGACGGTATCTTTTCTATCAGAAGAATCAGAATAGCACCTCTGTTTGTTGTTATTGGATTTGTAATAGAAGTGTACGCGATCTTAAAAAGAAAATAAATAAATTTTTATATTTAGAGATTAAGAGATTAGAGAATTGAGAATCATGTATTCTGAATTTTCGGATCTCTTAATCTTTTAATTTTTTAAAGAATATGGATTTAATCAAAGCAATTATTATTGCCATTGTAGAAGGATTAACAGAATATCTTCCCATTTCTTCTACCGCACACATGGGATTTACCGCAAACCTTATGGGGCTGGAAGAAACAGAATTTTTAAAAATGTTTCAGGTATCCATTCAATTTGGAGCTATTTTATCTGTTGTAGTGGCATACTGGAAAAAGTTTTTTGACTTAAACAATATTCAGTTCTATTTTAAACTGGCTTTTGCCGTAGTTCCGGCATTGGTTCTAGGATATTTATTTGACGATAAAATTGAAGCTGTTCTTGGGAACCAGATTGCTATTTCTTCCGTGTTGGTTTTAGGGGGTGTTGTTTTACTGTTTGCTGACAAATGGTTTAAGAATCCTAAGATTGATGATGAAAAGGGAATTACTATAAGAAAAGCAGTTACCATTGGTTTTTGGCAGTGTCTTGCAATGATGCCGGGAACGAGCCGTAGCGCAGCCTCTATCATTGGAGGGATGGCACAGGGGCTTACCAGAAAAGCTGCTGCAGAATTCTCTTTCTTCCTTGCTGTACCTACCATGCTGGCAGTAACAGTGTACTCCGTTTTTGTGAAAACATGGGGAAAAGAAACACCCAATCCGCAGAAAGGATATGAAATGATTATGGCTTCACAGGATCATATCATGATCTTTGTGGTTGGAAATGTTGTGGCATTTATTGTAGCACTTATTGCTATCAAGGCATTCATTGGAGTGCTTAATAAATATGGATTTAAACCTTGGGGCTGGTACCGTATTTTCGTTGGAGTTGCCCTATTGATCTATTTTTATTTCTTTAAATAAGAAATTATTCATTTATACCCATTCATGACTGCTGAAGAACTGAAATCAGGATACATTTTTTTATTAGACAAACCTTTGGATTGGACTTCCTTTCAGGCTGTCAATAAAATGAAATACAAACTTAAGAGGGAGTTTGATCTTCCTAAAAAATTTAAAATAGGACATGCCGGGACTTTAGATCCAAGAGCTACAGGGCTTCTTATCGTCTGCTGCGGAAAATTCACAAAAAAAATTCCTGAAATTCAGGATGCTCCCAAAGAATATTGGACAGAAATTAAGATTGGTGTGCAAACAGAATCTTATGATACTGAAAAACCTGAAATCCTTCAACAGGACATTTCTCATATCACTGAAGAACAAGTAAACGAAATTCTGGAAAAGTTTGTAGGAGAAATTGAACAGAAGCCACCAGTTTATTCAGCCATTAAAATTGATGGTGAAAGAGCTTACAACCTTGCCAGAGCAGGTGAAGAAGTCGAAATGAAGGCAAGAAAAACAACGATTCATTACATTAAAGATATTAAAATCGATTTTCCTTTGATAAGCTTTATGGTAGGCTGTTCAAAAGGAACTTATATCAGAAGCCTGGCTCATGATATCGGGCAGGAATTGGGAGTTGGAGCTTACCTGACCCAATTAAGACGTACAAAAATCGGAGACTATGCTATTGAAGATGCTACAGATCAGTTCTTGAATAACGAGTACAGATTTGAAGGTCTATAAAATAAAATTATCCCGATTTTAGCAATAAAAATTATCCCGGTTACAGAAAAGACTAATGGAAAAAACGCGTATTAATAAATATTTGTCAGAAGTAGGATACTGTTCAAGAAGGGCAGCAGATAAACTTTTGGAAGAAGGCAGAATCAAAATAAATGGGAAAGTTCCTGAACTAGGAACGAAAGTTTCAGATGAAGATCTGGTAGAAGTAGATGGAAAACCAATCAGAGAACCGCAGGAAAAACCATTGTATATCGCTTTTAATAAGCCGGTAGGAATCGTATGCACTACGGACACCAAACGCGAAAAAAACAATATTGTAGATTATATCAACCACCCGAAAAGGATTTTTCCTATCGGAAGACTGGATAAACCCAGTGAAGGTCTTATTCTCTTAACGAATGACGGAGATATTGTCAATAAAATTCTGAGAGCCCGAAACAATCACGAGAAAGAATATATCGTTCGTGTAGATAAACCTATCACCCCTAGATTTTTGGAAAAAATGAGAAACGGTGTTCCTATTCTGGATACTGTGACTAAAAAATGTGAAGTGGAGAAAATTGATGAAATGAATTTCAGAATTGTTCTTACACAGGGACTCAACAGACAGATCCGAAGAATGTGCGAATATCTTGGATATGAAGTGAAAAAACTGAAAAGAATCCGCATCATGAATATCAAACTTGATCTTCCAATCGGAAAGTGGAGAGATCTTACGGAAGATGAAATGAATACTTTGAATACTTTGCTTTCAGATTCCAGCAAAACAATAGACTAAAACATAGCATAATACCTTATATTTTCCTATTATTTTTCCAGAATTAATGCTGGAAACTGAACTCAATAAAGGTTATCGAATGATTTTTCACATATTCGTGTAATATATTTTATATTTCACAGAAATGTGTTATATTTATTATACTAATAGTTATAAACTGAAAATCATGAAATTAATACTTAGTTCAGTTGTTTTATTTGTTATTTTGGTAATGTTTATTAGTTGTCAAAATGATAATCACAACCCGAATCATCCACATGACTCTTCTTTTTACATTGATTACAGAAGTTTAAAAGGATTGCCAGACGGAATTGCCGTTATAGAACTTGATCCAGAAGCTCCCAATTTTGGAAATATCAGCAGTAAACTTGAATTGGGTATTGGTGTATTACCCCATCATATTTACTACAATCAAAATGCAAAAAAAATGTTTACCACTGCTTTGGGAGGAAGCTATCTCTACGAAGTAAAAACGGGAGAGGATCAAAACGGGCAACCTCAATTAATAAGTGCAACTCCTATCAATACTGGTGAGAATACCGTAGGAGAAAATATTTTTTTTACTAATGACGGAAGATATTTTATGACCTTTATGGGTGGGGCAGGAGGTCCAAAAGATGGAAGTATAGGTGTTTTTAATGCTAATAATCAGCTTATCAAAACCATTAAAGCACCCATTCAAACTAATCCTAATCAATTCATAATGTATCCGCATGGTATTTCAGTGAATGAAGAAAAAGGATTGATGATGGTAACTTCTACCATTCACCCAGATCTGACTACCGGAATGGGCAATACCTGTACTTTATTAGATCTGAATACTTACGAAATAAAGGAAACTTATCAGGTTGCAGACTCGCCTACGGACTTGTCCGCACCAGTTGAGGTTTTATTACTGCGCGGAAAATTCCCACAATATGCACTTGCTACAACAATGTTGGGTGGGGATATCTGGATGGCTCCCTATAATTCCACCACCAAAAAATATGATTCTTTTACTAAAATCTTTGATGGAAGCACACAAGGACTAGGCTGGACGCTCGAAATGTATATTGATGATTCGTACAAACTTTATGTGAGTTTTGCAGATCCTGGAAAAGTTTTGGTATTTGATTTAAATAATCTTCCACAGCTAAAACTTTTAAAGACTTTTGATGCGGATAAAGGAGCTCATCATATGGCTTTCTTTAAAACCAAATCTGGAAAAGACGTTGTGGCAGTACAAAATAATTTATTGGATATTCCTAACTTAAATTCTGGAACCATTAGTATAATTGATATCAATACAGGAAAGAAATTAGGTACAGTAGATTTACGAAATAAATATGGAATACTTCCAGAATCCATTGAAGGAACCAACGGGCCAAGCAATTATATGCATCACTAAAATATAGAACACCATTTCAGATAGAAAACTATTCCATTTTTGGAATAGTTTTTTGTTGGAGATCAATTGATTCCTAAATATCTTAGGTGGAGCATGTTTGTTTTGGAATCCAAATGTATTTTGGACTTGTATTATTTTACATATAGCCTCATTCTTTCTTCATACTCAACTTTCAGTTTTAAAAGTTTCCATATTTTTTTATCATCAGGATTACTAATTCTGTAGAATATGATTTTGTCTGCTGAATATTTGAAATAGGGATGATTCTTAAGCCAGTCTTCAGGAGCGTCTACCAAAGAATATTTTGGAACATCTGAAGTATTCAACGGTGCTATTGAAATTAGTTTTTGAACAAGATTCTGATCAATATTGTAAGTACTTAAAATCTGCTGCTTGTTCATAAAACCTCCCAGTTTCTTTCTGAAACCAATGATTGAACCTGCACTTCTTTCATCCAGACCGAATTCTATAAGCTGTTTGAATGTAATTGTATTGAGATCTGTTTTCGAAAAATCAGTTTTTTCCTGCTGTTTCTCCTGAAGCTTAATATAAGGTTTCATTTCCTGGAATTTCTCTGATGAGATCACAAAGCATTTTTGTAGATCTTCTATACTTTTAAAACTTCCCCGCAAATTTCTATCCCGGTAATTGACGATGGTGATACTCTGTTTTTCAGAAAAACCAAGAGCTTTCCATCCCTCTAAATCCAGTAGATTAGGATCAAAAGTATGATATTGAACTTTGGTTTTAACCGTACTATTTTTTGCGAAATTTCTGAAATTTTCAGGAGCCTTTTCTGGTAACAATAAGTAAGACTGAAGTTTATTGTAGTTTTCCGGTGAAATAATGAAACATTCTTTGAACTTTTCCTTGCTGATAAAACTTCCGCCAAGATAATTTTTATATTTTATTATAGCTTCGGCTTGTCGTTCACTAAAACCCATTTTGAGCCAATCATTGGCAGAAAACTGATCAGGATTGAATTTTCGCGCAATTGTAAGTTCTTTTTTACCGATTTTATTATACTCCTTAGATTTTCCTACTTCTACTATTTCAGGAAGCAATATAAATGATGCCAGCTCGTTGAATTTCTTTTCTGAAATTGCGTAGCATTTTTTCAATTGCTCCTTTGATGTAAATTTTCCACCCAATATATCTTTGTACTTGAGAATAGTAGCAGTCTGTTTCTCTGAAAAGCCTAGTTTCTGCCATTGCTCTTTATTCAATATATTAGGATCAAAATCTGATACATTAGTAAATGTAGAAGTGCTTGAAATGAATTTTACATCAGGGAAAGGTTCTTTTTCCCGACTGGTGTACTTCTGATAGGCAAATAAAATGGTCAGTAATGTGATCATAAATGCCAATTTCCGGTAATAGTTTTTTCTCATCATGCTGTAAACCTATTAATAAAAGAAAAGCATTACAATAGTAGATAATGAAATGATTAAAGATTATTTTAAAATTATCAGTTATGATTTAAAAGTTAATATAAAAACTCTCTTTCGTGTGATGTAATTTCTTAATTGAGTATAAATATTCTGATTTTGTTTTAATGCGACAGGTTTTGTCATTGTACTACGATAATTTTGCATTAGAATAAAATGAATTTAATATAAAATAAGGAAGATTTGATTATTAATAGTATGGTTTAAAGCATACCACATTAATTCAATTTTCACGTCTTAAAAAGTGTTAAATTTGCGCGGTTTTTAAAACTAATTATT
>NZ_PCOU01000005.1 GCF_002979455.1 Chryseobacterium sp. MYb7
TTCAAACTGGAAAAAACTGCAAAAGAAAAACGAATAAATACAAAAAAAATCCGCCTCACTGGTTGTGAGACGGACTCGTAAATATGGGTTGGTTTTTATTTTTTGATGAATTTCAGGTTGGTAGTGGTACCCTTATCGTCAATTGAAATAATATAAGCTCCTGTAATCAGTTTTGATACAGCAATTTTATTGTCTGTAATCTGACCATTCATTACAATTTGTCCTGCAGCATTAGTAATCGTATACTGAGCCTTGGATGAAACTTTAAGAACGTTCAGTACATCAGTTGCCGGGTTAGGGAAAATCTGGACTGTATTATTGTCTTTTGTTACATCTTTTGTGCTTAGAGCATCTTGTACAAGGACAGGGTAGTCTTCAGTTTCCCCATATTCAGGGCTGGTACAGGCATCCACAGGCTGAGTGTTGTAAGCCAGCATCACTCTCATAATGATATTTCCTCCGGTATATGCGTCATTAGGAACAGAGAATGTTCCCGAAACTGGAGTTAATTTATTAGGTACACTCGTATAGATCTTTTCAGAGCTTGAGAATACTCCGTCTTTATTGAAATCGATCCATGCAGTTACTCCTTCATTGTATTTGGTGCCTGACCATTGTTTCGCTATACTGATGGTGTTGCCTGAAGAACCTTTTTTAAGAGTAATCAGTTTAGTAGCATCGGTGGTGTAATTAGTATAAGCTGATCCGACACTGTTATTCGAAACGGCAGCCATTCCAGTGGGAGTCACCGTAACATTGGATATAAATTCATCCGAAGGATCTGAAGAAACGGCGCATACACTAAATGAAAGTGTTGTGAAATTAGTAGATGCGGAATAGGTTCCTGTTGTAGATTCACATACATTGGCTATCTGTACTTCATACTGTGTAGCTTCTTCTAATCCTGTAAAAGAATAAGAATTTGTAGTAACCGGAATAGTGGTCCATGCAGCACTTCCTGTTTTTCTGTATTGTAAAGAATAGGTAGCTCCTTGTAAACCAGGCCAGCTTACTGTTGCGGAAGATTTTGTTATCCCTGAAACAGCAACTCCTGTTGGTGCTGCTGAAGAGCAGGCAGAAGCAGCTGAAACAGTTGCATTTCCAATAGCATAAAATACATTATCAATCGCACTTACTCTGATCTTTACATTGGCACCTGCAGCAAGCGTCGAAAATGAATAAGGTTCTACACCATCATTAGGCGTTGATGCTGAAATAATGGTCCATGTATTTCCATTATCTGTTGTATAATCTATTTTAACATTTGCTACATTATAAATTGTATTATTTGTATTGGCTACGTCCCAGGTAATGGCTCCGGAGGTGTTATTATATACTGTGGAAGAAGTAAGTTTAAATGGTCCGTCATTTCCTACATTTATTTTAACTAAACTGCTCTGAGTCTGCTGTTGGGCAACATCAGGATTGTTATCTCTTACCGTGACTTTAAAGTTCATTTCCCTGCTTACATTAGATACTGTTTCCCAATCCTGAGCATTGGTAAGATTTCCATTAAGAACACTGGATAATTTTGGGAAATAACGTGTTGGAGAAGCTGTAGGCATTAATGACCTGAAGTTTGCTCCATTAGTACGATTGGCATCTACATTATTAAATTTAGTAGTTGCAATATCATATTGTTCCCAGGTATAGGTCATAGGATCATTTTGAGCATCTGCAGCGCTGGCGGTCAGCACAAAAGCTGTTCCTTTGGGAATTGTTTTCGTAGGAATGGGCTGTATCACTGGTGGAGTATTGGCAACCGGAGTGGTAATCGCACAGTTTTGAGAGTTTACGTACTGTTGTATTTGTTCAATATTGAGTACGTGGAAATAAGCATCGGAATTCATTTGAACATTGGCTGCTGTAATTCCGGCATACCCCATAATAGTAGATCCTGATCCGGGTTCTATTGGTCGGTCAGTTTGTGGATGAATCACAGACATTGTATGGCGTCCTCCAAACTGATGTCCAAGCTCATGAGCTACATAATCAATATCAAAAGTATCACCAAAAGGTTGATCATTTACACTTGGAGAAGTGATTCCCGCTCCTTTTGAAGTATCATCATTATTATTGGCAGGGTTTCTACATACGTTTCCGATGTCACCGGCTGATCCGCCACCGCCTCTATGTCCGAAAAAATGGCCCACATCATAAGTGCCATTCCCTACACCGGCAGTGTTGGTTAAAGTTTGCTGAACTTGCAGATTCCATGCATCAGGTGCCTCATAAGAACCGTTAGCATTTTGAATAACATCCGAATAGGGATCCGTTGCAGGATCCGTAAAAATCAGTTGTGGTAAATCCTGTACAATCAAATGAATACCCAAATCCTTTTCATATACACCGTTTACTCTGTTTATAGTGGCATTAATACGGGCTGCTGCTCCCGGAACACCTCCTGCTAATTGGGTGTATTCACCATTTACAGAAACTGCTAATCTATAAGTTCTGTATTTTTGATCAGTACTTTTTTTTTGACTTCCTGCTTTTTCCAAAGCGCTCTTTGAGTTGAGCAGCTTTTTCATTTGTTTTTTTGATTGCTCGGATTCCGTTACTTTACATTCAAACGGACTGCCGTCTGATACTTTGTTGGATTTAAAAAAGACTCCAAATACATCTTTTTCTTTGTTGATGGGCTCTATAAATTCATATAGACCTGTTTTGGTATCAAAAAGCATCGATTGGAAATCATTGGGTGCTGTACTGAATCTAACCTGTTTGCTTGGATTATCCAAACCTACCCCAGAATAAGCACCTAATTGGTATCTCTCAGCCATTGATTTTTCAACAACAGGCGAGCTGTACACAGAGAATCTTTCAACTCTTCCGTCAGTAGTAGGTAATGAGACTACTATCGGACTGCCTTTTCCGGCTTCCGGAGCGTTCTTTAAAAGCTCTCTGAGTGAATTAAGATCAAACCTGTAAGCGTAAATAACATTTACTTCTTTCCTGGTTGGAGTAATCTTTTGGGAGATGGGTTCCCAACGCTGTGCATGTAAACTCGT
Source organism: Chryseobacterium sp. MYb7 (assembly GCF_002979455.1). GTDB lineage: Bacteria > Bacteroidota > Bacteroidia > Flavobacteriales > Weeksellaceae > Chryseobacterium. The sequence continues at coordinate 3,012 of NZ_PCOU01000005.1, forward strand.
TAGTCCAATTGCTAAAGCAAAGACGAAAATAATTTTCTTTTTCATAAAATTAATATATTGATTTGATTGGTTTTGTGAATTTTGTGTAAATCTAATCAATTATATGTGAATAATTAATTAAAAGTATTTATTTATTGATTTTGATTTAGTTTTAAAATTAATAACTTTAATTAGTCTTAATTGTGAAAAATTTTTAACCAATTATTCTATTTTAAGAAAAAATAAATTGGTGTAATAGGTGTGATGCAATAAAAAAGAGCTGATTTTCACAATGGAAAACCAGCTCTTTTTATATCGTTGATTAATTAAATTATTTCTGTACTGCCGGAAGATTTCCGTTACTTTTCTGTGCTTTTTTATAGGTATAACTACACATCATAATACTGAATTCATAAAGAACAAGCAATGGTAATGCAGCCATTATCATACTCAAAACGTCGGCGGGAGTAATAATTGCAGCTACTACCATAATCAAAACAATAGCATGACGACGGTAGGTCTTCATAAATGTAGGAGTAAGAATTCCTATGCTGGTGAGGAAATAGATAAGGATAGGGAAAAGGAAAATAACTCCCATACCCAAAACAACCTGTAAAAATAAGGTGGTATAATCACTTAAGTCATAAAGCGGAACGATAATGTCTGAAATTTTAAAGATAACCCCAAAATTAACCGCAAACGGAAGGATTAAAAAATAACCACACAATACCCCGGTCATGAAAAGCATCCATACCGCATTGATAATATAAATAGAATTCTTTCTTTCCTTTGGGTGTAAAGCAGGACCAATGAAACGCCATAATTCCCATACAATATAAGGAAATGCAGCTACCATTCCTCCAAAAATAGAAACAGCCATCATCACATTGAACTGCTGATACAATCTCTGTACCCGAACAGGGAACTCTTTTGGAAGATGGATACTATCTTCCCCTAAAATCATTCTTGAAAAATGATTAACAATTCTGAAGGTAGGGAAATCATTTCTGGTGGGCCCAAAAAAGATATGGTCCATAATCCAGTTGATATTAAAGCCCACTACAAAAGCCGCAATTATGATAGCAATAATCGAACGGATCAGGTGCCCTCTTAATTCTCCTATATGCCCAAGAAAGGACATGTCTTTACCATCACTCACAGAATAATATTTTTACAGCGCAAATTTATAAAAAAAATGACAGAAGTAAGAGTTTGCAGGGGATTAGTTAAATTTTACTTTTAATCTGCAAATTGTCTTCTTAATCTCCAACCTCTGGATCTCTATCTCTAATTAATTCCTTCGTCCAGTAGTTTATGTAGATCTATGATTCCGAAATACTTTCCGTTTTCTGTTACTACAAGCTGTCCGATATTATTTTCTTTCAGAATTTTCATAGCTTCTTTGGCTAATGAATCCTTCTCAATTGTTCTTGGACGGGCAGACATAATATCTTTAGCCGATACTTTACTGATATCTTCTCCTTTCATAAGCATTCTTCTCAAATCACCATCTGTGATAACACCAATAATCTGATCTGCATTCGTTACCACTGTAATTCCGTGGCTTGAACCACTGATCGAGATAATCACATCTCTTATGGATGCATCTTCTTTAACCTGTGGTTTTTGTGAAGAAAGAAACTGCTCCACTTTAGAAGTCAGATTTTTTCCTAAGCTTCCTCCAGGGTGAAATTTGGCGAAATCATTCGCCTTAAAATCATTCAGTTCCATCAAAGCCACTGCTAAGGCATCTCCCAATGCCATCTGGATAGTAGTAGAGCTGGTGGGAGCCAATTTATTCGGGCACGCTTCAACGTCTACATGGGTATCTAAAATAACTTCAGAAAACTCAGCCAGTTTACTGGTCTTATTTCCTGTCATTCCTATCAAAGCGGATGAATAATCTTTCAAATAAGGAACAAGATTGGCAATTTCAGGTGAATTTCCGGAATTGGAAATGCATAAAACAACATCCTGTTTCTGAATCACCCCAAGATCTCCATGAATAGCTTCTGAAGCATGAAGGAATTGCGAAGGGGTACCCGTTGAGTTTAAGGTCGCCACAATTTTATTTCCTACGTGAGCAGATTTTCCAATTCCTACCACGATGAGCTTTCCTTTTGCCGAATTAATGATCTCTACTGCCTGTGCAAATTGGTCATCAAGTCTGTTTTTTAATTTTTCGAGTTCAGAAATTTCTATTTCTAAAGTGCTTTTTGCAATTGATATAATGTTGGTTCTATCCATTTTATGATAATAAGGTATACAAAAAAGTTCTTAAAAAACGTTATATTTTAAAAAGAATTTTTAATATAAATTTTATTTTTTATAAATTCGTTCGCTTTTATTTTAAGCAGAATTTTTATAACTTTGGGTGAGTTGCAAATTTAGCAATAGAAAATTAGATGAGTGCAAAAAAAGCCAATTTATCAGGCGAATTAAAAAAGTATTTTGGGTTTTCTACTTTTAAGGGCCAGCAGGAACAAATTATAGACAACCTATTGAATGGGAAAGATATATTTGTTTTAATGCCTACAGGTGGTGGAAAATCATTATGTTATCAGCTTCCGGCACTTATTTCGGAAGGTACGGCAATAGTCGTTTCACCCCTAATAGCGTTGATGAAAAATCAGGTAGATGCGGTGAACGGTCTTTCATCTGAGGATGGAGTAGCACACGTATTGAATTCATCATTAAACAAAACGCAGACCAAACAGGTTTTTGATGATATCAAAAGCGGGAAAACCAAACTTCTGTATGTAGCTCCTGAATCATTAATTAAAGATGATTATCTGGAGTTTTTGAAAGATGTGAAAATTTCTTTCTTTGCTATTGATGAGGCGCACTGTATTTCAGAATGGGGACATGATTTCAGACCGGAATACAGGAATCTGAAACAGATTATAGACAAAATCGCCAGTGTACCGGTGATTGCTTTGACGGCTACTGCTACTCCTAAGGTTCAGGATGATATCCAGAAAACTTTAGGAATGACGAATGCATTGGTATTCAAAGAAAGTTTTAACCGTCCTAATCTATACTATGAAGTATGTCCTAAAATCAATGTAGATAAGGAAATCGTTAAATTCATCAATCAGCATAAAGGAAAATCAGGAATTGTATATTGCCTGAGCCGAAGAAAAGTTGAAGAATTTGCCCAGCTTCTGCAGGTCAACGGAATCAATGCACTTCCTTATCATGCCGGTCTTGATCAGAAAGTGAGAGTGGCCAACCAGGATAAATTCCTGATGGAAGAAGTAGATGTGATTGTGGCAACCATTGCCTTCGGGATGGGAATTGATAAACCCGATGTACGTTTTGTCATCCATTACGACTTTCCAAAATCACTGGAAAGTTATTATCAGGAAACGGGAAGAGCAGGAAGAGATGGGGGCGAAGGCCATTGTCTTGCATTCTACGATCCGAAAGATATTGAAAAACTGGAAAAATTCCTGGCACAGAAACCCGTTTCAGAAAGAGAAATCGGACTGCAGCTTTTAAATGAAGTGGTAGGCTATGCTGAAACTTCAATGAGCAGAAGACAATATATTCTTTATTATTTTGGTGAAAGTTTCGATCCGATAAACGGTGACGGGGCGAAAATGTGTGACAATTCTTCTAATCCGCCAAAATTAAAGGATGCTACGGCAGACATGGAAAAGTCGCTGGAACTGATCAGTGATACAGGAGAAAAATTCAAGTCCAAAGATCTGATCTCTGTCATTGTAGGAAAAGAAAATGCAGTGACAAAATCTTACAAACTTGAACAAAGCTCTTATTTTGGCTTTGGAAAAGAAGAAAAAGATAATTACTGGAAAACAATTCTGAGACAGGCAACCGTTCAGAACTTTTTACAAAAAGATATTGAAACTTACGGTGTTTTAAAGATTACGGAAAAAGGAAGAAATGTCCTGAATGGTAAATCCAAAGAAGTATTTTTAATTGCTGAAGACAGAGAATTTGATCTTACTCAGGCAAAAGCAGAGAGTGATCAGGTACAGCAGCAGGCTGGCGGAGGTCTGGATCAGAAGCTTTTTACCTTGCTAAAAGAATTGAGAAAGAAAGTAGCCAAAAAACATGGAATCCCACCTTATACAGTGTTTATGGATCCAAGTTTGGAGGATATGACAGTTCAATATCCGATCACAGTAGATGAAATTACCAAAATCTATGGAGTAGGCGAAGGAAAAGCCAAAAAATACGGTAAAGAATTTGCAGACTACATCAAAACATACGTAGAAGATAATAATATCGAACGTACTCAGGATATGGTATTGAAACAGGTGGCCAATAAATCGAGCCATAAAGTTTTTATCATCCAGAGCACTGATAAAAAGATTGATCTTGAAGATATCGCAAGAGCTAAAAATCTTTCTATGGATGAACTTCTGAAAGAAATGGAAAGGATTGTATATCAGGGAACAAAGCTGAATATCGACTACTATATTGAAGATAATTTTGACGAAGACATCGTAGACGGATTTATGGAATTCATGAACGAGTCTGAAAGCGACAGTATGAAAGTATTGCTGGATGAATTCGGGGATGAACTGTCTGATGAAGAAGTAAGAATGCTGAGGATTAAATTTATCAGTGACGTAGCAAATTAATATGATTTTAAACAATAACGAAATAATTTTAAAAGAAATTCTTCCAGGGAAGAGTTTCTTTTTTAATATGACAGAAAAGCTGAGAACAGCTTTTTCTATATTTTATTTAGCAATTGGAGTATTTTTTATTTTGAGCTTAAGCTCCAGTTTTGGGCTTTTTTCAATAATAGGAATCGGTATTTTTTGTAATGCTTTGTATATTACTTTTTTCAGATGGATTTTAAAATATCGGAGACTGAAAAAAAATTATTATGTAATTACAAATCAAAGAATAGCTATTGTTGAAAAGGCAAATGGAAAGATTTTAAAATACAAAGAATTAAATGAAATAGATCAGGTGAATGCTGAAATGAATTCAAAACATTTTGGCAACATCATCTTTGGAGAGCCAGAAAGTATGTTTGGTAAAGATGATGAGAATTTCTCTTTTTTTAGAAGAAGAGGAGTCAATTTTGCTGAAGATAAATATGCATTTATAAGCGTGGAAAATATTAACGAAATCATCCCTTTATTTAACGATTTGGGCTTGAATGTTAATAAAACTTTTTACTAACTTTACACTGATGAAAAAAATATCTGTCATATTTATTCTGCCGGACCTAGAGACCGGAGGAGCAGAAAGGATTGTTACTACTATAGCGAACCATCTTTCCAGAGATCGGTTTGAGCCCAAGATTTTGCTGTTACGTAAACAAGGCGGATACCTGGATTTTCTGAAAAAAGATGTCGAAATCATCGATATCAATACCGAAAGAATAAGACATTCATTACGACCTATTTTAGGAGAAATCTACAGAAGAAAACCGGATATTGTTTTCTCAGGTTTCGGAGAGGTAAATGCTTATTTATCCCTATTCATAAAACTTTTTCCAAGAACAAAATTCATCGCAAGGGAAACTAATGTGGTTACCGAACATGTAACCCGAAAAGAAATTAAATTTTTCTATAATTTTTACAATAACTATCAGAGAATCATTGCCCAAAGTGATGATATGATGAAAGATCTTGTCGATAATTTTAATATTAAAAAGAAAAAAATTGTCAAGATCAACAACCCTGTAGACTTTGATTTTATTGAAGATAAAATGGCTGTATCTTTAAAACCTGAATGCTTTAAATACAATTATAAAAATGTAGTGGCTATTGGTAATTTGTCTTCCAGAAAAGGATTTGATAACCTTTTGAAAGTTTTTTCACGACTGAAGAACGAAAATATCATTCTTCATATTCTGGGAGACGGGAAAGATAAAGACCTCTTACTTCAGACAAAAGAGCTTTTAGGATTAAAAAAAGTTATCTTTCATGGTAGACAGGAGAATCCTTATCAATACCTGAAATATGCTGATTTATTCGTGCTTTCTTCAAGATACGAAGGATTTCCCAATGTACTTTTAGAAGCAGGTGCCTGCGGAACGTATTCTCTGGCGAACAACTGTCCCGGAGGAATCAATGAAATCATCCAGCATAATGTAAACGGTGAAATCGCCAATATTGAAAACTATGATGGTTTCGCCCAGCAGATTGTGAAAGTACTGCAGAGCAATTATAACAGAGATGCCATAAAAAACTCTATTAAATCAAGGTTTTCGAAGAATATTATTTTGGATAAATATGAAAAGGTTTTACTGGATTTGATACAACCTTGATGACTCCATTTGCTTTATGGGTTGTTAATTTCTTACTTTTGGAGTTATAAATTTTATCTGAAAACCAATTTTTCATTCATGAATAAGATCCAAAAATTAGGATGTGCCTGTGAGAAGCCCAATTCAAATTATACAGAATACAGAAGTTCGGCATTAGGAACTGATCATACCGACGGGAGATACGGAGAAGTAACGATTCAACAGTGCAAGTTATGCCAGAGAATATGGATTCATTATTTTGTGGAATATGAAAGCTTTTCCAAATCAGGAAGATGGTACAAAGGAATTGTTTCTAAAAAAGACCGCCCCAATATAACCCCGGAAAATGCAGTGGAATATTTGGAAAGTCTTGAATGGTATGTATATGGAGGTTCTTTTTTTGAAAGTACAGGCGAATTCGGACAAGGAAAACTGAATGTATAATATGTATGTTGATTTAAATAAATATCAAATTTATGAAATCATTTATCATTGCTGTTCTGATGCTGAATGCTGTTGGAATGATGGCTCAGCAGAAGGCAATCTCCAGAAAAGAATTGTTAAAAACTGCTCTTGATCAAAAAGTTAAATCCACAGAAATTCAGGAAATAACAATGGCTGCAGGACAAAGTGCACCAGAACATCTGCATCCATGCCCCGTTTTGGGAATAATCAATTCCGGTGAAGCTGTTTTTCAAATAGAAGGACAAGAGAAAGTGGTTCTTCATGAAGGTGATGCTTTTTACGAACCTAAAAATGTAAAAATCCTTCATTTTGATAATGCATCAGCCGAAAAACCTCTTGTCTTTACTGCAATTTACCTGAAGAAGGGGAATGAGGAAAATATAAAGTTCATAAAATAACATTTTTCATAAAACTAAAGCATATAATTATCATTTTTAAAATTGATAAAACTCACTTTGGTGCTTGGTAATTTATATGTAAATTTGTGAGAATTAAGATAGATAATAATAAACAAATTCATACAATAACATGAGTCAATTCGATGTTACCGTAATAGGTTCTGGTCCCGGTGGTTATGTTGCTGCTATCCGTGCAGCACAATTAGGTTTCAAAACAGCAATTATTGAAAAATATTCAACTTTAGGCGGAACTTGTCTTAACGTTGGATGTATTCCGTCAAAAGCGCTTCTTGACAGCTCTGAACATTTCGAAAATGCAAAACACAATTTTGCAGGTCACGGAATCATCATCAATGAGCCACAAGCAGATATCGCAAGAATGATCGAGCGTAAAAACGAAGTGATCAAACAAAATACAGACGGAATCAGCTACCTGATGAACAAAAACCAGATTACTGTTTTTGAAGGGGTAGGAAGCTTCGAATCTGCTACTCAGATTAAAGTTACTAAAAACGACGGTTCTTCTGAAACCATCGAATCTAAATATACAATCATTGCAACTGGTTCTAAACCATCTGCATTACCTTTCATCTCTTTAGACAAAGAAAGAGTGATTACCTCTACGGAAGCTTTAAACCTTAAAGAAATCCCTAAGCATTTAGTAGTAATCGGAGGTGGAGTTATCGGTCTTGAATTAGGTTCTGTATACCTAAGATTAGGCGCTCAGGTAACTGTTGTTGAATTTATGGATAAAATCATTCCTGGAATGGATGGAGCTTTAAGCAAAGAATTGACTAAAGTTCTTAAAAAACAAGGAATGAAGTTTATGCTTTCTACTGCGGTTTCTGCTGTTGAAAGAAACGGAGATACTGTAAAGATCACAGCTAAAGATAAAAAAGGAGAAGAAGTAGTAGTAGAAGGAGATTACTGTTTAGTTTCTGTAGGTAGAAAACCTTATACAGATGGTCTTGGTCTTGAAAAAGCTGGTGTAGAGCTTGACGAAAGAGGAAGAGTGAAAGTAAACGATCACCTTCAGACTAATGTTGCTAATATCTATGCGATCGGTGACGTTATCAAAGGTGCGATGTTGGCTCACAAAGCTGAAGAAGAAGGAGTATTTGTTGCTGAAACATTAGCTGGACAAAAACCTCACATCAACTATAACCTTATCCCGGGAGTTGTTTATACATGGCCGGAAGTTGCTGGAGTTGGTAAAACTGAAGAGCAGTTAAAAGAAGAAGGGGTAGCTTACAAAGTAGGATCTTTCCCAATGAGAGCTTTAGGTAGAAGCCGTGCAAGTGGTGATATCGATGGTCTTGTTAAGATTATTGCAGACGAAAAAACAGATGAAGTTTTAGGAATGCATATCATTGGAGCAAGAGCTGCTGACCTTATTGCTGAAGGAGTAATTGCTATGGAATTCCGCGCAAGTGCTGAAGATATTGCAAGAAGTTCTCATGCTCACCCAACATATGCAGAAGCTATCAAAGAAGCTGCATTAGATGCTACAGCAAAAAGACCTATTCATATGTAATATTTGATTAAAAAAATTAATCATTTAAATATAAAAAGGAGAAATCAATTTGGTTTCTCCTTTTTTTGGCATAAAAATGGAGATGGTTTCTGAAAATTTCATATATGAAAAAGATTTTTATAAGTTGGATGCTTTTGGCAGGAATCAGCGCATTTGCGCAGGAGGCAGGGAAGGCAGGAGAATTATTGAAAAATGAAGCTTCAGCCACAGAAATGAAAGCTTCTAAAAGCCCGGATGAAGGAAATAAAAGTTTTGATCAGTCGAGATTAGGAAATACTACCATTCCTCAAAGAAATGAAAATGGATTTGGGAATAGAATAAAAAATCCAAACTATCAATGGGACAGAAACTACGGTTATGCAGAAGTTTTTCTGAGAATTCCTGAACAGGGCTTTTTTACCGTTGAAGTGGGTGATCAGATGATGGCAAACGGTTCCGGAAAATACAGGTTCTTTGATCTTTCCTCAGGAAGAATGCCCATTTCAATCTACGAGAATGGTTTTCTGATCTACAGAACAACTTTGAGGCTTCACAATAACAGTAGAATGGTACTTGATTTCTTCACCAATGAAGGTTTGTATCTTCTGGATTCTTATCCTCTTCAAAATCAGTATGGATTTAATGACTGGAATGATATCTGGAACAACCCTTACGGAAATCAATCCGGAGGCGGATATAATAATGGAAATGCAATGGATACTCAATCTTTCCGCCACTTTTTTGATACGATGATGCAAAATGAAAGGTTTGATGATGGGAAAATCACCATGATTAATCAACAGATGCGTGTTTCAATGTTTACTGCTGCACAAATAAGAGATTTGGTGAAATCAATTAGCTTTGATAATAATAAGTTGGCATTAGCTAAATCTATATATCGTAACTGCGCAGACAAAGAACATTACTTTCTGGTGACTGATGCCTTTGATTTCGAAAGCAGCAAACGTGAACTCATGGAGTATATTTCGAAATTATAAATTATAATAGTTTTGCAATTATTTTAAATTTTGAGGAGTTATATATTCAATAGGAACGGGCTTTAGCCCGTTTATTTTTTTATTATAAATCCACTGGCTTCAGCCAAAACTGATCTTTTTAAAACTAAATATTTTTTATGGCTTTGCAACTTTTATAAAGTCTTCAAAAGAATTATAATCGTATTGACTAGGTTGGCATCTTCAAATTTCCGTACCTTTGTCAGCTAATTTTATCATCAATGCAACTCGGAAAAACTCAAACTTTAACAATTTCAGAAAAAATTAATTCAGGATGGATCCTCGTAGATGAATCCGGTGAGAAAGCTTTTCTGCCTAAAATATTTATGCAGGACGAAAAAGAAATAGGAGAGGAAGTTGATGTTTTTGTCTATCAGGATGATGATAAATTAAAAGCAACTACTGAAATTCCCTTGGCTGAAGTAGGAGAGTTTGCAGTAATGAGCTGTGTACAAAGCCTTCCAAGTGGAGCTTTTATGGATTGGGGAATCATTAAAGATTTATTTATCCCTTACAAACAGCAGAAAACTAAAATTATTGAAGGAAAAAGATATCTGGTCTATATTTATGTGGATGAAGATATGGGATTGATTACAGGAACTACAAAGTTTAAGAGAAATCCTCAGTATACTGATCTTCCGTTTCAAAAAGGTGACAAAGTAGATTTGCTCATGATGAACGAAAGTGAACTGGGCTGGAATGTGATCATCAACAAGCAATATATAGGATTAATCTATGTTTCTGATGTTTTCAAAAAACTATATCCGTTATCAGAAGAAAAAGGATACATCAAAGCAATCCGTGAGGATGGAAAAATAGATATTTCTTTACAGCCGGAAGGTTTTGAAAATATTGATGAGTTCAAGAAGAAGATTCTGGACAAATTGGAAGAAAACTATGGTCTTCTGTATGTATCAGATAAATCTTCTCCTGAAGAGATCAAGGATGAGCTGGGAATGAGCAAGAAGAACTTTAAAAAAGCAGTCGGAGGACTTTATAAAGATAAGATTATTGATATTTTAGAAGATAAAATAAAATTATTATAAAATAAAAAACGAGCAGAAATTTCTGCTCGTTTTTTTTTGTTACTCTCTGTTCTTCTTCGAAGTATCCCACTTAAATCTTATGCCACAAAAACTCTCTAATAACTCTTTTAGAGAAGATAATTCCCTGTTTTAAATATTTCCTAGTCTAAATTTCAATTCAAAACATGATGGATGTCATGACAATTATGTTTAATTTTTTTGTTTAACAATTTTGTCAAAAATAAATTTTACTATAAATTTGCACAAATTTGTTTAACAAAAATGTCAAATCAAGCAAAAAAAGACCAAACACAGGAATTGATCAAGGAGACAGCGAAAAATTTGTTCTTTGTGAAAGGAAAATTTGATGCTACTACGCAGGAGATTGCAGATGAAGCTGGAGTGAATAGAACCCTTATTAATTATTATTTCCGTTCAAGAGATAAGCTTATCCAGATCATCTTTGATGAAGCGCAAAGAGTAGAACAGGAAAAATCGAACATCATTCAGAATTCTGATCTGCCTTTTAAAGAAAAGATCAGCAAATTCATAGAAAGCAGCCTTTCTACAAGCCTTCAGTATCCGTATCTGGAAACGTATATCGTATCACAGATCAATAAGGGAACCTGCCATCAAAGAGAAATTGAAGAAAATATCCTGAACGAAATGTACAAGGATATCGAAAAAGAAATGGAATTGGGAAATATTGAGAAAATGGCACCTGTTCAGTTCATTCTGAATATGGTTTCGCTATTGGTGTTCCCAAGTGCCATAAGACCTTTATTTATGGAGAATTTATTAATTAATGATGAAGAATATGATCAGATTATTTCCGAACGAAAAGAGATTATTATCAACATGTTGTTCAAAAACTAAAAAAAACTAAAGTATTTCTACCAATGATTCGTCATTTAGAAATAAATAATGACTGAAAATTAAATAAAAAATAAACGAAGTATAAAATTATGAATAGAAAACGTATAACTGCTACAAAGCTAAAAATTGGGATAGCTTCAGCATTTATGATTTTCGGCTCTACATTGATGTCTGCCCAGCAGCAGGTTTCCCTGCAGGAAGCAATAAAACAGGCACTTCAAAATAAAGCAGAAGCTAAAAAAGCTGCTTTACAGATCAAAAAAGCCGAATATAAGATTGATGAAGCCAGAGCCGGTGCCCTTCCGCAGATCACTGCTACAGCCGGACTTACATACAATCCAATTATTCAGGAATCTTTGCTGGAATTTGGAGGAGAGAAAATCAGAGCTCAGTTTGGACAACCTTGGGGTTCAACAGCTTCTGTACAACTTCAGCAGGCGATTTTTGATCAAAGAGTATTTACAGGACTTAAAGCTGCAAAATCAACAAGAGAGTTTTATGTCCTGAATGCTGAATTAACCAATGAACAGATTATTGAAAATGTAGCAACAGCTTATTATCAGGTGTTTGTACAGGAGGAAAATCTTAAAACGGTTACTGCCAGCTATGCCAACACTGAAAAAGTAAGAAATGTTATTAAAAGTTTGGTTGATAACGGTTTGGCAAAATCAATCGATTTAGACAGAACAAATGTTCAGCTTACAAATATTGGTTCCAATAAACAGACTTTAATCAACTCTGTTGAACTTTCAAAAAATGCTTTGAAGTTTTATATGGGAATCCCGATTTCTACAGACATCGAACTTGAAGAAAAAGCGATTGAACCAAAACCTGAACTGATTGCGAGCAACGTAAATCTTAATAATCGTACAGAGATTAAAGTTTTAAATAAAAACAGGGAACTTTTGATGTTCAATAAAAAAGCAACCGAAGCTTATCTTTATCCATCAGTAAATCTTACTGCGAACTACGGATGGGGAGCAAACGGAGCAAAATTCCCGTTGACAAATGGTCTTAGTAACGGCGTTCTTTGGAGTGATTATTCAGCAATTGGTTTGAATGTAAATATTCCTATTTTCACAGGAGGTGCTACAAAAGCGAAGATTAATCAGGCAGAAATTGATATTCAGGATATAGATCAGGATATTCAGAAGACTCAGCTGAGCTTAGATCTTGATTATAAAAATGCAGTCACCAATATGGAAAATGCATTAATCAATATCGAAAGCATGAAAGATAATGTTGGATTGGCAGAAAGAGTTCAGAAAAATACTCAGTCCAACTATCAGTATGGGTTAGCAACACTTACAGAAGTTCTGGATTCTGAAAATGCTTTGACACAGGCAAAACAGAACTATTCTAATGCATTGCTGGATTACAAACAGGCAGAGATCAAGCTGATAAAAGCTAAGGGTGAACTAAACACACTACAAAACTTATAATAAACTAAAATGAAAAAAACTTTAATATATATCATCGTAGCAGCAGTACTGGTAGGTTTAGCCGCTTACAAGATTGCAGGGAACAAAGAAAAGCAGACGCAGGAAGTAAAAGAAGTTGCCAAACAAGTAGATAAAATCAACGTAAATATTGTAACTGTTACAAGAGAAAATATTGATACAGACTACTCAGCCAACGGAACTTTCATTCCTAAGCAGGAAATGAACCAGTCTTCTGAAATTGCCGGACGTATTGTAAGCGTTTTGGTAAAAGAAGGTTCAAGAGTAAGTGCAGGTCAGGTTTTAGCAACCATCAAGAGAGATGCTATCGAAGTAGATGTTACACAGGCTCAGAATAATTTGCAGAATGCTATTATTGATAATCAGCGTTACGAAAATGCCTTCAAAACAGGAGGAGTTACGAAACAGCAGGTTGATAATTCAAGACTTCAACTGAAAAATGCACAGGCAGCTGTGAAAGCTCAGGGAGTAAGAGTGAATGATACCAGCATCCGTGCAGGAATCAGCGGAACAATCAATAAAAAGTTGGTAGAACCAGGAACCGTTGTTTCGGTAGGAACTTCTATGTTTGAGATTGTTAATATCAACAGCTTAAAATTATCTGTTTTAGTAGATGAAAGCCAGATCGGGAAAATCCAGTTAGGTCAGGAAGTTCCGATTAAAGTAAACGTTTTGCCGGAAGACTCTTTTGTAGGTAGAATTACTTTCATTGCTCCTAAAAGTGATGCTTCTTTGAATTTCCCTGTGGAAATTGAAGTTCAGAACAGAGGAAACCTAAAAGCGGGTATGTATGCAACTGCTAAATTCAGTACAAATAACGGTGCAGAAACTCAGAATATGCTGACAGTTCCTGCAGAAGCATTTGTAAACGGAGTAAGCTCAGGACAATTATTCGTTGTTCAGAATGGTGTTGCTAAATTGATCAAAGTAACCATCGGAAAAGTTTACGGAGATAAAGTTCAGGTTCTAAGTGGATTGAATGGAGGAGAACAGGTAGTAACCAGCGGACAGATCAACCTGGATAATGGATCTAAAGTGAATATTATAAAGTAGCAGACCCATGAAGTTAGCAGAAATATCCATTAAAAGACCCTCGCTGGTAATTGTATTATTTACAATTCTGACGTTGGGAGGTATCCTGAGTTATACGCTCATGGGATACGAATTGATTCCGAAGTTTGAAACCAACATGGTAACTATTTCTACGGTATATCCGGGAGCTTCACCAGCAGAGGTGGAAACATCCGTGACCCGAAAGATTGAAGATGCAGTAGGTTCCCTGGAAAACGTAAAAAAAGTAGAATCTTCTTCATATGAGAGTCTATCTGTAATCATGGTTCAGCTGAACGATGGTGCCGACGTAGACTACGCTTTGAACGATGCTCAGAGAAAGGTAAATGCTATTCTTGCTGACCTTCCGGACGACGTGAAAGCTCCCTCTCTGAACAAGTTCTCTTTAGATGATCTACCGATTATCACGATGAGTATTTCATCTGATAAACTAAACAGTAAGGACCTTTATGACTTATTGGATAAAAAGATTGAACCTATTTTCTCTCGTGTAAACGGTGTTGCTCAGGTAGACCTTGTAGGTGGACAGGAGAGAGAAATTCAGGTGAATCTTGATGAGAAAAAATTGCAGGGGTATGGACTTTCTATTGGAGACGTACAGCAAGCAATCCTTTCATCAAACCTTGATTTCCCTACAGGAAGTTTGAAAACGAGAACTACAAAATCTACAATCAGACTTTCAGGAAAATATAAATCTACTGAGGAAATGAACAACCTTGTCGTTTCCAATAAAAATGGAGCTCAGGTACGTTTATCTGATATTGCAACTGTTTTCGACTCTCAGAAAGATGTGGAAAAGGTAGCGAGATTCAACCAGTTTCCTACCATTTTGATGCAGGTTAAAAAACAATCTGATGCAAATGCGGTATCAGTATCGGAAAGTGTTCAGAAAACAATTAAAACTGTAGAAGAAGCCTATAAAGTTCAGGGAGTAAAAGTAAAAATCGTAAACGATACTACAGAATTTACCCTTGAATCAGCCAACCACGTTATTTTCGACTTATTCTTAGCGATTATCCTCGTGGCGATTGTGATGTTGTTATTCCTTCACAGTATCAGAAACGCTTTCATCGTAATGGTTTCTATCCCGGCTTCATTGGTGGCAGCGTTCATCGGAATGAATTTAATGGGATATACTTTGAACCTGATGAGCTTACTGGGGCTATCGCTTGTGGTAGGTATCCTGGTAGATGACGCGATTGTTGTACTTGAAAACATTTACCGTCACATGGAGATGGGTAAAAGCAAAATCAGAGCAGCGTATGACGGAGCTTCAGAGATCGGATTTACCGTTGCTGCGATTACATTGGTAATTGTAGTGGTATTCTTACCGATTGCGATGAGTTCTGGTCTTGTAGCAAACATTTTGGCTCAGTTCTGCGTCACGGTAGTTATTGCCACCTTATTATCACTATTGGCTTCATTTACCATCATCCCTTGGTTATCATCAAGATTCGGTAAACTGGAACATTTAACAGGTAAAAACTGGTTTGAGAAATTCATTCTTTGGTTTGAAGGATTAATTGACAAGTTTACACACTGGATCACAGGTATCCTTGAATGGTGTCTGAAAACAACCTTAAGAAGAATTTCAACAGTAGTGATCACATTTATTGTTTTAATCAGTTCATTCATGCTGGTAGCATTCGGATTCATTGGAGGTGAATTCTTCCCGCCAATTGACCGTGGTCAGTTCTTAGTACAAATGGAATTGTCAAAAGATGCAACCGTTGAAAAGACAAACCAATTAACATTAGATGTTGAAAAGTTTTTAAGAAATGATAAAGATGTTGTAGACCTTATTACAACAGTTGGACAGCAATCTACAGGTTTTGGAGGTGCACAGGCAACTACTTACCAGTCTGAGGTTCAGGTGAACTTAACGGACAAATCTGAACGTTCTGAAAGTACCAATATTAAAGCTGCAAAAATAAAAAGACAGCTGGAAGAGAAATTCACAGGAGTTGAGTTTAAAACGGCTCCAATCGGTATCATGGGTGCTGAAAATGCTCCAATTGAAATGGTTGTAACAGGACCTGATAACGAAACAGCAGTAAAAGAAGCAACCAGAATCTTAGAACTATTGAAAAAAGTTCCTGGAGCGGTAGATGCCGAATTATCAACAGATACAGGTAGCCCGGAAGTTCAGGTAAGCATTGACAGAGATAAAATGTCTTCTCTAGGCTTAAATCTTTCAAGTGTAGGACAGACAATGCAGACTGCATTCAACGGGAATACAGATGGGAAATTCAGAGCCGGAGAATATGAATATGATATCAATATCCGTTTCGGAGATGTCAATAGACAATCTATTGATGATGTGAAAAACCTTATGTTTACAAACCCTCAGGGGCAGCAGGTTCGTCTAAGCCAGTTTGCTGATGTAAAAATGGGTTCAGGGCCAAGTTTGCTTGAACGTAGAGATAAATCTCCTTCGGTAAAAGTAAGAGCTAAAGCAGTAGGTAGACCGGTAGGGGATGTTGCTAATGAATGGGCAGATCAGTTCATGAAGAGCACCAAAAAACCTGTAGGAGTAGAGTATATCTGGAGTGGAGATATGGAAAACCAGCAGGAAGGTTTCGGTACGTTAGGAATCGCATTATTAGCGGCTATCGTATTGGTATACCTGGTAATGGTTTCACTATATGACAGTTTTGTATATCCGTTTGTGGTATTGTTCTCAATTCCGTTAGCGATGATTGGGGTAATGGTAATCCTTGCCTTAACTGCCAACTCACTGAACATCTTCACCATGCTAGGGATGATCATGTTGATTGGTTTGGTAGCCAAGAATGCGATCCTTATCGTGGACTTTACGAATGCAAGAAAAGCAGCAGGAGCAAACACTCACGATGCATTAGTACAGGCTAACCATGCCCGTCTTCGTCCGATCCTGATGACAACCATTGCGATGATCTTCGGTATGTTACCGATCGCATTGGCAACAGGTGCCGGAGCTGAGATGAACAAAGGTCTTGCATGGGTAGTAATCGGTGGTTTGACATCATCACTATTCCTTACATTGATCATTGTTCCGGTAGTATACTCTCTATTTGACTCTGTTCTACGAAGAATGGGTAAAGATACTAAAGTAGACTACGAAGCTGAAATGAAAGCAGAATATGTACACAGAGAACTAAATGAGGATGGATTTACTCCTAAGCATTTAGATAAATAGATTAAACCTTTAATTAACCGAAAGCGCCTCAGATTTTCTGAGGCGCTTTTTGTTGGCAGATGATATTTAAGATTTGGATTATATAAGTTTGGGCTAAAGCCTATTTCTATTGATAATTAATTGCGCAATAAGAAAATCAATAGGAGCGGGCTATCATCCTGAGCCTAGTCGAAGGGAGTCCGCTTAAATCTATAACGCCCATCATCGGCTTTAGCCAAAACATACTATTCAGTTTTAGCAACAAAAAAAGCTCACAGTAAAAACTGAAAGCTCTTCTTATATTATAATAGGAAAAAATTAATCTGCCATAGCCTCTCCGGACTTTCTGTAGATAAAGTTTCCATAGATGTGTCTTCTTGCAAAACGGCTTGGTGAATCTGAATTAACCATTTTGATATAAGTATTTCTTGGAACTCCCATATACTCATACATATTTCCGTTTAAATGCTGAACCGTTAAAATTGATTTCTCAAGATAAAAGTCCTGAATATTAGATTTTGTAGTGGTTTCCGTATATTCTTCTTTATATTTTTCCTGAGTTTCAGAATTAATACTTACCAAAAAGTGGTAGGCTTCAATCACAGACTTGCTTTTTTCTTCTGCTTCCTGCTTTCCTGCTTCATCATTAATGAATTTATCAGGGTGGGTATCTTTCATCACATTTCTGTAAATAGTCTTTAATTCTTTTAAAGTAACATTTTTATCTACTCCAAGAAGTGTTCTGTGCTCACCAATTTTTTTCATATCTCTAATCCTTATTTTCGGGGTGCAAAATTAAGGATTTTAATCTAATAAACCTTAACTTATTCATTATTAATTTGTTTTAATTTTCAATAGCTCTGAAAGTAAAAGGAATAGGGGATTGAAAATTTCAAATATCATGCTTTATTCTCCGTGAAAATATTCATAGGCATAACCTTCTAAATCTCCATCTGTTGATATTAAATTATTCTTTTCATCATAAATTTTAAAAGATTCTTGTATGTTGCCAATACTTGCAGAGCCATCTAAACCTAACAGGATTGTGTAAAAAGTATCAGTAAGAAGACTTGAAACTATCTCTTTTAATTTTTCAGTTTGAATTTCGTCCAAATTTAATTCTTCAATTTTTATTGAAGTCATACTTCTATATTCCATTTCATTATTGAAACTGGAATGAAGAATATTTTGTTTTTCTAAATAAAAGCTTTTTACAAATTCTTCTGGAGACATTTTATGTAAGTTTGTTAAAGTTAGAATAAAAGTATAAAATTTAATCTTTATATCAATTCTAACCCCAATAGTACTGAAAAATGTCCCAATTAGATCTAACAGCTAATTAAACTCCGAGTACAAATTTTTATTCAGTTTAAAATAAATAAACCCATTTTTAAAATCAATCACAGTATTAAATCTTTTTAAGAACTGATTACCAAAAAATCCCGCCATTTTTTCTGTAGAATCAATTCCTTCTGTGGAGCCGGAAAGAGTAATCGGGAGGTTATAAAGATATTTCTGAGCGAATTTGACAGCCGGACAGAGAACAACAGGCATTTCATATACAGAACCATCAGAGCCTTGCGCTGTAGCTTTGCCAATTGTTTTCATACCTTTTACCAACGTATTCTTTTTTGCAAAAGGAGAAGCTATAGTGAGTACATCATCCGCTCCGCTGTCGAGTCCAAAGAATCCCGAATATTCCTTACCATCCACTATCATACAGCTTTCTACTGCCGGATAGTTGTCAATCATGTGAAGTTTTATTTTCTCATATCCTGCCAAATCAATAGACTGGTCGCTTTCTTCATAAACCGTATTTCTTTTTTATGATAATTAATTTCAATAGTTTTTCCCTTCATAAGATCCGTTCCGAAAACCCCGTCAAAATGGGCAGATTCATAAGGAATAAGAGTAAACTGTATCTCTTTTTTCTGAATATCTCCAAACTGTATAGTATTGTGGTTACTGTAATCAACAGTATTCGTCCCGTTTGAGCCTCTGTTTTGAGACTTGCCACCAATTTGCAGCGGTACTTTTTTCTTTGAATTAATATTAATGACAGAGCCATCCGCACCAGTATCAAACAGAAATTTAATACTGTCCGTTTCATTGACTTTACAATGCACATAAATCGAATTATTTTCCAGAGAAAATGGTAGGATAGTGGGGGCTTTCTGAGCTGATACTGCTATGTAAAATAACAATACCAGGAAAGTAACAACGTGTTTCATGGAATAGTTTTAGAAGTACGAAAATAGAGGTAAAGAGCAGTTTCGCAAAGAAATAACTGGTCATTAACCCTCCTTTAACCGTTCCTTAACCGTTCTCTGTAAAACTTTGCCAATAAAAAAACAGCACCCAATCTGAGTACTGCTAATATATTTTCAACTGCTTTAATCTTTTAATTTTTAAATGAACTAAGGTTCATCACAAGTTCTCTTCAACTTAGTGAAAATTTTATCAAAGTCCTTGTAAGAAGTTCCTTCGTCATCACGTTTCTGTCTAAAACTGCTGTTGGCACAGTTGTGAAAACCAAGACCAATCAAATCTATCAGAGCATAGTCTTCTTTCTGCGGATCATTCATTTTAGCATCAAATCTTGCCATTACACCTTTCGGATCAGCATTGTTCTTGCTTTTAAGCTCTGTATAATTTTTCCATGCAGCAAACATCTTTTCTCTGTCGGGAGACGATACTGCATCAATCTGTTCTCTGCAGGTATTGTAATATTTACTGTTTTTAAGCGTGGTAGGGTCAGAATAAGCGATAATTTCTTCTTTATTCAGCTGGTATTCATTTTCAAAAGAATCAATAGTCTCTTCCTGTAGCTTTTTCCATCTTGGAAGATCAATTATTTTAAGGCTGTACAATTCCTTTTTCTTTTCTTCATACTGCTTTTCAAGTTCCTGTAAATAGGCTTCTCTGTTTTGGCGGATTTCTTCAAGCTGGGAAAGTTTAAAAACAGGTCGGGTATCAAATACAACCCCATTGAACTGATACAAAAGTTTGTTTACCCCGTCTATTTCTTCTTTCTTATATTTAGCCGGATCAAAATACCCTTTATTGTCACAATTAAAAGTCTGATAACTATAAGGGGTCAGATTGTTTGCTTTTGCAGGAGTTTTTTGCCCCCAAATACTAATGGATAGGGCCAAAGCAAGCCCGATCATCATTTTTTTCATGTACATAAATTGTTGAAGGAATCCGAATTTTCTGAATTTCAGTGCAAAATTAAGGCTTTAAATTCAAAATATAAAGGATTAAATAGATTTTCTCAATTGATTTTGCAGATTTTATATGAATTTTGTACTGTCGGGTTTTATTTGATTTTAAATTTTATGTTTAATTTTCTTGAAAATCCTTTTGTAGTAGGGGATACAAAGAATATGAATGAAAATTTTGAAAGAGGATGTTGTTGATAATTTACATAGCTTTAGACAAACTTCTATGTGTATTTTATTTCAATAACAATGATATTAGAATAAAATTCAAGAATTTGTTTAGGAAACAGGACTATTGATATCCCCTTTTCTTAATGTTGATGATTGTTTTTTAAAATTTAAAATAATAGATTTACATAAATTAACACGAAGCCATGATATATTACCTTTTCTTTCTTTTTATCATTGTCCTTTTTGGCGGAATTGCTTATCTGATAATGCGTTTTTTCGGTAAATGGACACGGAATAATAAATATGAAGTTGTTTTTAATACTTTAATATTTATCGGATCATTTTTTCTGGTTTCATTTCTCAGTCTTTTAATCTTCTTTTCCACTGTTGATTTTTCCCGTTAAAAAAGAATCTTTTTTGAGAATTAAATAAGCAATGAAAAGATTGATAAAAAGAGCAGCCCAGACATTCAAGCCATAAAAAAGTTCGTAATCATGACGTTCTTCGTTATAGAACATATTCTTTACGATTCTGAAAGTAATTGCTGTGGTAGTCACCGCGTAGCTTAGAATCATATACATCCTATGCCTGGCAATATTTCCTTTTTTGATAGAAAGCACAGCAGCAAAAGTAAAATAAGCCCAGAAGACATCCTGTACCAGAAATCCCATAATTCCGATAAGTCCTCCATTTGAAAAAATCCCAAGTACAAAGCATGCCGGAACATTAATAATAAGAATGTTGTAAACATATATTTTGCCAATAATTTGATGAAGACCCCTGTTTTCCGTTAAAAAACGATTTGAAAACTGGGTAAGACCGGCCAGAAGACATAACGTTATGGAAAAGATATGAATGTAAAAAAAAGCCATCCAATACGGATTGTTTACAACCTGCTGCTTAAAAGCCAGAAACCCGATATGCTTATTAAAAGAAGTATACTGGGAAATCGTTTTCAGCATCAGAATACTGAAAAGAAGAACTAAAAATAAAGCGGTGGCTTTAATGATTTTTATTCCCAAATACTTCATGAATTATTGCAACTCTTATAAAGCTTCGCTGCTGTTAATATGAATAATTTCAGGATTTTGACCATCCGAATCTCTCTTAGACCTACCATAAAGTCCTATTTCAAGATCATTTGGAGATTCATTGTCCAATTCCGAAGGATGTACATACGTATACATACCATATCCATGTCCGGAAACCAGCCATCCGTCAGTAAGGTTTAAATGAATTACACTGAAATCGCCGGCAGGACCTCCCGCAGAAACCGGCTCAAATTCTTTCATTAGTTTTATTGCTTCCTCTTTTACATCTTCGATAGTACTGATATCATCAAAAATAATATAAGTGCCGTTTTCAAAAAGAACCCAATCCTGAAATTTGGGATTAATGGCAAGCTTCACATGTTCAATCATCTGTTAATAGTTTAAATTAAAGTTTTTAAGTTAGTAGTTTTATTTAAATATGTAGTTTTTATAGATGATTTATCATTTATCAATCATCATTTATGCTCTATTTTTACATAATTCCTTTAATCCTCAAATGCTGTAGCAGCATGATTGTTTTTGCATCTTTGATTTCCCCTGTATCAATCATTTTCAGACTTTCTTCAAAAGGGAGTTCCAGAACTTCTATATTTTCTCCTTCTTCTTCTAATCCGCCTCCATCATTAATTTTCATCTCACTGGAATATTCTGCAATGAAGAAATAAAGAATTTCCGTTACAGATCCAGGAGACATATAAGCTTCAAATACTTTTTGAACGCTGGAAATTTTATATCCGGTTTCTTCTTCTGTTTCCCTTTTAATACAGTCTTCTGGATTGTCATTATCCAAAAGTCCGGCGCAGGCTTCAATAAGCATACCTGTAGGATTTCCATTGATATAAGTAGGTAAGCGGAATTGTCTGGTGAGAATAACAGTGTTAGACGTTTTGTTGTAAAGAAGAATGACAGCTCCGTTGCCACGGTCGTAGGCTTCCCTGCTTTGGGTTTCTGTAGTTCCGTTCTTTTTTAAAACAGAATAAGTGACTTTGTTTAAAGTATACCAGTTGTCTGAAAGGATTTCTGTGTTTAATAAGGTTATGTCAGGGTTTTTCATTAGAATATTTTCTGTATTATTATATATGTCAATTATATTTTTGAATTTAATGCTTTAATAAATCATTTAATGCTTTTTCCAGATCCGGAAATTTAAAATGGAAACCTGCATCCTGAAGTTTTTTTGAAGAAGCTCTGGAGCCTTCCAGAATAGCAGTCGCCAGTTCTCCGAATATCAGTTTCAGAACAAATCCAGGAACATTAGGCATGAATAAAGGTTTTTGAAGGACCTGTGCAATCTTTTTTGTCAGTTCTTTATTGGTGGCATGTTGTGGTGATACAGCATTATAAGCCCCTTCCATTGTTGGGGTTTTTAATGAAAATTCATAAATAGAACAGATATCATCAAGGTGAACCCATGGCATATACTGTTTGCCAGTTCCCAGAGAAGACCCGATATAGTATTGAATAGGAGGAATCATTTTCTTTAAAGCTCCGTCTTTTTCAGAAAGAACCACGGCAGTTCGTATTTTGACAACTCTTTCTGCCAGGTCCTGCTCTTTGAAATCGTCAGCAGCTCTTTCCCATAAAACTACGACTTCACTCAAGAAATCATTACCAGGCGGATCTGTTTCAGTATAAATCTTTTCTGTAGTTTCTGTGCCATAAAAATTAATTCCTGAAGCTGAAATAAAAGACTTCAGCTTAATTTTGTTTTTTCTTAAAGTTGTTCGTAATAACTCGGCAGAATCTACACGGCTGGAAATAAGCTCTCTTTTTCTTTCGGGTGTCCAACGTTTTTCTGAAATATTGGCACCTGCAAGATGAATGATGTGGGAAATATTGTCAAAGGCAGTTTCATCAATACTTCCTTTTTTAATATCCCATTCATATTCGTGATTATGTACTTTTTTTCGGGTCAGAAACCTGAGTTCGTATTCATTGCCTATCTTTTTTGCCAGCTCTTTGGCAATCATACCGCTGGCACCGGTAATCAGAACAACTTCTTTCATAATAATAGATTTGTGGTGTGTGGGGTTATGCCTGATTTTTTACAATCAGTATATAATCATCTTCCAGAAGTTTATAGCCGTAATCATAAATAAATTTATATTCAGAACCATTTTTATAAACTTTCAGATTGGTAAAATAATCGAAATCAAAACCTAAGCCATCCAGTCTGGATTTTGGGACTTTTGTTTTACCATCAGTATTTATTTCCATTAAGATGCGATAGTTTTTGCGGAGTTTATTGTTTACATTCCGCATCAGATTGTTTGAATCCTTATTCTGCTTATTGTTAAAGGCGTTCCGGCAGGCATCGTTGCAGAATTTTTTATCTGTCCTTCCGATGATTTTTTCGCCACATTCCAGGCAATTCATGATTTTTATTTTAAGTGATGAGTGTGTCTTTTCTTCAACAGTTTTTTAAACATACTGTGAGTAGGATAACTCCTGTTGGGAGTAATATTATTAAAAAATAGAGCTACAATCAGAAGAATAATGCATCCTGAAAGAACAGGAGAGAGAACGTACCAATACCCCAATTCCGGAATTTTTCCTGTAGAGCTTACTGCAATCAGGGCTGTAGCTCCGCCTGGTGGATGCAAAGTTTTTGTATACTGCATCAGTACAATTGAAAATGCCACTGCCAAAGGAGCCGAAAGCCAGATAATATCGGGGACAAACTGATAAACAGTAACCCCTACCAAAGCCGAGAGAACATGTCCACCGATAAGATTTCTGGGTTGTGCCAGAGGGCTCTGTATTGCTCCATAAATAAGAACACTCGATGCCCCAAAAGAACCAATCAGGAAAATATTCTCAGTTTCTGTGAGTGAGTGAGATTGGATAAATGCAATAATCCCGATTCCAAAAAAAGCTCCCAAAAATGACCAGAAATGCTCCTTATAATCTACAAGTGTTTCTTTATAAATTACATATTTTGAAACCCTGAATGTTCTTTTGATTGTCTTCTTCATTTACTCTTCTTTTTTTTTTATAATTAGAATTAATTGGTCTACAAATGGACGGGTATAAGTTCCGTTTTCATCATAATCAGGATCTAAAATAGTAATCTCTATTCCAAAACACAATGGATTCTCAAATAAAGGTTCCAGCATTTCCCTGAGATCGTCATAGTCAATTCCGTCTTCCATTCTGCTGTCTACGGCAGGCATAATCTCATCTTTCAGAATATCTACATCAAAATGAATGAAAAATCCGTCCAAACTTTTATCATCCACCATTCTCAGAAAGTCATCAGCTGTTTTTCTGAAACCATTTTCTCTGAGGCGGTAAAGGTCAAAATAATGAATATCGGAATTGATGATTTGAGCAATATATTCTTTGTCACCTGTTTCCGCATTTCCACAGCAAAAAATATTTTCTTCAGACAGGTAAGGCTTTAAACCATTAATATCAGTTAATTTTTCATGTCCTGTTCCAGTAATGATGGAGAGATCCATTCCTGCTGTACCACCGGTTTCAGAAAGTTCTGGTGGAATAAAATCTGTATGGCCATCCAGATAAAAAAGTCCGAAATTGCCCAATTTTTTCAGAGCAATTGCATTTCCTATGAGAATGCTGCAGTCACCTCCGAGAATAATATTGAATGCCCCTTTTTCGTAATTGTGAAGGATATAATCAGCCTGTTTTTTAGCATATTCAATAATCTGGTTGGCATTTCTGACGTTTGATTCCTTGTCAAAATCCATAGAATATACCGGAGCGTCTAGCCTGAAAACGTTTTTAGGATCAATTCTGCTATGAAAATCAAATTTTCTGAGCCAATCCGGAAGTTTTCGAACCCCGGGTTCTGTCTCATGTACTTTCTTTGTAAGCCCCAAATTGAGAGGAAACTCAAATATATTGATGCTCCTTTTCATAGATGAATTTTCACAAAGATACGGAATTATCCGTTTGTAAATGGATAGCTTTACACCTGGATTTTATTCCTGTGATATTTTATAAAAAAGGATAGAGTTTGTTCAATAATATAAAATTTTTGAGTATTTCAGACTGTATTTTATTTACTGTTATTTCTTTTGAAACAAGCAGTATTTATCAATATTCCGAAAATATATTTCACTTATAAATCTTAATTTTTGATCATAACCCACTTGCTTTCATGTAAATAAAATTAATTTTTATTTCACATAATTGTGTTTTTTTATAAATTTGATAATAATAATTCTTCTGTTATTATTAAACATCATCAAAAGCTATTACTATGAAAAAACAACCCGTGAAACCGGAATTTACTTTCAAAATGTTTGAAGTATTAAGCCGGATGTGGCTTGTAGGCTGTGTAAAAACGGCTGCGGAACTTAATATTGCTGATCAATTGGCATACGGACCCAAAACAATTTCAGCATTGGCAGCAGAGACACACTCCAACGAAAAAGAATTATACAGAATAATGAGAGCTTTGAGTAGTGAAGGTATTTTTGAAGAACTTGAGAATAGAACATTTGCTTTAAATGATTTCGGAGCTGCCTTACAAACCAGTGTTCCCGGAACCGTAAAAGATTTTGTCATAGCCAATGTAGGAGAACATTTTCCAGGTTTTGCAGATCTTATTTATTCTGTGCAGAAAGGCAAAGTTCCATTTGACCACGTACATGGGATGAATCTTTGGGAATATTACAAAAAACATCCGGAATTAGGAGCCAACTTCGGGAGGGGAATGACGGGATTATCCGGAATGTCTTTGCAAGGAATTGCTGCAAACTATGATTTTACTCCTTATAAAACCATAGTGGATGTAGGCGGAGGTAATGGTGCTATGATGTACACCATGCTGAATTCATCCCCGGAAAGTTCCGGAATTATCTTTGATGAAGCCCATGTTACAGAAAAAACACTTCAGCTCATTCCGGAAAATTTAAAAGATCGTTGTAAAGTAGCCACAGGAAGTTTCTTCGAAAAAGTGCCTGAAGGAGCAGATCTGTATACCATGAAATGGATTATCCATGACTGGAATGATGATGAGTGTGTACACATTTTGAAAAACTGCTATAACGCAATGTCAAAAGGAGCAAAGCTATTGATCATGGATGCTGTAATTCCTGATGAAAGCAGAAATAAACCTCATATTTCCAAGTTGTTTGATATTGTAATGATGGCCTGCATTACGGGAAGAGAAAGAACATTAAATGAATTTAAAGAACTTCTGGATAGAGCCGGACTGAGGTTTAACAGAGTTGTTCATATCGGGACAGAGGTTCAAAGTATTGTAGAATGTGAAAAAGTATAAATTCCAATTTTAAATTACATGATTAAGTGAAAGGTATTCAATAATTGTATTGAGTGCCTTTTTAATGGTTTATAACCTAAAAAAGCGCTCCATTGCGGAACGCTTTTATATTTTATTGTAACATACTTCGGTGTGGAAGTATCTCAGCTTATTTTTTCAGCCTGTTGATTTCTTCTTTTAACAAACCAATATATTCCTGCATTGTTTTTATAATTTCTATGCTTAATTCGTTACTGATATTTGTTGTAGCAATATTATTACCTACATTGACTCCTGTATTGTCAGTAAAAACCGGATTCTCGATGATGAATTTTGCTTCTTCCTCTTCATAAATTTCCTCCACAGGAACCTCTAGAAATTTAGCAAGCTTTTGCCATTCTGTCTGTGTTATAGATACCCCGCCACTTTCTTTTCTGCTATAATTGGAGACGTCAGTGGGGATTACATCAGCCAATTCTTGCTGGGTATATCCTTTCGTTTTTCTTACTGTACGTAGTTTTTCTTTTTGCATATCAGACATTTTTACAAATTTGCAAAAAAAAATTAAATTAAATAGAAAAAAATCCCTTGTGATAGATCTATTTTTCAATGTTTTTAAGAGTGAAAAATATTTTGATATTAGGCTTTTTTTTGTTTAGTTCTTTAATTTTAAGATAAGAATTATCAGCTTTTAATTCTTACAAATAGTGTTTTTTGTTGTATTCTCTTTATTTCATTATCCGACAACAAACGATTACAAACGATTTTAAATAGTTTATAACCGACTGTGATTGGGTAACATCGCAACCTTTGCAACAGAGATTTGAGAAAAACAGTGAACGTCTCTTATCTGAATTATTAATCTTTAAAATCTAAAAGTTATGTCACTAAGAAACAAAGTAACATTAATTGGTTACACAGGTAAAGAAGTTGAAATGGTAAATTTCGATAATGGAAATGTAAAAGCAAGCGTATCTTTGGCTACAAGCGATCATTATACGAATGCCAAAGGAGAAAAAGTAGAAGAAACGCAATGGCACAATCTTATTGCTTTCGGGAAAACAGCAGAAATTTTTGAAAAATATGTTCCCAAAGGAAAAGAAATTGCTATCGAAGGAAAGCTTACGTACAGATCTTATGATGATAAGGATGGGGTAAAGCGGTACATCACGGAAATTCGAGTTGATGAAATCCTGTTGTTAGGAGGAAAATAATGGTAAAAACACAAATGATGAAAGTAAAAATTTTTAAAATTAGGCTTCCTGAGGAATTTCTCTACAAAGACCAGAAAATGCTGGATGATTTTCTGGAAGACAATGAGATTATAAAAGCAGAAACAGCTTTTGTGAGTGAAGAAAAATATTGGTCAGTAATATTGTATTTTGAAGATTTAAAACTGTCAAAAAATACAGTAAAAGAACCAAAGGCAGCTAAATATTCGGCAGAAAATGATCTTTTGAACACAGATGAAGAAAAGATTCTGGATGCATTGAAGCTATGGAGATCAGAAAAAGCTCGGGAACACAATCTTCCCACTTATTTCATAGCCAGTAATAAGGAATTGATTTCTGTAGTTAAATATAAACCTGCTAAGAAAGAAGAGCTTCTTGAGATCAAAGGATTCGGAAAGCATAAAATTGAAAATTATGGTGAAGAGATCCTTGAGATTCTTGAAAGTATATAATCTTTTGGGAATATTGAAAAATACTCTAATTATACAGGGCAAAGAGTGCCCTGTATAATTAGAATTAAAAAAATTAAATAAATATATATGTTCTTAATATTCTGTATTTATTTACAAGTGACAAAAATATAAACTGTCTATTGTTCTATAAAAAAATGAAAATTTGTTTTTTAAATATTTTAATCGTTTAAAGATTATTGGGAACAGCAGAAAGTTAAAAATATTTTTTTGGTAATAATTATTATGGCTGAGTGTAGTTAATAACTACAGAATTAACCATTGTTCTGTCATAGTTAATACTTTCAACATTCAGAGTATTAACAGTAGGATCGATAAATCTTGTTAAAAATATAATTTTTTGCCCCGCTGTTAAATTAAGAGTTCCTGATGAAAATAAGGTAAAAGGAGTAGAAGCATCTGCTGTCACGTAAGGTTGTGATAGAAATGCAAAAGAGGAATTCCCCGCATAAACAAAGGCACCGGTATAAGGCTTTGATACACCTACTCTTGGAGTACCTGTCATAGCACCTTTTGCTACAAAATTGATATTAAATGTGTAAAATCCACTTTTTAATATTGTTAATTCACCAGTAGAAGCATTATAGCTCGCATAACTCGAAGTTTGTCTTATATCATCATATTTAATGGTTCTTATACTAGAACCTAAATCAGCACCTAAGTAAGTGGTATCATTTCCGGAACTTTTAAACCCTATGATATTTGCCACCGTTGAAACTCCAGGAATAGGAGTGTTTTCATCTAATAATTTTTGCCATTGCCCAGATGCTGTACTAAATTTATAAATATTATCAGCAGTTACATTATTGGGAGAAATTCCTGCATTGGAGGTGTTATAAACTAATAAGGCATTAGCAGGATTTGGAATTGTTGTAAGATCTGTTTTTCCGGTGAGCGCTACTCTGGGGATAAGAAGACCTTTGTTAGTGGACTTAATGTCTAATGCGGAAGAAGAATCAGGAGCAGATGTATTAATTCCCACTTGGGAAAATGCTAAAGCAGATACCAATAGAATTGGTAAAAAAAAGATTTTTTTCATTTTAATGTGTTTTTTAAGTTTTATATGGAGTTGTCGTAATTGTTTGTAAAACAAACTTTAAGAAAAATAAATTGTTATAAAAGGATCAGCAATAAATTGTATTAATTCCTACTTAGGAAAATACTAATGCAGATACCAATAGAATTGGTAAAAAAAAGATTTTTTTCATTTTAATGTGTTTTTTCGATCTTAATTTTGAACTGCAATAGTAGCTATAATAATGATACTTAGGTGAAAAAAAGATACTACTTAGGTGTTATTTGATTGTATTTTGGTATTACTTAGATATTACATAGGTATTACACGATTTATTAATTGTTTGTATTTCAGTTGATTAAAATGTGTTTATCCAAATCCGATATTTTATTACTGATTTTTAGTTTTTCCACAAATATTTATCTATTAACTTAAATCTTAATAAAGGCATATTCTTATCTTAAGTTATAAGAAAGAATATAAAATTTTGAAAACAATAAATTGATCCACAGTTGTATTTTAATAAGAATCAAAATGTGCATTGAAACTCTTGTAGATCAGAAAAAGCTCTGGAACACAATCTTCTCTCTTATTTCATCACAAGTAACAAAGAATTGATTTCTGTAGCTAAATATAAACCTGCTAAGAAAGAAGAATTGCTCGAGATCAAAGGATTTGGAAAGCATAAAATTGAAAATTATGGTGAAGAGATCCTTGAGATTTGAAAGTATTTGATTTTTGAAATAATTGATAACCCAACAACAAAGCTGGAGAAGATTGTTTCTTCATCTTTTTATACTGTGTAAAATTCCTTTCAATTCCGTACTTTTGCATTTATCAAAATGATATACAACAAATGAAGCCAAGTTTAGCAAAAGGGACGAGAGATTTTACGGCACAGGAAGTTTCCAGAAGAAAATATATTATCAATATTTTACAGAATAATTTTGAATTATTCGGGTTTCAGCCATTGGAAACACCAAGTTTTGAAAATCTTTCTACGTTGACAGGAAAATACGGAGAAGAAGGTGACAGACTGATCTTTAAGATTTTAAATTCAGGTGATTATACTTCAGAGGTTAATCAGGAAGACTGGGATCATAAAAACCATCAGAAATTGACTTCTCAAATTTCAGAGAAAGCTCTTCGCTATGACCTTACCGTACCTTTTGCAAGATTTGTAGCCATGAATCATGGAAAATTAACATTTCCTTTCAAACGCTCCCAGATTCAACCGGTATGGAGAGCAGACAGACCCCAGAAGGGAAGATATAGAGAGTTTTATCAGTGTGATGCAGATGTGGTAGGAAGTGAGAGTTTGCTACAGGAAGTGGAGCTGGTTCAATTGTATCTGAAGTCTTTTGCAGATCTGAAAGTTCCGGTAACGATTCATATGAACAACAGAAAGATTCTTTCCGGATTGGCAGAATACGCAGGAATCACAGAGAAACTGATTGATTTCACAGTAGCATTGGATAAGCTGGATAAGATTGGAAAAGATGGAGTTGTAAAAGAATTGCTGGAAAGAGAAATTTCTCAGGAATCTATTGATAAGCTGGATTTCTTATTTACTCAGTCAGACGATGCACTGGAAAATCTTCTTCAGCTGAAAGAAAAATTTGCAGGAAACGAAATTGGCCTGAAAGGAGTAGAAGAACTGGAATATGTTCTTACACAATCTTTGAACCTTGGTGTGGATATGCAAAATCTTGTATTCAATATTACTTTAGCAAGAGGTCTGGATTATTATACAGGAGCCATCTTCGAAGTGAAGGCAGATGAGGTTGCTATGGGATCCATTGGAGGAGGAGGTAGATATGATAACCTGACGGAAGTTTTTGGAGTGAAAAATATTCCGGGAATAGGAATTTCATTCGGATTAGACAGAATCTATCTTGTTATGGAAGAATTGAATCTTTTCCCTGAAGAAGCTTCTTCTAAGATAGAATATCTGTTTGCTAATTCTGGAGGTGAAGAAACAACAGAAGCTTTGAAACTGATTATGCAGCTGAGAGCAAAAGGAATTTCAGCAGAATTATATCCTGAAAATGCAAAAATTAATAAGCAGTTTACTTACGCAGAAAAGAAAGGAATAAAAAATGTAGTTTTCCTGGGTGAAGAAGAACTTAAAAATAATACGGTTACTTTTAAAGATATTGAAGCAGGAGAAAAGAAAACTGTTTCTTTAGAAGAGTTTTTAGGGCGATAGTAGTATACACATATTAAAAAATAAATCAACCACAAAAGCAATTTTTGTGGTTGATTTGTTTGATGGATGCTAAGATTTGAATATTTTTGATCTCTACAATCGGTTCAGAATTTGTAATTTGGAGTCGATGTTATAAAAGCAGGGTAAAATGTTGCCTTGTATTCATAAAAACTTTTAAACATAAAAACCAGATGAATACCAGATGTGCATTGTGCGGTACACCGCTGACGGCTACAGATATGTCCGTAGGTAAAAATAAATTGGCTGACGGTGGCTATTTATGTGCAGGATGTTTTACTAAAGCCATTCATATTAATAGAGACCTCATCAATAATCTTGATCAGTTTTATTTTGCAGAAATTACAGGAATGATGCTGAAAAGTAAAATTGATGCCAGCCGGAATCCTGGAGGAACTCAGTTTTCAGGAAAAAGTCAGTACGAATATGATGCACCCACCAGACTGGATGAAATAAAAGATCAGATTGTTGCACTTAATGCAAGACTGAGCGTTTTGGCGAATGAAGAAGTAAATGAGTTGGCGAATTTACTGGATAAAGACGAAAGACTTTTGGCCATCGCAGAAGGAATAGATCTCCAAAGTAACAGAGAAGGAATTATATTTTCAACCCAGAGAAGAATTGTATTTATTGATAAAAAATTTCTAGGTGGTGTTGTAAAAAACGAATTCCTTACTCACGACATCTCTTCCATTGAACATATTGAAAACCTTTTGTACTCTATATTGAAACTCAATACTTATAGAGGTTCGGCACAGTTCAAGGTACATAATAAAAATGATGGAAAAGCATTTTCCAATGTTCAAAATAGAAGCAGATCCTATAATGAAAACGAATTCACACAAAATTCAAGTCCATTCCAGGCATTTGCTCAAACGATTCCTGATTTGGTAGAGGAAAATGTATATTCTACTGATAAAGCTGATTCCGCTGCTATTTTTGAACAGTTGGAAAAATTAGGAAGGTTGAGAGAAAGCGGAATTTTGACAGATCAAGAGTTTGCAGAACAAAAGAAAAAGCTGCTAGATAAATTATAAAAGAAAAGAAATGAGCAATAATTGTGCATTATGCAATACAGAACTAACGTCCATGGATACACTTTTGGGAGCGAATAAGCTCTCAGACGGCAATGTTTTATGCAATAAATGTTTAAATAAAGTAAGCGATATCAACGAAGAATTGCTGTACAATCTTAATAAATTCAGTATTAATGATATTAATAAAATGCTGAATGAAGAAAAAAATGAAGCCGTTCAGGCAATGATGGATGCAGAACAGAATCTTCCTGTAACAATAGATTCCGGCTCCCCCCAGATATCAAAAGAAGTTTATAAGAGAAGACATCAGAAAATAAAGAGTGAGTTGGAAATGTTGAATGCCAATCTTTCCGTCTTTACCAAAGGAGAAATAAAAGAACTTCCTTATCTGATATCGGAAGAAGAACAAATCATCGCCATTACAGATGCTCAGTTTGTCAATACTTTGGCTGCAGGAATATTAGTGGCAACACCTGCAAGATTAATTTCTGTATCAAAAGCAATGTTTGGAGAAGCAAAAATCAATGATTATCCGAACGAAACCATCAAGGCTGTAAGCTTTGTGTCACATTCAAAGTCTCCAATTATTAAATTGCACCTTGATGAAAGAGTAGTAGAGTTTGAATGTTTCATGGATAAAGAAGATGCAGAGAAGTTTTACGATAAGATAAAAGGAATATATAATAATTCTCAGAAGAATTCTCCAAAAAAAATAGGTTCGGCAAACACAAATATTTCGGTTTCCTCAGAAGAAATTTTTAATCAACTGGAAAAGCTAGGGAAACTAAGAGAAAACGGAATCTTGACGGATGCCGAATTTGCAGAACAGAAAAAGAAACTCCTGCAGCAATTGCAATAAAATTTTTAATACCGAATCATGAAGGATAAAGTATCAGTAGAAATCGTAGAAAAATGGCTTAAAGGATGGTGCTTATCAAGAGAAGTATCTTTTCCTGTTCCTTATAAGTCCGGATTTCATGTGATGGTAGGAGATGAAAAGCAAAAAGAACGCTTTGTATTTCCTGAACTTAATGATGATTTGTTCCAGCTTGCCCATTCAATTGATGACCCCTGGATTTACCTTAAAGTATCCACTTCTCCGGATGAATTCATCAATAAAATTCCTGAACGATGGAAACTGCAGCCACAGGGATATATGATGACCTGTTTTTATCCTATGAATTTTCCGGAAATCAGTCTTGCAAAAGGATATCATTTAGAATTTTCTGAGTATAATACTACTTTTGTAGTGAGGATTGTAGCAGAGAATGGTGAGCAGGCTTCTATAGGCCGTGTTTCTCTTATAGATGATATAGCAGTGTATGACAGGATTATCACCGAAAAGAATCATCAAAGGAAAGGACTCGCTACTTTTTTATTGAAAGAACTGGAAAAAATTGCCTTGTCCAAAGGAGTTACAAATAATCTTTTAGTGGCTACAGAAGAGGGAAAACTATTGTACGAAACCTTAGGTTGGAAAATGTATTGCCTGCATACTTCTATTGTAATCCCTTCAGAAGAATGATGTTTTTTATCGAATTAAATTTTTAATCTTAAATAAAAACTAATTTTAAACCATAAAATAACACTATGAGTGAAAGATCAAGACTTGACGAAATAAGAGATGAACTGAAAAAGCTGGATATAAGCCCTACCATATTTGCCAGAAAAGAGATTCACGAATTGCCGAACATTCTTTCACCAGACGAAAGAATTGTTTATCTGGTAGAAGGCAGAAACAAATTAAACAACCACCATATTATTTTAGTAGCCACAGAAAGAAGACTGATTTTTGTAGATAAAGAGTTCATGTACGGATTGAAAGTAGAAGATTTCTCCTACAGCAAAATAAGCTCCATACAATATGAAACAGAATTCTTATTGGCTTCCATAGATATTCAGGTTACAGATGACGTTGTAGAGATTGATGGAGTAGGAAAGTATCATGCTGAACTGTTTTGTGAAAAAGTAAGAGAGTTCATGTCACTTCCGGAACAGCATTTTCAGAGTAAATCTGAGCCAAGTATTTTAGATCAGCTGGAGCAGTTGGGAAGATTAAAAGAAGCTGGAGTTTTAAGTGAAGAAGAATTCCTTGGGCAAAAGAAAAAATTAATGGAGAAGTTATGATAAAAGAAGTGATTTTTAGAGCGATAAACTGGAGATGGTATTTTACCTCTTTTATTGCATTGTTTATTGGAATTATCTGTTGGTTACTGATCCTTATTTTACCAATTAGCAGTTTTGTATGGAATTTTTTCTCTGCTATCCCTTTTTTGGTGATTGTTGTAAGTTTTATTCTAGGAATTTCCAGAATGTTCAAAAAAGATGAATTTAAAAATGGAATCTATCAGTGTATTTTAAGTTTTTGCATGTTTTTTATTATTGGAGGTTTCTTTGCTTTTTGCCCGCCTAAAAGCCCTTATAAACCTTATAATAATGATATCAAGAATCCAAAGAATGCAGCATTCTCAATGCCTTTAAAGCTGTTCTCAGATAATAAAGAATTGGTTGAGGTTACCCAACCAGATATCCTTATTTACGATTATTTGCAGCCAGGTTCTTATAAATATGATGTTTTCCTGAATAAGATAGAAAAAGGTAAAGTCTACTTAAAAGTCTATGATTTTAATAGCAACAGAATTCTTTCTGAAAAAGAAATCAAAAAACAATCGATGAGAGAAGTCTTTAATCCTGGCGACGAGCTGAGAGAGTTTTCAAGTGATGATAAAGACTTTACAGTGAAAGAAGGGGATTGGGGAGATTATTACGGGAGCAAAATTGAGGTTTGGTTTCAACCAGCGGATTTCAGCCAGCCGGAAAGGAAATTAATAACAAAAAACTATATCATTCAGGGTAACTAGCATAATTTAAAACTTACACCATGGAAAATTATTTAGAAATTAATCAAAAATCGTGGAATGCCAAAGTAGAACCCCATCTGAAATCAGATTTCTACTTTGTAGATGAATTTTTAAAAGGAAGGACATCTCTGAACTCCATAGAGCTGGAACTTCTTGGAGACATAAAAGGGAAAACCATTCTGCATCTGCAATGTCATTTCGGGCAGGATTCTATTTCTCTGTCAAGAATGGGTGCTCAAGTTACCGGAATAGATCTTTCCGACAAAGCTATTGATACAGCCAGAGAACTTGCACAGAAATGTGGTACGGATACAGAATTCATCTGTTCAGATGTATATGATCTACCGAATGTTCTGGATCAGAAATTTGATATCGTTTATACAAGTTATGGTACTATTGGATGGCTTCCTGATCTTGAAAAATGGGCTGGGGTTATTGATCATTTCTTAAAACCGGGAGGACAATTCATTATGGTAGAATTTCACCCTGTTGTTTGGATGTTTGATGATGACTTTACAAAAGTGGCTTACAACTATTTCAACGAAAAACCAATTGTAGAAACGTACGAAGGAACATATGCAGATCAGTCTGCGCCTATTGTACAGGAATATGTAATGTGGAATCACTCTGTATCAGAAGTTCTTGATAATTTGATTAAAAAAGATTTACAACTGAATACTTTCCGGGAATTTGACTGGTCACCCTATCCTTGCTTCAGACATGTAGAAGAATTTGAAACAGGAAAATGGAGAATTCCACAGTTTGGAAATAAGGTACCTCTTGTATATGCATTAGCAGCACAGAAAAAGTAAATGAATTGATCAATATCTGAATGATTTAAATTAAAACAAAAAGTCATCGTAGTGCTATTACGATGACTTTTTCCTATATATGAATGTTAAAAAAACTGCTCTTGTTAATTAGCTTAGAGAATCTTCAGCCTTTGTTTTTGCTTCGTCCACTTTAGTCTGAACCTGGGAAGCAACATCATTGGCTTTACTTTTAAGGTCATTTCCCCATTTGTTAAGATTGTCTTTTGCTGTATTGATTTTATCTTTTACTGCTTGTTGATCTTCAGGGCTTGAGTTCTTATATTTCCAATAAGCTAATGCACCTAAACCTAATAAAGCTAATAGTCCTTTTGCTTTGTTTCCCATGATTTCTATTTTTTTATGTATTAATATTAAAATTTGTTGTTATGAATAATGTAAAATACGTGCCAAAAAAATAAATGGACTTATAAAAAAATGTTAAATTTAAGAAAAGACTTGGAAATTTTTACCGTCAAAACTGGCGAAAACCATAGTAGGATAGGAATCCTGATGATAAACATTCCCTTCTTTGTCAATAGCAATGGCACCTGCGAACCCATCAATGGTTTTAAGTTCATCAAATGTTTTGCTGAAAGCCTGCTGAAGGCTCATTCCGTCTGTAACTCTTGTTACAATTTTTGTGGCAGTAGCATTGCTCACAATATCTTCTCCCACACCGGTACAGCTTACTGCACAGAATGCATTGGCATAATTTCCGGCCACCGTGGCAGAATCTGAAATTCTTCCGGGAATTTCAAAACCTTTTCCTCCCGTAGAAGTTGCAACAGCCAGTTTTCCTTCATGATCTATAGCAACACAGCCTACTGTTCCCTTGCCTCCGTTAGCAAGTTTAGTCTCATATTCTTTTCTTCTCTGAGGAATTTCCGTAGAAAAATTTTCAAAACCATGCTCTGCAGCATAGATTTTTGCACCATTTCCTCCTAAAACTCTATCATCCTCATTGATCAGATCTTTGGCAACAAAAATAGGATTCTTTACATCTTGAATATTGATCACACCGCTTAGCTTCTGAGTGTCTCCGTTCATAATTGCAGCGCTCATGCGAATAATGCCGTCACTTTGAATCTGAGACCCGATTCCTGCATTGTATAATGGATCGTTTTCCAGTAATGAAACGGCATATGCAACGGTATCAAAAGCGGAATGTGTTTTAAGATAATCAAAAGCTTTTTGGGCAATTTCTTTTAAAGAGTCCTGTTTAGCTGTTTTTACTTCATGGCTTTGGTCGCTTTCTGAGAAAAAACCGCCGTGGATAATGATTTTCATAGTAGATATGGGTTTCTTGTTCCCGAGTTATGTATTTATCATAGTCAATAATAATCCGGGTTATTAATAGGAAGAAAAGATAAGAATTTTATTAATATTCTGTATTAATGTGAGTTTTGTGTTCCGGGATTTCGAGTTTGCTATATTTTTTGGAAAACAAATCTCGATGTTATCTATAAGACCCCCGAATCTCGAAATCCCGCACCCTTCACTACTTATCCTGCGGTATCGGATTAAACTGAGAATTCTCAATAGTTAATACCTTCGTTGTAAGATCATAATGATCATTCATAGACATTACGTGTACCGTTAAATTATCAATAGAAATAGGCTCTCCAAGATTAATATTCGTAAGATTGGTATCTTTAATAAATCTTCCGTCTACTAATATAACAAGACCTGAACCTACAGCTGTCATCACATCATTATGAATGAAAAGTCCTGTATCTTCTCCCAGTCCGATTCCCAGGGTTCTCGGATTGTTCACTACCGCCTGGAAAAGACGCCCGATTCTTCCCCGTTGTACGAAGTGGGTATCAATAATAACATTATCAATTAAACCTAATCCCTGAGTGGTTTTGATTTCTCCTTTTAAAAGAGCTTCAGAACTGCTTCCCTGGTAGATCATATTTTCAGAAGCGGCAGCAGCACCTGCGGAGGTACCGGAATAAATAAAATCCTGTTCCTGATATTTTAATAAAATCGTATCGTGGAATCTTGTACCCCCAAGAATAGAGGTCAGTCTCAGTTGATCCCCTCCAGTGAACATCATGACATCAGCAGCATTTGCTCTTGCTACCATCGCATCAGAATTAGCTTCTTCACGGTTGTGGATGTCCAGAACATTTACATTTTTAGCACCAAGAAATTCAAATGCTTTTTTATATTCAGAGCCTACAATCTGGGGGATTTGAGAGGCGGTTGTTACAATTTCAATGACAGAATTTTCCTTAAGTTTTGATTCATTAATGATCTTTCGTAAGATCCCACGCTCAAAAAAATTAAGATTCTTTTCGATATTTTGATCATAATCGGTTTCAGCAAAACTTCCTTTGTTTACAGCTCCTCCAATAACTATTAATTTTCCAACAGGTTTCGTCATGGTACAAAATTAAAAAATAATTAACATTCTTTGGCGAATTTCGTGCCATCTTTAGTTGATTTTTAATGTTTTAGGAATGTTAATTAAAATTAATATTTTTTTAATAAATCTTTAATTGTGGTATGGTTTCATTTAGGGTTTTGCATTATCTTTGGCTATGAAAGGAGTTATTATTAAATGTTAAAATGCCAATAGACTATGAAAATCGAAAAGATTCAGGCACTTAGAGGTCCTAACATCTGGAGCATCAGAAGAAAGAAGCTGATACAGATGAGGTTAGACTTAGAAGAATTGGAGGATTATCCTACCAATAAAATAGAAGGTTTCCGCGAGAGGATTGAAAAATTAATTCCTTCATTAATTACCCACCGATGCTCAGAAGGAGTAGAAGGAGGCTTTTTCCATAGAGTGGAAACAGGAACCTGGATGGGACACGTCATTGAGCATATTGCCTTGGAAATACAAACCTTGGCAGGAATGGATGTGGGGTTCGGAAGAACCCGCGAAACAAAGACTCCAGGAGTGTATAATGTGGTATTTAATTATATCGAAAAAAATGCAGGGATCTATGCAGCAGAAGAATCTGTAAAAATTGCAGAAGCTCTGATAGAAGCGAAAGATTATGATCTGAATGCATGTATTCACCGCTTAAAGGAAATCAGAGAACGTGTACGTTTGGGACCGTCAACCGGAAGTATTGTAGAAGAAGCAGCTTCCAGAAGAATCCCTTGGATCAGATTGGGGACAAATTCTCTGGTACAGCTGGGGTATGGAGTGAATCAACAAAGGTTTCAGGCTACTATTACAGGAAAAACAAGTTCTATTGCTGTAGATATTGCCTGTAATAAAGAATTGACCAAAAGAATGCTTCACGATGCAGCTATTCCTGTACCGATAGGAGATCTGGTTATAGATGAAGAAGGATTAAATGCGGTGATCAGAAAAATAGGCTATCCTATTGTTCTAAAACCTCTGGATGGAAATCACGGAAAAGGCTCTTCCATTAATGTAAATGAATGGGAGGCTGCTAAAATAGGTCTGGAACACGCTCAAAAGTATTCAAGAAAAGTAATTGTTGAGAAATATATTACAGGGTATGATTTCCGTATACTGGTTATCAATAATAAAATGGTGGCAGCAGCAAGAAGAGTTCCTGCCCATGTTGTAGGTGATGGCGAACTGAACCTTCAGCAGCTTATTGAAAAGGAAAACAAAGATCCAAGAAGAGGTTATGGTCATGAAAATGTCCTTACCGAAATTGAGGTAGATAAAGATACTCTGGAACTTCTTGATAAACTTCAGTATACCCTGGAAACAGTTCCTCAAAAAGGAGAAATTGTTTATCTGAAGTCAACGGCTAATCTTTCAACCGGAGGAACGTCTATTGATGTAACAGATATGGTACATCCGGAAAATATCACAATGGCCGAAAGGATTTCCAAAATCATTGGATTGGATGTCTGTGGTATTGACGTGATGGC
Source organism: Chryseobacterium sp. MYb7 (assembly GCF_002979455.1). Taxonomy (GTDB): domain Bacteria; phylum Bacteroidota; class Bacteroidia; order Flavobacteriales; family Weeksellaceae; genus Chryseobacterium. The sequence continues at coordinate 43,405 of NZ_PCOU01000005.1, forward strand.
GGAGAATCTTACTCAACCTTTAAAAGAAAGCGGCGGAGCTATTATTGAAGTCAATGCAGCACCAGGATTCAGAATGCACCTTGCTCCAAGTGAAGGGTTACCAAGAAACGTTGCTGCTCCAGTAGTGGACATGCTTTATCCGCAGGGTAAGCCTTTTACAATTCCGATTATTGCGGTAACGGGAACCAATGGAAAAACAACCACGACGAGACTTATCTCACATATTGTAAAAAGTAACGGCTATAGAGTTGGATTCACCACTTCGGACGGAATTTATATTCAAAATACAATGTTGTCTAAAGGAGATACTACAGGACCGCTTTCAGCAGAGTTTATCCTGAAAGATCCTACAGTGGAATTTGCAGTTCTGGAAACAGCCAGAGGAGGAATTTTACGTTCCGGACTTGGCTTTTCACAATGTGATATCGGAGTTTTGACCAATATTGAGGAGGATCATTTGGGAATGAATGATATTCACAACTTAAAAGATCTTACCAAAGTAAAAAGGGTAGTTCTGGATAGTGTAAAGAAAAGCGGTTGGAGTGTGTTGAATGCAGACAGCGAATATTCTATGAGGATTGTCAATGATCTCGATTCTAATGTAGCGATCTTCAGTATGGATGAAAATAACCCTCATATCGTAAAGTTTGCGAAAGAAGGAAAAATCACATGCGTTTATGAAGAAGGTTTTGTGACGATTAAAAAAGGAGATTGGAAAATCAGAATAGGAAAAGCCAAAGATTTCCCGATCACAATGGAAGGAAAGGCCAGATTTATGATTGAAAACGTATTGGCGGCAAGTTTGGCGAGTTACCTTTACGGATTCGGGATTGAAGATATTTCCAATTCTTTGAGAACCTTTATTCCAAGTGCTCAGCTTACGCCGGGAAGACTGAATGTTTTTAAATTCAAAAACTTTAAAGTTCTGATCGATTTTGCTCATAATCCTTCAGGCTATGAAGCGATTGAAGATTATCTTAAAAATGTAGAGTCCACGAAGAAAATTGGTATTATTTCTGGTGTTGGAGACCGAAGAGATGGTGATATCAGAGAATGTGGAAAGATTGCAGGAAGAATGTTTGATCATATCATTATCCGAAACGAAAAACATCTTCGAGGAAGAACTGAGGAGGAGATCAATGGATTGATTATCGAAGGAATGCAGTCTGCAGGAAAAGATGTAAGCTACGAGATTATTCCTAAAGAAATAGAAGCCTTGAAACACGCTATGGGAATGGCAGAAGAAGGAACATTTATCACAGCTTTGAGTGATGTTATCTCCAATGCTATTGATCTGGTACAGGAATATCAGGCAAGAGAATTATTGGAAGACGATAAAAACGTATAAATAAATCTTTATCAACTTATTAAAATTGCAATACGAAATGAATAAAAACGTATTGCAATTTTTTTATACCCATAGCACTGCTGTTGATTTGCAAATACATTGTAAATACTTTTAACTTTTTTTTAAAAGTGAAAAAAATAAAAAATTATTAACTTGCAGTACGATCGGTTTTTATGAAAAAGGCACTATTTATTTTCTTTCTTTATTTTTCTGTACAGTCTTATTCTCAAAACTATATTCCGGCAAAGCTGGATAGTATAACGAGTGTCTATAAGAATAAAGGAGAATATGAAAAGGTTTTCCAATACAATATAGCTGCACTTCAGTATTATAAAGAACATGATAACCCCGAGGGAGAGGCTTTGGCTAATATTAATATTGCTAATGCCCTTTCTACCTTTGATGAGCACCAGAAAAGCCTGCATTATCTGGATGAAGCTAAAAAGCAACTTAAATTAATCAATAATAATGGACTGAATGCCAGATTGTGTAATGAAATTGCAAGAAATTATGCTTTTTTAGGGCTTTATAATCAGGCTAATATTCAACTCAATAAATCGATAGAATATCTTAAGCATGCCCCTGATACAAAAGAGAACAGAAATTCTTTATTTTTTGTGTATATCTGGAAGTGGTCCAATTTTGAGGATTTAAAACTCCCGGATTCTATTAACGCAATGCGGAAAAAAGGACTAAAAGATTTTCCCAATGAGCCTAAAATTTATGTAAGAATTGCAGAGCAGTTTTTATCTAAAAAACAACATCTTGATTCCGTAGAATATTACCTGAATAAGGCATCTGTACTGGCTGTAGAAAATAACAGTTCTCTTCACGCCTACGGAGCTATTGCAACAAGACGTGGAAACCTTTATACTCTGAAAAAAGATTATCCAAAGGCGCTTGAATATTATCAGGAATCTTTACCCATCTATCTGAAAATAAATCGTGGTGCAGATATTATAGATACTTATAAAAAGATCTATCAAACTTATCTGGCTTTACATGATCTTCCAAAAGCGAATGAATATCTGGCAAAATATACTGAACTCAACGACAGCATTCAGTCTGGAGAAAGAAAAGCGGTTGCTTCTGTTGTGAACAATCTTGCTGTTGAACAGGAAAAAGAGCGAAATAATCTCTATCTAATTATTGCTGCTATTGCTGGTATTGCAGTAGTATCTCTTGTTGCAGTAGTTATGATCCGGAGACGTAATAAAGGAAGAGATAAGTTACTTGAAGAACAGAAGAAAATAATTAATGAAAAAATAGTAGAAACAGATCAACTGAAAAAGAAAATAGATACCTCTATTAATGATTTGGCTAAAATGGCCACATCCAATAACCCATTTTTCATAAGTAAGTTTAAAGAAGTATATCCGGAATTTTATGAAAAGCTAACTTCACAATATCCCGAACTTACCAGTCATGATATAAAATTTATCGCTTATGTAAGGCTTAATCTTACCAATAAGGAAATCGGACAATGTGGAAATGTAACAGTAAGGGCTGTTGAAACCAAAAAATACAGACTTAAGAAGAAACTAGAATTACCAACTGATATGGACTTAGGAACCTGGGTTTCAGAATTATAATTAAAATAAAAATGCCTCAGGTATTTCTGAGACATTTTATTGTGATTGATTATAATTTTTCAGACTTTTCTATATAGGATAAGAGTTTATAAGCAATGTCAATCCTTTCAGCATTAGGATAATTTTTATTGGCAAGAATTACGATACCAATTTTTTTCGAAGGAACATACATTACATACGCTCCAAAACCATTGGTAGCTCCTGTTTTATTGATCAGTACATCGAGTTTCGGTTTTTGATGAGGAAGGATTTCCTTTACAGGATTAGGTTTAAAGGCCATATCCGCTGAATTTCCTTTTTGAAGCTTTTCCAGTGTTACAGGGTAATTATATTGTTCCCAAATAAGATCCTGTGTCATTTCTGAGGTGTTAAAATAGCCGGTATGGGTATTCATTATTGCGGCAGATAATTTACTGTCAATGCTTCCAATTCCCATATTAGCATCCACAAAAGTAATCATATCCTGTGTGCATGATTTCACTCCATAAGCTTCATCAGCCAAAACTTCAGGGTTTAAACGTATAGGTTCATTATTTTTATTGTAACCGAACGCATATTGACTCATATTTTCAGCTGGTACTGTGTAAAATGTATTATTTAATCCCATTTTAGCAAAAACATTTTCAGTCATAGCTTTGGAAAAAGGCTGTTTAAATGATTTTCCGGCGATAATCCCTAACAGACCGATGCTTGGATTCGTGTACATCCTTTGAGTACCTGCCGGATAATCAGGCTTCCATGTATTATAATAATTGATGAGTTGTTCATTATTGGTCACCTCCTCAGGTAACTGGAGCGTAAATCCACCTGCGGTATGTGTTCCAAGATTATATAGCTTTATTTGGTCAAAAGCGGTGTTTTTAATTTCGGGCATATATTTGCTCACTGGGTCAGATAGGTTAAGTGTTCCGTTCACATGTGATAAACTGGCTAAAGTAGCCGTGAATGTTTTGCTTACAGAGCCCAGCTCAAATAACGTTTTATTGGTAACTTCTATCTGGTCTGCTTTTGAAGCCAGTCCATAATTGAAAAAAGTATGTTTTCCGTCTATCGTTATGGCAATACTCAACCCTGGAATTTCATTTTTCTCCATGACAGGTTTCACCAGAGCATCCAAATAATTATTAAGATCTGACGCCTCCTCTTTCTTGGGATTATTACAGCTTGATAAAAAAGATAAACATAATACCGCAACAGATATGTTTTTTAAACTTCGCATAATTTTAAGATTTTATAATTGAATTTTTTACTTGTGTATACAGTGAGAAATTTCCTAAAGAATTTTAAGCGAAAGTAAAATAAATTTGCAGTATTATCTCTACTACAATTGCACTACAGTTATCTATTTAATTGAATATTAGTATTTTGTAATTTTTTTGAAGAGCGTTTGAAATAGCAGGGAACTGTTAGAAAAGAATTAGCTGAAAGAATTTTATCCTTAGAAAAAGGTGATGGTGAAGGGGTATATGCTAAATAAGTTTCGGCTGAACCTTTGGTTCAGCCGAAACCTGTTTTTTCAAAAATTAAAAGATATACTATTATTTACAGTAATTGTATCAGGTTTTACTCTTATAAGCTTTCCCAGGTTTTCTTAATTTTCTGCATTTTCACAAGATAAAAATACAAAGGAATTAATTCAAGCCTTATTGTAAAGCTAATATTGGAAAAAGTAAAAGGAATAATGGCCATCATGATTAAACAAATACCAATACCTATGATTGCATCAATTATTGCGGCCTGTACAGCCCATTTTTGTTCAAACCAAAGTCCATAGGCAACAATACCTTTATATAAAAAAAGGAAAGATATCAAAAGACCTATCATTGAGTAGGGATGGTTTGCTTTTATTCCATATAAGGATAAACTAATATGAGTTAAAAAAGAACCTGCCATCAACAAAATAGCAGCTATTGCTCCTCCAATTAAAAAGAACCATAAGAAAATTTTAATCCACGTGGGTAATAGATTTCTTCTTCGGGTTAAAGTAGTGTTTTCAAATTCTGCAAAAGGTGTTGACCTTTCTTCCATGTATATTAGTTTTATAAATTGTTTATCCAAAAAAAGCATTCGAGCTTCCGATCCAAATGGCATCTTTTTTATTAAAATCCACATTTACCATAGCGGCCTTGGTCATTCTTCCCAGATTTTCCAATAGGATAGGACGTTCGTCATTTTCCCGCCAAATATACAATAAACGAATTTCTGCTTTTGAGAATTCTCCGTTGATATCTTCAAAGATAGGTTCATAAGTTACCTTTCTCTGCAGAATATAGTTTTCTTTATCCTGAATGGCATCTGTAATTTCCTTTGTTGGATTCAAATTAACTCCACTTCCTGCAAACGAAAATAAGGGTTTCAATACAAAATCGTCAAGGTTTTCATTTTCCGGAAACTCATGCAGGAAATAGCTTTTCGGAACAAATTGATGATTTAATAAAGGTAAAAGGAACTTTGATATTTTAAAGAACCAGTTCGGATGGGTAATCCACTTGACATCAACTTCCTCACGGAAATTAAATTCTGTAACAAGATCCGGAATATTGTCCAGCTCATCAAATATAATACGGTTGTAGATTCTTTTGATTTCTGTCAGCTTCCCATTGTTTTCATAATAGAGTTTCTTGCCTTCCTTTTTCACTTTGGTAAGACAAACTGTTTTTATTCCTAATAATTTCTCTGTTAAAGCAAAATCAATAGCTGTTTTTTGTTTTTCCGGGAATATTTCAAGCAGAATCACATTTTCAGGGTTTTCATCACCTACAATTAGCTCCTTCAAATAGTTTTTAAAGGTTTCATGAGGCATAGGATTTTTGATTTCTGAAAGAAAAGGATACACTTCACAGAATGTTTCTTCATATACTTTCTGAAAAGCATACAAAGAAGGGAATGCCTGAAGCTCTATCAGCTGAGGTTCTATTTCTCCGTTTTCGCTTTTGCAGACTCCAAAATCTATGGTGAAAAAATGAGGCTGATCGGTATCATTGGGAACTCTACAGTTATCAGGGATCGCCTTTTGAAGTAATTCTTCCGGCATGGCCTTAATCTGGCTGATAATACTTTCGCTGGCATCTATGAGCTTACTTTCAAATTCTTTAGTAAGAAAAATAGGACTTTCTGAAACTCTGAAAGTGGGAGCTATACCTCCTTTTTGCAGCAATATATCTTTTAATTGATCGTATTTTTCATACGAAAACTCCTGATTGTACTGTTTTCTGTATTTTGGAATCATATTTTTTTTCTTTTGTGATGTTAAAAAAATCGAGCATTTCTGCCCGATTTGATTTTACCACAAAAGGCACAAAAGTTTTAGAATATAAAAGTTTAAAATGCACTTTTTATAGTTATGTTTATTTGATATGAAAATTCTTAGATTTTCAAAAAAAGCTTAAGTGTTCTTTTCAGCAGCTTTTATGATTCTTATTGGGCTCTTTTTCGAAATCGCTTTTGTGGCTTTTGTGGTTTATAATAAGTTGAACTTTTAAACCAAAGATTCAGCTTCTTTCAAAATGTTTTTTTTTGCAAACTGAAGAAATCTCGGAAGAATTTGATTTCTGGTTAGAATAATTTTGTCTTCATCATCTATTCTGTCCATCGTTTCAAGATATTTTTCCATTCCGAAGTTTTCAATCATGGCTTCTCTGTTTTTTTCATCTTTCAGATTTTCAATCAGAGATTCAGGGTTGGCTTCAGGATGAAACTGTGTTCCGAATATCTCTTCCGAAAAACGAACCGCCATTATTGCTCTTTCCAGATTAATGTGAGGACGGAATTTTTCAATCGCCATAATCGTCATTCCAAGTTCTTCAAAACGTTCGTGATCGGGCTCAATAAACTGATAGGCTCTGGAATCTACTGCATAAAAAGGATCCTGAAGATTTTTGAATAAAAACTCTTCTCTGCCTTCATCAGTTTTATGAACAGGCATTACTCCGAAAGAATAAGACTTTCTTTTGCAGATATTTCCCAGGTTCCAGTGGATACTTGCCAATTGGAATGAATGGCAAATCAGGAAAAGGTATTTTTTATCTTCACTGTATTTATTATGCTCAAAAACGGAATCTAAAAAATGGGCAAATCTGTCTTCCCAGGCAAGACCTTCACGATGCGGGTTCCCCGGACCTCCTGAAGAAATGAAAATATCAAAATCTCCTATCTCCGGCATTTCATCCTTAAATCTCACATCAAATGTCTTGATTATCACATTTTCTTCAGAGTTCTGCTGAAAAGCTTCGGAAATCTCTTTAATGTTTCTAAAACCTTGATTCACATGGTTGTTATTCATGTCCAGCAGAGCAATTCGAATATCTTTCATTACATCATATTTTTTGCAAAGTTACCAAAAATATTATGAAGCGGTTTCACCATGTGTTATGCCATACTCCGTTTCAGAGATCATATAATCAACGACTTTCGTCAGATCACCTGTTTCCTTAAAAATCTGAAGCTGTCTGTCTGCGCCGGTTCCGTTTTCCAGAATCTTCCAGGCATATTCCACTTCGTGACGGCATCCTAAATCGTCTACCACATCATCAATAAACTCTAAAAGTTCTTTTAATAAATGAGGATAAGGTACAGATTCTTCTTTCCCGAAATCTATCAGATGGGCTTCGATACCGCTTTTGGAGGCACGCCATTTGTTTTCGTTCAACAACAGTCTTCTGTAGCTTCTGAAACTTAAATTCTGCTGGTGAAGTTTATAGATTTTGGCAACAAGACTTTGCATAATGGCAGCAAGACATACCGTTTCATCAATTCTCAAAGGCATATCACAGATTCTGAATTCAATCGTAGGGTAGAATGGGTGAACACGCAGATCCCACCAGATTTTCTTTGCATTATCGATGGTTCCTGTTTTTACCAGAAGATCTACATAGCTGTCAAATTCTGCCAGTGAGTTAAAATAACTCGGAATACCAGTTCTTGGGAATTTAACAAAAATTTCCTGTCTGTACGATTTAAAACCGGTATACCTTCCAATCCAGAATGGTGAATTGGTAGAAAGGGCATATACGTGAGGAAGAAAATAACGCATTACATTCTGAATTCTCACACCTTCTTCACGATTAGGAATTCCAATGTGAACATGTAATCCGAAAATAAGGTTTTCACGGGCAACATCTCCCATATCATCCACAATCTTGATGTATCTTTCTCCCTGAGTGATACTGTTGTCTGACCAGTGTGAAAACGGGTGAGTACCTCCTCCGGAAACACGAAGTCCCTGCTCATGAGCAATATTAATGAGGTGACGTCTTAAATTTGTTAATTCTGCTCTGGCTTCCTGAATATTCTGGCAGATGCCCGTTTCCATTTCAATCATGGATTCGTGCATTTCGTGCTTTAAATTTTCACTTAAAACAGCTTTGCCACCTTCAATGATTTTCGAAACGTGAGAAACAAGATCTCTGCTCTCAACATCAATGATTTGATATTCTTCTTCAATTCCAATAGTAAACTGATGATGCATTTATTTTTGTGTTTTTTAATTTTTTTTCAATGTTATTTTATGGAATCTTTCACAAAGGTTCCCCAGGCAATATTAGGTTTCCCCGGAACATATTCCTTAGCTTTTTCTATAGCCAGTTTTGCTGCGTGTTCTATGATCCATGCGAAATTTTCTTCTCCTACAGAATTTCTGTCGGCATCCGGAGCCGGGTTGCAGAAGTCAATGGCATAAGGAATTCCATCTCTTACCGCAAATTCTACTGTGTTGAAATCATATCCCAACGCTTCATTCATTTTAATCGTATAATCATGAATGGTTTTTAGTAATTTTTCAAGTTCTTCACCTTGAGTCTGATGAGTAGTTGCATATCTCAAATGAGGCGCATTTCTCGGTTCATAAGGCATGATGTGAACGTATTTTCTGCCTAGACAGTAAACCCTGTAATAGTCATCAAAAACAATTTCTTCCTGTACCATCATTACGAGTTGTTCTGTTTCGCCTAGTTTGTTCCAAAGATCATCCGGATTTTCTACTCTGTAAACACTTTTCCAGCCACCACCATCGTGAGGTTTCATATAAGCTGGAAATCCAACATAATTGAAGATATATTCCCAGTCGTGGGGAAATTTCAGGTTTCTGAATGATGTTTCCGAAGTATTGTCCGGCCTTTCGTGTGAAGGAAGCAGAACAGTCTTGGGAAGCGGAATTCCCAGTTTAGACATCAGGGCATTGTTGAAAAATTTCTCGTCAGCACTCCACCAAAACGGATTGTTGATCACATAAGTTCCGTTAAGTGCTGCATTTTTCAGGTAAGCTCTGTAAAAGGGAACGTCTTGTGAAATTCTGTCGATGATCACTGCATATCCATAATCTGCACCCTGTTCCAGCTTGTCTATATTAACGGGTTCAGCTACGATTTCTCCACCTCCAAGCTCATTTACTTTGTCTATAAATGCCCAGGGAAACGTGTCTTCCATACCGAAAAGAATTCCTACTTTTTTTGTCATAATTTTTGTTTTTAAGATGGATGTATATTTTTTTCTATTTGTCTTTTTTATTGTTTTTACGAGAAGAATGTTCCTATAAAGGTAGGGAAGACCATTCTCCACAACGGCCAGTCGTGGCCGATCCATTTTCTTTCGTCATACCAGAAGTCAATGCCTTTTATCCTTAATATTTCAGCCATTTCCACATTTTTTTCTTTGCAGATGTCCTGATCAGAAGTACTTAATACAATGTGCATATGTTTGTACTTCCAAGCTTCATCATTTCTTACAAATTCTCTTGGACAGTTGAAGTAGACCATTTCATCAGAATAGCCATCCATGAAGTTTCTTATGCTGAAAGCTCCGGAAAGGCAAAACAGATGGGAAACCACATCCGGAAATCTGAAGGCGAAATTGGCAGCATGATACCCTCCAAAACTTGCTCCGGCTACCGCTACACGATGAGTCTTGTGAAGCTTCTGGATATAAGGTACGAATTCCTTGATCAGAAACTGTACATACCGTTCGTAGTTTCTTATTCTTTGCTGAGGAGAAATTTTATCATCATAAAAACTCCAGCTGTCGATGGTCTGTACATTGTAAAGTTTTACTTTTCCCTGTTCTACAAACCAATTGATGCTTCCGTTGAGATGAAAATCATGGTTTTGGGTGTATTGTCCCTGAGAGGTTGGAAACATAATGATAGGATGACCATAATGTCCGGTCACTTCTACCTTGAGACTTGTTCCCAATATGTTTGAATAATAATCTGTATGTTCTATATGAGGCATTTTTTTGTGTTTAATTTTACTATTGCATTGATATTAATTTGATAAATTCAATTCCTTCAGACTGATCAATGAATTGATACTATGTTTTGCCATTTTCCAAAACTTATTGTTCTCTAAATTATGTTTTAAAGTAGATTTTCTTGGCAGATTGTATATTATGAATTCAATAACATTTTGAATATCAGGCTTCATGATTTAGGAGCTGAGCTTACTGCTTTTAGGAGGCAGAATGTTTAGCATGTTTGCGTGAATCATTTCTGCAGCAGAATCCAATCTATCCTGTACAATGGAAGCATCGCTGGATTTGTAAACAATCCCGACGTGATAATCTATTGGAAGGAATTTTACAACTTCTTCACATTCAAAGCTGCTGTAGTTTGGTTCTTTATCTTTAATAAGTGCTACAATCAACCCGGAATAGTATCCTGTAGGAGGTGAAACACTATAATCATTACCTCTCAAAAGGGCATCTTCAATCTTAGCCCATTCTCGCCAGATATTAATACCGCTTGAAGCTTCTACCAAATCAGGAATATGAGCACCGCCAACCCTTGAAGAAGTTTCCAGGAAATACCATTTTCCGTCTTCTTTTCCACGGATAAATTCGGTATGGGTAGCGCCATTAATCAGTCCAAAATTGGAAAGTACGCTGGCATTGATTTCTTCTAATGCCTTAAATTCTTCAGAATATCTCCCTAAAGTTTTGGATCTGAATACTCCGCCTTCATGGGAAACCTGCATAGGAGGAGCAAGGTATTTCGAAGCGGAAGTGAATATAATCTTTTTATTAAAAGTAAGGCTGTCTACATGGTAAACGTCACCGGGCTTAAAGCTTTCCAGTAAAAAAAGATGACGTTCTTCACCCAATGTTTCTAATGCCTCAGAAAGCTGTTCTTTGGATGTGATTTTTTTGATTCCTGATGCGGAAGCTTCGGAGCGGGGCTTTAGCACCCATGGTGAAGGAACTCGGTCTGTAAATTCATTCACTTCATCATCATTGAATACCGCTGTAAATTCAGGAACACTGATTCCTGAATCTTTTGCTTTTTGGCGCATAGCCAGTTTATCTCTGAAATATCGGTGTGTAGTCTGTCCCATCCCCGGAATACGGAATGTTTCTCTGATTAACGCTGCTTTTTCAACGTCATAATCATCCAAAGCCACTACAGCATCCACTTTTCTGGTTTTCATCAGGTGGGAAAATCCCTGAATCAGATGCTCCAGATTCCATACAGATGGCTTAAGTTCAGGCATATAAAAGGTTTCTTCAATGGCATGCCAGGGCCAATCCTTTTCTTTGAGGTTTTCCGAAGTTACGAGGATGATTTTATTGCCGAGTTTCTTCATTTCGTCCATAAAATCGTAGCCTTTGTAATAGCACGAAATACACACAATCGTTTTCTTCTCCATATAATGTTTTTTAAGATTTAGTGAATTTTCAAAAATAAAAGCATTTATTTATTATTTTATTAATAGTAAAAAATACAATATTGTGCGTTTTTGAAAATCCACTAATCAAGTATACAGAGTTTTTTTGTAAAAAACTAATTTTTAGTGATAATTTTCAATTAAATTCACGAGCAGTTGAACCCCATAACCTGTTGCTGCTTTTTCCCTGGCATAGCCTACATTTCCGAAGGCTACTCCGGCAATATCCAAATGTGCCCATTTAGGGTGGCTTTCAATGAATTGCTCTAAGAATTTTGCGGCAATAATACAGTCTCCAATTGGTTTTAAAGAGATGTTTTTAATATCCGCTACATCAGATTGAATATCGTCTTTCCAGACATCCCATAAAGGAAGATTCCAAACTCTCTGGTTAGTTAGATCTCCGGTTTTGATCAGATTATTTTTCAATTCTTCATTATTGGAGAACATAGCGGCGCAGGTGTCTCCAAACATTCTTACTGAACTTCCCGTTAAGGTAGCCAGATCGATCAGGAAGTCTGTTTTGTAGTTTTTAGAAAGATAAGACAGTCCGTCTGCAAGAATCAATCGGCCTTCTGCATCAGTATCAAGTACTTCAATGGTTTTTCCGTTGTAGGCTGTAATCACATCACTCGGAAGCAGGGCTTTCTCTGAAACAGCATTGTCTGTAATAGGAAGTACAGCAATAATATTCACCGGAAGCTGCATTTCAGCGGCATAAATTAGAGCTCCTATAACAGTTGTAGCACCTCCCATATCAGATTTCATATAGTGAAGGTTGGCAGAACTTTTAATAGATATTCCTCCCGTATCAAACAAGACGCATTTTCCTACCAGTCCGAAAGTTTTGGCATTTTTAACCGTAGTTTTATATTCTAAAATAGTGAAAGCGGCATCATAAGCACTTCCTTGATTAACGGCTAAATAAGCTCCCAATCCAAGTTCCTCACATTTCTTTCTATTAAAAACAGTATATTTTAATTCATGCTTTTTAGCCAGATTTTTTAGATAGGCACTGAAAATATCCGGTTTTTTAAGATTAGCAGGTTTGTTAAGCCATTCCTGGCAAGCAGTTTGTCCGTTAATCAGAGCTTCTGTTTTCTGGCTGATATGGTCTAATTTTTTCTGGCTTAAATTTTCAAAATGCAATTCAAATTTTACATTCCAGAAAGCATGTTTTTTATCAAAAGGATAGTTGTAAGTTCCTGCCAGAAGTCCTGTTACAAATTCCTCGAATTGTTTTTCATTCAGGAAGTCTGCAAGGGCTAATGTAGGCACTGCCTGCAGTTTTTCTTTCTGTGTCTGTGAAAATTTAGCAGCCACCTGCTGGATTTCGAAATTTTGTAACGTAGATTTTCCTAGTCCAATGAAATAGGTAATTCCTTCTTCATGGGCATTTACAAAGACCTCATATTTCTTTCCTGTAAAGAAAGTGGAAATGTTTTTATTGAAATTTTTACTGGTTTTTGTCCATTCTTCCTCGGTGAATAGATGGAAAACCTGCGTATAATTTTTGTTTTTTTTATTGATTAGTTTCATAAATAGATGTTATAGTTTTCTAAGGTCACAAATCATTGCTGTTTGAAAATTTTCTTCAGCAATTTCATGCCTCTAGTTTTTAGTACTTTGTTGTTGTGGTTTTACTTCTACAGGGTTTTCGGTATTGTCATAGAACAGCCATTCAATAGCTCTTGGGAACTCCTGAGACCAGTAAAATTCATTATGGGTACCTTCAGGATTGATATTGGTTTTAAATTCAAAATCAAAAAGCTTTTTCTCTTCCCATCTTTTCAGGTATTCTTCAAAAATGTGAATTCTTTTGACCATTTTAGACCCTTCCTGAGCTCCTCCATAAAGATAAATTTTTGTTTTATAGGGAACCCTGAAATTCATCATCGGGAAGTTATTATTCGGTTCTACCCAAAGAGAAGGAGAGAAGATTAATAGCTTGGAATAGACCTCCGGATAAAGAAATCCACTGTATATACTGATCAGTGCACCTAATGAACTACCTCCGATTCCGGTATTGTCGCGGTCTTTTTTTGTTCTGTAATTTTCGTCTACAAAAGGTTTTAATGTATCTGCAATAAACCGGATGTATTTTTTTCCTTCAGAGCCATTGGCCACATGATCATTATCAAAAATATATTCTTTAATTCTTTCTTCGCTTCCATGTTCTATGGCAATGATGATCAGATCACCACGACCGTACTCTGCAAGGATAGAGAGTTTCTTATCAATCTCCCAGTTTCCGAATCCGCTTCCTTCATTGAACAGATTTTGTGCGTCCTGCAGGTATAATACGGGGTAGCTTTTGTCGGTGGTATGATAATCATAAGGAAGGACTGCCCAAACCTTTCGGTATCGGTCAAGCTGTGGAATATAAAATTTTTCGGAAATAACTTCTGCAATAGGATAGTATTCTTCTTTGAATGGTCCCCAGTTTAATCTCCATTTTTGCACAGAGTCGGAAGTTTTGCCCGCTGATTTTTTTATTTTCCGGTTGGGGGTTATGTTTCCATACTGGTCCAGTTCCACATTCTCCCAGCCTCCTTTTGTGAATTTGTATTCAATTTCATCAGCAAGCAGCTGGTCTTCAATTTCTATAAAATAATTGGAAGGATCTGTCTGTTTGAGCTGGAAATTGTAATCTTTGGGATTCCAGCTGTTGAAATTTCCGGTGATAAATACCGGCCTGTCGTCTTTTTCTTCTGTATAAAGTTCAAACCTCATCGTATGTGTTTAATAAAATAATGATGCTAAATTTATAAAAAAAGATTGTTTTGAAATCATAAAAATGTGAGGTAAAAAATGATATATTTGATAGAAAGACAAAACACGAAATGTTATTGATAATTATTTGATGGATAATTAACCGCTATTGTCAGTATTTTTCGTAGTTTCAAAGAAATTATAAATATAAACTGATCTTGATGAATTCTGTTAAAACCTACACGCTTTTCACCGATCATGATGTGTATCTTTTCAAAGAAGGTAGACATTATAAGCTGTACGGTAAATTTGGAGCACATTCTGTGGAAAAAGATAGTGTAAAGGGAATCTATTTTTCAGTTTGGGCACCCAATGCAAAAAAAGTTTCTGTAATCGGAAATTTTAATAACTGGAATCATAAAGATCATATTTTATTTCCAAGATGGGATGAATCCGGTATTTGGGAAGGCTTTATCGAAGGATTAACCTGGGGGACATTATATAAATATGCTATTGAAACACCCAGAGGCGAAATTCTGGAAAAAAGCGATCCCTATGCATTAAGTTGGGAGCAGAATATTCAGGCGGCTTCTCTGGTTTCTACTACATGGTATGAGTGGGATGATCAGGAATGGATGGACAGCCGCTGGGAAAAAAACAGACTGAATGCTCCAATATCAGTCTATGAACTGCATCTGGGGTCTTGGGTAAGAGAGGGTGACCAACCCCAACGTTTTTTAAATTACAGAGATATTGCCAAAAAACTGGTTCCTTATATAAAGGATATGGGATTTACCCATGTGGAATTTATGCCGGTGATGGAATATCCTTACGAGCCAAGCTGGGGATATCAGATTACAGGTTTTTATGCAGCAACATCACGCTTTGGTTCACCACAGGATTTGATGTTTCTTATTGATGAACTTCATAGAAACGAAATTGGTGTCATTCTGGACTGGGTTCCATCCCATTTTCCAGGAGATGCTAATGGTCTTCATCGTTTTGACGGATCATATCTGTATGAACATGAAGATCCGAGAAAAGGATTTCATCCGGACTGGAAATCATATATTTTCAATTACGGAAGAAATGAAGTCAAATCTTTCCTGATTTCAAATGCCATGTTCTGGCTGGACCGTTATCATGCAGATGGATTGCGTGTTGATGCCGTAACTTCAATGCTTCATCTGGATTATTCCAGAAATGAAGGTGAATGGGAACCTAATATATATGGAACGAATGTAAACCTGGAAGCAAAAGCCTTTCTTCAGGAGTTTAATACAGCTGTTTACAAGGAATTTGGTGATAATATTATGACCATAGCAGAAGAAAGTTCAGATTTTCCTATGCTTACAAAACCTGTTCATGACGGCGGTGTAGGTTTTGGAATGAAATGGATGATGGGCTGGATGCATGATACACTGGATTATTTCAAAGAAGATTTTCCTAACCGTAAATTCCATCATCATAAACTGACCTTTGCTTCCATGTATATGTATAATGAAAATTATATGATGCCTTTATCGCATGATGAAGTCGTACACGGAAAGGCAAGCATGATCTATAAAATGAAAGGCGATGAATGGCAGAAATTTGCCAACCTGCGGGCTCTATATGTATATATGTATACCCATCCCGGAGCCAAGCTTCTTTTTATGGGGGATGAATTCGGGCAGACCAGTGAATGGAATTTTACCAGAAGTCTTGACTGGCATTTGCTGGAATATCCCGTTCATAAAGGAATGCAGGAGATGGTGAAAGAACTGAATCATCTGTATAAATCGGAAACGGCCCTTTATGAAAATCAGTTTGATAAACATGGTTTTGAGTGGGTGGAAGCCGATGATCTCGAAAATTCGGTGTATATCTACCTGAGAAAAGGAAAAAGAAAAGATGATGTAATGATGGTTGCTTTAAATCTGGCACCCAAAGTACTGGATTATAAGATAGGAATTCCTGCAGGGACACATTGGCAAGTTGTTTTAAGTTCCGATGATGAAAAATACAGCGGAAGCGGAGTAGAACCTGAAATCCTGGACGAAAAATATGAAGAATGGAGAGGATATCCAAAAACAATGACCTTGAAGCTTCCACCATTGGCGGGAATTATTTTAAGACAGAAGAAAGATAAAAAGTATAAATTACACAGAATTAAACACAAGAGATAAAGAATGGTTATTTATCATTTAAGTACAGAATGTTATCCTGTAGCAAAAGTAGGAGGTCTGGCAGATGTAGTGGGAGCACTTCCGAAATATCAGAATAAAATAAATGGAATAGATGCTAAGGTAGTAATGCCATGGTATAATAAAACCTTTGTTTATGATCATGAATTTGAATTGGTTTTTGATGGGTTTATTCATCAGGGAACCAATATGCTGCAGGTTCAGGTATTAAAAGAAAAAACAAATGTGTTGGGATTTGAACTGTATATGGTGAAAATTCCCGGATTATTAGATCGAGAGAATCCTTATGGATATCAGGATGAAAGCTTTCAGTTTCTGGCCTTTCAGCATGGGGTGCTGCATTGGCTGTGCGCTATGGAAATTCGGCCTGATGTACTGCATTGCCATGATTATCATACCGGTCTGGTTCCTTTTATGGTAGAAAACTGTTCGGAATTCGGATTCTTAAAAGGAGTGAAAACAATAGGTACCATCCATAACGGAGAATACCAGGGAATGATGAGCTGGAATATGGCGAATTATATGCCTTCTTTTAATGCTTATCAATGGGGACTGATGGATTGGAACGGATTCATGAATCCTCTGGCAAGTATGATCAAATGTGCCGATGCTTTTACTACCGTTTCCGAAGGATATCTTGAAGAACTTTTTGTTAGCTTCCGCGGACTGGAAAGCCTGGTTCGTCAGGAATTCGGGAAAGCCTATGGAATTATCAACGGTATTGATACCGAAGTCTGGAACCCTGAAACCGATCCGATGCTGGATTTTAATTTTAACAGTAAAAATGCAGTAGCTCAAAAGAAGAAAAACAAAGAAAAACTCTGCAAGGAGTATGGTTTGAAACCCGAACTTCCTTTATTTGCCTTTATTGGAAGGTTCGCGACGGAAAAAGGAGCTGATCTATTACCGGATGTAGTATGGAGGAGCATTAAGCAAAGCTACGGAGCTTTAAATATCATGATTCTCGGCTCAGGAAATACCTATATTGAAAATAAATTAAAAGAATACGACTATACGTACACCAATTTTGCTTTAGATTTGGGATACAAAGAACATCTTTCCCATAAAATATACGCTTCAGCTGATTTTCTTCTGATGCCTTCCAGGGTAGAGCCTTGCGGACTGAATCAAATGTATTCCATGAGATATGGAACCGTCCCTGTGGTAAGATATACAGGAGGTCTTAGAGATACCGTAGAAGATATTTCAACCGGTGGAGCAGGGCTTAATTTTACGTATCCTGGTGTAGATGATGTTGTGCATGCGATGAACAGGGCAATGGCAATTTATAATCAAAAAGGAGTCATGGAGGAACTTATCCATGCCAACATGAATTTTGATTTTGCATGGGAGAAATCTGCAGAAAAATACATAGCTTTATATAATAGCTAAATATGAGAAAGCTTTTTTCATTTCTATTAATAATAATTATAGTCTCTTCCTGTAAAAAAGAAGATGACGGACTCCGTAATGGTTATTTCTGGCTATACGGGGCTGGTCTTAAAGATAGATATGGGGAAGAAGCTGCCAATGGTATTTCTGAAAAATGGAAAATAAAAACAGTACATGCCGGCGGATGCGTTATTGATGGTGAATTGGAAAAAAAGATAAACAGGGCGAATAAAAAAACACTGGCCGCCATTACAAAGAGATATGGTAAGGGCTGGGAAGCAAAATATCATAAGGATATAGAAAATTTTGCCATGAAAAGCGCAGATGTAATGGATGTGCTGATTGTAAATAAAATGTTCAGAAATAAATTGAGGGACCACAATATTCCTATTGATGATGTGGATAAACAGGTTAAAGAACTTAATGATCAGGGAGAATACGAGGTGGCCATAGTCAATTCAAATCTGAAATATGAGAATAAAGAATGCTTTAAAGTAGCAGTAAACACTAAGAACCGAACCGTAAACTTAATAAATTAAAAAAACGCAGGATATTTATGAATCGAAATGTAATCTCCATTGTTTTAGGAGGAGGCAGAGGGACAAGACTATTCCCATTAACGTATTCCAGATCAAAACCAGCTGTTCCTATTGCAGGAAAATACAGACTGGTAGATATTCCTATTTCAAACTGCCTGAATTCAGGACTGAATAAAATTCTGGTTTTAACCCAGTTTAATTCCGCTTCTCTTAATTCGCATATTAAGAATTCTTATCATTTTGATATCTTCAGCAAAGGCTTTGTTGATATTCTGGCAGCCGAGCAGAACGTAGAAAATGACAGCTGGTATCAGGGTACCGCAGATGCTGTACGTCAAACGATGAAGCACCTTGAAAAGTATGATTATGACTACATCCTGATTCTTTCAGGAGATCAGTTGTATCAGATGGATTTTAGGGAAATGCTGGATTTTCATATTGAAAACGGAGGAGATCTTACCATTGCTACCATTCCGGTGAATGCAAAAGATGCCACTGGTTTTGGAATCTTAAAATCTGACGATGAAGGAAATATCACTTCTTTCTATGAAAAGCCGGATTATGATTTGCTGGAAGGCATGAAATCTGAAGTTTCAGAAGCCAATAAACATACAGGAAAAGAATTTCTGGCTTCCATGGGAATCTATATTTTCACCAAGAATATCCTTAAAAAGATGTTTGAAGAAGGAGCCGGCGATGATTTTGGAAAAGATATCATCCCAAGTTCTATTGGGAAATACAAGACCCTGAGCTATCAGTATGAAGGATATTGGACGGATATTGGGACTATAGAATCTTTCTACGAAGCCAATCTTGATCTTTGTCTGGATCTTCCACAATTTAATCTTTTCTCTTCTTCACCTATCTACACCAGAGCAAGGATGCTTCCGCCATCAAAAATTAACGGTTCATACGTAAGTAAAGCTGTTTTTGGAGATGGATGCATCATCATGGCAGATAAAATTGAAAATTCCGTGATTGGAAACAGAACAAGAATAGATAAAGGAAGTACCATCGTGAATTCTTACGTAATGGGAGCCGACTTCTATCAAAATACAACAGAAATTGTCCTTAATGACAGAGGCGGCCGTCCTAATATGGGAATCGGTAAATACTGTTATATAGAAAAAGCAATTCTTGATAAAAACTGTTACATAGGTGATAATGTAAAGATCATCGGAGGAAAACATATTCCTGATGGTGATTATGGAACTTATTCAGTTCAGGATGGGATTGTGGTTGTGAAAAAAGGAGCTGTAATTGCTCCGGGAACACATATCGGATGAAGAGGAAGAAGCAAGAGCAAAGCCAGAAAATAATCAAAGATATTACCTCGATTGAATCTAGTTTTATTCAATCCTTTTGAATGTTTTTATCGCAAGACAGCACGTGATTATCTTTCAAATGGAAACCTCCAGGTTCCCTCACCCCGCTTCCCGCCTTTAACTAGGTTAATTATTGTTAAACATACAATCAGAGTGATCAGCATATTGTTCACTCTTTTTATTTGTATTATTTTTGTGCGATGCGTATTTTTAAGATATTAACTTTTATCGTTGTTTTGTTGGGAGGAGCTTATGCTGCTTCCATGTATTATTTTGTGGACGAAAGTAAAAACTTCACTATTGAAAAAGAGATTGATTATCCGGTAGATAAGGTTTTTTCACAGTTTAATAATCTTCAGAATTTCACAAGATGGAATAATTTTTTTACCAGTTCACAGTCTATCGATATTGATTATTATACACCTTATGAAGGGCAGGGAAGTGCCATTAGCTATGTAGATCCTAAAAATGATACCGATGGAGAAATGTTCATCAGGTATGAGAACCTTAATAAGACCCTGAAATACCAGCTTTTTGAGGATGAAAACGAAAATCCAACTTTGGTTGATGTCAAGTTTAAACCTGTTTCTGCAGAAAAAACAAAAATCATCTGGTACGTACATACCCCGAAATTATCTGTCTGGAAAAGAGTAGGGAACTTCTGGACGGAAGACCGTTTTGCCGAAAACATCAACAAAAGTATGGCAAATCTTAAAAACTCTTTAGGAAATAAAGTAGAAAAGGATAACCAGATGGCCGCCATTAAATACGACAGTCTGATGGTGGAAAATGAAGAAGACAAACTGTTGTTGGGGATCAATGTAAGTACATCGAACAAGAAAGATGCGCTTTACAAAAATATCGTGATGAATTATAACAAAGTCTATAATTTCGTGACGATGGATCTTGGAAAAAGAGATGATGAATTTGGATATCCAATCCTGATCACAGATGCGGATAATTACAAAGACAAGGAGGTTTCTTATTTCCTCGGAATTCCACTTTCTAAGAAAATTGGAGTGTCGGATAATAATTTCAATTTTAGATCCGTAAATCCGTCTCAAAATTACGTAATGTACTACAAAGGTAACTATGAGGGCCGAATTCGGGCAATTCAGCAGCTCATTCAGAAAGCCAAAAAAGACGAGATGCGCTTTGGAGATATCCGCCAGACCTTTATTGAACGTCCGATGGAAGGTCAGGAGGTAAACGTTAAGCTCTCATTATCAGTGTATAAGTAATTTTTATTTAATTATTTTTTTCTTAAGTTTTTTTAACGGTTTCAGACTGTTCTAACTCGGTTTTTTTTATTAAATTTGAAGATTAATTCTACAAATAAATTTTAATAAATAGATAAACTGTAATAATGGACAGATTTTCATTCCTAAACGCAGCTCATTCTCAGTTAATTGAGGATTTATACCAACAGTACTTAAAATTCCCAGACTCTCTAGAACCATCATGGAAAGCTTTCTTTCAAGGCTTCGATTTTGCTTTGGAGAAATATGGAGACGACGATAACATCCAGTTTATTCAGGCTTCGGCCAGCGCTGCCCCGGCAGTACAACAGATTTCTCAGGCAGTATCAAACGGAGAAGTTCCTGAGCATATCAAGAAAGAATTTAAAGTAGTAAACCTTATTGAGGCTTACAGAACAAGAGGGCACCTTTTTACAAAAACTAACCCGGTTAGAGAAAGAAGACACTACACACCTACTTTAGACATCGAAAACTTCGGCCTTTCTAAAGAAGATTTAAATACAAAATTCAACTGCGCGGTTGAAACAGGAATGAAAGAACCTGCTACTTTGGCAGATTTGATCAAACACCTTGAAAGCATCTACTGTGATTCTATCGGAGTAGAATACATGCACATCAACAACGTTGAAGAAAAAGATTTCATCAAAAGATGGCTTCAGGTAAATGAAAACCATCCAAGTCTTTCTGCCAACGAAAAAACAGAAATCTTATTAAAATTAAATCAGGCAGTTGCTTTTGAAAACTACCTTCACACAAAATTTGTAGGACAAAAAAGATTCTCATTAGAGGGTGGTGAAACATTAATCCCTGCTTTAGATCAATTGATCTCAAGATCTTCTCAGTTAGGAGTAGATGAAGTAGTATTGGGAATGGCTCACAGAGGTAGACTGAATGTATTGACTAACATTTTCGGGAAATCTTACAAGCAGATCTTCTCAGAATTTGAAGGAAAAGAATTCGAAGAGGATGTATTCTCTGGTGACGTTAAATATCACTTAGGATCATCTAAAAAAATCAAAACAGCTTCCGGAGAAGAAGTTTGTATCAACCTTACGCCAAACCCGTCTCACCTTGAAACGGTTGCTGCTCTTGTAGAAGGTATCTGCCGTGCAAAAGTAGATGACAAATACAAAGGTTACTCTAAAGTATTGCCAATCATCATTCACGGTGATGGAGCGATTGCCGGGCAAGGTATTGCTTACGAAGTGGCTCAGATGATGACGTTGGAAGGATACAGAACTGGAGGAACCGTTCATATCGTTGTAAATAACCAGGTTTCATTTACAACTAACTATATGGATGCAAGATCTTCAACATATTGTACAGACATTGCAAAAGTTACAGAATCCCCTGTAATGCACGTAAATGCTGACGATGCTGAAGCGGTTGTTCATGCCATCCACTTTGCTGCTGATTTCAGAGCGAAATTCGGAAAAGACGTTTATATTGACCTTTTAGGGTACAGAAAATATGGTCACAACGAAGGTGATGAGCCAAGATTTACTCAGCCTAACCTTTATAAAACGATTTCAAAACACCCGAATCCAAGAGAAATTTATAAAGATAAATTATTGAAAGACAGCGTTACTTCAAATGACGTAATTGCTAAGATGGAAACGGAATTCAAAGCTCTTCTGGACAAAGATTTTGATGCTTCTAAAGAGATTGAGAAAAACGTAATGGATCTATTCATGGCTGAAGACTGGACGAACTATCCAATCGGAAAGAGAGGAGCAGTTCAGTTGCCTGTAGATACGAAATATGATGCAGCGAAGCTTAAAGAATTAGCGCTTAAAATGTCAACACTTCCTGTTGATAAAAAGTTCATCAATAAAATTACAAGACTTTTCGAAAACCGTATCAAAGCTATTGAAGGAAACTCATTAGACTGGGCGTTAGGAGAGTGGTTAGCATATGCTACACTTCTTGTGGAAGGTCACAATGTAAGAATCTCCGGAGAAGATGTGGAAAGAGGTACTTTCTCCCACAGACATGCTGTAGTAAAAACAGAAGATACAGAAGAAGAATATATCCCGTTAAGACACGTATCAGAAAGCAGATTTGATGTATTCAACTCTCACCTTTCAGAATATGGGGTTCTAGGTTTCGATTACGGATATGCAATG
Organism: Chryseobacterium sp. MYb7; assembly: GCF_002979455.1. Classification (GTDB taxonomy): domain Bacteria; phylum Bacteroidota; class Bacteroidia; order Flavobacteriales; family Weeksellaceae; genus Chryseobacterium. The sequence continues at coordinate 66,535 of NZ_PCOU01000005.1, forward strand.
GCATCTCCAAATACATTAACCATCTGGGAAGCTCAGTTCGGAGACTTCGTGAACGGTGCTCAGATCATTGTTGACCAGTACCTTGCTGCTGCAGAAGAAAAATGGAAAATCCAGAACGGATTGGTAATGTTATTACCTCACGGTTCAGAAGGACAGGGTGCTGAGCACTCTTCAGCAAGACTGGAGAGATTCCTTACCCTTTGTGCTAATGAAAACATGGTGGTAGCGAATATTACTTCACCTGCCAACTACTTCCATTTATTGAGAAGACAGTTGAAATGGGGCTTCAGAAAACCATTAATCGTAATGAGCCCTAAATCTCTATTGAGACATCCTAAAGTGGTTTCTCCAATCGAAGATTTTGCAAACGGTACATTCCAGCCAATCTTGGACGATCCTACTGCAGATCCTAAAAAAGTAGAAAAAGTAGTTCTTTGTTCAGGTAAACTGTACTTCGAATTATTAGCGAAGAAAGAAGAACTGAACTGTGAAAATATTGCATTAGTAAGATTCGAGCAGTTATATCCACTTCAGGCAGATGCTATTGAAGCGATCTTCAACAAATACGAAAACAAAAAACAATTGGTTTGGGCTCAGGAAGAACCTGAAAACATGGGAGCTTGGTCTTATATCCTGAGAAACTTCAGAGATACAGGAATTCAGGTAGTAGCTCCGGTACCAAGCGGTGCTCCGGCTCCAGGTAGTCACAAAATGTTTGAGAAAAACCAAAATGCAGTGATCAACAGAGTTTTCGACAGAGATGATGCTCCTGCAAAAAGACCAGTTACAGCTTAATTTAAATAATATCCAATTAAAAAATAAAAAATACTCGATATGTCAGTTTTAGAAATGAAAGTTCCTTCACCAGGCGAATCAATTACAGAAGTTGAAATTGCAACTTGGCTTGTAAAAGATGGTGATTATGTAGAAAAAGATCAACCTATCGCCGAAGTGGATTCAGATAAAGCAACTCTTGAATTGCCGGCAGAACAAAGTGGTGTGATCACTTTAAAGGCAGAAGAAGGTGATGTAGTACAGGTAGGTCAGGTAGTTTGTTTAATTGATATGGATGCTGCAAGACCAGAAGGTGCTGCACCTGCTGCTGAAGCTCCAAAACAGGAAGAAGCTCCGAAAGCTGCTGAACCTGCTAAACAAGAAGCTCCAAAACCAGCTGCTCCGGTAGCTGCTCCACAAACTTATGCAACAGGAGCTCCATCTCCGGCTGCTAAGAAAATCCTTGACGAAAAAGGAATGGATGCTGCTCAGGTTTCAGGAACAGGAAGAGACGGAAGAATCACTAAAACTGATGCTGAATTAGCGGCAGTTCCTGCATTAGGAGGAAGCCCTATGACGGCTACAGGTGCTAGAACTACCACTACAACTAAACTTTCAGTTTTAAGAAGAAAAATCGCTCAAAGATTGGTTTCTGTGAAGAATGAAACAGCAATGTTGACGACTTTCAACGAAGTGGATATGTCTGAAATCTTCAGATTAAGAAAGCAATATAAAGAAGAATTCGCTCAAAAACATGGAGTAGGACTTGGTTTCATGTCTTTCTTTACAAAAGCAGTTACAAGAGCATTACAAATGTATCCGGATGTAAATGCATCTATCGATGGTGACTTCAAAGTAAACTATGACTTCTGTGATATTTCAATTGCCGTTTCAGGTCCTAAAGGATTAATGGTTCCGGTATTGAGAAACGCTGAAAACATGTCTTTTGCTAGCGTAGAAGCAAACATCAAAGATCTTGCTATCAAAGTAAGAGATGGTAAAATTACTGTTGACGAAATGACTGGTGGTACTTTCACGATTACAAACGGAGGTACTTTCGGATCTATGATGTCTACACCAATCATCAATCCTCCACAATCTGCAATCTTAGGAATGCACAACATCATCCAGAGACCAGTAGCTGTTGACGGGCAGGTAGTAATCAGACCAATGATGTACGTTGCAATGTCTTATGACCACAGAATTATCGATGGTAAAGAATCTGTAGGATTCCTTGTTGCGGTAAAAGAAGGTATCGACAATCCTGTTGAAATATTATTAGGAGGTGACGAAAGAAAAGGCCTTGGATTATAGTTTTAATGAAATTATAATGTAAATATATTATCTCGCCTTATAAAAAAGGCGAGATTTTTGTATTTATTAAGAAAATGCTACAATGATGTTTTCAAAAATGACTTCCAATATCAAAGTTTCAGTAATACCTGAATATGATAGTAAAAACAGTTATCCATCCGAAAACCGTTACGTTTTTAAATATAATATCACGATAGAAAATGACGGAAGCTTTCCTATCAAAGTATTGAAAAGAAAATGGTTGATCTTCGATGTCGGATTCGGATACACAGAGATTATAGGTGATGGCGTTATCGGCTTGACTCCTGAAATAGGAACAGGTGAAAATTTCGCTTACTTCTCCAATGTAATGCTTCGTTCCGGAGTAGGAAATATGAGCGGAAAATACCTTGTTAAAAACCTCGAAACACAGGAGACATTTGAAATTGATATTCCAAAATTCAATCTATTGTCTGAAGTGTTGAGTAATTAATGATAAAGAGCAGACTAAGAACCCGGGTTCTTATTAAAGCTTTTTTATTTTCGCCTTCATATAATCGTTTACTTCATCATTGCTGGTAAGAAACAGCTTCTCAAAAGCCAGCAGTGAGATCTTTGCACACACTTCAGCATCTGCACCCGCTCTGTGGTGGGTGAAATCAATTTTATGATATTCAGCCAAAGGTTTTAAACCATATTTCGGAAGATAATTCCATGATTTCTTAGCAAGCTGTATGCTGCACAGATAGTTTAGTTTTGGAGTGAACATTCCGTAATGTTCCAGGCATCCTCTTAAAACAGAAGCATCAAATCCTGCATTATGAGCAATCATAAGACTGCCATACATCATTTCCTGAGCCTCATACCATACTTCGTCGAAGGTCGGTGCATCTTTTACATCTTCAGGATGAATTCCATGAACGGCAATATTGAATCTGCTGAAATAAGGAAAACTCGGAGGTTTAATCAGCCAGGTTTTTGTTTCCACAATTTTAGAATCCTGCACCACACAGATTCCCATCTCACAAGCTGAACTTTTCTCATGAGTGGCTGTTTCAAAATCTATTGCGCAGAAATCCATTGTTTTTTTATTATAAGTTATTGGGTTGATTGTTGCTGGTTACTAGTTCTCTGGTTTAGAGTTAAATGTTCAAGGTTTAAAGTTTAAAGTTTAAAGTTTTCAGTTTAAGGTTAATTGAAGTTATGAATTTTTACTCTAATGAATCTTAGTTCATGATAAGTAAAGAAAGGTGTAATTTCCCCTAATCCCTATTACCTGCAACCTATCATCTGCCACCTAAAAAATGCTTAAAGATCAACCATTTTGATTGGTAAAACTGACTCTTCTGGTGTTTCTGACGAAGTTTCCATGTTCCGGGAAGCTGGGCATAAAATCCAAAATGAGCTCTTACAACCGCCCACAGATGTGGAAAACCTTGTTTTAAACCAAAGTAAATCCCGGCAACACTATCCAGGCATAATCTGAAAAAGATCAACCAGATCAATTGAGGAAAAGGAAGGTTTTTAAGCATCATGGAAAGGTTATTTCTGATGTTTAAATAAGTCTTCTGTACACTCTGCTTATTGAGCGTTCCACCACCCACATGATATACACTTGATTTTCCGGTATAATAAATCTTTTTCCCTGAATTGATAAGCCTCCAGCAAAGGTCAATTTCTTCCTGATGAGCAAAAAATCTTGCATCAAAGCCATTCTGATCCCAGAAATCTTTTGAACGGATAAAAAAACAGCATCCTGAAGCCCAGAAAATTTCTTCATCATCATTATACTGGCCTTTATCTTCTTCCAGATCATCAAAGACCCTTCCTCTACAATAAGGATATCCAAGGTTATCGATCAAGCCCCCGGCAGCACCAGCGAACTCGAAATGACTTTTATTGTGATAAGATAAAATTTTAGGTTGTACTGCTGAGATTGAAGGATTTTTTTCCAACAATTCCAATACAGGTTCTGTCCAGTTGTTTGTAACCTCTACATCGGAATTCAGAAGACAGTAGTATTCATGCTTGATGGATTTTAATCCCTCGTTATAGCCGCCTGCAAACCCATAGTTTATATCATTTTTAATAATGTTTACGGTAGGGAAATTCTTTTGTAAAAACTCGATGGAATCATCGGTAGAAAGATTGTCTATCACATAGATGTCAGCATTCTGAGAAAATTGAACGACACCCGGAAGAAATTTTTCAAGCCAATTTCTGCCATTCCAGTTTAAGATGGCAATTGCCAGTTTTTTCTGCATGTCAATCTATTTTTTTTCAGAATCAAAATTTTTGATAGAGTCTTGATATTTCCATTTTCTGTGGGACCACAGATAGTTGTCAGGATGTTTGTGTAAGGTGTTTTCCAATAATTTATGGAATTTTCTCACCACTTCATTTTCTGTGAACTTTTCCCCATCCGGGTATATTCTGTGATAATTAACCTGATAATAACCGCGCTTCACTTTTTTCATCTCACAATAGATGAAAACAAGATCCATCCTTGTGGCCAGTTTATCATATCCTATGAAAGCAGGTGTTCTTTGATTCAAAAATTCCAAACCATAAGTGACATGAGCGTGGTGAGGCGTTTGATCTGCTACAAACATATAAGCAGAATCTCCGTTGTTTTTAGATCTGAAAATATTCAAGATCACCTCATTGGCTTCCAGTGCTTCGTTTCCGAACTTGTTTCGGACCTTTTTCATTTGGTTCTCCCAAAAATCACTGTTTACTTTTCTGTATACAGGATGGCAATGAGCCTGGGGAACAATCTTTGCCAATGCATTGATCCACTCCCAGTTGAACACATGTCCCGCCAGCAGAATAATATTTTTACCTTCCTTTTTAGCATCATGAAACAGCTCCTGATTGATATGTTGCATTCTCACTCGGGCTTCTGTCTCAGAAATGCTGAAAGATTTTATTGTTTCTACGAGATAATCTGAAAAATTAAGGTAGAATTTTTTTCGTATCTCTTTGATCTCTTCTTCAGATTTTTCTGGAAAAGAGTTTCTCAGGTTCTGAGTAATGACCTCTTTTCTATATCCTACGAGATAATAATTTAGGAAAAAGATGACGTCCGAAAAAATATATAATATTTTAAGCGGAAGCTTAGAGATCAGGTATAATATTTTGATTAGGAAATTCATAAAACAGGCAAATTTAGTGATAATAAAATTATGGTTCTATTTTTGCAGAAGGATTATGTATTATTTTTTTTACTTTTATATTATGAAAAAATTGATAATATTCGCTTTCCTGGGATTAAGTACTTTTGCTTTTTCGCAAGATGTGAAGAATTTACCTGATCAAGGAAAACAAAAAACAGCTCTTATAGTGCCTACGGAGCAGAAAGAGTTAGAGGCAAAGAAAAAAGCAGCTGAAGAAAAAGCTAAGCTTCCAAAGCCCTATGATCCAAAAGCTGATGCGCAGGCTGATATTAATAAATTGGTTGCTCAGGCTAAGAAAGAAGGCAAAAATGTGATGATCCAGGCTGGTGGAAACTGGTGTATCTGGTGTCTTCGTTTTAATAATTATGTGCAGACTACTCCAGAATTGAAGGAATTGGCAGATAAGAATTATGTTTATTATCACCTGAACTATTCTCCGGAGAATAAGAATGAAAAAGTTTTTGCCCAATATGGTAATCCGGGTGAAAAATTTGGATATCCGGTGTTTATTATTTTAGATAAAGACGGAAAAATGATCAAAGTTCAGCAGAGTGACGTGTTGGAAGAAGGAAAAGGCTACAGTAAAGATAAAGTAAAGGAATTCTTTACTACCTGGGCTCCTAAAAAAGGATAAAATAAAAAAAACTGCTTCAGCAATGAAGCAGTTTTTTTTATTGCGTGATGGTTAAAATAATAACCTGTAGAAATTATAATAACTTTTTAATCCAGCTTAATTTCTTGTCTGAATAAGGTGGATATTTGATATTTGGTTCTCCCCAGGTAACTTTTTCCAGAACCGCTTTTTGATGTGAAAAGGTTTCAAAACCATATTTTCCATGATAATTTCCTATTCCTGAACTTCCTACTCCTCCAAACGGAAGATTATCATTGCTTAGATGCATCACGGTATCATTGATGCAGCCTCCTCCGAACGACAATTTTCTCGTAAAATTTTCCTTCTCTTCAGAATTATTGGTGAAAAGATAAGCTGCCAGTGGCTTTTCAAGTTCTAAAACAGAGTTCAGCGCTGCATTGTAATTCTGAAAACTAATGACCGGAAGGAGAGGACCAAAAATTTCTTCCTGCATGATTTCGTCATTCCAGTTTACATGGTTCAGAATAGTAGGTTCTATGTAGAGTTTTTCTTCCTCAAAGTGGCCTCCGGAATAGATTTTTTCCTGATCAATCAGAGAAATCAGACGTTGAAAATTCCTTTGGTTAATGATTCTGGTGTATTGTTCAGAATCATGACCGTATTTGAATTCTTTGATATATTTTCTGAGCATTTCCAGAAACTGCTCCTGAATAGTTTCTTCTACCAAAAGATAATCGGGAGCTACACAGGTTTGTCCTGCATTGAGGAATTTTCCCCATACAATTCTTTTGGCTGCTATTTCGAGATTAGCATTTTTCGTAACAATAGCGGGAGATTTTCCACCTAATTCAAGTGTTACGGGTGTCAGATGTTCTGCAGCTGCTTTGTATACAATTTTTCCGACTTTTGTACTTCCTGTAAAGAATATTTTGTCAAATTTTAATTGCAAAAGAGCAGTCGTTTCCTCAATACCTCCTTCGTATACATACAGATACTCTGGCGGAAAGTTTTCATTGATGAGAGAAGCCATGGCTTTCATGGTATTTTCAGCAATTTCACTGGGCTTAAGAATGCAGCAGTTTCCTGCAGCCATGGCGGCAATAATGGGAGAAAGGGATAACTGATAAGGATAATTCCAGGCTCCGATAACCAATACACAACCTAGTGGATCTGCATAAATTTTACTGCTTCCCAACTGATTGACGAGATTGGTGCTTACTTTTTTAGGCTTTGAAAGGGATTTTAAGTTTTTGATATAATAATTGATATCATTCAGAATAAAAGATAATTCTGTGGTGAAAGTATCAAATTTTGATTTTCCGAAATCTTTGCTAATGGCTTCACACAGCATATTCTCATTAGAAATAATAAGACTTTTAAGCTTTTCAAGATACATTTTCCGGAAAGCAAGGCTCTTGGTTTGCTGGGTCTTGAAAAAATCTCTTTGTTTCAGTAAAATACTTTCAATTTCCATGAGTCGGCTTTTGTGTTAAACGTAGTTATCTGCGCAATATTGCGGTCTAAAAATACTAACAATAAATCGGCCAAAGTGGATGGAGCCGGAAGATGGGAAGAGGGAAGATAATCTTAGCCGTTTGGATACAAAGAGTCATTATGAGAAAAGTTGTTAATCGTTTTAGTAACGATCAAAGTGTGCTCTAATTGGTATTGGAGACTTCAAGAGCTTCGATCTTCCAGCCTCTAGCTTCCTTCCTTCTACATAATATTCCTCACTGCTATTTTTACAGGATGGTAAAGCAACAGACCAATTGCTGTAACAAGCGCCAGCCAGAATAATCCTGTGAAAATTTCCATATTGGAAAGGAGAATAGACTGAGCCGTTATTTTAGCTTTAAAGGCTCCTGCTGTCATGGATAGAGAATCATTAACTGAAAGTTTGGAAATATTAGCTCCGAAAAGTTGATTCCATTGACTGTAAAAAACAGGATTGATATCAGTAAAGTTGACGCTGAGTGTATCAGAATGTTTTAATGTTAAAAATAACATCAGATTCTGCATCAGGGCATATCCGATAGTGGTAGTCCAGAAACGGGTTGTTGTTCCCATTGCTGTAGCATTAGCCACATATTCTTCCGGAGTTCCCGAAATCAAAAAGAAAACGAGGGGGGTAAATAACAATCCCTGAGCAACTCCCTGCAGAAATAATGGCGGACAGATCATAGAAAGGGTAGTGTCAGGATAAAAAGTATAGGTAAACCATGCACAGTCAATGGCCAGTAACAGAAAGCCTGTAAAGAAAACAATTCTTGAGGAAATCCCGCGAACAAGACAAATTCCCGATAATACTATTCCCAAAAGAGTTCCTGCAACATTCCAGTACTGGATGTTCACAATATAATCCCAAGGCCATTTCCAAACCGTAGCCATGATGCTGTAGACATTATTCAGTCCGGAGCGGATCAGGTAAAAAATGAAAAAAAGAATCATTCCGGCAATCACATTTTTTGAACTGAAAACTTCGAAATGAAATAACGGTCTTTTAGAATTTCTTTGTTTAAGCATAAATAATCCCCCTGAAAGAAGAAAGATAAACAGACACATGATAATGGTGTCAGATTCGAACCACATCAATCTTTTCCCATAAATAATAGCATAACCGCCCGCCTGCAGACATACCCAAAGTAAAAACCAGCTGGTAATATCCAATTGGTACAAAGGTTTTTTAGGAAAGAATCTGTTTTTGTTGAACAGGGCAATACCAATAATCAGGACAAACACATGAAAATAGACCATCATCAGGATCATATGCTGGAAATCGTAATCTTCGATGCTTGATTTAAGCAGGGAAGTGGTAATGGTTCCTCCGGTCAGCATGATGGTATACATGAAAAGGTAGGCGAGAACTTTGGCGTGTTTTGTTTTTAATTCTGCAATAATCAGAGGCAGGAAAATAGCACCTTCCAGTAGCCCGAAAATTCCCTCTAAAAACCGGATCACCAATATAACATGATAATCATTGGTCACTGATAAGATGTAAAGAATAATAACGGAAATAGAAGCCATCAGTAATACATAATATTTGACACTGAAATAGGCCATAAATCTTTGCAAAACTAAAAGGGTAACCACAAATGTCCCGTACATCAAAATCATTAAATACTGGATGTCATCTGAATCTACATCCATGAAAGAAGATGTGAAGGCGCTGTTTGAATGTAAAAGCGACAACAACATCAGGTGGGGAAACAATGCCAGTATAAGAAGTGGCAGTTTCAGCCATTGTGGTACCCATTTATGATAAACTGTATTATGCTGCATAATTTTTATGAAGAACAAAAATGCAAAAAGACAAAGGGCAAAGATGTAAATAAGTAAAAGGTAAAATGGCAAAAATGCTTAAGAAAAAATTAGCACATTCGCTATTTTGCGGTTTGTCTTTTCGCTAAAAAAATAATTTAATTGTAAAATTTGAGATAGGTTGATTCTAAGTTAATTTCGCACTCTAAAACCCTCAAACTCATATCTTCCTCGCACTCACCAGAACATTCATCCCGGAAAGTAGTTTTTCGTTGTCTTTATTGTTATCCAGTATAATTTTCACAGGAAATCTCTGCTCGATTTTCACAAAGTTTCCGGTTGCATTATCGGGCTTTACTAATGAAAACTGAGATCCTGAAGCAGGTGAAACAGAAAGTATTTTTCCTTTAAATTCAACATCAGGATAAGCATCCGCTGTAATAATTACTTCCTGGCTTTGGTCAATCTGCCCAAGCTGTGTCTCCTTGTAATTGGCAATGATCCATTTCTCTTTGCTAACCATTTGTACCAGAGCCTGACCTTCTTTAATCAGCTGTCCTTCCTGAATGGTCTTTTTTCCTACCCATCCGTCATAAGGAGCGGTAATCACTGTGTAAGAAAGATAGAGTTTAGCATTGTTAAGACTTGCTGAACTCTGCTGAATCTGGCTTTTTACAGGAGCCACTTTAGTCTGCTGCTCACTGGCTCCAGCTCTTACTGCATTTTTCTGCTGTTCCAATGCTAAAAGATTAGCTTTTGACTGTTCATAAGAAGCTTTCACATTCTCAAATTCCTGTTCTGTAGCCGCATCTTCTGTCAAAAGGTTTTTATATCTTTTATAATCTTGTTCTGTTCTCCAGATATCAATTTTTGCGGAAGCAATTTTAGCATCAATGATCTTGGTATCACTTTCTTTGGTATTAACACCGCTTTCAATAGTGCTGATGGTTGCTGCATTTGCATGAAGATTAGCTTCTGCCATATGTACCTGATTCACAAATTCTCTGTTGTCTATGACAATTAAAGTATCTCCTTTATATACAAATTGATTTTCGTTAAATTGTATTGATTTGATAAACCCTGAAACCTTGCTGGATACAGGCGTTATATATTGCTCAATCTGTGCATCATTTGTTGTAACATTTTTTCTCGAAAAAAGATAAAAGCTGACCATTCCCGTAATTCCGCTGATGATCAGGATCCAGGCCAGTAAAGTAATGGACTTGTTGATTCTTTTTTCCTTTTGTGTCAATTGTTTCTGTGCCATAGTTTTTATAAGTTTCCAATCGTATATTGGAGTTGGTAATATTTAAGTTGTCTGTTGATTTTTACGGAAATAAGATTAGATTCTGCTTCCAGATAAGTATTATCAGCGTCGATCAGTTCAGTGATAAGGCTTAGCTTATTGGCATATTTTGTTCTTACGATACGGTAGTTTTCCTTAGCCTGATTAATCGCCTCTTCAGCAATTTTTACCTTCTGGTCTGTCTCTTCAAACTTTTTATAAGCTTCATATACATTATGTCTTACATTTTCCTCGTTTTCTTCTATCTGAAGTTTGGCCAGGTCAATATTTTCCCGTGATTCCTGCATTCTGTACTTATTTTTGTATAGATTTTCGATAGGATAAGTTAGGTTCACACCCACCATTCCCAGACGATATGCATAGGGTTCGGGAGGAAAGAACATCATATTCGGATACTTTAAAAAATATTCTCCACCAGCGGTAATTTTGGGTAAATAATTTGCTTTGGTAATCTTTTGATCCAGTTCCTTTAATGAAAGGTTTTTATGAGTGATTTCAACAGATTCATTTTTGTTTAAAGCGGTTTCTGTCAGTTCATCCAAATAAGGAATCGAAGCATTGTCCGAAATAAGATCTTCCGTATTCACATGCATTTCCTGACTTTCCGGAAGCGAAAGAATCGTTTTCAGTTTATGCTCCGCAATCTGAATATCATTATCCAGTTCTGTCCAGCTCATTTTATGATTAGAAAGCTGTAGCGAGGTTCTTAAGACTTCATTTACAGTAACAACACCGTTGGCCTTCAGAACTTTTACTTGCTTAATATTGACAGAATCTTCATTCATTTTATCATTAATAAGACTCTGCTGTTCTTTTAAGTGATGAATCTGCAGAAAAGCAGTAATGATAGCCATTTTAAGCTGTCTCTCATCCAAATGCGTTTTTAAAGCTGAAATTTCAGTATCAATAGCCGCTTTCTTCTCTGTATTTTTGATTTTGCCACCCATGTACACCGGAATGGAAGCAGATAAGGTAAAATCATACATCCCATTGATCACATCATACTTGGTGGCTTTATTAAATACGCCATTCTGATGCTGAAACAGGTTGGTTACCTGATTGTAGCTTGTATGAAATTCAATGTCCGGAAGTTTTTCCATTTTGAGGTCTTTCTCTTTGGTAACGGACATTTCCTGTTTCAGATGACTTATCTGTATGTTTTTGTTGTTTTTCAGACCAATCTCTACAGCTTGTTGTAAACTGAGATGTAGGTAATCTATCATCTGTGAATGTAAAAAGTTGCTCAATAATAAGCACAACGCAATGCACAGATATTGGCCCGCGTTCAATATGATATTCATAAATTAATTAAAGGATTTTTGCTAAAATGATTTTGATGCAGCAAAGTTACGATGAGCCGCCACAGACTCTATTTGTGAAAACAGAAAAAGATTTGCTCATTTACGCCAATTTGAAAATTCTTCTTACCTTTATGGGATGAACAACAGCCATTTTAAAGAAGTAGAAGAAGATGATACCGAATTTTATGTTTATCATGTCCTTACCGGAAATGTTACTACAGAGATTCATTATCACAGTTCTGCACAATTAGTATATGCAGAAGGCGGTATTGTACATGTTTTTACTGATCAGAAGCACTGGTATCTTCCTGCGAGATGTTTTATGTGGATTCCCGCCGGAACCCCTCATTATATTTTTTCTACCAGTCCTAAAGTGGATTTATATAATTTTTATTTTAAAAAAGAAGAAGGTGAAAATGGCTTCTTTGATGAAATTAACATTTATTCTGTTAATGATTTACTCAGAGACATGATTTTGTATACTAAAGAATGGGATGGGAAAATCACAAAAAATGATACTTCTAAATATTTTTTTCTCAAAGCGCTGAAAGGCGTTTTACAAGAGAAAGAATACAAACATCTTGCGTTTCCAATACAGCATCCTTTTCCTAAAGATGAAACATTATTGAAGATTGCACGATATATTCATGCCAACCTTGAAAAGCCCCTTACTATCGAATCTACAGCAAAAGAATTCGGAATGAGTACAAGAACCCTATCAAGGAAATTTAAGGAGATTTTGGGCATGAATTACATCCGTTTTCTAAGAGCATTAAGAATTACCCGTTCACTTGAGCTAATGCTGGAAGATAAATACAATATGTACGAAATAGCAATGATGGTAGGGTACAACAGTCTGTCGTCTTTCAGCAATATTTTTAAAAAGATAATTGGTATTGCTCCTACGGAATATCAGCGGAAACTGAGGGGAAACCGGTAGTTGGGTTGGAGGGTTTTAGAGTAGGAGAGTTGTGAAGTGCAGGTTTTGTAATACATAATAAGATCCTTTGATCTCTCTTATGTTGTATTTGAACGATGTGAATCTGGGAGGAAGTTTATTGTATGCATAATATCAATTAGGATTTCCTATATTCCCCTTTCTTGAAGGGGTGGATTTTTGCAAAGCAAAAAGACGGGGTAGTCATATGCATAATCCTTCCGAACTATATACAAAAAAACCACTTCAAATAAATTGAAGTGGTCTGTATTGTGAGAAAATCTCAGTCGCTTATTAAGCTTCTTCAGATTTAACTTCTTCTTTTTTAGCAGCAGGAGCAGCTACAACTGGAGCGTCAGATACGATATCGAATTCGAAATTGTACTCAACGTTTCTATGTAATCTGATGTTAGCTGTTACTTTACCAGTTCTCTTAATAGTGTTCCCTGGAATTTTGATGTATTTCTTCTCTACAGAAACTCCAGCTTTAGCAAGAGCAGCAGAAAGATCTGCATTGTTGATAGATCCGAATAGTTTATCACCAGAACCTACTTTTGCAGGAATAGTGATAGAAGTTTTCTTCAATTGCTCAACTACAGCGTTAGCAGCAGCGATTAATTTAGCTTCTTCTTCTTTTCTAGCTTCTAAAGTAGCTTCTAGAGCTGCTTTGTTTTTAGGTGTAGCTAAAAGTGCAATTCCTTGAGGAAGTAAAAAGTTTCTAGCATAACCTGGCTTTACGCTTACTGTATCAAACTCAAGTCCTAAGTTTTCTACGTCTTGTTTTAGGATGATATCCATTGTTGTTGTCCTTTTTTGGGATTTTAGAGTGATCTAAAATCAAGTTAGAATTAATTATTTATTCAGCAACAAAAGAAGAGGGAGACCTCTTCTTTTATTTATTTTTTGTCTTATTTCAATAAGTCAGCTACGTAAGGTAGTAAAGAAAGGTGTCTTGCTCTTTTGATAGCAGCAGAAACTTTTCTTTGGTATTTTAAAGAAGTTCCAGTGTATCTTCTTGGTAAGATTTTACCTTGCTCGTTTACAAATTGTAATAAGAAATCAGCATCTTTGTAGTCAACGTGCTTAATTCCGTATTTTTTGAATCTACAATATTTCTTTTCAGATTTTGTATTGATATCAAGTGGAGTAAGGAATTTTACTTCTGATTCTCCTCCAGCTGAGGCTTGTTTAGCCATTTCATCTATTGCCATGTCTTGTCTTTTTTAAAAAATAGGGTTAATAATTAAGCTTTAGCTGCTTTTACTTTTGCTCTTCTTGTTACAGCATATTCAATAGCATGCTTGTCAAGTTTTGTAGTAAGGTAACGGATTACTCTTTCGTCACGCTTAAATGCTAATTCTAAATCAGCAACTACAGTACCTTCACCTTTAAACTCGATTAAAGTATAGAACCCATTCTTTTTCAATTGGATAGGGTAAGCTAACTTTTTCAATCCCCAATTTTCTTTAGCAACGATTTCGCAGTTCTTTTCTTTGATAAGATCTACATACTTGTTCACTGCTTCCTCTACCTGTGCCTCAGATAGAACGGGAGTTAAAATGAAAACAGTTTCGTAATTGTTCATAATGTTAAATGAATTTGTTAATTATTTCGAGGTGCAAAAGTAGAAAATATATTTCTTATATACAAGAATATTGAAGGAAAATGAGTAGAAATGTCTTCTTATTTAATAACTGCTGCTTAAAATTTCTAAGTTGAACCATCTTAGAATTAATCTTTCTCTCTCAACTCCTTTAGAAAATTCACCTTCAAAACATCATACAAAGAATGTCTGCTTACAAGGATCGAAGCAATGGAAGATACCATTCCGGCAAGCATTAAGTGAAATATCAATGAGTGTCTGTCCGTCATTTCCAGCACAATAATAGCTGAAGTAAACGGAGCTCTCGTAATTCCGGTAAGAAAAGCTACCATTCCGGCAAGGATTACCACATTGGTTTCATTCGGAGTTAAATGAATAACCCCTGAAATAACAGAACCTATACTTGCCCCCGCAGTAAGAGCCGGAGCGAAAATTCCGCCAGCACCTCCTGACGTGAAAGAAAGGGCAGGGCCCAGCATTCTCAAAATTGGAACATACCAGTCTTCGTGTTTATCTTTGGTAAATAGAACACGCTCCATAATTTCCTTTCCGGAGCCCAGAATCTCTCTGTTGATGAAATAAGCAATGGAAGCAATAATTAAAGCAGAAATGATCAGGAAAACGACATTGGCTTTATCTGTTTTCAGTTTTTTCTTCTTCCAACAATTGATTTTAAGCATAATAACCGAGAGCTGACTGGCCAAAATACCAGCAGTACCTGCAACAAGCATGATCGGAAACATCACCATTAAAGAAACATCATTGGTCTTCGGATACCCCAGATATAAATAAGATCCTGCTAGCGTTTGAGCGGTGAGACCAGCAATAATGACTGCTGTAAACAAAGCGGTTTTAAAATAATTGATGTGGGTTTTTGACAACTCTTCCACAGCAAAAACAATTCCTCCAAGCGGAGTATTGAATGCTGCTGCCAGTCCGGCCGCTGCGCCTGTCATGATCATGTTTTTCTTAGAGATCTTCGGCCACCATTCAGGAAGATATTCATTTACCTTTCTGAAAACAGAGCCTGCAATTTGAATCGTAGGACCTTCACGTCCTACTGCACCTCCTCCGATGACCAGAATAACAGAGGACAGAATTTTAAAAAAGATGATTTTAATACTTAAAAGATTCCTGATTTTACGATGCTCTTTTGGATTAGCCAATTCTACAGCTGCCATCACCTGTGGAATACCACTTCCTTTAGCATTGGGAGCGAATTCTTTCACCAGCCACCATGACAAAACAAATCCAATAGGAGCAATAATGAAAATCATCCATGCATGCCAGTCAAAAATAAAATTCATCAGATGTTCACCCCAGGCAAATATCTGTGCATACAAAACGGCAAAAAAACCTGTAATCACAGAACCTATCCAAAAAGGAATAGCCTGAAGGAGATTGTTCTTCAGTTGTTCATTCCGGATATTATCGAAGGAATTTTTAAGAGATTTTTTGATGAGGGCGAAAATTTTCAGCATTTGTTAATTTAGAGGTGTAAAAGTACGTGATTTTTACAGATTTTATATTTCTTCCAGAAATTTTGAAACCATCTCAGCATTTTCAACGGTAAGTTCCTTGGGTAAACCGAAACTTATAATATTGTTTTTGACTACAAGTTTAAAATCTTCATCAGGAAAGGACTTTATTACGTCTTTTCTTCTGTTATCTAAAAATGACATGGTTTTGTACGGATCATTTCCGATCACATAAAAATCTTTAAAACCCTTATTATCTTTAAAATTAATGTTAAAATGACTGAAAATTCCAGCTACTTTATCAGCGAGGCTTTTTTTATTGACAGAAATGAATCCAAAATCATTGTCAGTTTTTTTTAATCCCCAAATCTGCAGTGTATCAAGTTGGTTGTCCGCACGTGCTCCTCTGGAAGTGGTTCCCCCTTTATTGACAATAAAAAGATAAAAAGAATAGGCTTTATTCTTATCTGTTACAAAATAGCAAATCTTAGGTATAAATAATGGAGACAGGTCATTTTGCTCCGATTTGAACTGGTTATAGGGAGAGTTTTCAATATCAATCACAGAAATATCATATATTTCAAAAAGCTTATCGTACACTTTAGAAATTAATTTCTCTTCTTCATTCGAAAAATCAAAAAGCTTGGTTATCATATCTTAATTTAAGTTGGATTGGAGTAAATAGTTTGTTTTAAAATTAATACTAATAACTTAAACTTCCAAGAAAGTGATCGGAATGTAAATATGGACTTATTTAAATTATTAATATTTTATTAAATTGACATTTTGTTTGAATTATATTTAAAATTAAAAATCAAATAGTATGAGTTTTTAATAAAATGAATAATGTTTAAATCAAATAAAAAATCCCAACTTTCGTCAGGACTTTATGTATTGAATGAATGTCAATTTTAATTAATTTTTCTGAGTCATAAGATTTTCTATTTTCTTAATCATGTCAGAACCATTGTTGTTCTGAGGGTTCAGTTCAAGGGATTTTTTATAATTTTTTAGCGCCAAAGGATAGTTCTTAGCTTTGAAATATCCTTCTCCCAGGCTGTCGAAAGCATTCCCGGATTGTGGGTGTTCCTTTGCGTTGAGTTCAAAAACTTTAACTGCTTCATCAATTCTTGAATTTCCCATTAAAATATAGCCAATATTATTCAATGTTCCGTCAAAATCCCATTTTGGATTTTGGGCCTTAATAGCATAGTAGTTTTTTTCTGCGTTTGGATTGTTGGCTTTGGCAAATCCGGCAATAATGGATTCCTCAGCGATAGAATAAGTATCGGTCAGGTTTTTATCAATGATGGATGCAACATGATTAACAATATGATACTGAGCCGGGAAAAAATTATACCCGTTCGACATCATAATAATAGCCATATTATTTTGCGGGAAGACCCTGTAAGCACTAACGTTCCCACCGGAAAAACCATAAGATGGAATATCATTCGCTTTATTAATCTCCCAGCCATAAGCAAAAACGTCTTTTTTGTTGCTGTACTCAAATGCCTTCCACATCATTTCTTTTGTCTTTGGATTCAAAAAATCATTATTGCTGAGATGGCTGCTCCATTGTAAAAAGGCAGGGAGGGTAATGGCTAATCCGTTTCCGGAATGTGATCTCACACCGTTGTCAAATAGCGTTTTCTCATATTGTTTTGTTTGATTGTTGTAGTTGTATTTTTGAACCCTGTTGGGAATCTGCTCAAGAGAATTTGATGAGAAATAAACCTGATTTTTCGAATCAGAAAATTGATTGTTAATGATAAAATTATCGAAAGACTGTCCTGTAATCTTTTCAATAATCATGGTAAGGAGCATATAATTTGTTTGATTGTATCTGAATTCATTTCCTGTTTTAAATTCCATTTTTTCTTTGGAAAGACGTTCAATCACTTTTGCATTGGAATCACTCACCGGAATATCTTCGAAAGCGATAAAATTTGGAATTCCGGAAGAATGCGTTAATAGGTTTTTTACTTTTACTTCCTGCCACTCTTTGGGAAAATTTTCAACATATTTGGAGACGTTATCTTCCAAAGATAGCTTTCCCTGCTCAATCAGTTGGAAAATGCCGACATTGGCTGTTAATTTTGAAGTAGAGTAGATCCTGAACATTGAAGTTGGACTTACTTTTTTTAGATCTTCCAGATTTTCGGTTCCATAATATTGCTCGAAAATTACTTTACCATCTTTTATAATTCCAACAGCTAATCCAGGAATTTTATTGTTTTTCATGGCCTCTTTTACATAGCTGTCAATCATTTTAGACTGATTGGTTTGCTGTGAAAAAGCCGTTGTGGAAATGTGTAATGCAAATGCTGCAAGAAGGATATGTTTCATTTGTTGATAGTTCAAGGTTATACTTTTCATATAAGACAACTGAGTGATGGCCTCTGTTACATTGTAGACCTTTTTTCCAACAAAAAAACCTCCGATTAAATCGAAGGTTTAGTATTTAAAATCAACAAAATTACTTATCGCTGATTACTCATTACTTATATTTCTGTGTTCAGATCCCAGTTTTCAAGGTAGTCGTGAACATGTTTCAGCATCATTCCTCCTAAAGACCCGTCTACCACTCTGTGGTCATAAGAGTGAGACATGAACATTAAGTTTCTGATCGCGATTACATCACCGTCAGCTGTTTCAAGAACTGCAGGCTTCTTAACGATCGCTCCGATGGCTAAAATAGCTACCTGAGGCTGAGGAATAATTGGTGTTCCCATAAGGTTTCCGAAGCTTCCTACGTTAGAGATTGTATACGTTGCACCCTGAGTATCTTCTGGTCTTAATTTTTTGTTTCTTGCTCTGTACGCTAAATCGTTGATTGCTTTTGCAAGACCGGAAAGTGATAACTGATCTGCATTTTTGATGACAGGAACAATAAGGTTTCCGTCCGGAAGGGCAGTAGCCATACCAATGTTGATGTTTTTCTTCTTGATGATGTTTTCACCATTTACAGAAACATTGATCATTGGGAAATCCTGGATTGCTTTCACAACAGCTTTTACAAAAATAGGCATAAACGTAAGTTTTTCACCTTCACGTTTTTCGAATACCGCTTTGTTTTTATTTCTCCATTTTACAACGTTGGTAACGTCTGTTTCAATGAACGAAGTAACGTGTGGAGCAATTTGTTTTGCTTTTACCATGTTTTCAGCGATGATCTTTCTCATTCTGTCCATTGGAATGATCTCATCACCTGCACTTACCGGAACCGTAGCTGCAGGAGCAGATACTGCTGGTTTTGGAGTAGAAGCTGCCTGTACCGGAGCTGCCTGAGCTGGCTGGCTTCCTCTGTTAGCAACATAAGCTAATATATCTTCTTTTGTAATTCTTCCTTCTAAACCGCTTCCTTTGATCGATTTCAGTTCAGTTTCAGAAATTTTTTCCTGTTGTGCGATAGATTTTACGAGTGGAGATAAATAAAGGTCTCCTGAGAATTCTACGTTTGAAGCAGCCACTGTTTGTAAAGGCTCTTCAATCGCTTTTAAAGTATCAGCATCCGGAGTCGCTGCCGGAGTTTCAGTTTTCACTTCTTCTGAAGCTGTGCCTTCTCCTTCAATTTCTAAAATAGCAATGGCTTCACCTACTTTTGCAACTTCATCTTTTTGCTTTAAAATTTTTACGATTTTCCCCGAAACTGGTGTCGGAACGTCTGAATCTACTTTATCTGTTGCAATTTCTACTACGGAGTCATCCTCCTTTACGTTATCACCTTCATTGAATAACCAAGTGATAATTGTCGCTTCCATAACACCTTCTCCCATGGAAGGAAGCAATAATTTGTATTCTGCCATTTTTGATTTTTAGATTTTGACAAATATATAAAAAAAATCGGTTTTTTTATGAAATATATAATCTTAGCTGAATTCAATATAAATATTTTCGCCTACATTCAGTCCAAACAGGCTTTTGGCGCCGTTTTTCTTGCTTCCTTTATAGATGGAAAGCTCTAATAATTGACTATCATTGAAGATTGCAGCAGACTGCCCATGGAATTCTGTCTCCCTTTCCCAGTCTGAAACCACTTCCGTATGGCTGGAAAATACTCTTGAAAGACTTAAATTCCTGAATTTTATGGTAAAACTGTTATAACCTTTACTGATATTCTCGAAAAAATCTTTGTTGATATTTGAGATTATATTTCCGAAATTATCAATATAGGTAACTTCACCAATGATCATCCCTTCTGATTCATTGTATACAGCTCTCGGGAACATCAGCTGTTTGGCCGACTGTATTTTTCGTCCTATTACTTCAGGAAGTCCGCCATTGGCAAGATGTACCGCTGCCGGTACAAAAATATCAGTAGAAGTAAAGTCGATAACATCATCAAAACGATTGTTCAGCGTGAGTTCATAGATCGCTTCCGGTTTAATATCAAAAAATATAAGGCTTAAAAGACCGTTGTCTGCAGCCAGAAAGTAAGATCCGTCGGCTTTATAGATGATATTCTTTCTTGATTTGTGGTAAAAACTGTCCACGGAAAGAATATGAATGCTTCCTTTAGGAAAATATTTATAAGCATTTCTTACAATATACGAAGTTTGTATAAGGTTGAATGCCTGGATGTCGTGGGTTATATCAATAATATTAACCTCAGGGTTTAGAGACAGAATTTTGCCTTTCACAGCAGCAACTCTGTAATCTAAATTTCCGAAATCCGAAGTAAGGGTAATAATTGACATGAGCAATTTCTAGAATAGTGTAGTATTGCAAAGTTATTTAAAATAAAAAGAATGCCCGAAAGATTGTTGAAAAGAATTTGATATAAATTGAAAAAAAGCTTTAATTTTAAAATCTAAAAATAAAAATACTGCATGTTTGAATTGACATATGATTTGGAAGATATCGATGCGAAAATCTTCTATGGAGTTAATAACCAATTTTTCAACTTAATAAAATCAAGCTTTCCGACCATTAAAATTACAGGAAGAGATCACGTTATCTTTGCCATGGGAAATCAGGAAGCTTTAGACATACTAAAGCAAAAACTGAATGATATTGTCAGTTTTATCTCCAAAAACAATTCAATAGGACTGAAAGATGTCGAAAATATATTGAATATTAAAGATGAAAACGAGAAACAGCTTGTTTTCGATCAGGATATTATCGTAAAGGGAGTTAACGGAAAAATTATTAAAGCGAAGACGACCAATCTTAAAAAGCTTGTAAAAGAAACGGAGAAAAAGGATATGGTTTTTGCCATTGGACCGGCAGGTACCGGAAAAACATATACCAGTGTAGCATTGGCAGCAAGAGCTTTGAGAGATAAAGAAGTGAAAAGAATTATCCTGACAAGACCGGCTGTAGAAGCAGGGGAGAGTCTGGGATTCCTTCCTGGTGATCTTAAAGAGAAGCTGGATCCGTATTTACAGCCTTTATATGATGCACTACGTGATATGATTCCTCATGAAAAACTTGAGGGTTTCATGGAGAAAAAGGTGATTGAAGTAGCACCATTGGCTTTTATGAGAGGACGTACACTGGATGATGCGTTTGTGATTCTTGATGAAGCACAGAATACCACGCATGCACAGATGAAAATGTTCCTTACCAGAATGGGTATGAATGCTAAGTTCATTATCACAGGGGATCCAAGCCAGATTGACCTTCCGAAAAATCAACAGTCCGGACTGAAAGAAGCAATGAGGATTTTAAATGGGGTAAAAGAAATTGGTTTTGTGCATCTTACAGAAGAAGACGTAGTAAGACACCCTGTAGTAAGAAAGATCATCCTTGCTTATAACGATGAAGATAAAAGAGTGAGAAATGACTAGATCTGAATGAGTAAAAGTTTCTATTAACCTTTTATTAACCTTAAATTGTTTGGTTAAAATTTGTTAATTTGAAAAAAATAATTAGTTTTGCAGTCCTTAAATGTAAAAACTAACTAAACATGAAAAAACTTTTACTAGTTGCAGCAGTTGCTGTTATGGGAATTTCTGCCAACGCACAAGAATTTCGATTTGGTCCAAAAGCCGGATACTCTTACTCTACCATTAAATTGAAAGGTGACGGACAGTCTGAAACTTCAGATCCTGTACATACATTTTATATTGGTGGTATCGCTGAATATAAACTGAGTGATAAATTTGCGCTACAAGGGGAACTTTTATATTCTCCACTAGGAGGAAAAGTAAACGTAGCTGAAGCTGATCCGGATGATCCGACTACTTTTTTAAATGTGAAAGCAAAGCAGACTTATCATACTTTATTAGTACCTATCTCTGCTAAGTATTTTATCACTGAAGGGTTATCAGTTTCTGCAGGAGCAAGCTTCGGAGTTATTCTTTCTGCTAAGCAAAAGCTTACGGCTGATTTTGGATTCGGAATTCCTGGATTCGAGATTGATGCTAATGACGAAAGAGATATCAAAGATCAAATGAATACATTGAATATCGCTCCATTCCTTGGTGCTGAATATGCATTGGAAAACGGATTGTTCTTTGATGCAAGATATAACCTTGGTGTTTCTAACCTTGCTAAGCATGCAGAAGGAAATGAGAAGTTGACAAACAGCTTTGTACAAGTAGGTGTAGGTTTCAAATTCGGAGGAAACTAATCTGAAAATATTATCAAGAAATAATAAAAAAAAGCAGGACAATTTTGTTCTGCTTTTTTATTGTATAGTATTTCATTCATTTGATTTCTATATATGATGAAAAATAATTAGTATTTTTGCATCGTAATTTAAAGCTACTAAAAAAATGAAAAAACTATTATTACTAGGTGCTTTTGCACTTTTAGGAGGTGCTGCTCAAGCACAGGAAGGTTTTAAAATTGGAGGACATATTGGTATTCCTGTGTCTGATGCAAGTGATGTATCTTCATTTACATTAGGAGTAGACGCTGCTTATATGTGGAATATTGCTAAAGGTCTTGATCTTGGAGTAACTACAGGATATTCCCATTTCTTTGGAAAAGATCATTTTGATGATTTCGGATTTGTTCCTGTAGCGGTTTCCGGTAAATACAGATTCTCTGGAGCACCTATTTTTGTAGGATTAGATCTTGGGTATGGTATTTCTACTAAAGATGGAGTAGACGGTGGTTTTTATGCACAACCTAAATTTGGATATCAAATGTCTAAAGGAGAATTGTACATAGGGTACCAGTCAATCAGCAACAAGCGTGACCTTCCAGGATGGGGAAGCTACAGCTGGAATGTAGGCGCTGTAAACCTTGGTTATAATTTCTTTATAAAATAAGAACGCAATTGCATATTGAGAACTCCGGCCAAAGGCCGGAGTTCTTTTTGATACTTCATCAATAAGCTGCATAAATTTATTATCAGAAATTTTTGATATAACGTATTTATAGCGATTAGAAAATAGTGAAAATGAATCCGAATATAAACAAATGTTTAAATTTTAAGAGTTAATAACTTAGATATTAGCATTTTAGGTTAATTAATTTTAGCATTTCCCCTGAATTCATGGGGTTTTACAAATAATTGTAAAATTTAAAAAAGCAACTATATTTCGCTCTTGTTAGTAAAATAGAGTTTTTTTATTCATAATATTGTGAAAAACTCAATAACTTCTCTTAACTAGGATTTATTTCTGTAAAAGTCCAAATTTTAACAATGATATTAATCACATTAACAAATTTTAATATTAGTGGAGACCACTGTAAATTTGTCCTCAGAAAGTATTAAAATTTTTTACAATGAAAAAAATATTATTAGCGGGTGCTGTTGCACTTTTTGGTTTATCTAACGCTCAGATTGCTAAAGGAACTACATATTTATCAGGATCTGTTGGTTATTCTCAAGTAGAATCTAACAACGGTAACGATAAAAAAGAAAACTTCAACGTATTACCTACAGTTGGATATTTCGTAAACACTAACCTAGCAGTTGGATTAGGAATTGGATACCAAACTGAAAAGAACACTGTATCTACTACTACAACTTTAGGAAACACTACAATTGTAAACGAAAACGTAACTAAAACTCCAGCTTTTGTTGTAGCTCCATTCGTAAGAAAATACTGGACTTTATCTGACAAGCTATATTTCTTCGGACAATTAGCAGTGCCAATGCAGTTCGGAAAAACTGAGGTTGAAAGCAGTTCTGTAGCTACTACAGGAAACACTGTTGTTTCAAACTCTACTTCTACTGAAGCTAAATACACTAAAATTGGAGTTACTGTGAAGCCAGGTTTAGATTATTTCTTAAACAAGAACTGGTCTATCGAAGCTACTATCGGTGAGTTCGGTTATAGCAACTACAAGCCAAAAGATGGTGATGCTACAAACAACTATAACTTCGGATTGAATTTATCTTCTGTAACTTTCGGAGTTAAATATGTATTTGCAAAATAATAAACAAAGCATATAACAATAGAACCCTGAGATTTTCTCGGGGTTTTTTTGTATTTTTGGAAACATTTTTTTAATATAATAACCATGAAAAAACTATTATTAGCAGGTGCTGTGGCACTTTTCGGGCTTTCTAATGCCCAAATGACTAAAGGGGACTGGGTGATCAGTGGGAACACCGGGATGGGTTTTAACAACACTACAACTACGGTAAAAGTAGGAGGGAACTCTGTTGACGGACCTAAAGTAAACTCATTTTCAATTACACCTTCTGTAGGGTATTTTGTTATTGATAAATTAGCAGTTGGTATCGACTTAGGGTATTTTAATACTACTACTAAATATCAAGGTGTTAAATCTACAAATTCTACGTTCTCTGTAATGCCTACAGCTACTTATTATTTTACCAATTCCAGCAAGCTTGTTCCATTTTTAGGGGCAGGTATTGGATATGCATCCAATAAGACAAAATATTCTTTTTATAATAGTAATATCAATAATGAAGGGTTTGATCCTTTATTAATGCAGGATACAGAGAATACTACGGATGGTTTGGCGTGGGCAGTAAAAGGAGGGGTAACTTATATGGCGACTCAGTCTTTAGGAATCAATTTGGGTATTTCCTATGATCAGTTTTCAAACAAAGAAACTATTATGAATACTGATGTTAAAACGAATATCAAAACTTTCGGGGCTAATGTTGGTTTCTCTTATTTTATCAAAGGAAAGGCTCAGAAATCTGATAAATAATTAGCTTATTTAAAGATAAAAAACAAAAAAATCCGACTCAAATTTTGAGTCGGATTTTATATTTTGAATATGTTCTTTTGTTATTTTCCAAACATTCCGCCCATTCCAGGCATATTTGGCATTTTGCTCATCATCTGCATCATTTGCTTTCCTTGAGGTCCCTGCATCATCTTCATCATTTTACCCATTTGGTCAAACTGTTTCATCAATTGATTTACATCTTCTACCTTTCTTCCGGCACCTTTAGCAATTCTGCCTTTTCTCTGTGTATTGATGATAGAAGGTCTTCTTCTTTCTTCAGGAGTCATGGAATAGATGATGGCTTCAATGTGTTTGAATGCATCATCACTGATTTCCACATCTTTGATCGCTTTTCCAACTCCTGGAATCATTCCCATCAAGTCCTTCATGTTACCCATCTTCTTGATCTGATTGATCTGCTTAAGGAAATCATCAAAACCGAATTCGTTTTTAGCAATTTTCTTGTGAAGTTTCTTCGCTTCTTCTTCGTCAAACTGCTCCTGAGCTCTTTCTACTAAGGAAACAACGTCTCCCATTCCCAGGATTCTGTCTGCCATCCTTTCCGGGTAGAAAAGGTCTAAAGCTTCCATTTTTTCTCCTGTAGAGATAAATTTGATTGGTTTTTCAACCACAGAACGGATCGTTAAGGCAGCACCCCCTCTGGTATCACCATCTAATTTTGTTAAAACAACCCCGTCAAAGTTCAAAGCATCGTTGAATGCTTTTGCAGTATTCACGGCATCCTGACCTGTCATTGAGTCAACAACAAATAGGGTTTCATTTGGTTTAATGAAGTAATGAACAGATTTGATCTCGTTCATCATCTGCTCATCAATCGCTAAACGGCCAGCGGTATCCACAATGACAACATCATGACCGTTTGCTTTTGCAAAATTGATCGCATTTTCAGCAATCGTAGATGGGTTCGTAGAACCTTCTTCAGTAAAAACAGGAACATTAATCTGTCCTCCTAATACTTTCAGCTGGTCAATTGCTGCAGGACGATAAACGTCACATGCTACCAATAAAGGTTTTTTATTTCTTTTTGTTTGTAAATAATTAGCAAGTTTTCCTGAGAAAGTAGTCTTACCAGACCCTTGAAGACCTGCAATAAGGATTACAGATGGCTTCCCTGAAAGATTGATTCCCTCCTGAGAACCTCCCATCAGGTCTACCAATTCATCATGAACAATTTTTGTCATCAACTGTCCCGGAGTAAGGGAAGTAAGAACGTTCTCTCCTAATGCTTTATCCTGAACTCTTTTAGTAAGATCTTTTGCAACTTTATAGTTAACGTCGGCATCTACCAATGCTCTACGGATCTCCTTTACGGTTTCCGCTACATTGATTTCAGTAATTTTTCCTCTCCCGGAAATATTATGTAATGCCTTATCTAATTTATCCTGTAAACTATTAAACATATTTATTGTAAATTATAGGTTTGCAAAAATAAGGAATTTTTAGCATATCTAAAGTGTCCGAACGTAATATTATATATATAAGAAAAAATGATATATATCAAATCTTATCATAATACGATAGAAAAAGTCTATTTTTGCGTCAATTAAAATTTAGAATGAAAATTAATCCCAATATTCTTGTTGTCATTTTATTCTTCCTGACGTTTCTGGTGCACTTTTCCCTTTGGAAATTTGTTTTTCACCTGGATGAAATTATAATCATAAAATTTTATCTTTTTCTGAGCGTTATGTTTATGATGATGATTACTCTTGTAATTTTAATTAATAGAGTAGCGCCGGAATTTTTAGGATTGTCTGTCATTGGTTTGATTCTTTTAAAATTCGGTTTAATGTACTTAATCAGAAAGAAACTGAACTTTGAAGTGATTCCAGGCTATAAATTTCATTTTATTATTCCCTATTTTGTCCTGACAGCCCTGCTTACATACTATGCCATCAAGCTGATTAATCATGATAAAAAACAGTAAAATAATTTATTGAAACTAGAAAAAATATCATATTTTTGCACAACGAAAAAAACCTATCAATGTTTAAGAAATTCGCAGTTTTATTCTACAGTATTTTTGTATTAAACTTAGTGTCTGCACAGCACGGAGAGGCTACTGCTGGCGCAGCTCCTGTTCAAGAGCTTTCAGAGAAAGACAAAGTGAGCAAAGAAAACAAAGAGTTCATCGATCATCACTTGTTGGATGCACATGATTTCACATTGATGGTTGATAAAGAAGGTCACCACATCGGTTTTCCTCTTCCTGTTATTGTATATGACAACGGTTTTCATGCTTTCATGAGTAACAAAGAAGGGTTCATGCACGGAGAGCC
This sequence comes from Chryseobacterium sp. MYb7, assembly GCF_002979455.1. Lineage (GTDB taxonomy): Bacteria > Bacteroidota > Bacteroidia > Flavobacteriales > Weeksellaceae > Chryseobacterium. The sequence goes on from NZ_PCOU01000005.1 coordinate 93,664, forward strand.
TACTGAAGTAGACGGTTCTTTTTATGTGTTGCACCACGAGAAAATCTATAAGACTGATGCAGCTGGAACGATTACTCTTGATGATCACGGTCACCCAACGAACGAAAAACCAATGGATCTTTCTATTACAAAAAGTGTACTGATCATTTTGTTAGTATCAATCTTTATGTTAGTATTATTCGGAGGTATGGCTAAGTCTTATAAAAAATCAGTTGTTCCTACTGGAGCTGCAAGATTTTTAGAGCCGCTAATCATTTTCGTAAGAGATGAAGTTGCTATTCCAAATATCGGACACAAGTATAAGAGATTTATGGGTTATTTGTTAACTGTATTCTTCTTTATTCTTTTCCTTAACGTTTTAGGACTAATGCCTTTCGGAATCAATGTTACAGGTAATATTACTATGACATTCTTCCTTGCAATCCTTACTTATTTGATTACAACGTTCTCAGCTAACAAAGATTACTGGAAACACATCTTCTGGATGCCAGGAGTACCGGTTCCAATGAAGTTGATTATGCTTCCTATCGAATTATTAGGAACAATCACTAAGCCATTCGCATTGATGATCCGACTTTTTGCCAACATGACGGCAGGTCACATCGTAGTAATGAGTTTGATCGGATTGATCTACGTATTCAAAAATTTCATCGCAGGTGTAGCATTCCCATTCCTTACATTAGTAATTTATTTACTTGAGGTATTGGTAGCATTCCTACAGGCTTATATCTTTACAATGTTATCAGCTCTGTTTATCGGAATGGCAGTAGAAGAGCACGAGCACGAACATCATGCAGCTCACTAATTGAAATTATAAATTAAAGTAAAACAAATTTTTTAAAATTATATATTATGGAAATCCCTAAAATTGTAGGTGCTGGTATCGTAGTACTAGGTGTAGGTATCGGTCTTGGTAAAATCGGAGCTGCTGCTCTTGAAGCTATCGCTAGACAACCTGAGCAATCTGGAAAAATCCAAACAGCTATGCTTATCGCAGCTGCACTTGTAGAAGGTGTTGCGTTTGCTGCTCTATTCGCAGTAAACTAATTAAAATCAAACCATTATCTGTGACGGTTGGTTACAGATAATGGTTCTTTAAAAAAAGTAATAATTATTTATACATTTATATAATGGAATTAATTCATCAGTTTTCATCAGGATTATTTATTATCCAGTCTGTTATTTTTCTAGCATTATTATTTTTGTTAGGTAAATTCGCTTGGAAACCTATTTTAACGTCTATCAATGACAGAGAAACATCTATTGTTGACGCTCTTAATCAAGCTAAATTAGCTAGAAAAGAAATGGAAACTTTAAAAGAGGATAACGAAAGAATCATTCGTGAAGCTAAAATCGAAAGAGATGCTATCCTTAAAGAAGCTAGAGAAATTAAAGACAGAATCGTAGGGGAAGCTAAAGATGTTGCTAAATCTGAAGGAGACAAAATGATCGAAGCTGCTAAACAGACGATCAATGCTGAGAAAAATGCTGCTATGGCAGACATCAAAACTCAAATTGGTACTTTATCTGTAAACATTGCTGAGTCTATTTTGAAACAAAAATTAGACAACAGTGAAGCTCAAAACGAATTAGTTCAAAATTATTTAAACAAATCAAACCTTAACTAAGAATGCTTACATCTAAAGTAGCTAAAAGATACGCACAAGGTTTACTTGATTTCACAAACGAGTCAGGTCAAACGGCTACTGTATTTTCTGAAATGAAAGATGTAGTAAAGATCATGAAAGTGTCTGCGGACTTAAATAAATTTTTCATGACTCCTTACATCGATTCTAAAAAGAAAATAGAAGTAGCAAACGAAATTTTCAAAGGTTTATCTGTTTCTTCTCAGAATCTGATTAGATTGGTAATTAAACACGGACGTGAAAGCCAATTGAAAAATATCGCTCAGGAATTCATCAACAAAGTTGAAGACCTTAGTGGTGTACAGAGAGTAACACTTACTACAGCAACGCCGCTTTCAAAAGAAAACCTTGATCAGATTTTAAGATCTACCAATCTTGTGAATGCTGATTCAAACTTTGATCTGAAAGTGAATGTGAAGCCTGAAATTCTTGGAGGATATGTTCTAAGAGTAGGTGACCAGCAGGTAGACGCGTCTGTGAAAACAAAACTGAACCAAGTTAAAAAAGATTTCCAATTAAATTAAGAAAAACAACCATACAATGGCAGAAATAAATCCGGCAGAAGTATCTGCGATCTTAAAACAGCAATTGGCCAACTTCGATACTCAATCCAACGTTGAGGAAGTAGGTACAGTTTTAACCATCGGTGATGGTATTGCTCGTGTATACGGGTTAGAAAACGTACAATACGGAGAGTTGGTGAAATTTTCTAGTGATGTAGAAGGTATTGTACTTAACCTTGAAGAAGACAACGTGGGTGTTGCTCTACTTGGTGAAAGTAAATTAGTAAAAGAAGGTGATACAGTAAGAAGAACAAACAGAATCTCTTCTATCAAAGTAGGAGAAGGTATGTTAGGAAGAGTAGTAGATACTCTTGGTAACCCTATCGATGGTAAAGGTCCTATTACTGGGGATTTATACGAAATGCCATTGGAAAGAAAGGCTCCTGGAGTTATCTTCAGACAGCCGGTAACTGAGCCTTTACAGTCTGGTATCGTTGCAATTGATGCGATGATCCCTGTAGGAAGAGGTCAGAGAGAGCTTATTATTGGTGACAGACAAACTGGTAAAACTACTGTTGCAATTGATACGATCATCAACCAAAAAGAATTCTTTGATGCTGGTAACCCAGTATATTGTATATATGTTGCTATCGGTCAGAAAGCTTCTACTGTAGCACAAATCGTTAAAACTCTTTCTGATAAAGGAGCTTTAGCGTATACTGTAATCGTTGCGGCTAACGCATCAGATCCGGTTCCAATGCAGGTATATTCTGCAATGGCAGGAGCTTCTATCGGTGAGTTCTTCAGAGACACTGGTAGACCAGCGCTTATCGTTTATGATGATTTATCTAAACAAGCTGTTGCTTACCGTGAGCTTTCTCTACTATTGAGAAGACCACCGGGCCGTGAAGCTTATCCTGGAGACGTTTTCTATCTTCACTCAAGACTATTGGAAAGAGCAGCAAAAGTAATCGCTGATGATAACATTGCTAAGCAAATGAACGATTTGCCAGAGTCTCTTAGACCAATCGTTAAAGGTGGTGGTTCATTAACAGCCCTTCCAATTATCGAAACTCAGGCTGGTGACGTTTCTGCATATATCCCTACAAACGTAATCTCTATTACAGACGGACAGATCTTCTTGGAGTCTGATCTATTCAACTCAGGGGTTCGTCCGGCGATCAACGTTGGTATCTCTGTATCGAGAGTAGGAGGTAATGCTCAGATCAAATCAATGAAAAAAGTTTCTGGTACATTAAAACTTGACCAGGCTCAATATAAAGAACTTGAAGCGTTTGCTAAATTCGGTTCTGACCTTGATGCTTCTACTTTAGCAGTTATCTCTAAAGGAGAAAGAAACGTAGAAATCCTTAAGCAGCCGGTAAATGCACCACTTCCTGTAGAAAGTCAGGTAGCGATCGTATACGCTGGAACAGAAAACTTAATGAGAAACGTTCCATTGAACAAGATTAAAGAATTCCAACACGAATATATCGAGTTCCTAAAATCTAAGCACCCAGATACAATGGCTGCTATTAAAGCTGGAAAAATCGATAACGATATTACAGGTGTTCTTAAGCAGGCAGCTAACGATTTAGCTTCTAAATACAACTAAAAAATTCAATGTTTAAGGTTTAAAATATAGTGTTTTAAACCTTAAACTTTAGACCTTAAACTTTGAACCCAAATTAATGGCAAACTTAAAAGAAATACGAGGCAGAATTACGTCAATTTCATCTACGATGCAGATTACACGTGCTATGAAGATGGTTTCCGCAGCGAAACTTAAAAAAGCACAGGATGCAATCGTAATGTTAAGACCTTATTCTGAAAAATTACAGGAGCTTATCCAGAATGTAAATTCTAGCTCAGATCCTGATCAGATTTCTGTATATGCTCAGAAAAGAGAGGTTAAAAGAGTACTATTCATCGCTGTTACTTCAAACAGAGGTCTTGCGGGAGCTTTTAACTCTTCTATCGTAAAAGAGCTTAACCTTCAGTTTCAGAATAATTCTCAATATGAGATTGAAATTCTACCTGTAGGTAAAAAAGTATATGATGCTGTAAGAAGAAACCGTACGGTATATGCTAATGGAAGTTCTGTGTATGATAATCTGAACTTTGATGCAGTTGCTCATATCACTGAAGGGGTAATGACAAGCTTCAGAGAAGGTAAATTTGACGAAGTTTATGTTATCTATAACAAATTCGTTAATGCTGCTACTCAGGAAGTAACTACAGAAAAACTTCTTCCCATCTCAATGCCAGAAAACACTGAGCCACAGGTTGAAACAGATTATATCTTTGAACCTAACAGAACTGAGATTCTTGATAATTTGATTCCAAAGTCTATCAAAACTCAGGTTTTCAAAGCAATCCTGGATTCAGTAGCATCTGAGCACGGAGCGAGAATGACTGCAATGCACAAGGCGACAGATAATGCAGAGGCTTTGAGAAATGATCTTAAGATCTTCTACAACAAAGCAAGACAGGCTGCAATTACCAACGAAATTCTGGAAATTGTTTCCGGAGCAGAAGCTTTGAAAAATTCGTAAAGAATTATTTTACTATACAAATTAAAGCACCGAAATTATCGGTGCTTTTTTATTTATACAAATCTGAAAAACGCTTTTTACAACTTAAAAACCTTCTTTTTTCAAAGAAATGAATAGGTGTTCCAATTATTTTTTTTATTGAAAAATAACAGCATTCTATCACTTCATTTTTCTCTTAAAAAAATCCTTAATGGAAATAATCAATCCCGGATTCAGGTTATTTTTATTTTACATATCTTTGTAGCTAATAAAAATATATACAATCTCTAAATGGACTCGGACATAGTCAGGCTATTGCTGGCCTTATTTCTTGTTTTACTAAATGGCTTTTTCGTAGCCGCAGAATTTTCAATTGTTAAAGTTCGTTACTCACAAATTCAATTAAAAGCCGCAGAAGGAAACTCTATGGCAAAACAAGCAGAACATATCATCAAGCATCTTGATGAATATCTTTCCGCTACACAATTAGGAATTACATTGGCATCCCTTGCCCTGGGTTGGGTGGGAGAAAGTGCCCTGCATCATGTTGTTGAAAATATTTTCACGTCTTTAAGTATTGATCTTACTCAAACAACAATTACTACAATTTCAGTGGTGACCAGTTTTGTATTGATTACCATTATGCACATTGTATTTGGTGAGCTTATTCCAAAATCAATCGCAATCAGAAAATCTGAAGCAACTACAATGGCAACTGCAGTTCCGCTGAGAGTTTTTTACACGGTTTTTAAACCGTTTATATGGTTGATGAACTCGATGTCAAACGGTTTCCTTAGACTTGTTAAAATTCACCCTGCTTCCGAACAGGAAATTCACTCTACGGAAGAACTTCAGCTTTTGGTAAAACAAAGTGCAGACAGTGGTGAGATTGAAGAAGAAAACTATGAGATCATCAAAAATGCATTTGATTTTACAGATCACTCTGCCAAGCAGATCATGGTTCCAAGACAGAATATTACTTCTATAGACTTTGAAGAAGATGTCAACGATATTATCAACAAAATTATGGACAGCGGTTACTCCCGTATTCCTGTTTACATTGACTCTATTGACAATATAATCGGAATTTTCTACACAAAGGAAATTATAAGAGAATTTGTGAAGAGAAAAGGAGATCTGGATCACGAAGACCTTAAAGATTTAATGCGTGATGCATTCTTCGTGGTAGAAAGTAAAAAAGTGTCAGACTTACTGAAAACGTTTCAGCTTAAAAAACAACATATTGCCATTGTTATTGATGAATTTGGAGGAACTGAGGGAATTATTACCCTGGAAGATATCCTTGAGGAACTTGTAGGAGAAATTCAGGATGAAGAAGATGACGAAGAGAAAATAGTTGATAAAATAGCTGATAATACCTATTGGGTACAGGCTACACAGCCTTTGGACGAAATCAACGAATTTTTACCTAAAAGGCTTCCTCTTTCCGAAGAAAGCGAATACAATTCATTAGCCGGATTTATTCTTTATGAATTGGAAGAAATTCCTGAAGAAAACCAGGAGTTTGATCTTGAAAATTATCACTTCAAGATTCTGAAAATGAATAATAAGAGTGTAGAACTGGTGGAGCTGGTATATCAGGAACCCAATGCTATTGATAATTTAGCAGATAAAATTGGAGAAGTTTAAAAGAATTAGAATGAGTTTTTATAACAGCATAAAAGACTACGAAAATCCAAAACGTCAGTATGAGGAAGAAGTCCTTGTCCTGGATGATACAGATGAAGTTTATAAACTGGTATTGCATAATGATGATGTTCATACATTTGATTACGTAATAGACTGCCTGATCGAAATATGTAAGCATACATTGGAACAGGCTGAGCAGTGTACCATGTTGGTTCATTACAAAGGCAAGTGTACCGTAAAAACAGGTTCAATGGATGTTTTGAAGCCCATGCATGAAAAATTAATTTCGCGCGAATTAACAAGCGAAATCGCATAAAATAAAAAAACCGACAATCAATTTGTCGGTTTTTTTATTAAATCCGGATAGGAAAGTTGAGTAATAATGATAAATGACAAAGACTAACGGGCATCCGGGCAATCTTTTAATCTTTAAATGCTTTAATCTTTTAATTTCTCAGTACACTTACATTGTCATATTTTATCTAAAATAGTATATTTGTACCAACTATAAAGAAACAAAAAAACAATGCTTGTAATAGGAATTGCCGGTGGTACAGGATCCGGCAAAACTACAGTTGTTGATAAGATACTTCAGCAGCTTGATATTGAGGGAATGAATATCCTCTCTCAGGATAATTATTATCACGACAACCAAGGTCTTACATTAACGGAAAGAGAAGCTCTAAACTATGACCATCCGAAATCAATAGACTTTGACCTACTGATAAAACATGTAAAAGCTTTAAAAAATAATGAATCTATTGAACAGCCGATTTATAGCTTTGTTACTCATTCCAGAACAGGAGATCATGTCACTGTAGAACCTAAAAATGTATTGGTAGTAGAAGGAATTCTTGTTCTTACCAACAAAGAATTACTTAAAGAATTTGACTTGAAAGTATTTGTACATGCAGATTCTGACGAAAGGCTGATCAGGAGGATCAGAAGGGATACTCAGGAAAGAGGAAGAGATCTGAGCGAAGTATTACACCGTTATCAGACCACATTAAAACCAATGCACCAGGAATTCATCGAGCCATCTAAAAATGATGCCGATCTTATTATTCCAAATATGAAGCAGAATTCCGTAGCCATTGATTTTTTAACTACCGTTATTAAAAATTCTTTGAAAAAACATTAAAAAATGGAAGAAAACAACCTTATCAAAGACATTCAGCCGAAATCTGAAACATTCAAACTTATCCAGAAATATGTTTTGAATAAGTATACCATTACGATCTGTCTGTTTTTGGTATGGATGGTTTTTTTCGATAAAACCTCATTTCTTGTTATTAATGAACTGAATGGAGAGATTCATAAGTATGAAGACCAGCTGGATTATTATAAAAAAGAATACGAGAAAAACGATGCTTTTTATAAAAAACTGATGAATAACAAATCAGAAAAAGAAAAGTATGCAAGAGAAAATTATTTTATGAAAAAACCGAATGAAGAGATTTTTATTCTGGTGGTAGACAGCACAAAAGTAGCTAAAAAGTAATAAAAGTTGAATAGAATAACGTTAATGATGAAATGAATTTTTAAAATTCACTTGCGAAGCAGAATTCACCATTGACCATTCACAAATAAAAAAACTAATGTCAAATACAGATATACTTTCAAACTGGGAAAATTTAGTCAAAAAACAGCTTAAAACAGAGGATATTTATCCCGTTTTAGAAAAACAGAATCTGGAAGGAGTAGAGGTGAAGCCTTTTTATACAGAAGTTGAAAAACCTTTGTTAAATCTACCCAGAGTTGAAGAAAGTACCCATTTGGTAGCAAGATACCATGAAAGTCTGGAAGATGAAGTATTTGCATTTGTTCTTGATCAGAATGTAGAAAACCTTGATCAGAAAACCCTTTTTATTGATAATAAAGAACTTGCAGGACATATCAGTCCCACAGAAGAAGACCAGTATTTTTCACTGATAGATGTTTTTGATGAAAAAACAGGAATTATTGATGATCAGTTGGTAAAAGAATTACTGGCAAAAGACTTCAAAAGAAGCATCTGTGTTGATATTTCACTGCATCAGAATGCAGGAGCTGCCATCTATCAGCAGCTGGGTATTGCTTTGGCAAAAGCTAAAGAATTAGTAGAAGCATATGGAGCTGAAATTTTAAGTAAACTGATCTTTAGAATAGCAGTAGGAGGAAGCTATTTCTTTGAAATGGCTAAACTGAGAGCTTTTAAAATCGTTTTTAATCAGTTTTCCAAAGAATATGGGCTGGATGAAGTTCCATACATCTTTGCAGAAACTTCATTGCGAAATAAAGCTGTTTCTGACAACGAAAACAACCTTATCCGTTCTACATTAGAACTTGCTTCTGCCATGATTGGAGGTGCTGATGCGGTTTTCACTAATAATTATCTTGTAGACAGAAGTACTGATAACTCAGAGGAAATTTCTTTCAAACAGCAGATTGTTCTGGCCTACGAAAGTATTATCAATGTATTTGAAGATGCTTCTAATGGAAGTTATTATGTAGAAGATATTACCCGTCAGTTTGCTGAGAAATCTTGGGATTTATTTGTTGAAATAGAAGAAACGGGAGGATATCTTGAGCTTTTGAAACAGGGAATTGTTCAGAAAAAGATCTATGATCATGCTATTGAAGAGCAACAATGGATTGAAGAAGGAAAAATAAAGCTGATTGGAGTGAATTTATACCCTAAATTAGACGTTAAAAAGTCTATTGCAGACCTTTACAACGAAAAAGAAATAAAAGCCGTTCGTTGGGCTGAAATGTTTGAATAGGACATCTTAAAATAAACTTATACTTCGGCTCCGCTCAGTATGACACTGTTAAATATCCTGTATTAATTTTCAATAATAAATTTATACATTGAGTATTAGCGCTGTCATGCTGAGCGGAGTTGAAGCATTTATAACAAATAATGATTCACAATCTGGAAAAATCTGTGGGAAACAAAATATCAGATAAAGAAATCCAAAACTATATCAATGCAAATCTAAAAACAGATCTGCACTCATTATTATTAAAAAAATCGCCATTTCCAGAGGTTTCTATGCAGGAAATTGTACAGCAGATCAAAGGAAAACAAGTGGCAGATAGAAAATTTCCATTTCTGTTGAAGGAAGGCATTCTTTTCCCGCCACAGCTTAATTTGGAACAGTCATCATCAGAAAAAACAGCCCTATATAAATCCGAAATACTGAAAGGAAAAACATTTATTGACCTTACAAGCGGTTTTGGTATTGATGCCTATTATCTGTCTCAAAACTTTGATAATATCACTTTAGTAGAACAGAATACCGAACTTTTAAAGATTGTTGAAAATAACTGGACTATATTAAACCGAAAAGCAAAATTTATTAATCTTAAGCTTGAAGATTTTTTGGAGACCAATCAGGAACATTTTGATGTTATTTATCTTGATCCGGCCAGAAGAGATGAGCAAAAAAACAAAGTTTTTCTTTTAGAAGACCTGTCTCCCGATATTCTTGAAATTCAGGAAAAATTACGCTCTATTTCCGATCTTGTGGTCATAAAGCTTTCTCCGCTTATTGATCTTAAATACCTTGTTTCAGTACTGTCGGGCATTTCAAGAATTGATATTATTGCTTTGAAAAATGATGTAAAAGAAGTTGTAGTTTTTTTATCCAACGAAAATACAGAAGGAATTATATGCAACTGTGTGAATCTTGAAAGTGAGGAAGAAGCCTTTACATTCAGATTTGGGGAAGAAGAAACCGCTGAATCGGAGTATTCTGAACCTGAAAAATACATATACATTCCCAATCACCCCATTTTGAAAGCGGGAATCTTTAATTTGATTTCACAAAAATTTGCATTAAAAAAACTGCACCCGAATAGTCATTTATATACTTCAGCTGAGAAAATTGAAAACTTTCCAGGAAGGATTTTAGAGATGGAAGTGGTTGATTCTAAAAAGATTAAAAAGAAAGAGCAGTTCAATATTATTTCAAAAAATTACCCTTTAAAACCGGAAGAAATCAAAAAGAAATACGGACTGAAAGATGGAGGAGAGCACTACCTTATTTTTACACAATCCAAAAAAGGGAAAATTATTTTAAAATCAGTATAAAAATGTTGCTGAAAAATGCAGGATTTCTTAATTTTGGGCAATCAAAAATTTAAGCATGAAATCGCGGGCTGTTTAAATAACCAAAAATAGTGCGGTTTCATATGATTTTAAAAAATTAAATTGTACATATGAAAAAATTGATTATATGTTTGGCTATTGCAACTGTAGCTGTAAGCTGTAAAAAAATATCTGCTGGAGGGAATAAAAATACTCTAAAACTAGAAGAAGGAGCAGAAAGATATTCTGATGACGTTCAGAAAGGTGGAGAGGCTCACGGACATGGTCATGAGGCTGCTGCAACAGCTGAAGGACACAAAGAAGAAGCTGCAAAACCTGAAACTCACAAAACAGACAGTACTGCCGCTGCAAAACCTGCTGAAGCAAAAGAAGCTCCAAAAGCTGAACACTAATTAGTAGTATACAATATACAAGTGCCCTGTTTCTGCAGGGCATTTTTTATTAAAAAATCTGACTAACGGGTTCATAAACACAAGGTTTGGAAAATCATTCCTTTTTGTTTGTCCCTGCCAAGCATTTTTTTTAATTTTAGCAAAATAAATTTTTACAATGCAAGAGACATTAAATTACATTAACGAAAACAAACAGCGTTTCGTGGATGAATTATTTGAGTTATTGAGAATTCCTTCTATTTCTGCAGATCCGGCGTATAAAGATGACGTTTTGAAATGTGCAGATGTAGTGGCAGCACACCTTAAGAATGCAGGAGCTGATAATGTTGAAATTTGCCAGACAAAAGGGTATCCAATTGTTTTCGGGGAAAAGATTTTAGATAAAAATTTACCTACAGTATTGGTATATGGACATTATGATGTTCAGCCGGCAGATCCATTGGAATTATGGACAAAACCTCCTTTTGAGCCTTATATTGAGAAAACTGAATTACACCCTGAAGGAGCTATCTTCGCAAGAGGTTCTGCTGATGATAAAGGACAGTTTTTCATGCACCTGAAGGCTTTTGAAGCGATGATGAAAACCAATGCTCTTCCTTGCAATGTTAAATTTATCTTAGAAGGAGAAGAAGAAGTAGGATCTGTAAGCCTGGGAGACTGGGTAAATGAAAATAAAGAGAAATTAACTTGCGATTGTATCTTGATTTCCGATACGCATATCTATAGCAACGAACAACCTACTGTGACAACAGGATTAAGAGGTTTAAGCTATGTAGAAGTAGAAGTGGAAGGACCAAACAGAGACCTGCACTCAGGGCTTTATGGTGGGGCTGTTCCAAACCCTATTCACGTTCTTTCAAGAATGATCGCTAATCTGATCGATGAAAACGGGCATATTACCATTGACGGGTTCTACGACAATGTAGAAACAGTTTCAGACGCAGAAAGAGCTGAAATGAACAAATTGAAAGACAATCCTGAAGAATTCAAAAAATCAATTGGATTAAGCAATATCGAAGGGGAAAAAGGATATACAACGTTAGAAAGAACATCTATTCGTCCTACTTTAGACTGCAACGGAATCTGGGGTGGTTATACAGGAGAAGGAGCAAAAACAGTAATTCCTTCAAAAGCTTTTGCTAAAATTTCAATGCGTTTGGTTCCTTACCAGACTCCTCAGGAGATCACAGAGAAATTCACAAAATATTTTGAAAAGATCGCTCCGGATACAGTGAAAATTAAAGTAACCCCTCACCATGGAGGTATGCCTTACGTTTTACCAACAGATACTAAAGAATTTGCTGCAGCAAAAGAAGCAATGGAATCAGCATTTGGAAAAGAAGTTCTTCCGTACAGAGGAGGAGGAAGTATTCCAATTACAGCCATGTTTGAGCAGATTTTAGGGGCTAAGTCTGTATTGATGGGCTTTGGATTGGATTCTGATGCAATCCACTCTCCAAACGAACATTATGGATTATTTAATTTCTATAAAGGAATTGAAAGTATTCCAATGTTTTTCGAAAATTATTCAAAGTAATTCAAAGAAAATAATAAATGATAAGGTATTTCTGCAAAGAAATACCTTATTTTTTTATCCATTTCAAACCATTATGACCTGTTAGAAATGTGTTTTTAGGGTCATTTAAAAATTAAATTCACTGAAAATAAAAGTGTTAATTTTTATTTGCAATAAGTTATTTCACCATTCATGGAAAGTTTATATTTTTAATGTAAAACTTGATTTACTATGAAAAAATACTACTCAATTGCATTTTTGATAGGGTCAATGTGCGTTTTCGCGCAACAGACTATATCTTTTGAATCCAATGAAGGATTTAACGCTGGAAACATCAACGGACAGGCTGGCTGGATCAGTACACCTACAGGAGGTGTTCCTGAAAATATAACCCATCAAATCATCAGTTCTGATAAAGCAAGTGACGGAAGCACTTCCCTCAAAATTGTCAAAGAAACAACCTATGGAACCCAATCTGAGCCCATTATAGGGGGCTTTTATAATCTGTCAGCCCCTCTTTCTTACAACAACTTCTCAGTATCATTCGACATCAATATGTCACAACTCAACGGCTCTGATTTTGGTTTTCAGGGGGTAAATGGTGTTGATGACCAGGTTGTTGTGAGATTAGATTTTGATAAAACCGGACTGGTGAAGATTCTGAATACCATATCAGGCGTACAGGATCTGATTTCCATTCCTTCAGCCTGGCTGCCTAATACATGGTATAGATTCAAGGTTATTGGAACTGCCTCAGATGTAAGATATTATCTTAATGAGAATCTGATTTATACAGGTACAGCTGCAGGTACTATGAATATCAACCAGCTGCGTTTTGTACATAATAATGCATTGGGATCAGCTTATATTGATAATATTAAAATTAATACCGAATTACAGGTCATGGGTGTAAAAGATTCTGATTTAAGTGATATAGAATTAACATTTTATCCAAATCCGGTTGTGGATATCATCAATGTTACCTCAAAAGAAGCAAAAATTAATCTGGTGAGTATTATCGATATGACTGGAAAATCAATAAAAACTGTATTGTCTAGTGATAAGAAAAATGATGCTTCTGTAAATGTATCAGAACTGACTGCCGGAAATTATATTCTTATCATCGACACAGAGAAAGGAAAATTCAATAAGAAATTCATTAAAAAATAAATTCTGATCAATCTTAGCAACAGCAAAACGCTCCAATTGGGGCGTTTTTGTTATTTTAGACAATTAAAATTATTATATGTCAGAAAATAAAACAGCTTATATAACAGGAGGAACCAAAGGTATTGGTTTCGGAATTGCTAAAATTTTACTTGAAAATGGAATATCAGTAGCATTTTCAGGCAGAAAAAGAGAAGACGTCATGAAGGCTGAAGAAGAGCTTAAACAACACTCAGAAAATGTGTTGGGAATTGTTTCTGATGTAAGAAGTCTGGAAAGCGAGCAGGAAGCTGTTAAATATGCAGTTGAAAAGTTTGGAAGACTAGATTATATCATTGCCAATGCAGGATTAGGCATTTTTAAGCCCGTAGATGAACTGACGGCAGAAGAATGGAATGATATGATAGAGACCAATCTTACCGGCGTTTTTTACACCTTAAAAGCCTCTGTAGAAGAATTGAAAAAGACAGAAGGGTATTATATTACCATTTCCAGTCTGGCAGGAGCAAACTTTTTTGAAAACGGAACAGGGTACAATGCTTCAAAATTCGGAGTAGTAGGCTTTACACAGGCTGCCATGATTGATTTGAGAAAATATAACATTAAGTCCACAGTTATTATGCCTGGATCGGTAGCGACTCATTTTAACGGAAATACGCCATCGGAAAAGGACAGTTGGAAAATTCAGCCGGAAGATATGGGAAATCTTGTGTTGGATATTTTGAAGATGAATCCAAGAGTTTTACCTAGTAAAATAGAGTTTAGAGCTACTAAGCCATCATAACGATTGGGCTTAAAAATTGATACTTCAAATAATATTTTTTTAGTATAACTAATTCAATAAGAATGCATTAATTGACAGCTGTTTTTATTTCGCAGGCAACCTTTTAAAATTTTTGTTGTCTTATGAGTAGAAACCGTTCTTTCTTCAGTTTAATGATGTAATCATTAATAGGATAGGGTTTAAAATCTACCTAATAACTGGTATTGATTCTATTTTTAAACTGAAGTAAGTTTGGTTCCGAATTAAAATAAAAATATGAAAAATTTTCTATCAATTAATGCATTTTTGTTGATTTTACTTCAAACATTGAATGCCCAGACACTGGAAAGTGACAGCTTTAATACATACACTGTAGGAAATGTAGGAACAGACATTACTGCAGCTACTCCCGGACAAGGCGGGTTTTATACAGATTTTGCAGGAGGATCCAATTCCGAAGCACAGATTGTGAATATAGATGCTTCCCATGGAAAATCTTTACAATTTACAGGAAGCGCTGGTGGTCCGGTAACAAAATATATGTGGAAAAATGGCCTTGGAACGGCGTGGGCAGGAAGAACCTCCGGAAATGATATCCTTAAACTGAGTTTTAATCTTTACACGGGAAGCTCTACAGGAGGTGTAGGACGGGGAACTGTATTGATTTATGACGGAACAACTCATAAAACACTACTAGGAGCCGGATATGAATATAATACACAACGTATTGTTGGAATTGCATACTACACCAAAATATCATCAGGGGTAACCGGAAATTATCTATTTTATCTGGAACCTGCTACTACGACATATCCGCCCAATACCTGGATTACTTTGAGTTGTACATTCAATAAAACAACAGGAGTTGTTACATGGACAACCCCTGGTGGTGGTACTTACAGCCCCGCATCAACACATACTCCTGCAGCGGCAGGTGTAGATCCTTTTGAAATGGACTTCGTTTCAGTAGCCAATGCAGGGAATACTGTAGCGACTATCACTTCTTTTGATGATTATATTGTAACAGCGGCAAATGCTGCAACATTGGGAACCAAAGAAGCTGTTGCACAAGAAAACAGAATTTCAGTCTACCCAAATCCCGCAACTGATTTTCTGAATATACAATCAGAAGTACCAGTTACCCATGTTGAAGTTACAAATATGTCAGGAAGAAAAATGGAGGTTCAGTTAAATCATAATAAAGTAGATATCCGGAATCTTATCGCGGGAATTTATACAGTCAACATTGAAATAAAGGGAAATAAATTTTCTAAAAAAATTATTAAAAAATAATCTTAATCTTACTTTTAATAACACGAAAACGCTCTGTAATAGGGCGTTTTGTTAATTTTAATGCTCTGAATAACAAATCAATATATATTATGCATGCATAATATATTTTTTGCTTATATTAGCAAAAATTAATTCAAACAAAATCTCTGCAAAAATCGTCATGGGTGGATGCATTAAAGGGAAAAAATAAAATAGTACACATGAAAATATTAGTTTGTATTAGTAGTGTTCCGGATACTACTTCCAAAATTAACTTTACAGCAGATAAATCTGCTTTCGACAAAAACGGAATTCAGTGGGTAATCAACCCACTAGATGAATTTGCATTGACAAAAGCGGTTAAACTTCAGGAATCTCAGGGAGCAACAGTAACAGTAATCAACGTAGGTGATGCTGCTACAGAGCCTGTAATCAGAAAAGCTTTAGCTATTGGTGCTAATGATGCTGTAAGAGTAAATCTTGATCCGAAAGACAGCTATTCTACAGCAAAAGAAATTGCAGCTGTAGCTCAAAACGGAGGATATGATCTTATTCTTTGCGGAAAAGAATCCATTGACTATAACGGAGGTTCTGTTCCGGGAATGGTGGCTCAGCTATTGAACCAGCCTTTCGTAAACGCTTCAGTAGGATTAGACGTGAACGGAAGCGAAGCTACGGCAGTAAGAGAAATTGAAGGAGGAAAAGAAACTATTTCTGTAAAATTACCGGCAATTATTGCAGGTCAGAAAGGATTAGTAGATGAAAAAGACCTTATCATCCCGAATATGAGAGGAATTATGTCTGCAAGAACAAAACCTCTACAGGTAGTAGAGCCTTCTTCTTCAGAAGTAAAAGTTCAGGGAGTGTCTTATGACAGCGTTCCTGCAAGAGCTGCTGTGAAAATGGTTTCTCCTGACAATCTGGATGAATTGGTAAGATTACTTCACGAAGAAGCTAAAGTAATCTAATCTTTAAATTTTTTAATCTTTAAATTATTTTAAAATGGCAGTATTCGTATACGCAGAAAATATAAATGGAGTTTACAAAAAAGCAGCTTTCGAAGCAGTTTCTTATGCTAAAGCTATCGCAGATAAAGCTGGAGACACTGTTACAGCAATCTCTGTAAACCCAACCGATTCTTCAGATTTATTATACAAATATGGAGCGTCAAACGTTATCAATATCAAAGACGAAGGTCTTAAAAACTTCTCAGCAAAAGCATTTGCACAGGCTGTAAGCGAAGTAGCAGACGGAAATATCATTGTTTTCCCTCATACTACTGATGCTTCTTCAATTGCTCCTATGCTTGCTGTAATGAAGAACTATTCTTTAATTACTAACGCATTAGAGGCTCCTGAAAGTCTTTCTCCTTTCCAGGTGAAGAGAAGAGCATTCTCAGGAAAAGGTTTCATGCATGCAAAAGCAGAAGGAAACGGAGTAATCGTTACGGTTTCTCAAAATGCTTTCGGTGTTAAAGAAAATGCAGTATCAGGTTCAGAAGAAGTGAAAAACTTATCTGTAGCTAATGAAGATACAAAAGTGATCTCTCACGAACAGAGTTCAGGTAAATTAGACCTTAAAGAAGCTGAAGTTGTTGTTTCTGCTGGTAGAGGGATGAAAGGTCCTGAAAACTGGGGAATGATTGAAGATTTAGCAAACGTTTTAGGAGCTGCTACAGCATGTTCTAAACCTGTTTCTGATATCGGATGGAGACCTCACACAGAACACGTAGGACAAACAGGTAAAGCAATTGCACCGAATCTTTACGTAGCTGTAGGGATTTCAGGAGCAATTCAGCACCTTGCCGGAGTAAACTCTTCAAAAACGATCGTAGTAATCAACAGTGATCCTGAAGCACCATTCTTCAAGTCTGCTGACTACGGAGTAGTAGGAGATGCTTTCCAGATTATTCCTGCATTAACAGAGAAAATTAAAGCAATAAAAGGATAAGAAAGTGAATTGTGAATAGTGAATTCGCTTTGCTCGTCAATTTTTAATTAAATAATTCACTTGCGAAGCAAATTCACTATTGACTTTTGACAATCATCAATAATATAGATAAAAGCTCGGCTTTCCGGGCTTTTATTTTTGCGTAAAAAAGTGAAAACACAACAAAAAATTAATCTATATTTGTAGCTATGGATTATAAGCAGCTAATTATTCGCGGAATATCGTACAGCCAGACTCAGTCCGGGGCTTATGCCTTGTTACTGGAACATGAAGAAACACACATAAAATTACCTGTTGTTATAGGAAATTTCGAAGCCCAGTCTATCTCTCTTGGATTGGAAAAAGATATTCATCCACCGCGTCCTCTTACTCATGATTTATTTACAAAATTTATAGTTTCTGCCAATTATGAGTTGATTTCTGTCATAATCTATCAGATTGTAGACGGAGTATTTTTCTCTAATATCAACTTTAAAAATAAAGTTACCGAAGAAGAATTAATCCTTGATGCCAGAACTTCTGATGCCGTTGCCATGGCCGTAAGATTTGATGCGCCTATATTTACCACACAGCAGGTTTTAAATGAAGCCGGGATTTTACTGGAGCTGGAAGACGTAGCAAAAGAAGATCAATCCTTCTCAGAAACTGTACAGACAGAAGATAATCTAAAATCTCTTTCCATGGAAGAGCTTCAGAAATTATTGGAAGATGCTGTTAAAGAAGAAGACTATGATACTGCCCTTGAGATTCAGGAAGAAATCAAAAGGAGGAAAAAGACAATTGACTAAAGAGATACTTTTTATATAAATTATGAATTTAAAATTACGACTGACCATCCTCAGTTTTCTCCAGTTTTTTGTGTGGGGAGCATGGCTGATTACGATGGCAAACTTCTGGTTTGGCACCAAACATTGGGAAGGAACTCAGTTTGGAGCTGTGTTCGGAACAATGGGAATTGCTTCCATCTTTATGCCAACCATTACTGGAATTATTGCAGACCGCTGGATCAATGCGGAACGTATATTTTCAGCATTACACATTCTTTATGGGGTTGTTCTTTTTATATTACCTCATTCCACAGATCCGAATTCTTTCTTTTCGGTAATGCTTATAGCCATGTGCTTCTATATGCCTACTATCGCACTTGCCAACTCCATTTCTTATACGATCCTGAAAAATAATAATCTGGATGTAGTAAAAGATTTTCCACCCATTCGTGTATGGGGAACTATTGGTTTTATTGTTGCCATGTGGATCACCAACCTTAGTGGAAACAAAGCGACAGAAGGACAGTTTTATATTGGAGGTGCTGTAGCCATTTTCTTAGGAATTTACGCGCTTACATTACCAAAATGTCCACCACAAAAGCTGATTGATAAAAATTCACCATTATCCGAGCAATTAGGATTGAATGCATTCAAGCTTTTTGGAAACTATAAAATGGCATTGTTCTTTTTATTTTCAATGCTTCTGGGAGCTGCACTTCAGCTTACGAATGCCTATGGAGATGTTTTCTTAAGTGAATTTGCACATTTCCCGAAATATGCCGATTCGTTTGTAGTACAGAGATCCACCATTATTATGTCAATTTCTCAGGTTTCAGAAACTCTGTTTATTCTGGCAATTCCTTTCTTCCTGAAGAAATTTGGAATCAAAAAAGTAATGTTGATGTCAATGTTAGCATGGGTTTTAAGATTCGGATTCTTCGCATATGGGGTTCCGGATGGATTTGGACTTTCATTAATCATTCTTTCATGTATCGTGTACGGAATGGCTTTCGATTTCTTTAACATCTCAGGTTCACTTTTCGTAGAAACGACCACTGACAAAAAGATACGTTCTTCGGCTCAGGGATTGTTTATGATGATGACCAACGGTTTTGGAGCTGTTTTTGGAAGTTATCTTGCCGGGTGGGCTATTGATAAATTTTTTACCCATCAATTTACAACAGCTTCAGATCTCTCTACTTATCTGGAAACTACCCCTGATAATCCTACTTTCCTGGAAATTTTAAAGAATAGCTTCAATGCAGCTGTGAATGCAGACGGAACCCTCTCCTCTGTAGTAATGGTAAAAGACTGGCAGCAGATATGGCTTTCTTTCGCAATTTATGCGTTGATACTGGCGATTTTCTTTGCCATATTATTCAAACATAAACACAATCCGGAAGATGTTTCTTCAGTAAAACATTAATCGAAACTTACATTTATTAAGATATTAAATTGCATTTTTGAAAAAAATGCAATTTTTTTTATTTTTAAGCCATTGTGTTGGCAGGAACCTGTTTATTAAAAAATACTTTTATTCCCGATTTCTGAAACGATGCTTTTCCGAAGAAAAATAAGGACTTCAAACCGATCTAGAACTTTTAAATGTTAATTTTTAATTTGATAATAAATATCCTATTTATTTGTTTAATTATAAAAAATATCGAGTCTTTTTTATAACTAACAAGTGTTCGGATACAGAATTTCTATTTTTAAAACACACTCTTTAAAAGTGTGTTTTTTTTCGTATTTTGGCACTTTAGTAAATATGAAAAATATTCAGTTATTAGGATTACTGTTAGTAATTGCAGGTAGTTTTCTGCCCTTGGTACATGTACCGATTATAGGGAATTGGAACTATTGGAAGCTTGATCATTACCTGGCTATTGCATGCTGGATTTTTTCTGCATGTGCGGCTTTTGGAATTGTGAATAACAGTGCGAAAATTGTAAGGCTTTTTGGTATTCTGCTTATTCTTTTATTTGCGTTTACCTTATTTGCTGTAAAAATGCAGTCTTTACAATATTTCAGCTTTTTACCATTCAAATCCTGGCAGGAAACTTTTGCCGGAATCGTTAAACTGAGATGGGGCTGGATCGTAGAGTTTTTAGGAGCTTTTCTTCTGGTTTTCTCAGGAGGAAATAAGAAAGTTAATAATACAACACAAATATAAAAATGAACTTATTAAAAATATTCTCAGCAGGAATGCTGTTGGCTGCAGCTATTCAGATTCAGGCTCAGACAGCAGAGCAGAAAAAACCGGATAATCCGGCTAAATGTGCTAATATCAAAGAAGGGAAGTTTATCAGAGCAAACTACCCGGAATCCATATGGAATATGACCATTAAAGATAATGTTCAGACCGAATATTTCAATAATGGAAAAGACTTTATCAAATCAACATTGGTTTTCGTAGATGATTGCAACTACAAAGCAATTGTCATGGAGAAGTCTGATAAAAATGATCCTGCACAGGTAGGAGATGTTTTCAATAACAAAATAGTAGCCACTCAGGATAATCTTCTGAAAGTAAATACTAAGATTGAAGGAACATCATTTGATGTGGTATACGTAAAAGTAAAATAAATTCTAACTATAAAAATGGAACACTGGTTCCGTTTTGGCTAAATAAAAATTATATACATGAAAGAAGTATTCATTGTTTCCGCAGTAAGAACACCTATGGGGAGTTTTATGGGAAGCTTATCAACAGTTCCGGCTACAAAACTGGGAGCAACTGCCGTAAAAGGAGCATTAGATAAAATTGGTTTAGATCCTAATACTGTTCAGGAAATCTATATGGGAAATGTTCTTCAGGCAGGAGGAGGCCAGGCTCCGGCTCGTCAGGTAGCATTAGGAGCAGGTCTTTCAATCAATACACCTTCTACTACAGTAAATAAAGTGTGTGCTTCAGGAATGAAGGCTGTAACAATGGCAGCTCAGGCAATCAAAGCTGGAGATGCAGAAGTAATTGTTGCAGGAGGTATGGAGAATATGTCTTTAGTTCCTCACTATTACAATGCAAGAGTTGCTACCAAGTTAGGCGATATCAAAATGCTTGACGGAATGGTACTTGACGGTCTTACAGACGTATACAACAAAGTACATATGGGAGTATGTGCAGAAAAATGTGCTGTAGACTATAATATTACAAGAGAAGATCAGGATAACTTCGCTGTAGAATCTTACAAAAGATCAGCAAAAGCGTGGAGCGAAGGTAAATTCAACGAAGAAATTGTACCGGTTTCTATTCCTCAGAGAAAAGGAGAACCCGTAATCTTTGCTGAAGATGAAGAATACAAAGCTGTAAATTTCGACAGAATTTCAACACTTCCTACTGTTTTCAAAAAAGAAGAAGGAACAGTAACAGCAGCTAATGCATCTACTCTGAATGATGGTGCTTCAGCATTGATCCTTGTTTCCAAAGAAAAAATGGAAGAACTTGGATTAAAACCTCTTGCAAAAATCGTTTCTTACGCTGATGCAGCACACGAGCCTGAAAACTTTACCACTGCTCCGGCTAAAGCTTTACCTATCGCTCTTAAAAAAGCAGGATTAGAAGTTTCTGATATCGATTTCTTCGAATTCAACGAAGCGTTCTCAGTAGTAGGATTGGCTAATAACAAAATCTTAGGATTAGATGCCGCTAAAGTAAACGTAAACGGAGGAGCTGTTGCTCTGGGACACCCACTGGGAAGTTCAGGATCAAGAATTATCGTTACATTAATTAACGTATTGAAGCAAAATAATGCAAAATACGGTGCAGCAGCAATCTGCAACGGTGGTGGAGGTGCTTCTGCTATCGTGATTGAAAATATCTAATATTCTGTTTACGAATATATTACCATTAAGGAATTGATAATTTTTTTAAAAACTTATCCATTTCTTAATGGTTTTTCTATTTTTGTGCTACTAATATATATTTGAAATGTCTGAAACTGAGAATCGACAGCCTAAAAACATAAAGAATAATCCGAAGATTATGAAAGCCTGGGCTGTATATGACTGGGCAAACTCCGTGTATTCCCTGGTTATTACCTCTACTATTTTCCCTATTTATTACTCTATCCTTACCACAGCGTATGAGAAAAAGGAATACATAGCAGAAACCAAAACATGGATTGATGTCCCGGTAAGGCATACCATCAAAATTTTTGGAGAAGGATATCAGCCGGATGCTGTATATGGATATTCACTTACCATATCATTCTTTATCGTAGTATTATTGTCTCCATTTTTATCTTCATTAGCAGACACCATCGGGAATAAAAAATCTTTCCTGCAGTTTTTCTGCTATCTGGGAGCAACATCTTGTATGGGATTAGCCATGTTTACGGGAATGCACAATGTATTTCTGGGGCTATTATTCAGTATAACGGCCAGTGTCGGATTCTGGGGAAGTCTGGTGTTTTATAACTCCTTCCTGCCGGATATTGCAACGCCGGACAGGCAGGATGCACTTTCTGCAAGAGGATATGTCTACGGATACATTGGTTCCGTGGTTTTAGTAGTAATCTGTTTAGTTCTGATTCAGGTTTTTGCTAAAGGAGCCGCGCAGCAGTTATTATTTACAAGAATCAGTTTCCTTTTAACAGGAGCATGGTGGTTCGGGTTCTCCCAATATACATTCAAACACCTTCCTCAATTTGGAGATGTGAAAGATAAACTTCCTAAAGATTTAGTACTACTGAATTATAAGAACATCTTCAAAAAACATGAAGAGCAGGGAGGATTCTTTGAAGTATTTAAAGATAATCTGAGCTTCTATAAAGATATTGCAAAGGAAAGTTTTCACGAACTGTTTAAAGTAGGAGGAGAGCTTTTCAAAGACAGAAACCTGAAATTTTTCCTGTCCAGTTTCTTCTTTTACAGTGTGGGAATGCAGACTATTTTCCTTATGGCAACGCTATTCGGAAAGAGTGAGATTAACCTTGCGCAGGATAAACTGATCGGAACCCTTTTGGTAATTCAGATTGAAGCAATTATCGGAGCTGTTATTTTCTCAAGATTATCCAAGAGAATTGGTAACAGAAACGTTATTTCAATTGCCATTATCCTTTGGATTGTAGCATGTTTATGGGCTTATTTCCTGAACAAAGAAAATCCTACGGTAGAATACCAGTTCTATGGAGTAGCAGCAGTAGTAGGTTTGGTAATGGGCGGACTTCAGGCGATGTCCAGATCTACTTACTCAAAATTACTTCCGGAAAACTCAATGGAAAATACTACCTATTTCAGTTTTTATGATGTATTGGAGAAAATTGCCATCATCATCGGAACATTCATCTTTGCAACATTGATTGAGCATTTCAATAACATGCGTATTGCCGCTTTGTCAATGACCATATTTTTTGGTGCAGGATTGGTTTTAATTCGATTTCTGAAGGTCAAAATGAGAACAGACAGAGAAACATTATAAAAAAAAAGGCGTTATTTTTAACGTCTTTTTTTTTATTTTAACGAATAAAAAACATTTATTTAATTGTTTGGTTTGATTTATTTAAAGGGTTGTTATAAATACTAGAATATAGTAATGATTTTTCACTATGTTTTGATTTTTTTTGTTTATTTGTACTAATGAAAAAATTACCAAAATCATGAAAAAGTTTCTACTAATTTGCTTTTTGCAATGTTTTATTCTCAATTTTTCTCAAAATTTAAAGCCAGTTGCTCAAAAAGTTTCGGAATTTCATAATAGGAAAACAGAAGTTAAAAGCTACAGTTTATTTGAGACAAATAAAAATGCTGATAAAATTACTGAGTACCAAAAGGCTGCAACTGATATCACTGTTATGTCCCTGAAGATTACAGAACTGAAAAGGTTAATCAAAGAAAAACCTGATTTTCTTGAAATATCTTTTCCCTTTGATGGTGGCAGACAGATCACTGTTGAAATGTACAAACATCAGATCTTGACTAACGATTTTAAAGTACTTACAGATAAGGGGACAACCGTACAATATACACCTGGAGTTTATTATCAGGGAATTGTAAAAGGAGACAATGCTTCAATTGCAGCCTTTAGTTTTTTTAATGATGATATTGTAGGAGTCACTTCTACACCCGAGTTAGGAAATATTGTAGTAGGAAAAGCTAAAAATTCTGAAGATTTTGTAAGCTATTCAGATTCTAAATTAACAGGTTCCAATCCGTTTGCCTGTGATGTGGATGGGCTGAAAGAAAACCAAGTTCAAAGACCTGTTTTTAACCCTAATAATACCAGTAAAAAGAAAACGGACAACTGTGTAAGAATCTACTATGAAGTAGGTTTTGGTCCTTATACCCAGAATGGAAGCAATACAACGACAACGACAAATTGGGTAACTGCAATGCATAATAATCTTTCAACATTGTATGCCAATGAGAACGTGAATGTAGCTTTAAGCGAAGTTTTTGTTTGGACCACTACAGATCCTTATGCAGGATCTCCAAGCACTATTTTGAACCAGTTTAGAACCACAAGAACAAGCTTTAACGGAGATGTAGCACAGTTATTAAGAAACCCTGCTACAACAAGTATTGCTTATGTTAATTCACTATGTACTACCTACAAATATTCTTATTGTGGAATGAATTTAAACTATCAGAACGTACCTACCTATTCCTGGAATATAGAAGTGATGACGCATGAACTTGGGCACAATTTAGGCTCTCCGCATACACATTCTTGTTTCTGGAATGGAAATAATACAGCTATTGATGGATGTGGGCCTGCGTCAGGAAATAATGAAGGATGTACTGCGGCTCTTCCTCCGGCAGGAGGTGGTACCATTATGAGCTACTGCCATTTGGTAAGCAGTGTAGGAATTAACTTTGCGAATGGTTTTGGCATACAGCCAGCAACACTGATCAGAAATACGGTTGATTCAAAAGGATGTCTTGGAACCAATTGTACCACATCATGTCCTACATCTATCTCCAATTTTATGGTTAACAATATCACACAAAATTCTGCAAATGCTAATTTTACTGATGTTGCCTCTACATCATGGAAGTATAAACTGACAACAAGTAGCGGAGCACCCATATCTTCCGGAAATGCAAATACACCATCTTTTAATTTTACAAATCTTCAGCCAGCTACTTATTACAGATTAAGTGTAGGGACAGATTGCAGCGGGCCTAATGCTTTCCAGTTATCACAGTTGTTTTTAACGGATGGAGCATGGTGTGACGGAACTCAATTTGTAGATACAGGAGGTTCAACAGGGCAGTATAAGGATAATGAAGAATTGGTAAAAACATTTTATCCTACTTCTGGATCTTCTATGACAATGACGTTTACCGCATTTGATATTGAGCAGGGATACGATTTTATGTCTGTATATAATGGTCCTTCTACAGCTTCACCTTTGTTTGCCAATGGAAATAATCTAAGTGGAAGTACAATTCCTGGTCCTTTTGTATCAACAGATCCTTCAGGAGCAATAACCGTAAAATTTATTTCAGATGGAGGGGTAACAGGAAATGGATGGAATGCAAATTTCTCTTGCAGTGTATTAGCAGTAGAAGATGTTAATATTAAAAATAATTCAATAGATATTTATCCGAATCCTGCTAAAAATATGATAACCCTCTCTTCAAAAGAAAGACTGAAAGGGTATAAAATTTATGACGAAGCTGGAAGACTGGTTATTTCTGATTCTTCTTTAAAAGGGAATAAACAGGAAATAAACCTTTCCTCAATTCAGACAGGAAACTATGTGATTACCGTTGAAACAGAGAAGCAAACTATCAACAAAAAGTTGATCAAACAGTAGTCTTTAAATAATTTATGATGAAAGCCTGAGATTATCAGGCTTTTTTTGTATATTCATAGAAAAATTTCGGCCTGAGTTTTGCTTATATTCAGCGGAATAATTTTTAACTTTGCAAAAAGATTTATTGTCAATATGACCAACCCTTTATTTTATGCAAAAATAATTCTGTTCGGAGAATATGGAATGATCGAAGATTCCCAGGGACTTGTAGTACCCTACAGTTTCTATAAAGGAACTTTGAAATTTTCAGATCTGAGTTCTGATTTTGAACTTAATTCCAACAGACATCTGCAGAAATACTCTGAATTTCTTACAACTCTTGATCTTTCCGATGATTTTAAGTTGGATATTGAGAGCTTCAAAAACGATATTTCAAATGGACTTTTCTTTGATTCCAATATTCCGCAAGGATATGGAGTAGGAAGTTCAGGAGCTTTGGTAGCTGCTATTTTTGAAAAATATTCTGTCAGTAAACTGAATCCTGAGAATATTTCAAAAGATAATCTTAAAAAATTAAAAGCTGTTTTCGGAGAAATGGAAAGCTATTTCCATGGAAAAAGTTCTGGAATGGATCCACTGATCTGTTATATGAATCTTCCAATTCTGATCGAAAATAAAGAAAATTTAGACAGAGTAAATATTCCTGAAGGAGAAGAAGGAAAAGGAGCTATTTTTCTGATTGATTCCGGAATGACGGGAGAAACAGGACCTATGATTCAGATTTTCTTTGAAAAAATGAAAACAGAAGGTTTCCGTAAAACTCTGAAAGAAGAATTCATCCGTTACAACAACGCATGTATTGAATCTTTCCTTAAAAAAGATATGAATCCTTTCTTCAGAAACCTGAAAAAACTTTCTCACTGGGCATACGAACATTTCCGTCCTATGATTCCTGAAAGTATTTTTAATATCTGGAAAAAAGGTCTGGATTCTAATGCTTATTATCTGAAACTATGCGGTAGTGGCGGTGGCGGCTATATCTTAGGATTTACCAAAGATTATGCAAAAGCAGAAAAAATGCTTGAAGGCTTCCAAAAAGAAGTGATTTACAGATTTTAAACAGATTGGAATGAATTCTGAAAAAGAAACTTTCCAATCTAAAAACTATGTATCAAAATCTATATTTTACAGATTTTCACAATTCGTGGGCTTTCTCCTCGGAGCACGTTTTTTTGTAGCAGCTCTGTTGACATTTGCCCTGTATGTTTCTACTTTTTTCCTGTTCAACCAGGATGAATCCTTCCAGAAATTTGTCTTCGATTTCAAAGTACATGGTATTATTTTCTGTACTGTTCTTACGATACTGGCGGGTGGTATTATTAATCAGTTCTATGATATCGAGAAAGATCACATTGTAAAACCTTTCAGAACAAGGGTTCAGAGTTTTATCAAACAAAAATATTTTCTATACGCGTATCTGGCACTCAGTGCTATTTCTTTAGGAGTAGCATGGATGATCTCCCATAATGTGTTTGTTTTCTTTGTAATATATCAGTTTTTTATGTGGTTTTATAGCCATAAACTGAGCAGGATACTGATTTTAAATAACCTTACTTTTGTCAGCCTTACATTATATCCGTTTTTTGGAATGATGGTGTACTATGAAACCTTTTCCAAAAAGGTATTTCTGATGGCCGTTTTCCTTTTTCTGATCTTATTGTGTATTGATATTGTAAAAGATACTCTTACCAAAAGTGTAGATAAAACCTTTGGATATACTACGATTCCCAACTATTTTAAAACCAGAAACACGAAAATTATACTTGCTTCTTTATTGATAATCACTATGGCGGTTTCTATGAAGATCATTACTAAAACCGGAGTTACCGGCTTCATGGCTTATTACTTTGCCGGAGGGCTTTTTGTTATGATCCTATGCATCTATCTTCTTATCAATGCATCTCGTAGAAGTAACTTCTTTACATTGAACGTATTACGTTTTTGGGTTTTTGTAGGAATTATTGCAATGCTTTTAAACGGAATAGAGCATAAATTATAAAAAAAAATCTTTAAATAAACTGAGGTTATTACTACCTTTGCCTAACTAAATTTAATAAATAGGAATGCCCATTTTTAACGATACAAAAGTCGCATTTGCAGACAAGTCTGATGCACAATTGAAAAAGGCTTACTGGATGTTTAAAATGATTGAACAGCCTGCTCTTACAAGCCTTGGAACATCTGTCCTGAATTTTACAGTACACAACAACTTTCCTTTCGTTACCGGAATTGTAAAAAGTACCTTATTTGCCCAGTTTTGTGGTGGTGAAACCCGCGAAGAAAGCATGAAAGTTGTGAAACAGCTGTTCAAAAGAGGAGTTGGAAGTATTTTCGATTACTCTATTGAAGGGAAAGAAGATGAAGCAACTTTTGATGCGGTATGCAAAGAAATTAAAGACATTGTAAGATTCTCAGTAGGAAATCCGGCAATTCCTTTTATTGTGTTTAAACCTACGGCTTTTGGAAGAATTGATCTTTATGAAGCAGTTGGAAAAGGGGCAGAGCTTACTACCAGCCAAAAAGAAGAATGGGAAAGAGTAGTGAAAAGATTTGATGAAGTATGCAGTCTTTGCCACGAAAATGATAAAAAAGTAATGGTAGATGCTGAAGAAACCTGGATGCAGGATGCAGCAGATCACCTTTGCGAAGAGATGATGGAGAAATATAACCAGGAAAAACCGATCGTTTGGAATACGATTCAGATGTATAGAACCGGAAGGCTGGAATATATGGAAGCTAATCTTCAGAGAGCAAGAGAGAAAAACTACTTCATTGGATACAAGATCGTGCGTGGTGCTTATATGGAAAAAGAAAGGGCCAGAGCAGCAGAAAAAGGCTATGCAGATCCTATTCAGCCAACCAAAGACGCTTCAGATAAAAACTACAATGCAGGAATTGATTTTGTCATGAATCATCTGGACAAAGTTTCAGCGTTTTTCGGAACCCACAATGAAATCTCTTCAGAGCTGATTATGGATAAAATGAAAGCTAAATCTCTTGAAACCGACAATCCTCATGTGTATTTCGGGCAGCTGTACGGGATGAGTGATAATATTACTTTCTATTTGTCTGATAAAGGCTATAATGTGGCTAAATATCTTCCATATGGACCCGTAAAGGATGTTGTGCCTTATTTAACGAGAAGAGCTCAGGAAAACACCTCTGTAGCCGGACAAACCGGAAGAGAACTGGGATTGATTAAAAATGAACTGGAAAGAAGAAAGAAACAATAATATTGTTCTTTATATACCAATCAGGCTCGCAGATTTGCGGGCTTTTTTTATGGGATTAAACTCAATAAAAAGAGGGGGGTAACTTCTTGAATTTTCAGATTTGTATTATAAATCAAAATTAATAATAATCAACATAATTTTTACTTACATTAATTATATGTTAAAATAATTTGATTTTTATTGCTGATTTAGTTTTAAATATTTATATTTGGTATAGCCATAAAAAAAACAATGTATGAAAAGACTTTATTTACTGATATAATACCTCCTTATAACAGGATCTTACAACCCCATAAGCAGAACAGATTACCCTTTAATAAATAACCGAAATTATGAAAGTATAGTTGTGGAACAGATGATGCAGTAAGATGAAAACTTCATCCCTTTAATTTCCCATTATATTTCAAAAACAAAATAAAGCAATAGCTTTAGTTTTCTTCTTCAAATATTTTTTAACCTGATCATTTTTTCTTTGATCAGGTTTTTTTAGGGCTCAAAACTTTCGAATTTTCCGTTTTCGTAGAACAAAACAATACGTTTTATTTTACTTTGTTGATTTCCAAATAGTTGTCCTAATATTTGATCGCTTGAATTTTCTAATCGCTGAGAATCCGATATTTTTTCCGGAGCTTTATCTTGGGTCGGTATAAACGATTCTCCAGAACTTGATTTGGGAGCTTCCGCTTCCGTTTCATCACTCCCGAATTCATCATCATCATTCATCATCGTAAAAAGATCGGGTAGTGGAGTTGTTTTTATTTTCTCCTCTTCGGTATGTTCTTCATAAGTTTCTGTTTCGGGCAGCTGAGATTTCAGCATCTCACCTTCACCAGTAACCAGCCAGTCCCACAGAAGTTCCGGGAAGCGGGATTTTATTTTTATGATAAACTCAAGAGACGGTTTGTTTCTTCCGGAAGTAATATGCGAAATAGAGGAACGCTGTACATCAATCTCATCAGCAAACTCAGAAGGAGTAAGATTTGAATACTCTATAATTTTGGAAATTCTTTCATTTAAACTCATAAAAATAAGCCTTTAATTATTTTACAAATGTAACTGTTATAATTTACAAATGCAAAATACAAATGTAAATAAATGAAAATATTATCTGTATACATTTGTAATACATGTGTAATTATTTTAAAATCAATGTATTAAAATATGATTACAATTGTATTTAATTACTATATCAATCCGTTATAAGACTTCTGAACAGGCATCTTTGATGTAGTATTGGAGTATGATTTACCCTAAATATTGGTTTAAAAATGTAAATTCATACATTTTTAAAGACTATTTTGATCCTTAAATCTCTTTAAAAGTTGAGTATACATTATTAAACCAACTAAATCCTTTTTATAGCTTTAATTATAGCTAAATCCCTTATAAAAGCCATATAAAAGCACCTTTATGAATGTTACATTGGTAAATTACTGATGTAAACACCCTATTTTAAGCCCATTTTAGGTGTTATTGAAGAGAAATAGTATTCTTATTAACCAACAATTTTTATCCTGGATTAAAATGCTTCGAAAAATAACTGTTTGATTAAATTTTGAAAGAAAAATAGGATTTATAAACACTTTACATATGTATACAGTATTAAATTACAGAGTTATCCACAATTTTAATGTTTAAGAAAATAACCCTCAAATTTCCAAATAATCCTTTTATACACTTAAAGTACTGTTGCAAATACAATTGAGGTAAATTCTATAAATCATTGAATTTTAGTAACTTAAATATATTGCTTTAAATTATTCGCAATCCACAATTTTATCAACAGACAAATTGTCTTCTGGTAGTGTTTAATAATGTTACAAGTGTTAACTTGCTTTTAAAGCTTAAAAATTCGTGGATTTAAGACTTGTAAACAGTTTTAAAAATTGATGTCAAATGTAAATTTGTAAATTTTAGTAATATTTACAAATGTTAATTTAAGTTTTGACTAAAAATGGCTAAATTTGATTCCTGTAAACAATTCCCAAAATGAATTTTGAACAGATCTATTCTCAAGCACCTGATTTCTCAAATCGCTATATTTCCCCTGAAAAATTATTTTCTTACCTACAGACCAATCTCAGCGATTATATTCAGGAGATCGGAACATCCTATTTAGATAAACCTATTTATCAGTTAAGCATCGGAACCGGAAATATTCAGGTATTGGCCTGGTCTCAAATGCACGGCAATGAATCCAACGCTACTCATGCTATGCTCGACCTTTTGGTAAGCCTTGATAAAGCTCCAGAAATGAAAGAGGATCTATTCAGTAAAATAAAACTCGATTTTATATTCATGCTGAATCCGGACGGATCTGAAAGATGGACCAGACTGAATGCAGCCGATATTGATCTGAACAGAGATTTTCATAATGAAGCAAGTAAGGAGATTAAATTTCTGAAAAAAGCGGCTGCTTCCAAGAAGTATGATTATGCATTAAACCTCCATGAGCAGAGAACGATTTTTACTACTGATGGCATTCATCCTGCTACACTTTCCTTTTTGGCACCTTCTGAAAACGTAGAACGTACTGTGACGGAAAACAGAAAAAAATGCATGGCAGTAATCGGAAGTGTTTACAACCATTTAAAGGAAATGATTCCTAATCAGATTGGAAGATATTCTGATGAATTTTATCCAACTTCTACAGGGGACAACTTCATCAAAGCCGGAATGCCAACGATTTTATTTGAAGGTGGCCACTTTGTAGATGATTATACCAGAACAGGAACAAGAAAATATTATACGATTGCTCTTTATTATGCATTGAAGGCAATCAGTGAACTGAATTCTGATATTACAGGTTGGGAAACTTACCTTGAAATCCCTGAAAACCAGGAAACCCATTATGATCTTATCTATAGAAATGTAAAACTGAATACAGATCATGAATGTATTTTGGATATAGCCGTTCAGTATAGAGAAATAAAAGAGGATGGGAAGAATGAAATCTCATTTATTCCTTTTGTAATGGAAGCCGGAGACGTTAAAAAAAGAAAAGGCTGGAAGGAAATAGACTGTACCGGAAAGAAATTTATTTCTGCCACTAAATATCCAAAACTGGATTCTGTGGTGGATTTTACCATTGAAGATTAAACAAGGTTGGTAATATCTATTTATCAGAAATAATTTAAAAATAAAAAGAGTTTATAAAATAGCTCTCAAAAATAAAAAATTCGGCAGACCTACAGGTCTGCCGAATTTTTTATTTTTATATCTGACTTCTAAAATTGGAATGTTTGTCCAATCAAACTTACAAAGGTTATTATTCAATAGGAATGGGCTTTAGCCAAAACCTAATTCGAGAATACAAATTTTATTCGATGATTAAATCTTAGTTAACCACTTTAATTCCGTTTGCTACAAATCTGATCTCTTCTTTTGGCTGCGTAATTGCATCAATTTCAGACTGAGGCTTTTTAGCATCTTCTGCATAATGTTTCTGCTCATTTACAGAAGTTACTTTTCTTTCTGCATTTCCTTCCAATACTACATTTTTACCTTTTAGGGCTGTAGGTACGAAGAAAGCATAGTCTTTCATTTTTACAAAAAATTTAGAATTATCTTCCGTTTGAATCGTAAGCCAACATCCTTTTTTGTCACAGACATCGGTTACTTTTCCTTTAACGGATACATTCTCAACTTTTTTTTTATCTTTTTTAAGCTGTTTATTTAATTTATCTACTGAAACCGCTTTGGATTCAGCAGAAGAAGTTACCTGATCTCCGTAAGTGTCACCTACCAAAGCTTTTCCTTCTGGTGGTCCGGATTGAGCAAATGCTAATGAAGAAGCTGTTAATGCTGCACCCAATAATATCGCTTTAAATTTCATGTTTAATATTTTTTCCAAAAATACTAATTAAAATTGAATCATAAAGGAATAAAAAATGACAAAAAACAGGTGTTTTAATGAATTTTCAACAAAATTGAAAATAAAAGACAGATTTGATTATATTTGACCCCTATACTTGACTATGCAGAAAAAATTAAAACTATGGGATGCCATCATGCTCGTGATGGGATCTATGATTGGAAGCGGGATCTTTATTGTAAGTGCCGATATGATGAGGAATCTGGGATCCGGATATTGGATGATTGTGGTGTGGGTCATCACAGGAATAATGACGGTAGCCGCAGCTATAAGCTATGGAGAGCTGTCCGCATTATTTCCAAAAGCCGGAGGACAATATACCTATCTGAAAGAAATTTTCGGAAAAAGAATGGGATTTCTTTATGGATGGGGATTGTTTACAGTAATACAAACAGGAACTATTGCTGCCGTAGCAATGGCTTTTGGTAAATTTACAGCATATCTTATTCCTTCACTCAACGATGCTGCACCTATTTTCCAGAGTGGTGAATTTAAAATTACCTGGATACAGATTTTAGCGATTGCCGTTATAGTTTTGCTTACCTATATCAACACCAGAGGAGTAGAGAGCGGCAAAATCCTTCAGAATATCTTTACAGGTTCTAAAATTATTGCATTATTAGGTTTAATTGCTGCTGGTTTTATATTGGTGGATATCTCTCACTTATCAGAAAACTTTAGCTGGGGCACAGATTCATTTAATAATCTTAAAAAAGATCTGAGTGGTAACTTTCTTAAAGAAGGCTGGGAACCGATTGGTGGAATGACTCTTCTAGGCGGAATTGCAGCAGCGATGGTAGGTTCTGTTTTCAGTTCTGTAGCTTGGGAAAGCGTAACATTTGTTTCTGGTGAAATTGAAAACCCTAAAAAAAACGTTGTAAAATCAATGATTTACGGGACTTCTGCGGTAATGATTCTTTATATAGCGGTAAACTATGTATACTTAAATGCATTAGATAGAGATGCTATTGCCTTTGCTGCTAACGACAGAGTAGCGGTATCAGCCTCTCAGAATATTTTTGGAAGTGCAGGAACCATCATCATTGCTTTATTGGTAATGATTTCTACTTTCGGATGTAATAACGGGTTGATTCTGGCAGGAGCAAGAGTTTTTCAGACCATGGCAAAAGACGGAATGTTCTTCAAGTCGGCGGAGAAAAACAATAAAAATGAAGTTCCGGAAAATGCTTTATGGATGCAGGGAGTTTGGGCTTCTATTTTGTGTCTGAGCGGGCAGTACGGGAATTTATTAGATATGATCTCTTTCGTAATCGTTTTGTTTTATATGATTACGGTTTTTGGAGTTATTTACTTAAGAATGAAACAGCCTGAGCTGGAAAGACCATATAAAACATGGCTTTATCCGGTAACCCCTGTTATTTATCTTGTAATAGGAACTTGTTTCTGTATTTTACTGTTAATCTACAAGCAGCAGTATACATGGCCTGGCTTTGTGTTGGTACTATTAGGTCTTCCGGTGTACTATTTTATCAACCGAAAAAAAGCAGATGCTTAAAATAAAATAAAAATATAACAGATTAAAGGGTCTTCAATTCAGTTTGAAGACCTTTCTTTTTGAATAATATTTTAAAGTATTATAATCATTATTTAGTGAAAATGCGTATTTTGGTATTCCGTTTTTAGATAAGCGGGAACCATGAAGTAAAAACTAAAAGTTATGGATACACCAAATTATAGAATGCCTTTCGTACCGTCTACTTTAATGACCGAAGGCGGAAGTATCGATACCTGCGATATGGGGGAAAGTATTGCCCACAATATTATGCTGCTGATCACCACCAAAAAAGGGGAGAACAGATATGATGAAAACTATGGAAACGATGTTTGGAACCTTGAATTCGATAATGGAGTAACAAGTGCCATCTGGGAAAGCGTTTTTATCAAAAGCCTAAGGAGACAGATTCAGGAATATGAACCAAGAATCGTAAACCCGCAGATTGATGCTCACATCCAGTTTGTAGAGCACAGCTACGATACCAAAGAACACACCGAAATTAAAAAGAAGGTAAGAATTGCCATCAATGCAAAAATGGAAGAAACAGGAGAACGTTTCAGTTTTTCAACAGAACTGTTTCTAAGCCCAATGTCTATTGATTAATATTTTTAACAGCGAAAGAAAATTATGAATTTAGATCAGAATATATATTCCAAAGAATCTGTAAAAGCAAGAATGCTGCAGAATGCCACTAAGGTATGGGGACTCAGAAGCCCTCAGTCTTTAGATCCGTTTGTAAAACTATTGATAGATGCATTTAGTACAGAAGTTTTTAAAGCGAATAATGAAATACAAACGGTAAATGCCCGTATATTGGAAAAACTGGCAAAACTACTTACACCGTCTATTTATACACATCCTATCCCGGCTCATTCTGTGGCTTTTACACAGCCTTATGATTCATCCGAAATTTTATTGGAACATACGGAATTTTTCTTCCGCAAACAGATGACTTCCACGGTAAAATCAGAATCAGATAAGCAAATTAATATTCCTTTTACTCCGGTAGGCAATGTAAGAATCAATAAAGTTCACACCTCCATTATGTTTGTAGGAAATACCTGTTATAGTATAGATGACAGGTTCAATAAAATTCCTATTGCAAGATTTCAGGGAAGACCGGAAGATTACAGAAAAATTACGATAGGAGTTGATGTCAGTAAATATGTAAGTGAAAACTTTCCAAAATATCTGAGCGTATTCTGCTCCAATCCTGCTTTTGAACACCTTGATTTTGTGTATAAATTATTACCGTATATCAACGTGACAAGCAATGGTAATCCGCTTTTTGTAAGAGAGGGATTAAGTTACCTTACAGAAAATCAAAATGATGGCTACGAGCAGATGTTCAAAGAACAGTCTATCAGAAATAAAGTGATTGAGGATATTAAAAGTATCTACCGTCATAAATTTATTGAAGTTACAGGAATTTCTCAAAGTCTGTTTTCAGAACCGGGACAGCTTCCACAGAATCTTGATTTCCTTACAGAGAAAGAAGAAATTACCAAATTCCTGGATAATAAACGTTACCTGTGGCTTACTTTTGAATTTCCACCACAATTTTCGGCAGAAATCCTTGATAATTTTTCCTTTGTTCTGAATGCCTTTCCGGTATACAACAGAGGCTGGAAAAAAACAGAATACAGTCTTGATATCATGGGAAATAATATCCCCTTGGTAACAGATGAAGGGGAACACTTCCTTTATGTAGACGAAGTTCAGGACGGTGATGGAAGAAAGTACACCGAAATCCCTTTCACTCCGGCTGATGATCTTAAAAAAGGCTTATATACGGTAAGAAAAGGAGGAATGGAGCGCTTCACCAGCAGAAATGCTGTTGATATGATTGCCAATGTTCTGGAACTGACAAGGGACGAAATTGCAGCATTTTCCCTTTTGAACAGGGATAATGTAAAAGGAGTTCTCAGCGAAATGTCTGATAAAATGAAATCCATGGTACAAAAAGTAAACAATGCCAAAAGGAGTATCAGACAAGAGCTGAACTACGTGATCATGGAGCCTGTTGAAAAAACAGATCATACCTATGCTGCTTTCTGGGTAACTCATTGTACGCTTGCCAATCATATGCGTCCCGGAACTGAACTTTCCAATCAATTGAAATCACAAACCGTTGTACTGCTTACAGAAACATTGGGTGGAGCTGAGGAACAGAAAGGAACAGATAGTATTCAGGCTTATAAATATGCACTCACGACCAGAGATAAAATCATTTCCTTGGAAGACGTTAAAAATTATTGCCGAATGATCCTGAAAGATGAGGTAAGAGAAGTAAGGGTAAGAAGAGGAACAATGATCAGCAATAAGCCTAAAGAAGGTTTTGTAAGAACAGTTGAGGTAGAAATTATCCCTCAGAATTATTCTTTCTACGGAAGGGCGTATTGGGAAAATATGGCGAATATTATCAGAAATCAGATTATCGCCAAAGCTATTGACGGAATTGAATATATTGTAAGAATTAACAATGAAGATGTTGATTTTCAGGATATATAAATCATTTTAAAAATAAAATCAATTTAAAATATAAAATGCCGTACCCACTACGGCATTTTTAATGTAATAATCAGAATCACAATTCAATGAAAAAAATATCTTTTTTGCTGCTGCTTCTCCTTTTCGGAGCCCATTTGAAAAGCCAGACTATTAAAGAGCTGAGAAATAAGATCAATCAGATTATCTCTACAAAAAATGCAACTGTTGGAATATCTTTAAAAGGAATAGAAGATAAAGATACGCTCAGCATCAACGGAAATAAAGAAACCCCGATGTTGAGTGTTTTCAAATTTCATATTGCCTTAGCTGTTTTGAATCAGGTAGATAAAGGAAAATTAAAACTTAATCAAAAATTCTTTATTAAAAAAGAAGACCTTTTGCCTGATACCTGGAGCCCAATCAGAGAAGAATATCCTCAGGGAAATATGTATCTTACATTAGATCAATTGATAAGATATACGGTTTCCCATAGTGATAACAATGGCTGCGATATTTTGCTGAATATCATTGGCGGAACAGAGACCGTGCAGAAATTCATTAATCTACAGGGAATTAAAGATTTTACAATAAAAGTAAACGAGAAGGAAATGGCATCCTTCGAAAAATGCTACCTAAATACCACAACGCCCTTGGCAACCACGGAACTTTTAGAAAAATTCTATAAAGGAAAAGTGCTGAAAAAAGAATCTACAAAATATCTGTATCAGGTAATGGTAGAAACCTCACGAGGACTTACCTGGATGAAGGCAGGGTTACCCACAGGTACAGAACTGGCTCACCGTACAGGAATTTCCGGAAGAAACGAAAATAATCTACGTGCAGCAATGAATGATGTGGGAACTATAAAACTTCCTAATGGAAAACACATCGTTTTATCCATTTATCTGAAAAATATCAATGAAGAAATGACAGATACGGAAAAAATCATTGCAGATGTCACCCGCGCTGTCTGGGATTACTACACGCGCAAATAAGTTTGTAATATGAATTATGAATTATGAATTATGAATTATGAATTATTCTTTTTCTAAACATCAATAGGAATGGGCTTTAATCCATTTTTAATTTTAAAAACAAACCTGCTGGCTTTAGCCAAAACATAATTACCTGAAATCAAAACTCAATAATATCTTATTCAATCCATTAACAAAACCTAAGAATTTTTTATGAAACTTTTATCCCTTTTAAATTCAAAAAAATTCCATAAAATTCCGTATTTTTGCACGTCGTGATTTTCAGGCAAAGTCACTCCAAATTATGAGCAAATCAACAGAATATATAGAAGTTTACGGAGCACGTGAACACAATCTTAAAAATATTAATGTTAAAATTCCACGTAATGAATTGGTCGTTATTACAGGCCTTTCCGGAAGTGGAAAATCGTCATTGGCTTTCGACACTATTTTTGCAGAAGGCCAGCGTCGTTATATTGAAACATTCTCTGCTTATGCACGTCAGTTTTTGGGCGGGCTGGAGCGTCCTGATGTAGATAAAATTGAAGGGCTTTCTCCTGTCATTGCTATCGAGCAGAAGACGACCAATAAAAACCCTCGTTCTACCGTAGGAACGGTTACTGAGCTTTACGATTTTCTGCGTCTTTTGTATGCAAGAGTTTCAGATGCTTACTCTTTGTCTACAGGACAGAAATTGGTAAGTTATACTGAAGATCAGATTCTTGAAACCATCAAAGAAAACTATAAAAAAGAAAAAATAATGCTTTTGGCGCCTGTGGTACGTTCCAGAAAAGGACATTATCATGAGCTCTTTGTTCAGATGGCTAAAAAAGGTTATGGACAGGCAAGAATTGATGGTGAACTGCAGGATATTGAATATGATTTAAAACTTGACCGTTATAAAACCCACGACATCGACATTGTTATCGACCGTTGGATCATCGGGGAGAATGCCTCAGAAGGCAGAATGGAAAAATCCCTGCGTACCGCAATGGAAATGGGAGAAGGGATTATCGGAATTCAAAAGCTGGGAGGTACAGATATCGAATATTTTTCCAAAAATCTGATGGATGCAGAAACCGGACATTCTTTGGCACTGCCGGAGCCGAATACTTTCTCATTCAACTCTCCAAAAGGAAGCTGCCCGAACTGTAAAGGACTGGGAACAATTAAAAAGATCAATACCGATTACTTTATAGA
Organism: Chryseobacterium sp. MYb7; assembly: GCF_002979455.1. GTDB lineage: Bacteria > Bacteroidota > Bacteroidia > Flavobacteriales > Weeksellaceae > Chryseobacterium. Next base: position 132,964 of record NZ_PCOU01000005.1, read on the forward strand.
TAATCCTAAATTGTCAATCAACCAGGGAGGATTATTACCGTTGGAAGATATCAAATCTAACAAATGGATTCTTTCTCAGATTAAGAATATTCTTGAAATTTTCGGATTGGGATTAACAACGCCGCTTCAGGATATTCCGGAAGAAGCACTGGATTATATCTACAACGGATGCCATAAAGAATTCAATAAAGACCTGAAATATGCAGGAATTACCAAGAAAATAAAGATTGGCTTTGACGGTTTGATCACCTTCATGGAAGAAATCATTGAGGAAAGAGAATCTTATGAAGCCATTTTATTGGAAAGACATTTCACCACAGAAGAAACCTGCCCGGAATGTAATGGTACCCGTCTTCAGCCTTCAAGTTTAAGCTTTAAAATTGACGGAAAAAATATTGCTGAGGTTAACGGTTTAAGCTTAGCAGATTTAAAAGACTGGCTAGCTGACGTTAAAGATAAATTCTCAGAAAAAAATAAAATTATTGCTCACGAGATCTTAAAAGAGATTGAAACCAGACTTCAGTTCCTTCTGGATGTAGGTTTGGATTATTTAAGTTTGAGTAGAAGTTCAAAAACCCTTTCAGGAGGGGAGTCACAGAGAATTCGTCTGGCAACACAGATCGGATCTCAGTTGGTGAATGTATTGTATATTCTTGATGAACCTAGTATCGGGCTTCACCAGAGAGATAACGAAAGACTGATTCATTCCTTGAAAAACCTGAGAGATATCGGAAATTCTGTATTGGTGGTAGAACATGATAAAGACATGATTCTGGAAGCCGATGAGGTTTTGGATATTGGTCCAAGAGCTGGAAAATTCGGTGGAGAAATTCTTTGGCAGGGAAAACCAAAAGATTTATTGAAAGCTGATACCATTACTGCTCAATATATTAACGGAAAAAGAAAAATTGCAATTCCTGAAGAAAGGAGAGCAGGAAGTGGTAAAAATATTGTTTTAAAAGGAGCTACAGGGAACAATCTTAAAAATGTAACGCTGGATATTCCTCTTGGAAAATTAGTAGTGGTAACCGGAATTTCAGGAAGCGGAAAATCTTCATTGATTAACGGTACATTGTATCCAATCCTTAACAAGCATTTCTACAGAGCGGTTCAGGAACCGCTACCGTACAAAAAGATTGAAGGACTGGAGAATATTGATAAAATTGTAGACGTAGACCAGACTCCGATTGGAAGAACACCTCGTTCGAATCCTGCTACCTATACCGGAATGTTTACTGATATCAGAAACCTTTTTGCAGAACTGCCAGAAAGTAAAATCCGTGGTTATAAGCCGGGAAGATTCTCTTTCAACGTAAAAGGCGGAAGATGTGAAACATGCCAGGGTGAAGGATTAAAAGTGATCGAAATGAATTTCCTTCCGGATGTATATGTACATTGTGAAACCTGTAACGGAAAACGTTTCAACAGAGAAACGCTGGAGGTTCGTTACAAAGGAAAATCAATCTCTGACGTATTGGATATGACGATTGATGAAGCGGTAGATTTCTTCCAGCCGATTCCTAAGATTTTTGCGAAAGTAAAAACATTACAGGATGTAGGTTTAGGATATATAACCCTTGGACAGCAGTCGACAACCCTTTCAGGAGGTGAAGCACAACGTATCAAGTTAGCAACCGAATTATCAAAAAGACAAACAGGAAATACCCTTTATATCCTTGATGAACCAACAACAGGACTTCATTTTGAAGATGTAAAAATCCTGATGGATGCCATCAACCAATTGGTAGAACTTGGAAACTCTTTCATCATCATCGAACATAATATGGATGTCATCAAATTAGCAGACCATATTATTGACGTAGGACCTGAAGGAGGAAAATATGGTGGACAGATTGTAGCACAGGGAACTCCAGAGGAAATTGTAAAATCTAAGAAAAGCTTGACAGGGAAGTTTTTGAAGAGAGAATTGGAGTAGATATCAGAATAAAAATCAAGATAATTATTGGCTAAACTAATCAGGTTTAGCCTTTTTTATGCTTAAAATAGCCTTCCAATATTAAATTTTCAATTATTTTTAAAATTTATTTATCTGTAAATCAGTGTTTTATATTTCAATGTTAACCTAATGTTAACTGAATGTAAAATTAATATGAATTATTTTTAATAACTTTGGTTAAGAGATACAAAAATAAGTTAGTATAATATTTAAAACCAGTTAGTTATGAAAAATAGAATTCAAATATTGATGGCTTCACTTTTCGTTTGCGGATTTGCTGCTGTTTTGAACACTGCTAAAGCTCAAACTACAGATCATAATACCATTCAGGAAATTCAGCTGAATAGAAGTGAAACATTTAATGATATCAGAAATAAATTAGAAGCCAATTTTGATCTTACCAACCCTGATTATAAACAGGGAACCGTAAACTCAGTGGTGAAATTCGATATTGCAAAAAATGGAAAGATTGTCAACGTACACTCCACTGGAGATTGCAAAACTGTAAGCAAAGAAATTGAAATGGTACTAAGTGATCTTGATTATAAAGTAGACCGCAATAAACTAACTGATAATATGGTTGCTTACACTTACGTAATGCCTGTGACAGTAGAAATCCACAGCAGATAGTATTATATTATTCAATAATATGTGAATAATGAAAACTTATCAGATTAAGTTGTAATAAAGAATAAACTCCAAGGTTTTAATTTTGGGCTACCATAAAATTAAAACGATATGAAAAATCTAAAGAAACTGACGAAGTCAGATTTGAAATCAGTGTACGGAGGAGAACCTAAAAAATACTGTACGTTTTGCGAATGGGCAAATAAAGTAATTTGCAGTGATATTCCAATCGTTCAATGCCCGTAAAAAATAAAGCCGCTTATAAAAGCGGCTTTTCTATTATTTCGTACTCTGAACAAATTCTGTTAATCTTGCTTTAAGATCTTTAGAATTTCCTATTTTATCAAAAGTAACATTATCTACTCTCCATCCTTTTTCTGTATTGGTCAGATGTACCGTATCCATCCATTTTTCTTTAGGTGCAGCATGATTATATTCAAAGGCTACCAATGCTTCAGCCGTATTATCCTGTACTTTTACAGACTTGATTTTATAGCTGGTAAATCCTTCATACAAGCTGGAAAAAATAGCTCCTTCAAAGATTAAAGGCTTCTCGTCGGGATGGTCACTTTTTTTCACCTTTTCAATATCTGCTTTTGAAGCATTAATTGCATCTTCTAAAACTTTTTTTAAATCCTGAGAAAACAAAGTATCAGGAATAGGGTTGTTGTAAACAGCTTCGTTAGACTTGCCATATTGAGTATAAAGTGCATTTACTTTTTCATTAATGGCTGCATCTGAAGATATAGAAGGCTTAGGCTCATTTTTTTTACAGGATACAGCAAGTAGAAAAATTCCTAAAAAGAGAAATAATTTTTTCATTTGATCTTATTTTTGTGGTGTTTATCAGAGTCCCAAGGTCAAAATGCATACCAAAATCTGTTAAAAAATATTTTTTATGCATGACAAAAATCAATACATTTGAGTAGATAAAAAAAATTGTGGATCTTATTCTTAATGTTGCTGTCCGTTCCCTCTGCGTTTACCTTTTTATGGTAATTGCTATCCGTTTGTTTGGTAAAAACCAGCTTTCTCAGCTCAATGCAGGAGATGTTGTATTGTTATTATTAATTTCAAATGCTGTTCAGAATGCAATGGTAGGTCCTGATACCTCTCTTCAGGGAGGCATTATTGCGGCATTGGTTTTGTTTGTTGCTAATTTTATCTTGAAAAGGATCATGTTTTCCAATCGTTCCTTTCAGACTTTTATGGAAGATGAACCTGTCATTCTGATCAGAGACGGAGTTGCGGATCAGGCAGCCCTGAACCGGGTAAAGATCACCGAAAGCGAATTGGAAGAAGCCATCAGAGAACATGGGATTGAAAACATACAGAATGTAAAGCTTTCTGTTCTGGAAGTGGATGGAAATATAAGCGTTGTTTCTCAGGACGAGAAGAGTAAACAGACTCACTATTCAAGAATTAAAAGAAAAATGAAACGAAAATACCATTAAATACGATGAATTACGAATTAAGAGAAATGCTTCCCAGTGACGAAGTAAGGGTGCTTGAGATTTTCCGACAGGGAATAGACAGTGGAATTGCCACTTTGGAAACAGAAGTTCCCACTCCGGAAGCCTGGAGCATGGAATATTTCAACGACTGCCGTTGGGTACTTGAAAATGAAAATAATGAAGTAATAGGATGGTGCGCCCTAAAACCATTCAGTAAAAGAGAAAGTTTTAAAGGAGTGGCAGAAGTAAGCATTTATTTCGATAAAGAATACCAAGGCAAAGGATTGGGTTCCATATTGCTTAAAAAGATCATTTTGGACAGCGAAGACCATGGATTCTGGACATTACAGACCAATCTCTTCTCAGAAAATGAAATGGCAATCAAGTCTCATCAAAAAAATGGGTTCAGAACGGTAGGTGTCCGCAAAAAAATCGGAAAGCTCAACGGGGAATGGAAAGATCTTGTTCTGATGGAGAAAAGAAGCGAAACGATTTAAAAAATTATAAATTATAAATGATGAATGATGAATGATGAATGATGAATGATGAATGATGAATGATGAATGATGAATTTGTTTTATAAGCACACTAATCTCCATTACAAAATTCACTATTGACTTGCGAAGCAAAATTGACCATTGACAATAAAAGACTATATATTTCAACTTTGAACTTTCTTTTTGGCATTACCATTGTAATATTACATTAAGTTGAAAAAATAGAAATAATGAAAAATATAATTAAAATTACTGGAGTACTTATTGTGGTATTGATGCTTTCATCCTGTGTAGTTCATGATAATGGAGCCAGAGGAAATACAATCCCTCCGGGACAGGCTAAAAAAATATATGGTGGAAGTGCCAAAGATTATGCTCCTGGACAGGTAAAGAAAAGAAATGGTTATTAAGAGGCCTTTAAAATAAAAATACAAACACTCATTTTTAACATACATTGGCTTAATTTCAGTTTATACTGGCATTAACATTGATATATTTTGCTATCGAAATTGAAAAAGTGAAAGTAATGAAAAGTATGTTGAAAATTGTAGGGGCAGGCGTGGTCCTGTTAATGCTGTCCTCCTGCGTAGTGCATGAACCTCATGGAAGAAGAATGCCGCCGGGACACGCAAAAAGGTATTATGGCGGAAGTACAAGATACTATGCACCTGGTGAGGTTCAAAAAGTCTATATTTATGAAGAGCGTGGCCATCATCACAGAGGTCGTGGTCATAGATACCATAGATAAAAAAGAAAAGCACTGAATTTATCAGTGCTTTTTTTATGATTAATTATAATCTCGACTTTTTGGGATTCAGGAAAGTGTTAAAAATCATAACTTCTTGTCCGAATTTCTTCTCAATTCTTTCCGAAATATTCAAAAGTTCACTTTGAATGAAGTCTTCTCGCAGTTCATCATTATCAAAGATTAACAGAAGATTATAATTTTTACCTTCTTCAATAAAATCACTGTGCACTTCAGAAAGGATATATTTATTTACATCCATCAGGTTTTCAGTCATTAAAACCAGTGTTTCATCAATATAATTTTCCCATTCTTCTAGGTTATCTTTTGTACAGTGGAAAGTTATACTTAATACGCTCATTTTTTATGAATTTTTAAGATTTTTTGGATAAATTCTACAGCAAAAATCGGCATTTTTTTCGTAAATTAGCCCGTTAATAAAAATTGGAAATAAATAATTTTCAGACTTACAGCTAAAGGTTTGAATATCATTACAATAAAATTTGTTTATGCAAAAAGAAGGAGAAAGACTGATTCCTATCAACATTGTTGATGAAATGAAGTCGTCTTATATCGATTATTCGATGTCCGTTATCGTTTCAAGAGCGTTACCGGATGTAAGAGACGGCTTGAAGCCCGTTCATAGAAGAGTACTTTATGGTATGTATGGATTAGGGGTGTTTTCTAATAGAAAATATTTAAAATCTGCGAGAATTGTTGGGGATGTTTTGGGTAAATATCACCCGCACGGAGATTCCTCTGTATACGATGCTATGGTAAGAATGGCTCAGGACTGGAGCTTACGTTATCCTCAGGTAGACGGGCAGGGTAACTTCGGTTCAATGGATGGTGACCCGCCTGCAGCAATGCGTTATACTGAGGCAAGATTGAAAAAAATCTCTGATGAGGTTCTTTCAGACCTGGATAAAGAAACAGTTGATTTCCAGAATAACTTCGACGATAGTTTACAGGAGCCAACAGTAATGCCTACCAAAGTTCCTAACCTTTTGGTGAACGGTACTTCAGGTATTGCGGTAGGGATGGCAACCAATATGGCGCCACACAACTTATCTGAGTCGGTAGATGCTATCTGTGCTTATATTGATAATAAAGAAATTACAATAGATGAGCTGATGCAGCACATCATTGCTCCGGATTTCCCTACAGGGGGTATCATCTACGGATATGATGGTGTGAGAGATGCATTCCACACAGGAAGAGGTAGAGTAGTTCTAAGAGCTAAGGTTAACTTTGAAGAAATCGGAAATAGAAACGCTATTATCGTTACCGAAATCCCTTATCAGGTGAACAAGGCTGAAATGATCGCCAGAACAGCAGAACTCGTTAAAGACGAAAAAATCCCTGGTATCCACGAGATCAGAGATGAGTCGGATAGAAAAGGACTTCGCGTTGTATATGAATTGAAAAATGATGCAATCCCGAATGTAGTTCTTAACCTATTATATAAATATACAGCACTTCAGACTTCTTTCAGTGTCAATAATATTGCATTGGTTCACGGAAGACCGGAGCAGTTGAACCTTAAAGATATCATTCATCACTTTGTAGAGCACAGACATGAGGTAATCGTAAGAAGAACTCAGTATGAGCTTAAAAAAGCAAAAGAAAGAGCACACATCCTTGAAGGATTCATGAAAGTGATCGGAACTCAGGATGCTTTAGACAGAGCTATTTCTATTATCCGTCACAGTGCTAATCCTCAGGCTGCAAAAGAAGGTTTAATCGAGGCATTTGAACTTTCTGATATTCAGGCTCAGGCGATTCTAGATCTTAGATTGGCTCGTCTTACAGGAATGGAGCTTGATAAGATCCGTGATGAATACGATGCGATTATGAAAGAAATTGAGAATTTAGAAGATATCTTAGCCAACGAGCCAAGAAGATTCCAGATTATCAAAGAGGAATTAATCGAAATCAAAGAAAAATACGGAGACGAAAGAAGAACTGAAATTGATTATTCAGGAGGAGAAATGTCTATCGAAGATATTATTCCGAACGAATCTGTAGTTCTTACAATTTCTCATGCGGGATATGTTAAAAGAACTTCTCTTTCAGAATATAAAATTCAAAGCAGAGGAGGGGTAGGAAATAAAGCGGCAACAACAAGGGATTCTGATTTCCTTGAATATATTGTTTCTGCTACCAACCACCAGTATATGTTATTCTTTACAGAAAAAGGAAGATGTTACTGGTTAAGAGTATTTGAAATTCCTGAAGGCTCCAGAACAGCAAAAGGAAGAGCGGTACAAAACTTGATTAACATTGAGCCGGATGATAAGATCAAAGCGTATATCAGAACCAATAACCTTAAGGATTCCGAATATGTAAATCAAATGAGTGTTGTGATGGTTACCAAAAACGGTACAATCAAGAAAACATCATTAGAAGCTTATTCAAGACCAAGAGTAAACGGGGTAAATGCTATTGAAATCAGAGATAATGACCAGTTATTAGGTGCTTACCTTACCAATGGGACATCTGAGATCATGATTGCTACTAAAAACGGTAAATGTATCCGTTTCCCTGAAGAAAAAGTAAGAGAAGTAGGTAGAGGATCTATCGGGGTAAGAGGTATTGCTATGGAAGACAATGATGAGGCTATTGGTATGATTGTTGTGAACGATGTAGAGAACGAAACAGTACTTGTAGTATCTGAAAAAGGATATGGAAAAAGAACTGCAGTAGAAGACTACAGAATTACCAACAGAGGAGGAAAAGGTGTAATTACGCTGAACATTACCGAAAAAACAGGAAATCTGATCGCTATTCAAAACGTAACAGATGAAGATGGATTGATGATCATCAATAAATCCGGTGTTGCCATCAGAATGGGAATGGATGAAATGAGAGTAATGGGTAGAAATACACAGGGTGTGAAGTTGATCAACCTTAAGAAAAATGACGAAATTGCAGCCATTGCAAAAGTAGAAATGGATAAAGACGTAGAAGAAGATTCTGAAGAACTTGAAGAAGGAGAAGAAGGAGTAGGAACACTATTTGATGATCAGGAAGAGAATACAGCACCTCAGACTGAAAATGAAAATACTGCAGAGGAAAATTCTGATTCTGAAGAATAAATTGTACAATATAAATATAAAATAGTTATTATGAAGAAACTAATTTTAGGAATGGCTATCGTAGCATCTGCTTTTGCTTTTGGGCAGAAAAAAGATGCCGCTGCTTTGAATGCTCAGCTTCAGGAAGCTAACAAAGTTGCTATGGATGCATATAATGCAAAAAACTATGCAGCAGCAGCACCAAAGTTTATTGAAGTTTATGACTTATTAAAGTCTAGCGGTCAGGACAACAAAATATATATGTATTATGCTGGTCTTAGCCACGCGTTAGCTAATAACAGTGACCAATCAATCAAAATTTATACAGACCTTGTTAACTCAGGATTTACAGGAGTAGAAACTACGTATACTGCTAAAGAAAAGAAAACAGGACAGGTCGTGAATCTTGATAAATCCACTTGGGAGCTTATGAAGAAAAACTCTGACTATTCTGACTTCAAAACTGAACAGTCAAAAAGTATAGAACCAGATTTGTATGAAACTTTGGCTTCATTACTTCTTAACGCGAAAAAAGGACCTGAAGCTCTTGCTGTTATTGAAAAAGGATTAGTGAAATTCCCGAACAGTGCTAAGCTTAAAGAAGCTCAGACTACAGCATATCTTCAGTCTGGAAACACAGATAAATTTGTTTCAGGATTAAAAGAGCAGTTGGCTAAAAACCCAAGTGATCCTACAAACTGGTATAACTTAGGAGTAATGCAGGCAAAAAGCCCGGCTACTGTTAACGATGCGGTAGAATCTTTCAAAAAGGCAATCGAACTTAAACCTGATTTCTCTGATGCATACCAAAACTTAGTGTACACTACTATTGGTGATGATTCTAAAGTAGTAGCTGAAATCAATGCATTGAGAAAAGACAAGCCGGATGAAGCTTCTAAATTAATCGATGCAAGAAGAGAAAGATTTGGAAAAGCATTACCATACGCTGAAGGATGGTATAAAGCAAATCCAAAAAGCATTGACGCGGTTTCTGCATTAAAAGAAATTTATGTAGTAACTAAAAACATGGATAAAGTTAAAGAAATGAAAGCTAAAGAAGCTGAACTTACAGCTGCTGGAGCAAAATAATCATTATATAACTCAATAATAAAAAGCTGGAACAGAAATGTTCCAGCTTTTCTTTTGGTCAAAATTAATCTGTGCTCTCCATTCTAAAACAGCCCTTTTGCTGAATATTTACAACAGGAAATCCGTCATTCAAAATTTATCCTCCTTATCGCAATGATCAGTAAATTTCCCTTATAGAAATTCTCTGTAATTCCGTATCTTTGAGAAAAATTTTTATAAGATGATCGAGTGGAAAACCGCCAAGGAATACGAAGATATTACCTATAAAAAATCTAATGGAGTAGCAAGAATTGCTTTCAACAGACCAGAGGTTCGTAATGCTTTCAGACCTAAAACAACTTCAGAATTATACGATGCTTTTTATGATGCCTATGAAGACCCTTCCATAGGAGTGGTATTACTTTCAGGAGAAGGACCAAGTCCTAAAGATGGAGGTTGGGCATTTTGCAGCGGAGGTGATCAAAAAGCAAGAGGACACCAGGGATATGTAGGAGAAGACGGAAGACACCGTTTGAATATCCTTGAAGTTCAGCGTTTGATCCGTTTCATGCCGAAAGTAGTAATTGCAGTAGTTCCGGGATGGGCAGTTGGTGGAGGACACTCTCTTCATGTAGTATGCGACCTTACTTTAGCAAGTGAAGAACATGCTATTTTCAAGCAGACAGATGCTGACGTTACAAGTTTCGATGGTGGCTATGGTTCCGCTTATCTTGCTAAAATGGTAGGACAGAAAAAAGCCCGTGAAATTTTCTTTTTAGGAAGAAACTATTCCGCTCAGGAAGCTTTCGAAATGGGAATGGTGAACAAAGTAGTTCCTCATGCAGAATTGGAAGATACCGCCTACGAATGGGCTCAGGAAATATTAGCTAAATCTCCAACTTCTATCAGAATGCTGAAATTCGCTATGAATCTTACGGACGATGGTATGGTAGGACAGCAAGTTTTTGCAGGGGAAGCTACACGTCTTGCTTATATGACCGAAGAAGCTCAGGAAGGAAGAAATGCATTCCTTGAAAAAAGAAAGCCTAACTTCGGAGAAGATCAATGGATATCATAACATTAGTGATGGGTAATAAGTAATGAAAAATATTATTCATTACTTATTACCCATTGCTTATTACTTATAAATAGTATGACGGATTGGATAAAAGCCGCAAGGCTAAGAACTTTACCGCTTTCCCTAAGCGGAATTATTATGGGAGCCTTCATTGCAAAATGGAGACTGTACGGAGAAGGTGGAACCTGGGATTGGAAGATCCTTGCACTCGCTCTTTTGGTGACGCTTTTATACCAGATTTTATCAAATTATGCTAATGATTATGGTGATGGAGTAAAAGGAACAGACGCCAAAAGGATCAATGAAGCAGAGGCAAGAGCTGTAGCATCGGGAAAAATTACTGCAAAACAGATGAAGAATGCAGTAATCCTTTTCGCAGCATTATCTTTCATTGCTACCATTGCTTTGCTATATGTAGCTTTCATTCCAAACTATATGAATGAATTTTATATCTTCATAGGATTAGGAGTAGCATGTATTCTTGCAGCGATTGGATATACAGTAGGTAAAAAACCTTACGGATACATGGGGTTGGGAGATATCTTCGTGTTTATCTTCTTTGGGCTGGTTTCCGTATGTGGAAGTTATTTTCTATTTACAAAAACGTTCAGTTGGGATATGTTATTACCCGGAACAGCTGTAGGAATGATGAGTATGGCGGTTCTTAACCTGAACAACATGAGAGATATAGAAAGTGATAAATTATCAGGAAAAAATAGCTTTGCATTGAGAATCGGATTCAGAAATGCAATGATCTATGAAATGGTGTTGTTACAGCTTCCGTTATTGCTGATTCTTATGTTTTTAGGAATAAATGGATTTATGCAGGGACAAAACTATTACGTTTTCATTGTAATGATCCTATTATTCCCATTGTCAAAATTGAGAAGAAAGATTTTATCCGTAAAAGAACCAAAAGAATTAGACCAATATTTAAAGCAGGTCGGGATCATGACTTTTGTAATGGCTATTCTAACGGCGGTCGGACTTAATTTATTTAACTAATTTAAAAATAAAACACTCATGAATTCCAATGTCTATGTTGAAGCTCAAATGCTTATCAGAAAACCGGTTGAAGATGTTTTTGAAGCATTCATCAATCCGGAAGTGACCACCCATTTCTGGTTTACAAAATCTACCGGAAAGCTGGAGGAAGGTAAAACAATTACCTGGGAATGGGAAATGTACGGAGCAAAATCTGTGGTGAAAGTTCATCAGATTATTCCAAACCAGCTCATCAGAACAGAGTGGGGAGAGCCTTCAACCAACGTAGACTATGAATTCAAAACCATGGAAAAAGGAACTCTTGTTATCATTAAAAGCTACGGATTCAGCCAGAGTGGTGAAGATCTGTTAAAAGTAATTAATGACAATACAGGAGGTTTTACAACGGTTTTAGACGGGTGTAAAGCTTATCTGGAACATGGAATTAATCTCAACTTAATTGAGGATAAATTCCCGCAAAAATAGAAAATATGAAGACTGCTTTAAAGATAACTTCTTGTTTGTCTATTGTTTTAGCTTTATTACTTATTTATTATTTGATAGAAGAGTTAAGGGGTGGTATGTCAGTTTTTGAAATTGATTTCATTCCTGCTTTGATCACTTTGATTATCATTGCCAATGCTGTCTTAGCTTTTTATGTGTTAATCGGGAAATTACCAATAATGAAACCGTTATTGGGTCTCCAGATTTTAATAATAATACCAACATGTCTGTTGATATATGAGTTTTTTTTAAAGCCACCCATGGGATGTTCTTAAATAAAAAAGATGATTCTTTCCCTTAAAGGGACGAGACATCATTATTCAAAATTTTAAACTAAATTTAAAATGAAAATACAATTCTTAGGGCAAAATTGCTTCCTGTTCACGTACAAGGACAAAACAATTTTGAGTGACCCTTTTTACAATTACAAAAAAGCAGAATCAGGTTTTGATATTTCTGCTCAAAAAATTGATTACATCCTGTTGACCCATGCACACGGTGATCATATTGCCGATGTAGCAGAGGTATTGCAGCATTATCCGGAAGCTACCATTATTGGAGTTCCTGAAGTATGTGGTTACTTTCAACAGGCTAAAAATAGAGACGATGTGAACTTAGGAGGATCGGCAAAAATCGACGATCTTAAAATTTCCATGGTTCCGGCTCATCATACAAGTTCTTTTCCGGATGGAAGCTATGGAGGCGTTCCTGTAGGGTATATTTTCAGACTTCCTGAAGGTAAGAATATCTATTTGGCAGGTGATACAGGAGTAATGGCTGATATGGAACTGTTCCCGAGATTATACGGAAACATAGACCTGTCTATTCTTCCCATCGGAAGCCACTACACAATGTGTCCTAGAAAAGCCTCTTTTGCAGCAGCAGAGCTATTGAAAACACCGAAAGTAATCGGATGTCACTTTGATACTTTCCCTGCCATTGAAATCAACCATGAAAGTGCATTAAAGCATTTTGCAGATAAAAATGTAGAACTTGTTTTACCAAAATTGGGAGAGACGTTCGAATTTTAGTCAATAACGAAACCGGAGGTAATCTGAAAATTAGAAAATGAAAATGATGCGTAAGGTATTAAAAACAAAAAAAGATAATTATCAAATTACCTCTCTTCTTACTTTAAAACAAAAAAAAATGGCAAGCTACCTAAATCACACCGCTACGACCGATTACCTTTGCTGCGTTCCCACCCTGGAGGATTCTCAGGAGCTGGTTGTTTAGGACTTGCCGTTGCAAAGGTAGGAATATTTTATAAACTTCAAAACTTTATCAAAGAAAATTAGTTGAAAAAATGCAGTAGTAAAGCTAAACGCCTGACATTTAGAGGGAAAATTTTTCAACTTTTTTTTAAAAATTTAAATATGACGAAAAGTCCATCAACACTAGGAATTATACTTTTTATCGCTACAATGATCGTTTTCTTTGTAGTGTACACTTTTTTCTCAGGAATCAATTATTTTGATATCTCTTTGAAATCCAATGCTTTTATTTTGCCTCTTCTCTATGCGGGAGCTGCTTTCTGGTCTGTAAAATCTTACTGGAACAACCATAGAGTAGTAAAATTTAAAGATGCTTTCAAAAGAGCATTTGTCCCAATGTTTGTGGGAGGAGTTCTTTCCATCTTCAGTATTTATGCCTTTTTAAACTTTGTAGATCCGGCTGCTAAAAAGCTGTTGAACTACCAATATGTTCAGAGACAAAAATCAGAACTGGATACAGAATATACTTCAGCAAGAAAAATTCTTAAGCATCAGAAAGATATTGATGAGCTGGATCAGAAGTACAAAGAAAGATTACAAAGCTTCACACCTGAGGCTGTTAAAGGAAAAGATATGCTTACTGCAAGTCATTTTTCAGGATATTTTGCAGCAATTCTTATATTTTACGTAGTTTTGTCGGTGTTTTTTGGAGCGTTTTTCAGAACAAGAACGATACATCAACCTGAAGAAACCAATCAAGCCTAATTTTTATTAAAATTAAATGAATTTATCTATAGTTATTCCGTTACTGAACGAAGAAGACTCTCTGGAAGAGCTTTTTTCAAGAATTGATAAAGTATGCACAACCAGCAATTTATCTTACGAAATCTGGTTTGTAGACGATGGAAGTACGGATTTGTCGTGGAGTATTATTGAGAATATGAAAGTTCAGTATCCTCAGATCCACGCTATTAAATTTTCCAGAAATTATGGAAAATCTCAGGCACTTCATGCGGCCTTTGAAAGAACAAACGGAGATGTGGTAATTACAATGGATGCCGATTTACAGGATTTTCCGGAAGAAATTCCAGAACTGTATAATATGGTAATTCATGATAATTATGATATTGTTTCCGGTTGGAAAAAGAAGCGTTTTGATAATGTAATGACGAAAAATATTCCGTCAAAACTATTCAATGCAGCAGCGAGAAAAGTTTCAGGAGTATATCTTCACGATTTCAACTGTGGTTTGAAAGCTTACAAAAAACAGGTTGTAAAATCCGTTGATGTTTACGGAGATATGCACCGTTATATTCCGGTATTGGCGGCTAACGCAGGTTTCAGAAGAATTACAGAAAAAGAAGTACAGCATCAGGCAAGACCTTACGGAACTTCAAAATTCGGAACCGAAAGATTTGTAAGAGGGTTTTTGGATTTGATAACCCTCTGGTTTGTAAGTCGTTTTGGAGGAAGACCAATGCATTTCTTCGGAGCTGTTGGGACTTTGATGTTTATTGTTGGTTTTCTTTCGGCACTTTGGTTAGGAATTTCCAAACTTATTGATGTGGCGAGAGGAATCTATGGACATTTAATTACCAATAATCCTTGGTTCTTTATTGCATTAACAATGATGATTTTGGGAAGCCTTCTGTTTGTAGCAGGATTTTTAGGAGAAATGATTATCAGAACGAACCGCGAGCATAAGAATTATAATATTGACGAAGTGATATAAAACGGAAAGATACTCATTCGAAACAAAATGAAAATCAATCTGTTAGCGTAAATATCCAGTCGATATATGACCATTCCCATCCTTTGGAGGGGTGTCAAAAATTCAAAGAATTTTTGACGGGGTGGTTAACAGATTATAATCACTTCAATTTCAATAAACAAGAAGCACTCTGTAAAAAACAGAGTGCTTTTTTTGTATTTTAAACTTATCAGATAAAAAGTAAACGAAAAAGAGAATAAGAAATAGTCTTTTCCCAAAAAGCACAAAATTGAAAATTATCAGGTATTTTATTGTCAAAAGACAAAGATTTTTAGAAATTTTAATCCTATTTTTGTTCAAACGTAATATTGAAAATCCTGTGAGAGACATGAAAAAGTTTTCAGTGATTTTCAGTAAATATCGTTGCGATTATAATATAGAATATTTAAAATTAAATATGAAAAAAGTTGTATACACATTAATGCTGGTGGCAGTAGTTTCCTGTGGAAAAGTTTCTCCAAAAGGAAATATTGAAAAGAAAGATGTGGATGTTTCGGAGTTCGTAAACCTTGATTTGGAAGGGAAATTCCGTGTATTTTATGCCAGAGGTCCTAAAAATTTTGTGGAAATAGAAACCTATCCGAATGTGGCGAGCAATCTGGATGTGGATGTAAAAGACAAAACTCTTTTCATTAAAGAAAAAAGAGGGACGAAAGGAGTAGATTTTTATAACGTAACAATTTATTCAAAATATAACCTTGAAAAAGTAGCCGTTTCTGATTCTGTTGAAGTCAATATTTCAAGTGAAATCAAAACAGACAATTTCAGACTTAATATGAAAAATAATGCAAGCTTCATGGGTTCCGTAAACACCAGAAGAGCAGAAGTGGAAATGCACAACAGAAGCCGTGCTAATTTTCTTGGATTGTCAAAAAATGCAGTGATAAAGATTTCAGATACAGCAAGTTTAATTGCTCCTTATTGGAAAATCACCAACCTGAATATTGATTCTAAAAACGGAAATTATGCAGAAGTAAATGTAAAAGATTCGTTAAAAGGGCATATTCAGAACACAGCAAAATTTATCTATTATAACGATCCAATCAGAGCATTTAAGATTGATAAAACGACGAAAGTCGAAAACAAAAAACTGGATTAAAAACAGTATTATTTAAACTAGAAACTAAGAACTTTACAAACTATAAAAGAACAACATACAAATATGAATACACTGGAAAAAGCGAAACTTTGGTTAAGTGATACCTTCGATAAAGAAACGAGAGATGCTGTACAAACATTGATCGACAGCAATTCCCCTGATCTGGAAGATTCTTTCTACAGAGAACTGGAATTCGGTACAGGAGGTATGCGTGGGATAATGGGAGTAGGAACCAACCGCTTGAATAAATATACACTAGGACAGGCTACTCAGGGATTGGCAAATTATATGCTGCAGCAGTTCAAAGGTGAAGAAATTAAAGTGGCTATTGCTTATGATGTTCGTCATAATTCCAAAGAATTTGGAAAGTTGGTAGCAGATGTTTTGACAGCAAACGGAATTAAAGTATTGCTTTTCAAAGATCACAGACCCACTCCGGAATTGTCTTTCACAGTTCGTGATAAAAAATGTAATGGAGGAATTGTATTAACGGCTTCTCACAACCCGCCGGAATATAACGGTTATAAAGTTTACTGGAATGATGGAGCACAAATTGTTCCACCTAATGATGAAGCAATTATCAATGAAGTATATTCTGTAAAATTCGAAGAAATTAAATTCAACGGAAATGATGATCTGATCGAATGGATCGGAGAGGAGCAGGATGATGTGTATATCGATGCCTGTATAGAAAACTCTACCTATCAGAATGTTGGAAAAGAAAATTTAAATATAGTTTTCACATCTATCCACGGAACAACGTATACCACAGTTCCTAAGGCTCTTGAAAAAGCAGGATTCAAAAAAGTAGATCTTGTAAGAGAACAGATGATCCCGAGCGGAAATTTCCCTACAGTAGATTCTCCAAACCCGGAAGAGCCTGCAGCATTGGAAATGGCAATGGATCTGGCAAGAATTACCAATGCAGATATCGTAATAGGAACAGACCCGGATGGAGACAGATTAGGGATTGCAGTAAGAAACCTTGATGGTGAAATGCAATTATTAAACGGTAACCAAACCAATACAATTCTTACTTATTATATCCTGAATGAATGGAGAAAACAAGGGAAAATTACCGGGAAAGAGTTCATCGGTTCTACCATCGTAACTTCGGATATCTTCTTTGATATTGCACAGAAATTCGGGGTAGAATGTAAAGTAGGTCTTACCGGATTCAAATGGATCGGAAAAATGATCCGTGAAGCAGAAGGAACTCAAAAGTTTGTATGCGGTGGTGAAGAAAGTTTCGGATTCATGACCGGAGATTTTGTACGCGACAAAGACTCTTGCGGAAGTATTCTTGTAGCTTGTGAAATTGCTGCCTGGTGCAAAGCCAACGGAAAAACAATGTACCAATACATGATTGAGATCTATGAAGATCTTGGAATGTATTACGAAGGATTAATCAATATTGTAAGAAAAGGAAAAGAAGGAGCTGAAGAAATTCAGAACATGATGAAAAACTTCCGTGAAAATCCACCAAAAGAATTGGCAGGTTCATTAGTGGAAGAAGTGAAAGACTTTAAAGAACAGACAAGCCTTACCATTTCTACGAACGAGAAAAAAGTAATGAATGAGATTCCGAAGTCAAACGTTTTGATCTATTACACACAGGATGGAACAAAAGTATGTGTAAGACCTTCAGGAACAGAGCCGAAAATCAAGTTCTATGTTTCAGTAAAGGATTCCATTACTTCAGAAGCAGATTTCAGAGATAAATTAAAATCATTGGAAGCTAAAATCGGAGCCGTTAAAACAGATTTAAAACTGGAATAATACTCTGAAAATAGCAGATGATTAAAAAAATAATAGCAGTTTGCCTATTGTCTGCAGCTGTAGTTTCCTGTAAAAAGGAAGCTGCAGTTTCAGATACAAAATCGGTAAACGATTCGGTTGTTACAACGGAGGTTAAAGAAGATCAGTACAAGCCGCTAGACACGGCTTGCTCATCCACCAACAAAACGGAGGATTATATTACTTCTCTTCAGTGGTATCGTACCAAAATCGAAAAAGAAATAGCTGGAAACAGTCCGGAACAGAATGACAAAGTATACGAAGATTATTTAAAAATAAGAGGTAAGTATACAGAATGTCTGATGAACTTACACAGCAAGGTCTTGGATAAATATGTGAATTATTATAATTACGATAAGGATCAGTATAATCTTCCGGATAACGTTAAAAAAATAGCTTCAGAACTGAAGAAAGCAGGTCTTGAATTCAGAGAAGTAGGAGAAGGTATCACCGAAATATGGACCATCCCGGGATATTATTCTACTATTTTTAAGAATAAAGTGACTCCGGATTATGAAGTCTACATTTCACAGACTGATAAAGAAAGTGAAACCAATTATGCCGCAGATGCGGGATTGATAATCAGTTGGGAACAACTGGGAGACAGACTGATGTTCTGGGAGAATTTTATGAATAAATATCCTAAAAGTAAGCTGATAAAAACTGTAAAACAAGACTATAACTACTACCTGTCCGATTATCTTCTGGGAATGGATAATACACCTACCTACGAAAGAGAACCAGACAAAGAAACCGGAAAACTAAACGATGAAAACAGAGCGGAATTCAATAGGATCATTAAAAAATATCCGAATTCCAATACGGCAAAAAAGGCAAAGGAAATAATCACCCTTTTTGATGCACAAACACCCGTAGATCAGATAGATGAGAGAATCAATGGAGAACGATAATATTAGTAAATTTTAAATAAGAAAAAAAGTGAAAGTTTCAAAATTAGCAGCGAACCTGATAGGTTCTGAAATTGTAAAAATTGGTAACGAAGTAAATGATCTAAAAGCAAAGGGAGCGGAAATTGCCAATCTTACTATTGGTGATCTGAATTCTAATATCTATCCTATCCCGGCATTGCTGAAGGAAGAGATTCAGAAAGCATATCAGAATAATCTGACGAACTATCCTCCTGCAAACGGACTTTTATCTTTAAGAAAAGAAGTTTCCAAAGACCTTAAAAAAAGATGGAACCTTGATTATTCTCCTGAAGATATCCTGATTACTGCAGGGTCAAGACCTTTGATCTATGCCGTATACAAAACCATCGTAGATGAAGGTGATAAAGTAGTATATCCTACACCATCATGGAATAATAACCATTACGCTTACCTTACTTCAGCCAACGCTGTAGAAGTAAAAACAAAACCTGAAACCAACTTCCTTCCAACTGCAGATGATTTAAGACCTCATTTGGATGGAGCCGTATTATTGGCGCTGTGCTCACCATTGAACCCTACAGGAACCATGTTTACAAAAGATCAGCTTTCAGAGATCTGTGAACTGGTGATTGCTGAAAACAAAAAAAGAGGAGCAGACGAAAAACCGTTATACTTAATGTATGACCAAATCTATTCTTGTCTTACTTTCGGTGCTGAGCACGTAGATCCGGTTTCTCTTTTCCCTGAAATGAAAAACTATACGATCTACATCGACGGTATTTCAAAATGCCTTGCAGCAACAGGAGTACGCGTTGGATGGGGATTCGGGCCTGCTCATATTCTTGATAAAATGAAAGCGCTTCTTACCCACGTTGGAGCATGGGCACCAAAACCGGAGCAGGAAGCAACTGCTAAATTCTATGAAAATCCAGAGAATGTAAATACTTTCGTTAACGATTTTAAAGCTAAACTTGAAGAAAGTCTAAAAGTTCTTCACGGTGGAATTCAGGATTTAAAAGGAAAAGGACTGGCTGTAGACAGTATTGAACCAATGGGAGCTCTTTACCTTACCATTAAATTGAACTATATCGGAAAAACAAAACCAGACGGAGCTGTCATTGAAAACTCCTCAGATCTTGTATTCTATTTAATTAATGATGCAGGAGTAGCTTTAGTACCATTCTCAGCTTTCGGAGAAGAAAAATCAGAACCTTGGTTCCGTGCTTCTGTAGGAGGATTGGCTGTAGATGAGATCAAAGTAATGCTTCCAAAACTGGAAAGCGCTTTGAACAAATTAAAGTAATTTTCTAGTAAAATATAAACTTCGGCTCTGCCCAGCGTGACACTGTTTGATCTCGAAAAGAGTATGAATCAGTGTCATGCTGAGCGGAGCCGAAGCGTTTTGATCAAATATTTAAACTGAATTTACGTTTGTTTATAAAAAATTAAATAAATATTAAAAATTAAATAATTTCTTTGTACTAAGCTCAACTAGGAATTATCTTTGGGGCTTTTACACACACTTAAATATAATAAAGTCGAAAATTACACGATGAAAAAACTGAGATTTCTACTCTTACCAGTTTCAATACTGGTATGCTCACAAGAGATTGATACGCTGCAAGTAAAAGAACTTCCAAAGGACCTCGAGTCTCCAAAAGTACAAACCTACACCTTAAAAGACGGATCTGTCAGAACGTACCCAAAACCTAAATTATTAGATTTTGTAACCAAACTACCCAGAAACTTTATCAACACCAATAAAGATTTTGTAGCCCAGGATCATGCTTATTATCTGGGAGGAGCGGTTGCAGCCACGTTGATTCTTTTACCAGTTGATCAGAAACTGATTGACAATTCCAGAGAGCTGGGAGAAAGATGGGGAATGGACAAAGATAATAACTACACCAAAGTTGGAGGTGTATTTAAAATCCCAAAAGACATCGGATCTGCGTTGTACCTGGTAGGAAACGGTTCTACATTAGTATTGTTAGGAATTGGTTTTGGAACCTATGGTTTGATTAAAAATGATTACAGAGCACAAGCCACAGCCAGTGGTTTGATGGAAAGTTTAATTCTTTCGGGAGTTTTTACCCAGACTATTAAAAGAATTACCGGAAGAGAAAGCCCTTTTATTGCAGAGATAAATGGTAATAAAGGAGGTGCATGGAACCCTTTCCCAAGTTTCTCAGCATTTGGAAAGAATACCTCGAATTATGATGCGATGCCATCAGGACACCTAACCACCTTTATGGCTGGTATTACTGTGATTGCAGACAATTATCCTGATGCAAAATGGATTAAACCGGTAGGATATACCTTAGCCGGCGCACTTTGTTTTCAGATGATGCAGAGTAAAGTTCACTGGGCTTCAGATTACCCTTTAGCTCTATTAATGGGATATTTCATTGGAAAAACAATCTCAAAAAGCAGATATACTTCTTCAGAAGGAACTATAGGAAAGACAAAATATAATCTCAACTTTGTAGCATCCCGCCAATGGGAATACAATATGGTAGGAGTAAAACTTTCTTTTTAAACTGCTGAAATCTCTGTTTTGTAGAGTAAATAAGATACTTTTCACTACATTTGATCTCAGGATAAAAGGATTATTCAGGCTTTTGTAAAGGCCGGAATAAAACCTGCTGATTTTAAAAGAATTACTTAATATCGTATTGAATGAAAATAATCGCTGTCATCCCTGCCCGTTACGAAGCAAGCCGTTTTCCGGGGAAATTAATGCAGATTTTAGGAGAAAAAACCGTGATCACTACAACCTATCAGAATGTAGTGGAAACCGGACTGTTTGATGAAGTATTTGTCGCCACAGACTCCGAAATTATTCTTGATGAAATCATAAAAAACGGTGGGAAAGCCGTAATGACAGGACAGCACGAAACAGGAAGCGACCGTATTGCTGAAGCTGTACAGAATATAGACTGTGATATTGTAATTAATGTTCAGGGAGACGAACCTTTCCTGAAGCTGGAACCTTTACGCCAGCTGATCGAAGTTTTTAAGCATGATGACCAGCAGGAAATCTCTTTAGCTTCTTTAAAAATTCAACTGCACGAAAAAGAAGAGATTGAAAACCCGAATAACGTAAAAGTGATTACTGATAATAATGGTTTTGCTTTGTATTTTAGCCGTTCCGTAATTCCTTTTCACAGAGAAGTTTCCTATGATGTAAGTTATTTTAAACATATTGGAGTATATGCTTTCAGAAAAGAAGCCTTGCTGCAGTTTTCAAAACTGGTGATGAAACCATTGGAAATATCTGAAAAGATTGAATGTATTCGCTATCTTGAATACGGAATGAAAATCAAAATGATAGAAACCAATTTCGTTGGAGTAGGTATTGATACACCGGAAGATCTGGAAAAAGCCCGAAAGTTAATTTAAAATTGTAGAAAGAAGTACAGTAAATTTGCCAATCGGCCTTTTTGCTTTCTTCGTGTTTTTGCAACTTTACATAAATCCCCCTATATTTGAATTTATAAATAAAATTAATGAAGAAGTTACTATTCGTATTTGGACTGATATTTTCGCATGTAATATTTGGACAGACCGCAAAGGAAATTATTGACAAAAACATTGAATTATCCGGAGGGTTAACCAATTGGAAATTGCTGAACTCGGTATTGCTTCAGGGAAAAGTAGTATTGGGAATCAAAGATGAATATCCGATAAGAATTTTTCAGCAACGTCCGAATCTTACTAAAACATTGATTACTACCGGAGGAAAAGAAACCGCGATTGAAGGTTTTGACGGTTCCAAAGGTTATGCAATGAATTATGCTGCGAACAAGCTTCAGGAATATCCTGAATATGTGCCGGAAAATTTTGATAATGACTTCATTGATTGGGAAAATAAAGGGTTTGATGCCAAATACCTTGGAAAAGAAAAAATAGGTGAGATCTACTGTCATAAAGTGGAACTTACGAAGAACGTTAATAAGAATATGTATTATTTTGATACAAAAACTTATATGCTGATAAAAGAAGTGAAAAAAGATGAAACGCTTGTCTATTCTGATTTTAAAAAAGTAGGAAACCTTACAATGCCTTTCAGAATAGAATCTTCCAGTACTAAAAAAGACGGAGATTACGTGATGTTATTAAACAAAATAGATATCAATAAAGTATTTCCGGCTAATATTTTCAAGTTTTAATTCAATTGCAGTTCGCTGTATAAACTGATAAAAAATGAAAAAGATTTTTTTAATGCTGCTTTCCTTCGTCGCATGCCTGCAAAGCTGCTTCAACCAAAAAAGTGAAATTTCAAAAGCTAAAACCAACGAACTTATGGGAAAAACAATATATGACTTCAAAGTAGAAAGTCTTGACGGAAAAGAAATCAATTTTGCAGATTTCAAAGGGAAAAAAATCCTGATCGTCAATACTGCTTCAGAATGTGGATTTACCCCTCAGTATGCAGATCTTGAGAAGGTATATGAGCAATACAAAGATAAATTGGTAGTTATAGGTTTCCCTGCTAATAATTTCGGAGGCCAGGAACCTGGAACCAATACTGAAATTGGAGCTTTCTGCCAGAAAAACTATGGGGTAACATTCCCAATGGCTGCTAAAGTTTCTGTGAAAGGTGATGATACCGCACCTATCTTTAAATTTTTAACAGAGAAAGAATTAAACGGAGTAAAAAATACAAGTATCCTTTGGAACTTCACCAAATTCCTGGTAGATGAAAACGGAAAACTGATAGACACTTTTGTAAGTACTACTAATCCTAACGGTGAGGTGATTACAAAGTATCTGAAATAAAGATAAAAAACTATATTTTTACAAGTGGGTGTTTACATCCACTTTTTTTATTTTTAAACCTAGTAAATGCTTCTTATGAAAAAAATAATTTTTACTCTTTGTGTCCTGGCTTCTTTTATGTTAGGGTTTGCTTTTAAGGCTGTTACGGAAAACAAATCTGATGATACGAAAAGAGTAACCGGTATTGGCGGAATCTTTTTTAAGTGCAAAGATCCTAAGAAAATGAGAGAATGGTATGAAAGCCATCTTGGTCTCAATACCAATGAATACGGAGCCGTATTTGAGTGGTTTCAAGGTGCGGATAACTCTAAAAAAGGATTCAGCCAATGGAGCCCATTCAGTGAAAAGACAAAGTATTTTCAACCTTCTGAGAAAGATTTCATGATCAATTATCGTGTAGAAAACCTTGAAAAGCTGGTTGAACAGTTAAAAAAAGAAAACGTACCAGTTGTTGATAAGATTGAGACGTATGAATATGGGAAATTTGTCCATATCATGGATATCGAAGGCAATAAAATAGAACTTTGGGAGCCTAATGATGTTGAATACGAAAAATTAGGACAGAAAATGAACAGCAAAACCACAAAATAGGTAATAGATGATAGGTAGCAGGGATTAGGTTTTATGAAAATTACTAAGAAGGTTCTCATTTTTAACACGAACCCCATTAACTCGCATCCCAAACCCCACATTCCAATCATTCATTACTCTTCTCGGCAAAACAAAAGATATTTCCAAGCTTTATACTGGAGTAGCCATTACTTTTTATTTTCGAAGAATTGATCATTGCCTTTGCCAGAATATCGGTTGGCAGGGGCTTTTGACTTTCCAGTAATCCCAATTTATTGGCAAATTTGATAATCCGGCTGCCTAAAACTTCTCCGGTTCTTTCAGAATCTTTTCGCTCAAGCATTCCCGGTTTGAAAATAGTGATCTTATTGAAATGGAGCTGTTTTACAGCGTCTTCAAGTTCTCCTTTCATTTTAGAATAGAAAATTTTAGACTGTGGATTCGCGCCATAAGCTGAAACCAGAATATAATCTTCCACCTCATTCTCTCTAGCTGCTTTCGCAAATTCATATTGATAATCAAAGTCTACTTTCTTTTGGGCTTCCTTGCTTCCGGCGTCCTTTAAAGTAGTTCCCAGACACGAAAATGCAACATCTCCTTTCACCATTTCTTTCCATTCTTCAGGTTTTTCAAAATTCACAACATGAACTCTAAGTTTATCATTCTGAATATCAACAGGTTTTCTGACAAAAATATCCACTTTATCAAACTCTTTGTCATTCAATAACTGATTGACCAGATCCTTTCCTGTGGCACCTGTAGCGCCTATTACCAGAGCTTTCATAATAATTGTGATTTTGCGGGATTATTTCTTTCTTAAATTTACTAAATTTGAATCAAAGATTAAAGAATTATATCATTTAATCATTACTAATTACTGATCACACATTATTAATAACTGCATGGATGCCAACGAGATTTTAGACTATTGTCTTGCCAAAAAAGGGGTTACGGAAAGCTTTCCGTTTGATAACGAAACACTTGTAATGAAAGTAGATACCAAAATGTTTTTACTGATGGGGCTTGAAAGACAGCCATTAGCAATCAATGTAAAAACAGATCCGGAGTGGAGTGCAGAGCTTCGTGAGCAATATCCTCAGATCACAGGCGCTTATCATATGAACAAGACCCATTGGAATTCTGTATTGCTGGAAGGATTGAAAAGAGATTTGATTCTTAAGCTTATTGATCAGTCGTATGATCTGGTTTTTAAATCTCTGACAAAGAAAGCTCAGCATGAAGTAAATTCTTTATAAAAGTATAAGAAAAGATTGAGGTACGAAATTTGTTATCTATTATCGGTGAAATATAGATTTAACGTTAATAAAATAAAGAACAAATGAGAAACCACCTTTTATTATTCGTCGCAGCAGGCACATTGATGCTATCAAGCTGCACCAATCCGGGAAAGAAAAGTACTACTGAAAATCCGGCTTCGGAAGCCTCAACATCTGAAGCTTCTTCTGAAAATATTAAATTGGAATTTTCAGGAACAGAGAACTTTACGATTAAAAACCCAAAATTGAAAGTAAGTTTATATGGAGCAGACGAAAAACTGGCAGATGCTCCTGCTACCTTAATTACAGAAAAAGAGTACGAGCAGAAATCTGTACCATTCACCATTGATCTTCCGGTACCTAAAGATGCCGAAAGTAAGATCAATCCTAAACCTACAGGTCCTGCAAAATATTACGTAACAATAAGTTGGGATTCTGATGGAAACGGAAAAGCAGATGAAAAAGGGGATCTCTTTATTGATTATGATAAACGTTTTCCCAATGTGAAACTAAGTAGTGAACCTCAAAAAATATACTTAAAAGTATTGAAATAAATAAAAGCAAAAAGGCTATTCATCACTGAATAGCCTTTTTTATCTTAAAAATTAAATTTCTCTGTTAATCTTTTATCTTCATCCAGTCTTTCAACCAGTTTTTCAAGACCTTCGAATTTGATTTCATCATGAAGAAAATCCCTGAAACTTACTGTAATCTTTTCATCATAGATATCATCATCAAAATCAAGGATATAAACTTCCACAGTTAATTTTTCTCCATTTACCGTAGGGTTGGTTCCCACACTTAGCATTCCTTTATACGAATTACCTTTTATAAATACTTCTACAATATAAGCTCCTTTTTTTGGTAAAAGCTTAATAGATTCCGTATCAATATTGGCGGTAGGATAACCAATGGTTCTTCCGATCTTCTTACCGTGGACTACTGTACCAGATACTGAGTAGGGATACCCCAGCATCTCATTAGCCTCTGTAATATTTCCGTTTAAAAGAGCATTACGAACCTTTGTTGAACTGATATTATTTTCGTGGATGTTAATAGCTTCCATTTGTTCTACTTCAAAATCAAGCTCTTTGGATAATTTTTGAAGAAGCTCGAAGTTTCCGCTTTTATTTTTTCCGAAAGAATGGTCGTATCCTATAATAAGATACTTTACATTGAGTTTATCAACTAAAATCTGACGTACAAACTCTTCTCCGGTTAAGTTTCTGAATTCTTCATCAAATTCTTTCAGGAACAGATTATCAATACCATATTTCTCCACCAGCTGTTTCTTTTCTTCCAGCGTATTCAGCAGTTTTAAATCTTCATTAGGATTAAAAACAAACCTTGGATGCGGCCAGAAAGTGAGGATAGCGGTCTCCAGATTATTCTCTGTACCTACTTTAGTCAGTTCATCAATGATACTCTTGTGCCCGAGATGTACTCCGTCAAACATACCTAAAGACAGTGCTAAAGGCTTCTGTGAGGAATAATCTATAAAATTCTTGAAAACTTTCAAAACGGAAAAATTTGATTGCAAATATAGAAATAATGTACCAATGTATCAATATAACAATAGAGTAATACCTGTAACCTTAACATTGCTACCTTGATACATTGTTATATCGGGATATTACTAAAATAATCTATTCTTAAAAAGCATGATAAAAATCTTTTTTTTACCAATTGCGGGTTTATGAAGAATCACTATATTTGCACCAAGAAAAAATTTAGCAATGGCAAACCAAATTAAAGGTAAAATTTCTCAAATTATTGGTCCGGTAATCGACGTTGTCTTCACAGATGTGGAAGCTGTTCCAGCAATCTATGACGCGTTAGAAATTACAAAAGAAAACGGTGAAAAAGTAATCTTAGAAGTAGAACAACATATTGGCGAAGATACAGTAAGATGTATCGCAATGGACGCTACTGACGGTCTTAAAAGAGGGCAGGACGTAATTGGATACGGAAATCCTATTATGATGCCTATCGGTGAGGCGGTAAACGGAAGACTATTCAACGTTGTTGGTGATGCTATCGACGGACTTCAAAATATTTCTAATGAGGGTGGTCTTCCAATTCACAGACCAGCTCCAAAATTTGATCAACTTTCAACTTCTGCAGAAGTTTTATTTACAGGTATTAAAGTAATCGACTTAGTTGAGCCTTACGCAAAAGGAGGTAAAATTGGTTTGTTCGGTGGTGCTGGTGTAGGTAAAACAGTATTGATTCAGGAGTTGATTAACAATATTGCAAAAGGACACGGAGGTCTTTCAGTATTCGCCGGAGTAGGTGAAAGAACGAGAGAAGGAAATGACCTTTTGAGAGAGATGCTGGAATCAGGTATTATCAAGTATGGTGATGATTTCATGCATTCTATGGAAAACGGAGGTTGGGATCTTTCTAAAGTAGACTTAGAAGCTATGAAAGATTCTAAAGCAGCATTCGTTTTCGGACAGATGAACGAGCCGCCAGGTGCAAGAGCGAGAGTAGCACTTTCTGGTCTTACATTGGCTGAGTACTATAGAGATGGTGGAGAAAGCGGACAAGGTAGAGATGTACTTTTCTTCGTAGACAACATCTTCCGTTTTACACAGGCTGGTTCTGAGGTATCTGCACTTCTTGGTCGTATGCCATCAGCGGTAGGTTACCAACCAACGCTTGCTTCTGAAATGGGTGCGATGCAGGAAAGAATTACTTCCACTAAAAATGGTTCAATTACTTCAGTACAGGCGGTATACGTACCTGCGGATGACTTAACTGACCCGGCTCCTGCAACTACGTTTGCTCACTTGGATGCAACTACGGTACTTGACAGAAAGATTGCTTCATTAGGTATCTATCCAGCGGTAGATCCACTTTCTTCTACTTCAAGAATCCTAAATCCTGAAATCTTAGGTCACGATCACTACAACTGTGCTCAAAGAGTAAAAGAAATTCTTCAAAGATATAAAGCTCTTCAGGATATTATCGCAATCCTTGGTATGGAAGAACTTTCTGAAGAAGATAAATCTGTTGTATACCGTGCAAGAAAAGTTCAGAGATTCTTATCTCAGCCTTTCCACGTAGCAGAGCAGTTTACAGGTATTCCAGGATCATTAGTAGATATCAAAGATACTATCAAAGGATTCAACATGATTATGGATGGTGAATTAGATCACTTACCAGAAGCAGCTTTCAACTTGAAAGGAACCATCGAAGAAGCTATCGAAGCTGGACAAAAAATGTTAGCTGAAAACGCTTAATAATTAGACACAAGATATAAGATACCAGACATGAGACTTTTAGGTTGTCTGAAATCTGAAATCTGAAATCTTCAAATCTAAATTAAAATGAATATAAAAATTTTAACACCAGAATACGTAGTTTTTGAAGGAGAAGTAGACTCAGTATTATTGCCTGGAAAAAATGGTGAATTTCACATCATGAAAAACCACGCAGGAATCGTTTCTTCTTTGATCGGAGGTGATGTAAAGCTTTTTGCTAATTCTATTGATGAAGCTTTTGCTAAAAACTTCACTAAAGAATCCGGAAAAGACTCTGTTTTTGCTTATGCTATCAAAAGCGGTGTTGTAGAATTTAATCATAATAAAGGAATTATCCTTTGTGAATAATTAAATGAAAAGCTAAATATATTTTCAAGAAAGTGTAACTTTGTGTTACACTTTTTTTATTTATGTAAAAGTCTCATGGTATGAAGAAAGGCATAATCATATTCTTTACAGTTCTGGGTGTTTTCCTCCATGCTCAGAATATTAAAACCAAGAGAGGAATTATCAATCTTGACGGTGTCCCGGTAGCTAAGCTCTCCAGCAAATCCAGCGAATATACTTTTATGGATTTAAAAGAGACTCCGCTCTATACGATAAAATTCATTGATAAAAGCATCGTTGATTCTGTTCGCGACAGCTATATCAGCATCAACAGAGTATACAACAGGGATAAGACCATCGAAATTGATTATTCATCACCTTCTGCATTTTCCGGAGAGGAAAAATCTGCCGTCTTTACCTCAGTTAAAGATCTTAAAATCATTGATAACAAAGGAATCAATGTCAAGAATCTCGATGAACTTTTTTCCAATGTACCCAAAAGAAAGCTGGATACTAAAACGAAAGATGCATATGCTATCCGAAAGAAAATTGATAAGATGAATATTGAGGTCAATAAAGTAGGAGAGATTCTTAGTAATGGTGTTCCTGTAGGGTATTTTACCAATTTACCGGTAAGTTTCGGTTCGGAAGATACTATCATGGATAAAACCTCTATAGATATTGAAATTTATGACGCCAAAAGTAAACTTATCGGAAGATATGTTACTACTACAAAACAACTGAAAACAGCAGGAGGGAAATCATTTACAATTTATAAGGAGATGTCTGGCAGGGCTTCTATCTTAAAGTTTCCAACCTATAAAGCACTTGCAGAGCGTATGGCAATTATGGATCCTAATTTTATAAAAATACAGGAGAAAGTGTCGGTGGGAACTGTAACAAAAGAGACTCCTAATTGATTTATCTGAGAAAAGGAATTATTTATTATCAATAGGAACGGGTTATAATCCTGAGCTTAGACGAAGGAAGCCCGTTTATTAAAATATAAAATTTCCATCGGCTTTAGCCAAAACTTATATAATTTTACTTTAAACCACCCCGTCAAAAATTCTTTGAATTTTCGCTACCCCTCCAGAGGATGGGAATATTTTGACGTCTTATTTATAGTAGTCAGAAATTTAGACTTGATCCTTTCTGTATGAAAAATTAAAAGGTTTTATTCCCTCAAATAAAAATCTGTGTAAATCCGTGTAATCTGCGGGAGATTATAATTCAATCAAGTCTTATTCATCCAGAAAAATGAAAATTCACAAAAAATTCTGCAATTTCAAAAATCCCTGAGAAAAAAACGAAAATTTTTATAAACTTAAAATTACTCCATTTTCCTTCAATTGCTGCATCGGTTTTGAGAACCAGAACAACTCAAAATCTTCGAAATTTTCTTCAAATTGATTCTTAAGTTGCTGAACTGTAGGTTTTTTGGAATTTTCAATGGCATTTTCTTCCAATACACCCATTAGCCACTCTGCCTTTTCTTGTTCCAGCTCTACCTTCACAATATTGGTTTTTAGGTGGAATGTAAGAAGCGTATATGTACCAGAGTATTTCTTTTTATTTTTTACGCGATTCTCAGCGATTACATTTTTGGTCAAAAAGATCACTTTTGAATTTCCTTTCAGACTAAATTGTCCATCTTCCAAAAGACAGTCATGAATATAATCCGGATGAATAGTTGTTCTTGGAATTTTAAAATCAAACCACTCCTGAAGAGGCAGTTCAAAATTGACTCCATGCATATAATTGAATAAAGATTTCTTTAATCCAAAACTAAACTTGTTATGATCAATTCCGGTTTTATCTTTAAAATCGATATCATTGTTGGCAAATAAGATTTCCTGCTTTACGGGAACCACTCCAAAATCTTCAGGGCTGATTCCTACAGGCGAATGAGCAGTCATGGCAAATTGATGCCAGAATCCACTTTGAAGAATTCCCATTTCAAACATCTGCCGAATCATTTCCAGAGAATCAACGGTTTCCTGAACGGTTTGGGTAGGGTAGCCATACATCAGATAAGCATGAACCATAATTCCGGCTTCAGTAAAATTTCTGGTTACGTTAGCGACCTGATCTACAGAAACTCCTTTATCAATTAATTTCAACAATCGGTCACTGGCTACTTCAAGTCCTCCTGAAACAGCAACACATCCTGAAAGTTTCAGGAGGTAACATAAATCGCGGGTAAAACTTTTTTCAAAACGGATATTTGTCCACCAGGTAACGACAAGATTTCTTCGTAGAATTTCCAGTGCTACTTCTCTCATCAAGGCTGGCGGTGCCGCTTCATCCACAAAGTGGAATCCTGTTTCACCAGTGGTGCGGATTAATTCTTCAATTCGGTCAACCAGAATTTTAGCAGAAATAGGTTCGTAGATTTTAATATAGTCTAAAGAAATATCACAGAATGTACACTTTCCCCAGTAGCATCCATGAGCCATGGTCAGTTTGTTCCATCTTCCGTCACTCCATAAACTGTGCATCGGATTGGCGATTTCAATAACAGAAATATATTGATCCAGTTTTAAATCTGTATAATCAGGAGTTCCGATTTCAGACTGCTTGTAATCATGTTTTTTAGAATTGTTCTTATAAACAACTTCATTATTTTCGAGAAGGAAAGTTCTTTTAAACTCACCTTCTTCAGATGGAATTTCTAAATTGTGGTGAAGAAGTTCAAGTGGAGTTTCTCCGTCATCTAACGTAATAAAATCAAAAAATTCAAATACTCTTTGATCTTTCACTTCCCTTAATTCTGTATTGGGAAAACCTCCTCCCATGGCTGTTTTGATGTGTGGATATTTTTTTTTGATCCATTGGGCACATTTGAATCCGGAATATAAATTTCCGGGAAACGGTACTGAAAAACAAACCAGTTTCGGCTGAACAGTTTCAATTTTTTCACGAAGAATTTTTAAAGTAAATTCATCAATAAATGTGGGTTCACCACATAGTTTCGAATATAATTCATCAAAAGAATTGGCGCTTTTTCCAAGACGTTCTGCATACCTGCTGAAACCAAAATCAGAATCAATATTTTCTACAATATAGTCGGAAATATCTTCCAAATACAAAGTTGCCAGATGCTTGGCTTTATCCTGGAGCCCCATATTTCCAAAAGCAAATTCCATATCATCCAACTGGTTGAAACGGGAAGCTTCGGGTAGAAAATTCATACTGCAGATCTGTCTTGCCAACGTAGGCGTTTTATCCTGTAAAAAAGTAATAACCTGATCTATGGTTTTTACATATTCTTCTCTTAAGGCATAGATTCTCTGAGAGTTTTCAGAGATGTTATGAAGATCAATTTCTTTACTGAAAACCTTTTGAATTCCGTCTTTTGAAAATAATTCCAAAATAACATCGATCCCCAAATCTACCTGATAAGCGGAAATATTTTTGGTATTTAAAAATCCTTTAATATAAGCCGTGGCAGGATAGGGAGTATTAAGCTGGGTAAAAGGCGGAGTAATAAGAAGCAGGTCTTTCAACAGAAATTTTTTGCAAAGTTATTCTAAAGTTTTTTTAGAAAAAAATTTTTTCTCCTGATTATACACCGTGAAGAAAAGTCTTTAAAATTCTGCATTGTTACATTCTCAATGAAAAAGAGAATCTGCTAAAATAAATTGGCTGGTTTATTAAACAAAGCATCCGGAGAATTATTGTCAATAAAATTTAGGAACGAATTTTCATCGAAATATCCGTCTTCATCAATAATTTCGGATTTCAATAATCCAATATCGCCAGGTTTTTCAATACTGATATTCTCGATGAACTTTCCTGTTTTTCCGATGATTTCATTATGAAAACTGATTAAATATCTGGAATATATATTTCCTTCAGCCACCGTATAATGCCCGTTTTCTGCAATAAGAGAGGTCATAATACTTCCTCCTATATACGTTTCATTATCATTGCCCGAAGCTCCGAATAATACTTTGGATGTAATATTTCCGGAACAGTATAATGAACCGTTGACAATAATATTTTCAGCCTGAATATTACCTGTAACAATGAGAACAATGTAATCTTCCACAAACAGTTTTTTTGATAACTGAAGGTCACCTTCTATAAGAATTATTTTGTACCCTTCATCTTCAATGGTCACCAATTCAAGAGAAATGTTGTTTTCATTTTCTATAAGGACAATTTCGGGAGCATTATCTTCATTATTAATATGCAGAGAAGCATCTTTGATTTTTTCTGCTGTTTCATCGTCCAGCATTTCTAGAAATTCAGCAAGACTTTCTTCGTCTAAATAGCTTTCATTGAAAAAATTGTTTTCCAAGGCTTCATGAGCAATGCTATATAGATTTTCTGATTTTTCTTTGAGCTTTTTGTATAATTGATCTTTAGTAAGTTTTTGCAATTCTTTCATCGGCTTTTAAAAGTATATACATGTGTCTGTTCAGTGGAGGAAACACCTATTAATAGACAGATGCAATATAGTCAGATAAATTTTGTTATGCCAGAAAGTAAAGGATTTATTTTGTTAAATATATTCAGACATAATATTTTTTTATCTTAATATGATATTATTTTATCAATAAACAGACTTCTACGAACTCCTGTGCAGTATTTTATTATTTTTGATACAAAAAAGAACGATGTGAAAATATTTTTTTGATATTGATTTTTTAGAGTCATTCATCCTTAGAATGTTCAGTTTTTTTTGATATATTGTAATAATGATTTACTCAAAATCTGTATAACAAGTACATTCTATTTACAATGTCAAAAGAAACCACTCCGCTTGTAGAATATTTTAAAAGCTATATTCCGCTTTCAAAGAAAGAAATTGAGGTTTTGAACGAACGTTTTGTTGAAAGAAGAATTAAGCGAAAACAATTTATTCTGCAAGAAAACGAGATCTGTCAGTATTATACGTTTGTGGTTTCAGGATGCTTAAAAATGTACAATATAGACGGGAATGGGGAAGAGCATAATCTTCAGTTTGCTGCAGAAAACGATTGGATTGTGGATATAGACAGTTTTCATAATAAAAAGCCAAGTCAGCTGTATATTGCAGCTCTTGAGACTTCCATTGTACTGCAGATTGAAAAAAATGACCTTTGGTTTCTTTATACCTATTATCCCAAATTTGACAGAAACTTCAGGGTAATTATTGAACAAAAATTTATTGAGCTCCAAAATCGGGTACTTCAAAATATAAGCTCAACGGGAGAAGAAAAGTATGAGTTTTTCCTCAAACATTATCCCCAGTTGGCAAACAGGCTTCCCAATACACAGATTGCTTCCTATTTGGGAATTACTCCCCAATTCTTAAGTAAAATCAGACAGCGAAGAATCAAAAACTGATTATATTCATCTTCTTTATAAAACTAGTTTCATCATTTGTCTTACCAAATGTCAAGATGAGTTCTTAAACTAGTTTGTCATTTTCTGAATAGGTTTCCACCTAATTTTGACATAGATAAATATTAAAAATCAAAAGAAATGAAAACATTAAAAAAAGTAGCCGTTATTGGCTTAGGGAATATTGGAAAAGCAATCGCCGGTGATTTAATTAATAACAACCATGAAGTGATTGTAGCCTCAAGAAATAATGAAGAATCAGCTGATTTTGCTCAACAGTCTAATGGTTTTGCTCAAAGTATGGATATTGATCAGGCAATTAATACTGCAGACATTATTATTCCGGCAATATGGTTTGGTGCTTTTAAAGAATTCTTCAATGATCATGAGGAAATTCTGAAGGGAAAAACCATTATTGATGTCTCAAATCCTATCGCTCCGGATGGAAATGGAGGATTCAAAAAGATCATTGGAGAAAAAGAATCTGCTGGAGAACTCAACAGGGCAGTGCTTCCTCAAGGTGCTAAGCTGGTAAAAGCATTTGGAACATTAGGAGCAGGAAGTCTTGCGGGTGCTTCCAACAACATTCCGGAAAAAGCAGTATTGTTTTATGCGTCAGATGATACCTCAATAGACAAAGATGTTGAAGATGTAATTAAAAGCGCAGGATTTAATCCTTTAAAAGTAGGAGGGATTGACCAGTCGATCCGTATAGAGGTTTTTGGAGATCTGCATGAATTTGGAGCACTGGGAAAAACGGTGAATCTTTCAGAAGCTCAATCAAAATTATAGAAAAACACTTAACTCAAGTGATACAAAAGCCGGACTTCTTTAGGAGTCGGCTTTTTTTGTTTTTTATATCAGTTAAGCATGACCTATTTTCTTTTGATCACCAATTACATTCAACGTAACTCCAAAAAGGATTAAAGTAATCCCGATCAGCAGATTGGGAGTAAATTTTTCATGAAACATCAAAACACTGATCAATACAGCAACCACAGGTTCCAGGGCTCCTAAAATAGCCACAGGAGTAGAACCGATATATTTAATCGCAAATACCAGACACAAGCTGGAAATAACCGTAGTCAAAAATGCGAAAATAAGAAAGTTGATGAAAACCTCTGTTGAAGGAATGGCAAATGATTCATTTGCCATCAAAGCCTTGGTCATAAAGAATATTGAGGTGAAAAACATAGAATAAAACGTAAGCTTAAATCCTGAAACCTTAATATTCGATTTGTTGACAATAACCATATATAATGCATAGAACAGTGAACTGAGCATCACAATTCCCAGTCCTGCAAAATTGATTTCCAATCCGTTTCCTTTTAAACACAAAACAATGACTCCTGCAAAAGCCAAAAGTAAAGATGCTCCGGATAATTTGGTAAGTTTCTCTTTATAAAAGAAAAGCATGATCAACGCTACAATAATTGGGTAGATAAATAAAACGGTAGAGGCAATTCCTGGGGTAAGAAAATCATAGCCTAAAAACAGAAACTCTGAAGAAAGGGCATAGCAGATTCCAAGAATAGCCAGAATTAAGGCTTCTTTTTTATTGATTTTAAAACTTTCCCTCGAATACAGCAGATATCCTCCCACCATTAAAGCTGAAAAGAAAAATCTATAAAACAGCGTAATATCCATTGAAAAGTGTGCCTGCTTCACAGGTAGAATAAAAATCGGAATCAGTCCATATGAAACAGCCGACAGAATTCCCAGTGTGTAACCTCTAAGTTTCATTTGCTTTTATAGGTATTAAACAAAAAAGCCACTGAATCAATCAGTGGCTTTTTTTATTTTTTAAGATTAAATAGGTTTAAAACTTAATCCTTGTTCCTGCAGTAATTTTTCTTCCTGCTCCTTGTAGTAGCCACCTACTAATTTATCATGAATTGCTTCAAATGCTGCCAGAGTTTCATTAATCTCTGCATCTGTATGAGAAGCGGTAGGAATTAGTCTTAAAAGAATCATTCCCTTCGGAATGACCGGATATACCACCACAGAGGTGAAAATACCGTAATTTTCTCTTAAATCTTTCACTAATATAGTTGCTTCTACCGGAGTTCCCTGCATCATAACCGGAGTTACACAAGTATTGGTATCTCCAATATTAAATCCTCTTTCTTTAAGTCCTCTTTGTAGTTTTTCAACATTCTCCCAAAGTTTAGCTTTGATCTCAGGTCTTGATCTCAATAGCTCTAATCTTTTTAATCCTCCGATTACCATTGGCATCGTAAGAGATTTTGCGAAGATTTGTGATCTCAGGTTGAATTTCAGATATCTGATAATTTCTTTGTCACCCGCAAGGAATGCTCCGAAACCTGCCATAGATTTAGCAAAAGTAGAGAAATACACATCAATCTGATCATTACAGTTTTGTTCTTCACCCACACCGGCACCCGTTGTACCAAGAGTTCCGAAACCGTGAGCATCATCTACTAAAAGTCTGAATTGATATTTTGATTTAAGATCACAGATCTCTTTAATTTTTCCCTGTTGGCCTCTCATTCCGAAAACCCCTTCTGTAATTACAAGAATACCTCCTCCTGTTTCTTCAGCTACTTTAGTTGCTCTCTGAAGGTTTTTTTCAAGACTTGCCATATCATTGTGCTTGTAGGTAAATCTTTTACCAGAATGAAGTCTTACTCCATCCACGATGCAGGCATGAGAATCCATATCATAAACAATGACATCATTTCTGCTTACCAAAGCATCAATGGTAGAAACCATTCCCTGGTAACCGAAATTCAATAAGTATGCTGATTCTTTTTTTACGAAGTCTGCCAATTCTCTTTCCAGCTGAAGGTGCTGATCTGTTTCTCCAGACATTGCTCTTGCTCCCATTGGATAGAACATTCCGTATTCTGCAGCCGCTTTTGCATCCGCTTCTATAACTTCAGGGTGATTACACAGTCCTAAATAGTCATTGGCACTCCAGAAAATTACTTCTCTCCCCTGAAATTGCATTCTAGGGCCGATAGGTCCCTCTAATCTTGGGAAAATAAAATAGCCTTCACCATAATCTGCAAATTGTCCAAGTGGTCCTGGATTTTCTTTTATTCTTTCAAAAATATCCAACATTGTATCGTAATTTTTAAGTAAAAAAGCCTTTTTTGTCAGAACACGCAAAAGGCTTTATTTGTATCGTGATTTTATTCGTTCTTATTTGATAAACTCTGTTTTGAAAACTTCATCATAATTGTGAACACAATTATTGACAAATCCCTGCTCGGCCATCCATTTGTCACTATATACTTTAGTGATATATCTGGAACCATGATCAGGATATATTAAAACAATTAAGTCATTTTCTGTGAGCTCATGAGATTGAGCATACTGTATCAATCCCTGCGTTACAGCTCCGGTAGTATAACCTCCCATGATGGCTTCTTTCAAAGCAATTTCACGGGTTCTGTAGGCAGACATTTCATCATTTACCCTTACAAATTCATCTACCTTGTCGAAAAGCAGGGCAGCAGGAATAAGGTTTTTACCCATTCCCTCAATCTGATAAGGATGTACATCTTCTTTGTGTATTTCCCCTGTCTCATGATAGCTCTTTAAGATAGAACCATCTGCATCCACACCAATGATTTTGATATCTGGATTTTTTTCCTTCAAAAACTTAGCAGAACCGGACAGTGTACCACCAGTTCCTGTGCAGGCAAAAAGGTGAGTGATCTTACCTTCAGTCTGCTCCCAGATCTCAGGACCTGTCGTCTGATAGTGTGCATCAATATTAAGTTCGTTAAAATATTGATTGATGTAAATAGAATTAGGTGTTTCCTGAGCGATTCTTTTAGCAACTTCATAGTATGATCTGGGATCATCCGCCGGTACATTGGCTGGGCATATATATACCGTAGCTCCCAATGCTTTCAGATAAGCAATTTTTTCAGGTTTTGTTTTATCACTTACTGCAAGAATACATTTATATCCCTTAATGATACATACCATCGCAATAGAAAACCCGGTATTACCGGAAGTAGTTTCTACAACTACAGAATCTTCTTTTAAAAGGCCTCTTTCTTCTGCGTTTTCTATAATATGACGTGCGATTCGGTCTTTGGTGGAATGTCCAGGATTATATGATTCTAACTTGGCATAAACGGTTGCTGGAATATCTTTTGTAACAGTATTTAGCTTCACCATCGGAGTGTGTCCTATCAGGCCAAGAATATTATCGTAAACATTACTCATTATTTGTTATTTTCAATAAAAATCTGACTGCAAAAATACAAAAAAATAAATAATTACTAAACTTTTGTTTGATTTCTAGGGCATAGTTTTGTAAAAAGTTATTTTCGTATTTACAGTTTTGACACGTCTATAATCGCAAATACTACGCCAAAATTTTTAAATTTTGTTAAAACCCGCATAAAATAAGATAAAAGCCTTATTTTCGCATAATTGATTTAATACTATGAAAAATTGGACTTTTAGGCAATGGAACACCGTTTCAGGATGGGTGATTTTCGTCATTGCGTTTTTCACGTACTTGTCCACCATAGAACCCAATTTCAGTTTTTGGGATTGTGGCGAGTACATTTCTTCTGCAGTAAAACTTGAAGTAACGCACGCTCCCGGAGCTGCCTTATTCCAGATAGTGGGTGCCGTGGCAGCCATTTTTGCATTAGGGAAAGGCGAAAATTATTCTATCGTGATCAACGCGATGTCTGCATTGTTCAGTGCACTGACTATTTTATTTTTGTTTTGGACGATCACCCATTTTGTGAGAAGGCTTTTAAACAAAGATTTTGAAGAAATTACAAAGCATCAGGAGATTTCTATTTTATTTGCCGGAGCAGTGGGAGCACTTTGCTTTACATTCTCAGATACATTTTGGTTCTCGGCAGTAGAGGGAGAGGTTTACTCTATGGCTTCTATGTTTATTGCGCTTTTGGTCTGGTTAATCACCAAATGGGAGAATGAGTATAAAGCGGGAGACAGTGAAAGATGGATTATTCTTATTTTCTTTGTTTTAGGACTTTCTGTGGGAGTGCATATGATGTGTATGCTGGCAATCCCTGCAGTATGTCTGGTATACTATGCAAGAAATTATAAGTTTACCTGGAAAAACTTTATCTGGGCAAACCTTATCACATTAGGGATTTTGATTATCGTTTTCAAAATTATCTTCCCTTTAATTATGACCATGTTCGGAAGACTTGAGATTTTCTTCGTAAATGGTCTTGGACTTCCTTTCCATTCCGGAACAATTGCAGCTTTTGTTTTAATGGTAGCGATTTGCTATTTCTTACTTAAGTATGCAAGAAAAGCAAAAAGAAACATCTATCAAATGGCTGCATTATCTGTAGTTTTCATGATGATCGGATTCTCTTGCTGGATGGTTATTCCTATCAGAGCGAATGCTAACCCACCAATGAACCTTAATGATCCGGATACGGCAATTGGTATGCTGGATTATTATAACAGAGAACAGTATGGTGACTGGCCTACCATCTACGGACAAAACTACACGGCATTCCTTGATGCTAATGGAATTGAAAAGAACGAAGACGGAAGCTTCAAAACACAAAAAACCGGGGAAATCTACGAAAAAGATGAAAAAACCGGAACCTACAGAAAGACCGGAGACCGTTTCAATTATGTATTCAACAAGTCTCAGGTAAGCTTAATGCCGAGAATGTTTAACGAAGATAAGGATGTAATGGCGAACTATATTTCTATGTATGGTGCTCCTGATTTTACATTCAATTATGCAAATGAAGATGTGGCAGACAATCCACAGGCAAAGCAGATCTTTGATGAACTGAGAGCTAAATATGAAGATAAATCCATTACAGCTGCAGATTACCTTAAAGTGAAACCTTATAACCTGATCAATGTTCAGAAGCCTTCACTTCTTCAGAATATGGATTATTTTATCTCTTTCCAGAACGGATATTACTTTGTAAGATACCTGATGTGGAACTTCGTAGGAAGACAGAATGATCTTGAAGGAAATATGGAAAGCACAAAAGGAAACTGGATTTCCGGAATTCCTTTTATTGATAATGCTGTGGTAGGAAATCAGGATAAAATGCCTGCTAAATTCAAGAATGAAAGTACTGTAAAATTCTTCTTCCTTCCCTTAATTTTAGGATTAATCGGATTCTTTTTCCAATTAAACAGAGATTTCGGAAGATTCTATGCACTACTATCTTTATTTATTTTAACAAGTGTAGGAATTGTTTTCTATACGGGGGTAAAACCTTTTGAACCGAGAGAAAGAGATTATGCAATGGTCGGTTCATTCTACGCATTTGCCATCTGGATTGGTTTAGGAGCCGGAGCTATCTTATGGTTCTTACAATCCAAAATAAAATCAAACGGAGCAAACATTGCTTTAGGAGTGGTTTTA
Source organism: Chryseobacterium sp. MYb7 (assembly GCF_002979455.1). GTDB lineage: Bacteria > Bacteroidota > Bacteroidia > Flavobacteriales > Weeksellaceae > Chryseobacterium. The sequence continues at coordinate 173,649 of NZ_PCOU01000005.1, forward strand.
TTAGGAGTACCTTTCATGATGGGCTTCCAGAACTATAATGTTCATGACAGAAGCAACAGATATACGGCTTACGATTATGCGTACTCTGTATTAAAATCATTACCGAAAAACGACATCCTTTTCGTTTACGGAGATAATGATACTTACCCGGTTTGGGCTATTCAGGAGACTGAACAATTCAGAGATGATGTAAAGGTTGTAAACTTTACCCTTGCTTCAACTCCATGGAACCTTGATCAAGTAAAAAGAAGAACTTACAATGCTATGGGGATTCCTAGCCAATTGACACACGATGATTACAGAGATGGGGTAAACGACCAGATCTATATGATGAAGAAGGAAGATTGGGAAGGTGTTTTCTCTATGTTGAAAGAACAAGGAGCTCCGGAAACAGAATTCCAGTCTTTCAGAAAATATCTGACTCAGGATTCTTTAACATTAAAACAGGCAATTGAATTCATTAAGTTCAAATCTCCTGAAAAAGACGAATTATTGAAAATGTATTTTGGAGAAGAGAAATATGAAAAGTATAACATCCTTCCTGTTAACAAATTCATTCTTCCTGTTAATAAAGAAAATGCTTTGAAAGCAGGAATTATCAACAAAGAAGATCTTCCGAACGTAGCGAATCAAATTATGATTACTTATAAAGGAAATACATTGTATAAGAACAACCTGATTTTGATGGATCTTTTAGCAAACTTCGACTGGAAGCGTCCGATCAACTTCTCATCAGGAGGTATTTATGACAGTGAGAATATTTTCTATCTGAACGATTATCTTCAGTTTGACGGATTCAGTTACAGATTAATCCCTATCCAAACACCTCCGACAGCTGATGGAGATATGGGAAGAGTAGACGCTAATTCTCTTTACAACGTAGTGAAAAACTTCAGATGGGGGAATTTCAAAAACTTAAATGCTCACTTTGATGAAACTGCTACTTCTAACATTATCAGCTATAGAATGTCAGCAAGCAGAGCTGCAGCAGCACTTGCATTAAGCGGACAGAAAGCTAAAGCAATCGAAATTCTGGATCTTGCAGCCAAAGAAATTCCTGCTGAGAAATATAATGATCCTCGTTCATTAAGTTCGATTGTTTCAGGATATATTATTGCAGGTCAGGAACAGAAAGGTCTTCAATTGGCTGAGGTACTTAAAAAAGGAATCTTTGAAGAGTACGACTATTATTTAAGCCTATCCAAAGCAGACCAAAGTTACTTAAGAAGACAAATGAGAACAAAACCAATGGAATATTCTCTTGTGGTTTCTGCAGTAACGGATGCTTATACAAAAATCGGACAGAAGGAAAAAGCTTATGCTTACCTTGTAAAGTCTATAGAGCCGATTGATAAGAAGTTTAATGTATTTATCAAAGATCTTCAGGAAATGGGTAGAGAAAAGGCTATGAAAGAGTCTGAGAATGTTCAGCAGATCACGCCATTCTATCAGTATTTATTTGATGTCATGGAACCTTATGATTCTACTTATTCAAAAGAAAAAGAAAGTCAGATTACCAACGCAATCATCAAAGCAACAAAATAACATATTTTAAAACGGAACTTCGGTTCCGTTTTTTTATTTATTGGGAATCCTGAATATTAAGATTATATTTGTACAATTAAAAATACATAATGGCTGAAACAAAAAATAGCAGGTTCCCAATCTATGCTGTAATAGCTACTGTTGCTTTTAAGCTTCTTTTTTTACTGACACATTATATTCAGGAAGATGCATTTATTACCTGGAGAGTCGCCCAGAATTTACTGGATTATGGAGTAATTGGTTTCAATGGTGACACCAAAATTTCTGCGTCTACAACACATTTATATGTTTTTGTGTCTTACTTTTTCAATCTTGTTTTTGGAAAAGAATACTTTATTGAGCCTCTTTTGATTTTTAATTCGTTATTATTTACAATAGGAACTTTATTGCTATCTCATTTGGTTCTTAAAAACCCTTGGCATAAAGCTATCTTTATATTTCTGATCGGTATTTTGCCACCCTCTATTAAAATCTCAATTCTCGGAATGGAGTATGGGCTTCTGTTCTTTCTGGAAATGTCATTATTGTATTATGGATTTCATAAAGGTAAAAAATGGGTGCTTACAATTCTTCCGGTACTTATTATGTTTACCAGAATTGATACGGTGATTTTCCTGGGAATTGTATTTCTTGTAGATGTATTCTGGAACAAAAAAATCAGATGGAATTATGTTTTTGGAGGAATTTGGGGTGTTTTATTTACCGTTGCTTTCAACTGGTTCTACTTTGGGGAACTGGTGAATAATACGATTACTGCCAAGAAACTTCTTTATAGCGAAAATCTTACGATTCAGCAGCATATCGGGTATTTTTTTAAGAGCTTCGGAAACTTCTGGGGAATGTTGAAAGTTCCCGGAGATTTTAATCCTATGACTGTTGTTATCTTGATTTTTGAGCTCGTTTGTTTTATTTATCTGATCAGACAAAGAGAGAAAAGAAACTATTTTTTATGGATGATATTTCTCTTCGGATGGGCAAAACAGATCATTTTTATTTCTCAGAAAAGTTTGTTCGATTGGTATTATTGGGTGCCTCAGCTTTTACTTTTCGTTCCTATTCTTATTTTTGTATTGGAACAGAAAGAGAAGAGAAACTTATGGCTGTCATTACTTGTGATATTTTATATTTTCCCAATGCTTGTTTTCCAGACCGTTCACTGTATTGCAACAGGAAATGGAGAATGGAACTATCGCCGAACGATTGGAACCTATTTAAATCAATATGAAAAGGATAAAAACCAGTGGATCTTATTGGAACCGGCTGGTTATGTACCTTATTTCTCCGGGTTAAAAACAATTGATGAGGTTGGATTGGTTGATAAACAGATTCAGGAAGAAATTAAAAAAGACAAGACGAATTACTGGATCAATACTGTAAAGACGAGAAAACCTAAGTATCTTCTTTCTTACCAGAATCTATACGAAGGAAGTACTATAAATTCAGAATATTATAAAACTCATTATAAAATTCTGAAAGAATTCCGTGTGAAAGATCATCTGAAAAGCAACAATAAAATTTTAGAAAAAATATACAACCTGAAACCTTCCGGAACAGACTATAATTTGTACATTAGAGTTGATTAAAAGATTTATAATTGCTCTAGTACTCTCAAACTCTAAGGCTCAAAAACTGCAACCTATTACCTAGAACCTAAAAAAAATGAAATACTGTGCTTTTCTCCGCGGCGTCAACGTAAAAGGAACCAATATGAAAATGGCTGAGGTATGCCAGGTTTTTAAAGAGACGGGTATGAAAGAAGTGAGCTCAATATTGGCTTCCGGGAATATTGTGTTTTCTTCGGATAAAAAAGTTGAAGAACTGAAAACCATTCTTGAAAAAGCGATGTCCAATCATTTTTCTTATGAAGCGTTTCTGTTTGTAAAATCTCAGAAAGAAACAGAGGTTTTCTGGAACAGTATTCCTTTTGAAAAGAATGATGCGCTTCATATTTATGGTTTTGTTGGAATTCCGGGCGTGGAAAAAGTTTTAATGGAAGAATTTCAAAAAGCAGGACAGGTAGAAAATGAAAAAGCAGAAATCATCAATGATCTATTTTACTGGCAGGTACCGAAAGGAAATACCTTAGATTCTACCTTTGGAAAAGTGCTGGGCAAGAAGAATCTTAAAGATCAGTTTACCAGCAGGAATGTGAATACGTTTGAGAAGATTCTGAAGAAATTCTAAATAAATTATCGTAATGCTTCGACAGGCTCAGCATGACACTGCTATAAAATAACATTAATGTGACGTGAATCCAACGTGTTTTTCAATGCTGATTGCTTATACTGCTTATCATATTTTTCACTTTAATATAACAGATGTATTAGTGTTATCATGCTGAGCCTGTCGAAGCATCTGTCGGATTATTATACTGCTTATCATATTTTTCACTTTAATATAACAGATCGTATTAGAGTTGTCATGCTGAGTCTGTCGAAGTATCTCTCAGTTTAATAATCGAAAATTCAAGAATCCAAAAGACTCAAAGACTATTGCAATCATAGCCTGTTAAAGCAACCAAATAATTTCCATTTGTGAAACTTTCTCAGTATTTTTACTGAACTTTTTAATTACAACAAAATGATTCAGTATTTAGATAATATTTCGCACAAAGATTCAAAAAACTTTTTCCTTATTGCCGGACCTTGTATTATTGAAGGGGAAGACATGGCATTGAGAATTGCTGAAAAAGTAATCAGTCTTACAGATAAATATAACATTCCCTATATTTTCAAAGGAAGCTTCAAAAAGGCGAACAGAAGCCGTGTAGATTCTTTTACATCCATTGGTGAAGAGAAATCTCTTGAAATTCTTAAAAAAGTAGGAGAGACGTTTAATATTCCTACAACAACAGATATTCATGAGAATGAACATGCAGCATTGGCAGCACAATATGTAGATGTTCTACAGATTCCTGCATTCCTTGTACGTCAGACCGATTTATTGGTGGCAGCAGCACAAACAGGAAAATGTGTGACTTTGAAAAAAGGGCAGTTTCTTTCTCCGGAATCGATGAAGTTTGCCGTTCAGAAAATTACAGATTCTAATAACGAGAAAGTAGCCATCATTGAAAGAGGAAATTCTTTCGGATATACAGATCTGATCGTAGATTACAGAGGAATTCCTACCATGAGAGAATATGCACCTGTGATTTTGGATGTTACACACTCTTTACAACAGCCTAATCAGAGCTCGGGAGTTACAGGAGGAAGACCGGATCTTATCGAAACTGTTGCCAAAGCAGGAATTGCAGTAGGCGCAGATGGAATATTCATCGAAACACATCCTACGCCGGAAACCGCATTGTCTGATGGTGCCAACATGTTAAGATTAGATTTATTAGAAGATTTGTTACAAAAATTGACAAGAATTAGAGAATCAATTTTGTAATTGTTAAAAAAACATTAATTTTAGAAATTCTAAAATATTTCTTTTGAAAAAACTAGTTTTACCGTTAAGCCTTATGGTCCCTGTACTGATTTTCTCCCAACACAGAAAAAAGGATACCGTGACCACTAAAGTGACCGATATAGAGGAAGTTGTCTTCCAGAAAAAAGTAACAGGAAGAACCAATGACCTTACCAACGTAAGAATTTCAGCGAAAGAAGCGAAATCAGTAGCTTCTATCAATGGGGGAATTGAAGGATTGCTTAAAACACTTCCGTCTGTAAACTCCAATACCGAGCTGTCTTCCCAATATATGGTTCGTGGTGGAAACTATGACGAAAACCTTATCTATATTAATGATATTGAAATCTACAGACCTTTCCTGATCAGAAACTCTCAACAGGAGGGAATGAGTATCATTAACCCGGATATGGTGTCTGCAGTGAACTTCTCTGCAGGTGGGTTTGAAGCCAAGTATGGTGATAAAATGTCATCTGCTTTAAATATATATTACCGTGAACCTGAAAAATTTGAAGTTTCAGGAGAGGCCAGTTTAATTGGAGGAAGACTGACAACAGGTCTTGCTTCGAAAAACAAAAAATTCACGGCCTTATTTTCCGGTAGATACAGAAATACGAATCTTGTTCTTAATACTTTAAAAGAAGATACAGATTTTAACCCGACATATTGGGATTTCCAGTCTTATCTGAATTATCATGTCAGTGATAAATTCTCCATGTCATTCATCGGATATTATTCCAAGAATGATTACGAGATGATCCCTAAGGCGAAAAGTGTAGATTTCGGAAGTCTTCAGCAGCCTATTAAAGTGGATATAGGATATGCGGGTAAAGAAAATGACCAATATAAAAATATGATGGGTACATTTTCCATGAATTATAAGCCAAAAGACAAGTGGAAGCTTACATTGGATGCCTTTGCCTACCAGAATAGGGAAAGAGAGTACTATACGATACATTCAGAATATAAAGTGCAGATATTTGATCCGGTAACAGAGAAGCCTTTAGCATCCTTTGATGCTGGCGGGCAGACGGAGCACGCAAGAAACGATTTATTTGTAAGAACATACGGAACCCAGTTCAGAGCTAAATTTTCTCCCAATGTAAATACCGACTTTGAAGTTGGATTTAAATATGAAAAAGAAAATCTGAAAGATCTTACCAATGAATGGAAATTAGTAGATTCAGCCGGATACAGCATTCCAAGACCGGAAGTGATTGATCCTAGAACCGGAACTACAGGAGATCTTAAGCTTGCTTATTATATTGCCGGACAAAATAATATCGAACCTACAAGACTTTCTGCCTATGCACAGTATTCACAGAAGTTTTACTGGGGAGCCAGTAAAGTATTTGTGAACGCCGGAGTACGTGTTGCCAACTGGAGTTTCAATAAGGAAACTATTTTCTCTCCAAGAGCTCAGTTTGCGATAAAACCAGATTGGGAAAGCGATATGTTGTTCAAAATTTCCGGAGGTATCTATTATCAGTCTCCTTTCTATAAAGAGATCAAAGATTTAGACGGTAATTTTAATTCCAATATAAAATCACAGCGTTCTATTCAGGTAATTCTTGCCAATGATTATGAGTTCCAGATGTATGACAGACCATTTAAACTGACTACGGAACTTTACTATAAGAAAATGGATAATCTGATCCCGTATTATATGGATAATGTAAGAATCCGTTATTCAGGACAGAATAATTCTAAAGGATATGCCTATGGTATTGATACAAGATTATTCGGGGAATTTGTGCCTGGAGTAGATTCTTGGTTATCTGCAAGTTATGCCAGAGTGTATGAAAATATTGACGGAAAAGGAGATATCCCGAGACCTACAGACCAAAGGTTGAGGTTTGCCATGTTCTATCAGGATTATATGCCGAGCTTCCCGTCTATGCGCGTAAACCTTACTTTGGTATATGCGATGGGATTGCCAACAGGTGCTCCTGTAATGTTCAACAGCAACGGACAGCCGGATTTTAATGCCGCTTATAATTACCAGCAGACACTTCCTTCTTATAAACGAGTAGATTTAGGATTAACCAAAGTATTTATTGATCCAAAAGAGAAAAATAAGAGATCCGGTTTCTGGGGTAATTTTGAAGAACTGACATTAGGTGTTCAGGTTTTCAATGCCTTTAACATTAATAATACTGTTGCTAATCAGTGGATCACAGATTACAACAGTAATTATATGTATCCTGTTCCGGTACGTCTTACAGGACGTTTCTTCAATGTGAAACTGGAATTCAAACTATAGAATTGAAATCAAAAAAATAAAATAAAAGCTTCCGAATTTTCGGAAGTTTTTTCATTTACCAGAATTTTATAACAACATTACCAAATTCTATAACAACGATGTCAGAGATATTTTTATCTTTGTGTTACCAATGAAAAAGATTCTTGCCATAGTGTTTTCTATTTTCTACTTCGGGTTTTCTTCCGGAGCTGCTTTTAGCATTCATTATTGCATGAAAGAATTTGTTTCTGTAAGTCAGAAAGCAGATGATATCTGTGGGAAATGTGGTGTCAAAGAAAAAAAAGGATGCTGCAAAACAGAGATCAAAATCGTAAAAGTAGACGATTCCCAGAAGTCTGATTATCTGAATGTTGATTTTTTAAATGCAGTTTCAGAGATTCCGGTGGAACATCAGTTTGCTGTTATTGATAAGTCTTTTTCTGCAACCAAATTTACCCAGATTCAGATCAATGCACCGCCAGAATACCGACCGGTACCTATCTACATCAATCATTGTAATTTTAGAATTTAGAATCCGTCCGTCGTTTTCAGTATTATAAAAATAGATACTGTTATGGGCGACATGTGCTGACGCACTTACTGTTGCGTTACCTATTATTCTTTATTAAAAATTAATTCTAAAATTTAAAACAATGAAAAAATATATTATCACAGCAGCCTTATCTTTATTTTCAATCGTTTCATTATCAGCGCAGTCTAAAAAGGATGCTCAGGTTTCTAAACTGTATCAGAACTATATTGCTATCAAATCTGCTTTAGCTTCAGATGATGCTGACAAAACTTCAAAAGCGGCAACAGAGTTCATTAAAACAGCTTCTGCAATTGATGTTAAGGTAGTTTCTGAAGGAAATCTTAATGTGCTTAGAAAAGATGCTTCTGCCATTTCTGATGCAAGAAATGTTGCTGCACAAAGAGAAACTTTTTTGAATCTTTCGGACAATATGATTGCTCTGACCAAACAGTTTAAACTTTCTGATAAACCAGTCTACGTTCAATATTGCCCAATGGCAGACGGAAGCTGGCTAAGCGATGAAAAACAGATCATTAATCCCTACTATGGAAAGTCTATGCTTTCATGCGGAAGTATAAAGTCGGAAATTAAATAATTACCGTACTGTTCTTTAAAATAATAAGTTGCATAGTTTAAGTTATAATTAACTTTAAGCTGTGCAGCTTCTAAAAAGTTCGAAATATTATGAAAAAGATAATAATGTTTCTGGTACTTTTGTTCTCTGTATTTAATTTCGCTCAAACTACAAAAAACGTTTATACTTGCCCGATGCACCCTGAGGTGGTGTCCTCTAAACCTGGAGACTGCCCGAAATGCGGAATGACTCTGGAGAAGAAAAGTCTTGCAATAAAGTCAAAAGTAGCAACGAAATCTATATCTAAAGCAGAAACAAAAGAAAGACCCTCAGAAACAAAAATAAATAAAGGGAAAGTTGAAAAGATAGATACTAAAAATACAAATAAAGCTAACTATACCTGCCCTATGCACCCTGAAGTAGTTTCAGATAAACAGGGAAAATGTCCAAAATGCGGGATGGAACTTGAGGAAAAAAAAGATCATTTCCATCCAGATAAACAAAAAGAAGAAGGTTCTGTTTTAAAAAGAAACTCTGAAAACGGGAAAATTACTTTCGGAGGAAAAACAGTTCGTTATGATCTCTATGTGAAAGATACCATTGTTAATTTTACAGGGAAAAACAGACGAGCAATTGCAGTGAATGGTAAGCTTCAGGCTCCGACTTTATATTTTACGGAAGGAGACACCGCTGAAATTTACCTTCACAATATGCTTAAGGAAAATACAGGACTACACTGGCATGGGGTGATTCTTCCCAATGAGCAGGACGGTGTGCCATACCTTACTACAAAACCTGTAAAACCCGGAGAAACTCATGTATACAAATTCAGAATTTCTCAAAACGGAACCTATTGGTATCACTCTCATGAAGCACTTCAGGAACAGATAGGAATGAATGGTATCCTGGTTTTCAAAAAAAGAGAAGGTGAGCCCAAAACAGAATATAATTCTGAAATTCCTGTATTGCTGGGAGACTGGAGTGATGATGATCCCATGCAGATTGCAAGAAGGCTTCATATGGCCAACACAGATTGGTATGCTGTAAAGAAAAATGCAGTACAGAGTTATTGGGAAGCTATTAAATCCGGAAACCTCGGGACAAAGGCTTTGAATGAATGGAAAAGGATGGAAGCTATGGATGTAAGTGATGTCTATTACGATAAATTTTTAATTAACGGAAGTCCAAGCTCCGATTATTCTAATCTAAAAGCAGGTGACAAAGTAAGATTGCGAGTCGCTAATGGAGGCTCATCTACCTATTTCTGGCTGAATTATGGTGGAGGAAAGATTAAAGTAGTAGGAAATGACGGAAATGATGTGGTGCCAGTTGAAGTTGACCGCCTGATTGTAGGCGTTTCCGAAACGTATGATATTGAGGTTACTATTCCTGAGAATAAAAGCTTTGAATTCAGAGCGACTTCAGAAGATAGAATAGGGCATGCTTCGCTTTGGCTAGGTTCAGGGGAGAAGATAGAAGCTCCCAATCTTCCAAGACTGATGCTTTTTGAAGGGATGAAAATGATGAACGGGATGATGGAGATGAGCGGAAATATGAAACCGATGAATATGACGATGGGAAATCAGATGATGGATATGAATGAAGTTATGTATCCGGAATTATCCGAAAGTCAGAGAAAAACTACAGCAAAGCACATCAATGAGATGATGGGAATAAAAACCAAAGAAGATAAAAAAGGTGATCATTCTCAACACTCCGTAATGGATATGAAGGAAGAAAAAACAATCAAGAGATTGTCTTACAGTATTTTAAAGTCTCCTGAAAAAACAATTCTCCCTACTGACAGTATTCGTGAGATGAAATTTACATTGGAAGGAAATATGAACCATTATCTGTGGACGCTGGATAATAAAACTGTGACGGAAACAGATAAAATAATGATCAAAAAAGGAGAGGTTCTTAGAATTAAACTTTATAATAATTCTATGATGCGCCACCCAATGCACCTTCATGGTCATGATTTCAGATTAATCAATTCAAAAGGAGAGTATTCTCCCCTTAAAAATGTTGTAGATATTATGCCGATGGAAACCGTGACAATAGAATTTGCAGCTAATCAGGATGGAGACTGGTTTTTCCACTGTCATATTCTATACCATATGATGGCAGGAATGGGAAGAATCTTCAGCTATGAAAATTCAAAACCCAATCCACAGCTTCCGAATAGAAAACTGGCCTGGAAAAACTTTATACAGGATAATAAAATGACCAGTTCTATGGCTATGCTGGATGTTGCAAGCAATAAGATTCATGCAGAAACAATGACGATGTTCGGACCGAGATGGGCAAACCTGAATGAGTTCCATTCCAACTGGAATTTTGACCATTTTGAAGGAAGTGCAAAAGTAGGTCGTTTCTTGGGAAAATTTCAATGGGCACTTCCTTATGCAGGAATCAGAGTTCAGAAAAATCATGAGATTATGGAAAGACAGATGGCTGAAGATCTGGGAATGGAGTTTCATGGGAAGAAGACCTGGTTCGGACAACAGAAAGCATCAAAAAACAGATTTGCGTTCATTGTGGGGATGCAGTATGTATTACCCATGTTGGTTACAGCTGATGCAAGCGTGGATCAAAACGGAAAAGTATTACTAGAATTGAGCCGCGAAGACATTCCGCTTTCAAGAAGACTGAGAGGAAATTTCAGTATCAATTCAGATGGAGAGTTTTCAACAGGACTCCGATACATTGTTCAAAAATGGTTATCCCTTTCCGGAAACTATGATAAAGAAATAGGCTGGGGTGCAGGTATTACCTTAACCTATTAAATTGAATAAAAACGTCTCATTTATGAGGCGTTTTTTTTTTATTACAATAAAAAAATTGTCTGTAGTAGGGGTAAAATATAAAATTGATATATTACTGATTTTTAAAATATTAATATAAAATTTGTATATTTTTTATTAATTTTATTATACTTATTAACACATTTAGAAAACATGAAAAAACAATTTTTAATTGCCTCTTTGATGATTTCATCATTGGTATTTTCCCAAGTTGGTATTAATACTCCAGCACCCACCAATACTTTGGATGTTAATGGAACAACAAGAATAAGAACTGTTAACCAGGGTGTAGGTACAGGGGTGATATCTCCTCTTTATGTAGATAATACCGGTGTTGTAGTGAAAGCCTCTACTTCAGCAACTTATGGAGGCGTAAGATCCAACTCTGTTACCGTTGCAAGCGGTGGCACTGGAACGCTCGCTAGCAGTGTTACTGATGGTGTTTATAGGGCTGTTGTTACTACTGGTAATGGTTGTGCATTCTCAGCTTCAGTAGAATTTCTTATTAGTACTACTTCATTTAACAGTTATTATGGGCTTAATGGACAGGATGGGCTCATCATTGCCACGGCGAATAATCACCCAATTTTTACCCAGACGAGCTCCACGAGTGTTGCTGTAACCTGGAACAGTACCAGCGTTCCTGTTTGTGCTGATGGAAGCAATTCTGCAGCACTGAATTTTACATTGTCAATGCCTTCTGCCAATACAATTAATGTGACAAACAATGGAAACATAGCAAAAAATTATTCAATAACCCTTACAAGAATTAACTAACATTGCTGATGAAAATAGAAACTACCTAATGCACAATCGGAGATCTCAAAACTCCGGGATAGTATTCAAAAATGGTTGTCCCTTTACGGAAACGATGATAAAGAAATAGGCAGGGATACAGGTATTACTGTAACCTATTAAACAGAATAAAAACGTCTCAATTGAGACGTTTTTTATTTTGTTATGGTTAATGAATTATGCTAAGCATTATAAATTATCGTGAAAATAATATTACAAATGATTGATTGCTAGTAATTTGTATTAGGTAATACCGCTTCAACACAATTTTTTATTACTGTTAGTTCCTTTGGCAATTATTATGGCCTTAAGGGTACAGCGGGACTAGTGCCTCTTGCTTCTAATGCACCCACTTTTACGCGCAGACAGGTATCGCTAGTGTAGCTGTAACATGGACAGCTGTTACTCCTTGTGCTGACGGAGGTAATGGTACATCATTTAACTATACGTTAACAATGCCTAATGCGACAACTTTAAATGTGGTAAACAACTCCAATATATCAAGAGACTATAGAATAACTCTTACAAGAATTGATTGAGGAATAGAAAATAAAAATTACTTTCTAAGTACGTAAAAGCGGAGCCTGATTTTCAGGCTCCGCTCTTTTATTGCTTATAATAACCTGGAAGGTTATTTATAAATACAGAAATTTTATTTAGAAGCTCCTGCAGCTTTTTCACTTTTTGCAGGGGTATAAGTCACTTTTGAAATATCAACTGTCATTTCCTTAAGACGTTTTGCCACATTTTCAGGCATATCTTTCTGATATCTTCCTCCAATTACTTCAGAAAGGAACTTCTCCGTTTCGGCATACATTGCCATGCTGTTTATCGGCTTACGGAAACCATGACCTTCATCATCAGCCAGAATATAATTAACCTTTTTACCTTTATCACGAAGAGCGATTACAATCTGATCTGCTTCAGCCTGTTTCACTCTTGGGTCATTAGCGCCCTGAACAATCAGTAATGGTTTGTTGATTTTATCTACACTAAATAGGGGGCTTGCATCATGCATGCGTTTTTTACCTTCTTCAGTCTTTGGATCACCTACCATACCATAAAGGAAAGCACGTGCAGCTTCCCAGTAAGCAGGAACAGAATCGAGTAGAGTAAATAGGTTACTTGGTCCTACAATGTCTACTCCGGCAGCATATACATCCGGAGTGAAAGCTAAACCTGCCAGTGTTGCATATCCACCATAGCTTCCTCCCATAATCACCACTTTGTTTTTATCTGCAATTCCTTGATCTATGAGGTATTTTACGCCCCATGTAATGTCATCCTGCATGAGCTTTCCCCATTGAAGATCACCACCATTCTGGAATTTTTTACCATATCCGCCGCTAGCTCTGAAATTGGGTTGCAGCACAGCATATCCTCTGTTGGCTAAAAATTGTACAGCCGAGTTATAGCCCCAATAATCTCTCGGACCTTTTGGACCTCCGTGTACAAAAACAACCACAGGAACATTCTTTCCTGTAGATCCTACAGGTAATGTCAGATAAGCCGGAATTTCAAGACCATCACTGCTTTTATAGCTGATAGGAGTCATTGCAGCAAGATACTTTTCAACTTTTTTTAATTCTGTTCTTGGAGTATACTGGAAGATCAATTCCTTTGTTTTGGCATCAAAGAAATAGGCTTCAGAAGCATATTTATCTCCGCCTACAGAAATCAGAAACTTAGAATAATCATTGGTAGAGCTTGCAAAACCAACCTCTCTTCCCGGGAATTTACTTTGCAGGAATTTATAATTAGCTTCCCATGTTTTATCTTTCCAGTAATATTCGGTTTTATCTCCTGTGTAAGAGGTATAGATCATTTTTCTTGTATTTCTGTCTAGAAACAGTCCTCCGAAATCTACTTTATCTTTAGGATCACTTTCTATCTTAGTGATCTGTTTAGTTTTCGGGTCCATCAGGAATAAGGTAGACTTATCCAGGTCTCCCTTATTGGTTACCAGATAAAATTTGGAATTATCCTCGTTCCAGTTTGAGATATAGGCGCTTTCTGTTACTAATGTTTCGTAAATAGGAGACAGTTTATCACCTTCTTTGTAAAAGAACTGGGTAGTCCCTTTATCATCAGTCTTGGAAAGAACTCTTAACTTTTCATCCCAGTCAAATTCATAACTTGTGATGCGGTCTTTATTCTCGTAGATCTTTTTCATTTCACCTGTAGAAATTTTCAGTGAGTATAAATCATGCCATGCTTTATCGCGGTTATTCAATCCCACCATCAAGAGATCCGGATCCTTTCTGCTTGCTAAGTAAATCTGTGCAGTGACCTCTTTAAGCGGTGTTATATTCCTAGATTCAGGAACTCCTTTTGTTACTTTTGCCATAGGATCTACAGCAAAAATATTCATGTTTTCATCACCATTATTATCTTTTACATACAGAATATATTTCCCGTCCTCTGTCCAGAAATAGCCATTTAACGGACGTTTGCTGTTTGTTAAGGGACGTGCTTTCTCAAAAAGGCTCATCAATTTTTTTTACCCAGATATTCATAATTCCTTCGTATTCTTTTGTAAAGGAAATCCATTTTCCATCCGGACTCAACTGTCCTCCGGCAATTTCCGGGTTACCAAAAAATAACCCTCTGTCCAGTATCGGGACCTCCTGTGCTCGTACCGTATGAGCTCCTATAAGTAGGAGCAGTACATAAAAAAATTTTTTCATGTTTTTAATTTTTGTTGTTAGTGATACATCGAATATAATTTTTAAAAATTTTTATTTCTTTACATTGAATTTCTACATTTCCAGTTCTATGATCTTTTTAGCCATTTTTTGGTGTATGCTTTCCGGAATGAGTCTCATTAGAAAATTACGGAGTGAATTGCCTTTTTCCCATTGAGAAACCTTTCCAATGCTCCGGCTTGTATTGACAATATAATCTACTTTCTTTCTTCTGATGCTTTGAAATTTTTCAAATACGGTTTTGAAATCCTGATGATTATCCAGCAATTTTCCAATGATATAAGCATCTTCAATGGCCTGGCAGGCACCCTGTCCCATATTGGGAGTTGTAGCATGGGCAGCATCTCCAATCAGGCAAAGATTTTCAGAATGCCATTGAGGGATAGAAGTGAGGTCGGAAATCGTATTGCAGATAATATTATCATTGGCTGTAGCTTCAATAATTTTTAAAGCCAAAGAATCAAAATCCTTGAAAATATCTGTAATTTCCCGATAACTTTCGAAACTTTTTTCGTTGACGCAGGCATACCAGTAGACTTTTTTATCGGAAATTTTCACAAATCCGAAACGCTTTCCTTTTCCCCACATTTCAAAAGCTTCCTGATGGTGTTTTTCTGGCAGATCAAAATCTACAAGACCACGCCAGCATTTCTGTCCGGAGTTCCGTATAACACCCGTTTTCATGATCTGATTGCGGATAGGAGATTTGATGCCATCTGCTCCAAAAACAATTGTACTTTCAATCTAATTTCCATTTTCAAAATCTAAAATATAGTTTTCCTCTTTTCTTATTTTTTGTAAAGAATGGTTTAATTGTATTGAATCCGGGTTTAAATTTTCAGCCAGAATTTTCTGAAGTTCAGCCCGGTGAATAGCAACATTACAAGAGTTGTACTGAGTTTCCAGTTTTAAAATTTCTGTTTTTGAAATAGGTCGCATAGATTCATCTGCGATAATAATCCTGTGAACCTTATTGCCTGCTTTCTCAATTTTTTCCTTTAATCCTAACCTATCAAAGACCTGCATTGCATTGACTGCCATCATAATTCCTGCTCCTACAGGTTTTATTTCTGGAGCAGATTCGTAGATCGTAAAATCATGTTGATGCTGCTTCAATACATTTCCGAGAGTAAGTCCGCCAATTCCGGCTCCAACGATTGAAATGGTGTTCATTAAATTTATTTTTTGGAAAATTTTGTTATTGTTTATGACATTTTTAGTGGGTACTTTATGATGATAAATTTTTGACCTTCCTATTTTAATTTATAATGTTAAAATATAACTCTCCGATACTTTTTTGAAGCCATATCTGCTGAAAAAGTTGTGAGCACCATGATTGTTGACTCCGCTTTCTAATAGAATAAAGCTGATATTCCAGTTTTTAGATTCATGAATGGCTTTTTCCAAAAGAGTACTTCCAAGAGACTGTCCTCTTACAGACTGATCCAGAAGCATATCCTCCAGAATTGCATACTTTTTAAAAGGGCTGTTGATCACATTGAAAACTATCATTCCCACAATTTCTCCATTCTCATTTTCAGCAATCAGAATATTGAGCTTGGAACTTCCATCAGAATTAAAATCGGAAATTAATTGTTCTGTAAGAATCACTTCAAGATCGGGATTCCAGTGATGAGAATCTATAGCTCTTCCAGACATCATTTCGCCATGAGAAATATAAGAATCTGTTTTATGGGTAATAAAAAAGTCTACAAGCTCTTTCACGCGGCTTTTATCTGTCAGCCATTGGATAGTATATTTCATGAGGTGTAATGGTATTTATTTTAATTTTTTCAATTCTTCCAGTAATTTATTCTGTTTATTGATGAATTGATTGAGGCTGTCTGTTTTTAAGGGATGAGCATTTTGATACTTCTCAATTTCAGGAAGCGTTTTTCTGATTTTGAACACGATATATTCATTATAAAGAGCTGCCTTGTTTGCTTTTATTTTGCTGATGAGATCTTTAATACTTTGAGTTTTTGCATCATATTTTTCAGAACTTTCTTTGATCTCTTTTTCAATCTGTTTTTTGGTAATAGAGTCTGTTATTGAATTTGACAATGCGGTTGCATCATTATAGTATGTTTCTGATTTTCCAAGAATGTCATCATATTCTGAAAGCACGGTATCGGTTTCCTTATGAATGTTTTCTATTCTGGTATCAAGTTCCTGTAAAGCTTTGTTATTTTTGATAAGCTCCTGATAGATTTCATAAACAAGATTTCCACCGCCAGAATATCGGGTGTTTTTCTTAATAGAACTGGAGACTGAAGATTCAGCATTGTCAACCGCATTTTCTACAGTGGGTGCTTGCCGGGCTTTATTTTCTCTGCAGGAAAGTAGAGATAATGCAAGGGTAGATGCGAAAAGTATTTTTTTCATAGCATGTTTTGTTTGATAATCAGCAGTATATCAAGGCAACTAAAATTAATCATTTCAATTTTATCACAGATGATATTAGGATATGATTTTAATTAGTTGAACAAACTTTAAAAAATGTTACATAAGCTTATAAAATAGAATGTAAGTCGGAATCTTTATGGTTAAAATTAAGGATGATATCCACTTTTCCTAAAATGTTACTTCCATTTATCTCAAAGATTTTATTTTTCTTAAATAACTGATAATAAGCAGAAAAGAGTTTTTTTGTATCATTATTTATTACTAATGTTGTAGATATGTTGTAGTTGATTTTTGGGCTGAAACTTATTGTAATTGTAATATTGCACAGTCTCTAAATTTTTTGAGATATAGAGAAGTTTATTTTACAAACACTTTTAAGAATGAAAAAAAAAATTATCCTTATATGCTCTCTGGCTTCGTCATTAGCATATTCTCAGGTTGGCGTTAATACTGCAAACCCCCAAGCAGCTTTCCATGTAGATGGTGGAAAAGATAATCCTGCTACAGGAGCTCCGTCTGCAGCTCAACAGACTAATGATTTTGCTGTAACTCCTACTGGAGCTGTGGGAATTGGGACAACGGTTCCAACAAATACTCTTGATGTTAACGGGACTGCGAGAATAAGAACTATTAACCAGGCTGCATCAGGAACGGTTACAACTTCTCTTTATGTAGATCCTACTGGTGTTTTAGTGAAGTCATCAGGTTCATCTACTTATGGTGAGGTCAGATCTAATAGTGCGGCTATTGCCACTCTTGCTGATACTCCATATCTGACAGGTATCCCTGCTGGTATATATAAGCTTACCGTTACATGTACTAATGCCTGCGGCGACTCTACTTCCGCAAATTTTTTGGTTCATTGTAATGCGGCGAATGGCTACTTTGGACTTATAGGGCTAAATGGGTTTGTAAGTAGTGGTTTTAGCACTCCATCATTTAATCATACAGCAAAAAATAAAGTTTATTTGACTTGGTCAGGAGTTGTTGCATGTGCTGATGGTGGTAATGCAAATGGATTTAATTATGGTGTGAATATGCCAGATGCAGCGACGATAAATATATTCAATAATAGACCAGTAACAAGAAACTTCAAGGTAACACTTACAAGGAATGATTAAAAGTAGTTTGTTTTTTTGAAAATCGGGATATCGTCTCCGAAATAAATTGACGATAGTTTCATGGTACATAATTATCCGGAGGAATATTTTTCTCCGGGTTTTTTATGATGATTTACAATAAAAAAACAGAGTCTGAAAACAGACTCCGCCTATAAAGTTTTTACGCTAAAATTATTTACCCAGGTAAGATTTAAGGATCTTGCTTCTGGTATTGTGTTTTAGTCTCTTAATTGCTTTTTCTTTGATCTGACGAACTCTCTCTCTTGTAAGATCGAAAGTTTCACCAATTTCCTCTAAAGTCATTGGATGTTTTCCGTTCAGTCCGAAGTATAATCTTACCAGGTCAGCCTCTCTCGGAGTCAAAGTATTCAATGCTCTTTCAATCTCAATTTGTAGAGATTCCAGCATCAGATCTTTATCAGGACTTGGAGATTCTCCTGAACGTAATACATCATAAAGATTAGAATCTTCACCTTCTACTAAAGGCGCATCCATAGACAGGTGTCTTCCGGAGTTTTTCATAGATTCTTTGATATCTTCCTCGCTCATGTCAAGAACTTCAGCCAATTCTTCCGGAGAAGGTGGTCTTTCATTTTCTTGCTCAAGGTGAGCGTATGCTTTATTGATTTTGTTGATAGAACCAATTTTGTTCAACGGTAATCTTACAATTCTTGACTGTTCAGCCAATGCCTGTAAGATTGATTGACGGATCCACCATACTGCATAAGAGATAAATTTGAAACCTCTAGTTTCATCGTACCTTTTTGCCGCTTTCATTAATCCTAAGTTACCTTCATTAATCAAATCGGGTAAAGAAAGACCTTGATTTTGGTATTGCTTAGATACGGATACTACGAAACGAAGGTTGGCTTTTATTAATTTCTCAAGTGCGGCTCTGTCGCCTGCACGTATTCTTTGTGCCAATTCTACTTCCTCGTCCGCAGTGATCAGTTCCACTTTACCAATTTCCTGCAAATACTTGTCTAATGAAGCAGTTTCCCTGTTGGTAACCTGCTTAGTGATTTTTAATTGTCTCATTTATTTTTTCCTCAAAAAAGAGTTACTATAATATATACGTATGAAAAGGTAAAAAGGTTACACAAGGTAGAATCTTTTTTGTACAATAAATCATGTAAAACGTATTACTATATTTTCAAATAAATTTAATTTGTTGATATTGAATGATATGCGATTGTTTTCATTTGAAAAATGAAATGTAAATTAATCATCAAAAGGCTAGAATTCATTTGAAAACCCTATAACTTCCTTAAATCTTAAACCAAAAAAAAAAACGAAACCGAAGTCCCGTTTTTATATTTAAAAGTACTATTTTAGGTTATGTCGGGTTATCCCGCAAACCCGCAACCCGTACCATTTTTTAGAAAAGCTCGTTCAATACTTTCGCTAGTCTCAATCCTCCATATAGAAGCTGTCTTTCCATCGTTTCATTGAACTTGTACTGATAGTCATAAGATAGCTTAGAGTCGTTAGGAGTCTGTGCGTAGATCTTGTTGGCAATTTTATGAGAATCATACAACCAGTCTTCCAATGTTCCTGACTGGATCTGTGCTACTTCTTCTTTAGATTTAATATCTAAAAGTTTAGAATATTCTGTGTAGCTGTATTTTTGAGAATCCACTAATTTTCCGTCCCAAACTGAGTGTAAATTAGTTTTTTCTCCGAAATAGGTCACATTAATTTTATTTCCGCCCAAATCTTCCGCTCTTCCTACGTGTAGGGGCTGAGCAAGATCTCCCATGATGTGGATAAGGAAGATTAAAGCAATCTTTCTGTCTTTTTCAGAAGTGCTTTTATCTTTAATCTGACTGGACAAGGTATTTACCTGAGTGTAAAGGCTTGGCCCTGCCTGTGCTTTTAAGTTTTGTTCAAAAGCTTTAAAATCCGTCATTGGATCAATGTTTACATAATGCCATGATGAAGCCTGCTTCCATGCACCTGTGGTATCAGACTTGATGAAATCCGGCCAATTGGCCCAGTAAGCCAGGCGTTCTTTTCCCATGATTTTTTTAATCTCTCTTCTTGCTTTACGGGAAAGATGGTTTTGTGCAATGTCTGCAATAACCCTGTGTCCCGTTAATCCCCACGCATAAGAATAAAGTGAAGAGGCCATGAATGCTAAAATCAGAATTTTAGAATAAATACTTTTCATTTTAAATAACAATTTTCAGGCTGCAAAGATACGTCCAGCTTTCGGAATGAGCATGCATTATCCTGAATTTATTCTATAAGATGATGTTAATAAAATTTAATCTAAATAAATGCTATACTATTAGATTTGAAAAGAAGAGAAAGAAGGGAAGATAATGACATAAAACTCTTCATATATAATATATAAGGACTAAAAAACTTAACCACAACCTTGAATTTTAAACTCTAAATGATTGATTCTGAATGATTAGTTTTAAAATTAAAAAAAACAAATAAACAGTGTATTTACCGTATTTTCACGGAATTTGCAGAAGTTCATTCCTATTAATGTCAATAAATTATTATTTTTAGGAGAAAATTATTGTAAAAATATTTTTTCAAACTTATGAGATATATTATCTTTACAAGTCATAATCAGAGGAAACACTATGTATGAGAACAATATTGTAGATATGCATTACAATAAGCTGCAGACAGACTTTAAGGCTGAAGCTGTGGCTGTTAACCTTTTGAAATACCACCGAGCGGTAAGCAATATCTTCATAGAGCGTGTGGGAGTGAACGACCGTGCTTACCTTAAGGATATTAAGAGTATTTCAAGCAGCTATTTAGGCTTCGATGAGGAAGTATTTACTATAGAGAGTTACAGAGAAGGTATTTATGACTACCTTCCGGAAGGATTGTTCCATCCGCCATCTCTTGGGGCTTCCCGAAAGAATGTAGATACTGTGGTAAGGGAAATCCGGAAACAGAAAAGGGTAGAAGATGATGCCCGTAAGTTTTTCCGTCCTTTTGAATTGGAAGTATTTTTTACGGAGATCAGTGCTTTACTTAAGGAATCGGAATTTGATATCACAAGCAATACTGATTCTTTACTGGAAACGGTAAGTGAGCTTTGGCCCATGATCAAAATGCTGGATCAGCAGAGTGCTTATATTTTCATGCATATTTTACCGTTTTTCCATCAGATAAGAGGGGATAAAAGATGGTTTGAAAGATGTATGACAGCTTTTCTTCAAGTACCGGTAAAAGTAACCTTCTCACCCAATATTATTGATCAGATTGAGAAAAATGATGATTCCATGTTATTGGGAAATTCAAGATTAGGGGTAACCTATATTCCAAGCGGTCCCCATATGGATGGTCAGAGAAACTGGGTCGTCAATATTGGTCCCATTCCTTATGGAGATATGAAAAAATATATTCCTGGAAGTCCGTTCAGAAATGTACTTCAATCACTGTATGACTATTTTCTTCCGGTAACCGTGGATGTAGAAGAGAATTTTATTACAGAAAAGGAGGAATATTCATTCAGTCTTGAGGATGATGAAAGAAATGCCAGCCGCCTTGGATACTCTACATTCCTCTAAATTATTTTATTATATTTACAATTACCAACAAAGTATAAATTCGAAAAGAAACAAATGGAAATTTCTTCAGTAAAAGGTATTTTTTTAAGGTATATCTTAATGCCTTTAATCGCAATTATTATGATGGTTATACTGGGTATAATCAGGAGAAATAAACCTGCGATCAAGATTAAAGTGATTATTATATACGTGCTTCTGTGCAGTTTATGCCTGGCTATTCCGGGAGTTTTTGGATTTGCAGGAAACCTTTTTAATCCGTACTGGTATCTTATCGCACAGGTTATTTATCTTATTTTAGGAATTATTCATGTGAATTTATTGCACAGATATTTCAAAAAACATATTGAATCTCTTTCCATGAGTATTTTGTTTGAATCTATACTTTCATTGACGTGTATAGCTTTGGGAGGATATCTTTTCACTCTGATTTTCAACTGGATGAGTAAAGGATTAGGAAATTCTGTAATGGCGGCAACCAGTATGCTGATCTTTGTGGTTCCGATGGTATTTTATTACTGTTATATCCAGTTTATCAGTATTCCTTTTGATATTTATAAGACATGGAGATATTCACCCGAGCAGAAACTGCCTGATTTTGAAGGAGCAGATTTTGACAGATTAATGGTATTGAATGTTGAATTGAGTAAAAAATTAGAAGATTCTAACCGTTTCAGAATTAAAGCAAAAACACTTCCTACAGGAGTTACTTTCGGAGATTGGTTCTACAGGGTAGTAGACGATTATAACCACAAAAATCCGGGTTCTATTATCCATCTTTCTGACGAAGGAAATGAGCCGTATTACTGGATCTTCTACACTAAAAAATCGTTTTTCAGTTTTAGAAAATATATAGATTTCGACCACGACATTACGACAAACAGCATTTCTGAAAATGAAGTGGTGATTTGTAAGAGAGTTATTCAGCATGAAGAGGAGGGAGTCGCAAAAAAATCATAACCACAAAAAATCTAAAAAGTATTAAACATGATACAGCCTATTAAACATTTTGCAATCAATTGGGTGGATGGGATGAAGGTTTCCCAGAGACACCTTAATGATCAGGATAATTTCTTAATTGATACGATCAGAGATTCCAATTCTCTTGCAATTACTACATATAACTACGGACTTTTGCCTATTTCCAACGAATTTACAGATCGTACCATTTTTGATGTTCATAATACAGCAACCAATGATGTACAGCTTGTCATCAAGCGTTGCAGTGCGGTTACCATGGCAGGATACCGTATTGAGCTTACAGACAGGAGAATCAGCGTGAAGTCTTTGGCAAAATCAATGAACGAAGAGCAGGCAGATGGAGAATATTATATTCTGATTTCTGTAAACCCTTTTGATAAAGTGCCTTTTGGAGATATTGACCCTGAAGAAATTCCACCGCGTCATCCAAGTGCACAGCCGAATCACCATATTGAATTACTTCCTGTAACTTCTTTGAACAGTAGCTATTCAGGAGGGAATTATCTTATCATCGGAAAAGTAGATTTAAAAGGAAATATTGCTCAGGTAGATTCCAACTTTATTCCGCCTTGTACTTCTGTGCAAAGTCATCCGGCTTTGGTGGAATATTACGGCAGCTATGCAAAATCAATCGGAAATCTTCAGCAGTATGCCTTTAAAATTATTCAAAAAGCCTCTCATAAAAATCAAAATACCGCGTTGGCACAAAACGTTAAGTTTTTGTGTACTACCATGGTGAATACTTTTGGAGATATGTATTTCCAGTTCAGAAATATTACTCCCTGGCAGCCACCTGTATTCTTGATTGAGTCTTTTGCAAGACTGGCTCTTCATTTATACAACTCAACTCAGCTTTTAGTACCTGCAGAATTGGAAGAAATGTTGAATTATAGTTTAGAATGGAGTGAGATTGCTCCTCATACTTTATTAAACCAGCTTTCTATTGTTGCAGAAACAAATTATGATCACCATAATTGCGGCGAGCCTTTGCTTTATATTCAACAGATGTTGAGAAGCCTGGAAATCATTTTTTCAAAACTGAGCGAACTTGATTATATCGGTCAGAGAAAAGAAAATATTATCGTTAATGAGCAGGAAGTTTCTACCAACACTAATCCAAAAAGAGGTTGGAGTGTTTTAGATTAAAATCATTGAGTAAAAATAGAGTCCCGGATGAAAATTCGGGATTTTTCATGTACTTATATAGAAAAAAATTAAATGTAAATTTGCCTTAAGGATTGATAAAAATGAATTTAGAGGTTATAAGACAGGAAACACCGGGATGTTCGGATAAGATATTTTTAAACAGTGCAGGAGCATCATTAATGCCAAAGTCCGTTGTGGAGACAACCGTTAAGTTTTTATACGAAGAACAGGAATTTGGAGGATATACCGCAGCAACACGAAACTCAGAATTGATTAATAAGTTTTACGAAGAGACTGCGAAACTTATTCATACAAAACCTTCCAATATTGCATTTGTAAACAGCTCTACGGATGGTTATGCTAAGGCTTTATCGAGTATTTCTTTCAAAGAAGGAGATTGTATTATTACCACCAATGATGATTATATATCCAATCAGATTGCTTTTATTTCCTTGAAGAAAAGATATAAAATCGAAATCATCAGAGTTGCCAATCTTCCAGACAACGAACTGGATCTTGAAGATTTCGAAAATTTGATCAGAAAACATTATCCCAAGTTAATCGCCGTTACTCATATTCCTACCAATTCTGGTTTAATTCAGAATATAGAAGGAGTTGGGAAGCTATGTAAACAGTATGATATTCTTTATCTTGTAGATGCCTGCCAGTCAGTAGGTCAGATTGTGGTAGATGTTGAAAAAATCAATTGTGATTTTCTGACAGCAACCGGACGAAAATTTATGCGCGGACCAAGAGGAACCGGTTTTTTGTACGTTTCAGACAAAGCATTAAACCAGAAAATGCATCCTTTGTTTCTAGATAGTATTGGAGCCCAATGGACTTCTTTTGATGATTTCCAGCTCATTGATACAGCCAAGAGATTTGAACTTTTTGAAAGACCTTATGCTGCTTTGCTCGGTTTTACAGAAGCTTTACGCTATGCCAATTCTATAGGAATGGAGAAAATTGAACACTACAATCGCACACTGGCAGATACATTGAGGATTAATCTGCAGAATAGTGATTTCAGGGTTTTGGATAAAGGAAATAGATTAAGCAGTATCATTACTTTTTGCCAGGCAGATGGAAACGTTGAAAAGATCCATAAAATTCTGACTGAGAATAACGTGTTTTTTAAGGAGAATAAGAAAGGTGATGCGTTAATTGATTTTACTTCTAAAAATGTGGATCACGCCATCAGATTATCGCCTCATTATTTCAATACGATGGAAGAAATTGAAAAAGTATCCCAACTTTTAGCAGCTATCAACCATTAAAATAATGGTTTTAAAAGAATCGGGCCCTGGCATTTGCCAGGGCCCGATTCTTTTTTTGATTTTTGAGATCAAAATTGTGTTTTGCGTGGCCGCTTCCTTATCCCGATTTGGTTTCCCTTACAGCACCCAGGTCAAATGGACAAGTTGCCATCGCGTTGATTGTGTTTTTTATGGGGGCTTTACAACGAAAACTACTTTATAAAATTATTATGGTATCTCAATAGGGGGTATATCTCCATTATTTACCTACATCACCTATTCTACACACATTCTACATCATCTCCTACATGATACTTCTTGGCATCTACAATTGGCAGGAAAATATTATTGTCATTGATTTTTAATGAATTGATAATTAGTGGGTTATTTTTAAGAAGTAGATGTGTCGTAGATTTTTTTTAATGATTTTGTGAGTTTTAACGATAATACTATGGGAATATGTCAAGTATTTATGGTTTTGTTTGATAAATATATAAATGAATAGTTTTTCAAAGAACAATAGATACAAATTCTTCAGGAAGATTGATGTTAAGTCCTAATAAGATAACTACTTACTAATGAAAAAATTTAAAAAAGATCTATGAAAAAGAAAATGTTTAAAATCTTTTGCCTTTGGTTTATTTGTACAGGAACGGCAATGATGGGGCAGAATCAATTAAAGGTAAGCCTGGATGCAGGGTATACCAACAGCGTATTACATTCTAATCTTTCTAATCTTGTTGATTCGAAGTACACAGCAAGGTCTGGTTTCGGAGTTAACCTGTCTGGGGAATATATGATTTGGAAATCACTTTTCGTTTCTACGGGAATTTCCTTCCAGCAAAAGAATTATAGGTTTGAGAGAACGGGAAACCGGGCGGGATGGTATACAAATTATACCAATGATTTTTTGACATTTCCTCTAATGATTGGAGGCTATATTTTGAACAATCCCCATGAAACTACCGGAGTGTGGATCAAGGTTGCCGGAGGAATGTATACGGATTACTGGCTTCGTATGAAAAGAGAAGGGAGGTATCCGGTATTCAACGAATTACAGGAAAACGGGAAATTCAATTATACAGAAGTTTCGGATACCTATGATTTCAAGAAGAATGAAAATCAGCTCAATCGATGGGGATATGGGCTAGCAGGGCAGATACAGGCAGGATATTCTTTCAAAAAGTTTGATGTATATGGCTCTTACAATTATCAGTATGGACTTTCGGATATCAATATGGCGAATGATGATAAAGATCGTAAGTCTACAATCAGGTCGTATATGATTTCTTTAGGCGTGTCGTATAAATTTAAATAAAATCTTATCAATTAAAATATATAAAAATGAAAAAAAATATCATTTATTTAGGACTTGCATTATTTTCAGCATCAGCAATATTCAATTCCTGTGTACAGGATTACGAGTCTTCCATTACAGAACCAACACGATATACAAGAAATGATATAAAATCCTATGCAGATCTTTTTAAAGTATTCTGGACAGTGATGGATCAGCGGTATAATTATTTTTATGAACAGAAGGAAAAGGGTGGTATGGACTGGAATGCCATATATAAAGAATATTACCCCAAATTTGCTGCTTTAAAATCTTATAACGGTATTGGAGTAAGTGATACGGATATGCAGGCAGATGCTGAAAAAGCATATGGGTATTTTACAGAGATTATCAACCCTATTATTGACAGGCATTTTAATGTTAAAATAAGATTACCTATTTCAAGTTCCGGTATTGCCCCAAGTTATACATTTTCTGGGGGAATGAAAGAAAAGAAACCTAATTATTATCCATTTTTTTCAAAATACAGATACATGAAAGACAAACTTCAGGATGGAGCTGTATTAGTCGATAATTTTTTATTGGCGGGGAATCTAAAATCTATTCCAGACATTTACTATTTCAGCTTCAACAGTTTTGATTTATCTACAAAATTTAAAATTGATCTTGCTGATAAATATGTGAGCCTGGATCCGGGAAATTTTTTTGTTCTTACACCTGACATTATTGCAAACAGCCAAGAACTTAATGCTATTAGTGATATTAAAATGAGAAATGAAGTTAAAAATTTCACTATAAATATATTGAACGAATGGAATTCATTTCCGAATTCAAATGAAATGAAATCCTTCAATAGTCAGATTGGAGCATTTAAAAATACAGAAGTTTTATCAGATTCTTTTTTAAATGTAACCCAGCAGCTACTCACCAAATCTAATAATCTCGTAAAATACAATAGTCTGGAAACCTATTTTTCTGTTTTTGATAATGAAACCCTTCCTTATATCAATTGGTTTATTGATAAAATGAATAAGCACGTAGAATTGGGATATCATTTAGAACAGTTTCAGGATATGGCAAAAAAAATACTGAATAGTGCTCCTTTTTATAAAAAGTTTCTGAATCCTTTGCATAAAGGAGAGATTAAAAAACTGATTATTGACTTAAGAGGTAACGGTGGTGGTGCAATTGTTGATGCAAGATTTTTTACTGAACGATTTATCACTAAAAGTACAACGGCATTTTATCAAAGGACAAAAGAAGGAAATGGACAATTTAATTATACTCCCTGGGTTCCGGTACAGGTAAGGCCCCATCTGTTTGGACTTCCCAAAGATATTCCTATTGCTATTTTAACGGATAAGGGTAGTTACAGTATGTCTGAAATGTCTACACTGATGCTTAAAAGCCAAGGATCTCATGCTGTCTCAATAGGAGATTACAGTGCGGGAGCTACTGCTGGTCTGGGAGGATCAGATGATTTTAATGGAGGTACGAGGGATGCCATAGCTGATGGGATACTAGAATTTTATATGCCATTAATGGCAACCAAAAATCTCAATGAGGAAGTCATAGAAGGAGTTGGGATCAAGCCGGATATTTATGTGACACCTCCTTCGGATGCTGAAGTTGGACAAATGAAAAATAATCCGCAAACATTTGTAGACAGAGTAATGGGAGAAGCTATAAAATATCTTTCAGGCAAGTAAATGCATTATAAAAAAAGACCTGGCAAAAGTCAGGTCTTTTCTATATTATATGATTATTTTTTGTTCAAAAGTTCCAGTGTATGTTCTACATGTCCGCCACCTTTCCATTCATCATGACCTGGAATAACAAGAGTAGCCTTTGAATATTTTGATTTCAGCTTGGTCATGGTTTGCGGCCATTGGGCAACATTGGCTTCTCCAGTATAACCCAAATTTTCTGCGGTTCTGCTTTTTACAAGGCATCCACCGTCTAATATATTATATTTTGGAAACCATACCACTACATTGTCAACAGTATGTCCTTCACCAAGAAAGTCCACTACAAATTTTTCTCCGCCAATACGGTATGTTTTTCCCGTTTCTATAATTTCTGTAGAAGTAGCTTTTCCTTCTTTCCTTAACAGGTCATTAGTTTTGGCAGTTGCATATGTTTTGATTCCTTTGTTATTATAAAAACTTAAATCTCCGGCTCTGTCTTCGTGTGAATGAGTAGCAAATACAGCTACAACCGGAAGATGATGGCGTTTTTGAATGGTATCCAATAAACTTTGATACTGTGTTTTCTGCCATGGAACATCGAATAAAACAACTCCTTTTTTGGTAACCAGATAAACTGCATTAGTAGAATATTCTTTGCCACCGAATACTCCGAAAGTTTTATAAATATAGAAATTAGGCTTAATCTGTGGTTCAATTACAAAATCTCTTACCTGAGAAGTGGTCTGCGCATTTGCAAATGGACTTAATAACATCGAAATAATAAAAAACGGAATGCTTTTCTTCATAATTTTTTTAAGTAATAATTAAATGTAAGTATTTGTCAGAAAGACAAAGTCTGTAGAACGTTTTGCAAACCTAGCTAAAAATAAATTTTCGAGTGTTTCAAAAAAAGAGTTTAACCGTTTTTTAACAGTTAATCGATTACTGCTCTTCAGGAAAATTTTTTAAAAGGTAATTTTCTTTTAAAATTAAATATTGCAACATAGTTGCAATATTGTTTTTTTTACTACTTTTGATTTTTAATTAATAACCATTTTCAATCCTTCAAAGACTTTAATAAAAAACCTTAATGTATATGAAATTTAGATTGATGCTGTCGGTGTTTGTAATCTTTATTACTTCAATGATAAATGCTCAGGATGCGGAAATAACAGGGAAAGTCCTTTTTGAAAATGGAAGCAGTCCGGGTGCTGACGTAATACTAAAAGACACTTCGATAAAAACCACACCGGATAAAAATGGTGATTTTACGATCAAAAACCTGGCTCCCGGAAATTACAGACTTTTGGTGAAAGCTAAAGGATATGAAGAATTTGAAAGGGACATTTCTGTAGAGAAAAAAATGAGACCCATACCGGATATTTTACTCATCCGTAATAGTAACAGAATTGATGAAATAGCAATAACGGGAGTTTCAAGGGAAACTTTAATTAAAGAAACACCTGTTGCCATGCTCAGCATTTCTTACAAACAGCTCGAAAGAACTGTAGCTACCAATATCATCAGTTCATTGGTGAAATCTGCTCCCGGATTAAGTGTGGTAGAAACGGGACCCAATATTTCAAAACCCTTTATCCGGGGATTGGGCTATAATCGGGTACTAACTCTTTATGATGGGATACGCCAGGAAGGCCAGCAATGGGGAGATGAGCATGGTATAGAAATCGCCCCTTATATTGTAGAACGGGCAGAGGTTATAAAAGGACCTGCCAGCTTGATGTTCGGTTCTGATGCTTTGGCAGGAGTGGTAAGTCTTTTTCCCTATGTGCCTTCTCAAAATGACGGTATTGTGCATGGCAAAATAACCGGTGAATATCAGGGAAACAACAATCTTATTGGAAACGGAATGCAGTTAGGCTATAAAAAGAATTCTCTTATAGCTTCATTAAATGCTTCCTACAGAATGGCTAAAAACTACAGAAATGCTGTAGATGGCAGAGTATACAATACCAATTTTGAAGAAAAAAACCTTTCTTTTCTCTTAGGACGAAAAACAAATACAAGCTTTTCAAAAATCAATTTTACATTATATGATAATTTGCAGGGAATACCTGATGGAAGCCGTGATCCGAATACCGGAAAATTTACCTATCAGATAGGAGAGGGAGACGATGATGACGTAGAAAAAAGACCTATCGTTTCAGATATAAATCTTAATTCTTACACGCTTTCACCTTTACACCAAAGAATTCAGCATTACAGGTTATATGCCCAGCATACTCAACAGATTGGTAAAGGAGATCTGGATGTTCAGCTGGCTTTGCAGCAAAATATCCGTAGAGAATACAATCATCCTACTGTACCTTCACAACCCGGAATGTACGTAAGGCTTAATACGTTAAATTATGGAATACGCTATAATTTTCCTAAATTTTCATCAGTTGAAATTTCTGCAGGTATTAACGGAATGGTTCAAAACAATAAAAATAAATCAGCAACAGATTTTCCAATTCCTGATTACGACTTAAGCGAAGGAGGGATCTATACTTATATCAAATGGAAATATAAAAGACTCAACATAAGCGGAGGTGCTCGTTATGATATCCGAAAGATTGGCTGGGATGATTTTTATATACAGACTAACCCGGTAACACAATTTGAAGAACATGCTGCTCAGGCATCTGCCAATACCAGGCTTGGGTTTGCTTCTTACAACAAAACGTTCGGCGGCCTGTCAGCCAGTATCGGATCGGCTTTTCAACTGACAAAACAGATTAGCCTTAAAGCCAATATTGGAAGAAGTTACAGAGCACCAAACATTACAGAGATTGGTTCGAACGGACTGGATCCCGGAGCCCACATTATTTATAAAGGAAACAGAGATTTTAATCCTGAATTTTCATTACAGGAAGATCTGGGAATCAGTACAAGATTTAAGGATTTCTCAGCGGATGTAAGCTGGTTTAATAATAATATTCAAAATTATATTTATCTGTCATTACTTGTAGATGCACAGGGAAATCCTATCGTAGATACACAGGGTAATAAAACCTATCAGTATCAGCAGGCTTCTGCCCAGCTTTATGGGATGGAGGCGTGGGTATCGCTGCATCCTGAGAAATGGAAAGGATTTAATTTTGAGACAAGCTTATCCGTTATTTACGGCTTCAATCGTGATAAGAAATTCAAAAATAAAGAGACTCAGGGAGAATATCTTCCTTTGATTTCTCCATTAAAACTATCTGGAAACCTATCCCAGAAAATATCTATCCCGTCAAAATTGATTTCATCCGTTACACCCACGGCAGAAGTAGAGTTTTCGGCGGCACAGAATAGGTATATGGGATTAGATAATACAGAAACTGCAACACCGGATTATACATTGTTTAATATCGGCGCATCTGTTGCAATACACTATTCTGAAAATCATTCTGCAGTTCTGCAGTTTCAGGTGAATAATGTATTTGACCGTGCTTATCAGTCACATCTCAGCCGTTTAAAATATTTAGGAAATATTTATAATATGGGAAGAAATATTTCTTTAAAATTGATCGTTCCTTTTTAGTATACTATACAAAAGGTGGCTAAATGTTATTTAACCACCTTTTGTGTATATGTAAATTTATTTTTTTACCAATATTTTCTCAGTCGCTTTTTTGCTTAGAATTTCTATTTTACCGTCAATTTCAATCGTCATTGATTTGTCAAAATTTTCAACTTTAATGATTTTTACTTTGGTATTGAGCAACAGTTTTCTGTCAGTCAAATAAGTCAGGAAAGCATCATCAGAAAGAGTAACTGAGGCGAAAGTAACATTTTCACCAGGTTCACAATGGCTGAGCTTCTGTAAATCCTGAGAGATAATATTCCCGTCTTTATCAGGAATAGGTTCTCCATGCGGATCAAATTTAGGATAATCCAGAATTTCGTCCATTTTATCGAAAAAGATTTGAGAATGTACGTGCTCAAGCTGTTCAGCAATTTCGTGAACATTTTCCCAGCCAAAATTCATTTTTTTGACTAAAAACATTTCGGTAAGTCTGTGTTTACGAACGACCAGGGAGGCTTCACGTCTTCCGCTTTCTGTAACAATTAATGGCTTATAAGTTTCATAGATGACCCATTTTTTGTCGGCAAATTTCTTCATCATATTATTGACGCTCGGCATTTTGACATTCAAAAATTTACTGAGCTCATTAATTGTAACCTTACCTTCATTGTCAACTAAATGAAACAAAGCTTTCAGGTAATTCTCTTCTGTTAGGGTTGTTTTCAAAATGTTAGATGATTTTCACTACAAATCTAACAAAATAATATTAAATTTTTTCTGCTTATCAATCAAAAATTCATTTGATAATCATTAATTATTCTAATAAAATAGGATTAAGTGAAAATAAACAGGGATGAAATTTAAAATTGGTTATTAATGAGATCATTACATATGAGTCTGGATGTTTTTTATATTTCGATTTATTTTATTTTTAATGAATATTATTTTAAATAATTTAAAATATTTGTATTTTTTTTAAATTTATGAATAATTATCACTCATTTTTTTTCATTTTTAAGTGATTTATTGATTAATTACTTATCTTAACTTCGTAAAAAATAGAACAATGAAATTAAAAATTACTTTCCTTTCACTCTGTGCATCCTTTTTTATGAATGCACAGATATTGAAACCCAGCGGTTTAAGCAGTGATGATCTTCCAGGAACAACTTTTAAACTTAATATTGATGATTTTAAAAGAAGTGTAAACACAAATAGAAAAAATTCTGAAAAAATTAGCAACCAATCTATTGTATTAACCCTTATTGATGGTACTAAAAAGGAGTTTATTCTATCTGAAAATAATCTTTTAAACAGGAAAATTGATAATATTGTTACTTTTGACGGATATTCAAAGGACAGACAAGATAAAATAAAACTTACCCTGGTTGGAAATGAGATCTCTGCAATGGTGAAATCCGGAACAGGATATTATATTATAGAACCTTATAAAACTAATAAAGGAGAATATCGTATTTACAACTCCTTTGAAATGTTTGGTGAAAAGTTCATGTGCGGAACTGATGAAAATGACTTTAAAGAAAGTTTGGAGGCTGTGGCCAAAGGGCTGAATGTTCAGAAGTCGGTGTCAGGATTCCCTTATGGAAGCTCATTGAAAACGTTCAGAATGGCAGTGGCAACGACAGGTGAATTTACAACTGCTTTAGGAAATCAGGATGCTGCTCTTGGAGAATTGGTGGCTATGATGAACCTGATCAATCAGATATATGAATCAGAATTATCCATTTCTTTTACATTAATTGATAAAACAACCAATAAAACCCTGATTTTTACGGATGGAGCTACAGATCCTTTTACAATAGACCCATCTTTTGCTTCAGCAGCCAATTCACAATCCGGGTTTGACATTATGAATACCAACGGAACGCTGCCTTATGCAGATTACGATATTGGCCATACCTTTAATATTATGCCGGGAGCGGGAGGAAGTGCTCAGGGACAGGCGGGGCCTCGTCCGTGTACTGCATCTCTTAAAGCGAGAGCCTGGAGCCAGTGGACGCTCTCTATGCCAAAATCTTTATCTGCCAACCTGATCGTTCATGAAATGGGGCATCAGTTTGGGGCAGGACATACTTATAATGCGGTAGGAGGAACGCCTTCAAGCCCTACATTCTGCACTTCCGGATGGAATTCTGCAGCAGCTACAGAGCCGGGATCAGGATCTACTATAATGGCTTATAAAAACAATTGTACTACGCCTAATGATCAAACCAATACAGGAAATAACGGTTTGAATTATTTCCATGCTAAAAGTATTGATCAGATTTTAAATACCCTTGCAGTATCTTCTACCTGCTATACTTCTGTAGCGGTAAATAATACACCGCCTTCTGCCAATCCGGGTAATACCGCGATAAGCATTCCAAAAAATACTCCTTTTAAACTGAAAGGAATAGCAAGTGATGCTGAAGATACCAACCTTTCTTATACCTGGGATCAGGTAGACGTTGCTACCGCTAATGATAAAGGAGCTTTTGGAAGTACTATTAACGGAAGTGGTGGATATTCTGCAGTCAACAGTACTACAGCGCCATTATTCAGATCTGAGCAGAGTACAACGACTACAGAACGATATTTCCCAAAAATGAAATTTGTTCTGAATAACCAGAATAATCCTCCTGTGAATGAAGCAGAGGCACTTCCTTTGGTAGCAAGAACCATGAAAATGAGATTTACTGTAAGAGATAACAGTGTGATTTCAGGCGGTGCAGATTCTGATCAGGTTACAGTGACCGTAACTGATCAAGGACCTTTAGCGGTGACCTATCCTAATTCAAATGTGACAGTGAATGCTGAAACCAATATCAATGTAACATGGGATGTAAACCAGACCAATGTCCTGAAGAATACAGTTAATGTCCTTCTTTCTACGGATGGAGGAGACACTTTCCCTTATGTACTTGCTTCCAATGTTCCTAATAATGGTACAGCAACGGTAACTTTGCCATATGTTCCTTATACGACTAAAGCAAGAATTAAAGTTACGGCAGTAATCAATGATTATGCAGAATTCTTTGATGTTTCTGATACTAATTTTATTATCAGTTCCAACTGTAATGCTTTCCAAACCATTATGGTAGACAATCCGAAAGTGGTAACAGCAATACAGGGAAGTGCACAGGCTAACCTTAATCTGGTACCACAAACCCCATCGAATGATACGTATAATTCTAAAACATTGACTTTCGATGCTGCGAATATGACAGCCAATAGCTGGTATATATTTAATCAGGCACAAACAGCTCCTTATCTGCTTAATGCAAGCTCAAGTATGCTGACTTTAAAATTCAAAGCAACAGAAACAGGAAGCTATACATTAAGCTATCCTTCTCCAAGTGGTGTAGCTATTACTTTATATAAAGGAACTCAGACAGGAACAGCCAATTTCCTGACTTCAAATGCTGTGTATTCCGGAACAGGAACCAGCTTTACTTATTACAGAACATTCACTGTAACTTTGGAAAAGGGCGTGGAGTACTTCATGACTTCAAGAAATCTGAGCAGTACTCCTGCAGGATCAAGTGTTGTGGTTAGCATTAATGGACCTGGACAATTCTATGATACTGTAAGTCTACCTGCAGGCGTTAGTTTTACTTATGCAGCTATTAATCCGACCACCAATACAATCATTGCTACAAGTTCAACAGGTAACTTTACGACTTTACCTGTAGGAACATACACGGTACAAGGTATTTCGTTTACAGGAGCGGAAAGTGCCTTAGTTAATAAAACGATTGCGGAACTTAATCAGGCAAAAGTTTGTTACCAATTAAGCAGAAACAATATTACTTTAAATATTACGTCTGTATTAAGTACCAAAGAGCTTTCTAAAAAGCCAATTGGTTTGGTTCCGAATCCGGTGAAAGATTTCCTTCAGGTATACAGTGATGAGAAAATCACTCATTATGAAATTTATGATGCATCGGGAAGATTAATGGAGAGTAATACGATGAATAATTCAGCTATTAACTTCACTAAGTTTAAAACCGGTGTTTATATGTTAAAATTATTGAATAATAAAACACTGATTCATCAGTCAAAAGTTATCAAAAAATAATTAATAATATATATTTAAAAGGAGCTATAGTGATATAGCTCCTTTTTTGTATAGAATTTGTATAAGTATCTATAAATACCACCCAAGATGAAAAACATTATACTATTTCTGCTTTTTACATTGTTCTGTAATGTATCAGGGCAATCCCGAAGTTTTACATTTGATTTTAATCCTAAAAAATTCATAAAGGAAAATAAATTGAATAAGGGAGGAAGAAAAGAGATTATTTTTAATTTATATGATATCAATGGTAAGGAAACAAAATATATAACGACAGACAGAACATCCGAAGCATTGAGAAAAAATGAAATATATAGTTTTAAAGGAAAATCCGAAGATGGTACAAAGCTTATTACTTTGACCATTGCTTCCGGTAATTTAACAGGAGCTTATATGGAGAATGGAATCTCTTATTTTATTGAGCCGCTGGAAAAAACATGTAAAAAGAAGTATAAAATATATATCAATTCCGGAAAAGATTTACAGGTTGGGCAGCCTAATGATGTTATTAAATAAATGCACTATTTGCAGATATTGTATTGAGTTATCTGTTTCATAAGAACGATTTTCTTTTTACATTTACTCTATGAAATTTTCATTCAAAAATGATTATTCTGAAGGATGCCACCCAAATATCTTACAGGCTCTTTTACAGCATAATCTCGAACAGCAGGCCGGATATGGAGAAGATGAGTATTCATTAAGCGCTAAAACATTAATTAAAGAAAAAATCAACAACCCGGATTCGGAAGTCTTTTTAGTTTCAGGAGGAACGCAGGCTAACTTAATTGTTATTTCTGCGATCTTAAAACCTTATCAGTGTGTGATTTCTGCCGCTCCCGGACATATTCTGAATAATGAGACCGGAGCTATTGAAGCTACAGGTCATAAAGTACTGAGCATTGAAACAGCAGACGGGAAAATAAGACCTTCAGATATTATCCCAATTTTAGAAGGACATAGTAATGTACCGCATCAGGTAATGCCTAAACTGGTATATATTTCCAATTCTACAGAGCTGGGAACAATCTATCAGGCGAAAGAACTGGAAGAGCTTTCCGCATTTTGTAAGCAGAATAAATTATATCTGTTTATGGATGGGGCAAGATTGGGACACGGCTTGACAGCAGAAATAAGTGATCTTACCCTGGAAAAAGTAGCGGCTCTGACCGATATTTTTTACCTTGGAGGAACCAAAAACGGAGCTTTGATAGGAGAGGCAATCGTGATTAATAATCCTGTTCTTCAGGAAGATTTTGCTTTTAATATCAAACAGAAAGGAGCATTACTGGCAAAAGGGAGACTGTTGGGAATCCAGTTTTTGGAACTGATGAAGGATGATCTGTACTTTGATCTGGCAAGGCATGCCAATCAGCAGGCAATGAAAATTAAGAATGCATTACAGAAAAAAGGAGCTGCATTTCTTTCAGATACTTATACCAACCAGATTTTTCCTATTCTCAATAATCAATTGATTGAGGTATTATCTGAAAATTTTGAATTCTATGTCTGGAAAAAAATAAATGAAGATTCTTCAGCCATTCGCCTTATTACTTCTTGGAGTACGGGAGATGAAGCTGTGAACCGTTTTATTGAAATTATTGAACAGAATTAAGATAAAAAACAGCCTTGGAAAAAAGGCTGTTTTTGTTTTTATAATGAATTATTATTTCAAAGCTTCGCTTACAACTTTACAATCTGCAGGACTTAGTTTCTGTCCGTCTTTATAGCTTACCTTTTTATCGTCAGCATATTTGGATTGCCCGTCTTCTTCTTTATGATCACCAATACCTTCTGTCAATGCATTATCCTTTTGAAGGAAATAGATATCTCTTTTGCTTTTTTTCCCTTCCGCAGTAAATTCGTAAGTCAGTTTCAGGGTATCTCC
Organism: Chryseobacterium sp. MYb7; assembly: GCF_002979455.1. Taxonomy (GTDB): domain Bacteria; phylum Bacteroidota; class Bacteroidia; order Flavobacteriales; family Weeksellaceae; genus Chryseobacterium. The sequence goes on from NZ_PCOU01000005.1 coordinate 211,165, forward strand.
GGACTTGAAACCGGTTACATCTCCTTTTGAACTGTCTTTTTCACTGTTTTTGTAAGATAACTTTCCGGTGATTGTTCCTAAATTGTCATCAATAGAGGCAAAAACACTGTCTTTTCCTGTTACTCCGATATAACAGAAAGATTTTGGTCCAAGAGTATCTATTACAGGTTCTTCAACAGCAATCGTATCTGCTTTTGGAGCCGGAGCCGGAGCTTCAGTTTTCTTATTACAGTTGATTAAAAAAGCTGAAACAGCACCTAATAAGATTAATTTTTTCATATCCTTAATTGTTAAAATCAAATTTTGAAGTCCAAAAATAGCAATAGTATTTATATATTAAAGAATATTGTTGATAAATAAGAATAATTTTCAACAGTCTTAAAAATGATAAATGTTTTTAGGCACGAAAAATGATTTACATTTTAAAATAGATTTTAATGAAAAAGATGACTAAAGTACTAGGGTTGGTATTATTTATTTTAGGTTTACAAAGTGTGACAGCACAGGCTCCTCAAAATTATATTTATACTTCGTCGGGAGATCTTCATGATATTGAAAAAATGATTACGAGGGAAGATATTGGCGGAGTCCAGATTGTCTATAACTGGAGGGCTTTGGAAAAATCAAAAGATGTGTATGATTTTTCTGTCATTGAGAAAGATCTTGATTACCTAACGGGTCTCCACAAAAAATTATTTATCCAGCTTCAGGACAGATTCTTTGAGCCAAAGGCAAGATATATTCCTGATTATGTGCTGAAGGATAAAGAATATACTGGTGGGCTGGTTCCTCAATATGATAATCCGGGTGAAAATAAACCTGTTGGAAGCGGTTGGGCTACCCAGCAATGGAATCCGGCTGTCCGAATGAGATTTCAAAAGCTGATAGGAGAGTTGGCAAAGAAATTTGACGGAAAAATTCAGGGAATTAATCTTCCGGAAACTGCCATAGATATTGACATGAAAAAGGATAAAACAGGATTCAGCTGTGATCGTTATTTTGAAGCAGAATTGGAAAATCTAAAGTTTACGAGAAGTGCTTTTCATGATTCTTATGTATTGCAATATGTGAATTTTTTTCCGTGTGAATGGGATAATGACCATCAATATATGTCCAGGCTGTTTGATTTCGCTTATAAAAATAATATAGGATTGGGCGGACCTGATATTGTTCCGAATAAAAAAGGACAAATGAAAAATTCTTATCCTTTTTTCAATCAATACAAAGGAAAGCTTCCTCTGGTAGCAATGGCGGTTCAGGAGCCGACCCTTACGTATAAAAATCCTAAAACTAAAAAACCTTTCACTAAAGAAGAATTTACAGAATACGCTGAAAATTACCTTGGCGTGAAAATCATATTCTGGAGCGTGGAATCTCCCTGGTTGAGAGATTCCAAATAATAATAATTCTTTATACTTTTAATACTCCTCTGAAACCTCTTGCTGCATAATAAGAATCTGCACCATTGTGGTAAGTAAATACAGTATTGTATCGTCTGTCGCAGAAAATAGCACCTCCCAATTCACGAATTTGCTGAGGTGTCTTGATCCAGCTTGAGGTTTTCTGATCAAATTTTCCCAGTTCCTGAAGATGGCGGTATTGTTCCTCTGTCAAAAGTTCAATGCCCATTTCAGAAGCGGTATCAATAACATTACTTTCGGGTTTGTTCGCTTTTCTGGCATCCCAGGCTGGATAATCATAGCATAGGCTTCGACGTTTTGGGCTTTCCGGAGAACAGTCTACAAAGGAATATTCATCTGTTTTTTTGTTATAATCTACTACATCGGGTTCGCCTTCAGTAGTTTCCATTTCATGTAAAGACTGGAGTTTTTCGGGATTGGTTTCTAGTTTTTGCTGAATTTTTTCCCATTTCAGATCTTTATGACGGGACATATTTTTTTCAAAACGGGCTTTTAGTGTTTTTAAAAGTTCGTTGGTTTGTTCCTGGGTAAGCTTCTTTTTCATGTCAAATTTTGTTTTGTTGTTTGTTTTGTTGTGTTGCTGTGTTGCTGGAAATCGCAAAGACGCCAATTATATTAATGAGAATATTTCTTAAGGCGCGAGGATTTTATCTTCGATAAAATTTCTGACTTTTCATCTTCAAAATTATTAATCAATAATAGTGATTTTTCTGTCTGCAGGTCTGAAATACCAGGAAATAAGAACCAGCACCAATAATAATACGGCCGGAAAAGTTCTCCCTGCTGTGTCGCCCACGATCAGATGGGAAATCACAGCGCCTGACATAACAAAGAAAAATCCTGCATACGCCCATTCTTTCAACAGCAAGCGTTTCGGAATCAATATAGCAATAACGCCCAGAATTTTCCATATTCCAATGATGGTCATCAGATAAGAAGGGTAACCAAGATTGGTAAAGTTGAGCAGTTCATCTTTACTTTTCATGAGTTGTACAATAGCGGTGGAAACCATTCCCAGCGCCATCCAAAGGGTAAATATCCAATAGATGATCTTTGTTCTTTTTTGTGATTGTGGTGTGTTCATGATGAGGTTTTTTATAGTTAGTCGTTTAATCCTATTCCGTCCATGATTTGTGGAATGCATTTTTCGATGCGTGCTTCACGGGTTTTGGACTGTTTTGCAGAAGAAAAGTGGAGTAGGTAAGCTCTTTGCCTTCCTGGAGTTAATGCTTTGAAAGCTTCTTTTAATGCAGGATCCTGATCCAGTTTACTTTGAAACTCTTCAGTCATTTCAAACTCTTTTGTTTTCTTCATTTCAACTTTAGCGCCTGATTCTTCAATTTCAACAGCTTCAAACATATAAGCCTGAAGAATTTTCTCCAAATCATTGATTTGATCTACATCCGTAAAACGAATCTGCCTTGCTGCCTGAACATTTTTTGACTGCTGAATTAAAATGTGATCAGGATCTTTCATCAAAGCTCCTTTAAAGAAAAGAAGCGCACAATATTCTTTAAAACCGTGGATCAGGAAAATATTTTTTCTTTCGTAGGTATAGCATGGGCAGCCCCATTTTAAATCTTCTACAAGCTCAGTGCTTAGGGCAATGGTTCTTAGCTTTTCAAATTCTTTTTTCCATTGCTTGGCGTCGTTAAAGAAAAAATTAACTTTTGGATTCATGTGTTTTAATGTTTAATATTCAAGGTTTAAGGTTGGTTATGTTTTCACTAATAATTGACGATTCACTTGCAAAGCAAAATTCACTATTGACATTGATATTCATAATTTGAACCTCATTGCCATTGTCTTTTATCTCTTATCTCTTATCTATCACCTATTATCTGCTACCTGCCACCTAATAATTCCTGCAAACGGTTATGTGCCATATTAATACCCTGTGCAAAAGGCATTTTCAAATGCTGGTCTCTGATGTCTGCAGATTTATAAATGGTCTGAATGGTAATTTTACTCGTAGTATCTGTCAATTTCTCAAATTCTAAAAACTCAATCTGAGCCGGAAATGGGGTGTTTTCCATCTGGAAAGTTCTTATAATTTTCTCATTCTGAACAATATCATGAATGGTTCCATTGGCACTGAAAACCACATCACCCTGAGGGTTTGAAGTTTCGAAACGGTAACTTCCATGTTGCTTGTTTTCGAATTTGGTGACTTTCGTTCCCATCCATTGCTCGAAAAATTCAGCTTCTGTATAGGCTTTGAAAAGGAGTTCTACAGGAAGATCAAATTCTCTGATGATGAAGATTTCCTGTTTGCTGTCTTCTGCCTGGATTTTTGTTTTAAGTTCCATATTTTGAGTTTTTTAAGTGGGAGAGTATTAGAGTGGGAGGGTTTGAGGGTTTTAGTGTGGGGGAAAACTGATACTATTTGGGGTTTCTCATCTTTTACTCCTATTATTTATTACTTATGTTTTTTTGGAAGGCTTTCATCACACTTTCCAGCTTGTTGAATTTTTCGTCCCACATTTGGCGGAAGGGTTCTATAAAATCGGCTATTTCTTTCATTTTATTGGGATTTAGGTGATAGATAACTTCTCTGCCGTTTTGTTCAGATCTCAGCAGTTCACATTCTGTAAGGATCTGGAGATGTTTTGAAACGGTAGGTCTTGCCGTATCAAAATTGGAGGCAATGGCTCCTGCTGTCATCGACTGTGCTGCCACCAACATCAATATAGATCGTCTTGTAGGATCTGCTATCGCCTGAAATACATCTCTTCTTAAATTCATCGTGTAGTTATTTGACTACAAATATATGTGTAGTTATTTAGCTACGCAAATATTTTATAAGAAATTTTTGATTTTAATAAAGAAAAGCTCAAAAGTGTAGGAAAATACACTTTTGAGCTCTGTAATTTTATATTTTAAATAAATAAATAAATAAATAGGCTTACGATCTTACTTCAATATCTTCAACGATATGTATGGCTTCCTGCAGATAGAGATCTTTTTTCAGGTTTTTAACCCATACTTCCGATTTATTTTTGAAGGCTGCATCAATTTTCTCTCTTTCAATATCCTTCGGATATAGGGTGAATTGAAGTCCACTTTCTAATGTTTTTAAAACTTTGAATTTATCATCCTGAGTTTTTCTCTCCTTCATCAGATCGCTGTATTTTTGCATGCTCAAAGGCACCGTTTTTTCTTTACCCAGATTTTCTCTCCATTGGGCATATTCAAGTAACAATTTATAATTATCGTTTTTAGCAATTCTTTCTTCGCTTACTTTCTGCAAAGCCTGAATATTGAGAAAGTTTCGTTTGTTGAAGCTTGTTCCCGGTATTTTATCCCAAGCTAATGCATAGTCATCATATTTTTCGCCTATATCCGCATAAGAAAAGACATCTTTCATCTGGATATCTGAGCTTACCCCTTTTCTCTGCGTAGACTCTCCGGTGATTCTATAATATTTTTGAATGGTTAGTTTTATGGAACCAAAGTCTTCCTGAGTATTGAGAAACCTGTTCAAATCTACAAATACCTGCACGGTTCCTTTTCCATACGATACAGGAGATCCCATGATAACAGCTCTTCCATAATCCTGCATCACACCCGCTAAAATTTCTGCCGCAGAAGCGGATAATTCATTCTGTAGAATCACAAGTGGCCCGTTCCAGATGGGAGCTTCATTTTTATTTTTTAAAGTTGTAATCTTTCCATTTCCATCCTTCACCTGCACATAAGGACCTGCATCCATGAAAAGGCCCATAATGTCTCCAACTTCCGTTAATGAACCTCCGGAGTTATCTCTAAGATCTAGAACAATTCCCTGGATATTTTGTTCCTTAAGTTTGATGATTTCTTTTTTAATATCATCAGACGCATTTCTGCCGTCTTTATCCTCAAAATCAGCATTGAATTTTGGTAAATTGATCAACCCGTATTTTTTATCGGATGCATTTACGATTATACTTTTAGCAAAAGTATCTTCAATCGATATTTCTTCGCGAATCATTGTTACCTCCTGAATAGTTCCGTCTTTTTTCTGTACCGTTAAAGTAATGGGAGTTCCTTTTTCACCCCTGATTAATTTTATGGCTTCGCTGGAAAGCATATCCACAACATTTACAGGATCAGTATCGGGGGTAGATTTTATTTTTAAAATTTTATCACCCTCACTCAGCTGCTTGGTCTTCCATGCCGGAGCTCCAATGGATAGTGTGCCGATAAAGAGGTTTCCTTTTTTTTCCTGGATTACGGCTCCTATTCCGATTATTTTTCCTGTGAAGTCCGTATCAAAATCTTTCTTTCCCTGCGGTGAATAATAGTTGGTATGTGGATCAAAAATATGAGTATAGGCATTCATATATACGGTAAACCAATCCATTTTTTGTCTTTTCTTGAACCGGATAAATTTATCTTCCAGAAGATCTTTAACATTTTCTGTTGCTTTTTTTACCTTTTCATCCTGGGTCAGTACTTCGGGCTTACTGCTGTTTTCTTTGTTATCCTCCTTCTTTTTTTCTTCGCTTTTCCTGTTCATGGATTCTATTTCCTGCAGAATATTGTATTTCACATATTTCCTCCATTCATTATACTGCTGCTGCTTGTTGGCAGGCGCATTTTTCAGTTTGGGTTCCAAAGTCAGTATTTCATCTTCTTCCAGATTGATCGGTTTGCTGAAAATATCCTTGGTCATTTTATCGATTTCATCAATCCTTTGATACAATTTATCGACTGTCAGTTTATAAAAAGTCAAATCTCCGGTATTCAGGTAATCATCCAGCTTGGTTTCATATTTACGAAACTCATCCATATCAGATTGCAGGAAATAGGTTTTTGTAGGATCTATGGATTCAAAATACTGCTTATACACTTCTTTTGAATACGCATCATTAATAGGTTTTGGGCTGTAATGCAGATAAGACAAAATATTCTTTGTATTAACCATGATGATCTGCATTTTTTCTTCTTCATTGCTGGGAGGACGGAAACCGAACACACAAAATGTAAGCGGAAGAAGAAGTAAAAAACGAATGGTTTTAAAATTTTTCAACATATATATGATTGTGCTTTTAATTGAAAACTATGCTTGTTTTGTTGCTGTTAATGGATCTATTTTAAATTTTTTGATTAAAAATAGTTGTAAACAAGAGCTTTCAATGTGCTTTTATAAAAATCATGTGAATGTATGAAAAATATTGATAATAAGTAGTTGTGGAGTAGGATTTTAAGATAAGTTTATGGTTTGAAGAGTTAGGTCGCTATTTATTTTGTCGTCATTAAAATAAAAATAGATTTTTTATATGATCTGCTTTAATCTGCAAAACATCTTTTCTCAAATTAATTGTGAAGTTATTTAGCTACCTAAGTCTTTTTGTGAAAATATTTAAATATTACATATAATCCTTACTTTAAAAGTAAGGATTTATAATTAAAGATTTAGTTTGGGGAATTCTTTTCTAAACTTAAAGTATTATTTATCAATAATTCGATGATTATTCTCTCAAATAATTCTGTTATCTTTTTTAATGATTCAGCTTTATATGTTAAATCTCTTAGACTATGAGTAACTAAATTTCTTATATTGTAAATTTTATCAGAAAATGAATTACGTTTAGAAATCTTACCTATTTCTTTATAAAGGAAATCAACTTCGGAAATAAAATCACTTTTTAGATTACCATTTAGAACGGCTGCCTCAAAAATACTTTTCACTAAATCTCTTTCAGTTGATGATCGGTTAATTAATTCTCTAAAATCATTCTTTCCTAACTGTTTCTTTTTATAGTCTTCAATATGTTCATTATATTGTTGTTCAGATAATTCTTCCATAAAGTGTTCAATAATCTGATAGAGTAAAATAAATCTAACTAGATAATTTTCTGACTGTAATATATGTTCTATAAAAAGTGATTTAGTAAACGCATTAGAATCTATTGGAAATTTAGATTTTTTAATTTTTATCCTTGAATTTTTCCTTATTTCGCGGGTAAATTCAGGGTGTTCATAAAACGCTTTTATTTCTATTTTGCCATCTGTTAATAAGTATCCATTTTTATAGAATGATAAAATGTAGTTTTCTATTTTAAAATCATCTATCTTTTTAATAGTTTCTTTACTTAATAAACATATTACTTTATCACCATATATATCAGAAAGTTTAACAAATTCCTGATTAAATAGTTCTTCGGATATATTTAGATTATGACTTAATAGTTTTTTATATGCAATAAATTTATAATTATTTAAATTTTTATAATCTATAAAATCATTCTCATTAGACTCCAAAATAGTTAGTGGAAATATCCATCCTAATCTTTCAGATATCGTATATTCGTAAATCTCAAAAACATCGTTTTCTGCAGTTAAATAAGGGTTTTCAAAAATGAATAACTCAAATTTATTTTCATCCCAATTTGAATCTGTAGTAGGAATATATTTTACATTAATTCCTAAATCTTCTGAATTACTAACCCTAAAATATTTTAGACTTTCTTCTTTAAAAAAATGTAAATTGTTTAATAATATTTCAGTTTCACTTTCAGATCTGTTCAGTCTTAATGGCATTTATTATCTAGTTTTTCTTTCATATTGAGTAAACGCTTCGTTAATTGCATCTTTTAAATTTAAATATCCATCTGATCTTCTATCAAAAAGTTCTCTAAAGAAAAAATGAAAATACATACGCTGGTCATTTCCAATTTTTTTAGCAGTATTCCTAATATTATCAAGCCTGACAATTAATGTATTTAAATCTTCATTGATATTTTCGCTATTTATATCTTTAAGTAGTGGCAAAATATCAGATGTTTTTTCAATAGCTTTATTATCAATAAGTTTTCCAATGGCAGAGCCAAAACCAGTCATAACTTGCGATTTATTAAAAATCTTTAAAGCAGTTTTGGCAAATGGCTGTCCAGATAACTTTTGATCTAAAGTTTCTTCATTAAAAGACCACCCATTACTTAATTTGTTTATTTTTTTTACGAATGAATCATAGGCTGTTAAGAAATCTTTAAATAAGTCACTGCCTTGATTTTCTATTGCTAGTTTTTCAAGGCTCTTAATATTGAAGTCATCTTGACTTTTTCAAAAATTATATTTTTTATTTGAAATAAAAAAAGGGATTAGGAAATTAGAGTCGCTAA
>NZ_PCOU01000050.1 GCF_002979455.1 Chryseobacterium sp. MYb7
CGACTCGGTAGCTCAGCTGGTAGAGCAATACACTTTTAATGTATGGGTCCTGGGTTCGAATCCCAGCCGGGTCACTATCTGAAAGATGTGAAAATAAAATTTTCAAATACATCGAAAAAATATTAAAAAAAACCTGCGAATTAATGATTTGCAGGTTTTTTGCTTATAGTGTTTGCTATAATGTTTCAAAAATGGCCGATTATTTATACATTTGGATTAACAGACCAGTTTGATTTTACTCATTCATTCAATTGAAATTCAAGAATATCTTTATTCTTCGTTTTTTGGTTTAAAGTTTTTCCCAACTCCCTGACGGAGAAATGTAATTTTTCCCTGTACTTTTTTTGCTTTTTCAAGGACTTCCAGTGCTTTTGCTCGTTCATTGATTTTGCCAGCATGTGTTATATTGTCCTGACGTTCATTTTTTTTCATGATATAATATAGTGAATTTATTTGAAGAAAACAAATTTTGACTAGTAAAATTAATATAAAAAGTTTTTAAGCAAAGAAATTTTTGTCTCTGATTTTGTAAAAGTTAGCATCTTTCAGGTGGTGAAATCTTAGGGAACTATTGTAAATAAAGAAAAAGTTTCTATCTTTGCAGTCCCTTAAACAAAGGGATTTACTTGAAAAAGTAAGTGGCCGACTCGGTAGCTCAGCTGGTAGAGCAATACACTTTTAATGTATGGGTCCTGGGTTCGAATCCCAGCCGGGTCACAACAAAAAGCTTCAACATAGGTTGAAGCTTTTTTTATTATATTTTGTCCTTTTTTATTCAGACATATATTTCATCAAGATGTGGTTCCTCAGTTTTTCGTTGGTGTTATTTTTTATTTCCTCAAATCCAGCTTTTTTGTACAGGTTGTAAGCCTTATTGTTACCATGGGTGACTTCTAAATGGATTTCAATATCATTAAATTTTTGACGTGCTTCATTAATAATAGCTTCAATCAGCCCCATACCGATATTTTTACCCTGATAGTCTTTTTTTACGTACATCTGGTAAATATTTCCAATATTATTTTCATCCTTCACAAACGTACAGATCCCAATAAGTTCCTTGTCTGCAAAGGCTCCCAATACAAATCTTTCCTCTGTTTGTTCCTCAATATCATTTTCCATTCGAAATTTTTCAATTTTCAGAGCTTCCTGATAATTGGCTCCAAATGATTCAGGAAATTTCTCCAGGCTTTCCAGCCGGATGGCTCTATAGATTTTACTTTCTTCAGGGAAAATTTTTCTATAATTTATATTCATAATAATGTGTTGGTTGTGTGTTTTTATTAATTTTTAAATTCAAATATGAGAATTATTTTAATAATAAATTTAATATGTATGATTTGTCTATTTTGAATAATTGGCGGGGATTTTTTTGAACTGAAGATATTTGTAACAAATTTCATTTCACATAGTCTTATTGTAAACAAAAACATCCTTTTTTTGATCAGAAAAAGCCTACATAAAATTCTGAAATAGTAAAAAAGGTCTGTTTAAGGGGGAAATTGTATTACTTTATTTAAATGTTACATTTTTGCAAAATAAGATGCTTATTTCATAATAAGATGATAAATTATGTATATTTATAACACATATTGGGGAATAATAAAAATAACAGTAGAAAATTATCAGCATATTTTTATGAAATATGTATAGGTAGACATAGGGAAAAGCTGGTGGTGATGGCAAAAATAGAATTGATCTTTTTTAAAAATAAAAAGAGACATCCAAAAGACATAAAGAAAGTAATAGCTTATACAATCTGTATAGGATTGTTTTTGTGTATATTTTCTTGTAAACAGGATTCTCATGATAAGGAAAGAGAAAATTTTGATGTTTCTTTATTGACTCAAAGTACTGAACTGCAGTTATCCGGCAGATATGAAGCTTTTGTTCACCTCAATATAACCTATCTGAAAAAGGCTGCTAAAATGAAATATAAAGCAGGAAAAGGGTTATGTTATCTGAACATGGCAGGAGTCAATGTCTCGGCAGGAAATTACGAAAAAGCCCGCTTTTTTTTCAATAAAGCAGAGAAGGATTTGGAAAACTCTGAGAATCCTTATCATAAAGCAGCCTTCTATGATGATTATAGTCTGTATTATTCGCACCTTAAACTAAACGATAAAGCTCTTGAATGTAACAATAAAGCATTTCAATATTTAAAACAGGCAAAAAAAACGAAACTTACTCAAAAACTTCTTCCAAGACTTTACGTAAACAAAGGTATTTATTACGCTTGGAAAGGATGGTTGGGAACTTCTTTAAAATGTTTTACAAAAGCCAATGCGCTGGAAAATTCTGCCTACACAAACTGTATGGTTGCTCAGTACTATTTATTTTTTCATAAGCCGGATTCTGCAGGAATATATATAGCCAAAGCGGATGAAAAAATGGTGAACCAAAAAACAACAGATGTAGAATCTCTTTGGGTTTACTATACTATGGGATATTACTACAATGAAGTGAATAATAGTGAACAGGCTGAGAAAGCGCTGAAAAAAGCTTTGGAAATTAATATTAGAACAAGGCACACCTATTCTTCACACATAAAAGACGTTTACAAAGCGCTTGCAGACCTGTATAAGAAAAAAAATGACGGCGGAAAGGCTTACTTTTATTTAAAAAAATACATGGAAGAAGAAGGAAAGTCTGATGCCGAACGATTTGCCACCATGAATAAAGCTACCGAAGATTTTATTTTGGAAGTCAAGCAGGAATCTGACTGGCATAAGAATGATCTTCCTTTATTTATTGCCCTATCCATAACGGTTCTTACTGTTTCAGGTATATATGTCCGAAAGATGATCAATGGATTGAAACAAAAGAAAAATACGCTGAAAGAGCAGACTGATGCATTGAAAAACCGTGTTCAGACGAAGCAGCTGGAAGAAATTACAGACCTTGCCAAACGAAATGATTCTTCTTTTCTATTAAAATTTAAAGAGCTGTATCCCGAATTTATAAAAGCACTTCTGGAGATCAATCCCGACCTTGAAAATTCTGAACTTACATTCTGCGCTATGCTGAAACTGCGTTTTTCATCCAAAGAAATTGCAGACCATACTTTTGTACAGCACAGATCTGTTCAACAGAAGAAATACAGGATCAGAAAAAGATTGAATATCCCTGGAGAAACAGATATTTATGACTTTTTTGAAAACTTAGACGAATAACGAAATTAATCACAATAAAAATAGCCTGATTCTGTTTTATGAAAAGATTTTATTATTCATCTCAGCAGAAATAACCATTGAAAATTTAAAAACATTATAATTGTTTCTAAGAGATTATTATTTACACAGAAATTTAGCTTAAATAAAAAAACGTATGACCCGTATTTTTCTTGTTGTCTTATTTATTATTTTGGTTTCTTGTCATTCTCATTCAAAGAAAGAGGCTGAACAGAAGTTTGATGTTTCTTTGCTGAGGCAGAATGAGAAATTTAGAATTGCCGGAGAATATGACTCCTTAATCAATCTTAATAAAAGATATTATAAACAGGCAGATAGAATAAACTATGCCGATGGAAAAGCTCTGTGTTATATCAATCTGGCTGAACTTAATATTTCACTGGAAAATTTTCAAAAATCCCAGATTCTTTTTGACAATGCAAAAAAAATACTTGATAACTCGGAAGATGATATCCATAAGGCAAGATTTTATAATGTTTATGGTCATTTCAATCAAAAACTCAGAAGAGCAGAAAAAGCTTTACAATATAATAATGAAGCAATGAACTCTATTCAGAAAGGTGATACATTAGAGCTCAAAAACGATCTTCTGTTCAGTATTTATTTCAGACAGGCCATTTATCTTGCTGAAGAAAAAAAATACGAACAAGCGCTTGAATATTTTCATAAAGCAAAAAAACTGGACGGCACGGGTTTAACAGACTGTGCTATAGGTGATTATGTGTATATGCGCAAAAAAAATAAGGACTCAGCTTATAAATATGTAACGGTTGCTTATAATAAAGCCAATTTAAGAAGAAAAGAAGACGGTGTCGCTTTATGTGCCAATACCATTATGGGAGAATATTATCTTACCTATAAAGAATACGATAAAGCAGAGGAAGCTCTTAAGAATGCATTGAAAATTAATGAGAAAACAAAACGTATTTATGCTTACTATGGCAAGTATATTTATAACGATCTCAGGGTGCTGTATGAACGTACAGGCGATAAGGAAAAAGCATATCTTTATTTGAAAGCATATACGGATGCTTATTATAAAACCAATACCTCTTTATTAGCGACCATTAATCAGGATATGGAGGCTTTTATTACAGGAGCTCAAAAAGATACGGAGCAGCATAAAAGTAAAATATACTGGATTATTCTTCTCTCACTGGCTGGGCTTTCTTTACTAGTATTATATGCCTGGAGTATTATCCGTACTTTGGGGAAAAGAAAAGAGGATCTTACAATAGAAGCAGAAAATCTGAAGATAAGAATGAATGACAACAAGCAGGAAGAGATAATTGAACTTGGGAAAAAGAATGATCCTGAATTTCTGGATCGTTTTAAAGAAGTCTACCCTGAGTTTATAGATCAGCTTTTATCCATTAATCCTGGTCTTGAAAGTTCCGAGTTGGTTTTTTGTGCCATGCTGAAACTGCATTTTACATCTAAAGAAATTGCGAACTATACTTTGGTTCAGCACAGAAGTGTTCAGCAGAAAAAATATAGAATCAGAAAAAAACTGAATATTCCCAGCGAAACAGATATCTATCTCTTTTTTGATACGCTGAAATAACTCAAAAAAAACTGTCTGATTCATCAGGTCAGACAGCACTCGAAATATTCTCTTTTCACCACATGTATTTTTTTTTGTGGTCTTAGAGTCAAATATGAAAATTTTTAACCAAAAGAGGAAAAAAGACTCTACTACATGTGTACTACATCGTGTGTTTTTGTTTTTAAATAGCTGGTAATTAATTCGTTGTGTTTGTTGTTTGTTTTATGCTCTTCCTTATAAAAAAATGGCTAAAAATTCTAAACTGATTCATTTTTTTAATTTATATTACTTATAATTTGTCTTTTTAGTTGCTGTATAAGTATCATTTAAGTATTATTTTCTTTCTGATTTCCAATCTGTTTCCATGTCTTTTTTTTGACAGTAAATTTTACTAAGTTTTATAATTTAAAATGGATGTGATGAAGAGTAAAAATAGTGCTAAAATATAACATGTTGATAATTAGCAAATTACATATCTGTTGTACGTGTGTAGTATGATCTTTTTTTGTTTTTTATTCAAAATATACAAGTTTTGTAGGGAGTTTTGTTATGAATATTATACGATAAGTTTTATTTTATTGAATTTATGATAATAGCTGTCTGAATCTTATTAAGATGGCTTAAGATTAGAAAGTGAAACGGACTTTGGGTATTATTTTCAACAGGCTTCCCACAATAACTTTAAATTAATTTATGAAAAAAAGAATTTTATTAGTTTGCGCGTTAGCGTCTTGTTTTACCGTTTTCAATGCTCAGAGATGGGAATCTGTTTCCCAGAAATCTTCGCAGATAAGAGAAGGTGTGGAAGTGCAGCACTCTTACAGAGTAGATCTGAAATCTCTGAGAGAAATGCTTAAAAATGCTGAAGAAACAGGAAAAAATGCTAAGCCTGTTATTATTTCTTTACCAACAGCAGAAGGAAAGATTGAGAAGTTTTCAGTTTACAGTAATCCTGTGATGGATAAGTCACTGGTAGACAAATATCAGTTAGGATCTTATGTAGGAGTGGGTGTAGATGATCCATCTAAATACTTAAGATTCAGTACATCTCCGAATGATATGCAGTCTATGATTATCAAAGATGGTATATTTCAGTTTATAGAGCCGATAAGTGCTGATAAACAAACTTATGGAGTCTTTTATAAAACAAAGGAAAAAGGAGACATGCATGGGTTTGAATGTGATACGGATCATGATCTTAAAGATATTGATAAGCTGGTAGAAAACGGAAAAAAAATGCTTTCCAATGTAGGAATTACCAACAGACCTACGAATACCAAATACAGAACTTTCAGAATGGCTATGGCTGCTACTGGTGAGTATACACAATTTCATGGAGGTACAGTTGCTGGAGCGGTTGCTGCAATTAATAACACAATGACAAGGATCAATGGGGTTTTTGAAAGAGATTTTGGAGCTCATTTTAATGTCCTGGATCTTCCTGGGATTATTTATACTGATCCTGCTACTGATTTTTATACCCCTCAGGCTGTTCAAACTGATCCGTCTTTAAACTTACAGTTACAGCAAAAACTTACAGCAGATGTAGGAAATGCTAATTATGATATCGGGCACGTATTTCATCGCAATGCAGGGCAAAGCAGAAATGGAAACGCCGGAGGAATAGGAATTGTTTGTACCAACCCTGCAACAAATACTTCTTTAGCAAAAGGATCTGCTTTTTCAATGAGTCCTGATCCTGTAGGAGAAGTATTTGATTTAATGGCTGCTCATGAAATGGGACACCAGCTGGGAGCCAATCATACCTTTTCTATGAGAACTGAAGGTTCAAATGCTAATGTAGAGCCTTGGGGAGGAACAACGATTATGGGATATCCTGGAATTACACAAGATAATATTCAGGCAAATATGGATGGATATTTCCACTATAAATCTATTTCTCAGGTATTGAATAACCTTGAATCCAAAATAGGATGCGGTGTAGCTGTTGATATCATAAACAATACTGCACCGGTGATTACACCGCTTGTTAATTATTCTATACCCAAAGGAACTGCTTATTATCTGGACGCTGTAGCAGCAGACGCGGAAGGTGACCTTATTAATTATACATGGGAACAGTATAATAGTGTAGGAGACAGGAATTCTATTTCAGGAGACAGCGGATGGGGTTACAATGCAGAAGGAGCTATCGCAAGATCATTACCGGGAACAGCTGCTGGTAGAAGATATTTCCCTAAGCTGGAAACAGTAGTCAATGGTATATTGACAGACAAGCAAGTATGGGAAACTGTTTCCTATATCCCAAGAACATTAAATTATGCAGTAACTGTAAGAGATCAAAACGCTATAAGACCAATGACTTCCACTGCGGAAACAGTAGTAACAGTTGGGACTGACGGCCCTTTCAAATTCAGCGGGCTTACAACAACATCCGTTTTATATAATGATGCATCCAATACAATTACATGGGATGCTGCAAACACCAATAACGCTCCATATAATGTAGCCGCTGTAAAAATAGACTATACAACCAATAACGGAACTACATGGACGGATCTTGTAGCTTCTACACCTAATACAGGAAGCTATGCTGTACAAATGCCAGCGAATGTAACCGGTGCTGTTAAATTAAGAATATCAGCAATTGGTAATATTTTCTATGCTGTATCTCCAGCCGTAACAGTAGGGACAGCTCCTACTTCTACTACTGCTGCTCCAACAGGAGTCTCTGCAATAGATACAGAAGTTTTAAAAACAACTGCAAGAATATCCTGGAATAAAGTATCAGGAGCTACTTATTCTGTGAATTACAGAAAAATAGGAGCAGCAAGCTGGTCGAATACAACAAGCGCTGCAAATTCTGTATTGTTGTCAAACCTGGAAGATGAAACCAATTATGAAGTACAGGTAGCTGCTGTTGTAAACAGTGTTCCGGGAGCATTCTCAACTAATTATGCCTTCAAAACAAAAGGATTGAGAACCGGTACAGATTATTGTTTAATGACTACAGGAGGAAATGGCGGAAACTTTAATAGCGGTCTTGTAAGATTGACATTATCTAACCTTGCTTATGTATATACAGGACTGGATGTTTATAAAACTTATCTTGACTTTAGTGAGGATGCAACCAAAGTTGTGAACTTAACAAAAGGTACTCAATACACAGCAACCTTTAGAAACCTTGCGGGAGGAAATTATAATGACTGGCTTGAAATCTGGATCGATTATAACAGAAACGGAGTATTCGAAAGCTCTGAAAAAGTGGCGACTAACGGAGCTCTTCCATTCTATGCAGCTGCTGCTCAGGCTTATCTTCGTGATGGTGATGTAACATTTACGGTACCTGATACTGCATATTCTGGCGATAAATTATTGAGAATGAGAGTAGCAAGTACCTTCTTTAATGCAGCCAGCGGACCTTGTGGAAGCCCTACCGTACCTGTAAATGGGGGAGGAATCGTTTCTGTAGGATCTTTCAGAGATTTTTCTGTAAGAATTTCGGAAAATGCTAATCTTGCTGTGAGAGAAATAAAAGACACCAAATCATCAGAAGTATCTATTTATCCTAACCCTGCAGATACCTTTGTAGAAGTGAAAAACCTTAAAGGTAAAGCAGATTATAAAATTTATAGTGCAGACGGAAGACTTGTTCAGGAAGGCAAGATTGAAGGAAAAATCAATGTGGCTTCTCTGATAAAAGGAATGTACGTGATTACTATAAAAGATGAGAAAAACACTTATAATACCAAATTAATTAAAAAATAAATCACACGAATGAATCTCCGCATCAGGATCTAAAAGCGGAGAGAAAAAGAATTATTTCAAGAGGGAAAAAAGGCTGTCTTCAATAGAAGGCAGCCTTTTGATTTTGATCATTAAGCCAGATGACCATTAAAAAAATCCAGCATAGTGGCTAATGAGGTTTCAGAATGCATCCGTTCTCCATTTTCAAGGGACTCCTGTGTGGCAATAGCGGCTCTTTTACGCATATTTTGTTCATAACCGGAAATAGCTTCCTGTAAAGTACTGTAACGGCTATCTGTTAAATGTTCACTCAGTTCAAGGGCATCCAGCATAGCCATATTAGCCCCTTCTCCAGCAAATGGGGGCATCACATGAGCAGCATCGCCTATCAATGTTAAATTAGATTGAGCTTCCCAGGTTTGATCCAAAGGCATATAGTAAATCAAACGGGGAATAAAAGGTGTTTTTGCATTTTGAAAAAGTTCCTTCCAGATAGAATTCCACTCTGAATATTCGGTTTGAAACCATTGTAACATCTGAGCATTATCAGAAAAGTCAAGACCACTCGTAGCAGGCCAGTTTTCATTAGCTTTAAAACTTGCATAAAATCCTAGATCTCCATTCCCTTTCTGACCGAGCAAAATATTTTGCGTATTTCCAAATGCCATTATTTTTCCACCTTTAATCAAAGCGTCAATTTGAGGCGCATTCTCTTTTGAAACATTGCCTTCCAGCATAATAACTCCTGAGTAAACGGGTTTAATGTCAGTGAGATAAGGTCGGATTTTAGAGTTGGCTCCATCTCCTGCAATGACAAGATCTGCATACGCTGAATTTCCGTTTTTGAAATGCATCAGCCAGCCTTCACCCTTAGGTTCCATCGATAGAAAATGACTGTTCCAGACTACCGTTTCAGGATGTAGTGATTCCAGAAGCATATTTCTTAAGGGACCACGATCTATTTCAGGACGGAAATGTTCATGTCCAAAATCCTCTTCAGGCTTTGTTTCATGATCGTTAAAAAATATTTCAGCTTTTTCATTCATGATCAGCGTTCGGTCTGCTCCAGGACGAAAAGTCTTTTTAAACTCTTCCAATAATTCAGCTTTACGAATAGCTGCCAGCCCGGAATCTTCGTGCATATCAAGAGGAGAGCCCTGCACCCTTGCATCTTTATTAAGGTCTCTTTCATATACTTTTACTTCAGCACCTTTCAGTTGTAAAAGTCTTGCCAGTGTAAGTCCTGCAGGACCTCCACCAACGATTGCTATTGATTTATTGTTTATCAGCATTGTTGATTTAAATTTTACAATGCAAATTTATTTTCCTTTCAACACAGATAATAGTACAAATCGGTCGTTTTTATTTTTGGATAATTCTTTGGGAGCTACCCCAGAAAATTTCTTCACTTCTTTGATAAAATGATTTTGATCGGTATAATTCAGTTCCGGGAAAAGTCTTCCTTGGGCAATATGTTCCAATGATGCCCTGAAACGTAAAATAGTAGAGTAGGCCTTTAATGATAACCCAAGCTGCTTGGTAAAATAGCGGTTGATCTGCCGGCTGCTCCAGCCTGTTTTTTCAGAAAGTTCCTGCACGCTCATTTCGCCTTTTGATGCATATATCAACTCGAAAAGCCGGAGTTTTCTCTCATCTGTTTTTTGAGGAAGTAGCTTTTTTATTTTGTGAATGGCTTTGGTACAGCAATGATTAAAATCTTTTAAGTCTTCAGCTTTAAAATCCCAAAAGTCTGGAGAAAGCTCTTTACCGATATTCAATAAATCAGCGATGGATGTATTCAAAATATATTCTACAGCAAGAGGTTTGAAGCTGATGATAAAAGCAGTTGTATGAGGAGCGATGTATCTCTGTTCTGGATACGTTTCCAGTCCCAGAAGAGTAATATGAAAAGGTTCTGAAGGTGATTGTGAGAAAAATAAATCAATTCTACCATCGGGAATGATTACCACTTCTTTAGCCTCATCCGAAAGATTTTGAAAAGTACCCAGATTTTCAACAAAATCTGCGATCTCTTTGTCAGGTTCGATGAAATTGTAAGTGAAATCATTGTCCATAATTATTGCTGCTGCAGATGTTTTTTGATAAAGAAAATTACAAAATTTATTATAAACTACCAAGTCCTGTAAAATTGAACCTCATTTAGGATAATCAATTTCATTATAGATAAAATCTTTATACCTTTTATTATTTTTAACCTGAATACTTCACTGGACTAGTATATTTTGGAAAATCTGTACCAGCTAAATTGGCGATGAATACAATATATTTGTAAGTTAACAGCTAAATGACCAACATGAAAACGGAAAATATGCAGGAAAAGGAAATCAATTTTTTACAGCACAATGAGTCTGCCTGGAATAAACAGGCATTAGCGCAGAATGAATGGTCAAAAGCGGTAAGCACAGAATTGATCAATGATGCAAAAGAAGGAAAATGGGATGTTCACCTGACACCGAAACCACTGAATAAAGAGTGGCTGGGAGATGTGCGGGGAAAGAAGATTCTATGTCTTGCATCGGCAGGAGGACAGCAGGCTCCGGTATTGGCCGCAGCAGGTGCTTCTGTAGTGGTTTTTGATATTTCTGAGGAACAGTTGAAACAGGATAAAATGGTTGCAGAGCGTGACGGATTGTTGCTGCAAACAATTCAGGGGGATATGAGAAACCTGAGTGCATTTGAAGATGAGACGTTTGATATTGTATTTCATCCCATCTCCAATCATTATGTAGAGGATGTAAATCCTGTTTGGACAGAAGCTTACAGAGTATTGAAAAAAGGAGGAATATTATTAGCCAGCTTTTTCAATCCTGTCGTGTTTATAGCAGACCGAAATCCTCAGGATATTGAAAACGGAATTATCAGACCTAAATATACACTTCCTTATACTGATGTAAAAGATCTGGATAAGACCCAAATCAACAGAAAATTGGAAAATAACGAAGCTCTGGTTTTTGGACATACGCTTTCAGATCTTATTGGTGGACAGTTGAAAGCTGGTTTTATGATTGGTGGTTTTACAGAAGAAATGCAGCCCAATCCACGTTTTTTAATTGACCAGTATCTGCCTACTTTTATCGCAACAAAAGCAGTAAAACTAAGTTGATAGAAACTACCATTTTAAGCTATGAAATTTTATGGATATCAGTTCGTTTGATGTATAAAATTCCCATCCTCCGGAGGGGCGGCAAAAATTCAAAAAAAAATTTGACGGATTGGTTTTACAATTTCCAATTAATCAGATTTCCACAAATTATTGCTATTTTTAGGAGCTTAAAATAGATTTAGGACAATGCCTAATGGACAAATCATTACTTAATACCTACTTTCATTCTTTATTCAGTATCAAAAAGGATGTGGTTGAAAAAATTACTGAAAAATTCAGCCATTTTGAGTTAAAGGCGAATACTATTTTGCTGGATAAAAATGCCATTAGTACCAAAACATACTTCCTGGAAAAAGGGTATGTGCGGTCGTATATATTGAATGAAGATAATGAGGAGATTACTACCAATATTTTCAGAGCTCCGTGTTTTGTGAATGATTTTCTGTCATTTTTCAGACAACAGCCCACTAAAGAGATATATCAAACCGTAACGGAATGTGTTTTCTGGGAAACCGGATTGGAAAATGTGCAGCATAATTTCCATAATATTCCTGAATTCAGGGAGTTCAGCAGGCTTCTTTTTGTGCTTAATTACTATAATATTCATGACAGGCTGATCGAAATGGCCAGTCAGAAAGCTTCTACAAGATATTTTAATCTGATGAAAAAAGATCCTGATATTTTTCAGCATGTTCCTTTGAAGGTGATTGCTTCCTACCTCGGGATTAAAGACAGCTCGCTAAGCCGGATCAGAAGGGATATTCATAAACTGTAATTTCTTTTCATTTGTCAAGTGATACTTCAGACATGATCACTGATCTTTGCTTAAAAATAATTTCATGAACAAAAAACATATTGTTGTAGTAGGACTGGGAGGTGTAGGTGGTTATTTTGGTTTTAAAATAAATCAGATTAATGAAACTACCGGAAAATATACTGTTTCTTTTGTTGCCCGCGGAGAAACTTATGAAAAAGTAAAAGAAAACGGATTGATTTTGTTATCTCCCGAGCATTCCAATTCACAAACGTATCCTAATGCTATAGTACAGAATATCAATGAAATCGAAAATCCTGATTTGGTTTTGATTGGTGTCAAAGAATATGATCTTGAAAATGTGTGCAAGCAAATACTGCCGACCCTTAACAAAGATACCATATTGCTTCCGATGATGAACGGAGCAGATATTTACGACAGAATACGTACTATAATTCCGGATCATACTGTGCTTCCGACTTGTGTTTACGTCGCCTCTCATATTAAAGAAAGAGGAACTGTGGAGCATAAAGGCAATGCCGGTAAAATAATTGTAGGAAGAGATCCTGAGCATTTTGCGGCTCCGGTGGAATGGGTTACAGATGTATTAAGCGAAAGTAAAATAGAGTTTGAATTTAAAGATAATTCATTGAATGCTATCTGGACGAAATTCATATTTATTGCGAGTTTCGGATTGGTAACAGCCAAGCATAATTCGTCCATGGGAGCGGTATGTAGTGATGTACAGCAGAAAAATGAAGCAGCTGGAATTATGAAGGAAATACAATTGATTGCTGTTAAAAAAGGAATTGAGCTTCAGGAAGATATTATCAGTGCAACTTTTGAAAAAGCTTCTACATTTCCTTTTGAAACTCCTACTTCTTTGCAGCTTGATATCAATTCAGGAAAGAAGGATAACGAATTGGAACTGTTTGCAGGTGCTGTGTTAAAATATGGTTCCGAAGTAGGCGTCGAAACCATATTTACCCAGAAAATCTACACCGAAATTAAAACAAAACTTTTGGCTAAAGCCGAATGAAAAGAAATATAAATGGCGGGTTAAAACCTAGTCATGGTCGGAAGATTTTTTCTTCCGACTTTTTGTTTTTAGATATTCAATATTATTATTTTAATTAATTGATTA
>NZ_PCOU01000051.1 GCF_002979455.1 Chryseobacterium sp. MYb7
TCGGGGCGGCAGGATTCGAACCTGCGACCTCCTGGTCCCAAACCAGGCGCGATGACCGGACTACGCTACGCCCCGAGTATATAAATGAGCGGAGGGTAAGGGATTCGAACCCTTGCGACACTTTCGCGTCGACAGTTTAGCAAACTGCTCCATTAACCACTCTGGCAACCCTCCTTTTTGTTTATTTTTTAATGATCGTTGTTCCGTTATTGCGAGTGCAAATATAGAATAGATTTCTTTATTTACCAAATAAAATTCAAGAAAATTTTGTGTATTTTTGAAGTAATAAATCATCCAAAAACCAAACTGATGCGTAAGACATTATATATCATCGGATTAAGCACTTTTGTTTTTTCATGTACTTCTCAGCAAAATGTGAAAAAAAATACTTACAAACCGAAACCCCCAATAACACAGGCCAAACCGACCGTTCAACCAACAACTCCGATAGCTCCAAAACCAAAAGTAGTATCTGATCATGGAGTAGACTTTTTTACTACTAATATAGCAGACCCTACAAAAAATGATAATACTGCAAGTTATGGTTCTATTGTATCTGCAAAACCAGCCGGATATAAAGTAGTGAAGACTTATTTCCCTGCTGTTGCCCAGAATTTCAGACAGCGTTATCTTATATTACATTATACAGCTATTCCGGACGATAAATCAATTACTGTTCTTACCCAGCAGGCGGTGAGTGCCCATTATCTGGTAAATAATACCGGAGATAACGAGATCTATCAATTGGTAGATGAAAATAAACGTGCCTATCATGCAGGAGTAAGTGCCTGGAGAAATGACAAAAATCTTAACGATACCTCTATCGGCATTGAAATTGTCAATATGGGCTATACCACAGATGCTGCGGGTAAAAGAACATTTGCTCCTTTTAGTGATGATCAGGTGAAAAAAGTAGCCGCTTTGGTTAAAGATATTGTGACAAGATATCAGATTCAGGCTACCAATGTATTAGCTCACTCAGATATTGCTCCTACAAGAAAGCAGGATCCGGGGCCAATGTTCCCATGGAAAAAGCTATATGACGAGTACCAGGTTGGAATGTGGTATGATGAAGCCGCTAAGCAAACGTATCTTGAACCGGCGCAAGCTGACATTACTGCAAGATACAATGATGCCAGCTTTATCTTCCTTATACAGACAGGATTGCAGAAATTCGGATACGCATTAGACTTGAGCGGAAAATGGGATGATGCTACCAAGAAAACAATTGAAGCATTTCAGTACCATTTCCGTCCACAGAATTATGACGGAATTATGGATGCCGAAACATGGGCAATACTCCAAGCTTTAAATCAAAAATATCCAACAAAATAATTCAAATTAAAACGCATCGGTTAGATGCGTTTTTGCTATCTTTAAACGATCAAAAACAGTAAAATATCTGTAATGGAAAATTTCAGGAAAGAAAGTGATCTATTAGGTGAACTGAATGTGCCTTTAGATGCTTATTATGGGGTTCAGACACAAAGAGCTATCGACAATTTTAAAATTTCAGGACAGCTTTTGTCTTCATATCCGGATTTCATAAAAGGATTGGCGTTTGTAAAAAAAGCAGCTGCCAAAACCAATTATGAATTAGGACTTCTAGACGAAAACCTGTATTTTAAAATAGCAGAAGCGTGTGATGAAATTGTAGAAGGGAAATATCATGACCAGTTTCCGGTAGATATGATTCAGGGAGGAGCAGGAACTTCCATCAACATGAATGCGAATGAAGTGATCGCAAATATCGTGTTGGAAAAATTAGGAAAAAATAAAGGAGAATACGAATTCTGTTCACCTAATGATCATATCAACCTTTCACAGTCTACCAATGATGCTTATCCTACAGCAATCAAAATGGGATTGCTTCAGATGAATATCGGACTGGTAGAAAAACTGGAAAGAATTATCACTGCTTTCCGTGCAAAAGGACAGGAGTTTCATGATGTAATCAAAATGGGACGTACACAGCTTCAGGATGCCGTTCCAATGACGTTGGGGCAGGAATTTGAAGCTTATGCCGCTACGTTGGAAGAAGATATTTCTAAGTTGAACAACAATGCCAACCTTTTTGTAGAAGTGAATATGGGAGCAACCGCTATCGGAACAGGATTAAATGCTCCGGTAGGTTATGCTACGCTTTGTGCTAAAAATTTAGCTCAGATTACAGGATTCCCGATTGTTTCTGCACCAGATTTGGTAGAAGCAACACCAGATACAGGATCTTATGTAATCTACTCTTCAGCTACAAAACGTCTTGCTGTGAAATTATCCAAAATCTGTAATGATTTAAGATTACTTTCATCAGGTCCAAGAGCGGGTCTTTTTGAAATCAATCTTCCACCAATGCAGCCTGGATCTTCTATCATGCCAGGGAAAGTAAATCCGGTAATTCCGGAAGTAGTGAACCAGGTTTGTTTCAAAGTATTTGGAAATGATCTTACCGTAACTTTTGCTGCAGAAGCAGGTCAATTACAGCTGAATGTAATGGAACCGGTACTTTCTCATGCTATCATGGAAAATATCAACTTCCTTTGTAATGCGTTGGATACGCTTCGTGACAAATGCGTGGTTGGAATTACTGCCAATAAAGAAATCTGTCTGAATATGGTGAAACACAGCATTGGTATTGTAACGGCATTGAACCCTTACATTGGGTACAAACAGTCTACACAGATTGCTAAGGAAGCATTGGAAACAGGAAAAAGCGTTTACAACCTTGTTCTTGAAAAAGGAATTCTTTCTCAGGAAAAGCTGGACGAAATCCTTGATCCGAAAAACATGCTGAAACCGCATAACAAATAAATTCTATCAACGATGAATGATCAATGATAATTGAAATTATAAAAGTTTCTTATCATTGATCGCTCATCATTAATCACTTAATAATTCGTGAGGTTTTTAATCATAATTCCTGCCCATAACGAAGAAGACAATCTCCCCTTTACCCTTGATTCTTTACAAAAACAAAACAGTAAAGATTTTAAGGTAGTGGTAGTGAATGACGGTTCTACAGACAGAACATCTGGGATTATCAGAAAATATACTGAAACCGATTCTCGTTTTGAAACAATCAACCTTCAGAAATCTGAACATCAGCCAGGATCTAAAGTGGTTCATGCTTTTAAAAACGGACTTCAGACCCAATCTATGGATGAATTTGATATCATCTGTAAATTTGATGCCGATATTATCCTTCCGGAAAACTATCTGACAACAGTAGAAACAGCTTTTGCCACCCATCCTGAATATGGATTGGTAGGAGGTCTTCTGTATATCGAAAAAGATGGAAACTGGGTATATGAAGGAAATTCCAATAAACATCATGTAAGAGGTCCTATGAAGGCTTACCGTAAAGAATGTTTTGTTCAGATCGGAGGGTTAAGAGAAACATTAGGCTGGGATAATATTGACTCCATATTACTGGAAAATCTGGGCTGGAAAGAAGTTGTACTTCCTGAACTTCACGTAAAATTGATCAAAGTAAAAGGTGCAGATTACACCATTCGCCCTGCAGATTACTACGGAAAATATTTTTATTTCTTGGGACTGAACAGATTTCTGGCTTATATTGCCTCTTCAAAAGAAGCGATGAAAAGCAAATCTGCTTCATTTTTCTTTGATATCATTAATGCTTATGAAAACTGCAGATCACAGAAATTAGAACTTAAAATTACTAAAGAAGAACAGAAAGCCGTCAATGATCAACGTTGGAGAATGTTGAAAAAGAAATGGTTGAAAATGTAGTAAGTAAATTAAATATTTATCAATAGAGGTGGGCTTTAGCCCATCTATAATCAAAAAAACAAAATCGATTGGCTTTAGCCAAAACTTAAGATATAACTCCCGCAAACCCGTGAAAAAAATAGCTTACATAGAAATAGACACCCATGCAGAAATTGCCCAGGCTTTCATGGATATTATGGAAGGTTCTCAGGATTTTTCGGTAGACTATTATTTTTCAAAAAGAGTCAAAGATCAGATCAATCATAGCGATGAAGCTGTGTTCTTATCGGATAGTTCTATGATTCTGGATCAGTTAAAGGGAAAAGGATATGACCTGGTTGTTATAGGAACTGTGCATCGTTATTTTAATACATTTTTAGCGATAACAAAAAAGTACAATACAGCAATTATTACCCATAACCTTAATTTCATAAAAGCTTCAAAGCTGGATATGATGAAAAGCCTCTTCAAAGGAGATGTTATTTTCAGGTTAAAATTATGGCTGAAAGAAGGATTATTCTACAAATCGAAAGTTTATCAGACCTCCAGATCCCTTTTTGTACTGGATGAAGCTCTGATTTCGGATAGATATCGATTTTTACCGCTGTTTTATACACGAGATTTTAACAAAACAAAAAATGAAGATCTTGTGGTGATTATTCCTGGTGGAGTTTCGCAGAAAAGAAGAGATTACACCTATATTTTTGAAACCATTCAGAAACTCACTGCAGATAAACCCTGCCAATTTGTATTCCTTGGAAAAGCAAACGGACATGAATTAAAACAACTTAAACATCTGTCTGAAAAATTATCCAAAAACATTAAAATTACTTATTTTTCTGAAAGAGTTTCTTCCGAAGACTTTGAAAAATGGATGCAGAAAGCAGACGTTTTATGGTGCCCGATTCAGCAGGATACAGAGTTTTTCAGTATGAAAGAAACCTATGGACTGACTAAAATGACAGGAAACCTTGGGGATGCCATAGCATATGGGAAACTGGCTGTTTTTCCTCAAAATTATCCTTCAAAACTCGACTTTATTATTCCTGAAAAAGAAAATGCTTTTGAGCAGTTAAAGACCATTTCGGAGACTCCGTTTGACTTTTATACAACATACAGCAGAAAAGAAGTTCAGAAAAAACTGGAACAATTTCTAATGGGTTTACTCTAAAAAACTTCTCGGATTATTCTCTTTTCTCTTAAAAGCACTTATTTAATCTTAAATACGCTCTTAATAAATTTCATATTCAGATAGTCTTCAATCGGGAAAATCTTGGTGAAGTAATTTCCGATGTAAATCAGAACCAAAACAACTGCGGGTTTGTAAATAAGATTAAGCAGATTGCTGTTGAAATTGGGAAGAACGATCGCTACTGTAATCGCTAAAGTACAGATGATAGACACGAAAATCATTTCAATGCTTAAAGGTGAAACCTTAAATACAATATAATTGAAAACGATTTTTACAACATTGTAGATGGTAAGGGAAATGGCTGTAGATAAGGCAATTCCGATCAGTTTCAGATCTGTATTTTTAATGAAATAGTAATTAAGTCCAATCGTCAATCCCGCCAGCAAAAGCATAACCAGAATATTGAATCTGTAATATTTTGAAAGCGAAATAATATTCCCGTTGAATCCGGTAGCAAGATCTATCAGCACTGCAGAACCCCAGATCCAGACTACGGGTTCGTACTCTCTCAACATGGTTCCGTTCTTAGGCATAAACTGTGTCAGATAGGGGAATCCTACCATGATACAGGAGAATAAAACAGCTCCAAGGAAATACAACGTCAAAGATGTTTTCTTGTGGAATCTGTCCAGCTCTTCCATGTCTCCGTCTGCCAGCGTTTTGTTGATGATAGGGGCGGAAATATTAAATAATCCAAGCTGTGGAATAGAAATCAGTGAGATTAACGCATACAGAACAGAGTAGATTCCTACCTCTTCCATTCCCATAAATTCACCAATCATAAAGCTGTTGATCGCCAGGTAATTTCCAAAAGTTCCCAGGAATCCAAAGAAACTGTAATTGAAAAATTCTTTCCAGAAATTATTCTTTTTAAAATAATCGGTATTAAAATCCAGCTGAATTTTTTCCAGTTTGTTGGTATAATAAATATAGCCCAAAAGCATTAAAAAGAAGATTCCAAAAAAGAAAGCAAATGCAATGTTCTGTGATGTACCAGCCGTAATATTCTGTGATAACGCAAAGAAGAACAGGCAGAAAGCGCCTAGATTTGCTATTTTCGGAAACAGATTATCGAAAATATTGGAAACAACAATTCTTTTATAATTAGAAGTGTATTTGTTGAAAATAGCACAAAACGAAAGAATTAAAATCAGAGGGAGAATCATCTCCTTGATTTTCCATGCTTCTGAATGTCTGAACTTCGGATAAAAATAGGGAAGTATGAAAAATACAACCGTGAAAATGAGAAAATTGATAAAAACAGTCAGCAAAGATAATGACAGCATATTCTGTTTTTTACCCTCTCTTTCTACTTTGTGAAAAAACTTCACATTCGAATAGGAGATACCTAAAACGACAAAAGGAACCAGCATTTCAGCCGTTGGAAGAATGTAACGCAGTTTTCCGTAAAATTCAAAATCATTCGGAAATATGAATATTGCGGAAACGGTGCCCAGCAAAAAACCAATATAACCGATAATGGAATATTTGAAGCCTTGTCTCGCTACTACACTCATAAGTCGTTTTAAATGTTTTTAGGTATAAAAATAATATTGTTGATGTACTGAGTTTTGTTTTTTTCGTCGTTTGTATTTTGTGTTATAATATCTTCCGTAAGATTTTCAAGCGTAAAGCTGTTTCTGTTCAGATACTTGGCGTCATATCCCCAGTTTATCACTTCGGATATTTCTTTCCATATGGGTGTTTGGTGGTGTCTTTGTTCCATTTCGACCATTAAAGTCGGCTTGAACTTTCTGATGGTTTCCTTGGCTCCGGAAAGAGTTTTTATTTCATTTCCTTCAACGTCTATTTTGATGAAATCAAGTCTGTTGAAATGTTCCAGTGCAGCCCATTCATCAAGCTTAATAACTTTTACTTGTTCTGTGTAGCTTTTCTCTTCTCCCTTCTCTTTGTAAGAAGTGTTTAAAGTACCACGGGAAGCAATTGTTTTTCCGTTAATTACAGGTACTTTGAACTCGGCAGTCATATTTTCATCAGAAAGTGCAAGAGGAAAGATACGCATAGCAGGAAACAGTCTCTTCAATCGTCGGTATAGTTTTTTATTGGGTTCAAAACCATAAATATGTTCGTGATCCAATGTATTTTCCAGCTGGTATAGGAAAGTTCCTACATTCGCGCCAATGTCCAGTATTATAGCATTTTTCGGAAGGTATTCTTTGATCCATACCAGTTCCGGTTCTACATTACGTTCCGAAAAATTATTTTTATTAAGATTATATAAAGTTTTAAAATATCTTTTTTTGTAGAAATTCGGGGTTATGTATTGTAGTTTCTCTGCGATTTTTTGGTATAAAGACATCGTAAGCTTTTTGGCGAACAGCAAAGATAAGGAAAAATGTAAAACTTTTCTTAAAAAATGTTAATTATAATATGTTGGTTTTCAGAAGGAATCTTTAAAATTTGTTTTTGTAACCGCGCTGAATATTACTCTATTTTGAATTTGTCACAGAGACATCTGTATGCCACAAGCATTTCTGCTAAAAAGTCGATAAAGTATTATTCTACCCAAATAACTCCAATCATCTGTGGTCAAAAAAATCAGCAGACCATAAAAAATAAAGATATTAAAGAAAAGGTGTATTGAGGAAATCATTGAAAGGTTTCATCAGTTTGAAAACGTTGGTCATATTTTTTACCGCATTTTTATCCAGCACTTCCTCATCTTTCAGAGAATATACCACAATGAAGTTCTTCAATTTCAGATATTCTCCCATAGGATCTTCTTTTTCGAAGCCTTGAGGGATTTTTTTCAGTTTATCGTCCTGATCAAGCTCTGGGAAATGTTTTTTGAAATCTTTATTATTGAGAATTTTAAGAAAATCATCTCCGTACAAGGAAATTTCTTTACGCACTTCTTTCAGAACAGAAGATTCCGGCATATAGATTCCTCCGGCTAGAAAGGATTTTCCCGGTTCCATGTGAAGATAGTAACCTCCTTTCTGGTTTCCTTTTCCCATTCCTAAAGAAGCTCCGAAATTGGTTTTATAAGGAGATTTATCTTTTGAAAAACGGGTATCTCTGTAAATTCTGAATAACGCTTTTTTACTGTCAATTTTCGCAAGTTCTTCATCAAAACCGGACATCTCTTTAATCAGTTCATCCAGAAATGAAACAATATTTTGCTGAGATTCTGTGTAAAGATCTTTATTTTCATTAAACCAGTCGCGGTTATTATTTTTATTTAATTTTTTTAAAAAATCAAAAGTTTTGGAAGAAATGCTTACTGACATATTGTGCTAAGTGTTTTTTATTGTTGAACTTGTTTAAACTTTTATTTTTGAAACATGAAGATTATATTAAGGTGTTAAGAGTATTAAGATAAGCTTCACTTTAAGCTTAAAAATCAGCATGATTTATCTTAACTATACTTTATTTCCTAAATCCTTCTTAATGGTTTTAAATATTTAATTTTTTATAAATTTAAACAACTACGTTATTAAGTGAAATTCAAAACGGTTTCTCAATCCCGGATTCCGAATCCCAAGACCTTGCATCCCGCAACCCGAAACCTCGAACCCCGAATCCCATAACTCAAATGTACAAAAACTATTCATATCTCAATGCCTCAATAGGGTCAAGTTTTGAAGCTTTCAATGCAGGATAATATCCGAAAAATACTCCGGTGACAGCACAGACGATGAATGAAATAATAATAGAAGATTCCGTAATAAACGTAGGCCACGAAAGGAAAAAAGTAACCAGTTCCGAAGACAAAACTCCTAAAAGTACACCGAGAATTCCACCCGTGATACTGATCAATACTGCTTCAATCAGAAACTGATACAAAATATCTTTTCCTCGGGCACCAATAGACATTCTCAGCCCGATTTCTTTGGTTCGTTCTGTTACAGAGACGTACATGATGTTCATAATCCCAATTCCTCCTACAATAAGAGAAATACCGGCAATAGCTGATAAAAGTACGGTCAGAAGCTGGCTGGTAGAGCTCATGGTAGAAATTAGCTCTGCCTGGGTTCTTACACTGAAGTCATCATTGCTTCCGTCAACAGGTAGTTTATGCTGCTTTCTTAAAATTTCTGAAACCTGATCAGTAGCCTGCTGTGAAGTGTTTTCATTCGAAGAAGCGGCATAAATGCTCTGAACATAGGTGATGCCCAAAAATCTTCTCTGAACGGTGTTGAATGGTGCAATAATCACATCATCCTGATCCTGTCCAAATGCATTGGAGCCTTTTGGAGCCAGAATTCCGATAACTTTCATAGGAACTTTATTGAATCTGATGATACTTCCTACAGCATCTTCACCGTTGGGGAATAGGTTGGTATAAACCGTTTGCCCTAAAAGACATACTTTATTGGAAGAAGTGACATCCTTTTTGGTGAAAAGATTACCCTCCGCAATACCCCAGTCTCTGATACTGAAATATTCCTCATTCACACCTTGTAACTGAGTAGGCCAGTTATTGGGCCCGTTGATAGACTGTCCGTTGGTTTGTACAGCAGGGGAGACGTACGAAACATCAGCTGCTCCCTTTGAAATAACGTCTGCATCCTGAGGTCTCAGCGTTTGTAATCCCGAAGCTCCGATTCTTGCCCCTCCGGAAACATTTACATTACTTGAAGGACGTATGGTGATCATATTGGAGCCCATAGAAGAAAGCTGATCACTGATGCTTTTTTTTGAACCTTCTCCAATAGCAGTCATTGCAATCACTGATGCCACACCAATAATAATACCGAGCATCGTTAAAAATGCACGAAGCTTATTTCGTAAGAGGGCTTTCCAGGCGATTCTGAAGAGGTTTGAGAGGTTCATTGCAATAGATTTTTAGTTGAAACTAGTTATAATCATCATTTACCGGAAGATTTTCCAGGGCATCTTTGGCTGATTTTATATTATCATTTTTGACATCTTTGATGACTTTTCCATCCCGAAGGGTTACTGTTCTGCTGCTGAAAGTGGCTATGTCCGGCTCATGGGTCACAAAAACAATGGTTCTTCCCTGATGATGAAGATCCTGCATAAGCGCCATGATTTCATAGGATGTTCTTGTATCCAGATTTCCTGTGGCTTCATCTGCAAGAATCATTACGGGTTCATTTACCAAAGCTCGCGCTATGGCCACTCTTTGCTGCTGTCCTCCGGACATTTGGTTGGGAAGGTGATCAATCCTGCTTTCGAGTTTTACAGCTGTTAAAGCTTGTATAGCTCTTTTATGGCGTTCTTCTGTAGATACTTTTGCGTTGTAGAGAAGAGGTAATTCTACATTTTCTTTTGCCGTAGTTCTGGGAAGAAGATTATAAGCCTGAAATACAAAGCCTATTTTTTGATTTCTAAGAACAGCAAGCTCATCACGATCAAGGTTTTTGATGTTAACTCCGTCCAGAATATAATCTCCGCCAGACGGTTTATCCAGACAGCCAATGATATTCAGTAACGTAGATTTTCCGGAGCCACTGCTTCCCATAATGGTCACAAATTCACCTCTTTCTACCGTAAATGTTATACCTTTCAGAGCATGGACAATTTCTTCACCCATTCTGAACTCTCTTTTCAGATCCATGATCTCCAGAATTTTTTCTGCCATGACATTTGTTTTAGGTTTGCTAGTTGCTAGTTGCTAGTTGCTAGTTGCTAGTTGCTAGTTGCTAGTTGTTGGTTTTTTGTGGATTGAAGTGATAAGATTAACATTCAAATTGCTGTTATCTTGGGCCACCGCCACCTCCGCCGCTGTTTTTGTTATTTCCGCCACCTCTTCTTTGAGGCATGAACGGACTTTTAGCCTGTCCGCCGGATGATTTTTTCGACAAAACTTTATAGCCGGTGATGATATTGTCATTTTTGTTTAATCCTGAAATAACCTGCATTTCGGTGTCGTTGTCCATTCCTGTTTTTATCTTTTTGCGGGAAATAGTACTGTCTTTTGCGATGACCCAAACGGTTGCTTCGTTTTTATTCTCAGTTCCTTTGTTTTGTTTTTTCCATTCTCCTTTTTCGTGTTTTTTACCATTGGCAAACGGAGAATTTACTTTATATTTTTTGATCACCAGACTGTCTGGTCTGAAACTGGTAGCCGCCACAGGAATTTTCATGATATTGTTTAAAACCTGAGTGTAAATGGTAATATTGGCTGTCATTCCCGGCTTCAGTTTTAAACTGGAATTATCTGCATTGATAATGGTAGTATAATTCACCACATTTGATGAAACGGTAGGGTGCAGACGAACCTCTGAAACCTCACCGTCAAAAGTCTCATCCGGAAAAGCATCCACGGTAAAAGTGGCTTTCTGTCCTACTTTTACATTCCCGATATCCGCTTCATCTACAGAAGCACGTACCCGCATTTTGGTAAGATCCTTAGCAATACTGAACAGAGTAGGAGTGCTGAAGCTTGAAGCTACTGTTTGTCCTTCGCTTACATTCCTGTTGAGCACTGTTCCGTCAATCGGAGAATAAATATTGGTTAGGGACAGGTTTTTGTTGGCTGTGGAAAGCTGAGCTGTTACAGAACCTACCTGTGCTTTTGCAGCATTGTATTGATTCGTGGCAACGTCATAATCTGCTTTACTGATTGCACCTACTTTGTACAGTTGAGACTGTCTGTTGATATTGATTTCATTGTAAGCCAGATTGCTTTTTGCATTCTGCAGGTTGGCTTTGATCTGCTGTGACTGGTACTGAAGCAGATCCGGATCCAAAGTAGCCAGCAATTCTCCTTTTTTTACGGTAGAATTGAAATCCACATAAATATTTTTAATAATTCCTGATACCTGGGTACCCACTGCAACGGTATCTACAGGCTGAATGGTTCCGGTAGCCGTGATGGAATTTGAAATTTCTCCCATTTCAGGTTTTACGGTTTCCAGCTGGATTTTGATTTCTTTTTCTCTGATGAAGAAGAACCAAGCCGCACCTATTACAATGATGCCGCCCACAATCCAGTACAACCATTTTTTATTCTTTGTTTTCATAGCTTACTTTAGATTTATAGGGTTACCTGCGTAAAATTCGTAGATCTGTTTATTGAGAACTGCTGTATATTTAGCCTGAAGATAATTCTGAACAGACTGTATATAAAGCAATCGTTGTTGTTGAAGCTGTACATAATCAATACTTCCGAGTTTCATCTGCGCATTTACGATATCATAACTCTGCTTGCTGATATTCATTTGCTGGGAAGCTGAATCGTATTGGGACAACGCATTCTGAAGGTTAATGTAAGATTGTTCTACCTGCTGATTAAGGATCGTTTGAGTATTTCGTAAATCAAGATTAGCCTGTTCAATAGCTATTTTTGATTTCTCAATCTGTGTTTTATAGATTCTGTTGTTGTAAATCGGAATTCCAAGGCTTAATCCTATAGGCATATAGAAATTGTTTCCCAGCTGATTAAAATAATTTCCATTTCCGTTGGAATAATTGGTGGAAATATTTCCTACCACGCTTAATGTGGGTTGAATGGATGCTTTCGCCATTTTCAGATTCGTGTTGGAGTTTTCTACATTCAGTTCGCTGTATTTTACTTCCGGACGTTGATTTTGTGCCAGATTTTGAACATCCTGTAAAGGTTTCAACTGGTCATCTACAATAATGCTGTCAGGCTTTACAATTTGAAACTCGTAACCGGTAGGAAGCTGCAGGATTTGTTTTAAATTCACCGTATTGGTTCGCAGATTGTTCCGAGCAGCTACCAGATTGTACTGATCCTGGGCAACCTGCGACTGAATCTGAAGGTAATTTAATTTGGAAAGGCTTCCCGCTTTGTATAGCTGATCTCCCTGTTTTAATTGAGTTTGGGTTGTTTTCAGAACATTTTCAAGGGAAATGATATTTTCCTGATTCATCAGAATATTCAGATAAGCCTGGGTGATATTCAGCGTGATATTGTTTTCGGATTCCTGTACAGACAGATCAGCCATCTGTACCAGAAGATTCTTTGAAGCCTCATTATTTTTAATATAGTTGGCATGATAAAGCGTCATGGAGGAATTGGCTCCTATGCTTTGAGATTGTGCGCCTGTCATATGAAGACCGTCGCTTCCGTTAAGTGCCAAAAGACCTTGCGAAACGGTTCCGCTTAAGTTGGGATATTTTGCATCTTTTGCCTGAAGGAGATCCTGCTGAGTAGAATTTTTTGAAAGCCGGAGAGAATTAATAGAAATATTATTCTCTTTTGCATATTCGATACAATTTTCCAGAGTCCAGACGGATGGATAATTCGGAGTTTGGGCAAATATTTCAACGACGATGCATAAGAATATCAAAAAGAAAAATTTGCTTTTCATGGCTTTATTTTTGAAAATTCATAAATAACACAGAAAAAATCAATCCAATTTAATGAAGTCATCTTGACTTTTTCAAAAATTATATTTTTTATTTGAAATAAAAAAAGGGATTAGGAAATTAGAGTCGCTAA
>NZ_PCOU01000052.1 GCF_002979455.1 Chryseobacterium sp. MYb7
GCATATGATGGAAATATCATTAAAGCTCTTATTTTTGAAACTTAACAAGCAATTATCTATAATTATTTAACAATACCCCTTTTTTTAAAGTAAGAAGCGTAACTTTAAATAATTCATACATCAACTCATATAATATGTTAATTTTAATTAAAAAACAGCTATTACGCACAATTTTTACATTTTCACTTGTTATTGCTTCTTATTTTTGTTTACATTTGAAAGCGAATAAGCAATTATTTGGTACTAATCAAAAATTCAATGTGTAAAAAGCTGTTTATCAACTCTTGTACAAGCTTTACTCATAGAATTGTATAAAAACCTTAATAGGTTATATGTTATTTTACACAAATGGCAGGAAGAGAAGTTTGAAAGAGAAGAAGAGGAAACCCATTAAAAATAAAGAATATACCCCAAGTACATTAAGGTGCCCACCTACCCGCCTGTTTTTTAAGATATTTGGTAAGTTATACATCTGTTTTTAAGATGAATCATCTTAAAAACACATTTCAATATTCTTGTATCATAATTTCTATTTTTTATCGATTTCAAACTCAATTGAATCATTTTCCGCTATATTAAATAACACATACACCCTATTTCCGTTTTTTTGATACATAATTTTTAACAAAAAAACAATATTCAGTAAAAATGTTATATAAAGAAATCCATATTGGAAAGTTTATTAAGGAGAGGGTAGATGAAAATGAAATAACAACAGAAAGGATATGCAAATTTTTAGGTAAAGATGAAGGAGCTGTCGAAATGATGTATGACAGCAGATCAATGGATACAGATCTTCTTCTAAGATGGAGCAAACTATTGGAATACGATTTTTTCAGACTCTACAGTTCGCATTTAATTTTATACGCACCACCTTCTGCAATCAACAAAAACCAGCAGAAGTCCGAAAAAACGCCTTATTTCAGAAAAAACATTTACACACAGGAAATCAAAGACTTTATTATGAAAAGGATTCTTTCTGGCGAAATGACCCAAAGCGAAGTCATTAAAGAATATTCTATCCCGAAAAGCACTCTTCACAGATGGCTTCAGAAGGGTGATAATGCAAACGGATAAACAGATAAGACATGCGTCCCAATTATAAGAAAATATATCTGGATATGCTCAGGATGGAATATCCCGAAAAGCTAAAGGATCCAAAAATTAAAGAACTCCTTGAAAAGCTTCATACCAGTGAAGATGTGCTTAAGTTCAATGAAAAACTGTTCAAGCAATCCAGAGAAAATCAGAAACTCAAGACTTACGACAGGCAGACTATGCTAAAATTGCTGCAGTATCAGAAAAAACATGGTCATTCTACAAGCTACATGTCGAGAAAATATAAGATAAGCCGAACGACTCTTTCCAAATGGAAACTCATGTTTGAAGAGGAGCTTGAAGATACAATGAAAAATGCCAGTAGATAAATTACTGGCATTTTTTAAAAGGTAATAATAAGGAAAAAACCGGGCTGCTGTATGCCGGAGTCGAACCGGATAGCCTTGCCGGAGTGACCGACTTCGCTATTCCTCCCATAGTTGTGTTATGATGAATTTTTTCCTGACGACACTTTAAAGTACACATATAAAGAAGCTGGAAGTGGGAAGAAGAAAGGGGTTAAAGTCTGAAAATCTCTCTGACTTTATAGAAAATTATATACAAAGATATCTTTCAACGCCCCGCTTCCGGCTTCTGTTATGAGAAAAACAAGGCTAAAATCGAATAATGCAGTCGTGCTCTAACCAACTGAGCTACTCTTCCTATTATAGGCTGTGTTTTTTTGTTGTGGAAGAGACGGGATTCGAACCCGTGACCCCGTCGTGATGAGCGAAGTAACATTTTTCTACGGCACTTGTTTGTTTTTTAGAATAAAAAGAGGCAAGATTCGAAAAGACTTATACAAGGTCACTTTCATGACCTTCTGGAGTCGAACCAAATTAAACCGAAGTAGGCCTTTTCTACGGCACTCTTTTATACAATCAAGGTAAAATTCTCAGAATCTTCCGTGCATTTGCTCTACCTGCTGAGCTACTTCTCCTTTTCGAGGGAAAAGGCAGGATTCGAACCTGCGACCCAATGTTTATTCAATCTCGAAGTATGATTCTAAGACGACACTTGATATTATTTAAGCAAGGTAATTAAATCAAACAGAGACTTATACGGGGTGTTACCATTTCTACTATCTGCTGATGCAGAATAGGATTCGAACCTATATTACCGTTCCTAAGAAGTAACTCTGTTTTACGACACTTACTTTCTATGCTTATTCATAGTTATTAGTTTTCTTTTTACAAATTTATATTGTTATTGCGCATTCTATTTACGCAGTTGTTTTTTTTTATTAAAAACCAAGCAATAAATCATAAGAGTAATTGATGTTCAATTGAAAGTTGACGATGAAACTCTTATTAACGGCATTGGTTAGCTACCAGGCAATCTGGCGAAAGACTCTGTCAGTTTGGAATCGAAGTAGGTCTTTCTAACGGCACCAGTATTATTAACACTGCAAAATTACATTGTATGTACGCAATCTTTTCACGTAGTTTGTTTTTCTATTTAAATATTTGTTCATTTTGCCTTGAAGCAAAAGAACCAAAAGTTCAAGACCTGGAAACTCCGGCTAAAAATAATCTACGCTCTCTAAAAATTCTAAAACTTGCGCGAATTTGTTA
Organism: Chryseobacterium sp. MYb7; assembly: GCF_002979455.1. Taxonomy (GTDB): domain Bacteria; phylum Bacteroidota; class Bacteroidia; order Flavobacteriales; family Weeksellaceae; genus Chryseobacterium. The sequence goes on from NZ_PCOU01000052.1 coordinate 2,673, forward strand.
TCACTTCTTCGTTTCAATTTCTGTGTCGCGCTTCAGACAATAGAATTTTCTTAACGTTTGTATAGCTTATTTTCTTAACGCCTCCGTTTCCTATGTCATATTTCCATAGTTGTCATTGCTAGAAATCTTACCTTTTATTAGTATTTTTTCATAGAGATTCAGCCGATTTTCCACATAGAACTATAAAGAAGAATTCATAATTCATAATTCATAATTCATAATTCATAATTCATAATTCATAATTGATCATTTATAATTATTGTCCTAGCCCCGATAGCAGCGGCATCCTTTTTCTGAATGGCTTGGAAAAAGCTTTGGCGAAAAAGATACAGTGGAAAGCGGGATTAAGCTCCTGAATATATTGATTGTTTTTATTCTATATTTCAAAGCAGTGCCTGTTACAGCACTACTTTTTGAATCATTTTCACTGCAGATTTTTTGTCTTCCAAAGCATTCAGTACATCGAAAATTTTGTCTGACCAACCTGCAATAAGGTGTACATCGTCTTTCCTGATATCAAGCGGCTGTGTACCATAACCCGCAAGGTCAAAAATATACAGCTTTGCATGAGGAGCGATGGCTTTGTATTTCTTCCAGGTGTCTTCAAAGGAGTTTCTGTTTCCTCTGCTATCCCATAGTTGGGTATCCGTGAAAAGCATTACTTTATCCACCTGTTCTCTTCTTTTGATAAGGTCTTCGATGACCAGATAGCCATTGGTGGAATATCCTACTTCACCTTCACGCTTGTAGAATGCATCTACGTTTCTCAAAATACCGTTTTTCGGCATTGGAACTCTTAACCAACGGTCTCCGAAGATACCTGTCACCACGTTTTTACACTGTGACTGCAAGATCATAGACATCAGCAAACCTATATCATACAGTAAAATTTTACTTTTGGTAGAAACTGCTTTCTGCATAGAACCTGATACGTCGGCAGCGATCACTACTGAAGTATCAAAACCAAAGCCTTTGATGTTTCTGGCACTCACAACAACAGCATTTTCCAATGCTTCCAATACTGAGGACAGATAAAGAGAATCAATATTTTTTAATTCCCTATAAGCTGCCAGAAATCGGAATGGAAGCTGCTTTGAGTTCGATACAGCTCTTTCATCAGAAAGATATGTGCATACTTTGTTCATAGCATCAGATGATACTTTTGCTTCCAGGATATTCCTTAGGTTTCTCATGGTTGCCATGTAACCCAATTTGTTGCTGAAGATCAATTCTTCCCATTTGTTTTTGAAGGCCATTTTTCTTTCTGCATCATTGGCAAATTTAGTCTGGCCCAAAACTGAAAGCTCAACTTCCCATGTATAAGGTGTTTCCAGTGTATTGTTAGCAATTTTGTTGAAAACGGTCTGCTGATTTTCATCTTTAGCTTTCGGGTGTACCAGAAACAGTGCGTCTTTCAAGGTTACTTCTGCTTTTCTGTTATATTTTGCAAACTGGTATTCATCAAATTTATTGAATGATTTCACCAGACCTTTCTGAATCTGCTTTGACAGTTTGTTCAGTTTTTTAGTATCTGCTCTTTTATTGGCCAATTGGTAATATGCCAGCAATTCTGTGATTTCATCTGCTCTCTGTACAACTCCGTCTACTGTTTTGCTTACAAGGTCTGTACCTGAGGTCTGCTTTGCCAATTCAGTCGTCAAAACCAATGGAATGGATCTTAGGTACATATCTTTCCTTGCATATACAGCGAGTTTTGCCACAAACTCAGGGTTATTTTTTTTGATCAGAGACTGGATTCTTTCCAATCTGTCAGCCCCTTTTTCATAGTTGGCATCGGACAGTCCTGTTGTAACAACAGCACTATACAATTCTTCTGCAGGTGTCATCGCATATGCTTTTGCACCTTCGTAGTTCTGTACTACTTTATTTTCTTTTTTTAAAAAATTAAATTTCATGGTTACTGTTTTTATTTATTAAACATAGGAAGGTTTGATACTTCCTCTCTGATTTCTGATGCAAAGTAAAAACAGCATTACGCAACCTTTTTGCGTAGATAATTTTTCTTTGATTTTTTTTATTTTTAAATTGATTCGTGCAGCTCATGCAGGATTACGCTGATTTTAAGTTTTGGCTAAAGCCTGAAAAATAAGGGCATAATTTACTAGACGGCCTAAAGCCCACCTTTATTGAATAATGCAATATCGAAATTATTTTAACCACAGATTAGCACAGATGCTGTGGGAATAAAATTGAATTCATCATTTATAATTCATCATTATAAAATCCTTCTATCATTCATTTTCATTAAAGAAATCACGTATAGAGCGTTTTCAGATGAGAGTTTTCTAGCTTTGTTATTATTAAAATTAAGCTATGATTAAAGGATTATATGAGACTCATGTTCAGGTGAGCAATTTGGAAAATGCAATACAATTTTACACAGATATATTAGGATTAAAGCTAGCTCATAGAGACGAAACCAGGCCTATTGCTTTTTTATGGGTTGGAGAAGGTAAAGAGTTTATGCTGGGATTATGGGAACAGAAGGAGAATCTTCAGACCAGGCATTTTGCTTTTTCCAGCAATAAGGAGGATATTTTGAATTATTCTGTGGAGTTTTTGGAAAAAAAACATTTAAAACCGTACAATTTTCTAAAAAATGGAAGTATTGAACCTATGGTTTTTGCATGGATGCCCGCGCTGGCCATTTATTTTAATGATCCTGATGGAAACCAGCTTGAGTTTATTTCTATTCTGGAAGGTGATGGCAGACCGGAATTGGGAGTGCTCAGCTATGAAGAATGGATGAAACAAACAGGAAATTGATAAAGTTATTAAATCGATACAACGCAGAGGCGCAAGAAATTAAGTTTCTTGCGCCTCTGCGATTGTTAACAAAATAATAAATGAGCATCAGCAGTTTTTAAATATGTACCAGTTTCTTTACTGCCAATACGTGTTTGCAAGGGCCTCTTTCTCCCTGATATTTACTGAACCATTCACAGGTACAGCGTTCTTTTTCTTCTTCTATGATTACCGTATGATGCACACCTGTTCCTACTACTCTAGCCTCTGTCCTTTCTTTCTTGTTATTTAAAATCTCAACTTTCCCTGATTCTATAAGCTTTTCAGCATTTTTCAAGCGTGGATTTAATCCGATGATACGGTTTAATTTAAAAGGAAGTCTGCGATAGAAAAATTCTTTATCTTCAAGATCATAGCCGAGCAATCCCATTGCTGCAAGCCTTCCTGTAATATTTTCAGCCTTATCAAAATTGATATTCTCTTCCAAAGCAAGTCTGGAAGGGTTGAAAGACTGATTGGCATAGGCATATTTATCCACAGCATCAATCCATTCATCGGAAACATCCGAAATTATGCTGCCCAACAGTGCTCCTTCTCCCGAAAAACCTCTCCAGCACTCTCTTGATAAAGAAAAAGTGAATCTAATATTTCCCATATAGAGCTGCCATGTTATAGACTGCATATCAGCATGTGGAAAAACCTGCATATTATCAATATAAGGAAGAAGAGGTTCCAAAAGACGAAGTCTGTGAAGCCCTCCTATACAAACAGAATCCGCAGATTTTACGGGAGAAAAAACAGGTTTATTGCCTCTTACAATCAAGTAATAATCTGACTTCACCACTCCTTTCGGCATTCCGCGAAACAATTGCTGTGTCTGGATTTTATTAAACGTATAGCGCTTTTCTGATTCTGATAAATAGACCTGAACAGTTCCCAACCCTTTGATCCATTTTACAGGTAAAGGAACTTTTCTTTCTATGATTTTTTCTTCTTGTTTGTACAATCCCACTTCTTTTTCACCTACGGAAAGCATAATTTTTTCATTTGGGCGGATACTTCCCAATGCGGTTATCATTGGCTGGTTAAAATCTACATTCGTTGTTCCGTTTTCCAGAAATTCACCATCCAACCCATCCGGCAGTAAATCTACTCTTGCATAGACTCCTGCACAGTGAGAAAAGCCTTCAAACCTTAATCTTTCATTTCCTACTGTCACTATCGGATCTTTGAGAAGTGTCATCTGAAACGGAGACAGATTAAAGCTCGATTTCACAATATTAGAAAGCGCAATGAGACATCTGGCTAGGATAAAGGGCTGCCCCACATTTCCCCAGAAAAAACAAGGGACATTGGTATTTTTATGTATCTCACTGTATTGGGCAAGAAATAATTCTTCAAGAGCTCCCTTCTTCAGTAAAGAGGATACTCCTGAATAGTTGTAAATAAGCGTATCTTCCATAATTTATTTTTTCAGAAGAAGATTGCAGATTTTTTTCAGACTTGAGTTTTCTTTCCAGTTGTTTAATTTTTCTATTATTTCTTTATGAGCTGTTGAATGATTCAAAGCCAACACTTCATGGTAGATTTCCAGGATTTTTTTCAGATTGGTAACCGGTTCTTCCATTTGAAGCAGAATATTGGAAATCAATTCCTCTAAAGCAATGTTATGATCTTTACTTACATTCAGCATATGATGCTGCATAAGATCTGTTAATCTTTTAACGGGAGCCCACTCCAGCTTTTCGTGCAGACCGATCACTCTTCCCAGCCATGCATTATCCATCATTTGGTAAGAAACATGTTCCAGCCATATTTCAGCTGCTGTTCCGCGGATAGTCTTATCACTATCCAGGAAAATAGTTCCTAAAAACAGATAACCGATTTCGTCCAAAGGTTTTTTGATCTGATAAAGCGCATTCGCGGTATTCAAAACAAGGCTTCTTTCAAAAACCTCTGCAATCCCGGAATAGAAAAGACAGTATTTGATAACCTTCGCCAATGCATTTGCAGGGGTATTGGGAAAGCACAGCATCAGTGCTGGTATTTCGTTCAGCTCTTTCTGCTCAGCAACAAAATATTCCATGAACAAAGGTTCTTTTCTTTTTTCAAGATGATATTTCGGAATGACGATATTCAGTTCTACAGGATAGTATGAGTTTTTTTTATTATCAATAGTTTTCCATTGGTATGCCCCTGAAAAAAATTCCACAGGAATATTATCATACCCAAAGCTTCTGAATTCTTCAAAAATGGTCTCAGGTGACCGGGTAATTCCAGCTGTCATCCACCACGAAGGGTGTATAAACTTCCCTTCCGGTTTTGCATTTTTACCGAAGAAGAAAAGCAGTAATTCTTTATATTCTCCTTTTAGTCTTTTCTCAACTTCCACTATTGCTTTTGCCGTATCATCCAAAGCACAACGCTGCAATGCCAGCTGAATATCCAGATAATGAGGTTCTGTATTATTATTCTGATAGCTCTCCAGTCTCTCCACTAAAGTAACAGGAGAAATCCAGCATGGAGCATGTGTAATTGGGAATAACAATGGAATTTTATCCCCGGATTTTATTTTTTCGAAAGCATATATTGCCAATTCTTTGAACGCTTGTCTGGCAGGGCAGTCTGCTCCTACCTCTTCCATTAGACCTAATTTTTTCTGATAATTAGAGTAAGATTCTCTTTCGGCTTCTTCTTCTTTGGTTTTCTGGTATATTTTTTCAAGATTCTTAAGCTGAATCGGGTATTTTTCCAGCAAGGCCAAACCGAAGTTAATGATAGCATTGCACAATAAAACATTCAGATAAGGGACTTCCCATTTGGCTATGGTTTTACATGCTTTCAAAAATACGGGTTCCATCAGTTTCACAGATTCCGCATCTACATCTCCTGCAAACTTGATAAATCCGGTCAAAGCAATATCACAGTGATAGCTATATGGATCATCCATTGCCAAAGGAAGATAAAACATCAGATCTTCAAAACTTTGAAGCACCTGTATTGCATTTTCGTCTGCAGTCAGCAGCAACTTTTGTGAAGTTATCGGTTCCAGCTCCGGCTGTTTTTCTTCAATATATTTAGCCAAAAGAGGACGTACATTAGTCAATATATTATCTGAATAATGAGAAAGCGCCTCTATCATATTTTCCGAAACCGGAATATACTTAAGGATGATCTTTGCCGCTTTCGACTGTACACCATCATCTTTGCTTACAAATGCTGAACTTAAGGCCATTCCCAGCATTTCGGGATCCATTTTCTTTCTTTGAAATATTTTTTCGGTAAGCACTAAACTGGAAACCACTACTGTTTTTACCTCCGAGCTCAACAGATTCGGAAGATAATGTGAAAATTCATCATTTTTAAATTCAGAAGTTCCCACTATTTTTTTCAAATGTGATAATATCGTATTCACCGCTTTTGACTGTGAAGAAGCCAGCCCTGCAAGCAATTCATCCTGCAGATCAGATAATTCTTCTTCTGTTGGTTTTAAAGATGTAAATGCATCCATAAACCAGCCGGTAACATTTTTATTAAAGTTTCTATTGGAAGCCAAGAGACATTCTCTTAGGAATCTTTTTCTTTCAATTTTTTTCTCTGTGATGAGCTTTTGAACAATAGGAAACCATTCTTTACGGAAAGGTAAAGATTTGGATGGATATTCACATAGATACCAAAAGTGGGTATTAAGTGTTTCAGGATGCCAATCCAGATCAGACGGATGATTACTCAGGTGATGCCCCAGTAATTCTGGTTTAGGCTGTACGTACCCTTTTTCTGTCCATCCTAAAATATCTCTATAATTAAATGCCGTAAATTCGGCTTCTACAGATTCATTGATAAAGTCTGAAAACCAATCCGGGCACCCCCACTCCAGTATCTGTTCGGTCTGTTCTGCGTTACGGAAAAGGCTCCAGTAATTTTTACCGAAATTCTTTTTGTCCATGCAGACAAATGAAGCAATATCAATAATGGAATGCTGATTCACAGATCCTGCCGTATGGTAGGAGTTTTTAGTCATTACAATTTTACTAATCTCCCGATCCATTTTCTTTATAGACGGCACCAGTGTTTTCCTTTCTTCAATGGTAAGCTCTTTTAGAAAGGGGATAATCTCATGTATTTTTTCCTCATTAAGGATCTCATAAAGTCTTTCTTTCATGTGCTTCTAATTTGATGTATAAATTTGTTTCAGGTTATTCATTTTTTCCATTCTTCAAGCGGTTTTACAACAGCCTTATTCGGTTTTTATCAGTTTCTTCTTTACAGTTTATAACAAAGCTCAGGAAGCTTTTTAGCATTAAAAACTGATTTCTCAACAGCTGAAAGAATGGGGATCAGCAGTTTTTCAAAAATGGTAGTATAGCTGGTAGTCAAATCAATAAGTTTTAAAATCCTGTTTCTCAATCTCATTACAGATGACCATTCTAAAATGATCTTTTTACCGATTATTATTCCCAGTACATTTACCTTCAAATTATCTGAAACTGCCTTATTTAATAAGCCTTCAAAAGCCGTACCACAAAGGGTTTCATAATTATTAAACAGTCCCGGAAACAGGAATAAACCACACCTCTTCCAGGAAGACAAATTCAGCTTTATGCAAGCCTCCGAAAATCCAACCTTATCATCAATATCATACTGATAAACAACACGTAATAAAATCTTATTATTTTCATTTTCGAAAAAAGAACCTAAAAAAAAGGGTCTTCAAAATAAAATTTTAATTAATCTATTATAATAAACACTATGATAAAGATTGAATAAATTGGTCAAAAAAAAGTATTCTGAGGATGGTAACTTTCAAAAGATTCGAATCGTTCCATTTATTTTATAGTTTAAATATATTACCTCAAAACCTTCATCAACAAACATCAATTTATTCTTGTCGGCTAAAATAAAAAAAAATGACTGACAGACAGTAAATTATCCCATTAAAGTGAATTTTTTAACAAAATATTAAGTGAAGTCATCTTGACTTTTTCAAAAATTATATTTTTTATTTGAAATAAAAAAAGGGATTAGGAAATTAGAGTCGCTAA
>NZ_PCOU01000053.1 GCF_002979455.1 Chryseobacterium sp. MYb7
TAAATGTAATGAAAATAAAACAGTAAAACAAGTACTTTTATAACAAAAAGAATCTGCCTCAGTTGTGAGACAGATTCTTTTTATGGTTCAAAATCTATATTTAATTTGAGTTATAATATGTCGCTATTAATTTAATTTTATACTTTTGAAAAGATTATTAATAAAAGTTTAAATGAAAAAGTTGTCATATACACTCTTATTTGTTTCAGGGCTGGCTTTCGGGCAGTTCTTTGAGAAGGGTAAAGTTTTCACCAAACAAGATACTTTAAAAGGATCCAATACAAAGTTCAGAAATTTTTGGGATGTCAAAAAATATGATCTGTCTGTAGAACCGGATTTCGAACAAAGAAGTATTAAAGGAAATAATATAATCAGCTTTGAGATTGTAAAAGATATTACCAATCCTATTTTCCAGGTTGATCTTCAGCAGCCTATGAAAGCTGATAAAGTGGAAGGAAACTTTCCTATTGTCAATTATAAACAGGATGGAGACTTTATTTGGATTACAGCCAATAAAAAATTCAAAAAAGGAGAAAAATACACCATCAATGTTTTGTATTCCGGGAAACCTACGATTGCTAAAAACGCCCCATGGGATGGAGGCTGGGTTTTCACCAAAGATGAAAAGGGAAATCCATGGATGACTGCTGCAGATGAAGGAATAGGAGCATCCATATGGCTTCCTACCAAAGATATCTGGAGCGACGAACCTGACAATGGTATTGTCATGAATATCATTACACCTAATGATCTTGTGGGAGTTGGAAACGGAAGGCTTACCAACAAAAAGACAGAGGGGAATAAGACAACTTATACATGGGAAGTGAAAAACCCTATTAACGCCTACTCTATTATCCCAAGTATAGGAAAATATGTAAATTTTAAAGATATATTTGAGGGTGAAAAAGGAAAACTGGACTTGGATTATTGGGTACTTGACTACAATCTAGAAAAGGCAAAAAAACAATTTCAACAGGTAAAACCTATGCTCTCAGCATTTGAATACTGGTTTGGTCCGTATCCGTTTTATGAAGATTCATACAAACTTGTAGAGTCTCCTCACCTTGGTATGGAACATCAGAGTAATGTGGCATATGGAAACAAATATCAGAACGGCTATCTTGGAAGAGATCTTTCAGGGACGGGAGTTGGATTAAAATGGGATTTCATTATTATTCATGAAAGCGGCCATGAATGGTTTGCCAACAATATTACTGCAAAAGATCAGGCTGATATGTGGATTCATGAGAGTTTCACCAACTATTCCGAAACTCTTTTCACAGAAAAATATATGGACAAAAAATCTTCTGAAATCTATGTTCAAGGGATCAGGAAATTGATAGACAATGACGTTCCTATTATTGGCCGGTATGGTGTAAGAAATGAAGGCAGCGGAGATATGTACCCGAAAGGAGCCAACATGATTCATACGATAAGACAGGTGATCAATAATGATGAAAAATTCAGACAGATTTTAAGAGGTTTGAATAAAGATTTTTATCATCAGACTGTTACCACACAGCAGATTGAAAATTATATTTCATCAAAATCAGGGATTGATTTCTCAACTGTTTTTGATCAGTATCTGAGAACGATAAAGATTCCTACTCTTGAGTATAATCAGAATGGTGATACTTTAAAATTCCGTTACACCGATGTGGTAAAAAATCTGAAGTTACCTATCATCATTAATGGAGATCAGACGATCAATCCTACTGAAGAATGGCAGACGGTAAAGCTTAAAAAGAATAGTCCGGTAGAATTTAATCCCAACTATTATATCAATTATTACAATAATAAATAAAGGAAAAGGCAAATTTGTAGATCAACAGATTTGCCTTTTCACTTTTTAATATTAAAATTTTAAGAAAAGTTTAATACTTCTTCCGTAACAAAATGACAAAAAGAGCAACTATTTAACTATTAATGTAAACCTAATGAGAAAAACAGTACTTAGTCTTGGTATTTTTGCTTCTTTTTTAGCAAATGCTCAGTCTATAAAAACAACCATTGATCTTGTCAATGTAAAAGATGATAAAGTAACCGTTACCATGGAATTTCCGAAAATGAAATCCGGAGATGTTAAATTTCATTTCCCCAAAACGGTTCCTGGTACTTATTCTGTAGACGACTATGGAAGATTCATCGAAGGGATCAAATTTTATGATAATAAAGGAAAAGAGCTTACTTTCACCAAAGTAAATGATAATACTTATTCATTGAAAAACGCTCAGGGACTTTCCAAAATCTCTTATCTTGTGAATGACAGTTTTGATGATGAATTAGATACTTCAAAGCATAAAGCCGTATTTTCTCCGTCAGGAACAGATATTGAGGAAGGAAAAGTATATATGATCAATACCCACGGATTCATTGGATATATTGATAATATGCAGGATGTTCCTTATCAGCTGATCGTTCAAAAGCCAACAGATTTCTACGGAACAACTGCTTTGGTAGATCAGGACAAATCTGAAAGTACAGATACCTATACTCTTGCCAACTATGCCAAGGTAACAGATTCTCCATTAATGTATACAAAACCGGATTATATTACCTTCAATGCTGGGGGAATGGATCTTGTACTGGGTGTATATTCTCCGACAGGAAAATATAAAGCTGCCGATTTCAAAGAAAATCTGGAGAAAATGGTAATCGCTCAAAAGAAGTTTTTGGGAGATATGAATACCAATAAAAAGTATGCGATCATGCTTTATCTTTCCGGTGGGGACGGACCTAAAGTGAAAGGTTTCGGAGCATTGGAACACCACGAATCTACAAGTGTGGTTCTTCCGGAGGGAATGCCGAAAGATGCCATTGACAAAACAATTACAGATGTAGTTTCTCACGAATTCTTCCACACTGTAAACCCTTTGAAAACGCATTCAGAAGAGATTCACTATTTCGATTATGCAGATCCGAAAATGTCTCAGCACTTATGGATGTACGAAGGTGGAACAGAATATTTTGCCAATCTCTTCCAAATTCAGGAAGGTTTGATTGATAAAGATCAGTTTCTTGAAAGAATGGGTGAGAAAATTGCCAACTCCAAGAGCTATGACGACACAATGCCATTTACCGTAATGAGTAAAAATGTATTAGTTGAGCCTTATAAAGATCAGTACAGAAATGTGTATGAGAAAGGAGCTCTTCTGGCAATGTGTTTAGACATCGAGCTTAGAAAGCTTTCCAACGGGGAAATGGGATATCGTGATATGATCAGAAAATTATCTCAGAGATTTGGTGAAAACAAACCTTTCAAAGATGATAAATTGATTGACGAACTGGTAACGGTAACCGGATATCCTCAGGTAAAAGATTTCTATAATAAATATATTGCAGGAAACCAGCCAACGCCTTATGCACAATATCTGAGCATGGTGGGTGTAGATATTAAAAAGCAGGAAAGCCAGCCTCTTTTCTGGTTCATTAAAAACCCGAATGAAACAGATTTTGATCAAAAGACCAATGCTTTTGCTTTTGACGATCATTCTGCTTTGTCTCCATTTGCAAAAAGTATCGGATTCAAAATTACTGACCAGGTACTTGCTTTGGATGGAAAAACGGTAGACATCAAAAATGTACAGGATTTTATTAAATATACCAGAACCATTAAAGATGGACAAGACGTTACGGTAACTATTTTAAGAGATAATGCCGGCAAGAAAGAGAAAATGACGCTGAAAGGAAAGGCTATTCTGGATAAAATGACCATGGAAACGCTTTCATTTAAGGCGAATCCAACTCCGGAAGAACTGAAACTACAGAACCAGTGGTTAACTGGTAAAAAATAATAAGAAAAGCGGGGAATTTTCCCCGCTTTTTATTTTCCTCAAGTAGATCTTGTATTCTTATATTCAAATCTTATAGGCTTTAAAAATCTGTAAGATTTCTTGTTTGCAAAACAAATTTCAAGTTAAATATTTTCCGCTTTCCTGATCGTTATTCTAAAGGTACTTCCCTTTCCTACCTCAGTCTGCGAAATTTTAATATCTCCGTTATGGTATTCATGAATTACCCTTCTTGCCAATGACAATCCCAGTCCCCAGCCTCTTTTTTTGGTAGAATATCCAGGATTAAAAGCATTTCTCGCCTGCTGCTTGGTCATTCCGCTTCCGTTGTCTTTTACTTCGATGAGGATATTTTTGTTTCTTTCAAAAACAGACATGGTAATGGCTCCTTCCCCCTTCATAGCATCCACAGCATTTTTAACCAGATTTTCAATCACCCAGCTCATCAGAATTTTATTATGCGGTACCAAAACGGTATAGTTGGGAAGATTCAAGGTAAAATTGACTTTTCTGGAAATTCTGGTTTTTAAATAATCATAATTCTCCTGAATGGTTTCATTGAAGTTTCTGTCGTTCAGCTCTGGAACAGAACCTATTTTCGAGAATCTTTCAGAAATAGTTCTCAGTCTTTCAATATCTTTTTCTATCTCATGCACTCCTTCTGATTCAGGATTATCAAGTTTCATGATTTCCATCCAGCCAATCATCGAAGATAAGGGTGTTCCGATCTGATGAGCAGTTTCTTTAGCCAGACCCGCCCAAAGATATCCTTCATCGGTCTTTTTGATTGTTCTGAAAAACCAGAAAGAGAAACCGAAGTATAGTAAAATAAATAATCCTAAAATATAAGGCGAATACCGAAGATTATTCAGCATACGAGAGTTGTCGTAGTACACAAACTGGTTATTTCCGTCCGGCACTTTAATCTCGATGGGATCATAATTTTTCTCCATATTCCGGATTAGATCCTGAAGTTTTTCGGGATCTTTAATGGTACTTTCAGGGATATTTCTGTAATATCCCAGATCGAGAATCGGGTTTTTAAATTTATCCGTTACAATAAACGGAATCGTATTGTTGATATTGAGGATATCCGGCAAAAGGTCCAGAACATCCGTATCAGGAGTTTTCACTTCCTGCTGTATTCTTATCGCTTTGGAAAGAAGACTGATCCTTTTGATCTCCTCTTTTCTGAGAAAATTAATAAGGGATGTGGAGGACACTACAATGGCAATCACCAAAGTAGTCATGACCACAAAAATGATCCAGTTATTCAGCCTTGTAAGTATGGATTTTCTCAAAGGTATTTTATTTTAAAACATTCAGAATTTTCTGCAGCTCTGCATTCCCACTTCCCTGATAGTTGTTGATAATAATCGAAAATACATATTTTTTTCCATCTTTTGCAGTGTGATATCCGGCAAAAGATTTGGTATCTCTCATCGTTCCGCTTTTCATCTTCATCCCGTTATCCTGAACCGGGAAACCGTCATAATAGACATCAAACCAGGATTGTTTTTTAGCATATAACAGCGCCTGTACTTCAGCTTTTGCCGCCACATAATTTTGTGGTGAAAGCCCGCTTCCGTCAGCAAAATTGATCATATTAGGATTAATTCCTTTTGATTTCCAGAATTCTTTCAGATAAGAAACTCCACTCTTGAAACTTGAATTTCCTTTTTTCTCTTTTCCTAAGGTTTTAATCAAAGTCTCCCCGTACAAATTGACACTTTTTCTCAGAAACCAATAGACAATTTTATCCAGAGTCGGCGAATGATAAGTGAGAAGAATATTATTTTTAGGAGCTTCCAAAGCTTGTTTTCCTTCTGTTTCAAGCTGTGAATTCGTCACAGCTTTTCCTGAAAGTTCAATTCCTGACTCTTTCAGCCATTGTTTTACTTCTGTCGCCAATTGTAAAGGCGGATTAGGAGTAGATCCTGAAACCGTTACTGTTTTTCCTGCCGGAAGCATGCCATTAATCAAAGCTACATTAGAATGAGGAGCTGTGAAAATAAGACTTTGGTCTGAACTGCCGCCGGCTTTCAGATCATTCAGCCATTTTACACCTTCCAAAGGATAAGAAAAGTTCTTAAAATCGGTTCCGTTGATATTGATGTCAAACTGGTTTTCTTTCCAGTTGATCCCCCAAACTCCGGCTCCATAGTAGTTTCCAAGATCATCCCACGGCCATCCTCCCGGAATCGTCTGATGATCAAAATAAGAATCATCAATCATAAGATCGCCTGATATTTTTGTTATTCCTGAGTTTTTAATAGCATCAATCAGTTTCTTTTTAAAATTTTCAGGTTTATAGTCATCATATCTCCAGCTTCCCAAAGTAGGATCACCGTTGGAACTGATGAAAAGATTTCCGTTCAACGTACCTCCGGATATATTTCCGGAATAGCTGGAAGTGGTTGTAAAAGTATAATTCTTTCCTAAAGTTTCCAGTGCAGCACCTGCAGTAAAAATTTTCTGTGTAGAAGCTGTAGAAAGTCCCTTACTCCCCTGATATTCATATATAAAGTTGCCATTTTCATCTGAAACATAAAATGATAAACTGGAAGAAACAGCTCCTGAAGAATCCATAAGATCCTTTGTTGCTTTATCTAGTTTTTGAGCCATATTCTGCGCAGCTACCATCTGTACAGAAAATGTGAGAACAGCAAGTGTTTTTTTCATTGCATTGTTGTTTGAGGCTAAATTCATAGATTTCAAATACTGTCGGGCAATATCTGAACCTTTTCATTTATTTAAATTCTAATCAAATATAGTTAAAATAAAAGCTTTTCATACTCCCTGAGATCATCGGAACTGAAAAGAATCTGATGTTCAGGAACCTTTTCAAATGACCGGTCAGTAATAAAATATTTTTCATAATCATCTTCATCCAAAAAAATATCCATCTGGCATTCTTTGATGTAATTTGATTTGTCTCCATAATCCTCAATAAAATAGCCCGAATCATTCCATGGTTCCTGATGACAGCGCAGACAGTTTCTTTGATACACAGCTTTATGACCACATATCTCACAATTATTAAGGCTTTGAAACAACATCGAAATTTCACTTTGCCTATCTTTCGGAAAAAGTGAAAGGGGAATTGCTTTTAAAAGCAGATAATAATTAGGCTCCTGCCATGAAAAATATTTTTGTCCTTCCCAGTCATTATGTCCCGTGTAAAGCACCAACTTTTGAAGATCGTATTCTATATCAGCTTTCACCACGTTTTTAATATTCAGAACTGTCTTGTTATGAAGTTTGACATTATGTTGGTCATCAATTTCAATAACGGGCTGCTGTTCCAGAAAATGGGTCAGGCATAATGTGGTCTGCCATGCACCAATTGTTCTCATTTTCCCTTCACTGCCACAGATTTCACAAGTTTTCTCAGACAATTTCGAATATTTGTCTTTGATATTTTTAAGGCTGTTATTAAGTGTTTCGTCTTCAGAATAGGTATAGCATCTCAATTCACCAAACTTTTCTTTTCCAAAAACCCGATGTTCCAGATTCCAGCCTGCGATCGCAAATTCAAACAGCAATTTCCGGATCAGATCACTCCATCCGGTACTGTTCACTGAGAAATTAGTCAGATTACGTTCAACAAAAATGTTGATTTCTTCTCTATTCATTAAAGCTTGCTTCCTGCTTCTATTTCGTAAGGCTCTTTCCCTTTTTCAAAAATCCTGGTCAGTTCACTTCCTTCCACGGTAATAGCATCATTGGTTCTTCTGATCCAGTTTCCTTCTCTAAGACCTACTACTTTGATATCATTTTGGGTAAGAAACTCCTGAATACGGGTTTCTCTGGTTTCACCGTTATGCTTCAAATCCGGATTAGGATCAAGGTAATGTGGATTAATATTAAAAGGAACCAATCCCATACAATCAAAACTTGGCGGATATACAATCGGCATATCATTGGTTGTTTTCATATTCTGACCCCCAATATTACTCCCTGCGCTGCATCCAAGATAGGCTTTCCCTCCAGATACATTTTCTTTTAGGACAGACATCAAACCTTCTTCGTGTAGTGTTTTAACCAATAAAAAAGTATTTCCGCCTCCGGTAAAAAAACCTTTTGCCTGATGAATGGCTTCTTTTTTATCCTCAAATTCATGAAGCCCTTTTACTTTTATATTGATTGTTTCAAAGAAAGAACGGGCTTTTGCCGTATAGTCGTCATGAGAAATCCCGCCTGGTCTTGCGAAAGGGATAAAAACAATTTCGTCAATTCCTTTATATAGTTGGATTAATTCTTCTCTTAAGTATTCCAGATATTCTCCACCAAAAAGTGTGGATGTTGAGGCTAATATGATATTCATACCACTAAATTATGTGTATTATTAAAAAAGTGAATCACAAAGATAGCCTCAAAGATGAACGAATCAAAAATTAATCTAAAAAAAATACTATTTCCCGTTAATATTTTCTAAAAAACCTTAAAACCTCAAAAATTTCCGGCTTTATGGAACTATTCTTGGATTTTAGATTATGAATTTAAAATATAAGATTATGAAAATGAGTAACATTAATAGTAGAAACCTATTTTTAGGATTAATACTAGCAGGAAGTGTAAGTCTTGTAAATGCACAAACGACTCAGCCGGAAACGTCAGCTTCCACGAGTCAAACAACAAATCCAACGATTGAAGGTCTTAAAAAACAGATCGAAACCAATCCGAAAGATGTAGAATCACTGGCAAAATTGGCAAATGCCTACCAGGAAGCATCAGACTGGACTAACTCCATTGCGACATGGAAGAAAATATCAGTTTTATTACCAGACTGGGCTCCGTCTTATTATAGCCAGGCTTATGCCTATCAGTCTGCAAAAGATGATGCCAACGCAAAAATTGCTTACGAAAAGTATATTGCAACAGTAAAACCTGAAGAAGTAGAGCAAAATAAGAAGAATCTGGCATATGCTTATTTCTATCTTGCCTTTTCGGAACAGCAAAGTGATCCTAATAAAGCAAAAGAACACATCGCCAAGTCGATACAGTATGATCCTACCAACCAGGATGCTGTAAAACTTAGCAAAACATTAAATTCTTAGTAAAAATAAAAAGACCGGAAAAATTTCTAGTCATGGTCGGAAGAAATTTCCGACCATTTTTTATGTTTTAAGTTTTGAAGACTTTTGCAGGATCACCCCCCGCAAATATTATTAGAATTGCGGTAATCATATCCCGAAGTTCCATAGCGATGCGTCTTTTAGCTGTTTTATATCCTAA
>NZ_PCOU01000054.1 GCF_002979455.1 Chryseobacterium sp. MYb7
GATTTTAGTTCTTTTTTTTGCAACTCTAAATTGCTAATTTTCTGGAAACTCTTTCTCTAAAAAGTTTAAACAGGTTCGTTAAAAGAAACTGTTTTTTATACAAAAATTCACGGTTATATTGTGGCGTTTTTAGTTATAAACTTTTCAGGAGGTTTTTCCGTATCAGTATAATTTTGGACAGAGGTTTTTCTAAGTCACTGTGATAAAAACACACTAACACGGCTTTTGAATCTTTCTTGTAGGATTCATAAAAACGAATGATCTTTTCTGCTAATTCACCTGCAGCTTATTTCATAAAGGCTAATGCTGAACTCTCTTTCATTGCATCAATGTCTTCTTCATTCTTTAAAGTGTCCAGCTTATAGCCATAGCAACAATCATTTTATCCAGACATTTTCTTTAGCCATACGGATAACCTCATCATTAAATTTCTTTTTGTCCTGTAATTTCAAAACAATAGATAAAGCTTCAACCACACAAAACATTAGTATTTTAAGTGACATACTATATATATTTAATAATTATATGGACAAAGCTAGATATATAACTTAAAGAATAGTCGCAGGAATGTGCAAAGACATAGACTCAATGTGAATTTGGATTTTCACGGCTTTGTTGATATTTCTAACTATCTTTAAAATTCAATAAACCACCTTAACAGATCAACAGCAATCTATATTCACCGTCATTCTCCACAGGGGCTCTGTGTACACATGGTAAAGCTTGTTGTTCTGGATGATCTACAGCAATTCGCCAAAGATGTCCCAGACCAAGATTAACAGGTTTAGCATTGGGTTTAGGCTGATAATGAAGATCAAAGAAATATTCTTTCAGGAAGTCTTCAAATTCTTCTTCCGGACCGTCATGCAATTTTTTGAGCTGTTCACGGATTTCAGGGATTAAAACTTTCTGCTCCACCTGATCATTGGCTATAATATCACTTGCAGCCCCATGATAAGTACATAAAAAAGTATCTGTTCCAATGGATGAACGGTCTACATGATAAGAATACACATCTGTTGAAATAAACCCTAACTCTTCATCCCGATCATAATATTTAAGTAAATTGAGAGATGGAGATGCTCCAAAATCTGCCAACAATTTCATATCATTTAAGATTGTTTCTCTTGCCACCATTCCTTCTTCTGAAAGCTGTAAGGCTAAAAGATCTTCCGGAAAAATTTCTGTAATATTATCTTCTGATTGAAGTTTTGAGACAATTTCCTTAAAATCTCCGGCAAGGTTTCTGTGCCAGCAAATTGCATTCATAGCTCCATGAAAATGGGTTTCTATTAATTCAGAAAAGGAAGAAACTATTTCAATTTGGCTGTTGTCAGAAAATATAGTGCTCATATTTTGGAGTAAAGAGTTTTAGAGGCTCAATTCTCTGCAAAAATACAGAATAGCTGATCAAAAAACGCTATTATAAAGATATGCGGACATAAAACTGCATAAAAAAAACAGCGCCCTCCATCAGAGAACACTGCTTATATATAAGGTTATTAATTTTCAGTTTTGTTTTTTTACTTCTTCAGGAATTTTTCTGTTACTGTTGAAGATTTAGTTTTAAGTTTAATATAGTATACTCCTGTCTGAAGAGAAGATAATACGATTTGTTCCTGCATCATATTCAAAGCCCCTTGTTTTACAAGCTGTCCCGTAGCCCTAAAGATTTCATAAGAAACCAAAGGTTCTTTACTTCTTATAGTAAGAACATCCTGAACCGGGTTCGGGAATAATTGAATTCCTGCCTGAACGGCTGTTTCTTCCACAGACATCTGACTGCATGCTGATTTAGAATATTTTGTAATGAAAGACTGGGATTTTCCTCCCGTTACATTTACCGTCATCGTATTGACGTTATCATTGGAATCTGTAAACAGCTGGTCATGAAAAAGACCTCCTAATACATAATTTCCGTCTTTATCTACAGCAATGGCTGTAAATTCATCCTGAACCTGAAAGTTACTCTGAATCTCTCCGGTACCAATTACTGCTCCTGTATCTTTATTGAAACGCACCAGCAAAGGATCTGATAAATCTGAATTGGGACGTGTCATTGAAAAACTTCCCCAAACCTCATTCCAGCTTCCTTTAGCATATGCCAGTTCATTTCCGTTCAATGCAATTTTTCCTTTCATGAAACGGTAGGCAGAAAAGCTTGTAAGCCCGTCCGGAACTTTTGCCCATTGTACTACTCCATCAGCATTAAGCTTCATCACAAAAGGAGTCTGTCCCTGATAGTTTTGTACAGGAAAAGAATAGTTCCCGAAAGTGGTAGGAACCGTTCCTGAAAAATAACGTCCTGAAATATAAATATCCGATGAGCCTGAAGCTTTGATAACAGAATGAATTTCATCATCCATAAATCCTGGTAAGCTATTATCAAATTCTTTTCTCCATAACTCTGCTCCGGTACTTCCATTAAATGCAAGTACATAAGCATCTTTTGTAAACGGAATATTATTGTACGAGAAATCTTCAAGATTACTGGTGTAATTTCCAACCATTCTTTTTCCGGCCAGATAGTATCTGTTTAAACTTTCATCATACAGCAGGTTTACTTTACCATCTGTTCCTCCTGCGCTTATCCCACCGGTAATAGGAAGCAATAAAGGAGTTGCAGGTGTCATATTTCCATTATCATAGTTGAATTTAACCAGATAATACTGAAACGATGTAGTAAACGTTGATGGAACCGTAATTAAACCATTTAAATGAGTTCCTGCTCTGAAACCCATAATAGCATGAATATTTTTAGATGAATCCATATACATCATCTGCACGTCACAACGTCTGCTAAGATAGCTGACATCTCCCTGCAAAGCCTTACTCCAATCTAATGTTCCGTCAGAAGTTTTGTATTTAAGCAGATAACCCGCTTTATGCGCAGGTTCTACCGTCTGATCATAATATGTATACAAAGGCATGGTGTGAGCAGCATCAAAATGCATGGGAACAGCAGTAGGGTCTCCGCTATACGAATTGTTATAAAGAGTAGCCATTACATATAATCCACCATTATTATCTACTTCAATATGCCAGGCATTTTCACCATCTTCTGATCCTCCGACAACCGTAGACCATAATGTATTACCCTGACAGTCTGTAGCAAACAAAACAAGATCACGAAGTCCATAATTGGGTACAGCTACACCATTCAGATTTTGACCTCCATTCCATACACTTGCGAGATAGTAGGTGTTGTTGTTATTATCTACAACAATATCCCTTATAGATTCATCAAATTGGTAATTAAACCCCGGATCGGCAGAACCAGATTGTCCGCCGGCCTGTTTTGCCCATTGCCACTGGTAAGTCTGGCTAAAAGATAATACCGGCAGCATAAGAAGCAATCCCCACAGTTTGTTTTTTAATTGTATCATATAAATTCATTTAATTATCACATATCATAAAAAAACAGTGCTCTCCGAAGAGAACACTGATTTATAAGTCACTAATTTTTAATTAGTTTTCCTTGTAATGATGTGTCTCCCGTTTGTACAATAACGATATAAACACCTTGCAGCCAGCCGGAAACTTCCACGTCTACCTCTCCGGAAGCCGCTTTTACTTCTTTACGGAATTTGACATTGCCCATGGCATCAAAAACTGTAATCTGTTTTGCTAGTAATTTTTCATCGCCCGTATTATACGAGATTTTCACTTTCTCCTTCGCAGGATTTGGTATCATTTTCAGAGAAGAAACAGCAGTAGCAGTAACGCTTCTTGATGCACTTCTCATACCCATCCAGTCCGGATCTACCGCTTTGGTACTAAACTTACATGTTTCATTATAGAATAAAACCTCGTCAGTACCCTGGAAGTTTGGATTTGGATAGAATGCTAATGGATTTGCATTCATATCATACATTCCTCCAGCCGGAATGGTAATAATAGATGGAATATAAACTCCGTATCCATTAACACTTGTAACATTAAGACTTATCGGCTGACCTCCTGTATTGTAAATAGCCCCATAAACCGCGTAGTGACCTCCAACCCACTTCATTCCTTTAATCTCTCCTTTAATCTTACAATCTGTTTCGTATCCGCATTCTTTACCTGGATAGTAATTCATGGTTCCTGATGTATACTGGCAACCTAAATGATTAACCTGTAACTGGTAGGTACCTGCATTTCCAATATATAATGGGAAGATGAAATTATTATTCCCACTTTGAATACTGTTTCCAAACAACATCCAATCATGATGATCAAATATTCCTTTTGGTCCTAAGATATAATTATTCTCTCTAAGACATTCATCATAGCATCCTGTAGGGAATACCCACATCAAGCTTTCAAGACTTAATGGTACTTCTACAGAATTAGATACTTTACATCCGCTTGGCGCAGTATAAGTAACTTGGAATACACCACCTTCATTCACAGTGATTGACTGTCCTGACATTCCATTGCTCCAGTTATAATCTCCCGCAGCTGGTCCTGATGCAGTTAGCTGAATTCTATAAGGCTGGCAGCTCACCAGATTGTAAGCTATCGTAACCGGTGATGGCGGATTGCTTACTGTAAGGGTAAAGTTTTTAGAACTCACACATCCTGATGCACCTGGAGTTCTTACTTCAAGAGTAAATACATAAGTACCAGCAGCTAATGATCCTGTATTGAAAGTAATTGGATAAGGACCCGGGCTCCAAGGAAGTGAAGCTAATGCACCATTTTTCTTCCATTGATATTCCAATGTATTATCGGTTACAAGACCCGTAAGTATTGTAGAAGATCCTGCACAGATATTAGCTTTACCTGAAATATTTACATACGGAGCATTTTTAACAGTCACTGTTGCCGCTTTAGTACTCATGATGCTTGTTTTACAACCATCAGGCGATACCAATACCGGCCAGTAAGTTCCTGACTGAGTAGGTGTGAATGTCAATGAATTTGGTGCTCCCGGTACTGGCTGAGAACCATTCATCCAGATATACTGGCTGGCAGTTCCTACAGAACCATTAAACACAAGTGTAGGAACAGATCCTGCACAAGCAACCACATTAATAGGTGAAATATTACCATCAATGAAGGCTTCTTTCACACTAATATTAGCAACTGGTGAAATATACACACATCCGTTAGGGGTAGTGATTTTTAGCTGCACTGTCTTTGCACCACTTGTATTATACGTAACTGTTGCACCTGATCCTGAAGCCACATATGCTGTACCATCAAAAAGCCATGTGTATGTATTCGCCGAGTTGTATCCTGCTGCAGTGAATGTAATAGGCTCACGTACACAGATCCATGCCGGAACCATGAAGTTGGTACTAGGAACCGGAGCTAATGTAACAGTTTGCGTAGTTGTACACGATGGTTTTCCTGGCGCAGACATTGTCATGGTGAAGGTATAAGTACCTGGCGCAAGGTTGTTATACGTAGCCGACTGTCCTGTTTGGGTTGGCTGACCCGGACTAGTGAATGTATAGGTAATAGATGACTGATTGATCTCAAAAATAGTAGAACTATTGAAAAGAGTCACATTATATCCGCCTCCGCTACATACTGTGCTTACACTGAATTTAGGCTCGTAGTTCTTTCTTACTTCAACAGCTTTGCTATACCAGCATGATCCATATCTTAAACGTACAAAAACAATATGTGCTCCTGCAAGAGTAGTTTGATATGTTGCTGTAGGCTGTCCCTGAGGAGAAGTTAAAGTAAGTACACTGTCTGATGACCACTCGATCTGATCAGGAGTTCCGGTATACGTTAACCCTGAAGTAGAAATTGTGTTACAACCTGACCATGTAGCTGTAAAGTTGATCTGAGGATTTGCGGTACAAGTTCCGCTGCTTGGGCATAGCTGGCTCACATTAATGTTCTGTGAAGAAACCACACAACCATTAATATCTACAGCCTGTACTCTATAGGTTCCAAAAGCGCCTGCTCCTCCTATAGTATAAGAATTGGTAGTAGCACCAGATATTGGTGTATTATTCTTGAACCACTGCCAAGAAACAATATTGGTAAGTCCTGTAGAACTATTTGCCGTAAGCGTATACGGTGTCATTGTTGTAGGATCACATACCAAAATATTATATACCGGAGAAACCGTAATAATAGTTTCAGGATATATAGTAAAGTTAGCGCTTGCAGTAGGCTTATAGTTACATCCGTTAGTTCCTGTATAAGTTACTGTCACCGTTTGAGAAATGTTACTTCCTGAACCGTTCTGGATATATCCGTTATTCGGGAAGCTATAATTTCCAGATGGATTATACGTAGTGGTATAAGTAGTTCCGTTAGCAAAAGTGAAAGTTACACTCGTTGCTGAAGTGATGATTCCCTGATTTACAGTGAATGTAAGATTGGAACCTAAACAAAGTCCTCCAACATTTGTGAAGCTCACTACAGGAAGCGGTAATAAAGATACCGGAACACTGATAATTTTTGTTACTCCACATTTTACAACTCTTAAGTTCAGCGTAGTATTGTTTGTTGAAGAAATTTCGTTGAAGTTCACAATGATATTATTAGTACCCTGTCCTCCTACAACACTTCCGAAGTTTGCACTTCCAAATGTCCATTCCATAAAATCCGGAACAATACCGTTCAGATTGGCAGTGAAAGTCTGAGTGCTGCTTGGACAGAAAGGTCCACCCGGATTAGGATTGACCGTAATCGTATTAAGATCCAATGCGGCTACACTGAACGAAATTGGAGCTGAAAGACATCCTGCATTACTCATAGATTTATTCTGTGCAGACACTGAATATGGCGAAGCACCAGCATTAAATATAACCGTTACTGAAGATCCAGCGTTACTCCCTTGGATTGTTCCGTTGGTAACACTCCAAACTGGTACCATCCCTGCATCTACAGAGCTGATGGTATACACATAAGGTTTTCCAGGACATACTTTAGTCTCTCCTGAAATAGTTCCTGTAGGCGCCTGTGGAATCGGTAATACCTTAATAATTCTTGGATTACTTTCACAACCTCCTCCTTGCTTCACAGCAACAATAGTATAAGTACCTGCTGTTGTAAAAGGATAAGTAAATGGTCCGGATACCAATCCCGAAGTGACAGTAGATCCTCCTGTAGTTACTTTCCAGATAACAGGTACATTAGGAGTAGCCGTAAATGTCTGGCTTGTTCCTGCACAGATCTCATCTGCACCACCGCTTATCGTTACCGGCTGCTCTACTTCGATATCAATAGAAGCATGTCCTTCACATGATAATAAAGTATTGAAATAAGTAGCTTCAAGGTGATAAATTCCAGGCTGAGTTGCCGAGAAAACAATTTCATTTCTCTGTTGGGTATTGACCAACTGACCTCCTGCAGGGCCTGATACATTCCAGTTAACTTTCGTTGTAGGCCATTGAGGAATAGAATAGGTATATTGCTTACCAGCACATACTTTCTCCTGACCTTTAACTTTTGCATTCTTTAAAATCACAGGAATTTTAATAGTAGTCCATTCAGGACAAGCACATTCAGACATATACATTACATATCCGAAACCATCCATAGGATCTACCTGATCCCAAACTACTTCAATTTCGTTTCCGTTATTGCTTACAATATTTCCTCCAATAACTTTCCATTGTCCTTTGTTGCATCCATCCTCTGCATTGTATTTCTCTGTACTTCCTTCACATACTACAGAAGCACAGTTAATCTGTACAGGGTAAGATTTCACTACCTTGATCTCTTTTTTATACTTACTCTGGCATCCACACTTATTGGTTACAGTAAGCTGAATGGTATAAGTACCAGGATTAGTATAGACGTGAGACGGCTCAAAAGCGGTGGAAGTGGAAGTAGTTCCATCTCCGAATTGCCAGAAATAATTGACAATATCTGACCCTCCGTTTTGCTCGGAAAGGTTATCAAAGTACACCGTTGTATTGTTACATACGGTATAATCCAGATTCAGCAATTCAAATTTAGCAATCGGTCTGTTGATTTTTTCAATACAGATGGTCTGTGTTTCCACAGTTCCGTCGTTGTAAGTGATAACAGCCTGTAAAGAACCATTACCTGCAGCCCCCCACGTAACATACGCTAAGGTATTTCCGGTTCCGGAAATTGTGGCTGTTCCTCCTGAGACTGACCATTGTACGTTAGAAACGTTGGATCCCTGCACCATGTATTTTACCGGATCTATTGATTTCTCACAGACCCTGAGACACTGGGCGGAATTGATGTAGGAACTGGCGATTCCGTTGTCAGGAACCTGACCTTCTTTTTCGCCGCGGAATTCCTGGCATCCGACCTCTTCGGTCCATGTAATTCGAGCTTGTGCTTGTAGTACCCAAGGCACTAAAAGCCAACATAGCAGGAGCCATCTGATGACGTGCTGCCTACCAAAATAGGTGTTGTTTTTCATAGTTATTAAAAAGTGTTATTAATTTTTTGTCAAATTAATAAAAAAAACAATATAATAATCATTTAATAGTGAAAAAATAACACAATTTCACAACTGAAGACCAACAATATAGATAAATCCCTATTTATATGTTATTTCACCCACATATTAGTTATGTGAAAAAAATTATCCGAACTCCATGTTGAGAGCCATATATCATTTTTAAATAAATAAAATACTTAATTTTTATCATTAATAAAAACCAAAACAATCATTAAAAATCTAAATAGTTTATTTTTTTAATTAAAAATTGAATATAAATTAAAATTAACAACTTGTAAAATTGAATTAAAAAGAAAAAAAATTTTAGATGAAAATCTTTACTTTTCAAAACATTTTTTCACAGCATTGAGTTACTTGCTGCATTCCGTTTTATATATTAAACCTGTTTAAACTTTTATTTTTCTTAGGAACAAAATAGAAAAAGCCAGATAATGTAGGCTGATCCATGTAATATT
>NZ_PCOU01000055.1 GCF_002979455.1 Chryseobacterium sp. MYb7
AGTCCCGTCCGGATCGCAGAAGTTTTCTCAATTTCTTTTAAAAAAATTGATCCGGTAGTTCAGCTGGTTAGAATGCCGCCCTGTCACGGCGGAGGTCGCGGGTTCGAGTCCCGTCCGGATCGCAACTATTAAATCAAAATAGTACAAAATGCTGTAAAATATATGTTTTACAGCATTTTTTGTTTTGTGCCTGTTCCAAATGGAGCTAAAAAACCACAACTTGAAAGTGACCTATTCAGTGACCTATTAGAAAGGTTGAAAAAGGTCACTGAAAAGTAAAGAAGAAAGCCTATTCATGGGCTTGTTCAGAAATTGAACATCTTGTGGGAAGTTTTTAATGAATTTAATTTAAAATTTTTAAAAACGGCACATATGAATAAGACCTTCAACCTGCTTTTTTATCTCAAAAAAGCTAAAATTAACACCCAGGGAGAAGCACCCATCTATTTGAGAATTACTATTGATGGTAAAATTTCTGAAATCAGTACAAAACGCACTGTATTACCTTCAAAATGGAACGCCCAGGCTCAAAGTGTAAAAGGGTCTTCAGAAGAATGTAAATCGCTTAATTTCTATCTTAAGACATTTGAGCAGAAAGTTTATGATACCTATCATACACTAATAAGGGAGAGTGAACCGATAAGTTGTCAAATTCTTAAGAACAGGCTATTGGGAGGTGATCAAAAAAATCGAATGCTGATTCCAATATTTGAGGATCATAACGACAGGATGGAGAAATTAGTAGGGATGGAGTACGCTAAGGGAACCTTAACCCGCTATAAAACCTGCTTAAGCCATACCAAAGAATTTTTGCAATGGAAATATGAGATTTCTGATATTGATATTAGGAAAATTAATTATGCTTTTCTTAATGATTTTGAATTTTTTCTACGAACTGAAAAGCTTTGTAGTAACAATACAGCCTTAAAATATATTATGAACTTTGGGAAGATCATCAGAATTTGCTTGAATCATGGTTGGTTGGAAAAAGATCCATATATGAATTATGATTCAAAGTTTGATGAAGTAACAAGAGTATTTCTTAATGAGCAGGAACTGGAAAAGCTTTTTACCAAAGATTTCAAAAATATGAGACTATCATTGGTGAGAGATATATTTTTATTTAGCTGCTATACGGGGCTGGCATACATTGATACTCGAAAGCTAACTACCAACAACATCAATATTGGATTGGATGGAACCCGATGGATTTTTACTAAACGACAAAAAACGAAAACAACCTCTAACATTCCATTGCTTGCCCAAGCAGAATGTATCGTTGAGAAATACAAAAATCATCCGACCTGTGTAAATAGTGAAAGATTACTTCCTATTCTCAGCAATCAAAAAATGAATTCTTATCTGAAAGAAATTGCTGATCTGTGTGGTATCAATAAAGAATTAACCTATCATATAGCACGTCACACCTTTGCGACAACAGTTACCTTGTCAAATGGGGTTTCCATCGAGAGTGTGAGTAAAATGCTTGGTCACAAAAATATGAGGACAACCCAGCAGTATGCGAAAATTCTGGATAGTAAAGTGAGTGAGGATATGATTTCTTTAAAACAAAAATTCCTTGATAAGATTGTTTCGAATTAATTAGATGCCGTATTTTTCTATTTTTTTATTAGAAAATATTAAACGTAAGAACTATGTAGCATTAATAAAGATTAGTCGACCTGAAGAATATATCATAAAAGGCATGGATCCTTTTGTATTAAAAGTTTCCATGCTCACAAACACTATTTCGTAAAAAAGTTAACAGACTTTTTAGCTAAAAATATTACCTCTTAATCTAATAAAAGCCTTCTATCGTATTGATAATCGACTTTGAATAAATAAATTTATGAATCATCTCTATTTAATAGCCCATTGAAAGAGCATATCTAGCTTTTAATCAATCCTTTTTAACTTAGTATAAATCTTTGCAACAAAAACACAATTTATAAATTCCTTTTAAACCTGTTTTAATTTTCTCAATCATTTCTGAGAAGTTAATGTTATTCTCAACGGTGCTAATAGAAGTGGCTATTCCTTTTATATTGTGTTTAGTGTTTGATACAGCAAACACATAGATTATTTCAGAGTCATATTCGGTTTCGTAGCAAATGTATATCTTATCAATAGCAAATTCAGATGTGTTGAGATTAGTAATTTTTTTTGTGTCAGTCGATCCTGAAAGCATAGATTTCAGGATGTCGAAATCCAGAGCATATCCTTCGTTCAGCAATTCTGAAATTACGTCATGCAATAATATAATTTCTTCCATTTTAAAATTTTAGAGTTATTTCCAGCTGCCCTGCATTGAAATTTCGAGATGTTCACCTTTAACCTCCATATCTATGGGAAAAATGATTTTATAATCATCCATATGAACAGAACACCTGTCAATGTATCCAGTTATATTGCCCCACAATTCCAAATGATAAGAAGTACCGTACAAGTTCATTTCAGGTGATGGATACATTTTCAGAGTTGCAGGAAGCGGTAAATCACTGGGATAAAGTTCAGTCTCTGCAATACTGATTTTACTTTCCTCTTGGAAAACTTTGATAAAAAGTTTTTGTTCCGGAAGGGATTTTTCTTTTTCAAATTGTTCTAACTTTACTGTATTCAATTGAAAAGTCCGGTCGTCATTCTGGCATGAAAAAAGAAAAAATAAAGATGATACAAGGAAAAATGAAATGATCTTTTTTGTACTATTTGTTTTCATAAAATTAATTTAAAAATTGATATGTTTATGCTGGTGATAAACGTTTCGATTTCAGGTAAAGCACTGTACGATTGAGATAAGGAAAAAGAAGAATCAGCAGCAATGTTATTGAAAGCATCCAGACCATCATTTCATAATAATCCATTGCAAATCTTAGTTGATTCTGTAAATTCACTCTCTCTCTTAGCAATTTTTCAGCTCCCTTTACGGCATGATCTTCAAGCATTCCTTTTCCACAAAGCTTCATGGTCTGTCGATGCAGGAAGTCTTTTATTGACGGATCTATGGCGCTTAAACGATCCTGAAAAGCGTTGTAATGCCTACTCTTTTGATATAATTCATAGTAATTAATCAATGCAATACTTGCGCAAAATCCTAAATAACGAATAGCCAATGCTGTGGCGGCTGCAGACGGGCCAATTTGCAGTGGCACCGAAGAGATAATGTAAATGATGGTCGGGACCATAATGAGACCAATTCCTAACCCTTGGATAAACAAGGGAATAAAATAGTTAAATTCGTCAGCCTGTACATCAAATGAAAAATACATTACTGCATGAAACATCAACAAGGTAAAGAAACCGGGCACCCAAATACTTCTGATATTTTTTTTCTGCAAAACCAGACAACAGGCGACAATAATTCCCGTAATAAGTCCTAAAAGATTGAAGATATTGATGTAAGAAAGATAAAACGGATCAAAATGAAGAACGGAAATAAAGTAACTATTTGTAATTCCTGAGGCAAAACGACAGATATACATTATAAAAAGAATGACAAGACCTACAGTAAAGTTTCTATATCTGAAAACACTCAAGTTTATATATGGTCTTTTTTTAAACATTTGACGGAATACTAACAGTACCAGTAATGCTCCGATTGCAATTGTACTTCCTAAAATACGGTTATCTTCTAACCAGTAATATTCTTGTCCAAAAACTGTAATATATCCGATTAGTATAAGTAAGGTACTGAACATAGCAAAGCTTTCCCAATCTAATTTATAAAGTGGAAATCTCGAATTGATACGGTAATGTCTCATGGTTATTGCCAGAAAAATAAATCCTGGAAAATATAAAAACACTGCACCTTTATAGATATTGTTAAAATTATAAGAGTCAATAAGATCCGCCGTAATCAAATTATTAAACGGCAATGCACATATTAGAATTCCAAAGAATACTGAGAAGCTAATCTCCCGGCCTCTTTCACTGCTCAATCTGGTAAATATTAAACTTAGAGATAAATTTACATTACAGGCAAACAGCATTCCTTGAATAAAACGTACTGGAAAAAGAATATGAATCTCATTCGTATAATAACAGATGAGACACGCCATAATCTGAAGTGTCATAAACAATAGAAAATATTCTTTTGCGGCAAGAAAGCTAAAAAACCTTCTTTCAAGACTGTAAAATCCAACATATCCGGCATAAAACAATGCAACAGAAAACTGAATATCCGCGGGTTCACAACCGTAATATCCAGCTGCTGCATTTATATTTGCCAAAGGAAGAAAAAATATAGTAATTCCTGGGAGTGTCATCATAAAAAGAATAATTTTTACAAGCCATTCCGGAATCCATTTTTTAAAAAAAGGAATCTTTCTAACCATTAGAACGTTTTTTGCCTGCATATACATTGACGTTCATGCCTACTTTCAGCACATCAATATCTTTTCTTTTCCCATCTATCTTGATCCTTACTGGAATACGTTGTACAATCTTTACATAATTTCCTGTAGAGTTATCAGGAGGTAATAACGAAAAACTGGAGCCTGTCGCAGGAGAAAGAGAAATAATAGTTCCCCTAAACTCCCTGTCAGGATAAGAGTCTGCTACAATTTTAACATGGTCACCGATGCGCATATCTTTAATCTGGGTTTCTTTATAATTAGCAACTACCCATTTGTCTGTTTCGTTGTTTACAATAAAAGCTAATGTTTCACCAGCATCAATCATCTGTCCTACTTCAACTGTTCTCCGTCCCATTCGTCCGTCGTAGGGCGACACAATAACGGTATAAGAGACATCCAGTTTATGACGGTTTAAAAGTGCCTCGAGTTTTGTTATTTCCGCATGTACAACGGTTTTCTCAGCTTGAATATCGTTTATTTTTGATTTAGACGCTGCGTAAATATCCTGGGAAGCTTGATATTCACTGTTGTTTACATCCAATCCTGCTTTTACATCTTCGAGACGTTGTTTTGTAGCTGACTCTTCATTGTAAAGACTCTGATATCTCTTATAATCAAGTTCTTGCTTCCATACTTTGGCCCTGTTAGCTTCTACTTTAGCTTGTGCTGAAGCAGCCTCCTTTTCCATCGTACGAGTAGTACTTTCTAATACTTTTATTTGAGCACGAGCCCTTTGAAGGGCAGCCTGTGTTTGCTCTTGCTGCAATACATATTCTCTGTTGTCAATAATTAAGAGAGTGTCTCCTTTTTTCACTTCCTGATTTTCCTCGAACTTTACATCAACGATAAATCCACCAGCCCTCGAAATAACGGGATTTACATATTCCTGAACCTGAGCATCATTGGTCTGTTCGTATTTGTAAAAATTTAAAAGGGTAAAGATTCCCCAAATTGCAAGTGCAGCAACAATGAGACCTGAAACCCATCCGGTTATTTTGGTAATTAATTTGTCTGTAGGAGTATATTTCTTTTTCATATTTTTATAAAATCCCTATGATATTTTGTAATAAGTAATAATTGTTTTGTGCAAGGATCTTAGCCGATTCCAGCTCAAATTTTGTTTGTAATAACTGAATGTCTGCGTCCAGTAGATCTGTAACCAGCGATGTTTGGCTGAAGTACGTATTTTTAATAATCCTTGCATTCTCTTTGGCTTGTATAACATTTACTTCTGCCACCTTAATTTGTTCCAATGCTTCCTGATATCTCAGGTAAGCTTCCTTTACCTGCTGTCTTACTTTATCTTCAGTATCTTTATGAGTTTCTTCTTCTTTCTCAAATTCAATTTTTGCAGCTTTTACTTTTTGAGGGTTGTGATAAAGGGATGACAAAGAAAATGATGCTTTTACACCAACAACTCCCAAAGAATACCAATATGGATTATAGGGGAAAAGGAAAATCTGCGGATTGGCATAATAAAATTCTCCGTATAAACCGATCTTGGGAGTAACATTTGCTTTTACTTGCTTAAGCTTTAGCATGCTAAGCTCTGTGTGCTGTTCTGAAACATGATAGTCAAAAGAATGTTCCAAGGCGCTGTTCAGATATTCATCATAGGTAGCCTTTTCATCCCATTCACTAAATGGAAATTCGGGGATTATAATCTGCTCGTCGGGAACTCCCAAAATAATATTGAGTTTTTGGGTGGCTATGAGAATATCATTTTCTATAGTAATTAGGGCCATTTCACGACGGGAAAGTTCAAGTTCGATTCTCAGCAAATCACTTTTCAAAACAACACCGTTTTTATAAAGTGATTTTATTTCTTTTAGTTGCGCTTTTTGATCACCAATATCATTCTTAATTAAATCTCTGAAAATAAAGATTTTTTGAAGGTCAAGGTACAATGCAGCTGTTTTATAATGAATATCAGAAATTGCCTTCTTCTTTTGAATTTCTCTTATCTTCTGTAGTGTTGCATTTTCTTTAATTTTAAGGTTCAGCTTATTTCCGTTATAAATGTTCAAGTAGAAATCTGCCCCAACTTTATAAAGTGTGTGGATTATCTCATGTTGTGATGGCTTAGAAAAAAGGCCGTTTTCATAGATGGGTATATTAGAAGCCTTTTCAGCAGATCCCTTTACTTCAATTTCCGGAAGGCGTTCCATTTTTGCATCCTTTAGTTCAGCATTAGCAATTTCTTCTTCCATATTTTTTATTCTTATATGGCGGCTATTCTCTTCAGCTTTTTGCCATGCATCTTTTAAAGTTAGTCTAAGAGTATCACTTTCGAGACTGTTTGCGTTGGCCAACAGGACAGGACTACCACCAAATATTAGTAGTCCGATTAAATAGATTTTCATCTGAATTTTTCGAATTATTATGCTTGCAAATTTATCAGGTCTTAAGAGATTTATTTTATCTAAAATAGTCAAGTATTACATAATTCCGGCCAAATTATTATATTTGCATAATTCTAAATTATAGGATTCTGATATGGGACTTATTGCAGCTCTTCCAGACATTGATAAATATGATAATAGTGTATTTGTAATGCATGAAGCATCAGAAAAACTCATCCCTTTTCATAAACACACGAAGGGGCAGCTAAGTTACGTGGAGGGAGGAATTGCGTATATAACTATTGACAATCGTACTTATGTTGTCCCTGCAAGACATTTTTTTTGGATTCCTCAAGGTTTAGAACATATCCTTCAGATTGGTCACTCGGCCACAGTGCTACGATCGCTATACTTTTACGCTCACGATGATTTTTCCGATGCTTTTTTCAGTCGGCTAGGTATTTATCCCGCCTCTGAGCTCCTGATACAAATGATTAAATATACCGAAATATGGGACGAAAGGCACGTAACTTCAATGGACGAAAATTTCGAGTTTTTAATAGCGTTAAAAAAGATTCTCCCGGGAACCCATAAGCAACCTTTACCTATCATCCTTCCTGTTACCCAGAACAAGCAAATGTTGAGAATTGTTAATTATCTTGAAAATACTATAGAAGAAAAGCATAGCCTTACGAGTATAAGTAAAAAGTTCGGGTTGAGTGAACGTTCACTTTCACGCCTTTTTAAGACCGATATGGATATTTCTTTTCTTCAATATCTGAAAACGCTAAGGATTATTAAAGCTATCGAATTGCTTCTGAATACAAACAAATCAATTAACGAAATTGCAGATGAGGTGGGGTACAGTTCAATTAGTTCGTTCAGTGATACTTTTCGTGAGTTTACAAGATCCAGGCCCACCGATTTGAGAAAGGTCAATGTTAAAACGTCTAAATAATAGTCACTTGGGAGCAAATTCAAACTCATATAAAAACATTATTATCCTTAGGGGTCTGGAGTATAGTAAGCTGCCTGGGCTTTTAGCGGTATTTAAAGTTACATAACGGCTGTCGGTGGGATCTTTAAGAACCAGTAAACTTGTATTATACTATTGAAATTTGGCTGCATTGTTTGTCAATTGACTTCGAAATTCTTTTTTGGTATTTTTAGAACATTCACTTTCGAATGAGACATAGTTTACCAATGTTATCTTTAAACCATTATTATTTTAATGTGTCAAAATTTGATCTTCAATCAGTTAAAGTCTGGAAAAGATTAAAAACTCTTTCAGTGGCTCGTGCAATTATTGTTTTTTCACTACATGACAATTGGTTTAATGCGTGACATTCTTAACATAAGTTTTATCTAATTGCTCTTTAGGTCTATAATGCAACTGATTGACGACAATGTTTTCAGTTCCTATGTTAGTTATAAATTCTGCTGAATCTGTCTCACAACTGAGGCAGATTCTTTTTGTTATAAAAGTACTTGTTTTACTGTTTTATTTTCATTACATTTA
>NZ_PCOU01000056.1 GCF_002979455.1 Chryseobacterium sp. MYb7
AATATTACATGGATCAGCCTACATTATCTGGCTTTTTCTATTTTGTTCCTAAGAAAAATAAAAGTTTAAACAGGTTTATTAATAAATTAATGAATATCAATAGCCATGAAAAAATAATTGTTAGAATAATTATTAACCCTTTCATTGTTTTATCTTTTCTATTTTCATTAATCCACCTATTTCTTAATTCCTGGTATTTGTTTTTATATCTGATATTATTATAAATCAGAATTCCGACCATCACAATTAGAAATATAATCCAGCCATATTTTTTAAGGTTTATATCCTGAAAAAATAACTCTTTTATAAATAATAGAATATTAATTACAATCCATGCCTGAACAGCTGATACACTTATTAATGCTGTTGTAGCATCCGCTCCATCCCTCTTATAATAAAATTTTGCAACTCTATAATAATGGTAATCAAAAAAATCTTTCATGACCATTTATTTAAGTGAAACCTGTTATAATTAGTCTTGGTTATGCTATTGAATCATTAAATAGAATTACTTGTATTTATTGAAAACAAATCCTAAAATGAAGACAAAAACCCAAACAAAAACAGCTGTAAAAAAAGTCAAAAAAACTTGTATTTTTTTTTGATTTCCACTGTAAACACCCCATATGGATTTATAATATTGGTATTTTTTTTCATATCTTTTCATATTATAGAAAATTAAACATAATCCAATAATACAAAAGATAATTTTTTCATATACTCCTGCTTTTTTTTGAATATCAAAAATAGAAATTATTATCATCCATAAATCTAGTATTAGCATAGCTTGTGTTATACTTACTATGAATGATGCTTGTAACTGCCATCCACTTGTTTTTTTATGGAATCGTTGGTAAAATGTTGCAAGATGGTAATACATCATGTCAAAAAATCTTAACATATTTAATTATTTAATCGTCCAATTATTGTATTTTCAACACCAGCAGCTATCCTGTCTGTTATGGTTGTACCTGTTACAATACCTACAGTCAAATCTGCAATAACATATCCTAATGCCCAAGGAGCTAATGCTCCTGCTGCAAAAGTAGTTGCTAAGCCTATTCCAACCTTGACGGCAGTTCCTACTCCAAGCTTTCCATTTTGTTGATAATCTTCAAGTGCACTAAATCCCACACCTAAAACTCCTAATCCTTTTCCTGCCACTGCAAATCCTTTGGCTCCTTTTAATGCACTTGCCTTATTAGCCCAAGTTGATGAAATTTTTGCTGTATAATGCATTAGTTTTTCATATTTCAATGTATAAAACCCAGCATATCCTGTCCAAGCGGATACAGCATTGAAGTTACTTTTATCTGCATGTTTAGCACCTTCAAGAAAATCCCCCAAAAAGGTTGGTTCATGAGTAGAAATTTTTGCTTTATGTATTCCTCCGAGATTTATTTCTGAATAGATATCGTCACCCTCTCTATAAGCATTTTGGGTAGCAGTACCCGTATACCATGTGATCTCAGTTTCACTAAAGCTAAGTCCGGACATTCTTCCTCCATTATTAAAATAATTAAACACGGATATTGCATATTTTCCAGTGAAGGTGAAACTACCACCTCCACCTTGTCCTTCATTACCTAAGGCTTCGGTTCTTATCATTGCTCCACCCTCATTACGGTAGAATAACGGCATATTTCTTTCATCTGAGCTTAAGCCGGTTCTGTACATGAAATCTGCTACAGCACTTCCTGTACTATATCCTCCTTGTAGGTTATCTACGGTAAGTCTTCCATCCGGATCTATAAATCTTATCGGGTTATTATTCCCATAATGATAAGGTGTAAACCTTCTGGATGCTTCTGCTAGTGGGTCAATAACTCCCCAACGTCCCAGATCCGGCATATACATTCTTGCTCCGTAATCAAACATGCCTGTTTCCTGAAGTTCTTTCCCATTATATTTATAAGAGTAATAACCTCCAAAACCGGATATGCTTAACATTCCTGAAATATGGTTGAGACCAAACGGATAATAATTGTTGGTATCTGTAACATCAAGAGCTCCTTCGCTGTTTTTTGCAAAACTTATCCTCGCATTTCCAAGGTGATCTCTGTACTGGTAAATATAGCGGTTTTCTGCGAAACTGTATGCTCCTTCTGCAGTAGGGACAAAATCTAAATTCCATACCCCTTGTCCTGGAAGTCCAAACCCGGAAATGCCTTTATATGCCTGCTGTTCATAGGCATTTCCGGTTCTACAGGTTAAACATATTCCACCTCCTTCAGAATAGCTGTATTGGAAGCCATCCAGATAATCTGTTATATTAGTACTTGTTGATCCACGCGTTGGGGTACTGGAAAACGTTTTTCTAAGCTTGGTTCCATCTGCACGGTAAAGGTAATTTATAGCGCTGCTTGAAGTTCCTCCGAACGGACTTGTCTGATAAATTGTATAATTATTGGAAAGATTCAGGTAGTTATATCCAATAGATTGAATACCCTTATCCAGCATATCTTTCATATTTCCGTTCAGATCATAAGTAATAGGGTTGTTTCCTCCTTCATAACCTGTATCATTCAATGAGCTTTCTATGACTTTATCCAAACGGTTTCCTGTATATTGATACGTAAGATCATCTACAAGGGTAGAAGTGGTTCCCGATACCGGAAAAGCATTTCTTCTCAGCGTGGCGATATTTCCGTTGAGGTCGTAGGTCGCATTCTCATTATAATTGTTGTTATAAGGATTGGTTGCATTTGGTTCTGTATAGATTGCATCTTTCAGTCTGTTAAGAACATCATAGGAGTAAGAATATCTTTTCAAAACATTTTCAGATGAATTCTTCCAGTCTATTTCTGCTACATTACCATTAAATTTCCCTGTAGCAATGTTGGTATAAACAGGATTCTGGTATTTTATTTCATAGCCAAAAAGTTTACCGTTCAGGTTTGCCGGATCGTTGATTTTAGTAAGCCATCCTCTGATGTTATACGCATAATCAATAGTCTGAAGGGGAGACGCCGCAGAAGTTCCCCCTACTTTTTTAGATTCCAGTTGAGAAAGCTCATTATACTTATTCTGGGCCAGGATCTCCGGAGTATTGCTGTCTACCTGATGGGTATGGGTAAGCAGCCTGTTTTGGTTGTCATAAGTGAACGTTTGTGTAATCACTCTCTCCGTATCAGTATTTAATCTTTTGTGATAGGCTTTTGTCTGAAGCGGTACTCCCACAAAATCCAGGTCTGATTCTGTTTTGGTATAGCCTCCTAAATGATTAATAGAGTATCCTCCAATGGCTCTTCCTTTGGTATCGTAATAGCTATAATTCTTAGTCCAGTTGTCATCCTCTACATTCTTTACAAAGCTCATGACAGGTAAGGTTCGTGTGCTTACATTTCCTGCCGGATCATCTGTCATAATGGGTTTTCCTGCAATATTTGAAGGAAATGAAGGATTGAAACTATACTGCGGATAGGTGTCATAGTAGTTTACAGATAATAACTTTACCCAGACAACATTAGGATAGGTTTGGTTCGGATCGTAAAAGACATCCATACCTTCACGGTTAAAGAATGGAAAATCCGTTCTTTTAACATTATTGGAAACAAAATTATTGGCTAAAGCCTGTTCTGAAATTCTGTTTCCTCCGGCTGAGATTCCGGTAAAGGCCACTCTTCCGAACTGGTCATATTTGGTATATAACCATTGTCCTTTTTGGTTTAACTCAGCATCCTGGCTTCCTACCAATCTGTTTTGTCTGTCATAGATCATAGATTCCAGGCCTTTTCCCGGAAGTTTCTTTTCTACGAGTCTTCCTTTATTGTCATATTTATATTGATAGCAGAGATCATCCAGAATCTGCTGCGTTACAACATTGTTATTGGAGGTAATCTGAGCCTCTGCTTTCGGAGAAATGACATAGATAAGCTGCCCATAATCGTTGTAGAGATAATAGGTATCTGCATTTTCTGTAGCGCTAATAACTTTTCTCGCCAGAACAGTTTGTCCCAATCCATTGGTAAATTCAATGGTTTTATTACCATCTTCATCCGTTCCTGAAGTTTTCACCAATACTTTTTCATTATAGAAAGAAACGGTAGGAACAGATGAAACTGTTGTTGCGCTGACCCATGAGTTGGTAAAAGAGAACTTCTTTACCTTATCTGAGTTTTTGTTGATTTCATAGGCTGCTTTTCGGGTATGACCTGAATTCATGGCCCACTCAGCTCCGGGGCTTGCGGTTTCAAGAACTCTCGCTAGGGGAGAAGCTTCCAGTTTTTGTTCGGAATACGCGTTGGGAACTCCGTAATACGTGTTGGCTGTAGCTTCAGAAACATTCTGTATTCCAAGATTGGAAGTAGGCATTGGAACCGGTAAAATACTTCTGGTTTGTCTTCCCAGCTGATCATAGGTAACCGGCATTACAATATCCTGTCCTAAAGGAGTAGATTTTACCTGAATGGTCTGCTTGGGTCTTCCCAAACCATCGAAATATTGTATGGTTTCTGATTTTTTACTGCCGTCTTCAGATAAAGAAACTTTGCTGTAGACATAGTTCTCTGTCGTAGTCTGTGCAAAAACAGAGATAGAAAGAGCCAAAGCGAAAACCGAAACATATTTTTTCATCTTCGGTTTTCCTGTATGGTTTATGTTTGTATTGTTTTTCATCGTTTAGTTTTTGTTGTTGTACTGGTATTCTTTTACCATAATTCCTTCATTATTGAAGACTTTCTGCAGCCTGCCGAAAGAATCGTACTGATATTTTGCAGCCATACCATTGGGCGAAATTGTGTTGGTCATTCCGATCATCGGGTCATACGTATAGGCTGTGATCACGAAATTTTTAAGAGCAGCATCTTTTCTGAAGGTGTTCAGTGCATTGATCAGTGCTGTTTCTTTAGCAGCTTCATTAGCTGGAGTGGCATCAGCATCTTCGTTAGAGGCATTCACAATGGATGTGACAAGTGCAGCAGGAATGTCCGATAGCTTTGCACCTTCTATTTTGGCAATCGGCATGGTCTTGTTATATCCCCAGATTACGGTAGTAGGCGTTCCTCCTATAGAAGAATCCGCAGCATCCGGAAATGCTCTGTACTGAACAAGATTTCCTTTGTCATCATAAATATCGTTCACCGCATTTTTAATGGACTGGGTAAGATCATCAGGTAAAAATCCGATTACTGAAGTTGGATATAAATGCGTAGTATCATCATATCGGGTTTCTGTTTTAGAAAGGGTAACCCCATTTTTTTTGGATTCAGTAGTAATGACCCTGTCTCTGATTCCTGCTACAAATAAACGCATAGCAGCTGGCTTAGGATATTTATAATTTTCTTCCAGAATATCTCCTTCGGGAGTAATCGTCTTTTTGCCTGTAATATTGAGATTTGTGGTTTCTCTTGTGGATTCTATTGTTGAAGAAATAGCATCCTGTCCTACAAAAGAAGTAGAGGTATTGGTCTGCTTGGTAACAATTGAATTCTTTACGGTACCCCCTGAAGTCATTATGTCACTAAGTGGATAAGAATCTCCTATAGATGTTAATTGATAGGTATTTTCTTCTTTTGCTACCAGCATATTATTGGCATCAAAAACTTCTTTTTTATCTAAAAGACCATTAACAAGGATATTGTAATGAGATACCGGACTTACTAACCCTCCTTCAGGATCTATATTCTCAGGATGATCCTTCAACGTTTCAAAATAATATTTGGCATATCCTTTATTCTGACCAATGGTTTCTTTTACATTCTTGTAAACTACCGGACTGTCTTTCAGCCAAGCCAAATAACCACTTGTTTTAGCATTATCATCAAACTGCTGATAAGAGTAATAACGGGTTTCAGAATCTACTGGTATTCCATTTTCAAGAAATTCTATTTTTTTGATTCTGACTCCATTTCCGGTGGTATAGTTGGGAAGGGGAATGGATCTGTATCTGATTCTTTTGATGGTAACAGTACCACCGCCACCTGTTCCCAGTACTTTGAAAGTATTGGTTCCCGGCATAAATTTCATATTACCATCATTTCCTAGTACTGATGAGGTTAGCTCGATATCAACAGAAGGGGTCAAGCCTGGATCCCATACAGGAGAATCAGTGTAATAAGCAGTGACATCTACGCAGTATAGTAGATAACTTCCTCCCTGAGAGTCGTCCGGGTTTGATGGAATATTGAATGTATAAGTATCTGTAAAATGGGTATCAAAATTAAAAGTACCTACAGTTTCCAGTACTTGGGCATCCTGATCCACGAATTCATAAGGACGTATATACTCATCACCAGAAACAGTCCATGGATCTAATATATGGGTCTTTTTGAATTCGTATTGATTGGGTTCAAATTCATACCTTGTTTGCCCTCCTGTTGGATATTTTATGGTGCTGAGAAGTCCAATGTTTAAAAACTTTGGACCGTCTGGTCCATTAAGGCAATGGCACTTAAACTCAGTCCAGTTGCTTCCTGTAAAAGGACTGTTGTTATATTCAAAACTTGTTTTTTCAAATTGCGTAGACGTTCCATATTTTTGAACTGAACGAAGCATTCTTCTATCATAGAAACCATCAGGAACTGCCTCCGCTGTACATGAGGATAGTAAAGGTTCAGTATAAGTAAATCCGCTATCGTCACTTTGCAGGGTATATTTCTGAATCACTTTTCCGGCTTTGTTTTTCAAGGCTACGGTTTGCAGCTGATAAGGGTCTGTTAATTTCTTTCGAAGAGCCTCATTAAAATTATAGCTGAATTCAATGGATCCAAAATCTGGTGAAGTCACCTTGCTGATTTTCAGACTTTTCATAGTTAGGACCTGATCGTTAGGTACATAGCTATCCTCAATGTAGGTGAAAAGTAGTGGTTCAGTTTGATAAACATCCTTTATTTTAGTAAGATAATAAGCTGACACATACGAGGTAGAGTTATTATTCTTTCTAAAAATATTCTGATCTTTATTATTAAAAAAATACGTATTTCCTGATGGATCAACAACTTTAAAAGTATCTTCTGCTTGATTATAAGTAAGATCCAGATTGGTCTGAGTGATATAAGTAATTTCTTTTTGTCCTGAAGCATTAGCTTTTAACAAAAACTTACCATTAAATCCCATAAAGGAATAGTAATAAATATCTGTAGGTATACTGTTGTATTGGTTTACGGCTCTATAAATCAGGCAGGTTGTTCCATATAAAGACCATCCCAATCCCACATCAGAAGCTTTGCTTGTTTTACCTGCATTGCCGGGGTGGTAAGATATTCCTACGTTAAGCCCTATTCCAGGGTTATGAGTAGCTAACGCAAAGAAAGGAATATTAATGTCCGGAACCCCTGTGGATAATGATATAGGAGCATTGATGAAACTAGACATTGATGCTGCAGAAGGTGCTGAAGTGAAACTTTCGCCTGTTGCACTTTGTGAGAATAATAATCCTGAACAAAATGTAAGCAGGAATACTATAATCTTATGTTTTTTTTCCATGGTTTTTTATTTCTTGATTAGTTTAGCATTCGCTGTTTTGTTCGTATCAGTTTTTATCGTCACCAGATAGGCTCCCTGAACCAAAGCCTGGGTATTGATCTTCGTCACCTTATTCTTGGTTTTTATATTTTGAAGCTGTCTTCCGCTCATGTCGTACAACAGAATATCAGCTTCTTTAAAATCAAAACCAATTTCAACATAAGCA
>NZ_PCOU01000057.1 GCF_002979455.1 Chryseobacterium sp. MYb7
AATATTACATGGATCAGCCTACATTATCTGGCTTTTTCTATTTTGTTCCTAAGAAAAATAAAAGTTTAAACAGGTTTAACATTAAAATATCATATTTACTATGAAAAAATTATCAATTTTTTTTACATTTTTTATAGGTGCTTATGCATTGAGTCAAACTGGAATTAAATTTGAAGAAGGTAATTTTGCAAGCATCTTAGCTAAAGCAAAAAAAGAAAGTAAGCCCGTATTTATTGATGCCTATACCTCCTGGTGCGGGCCATGTAAATTAATGGCGAAAAGTATTTTTCCACTTGCAACTGTAGGAGATTATTATAACACTCATTTTATCAATTTCAAAATTGATATGGAAAAAGGAGAAGGGCTCAAAATAGCTAAGAAATATAATATAAAAAGCTATCCTACTTATTTATTCCTCGATGAAAAAGGAGAAGAAATACACAGGACAGTAGGATATGCAGAAGAAAATGAATTTATCCAATTTGCAAAAGACGCAAATGACCCAAACAAGAGACTTCCTGCCTTAAAGAAGAAATTTGAAAATGGGGAAAGCTCCCCTGAATTCCTGAAAAATCTTGCTGTACTTGCCGGCATGTCTGATGATAGAACCTTTGCAAGTAAAGTGTTAGAAAGGTATTTTAGTACCCAACCTGCTATCACCAGCCAGGATATAACACAGTTGATGATGAATATTGAAAGTATGGAAGACCCTCTTTATAAAGTATTCCAGAATAAAAAAGAAGATATTATAAAAATTACTTCTAAAAATGATTATGAGGAGTTTGATAAAGGTATAAAGCTTAAATATGTTTATAAAAAAGCTTATAACAAAAGTACAAAAGTCCTGGATGAAAACTACTACCTTACTGAAGTTCAAAAATTTTTGGAAAAAAAGGAAGCTGAAAAGAATTTACAGGATTTAAAAGCCAATATCGCATTAGATAATAAAGATTATAAAACATATGAAAAGATAATGCTGAAGATGTATGAAAATTATTCTAATGTGGAACCCATGGATCTAGGGTTTGCTGCATGGGGATTTGCAAACAATGATATAACTAATAAATCATCCATAGAAAAGGCTGTGCTTTGGGCCCATAAAGCTATAGAGAAACAACCTCAAGTTATCCATATGCTTACTTTGGCAAGGCTTTATAATAAAATAGGAGATAAGAAAAATGCTAAAATATGGGCTGAAAAATCCATTGGATTGGCAAAAACATCAGGACATGATTCATCAGAAGCTGAAGAGTTTTTGAAAAAACTTTAATCGAGCTGTAGAACATACAGGGTACTAAAAAATTTATTTTAAAAATGATTGGTACCCTGCTTCTAGATTGCTCTTAATCGTATTCGATCCATTATTAATAGAATATACTTATTTTTAGTGTTTTTAGTAGTTTTTCTAAGATAAAATACGGATTGGATGTACAGTTAAGATGAATTATTCTGATGGTAAGTATAAAGCGAAGCTTATCTTAATATTCTTAAAACCTTAATAAAAATCTTAATGTTTCTATTCCTGTCCTATCAATTTTATTTTAGTTAAATATTCCTTACCCTCAATATTCCCTAGCGCAAATTCATTTTCCAGCAGTTTAATTTTTTCCGTCTTGGTATATGGACGGCTATAAATCGTATTCAAAATATCCTCTTCATCAATGATAGGACTGAAAATATGTTTAAGATTATGGTAAGCTTGATAATATCTGATTCCCAGTAATCTTTGTGATGCTGCATTGAAATGAATACCGTCTGGATTGGCCGCAAGCCCTTTTGCTGTAACAAAATAGCAGTTTTTATGAGATTGGGCAAAATCTTCAAGTTCCCTGTTGACCAAAGAATAATGAATAAAATACTGACCCAATATTCCCTCAGGTAAAAAGTCTCCCAAACCTCCAATGATAAGAGGAACCTCAGGAATATTAAGTTCTTGGCGTAAAGTATCAATAATGAAAGCAAATTTTTCCTGATATTGCTTTGCCTTTTCAGGTGAACAGTCACTTTCGCCCTGATGCCATAAGATTCCTTTGATTTCACTTGTTCGTTGGGCAAGTCTGGCTTGTGATATCGCATTTTCAATGAGTGCACCACCTACAGCCCAGTCATCCAGACTGGTGCCTCCATCAGCACAAGGGATCAATCCGATTTCATTTTGTTCATTATCTTGTCTCCAGGAAGCCGCAAATGATGAGGTGAGCCCCACACCTGAACTGGGACGATCAAAATTAATCGGTTCAGCCATGATCTGCCATACACCGTTTCTCTGCATTTTAATATGTTCATCAAAAATAGGAGGAACCTCTTTTGCATAACCACGTCCGGCCATATTGGATTGGCCTATCATTAAAAAAGAATGTATCATTTTTGTTTATTTAATTGTTAAGCCGATACTTCTGCTGAATGTAGTCCAGGCTAATTTTCTTATTTCATTGGGAGCAATATCTCCGGATCTGAATGCTGTAATTGTTGCTGTAATACTATTGGTGAAAAGAATTTTTATCCAGGGTAGCGGCAATTGGCTATCTATTAACTGATCTTTCTGCAGTTTTTGTAGTGCATCGAATAAATCGGTTCTTGTTTTTAAATATGCCTTACTGGTTTCAGTTTTGTAGGTAGGTTCAATCTCGTTTAACTTTATTAAAAAAGCATATTTGGTTCCGCTGTCAATTCCAGCATATAATAAATTTTCAAGTTGTGCTAAAGGATCGGAAGAACTGTTACAGGCTTTAATGGCAGCTGCTTCCCACGCTTGCATCATATTTTGGTTGCAGGCTTCCAATAATTCGTTCCGGTTTTTAAAATACCGATGCAATGTCCTGCGGTTAAGGTTACAGCGTACAGCAATTTCTTCAAATGTTGCCGAAAAATTCTCATTTAAAACACTTATGGCTGTATCAATGATTTTCTGTTGAGTATCCATTAATTTTTGAT
Organism: Chryseobacterium sp. MYb7; assembly: GCF_002979455.1. Lineage (GTDB taxonomy): Bacteria > Bacteroidota > Bacteroidia > Flavobacteriales > Weeksellaceae > Chryseobacterium. The sequence goes on from NZ_PCOU01000057.1 coordinate 2,935, forward strand.
TGGCCTAAATTTACGACAAATGTCTCAATTTTGAGACATTTGTTTTTTTAATTTATTTATTGAGTACTATTGATATGAATATGAATTATTTCTCTTTTGACTAAAAATTAATTTTAAATCCAAATTCACATTGGGTTTACGTCTTTACACATTCTGATAAGTCTACACTTTGCAGTGTATCTAGTTTTGTAGAATTAAATCTATAAAATATGAAATTTAAATTGTTGATATTGTGTTTGGTGTTTATATTTTTTTCAGAGCTGAAAGGACAAAAAAAAGAGAATTTTAGAAATGATTTTATGAATGTCATTAAGCAAAATGATCCTAAAAAAATTCTTTCAGGGATGAATACGCTCGTGAAAACTTATAAGCTGGATACTTTAAAATATACGAATGGAGTGGATGTGATGAAAGGATCAGCAGCAATTACCTTTTTGAAGCAGGATGATTTTAAGAATTTTGGATTGTATCTAAATAAAATAAAAGACAAGTTCAATCAGACTTCTTATATGAATATAGCAGCAGAAATATTGTATGAGTCAAACAAAAATCTAAACTATGCACATAATTTAGCAGAAAAAACAATTCGTCTCTACGAATCCTATAAAGATGATCCACAAGCCAGACCGGAAGGTTTTAATCGCAAAGACTGGGAAAGATTTATGAAATTGGCCGCATATCCTTATTATGAAACCTTTGCAAAGATATTACATGCTCAGGGGCAATCAGGTCCAGCACTGTACTATCTGGAAAAAGCACTTCAAAATAAAGATTCAGAAAATATGATGCCGGAGACAGCTCAGCTATACAGTTCCTTATTGATTGCCGGACACTATAATGAAAAAGCGTACAAATTCCTCCGAAGAGAAGCTGAACTTGGCAGAACTACAAAAGTAATGGAAGCTCAGTTTAAAACACTCTATTCTTTATTGACAAAAAAAGATGCAGACGCAGCAATGGATTCTATTCAAAAAAATATGAAAAGAAGATATGCCGAGGAAGTCTCAAAAAAAATAATTTCAGGAAAACAGGCTTCTGAGTTTAATTTAAAAACACTGGACGGAAATTCAGTCTCTTTAAAGAGTTTGCGGGGTAAAATAGTGGTATTGGATTTCTGGGCTACCTGGTGTGCACCATGTATCAAATCTTTACCCAGTATGAGTAAGATAAACAAAAAAAATCCAGACGTGGTTTTTTTATATATAGTAACAAAGGAAACGGGTTCTGACGCAGTACAACGAATAAAGAAATTTGTAAAAGAGCATCAGATTGCACTCAATATATTAATAGATATTCCTGATAAAAGAAACTACGGAAAATTTATAACGATATCCGATTACAACATAACAAGAATCCCTGCAAAAGTGGTTATTGATAAAATGGGGGCAATACGATTTTTTTCAGTAGGTTTTACCAATGAAAATAAGCTTAATAATGAACTGCAGGCTATGATTGATATTGTGAAAATGCAATAGTGTTATCAATCAATTAATTATGTAGATTAGCAAAACACAAATGCATAAAAAAAATGAGTTCAAAAATAGGTATTGTACTTTTATTTATTCTCACATCTGTAAATATAACCGCATTCGCACAAAATGCAGAAATAGTGAGCACAGCATATCTTATTGTAGAAGGAAAGGGGCTGGATATCACTTCCGGACAAAATAAACGGGATTATAACATAACAATGATAGGAGGCTTTGCTGCTATAAGCACAACAGATCTTTTTAAAAAATCTCACATAAAAACAAAGTTTTATTTTATTGAGGATGATGATGCAAAAGAAAAACAAGGCTTTAACCAAATTGCTGATCATATTTTTATGAATGTAGGGAAGGGCTGTATTATTGAGCTATTTGATAATAATACAGACAAACTTCTGCAGAGGTATAGGTTACAAAGAGTTCAGTCTGTTCCGGAAATTGAAATTATTTTAAAAAATACTGATGATTTTAAAAGTAATTCTATAGGAAGAGTTATTGCGTATAAATATTCAAATATCAATTTATCTCCCAACACAAAAAAGATAGAATTGAAAATAGCGAACAATGATACATTGAAAGTTAAATATCAACTCATCAATTTAAAAACAAAGAAAAAAGTGTATTGTGGATTTCTGCCTGCAAAAGAAGTATTTCATGTAGATTCAAACATAGAATATGAATTGAGGTGTAACTATGTTGCACAGCCGGAAAGTACTGTAGTGAAATATATTAATGTCAGACCACATTGGTATCAGTCTGTGATTTTTTACACTTTGGCGTTTGTGGTGTTGTCAGGATTTATATTTTATATTGCTACGCTGGAATTCAGAAACAAAATTCATAAATCAGAAGCCGAGCAAAAAAAGTTGGAAGAGGCTGCCATACGTCTTCAATCTATGCTGAATCCTCACTTCACTTTTAATGCATTAAGTACAATTCAGGGATTAGTTAATACAGAACGTATAGATGAGGCCAATAAATATCTCGAAGAATTTAGCATCCTTTTAAGAAGATCTTTGTCCAAAAGCAGAGATGTTTTCAACAGCCTTGATCAGGAGCTTGAAATGATGCGTATCTATTTAAATATTGAATCCCTTCGATTTGAGTTTAAATGGGAAATAATTGTGCTGCCTACAGATTTATACACAACAGAAATAGAAATTCCAACGTTATTATTGCAGCCCTTGATTGAAAACGCGATTAAACATGGTGTATCATCTCTAAGGCAAAATGGAAAGATTAGAATTATATGTCTAAAAGAAAAGAATGATATGATGATATTAATAGAAGATAACGGAGTATGGAATGATAAAGTTCCCTTTACAGGGTATGGCCTTGCTATTACTCGTGAAAGGATAGATACCATCAATAAAATGCAGAAGGATCAGCAGATACATCTGTCTTTAGAAGCAACTAATGGCACTCAGGTAACTTTAACTTTTAAAAATTGGATCAATAATGATTAATGCGGTAATCGTAGATGATGAATCTATCAACATCAGTAACTTACAGTCTTTGTTAACAAGGCACTGTCCATTAATAAAAATTGTTGGCACCGCCAATTCTGTAGATGAAGCTTGTGCTGTTATTCTGAAAGTAAATCCTGATGTGGTATTTCTAGATATTGAAATGCCGCAAAAGAATGGGTTTGAACTTTTAAAATATTTTAAAAAACCTTCATTTGACATTGTTTTCGTCACAGCGTATGATTTCTATGGGATCCAGGCCATTAAATTTTCTGCATTGGATTATTTACTGAAACCTATTAATATTGATGAATTGAAAACAACAGTAGAGAAAATAGAACTTTCTATTACCAACAAATCACATCATAGAAGACTCAGCAATATTGTAGAATTACTGGAAAATAAACTGCCTCTCGATCATAAAAAAATTGCATTGCCCTCTCAAAAAGAAACCCTGTTTGTTCCGGTTCAGAGTATCCTGCGTTGTGAATCATCCAATAACTATACAACTTTCTACCTCACAGATGAGACCGTACATGTAATTTCTAAGCCCATATACGAATACGAAGAGATGCTTAAACCTTTCGGATTTATGCGTTGCCATCAGTCACATCTCGTTAATAAAAGGCATGTAATAAGTATTCTGAACGAAGATTCAGGATATTTGATTCTGGCGTGTACCCATCAGAAAATTCCAATATCCCGCCAAAGAAAACAATATGTAAAAGAAGCACTGAAAGAATAGTGCGTTTTTATATTAAATTAGTTCTTATATTAAAAAAGATTATCCTTAGCGAATACAAATTTGATATGAGCTAAGGGTATATCTGAATTTTTAAAATGAACGTTTTTCTCCTTTGCGTTCTGTGTTTTATTTCCCGATACAGAAAGTAAACTACTTCCTGTTTATGCAGGTTTATAGAAAAGTAGTATCATGATTAGTAAACAGCATTTGTTAGTTCTCCCGTTAGTTCTCCATAACTTTGTTAAACGGGTTTTAAAAGGATTCTACGAAGATTTATGTTATTTAAAATATTGTGATATTTTCGGGATGAAATAATCTTTTTATCATTAGTGTGTGAATCTCCTTTTTTAGGGAGGCTTTCTTCATTTTAGTATAAAGAGATTATTCCAATAATTTTTCTTTATTGTAGCTCTAATCCTGATTTCAGTTCCGTAGGTTTATGAATTAACAATCTCGGATTAAACCAATAATCTGAGATTGTTAATATAGTTGTTAAGTTTATACTTTTTAATAGAGAATATCTTAAAAACTATTTTTTCTTTTTAGCCCATCAAAAGCTTTTGCATCATTGGTTCTTAAATATTGAACTCATCTTGACTTTCTTTTTATGAATTTTTTACAAGCAATAACAATAAAAGCTAAATAATTGAATCCGATCCAG
>NZ_PCOU01000058.1 GCF_002979455.1 Chryseobacterium sp. MYb7
TATTCTTCACTTAAAGGGTCTGGAGATATCCAGCGTCCTATGTCTGGCATATAAAACCTTGCTCCATAATCATACATCCCACTTTCCTGAAGTTCCTTCCCATTGTACTTATACTTATACGCAGAATTCCCCAACAAGACATTATATCCCTCATGCTTCAATCCAAACGGATAATAATTACTTTCTTCAATGATCTCTGTTCCTGCTCCATTTTTAGCATAGCTTAGTCTGACATTTCCAAGGTGATCTGTGTAGTTATACACATACTTTCCGGTCTCAACATTCAAATACCCTTCTGCTGTTGGAAAGAATTTTAATACAGAATCTGTATACTGGAAGCCATCCAGATAATCAGTTGTTTCTGTTCCGAAAATCTTTCTTACCTTCACTCCGTCTGCTCTGTAAATATAATCCGTTACTTTGGAATTTTGGGTAACTTTTTCAGGTAAATTTAGATAATTATATTGGATGGAGGAAATTCCTTTATCCATATGGCTGGTCATATTTCCATTATCATCGTAGCCAATCGTATTAGGGTTTGAAACATACGGATATCCCGAAGAGTTTTGGGTGGTATCTTCAACTTTGCTTAGTCTGTTCCCGGAATAGGTGTAGTAGAGTCTGTCGATCTGTATAGGGCCGTTGCCATCAGAATCTCCAAACCTGTCCAGACGGGTGATATTTCCGTTGAGATCATAATCAACCCATTCATTATAAGCGCTGGTTTGTACTACGGAAGCATCGGGCTTCAGATATATGGCATGTACTAATCTGTTGAGACGGTCGTATGCATAATTATATCTTCTCAGCTGGCCGTCTGTAGCGGCTTTCCAATCTATTTCAGCAATATTTCCGTTGAACCTGCCAGGGTAGTTTCCTATGGCAGGATTCGTATATTTTATTTTATATCCAAACAGGTCATTTCCAAGGTTGGCAGGATCATTAATCTGGGTCATCCAGCCCCGGATATTATATTTGTAATCTATGGTCTGTAATGGATTGGCTGTATCAGTTCCTCCTACTTTTTTACCAGAAAGCTGAGAAATCTCATTGTACATATTCTGTGTTAAAATTTCTGTCGGGTTACCATCTACCTGATGCTTGTGAGCCAATAATCTGTTCTGATGATCATATTCAAAAGTTTCAGTTACAACTTTTTCTGCATCAGTATTTAACCGCTTATGTCTTGTAATGGTCTGTTGCGGTAATCCTGCAAAATCCAGTTTGGATTCTGTATGGGTATAGCCTCCCAAATGATTGATAGAATGGGTTCCAATCACTCTTCCTTTCCTGTCGTAATAGGTATAGGTTTTTGTCCAGCCATCATCTTCAATGTTTTTTACAAGACTGAGTACAGGAAGTCCTTTGGTACTTCTTCCATCAGCAGTAGGAGCTTCTGTCAATACAGGTTCTCCTAAAATACTTGAAGGAGCAGATGGATTAAAGCCATACTGCTGAGGATAAGAATCGTAATACGTCACTGAAAGAAGGCTATCTAATCCCCAATGCATATTGGTGTAATAATAAGGCATTCCGTTTGCCGTCAGAGGGGTGTTATCCCTGCCTTCAATAATAGCACCCCCAAGGATCTGGTTCTGCATCCCGATTCTGGTGTTATTAGCTTTTTTTATTCCTGTATAAATCAGTCTTCCAAAGATATCATATTTATAGATAATCCAGCTGAATGAAACTCTCTGATTGGCATCCTGGGATAGGATCATTCTGTCTGCATTGTCATACACCATAAATTCCCAGTCTTTACCGGGAAGCTTTTTTTCTACCAACCTTCCCTTTCCATCATAACGGTACTGATAAGCTAAAGCATCATGCTCCGGCATTCCCCAGCTGTCCAACTTTGACAAAAGTGGAGGAAGAACAAATACTAATTGATCATAATCATTATAAACATAGTAAGTATCTGCATTTTCTGCAGCACTTATCACTTTTCTGACCAACAAAACCTGTCCTCTACCATTTTTAAATTCTATGGTTGTATTGTCATCTTCATCGGTTACCGTATTTTTATACAGCTGCCCTTCTCCGTAGATTCCAGCATTAGCGATTCCTGATTGGGTAGCGCTATTAGACCAGCTGGTAGGAGCTGCAAACTTTCTTACTTTATCTTCAGCAGTATTGGTGTCATACTTAAATTTTACAGATTTCCCGTTCCATTCGTTACCTACTTGTTTTTGTTCCAAAATCCTGTCTAAAGGTGAGTTTTCCAAAACTTTTTCAGAGTAAATCTTTTCAGAGCCATAGGGTGTACTGCTTAGATTGCTCAAAGGATCTGGGATAATGGCTCCATTCAGCGTTCCTCCCTGAGGAATGGGAAGGTAATCCTGTACCTGTCTTCCGAACTGATCATATTTAATTGGAGTCACAACATCTCTTCCCAGTGGAGATGCTTTTACGTTGACGATTTGTTTTGGTCTCCCCAAGCCATCAAAATACTGTACTGTTTCTGATGATTTTGTAGCCGAGGTTCCATTATAATCCAGATAGGTTTTGGTCTGAACATAGTTTTCCGTATTAGAAAGCGGGGAAAGCTGGGCATATATTAAATTGGATAAGAGCAAAGCTCCTATCGGTAGTATTAATTTTTTCATCGGTGTTAGTTTTTATAGTTGTATTTCATCTCCTTCAATACTTTGCCATCCATATTAACCACTTTTTCAAGTCGACCAGCAGAATCATAGAGATAATTTTCTCTGATTCCCGATGGTGGTGTGATACTTCTTACGCCAATTAAAGGATCATAAGTGTAGGTAGTAATCTGATAACCAGGCAGCGTGTTTTTAAAATTGTTAAATGCAGTAAACAGATTCGTTTCATCATTATTACTTCCCGCTGCTCCATCTGTATTGGAAGCATTAACAAGGGTATCGATTATCGACTGCGGGATGGCTGCTATTTTCACATTCTCTATCTTAGCAATAGGCTGGGTTTGGTTATAACCCCAGATGATAACCGTTGAGATACCATCTTTTGTAGTGTACTGCTGAAGATTTCCTTGGGAATCATATTTGTCATACGTAATATCTGTTGATGGAGTATTCTGAAGATCATAAGATACTCCTGAACTTGGAAACAAATTAGAAGGATCATCATATTTGGTTTCTACACGAGACAGTGTTTTACCATTGAAAGTCTCTTTTTTCTCCAAAAGGTATTTATACATATTTTTATCAAGCAATTTGTTCAACAGCTTACTTTGTGGATAAGAATAATAGGTTTCATATACTCCCCTTTCTGTTGTTTCTTTAGCATAATCTACATTGAAGTCAAGCTCGTTCACCTGCGTTTCTTTTGAAGAAGTAACAAATCTGTTTTGAGGATAATAGAGAGTATTATCTATCTTATGGTTCTTTACAAATATGGTATTAAGCGTTAAGTATCCAAAGTTTCCTTCTATAATAAATGGTTGAACAGGTAAAAGCGGAGTATTATACTCATGACTCTCTAAAGCTAAAAGCTGGTTTGCTGAATCAAACATCTCTTTCTTTTTTAACAATCCACTATTATTAATGTCTTCCATGTAATATAATTGACTTGAGTTCATAGATGGATTTATATCATCTATTCCAATAAAAGTATACTTGGTATATCCACCATCACGGTCAACTTCCTTTACATTTTTATAGATGATATTTCTATTAAATTCATAACCTCCATACATTGTTATAAAATCAGAACTTTTCTGAAAACCGGTAAATGGAGAAGGAACACCACTGGAACTATTAATATCCGAAAACTTTTCATAATAATAGATCTTAGAATTAGAAGCTTTTATTGAAGATTCCGAATCATAAGTTTCTATACTTTTGATTCTCACCCCATATTTACTTACATAACTTTGAGGATGCTCTGCCTCAGTTCTTTCAGAAACTGATAAATATCCAATACCAGTAGTATTTCCCGAAATGGTAATGGTATGTGGACCAGCCATAGCTCCCCCGTATATTCTCCCATAGCCATCCGCCGTCTGCATTAATGCTTGACCATCTACAAAAAAGGTAATATTAGGAATTGCTTCAGGATCAAGCAAAGGACTCGGATCATAACTATTCACCTGAAAACAAAAGACAAGTTCTCTCCTGTCGTCCTCTGGTGGTGCACCAGTAGTTGTTACATTAAAAGTGTAAGTATTGTTAATTTTAGTATCAAAATCGAAAGAGGTAATGGGTTTAAAATAATAAGATTCTTTCCCGCTTAAATATCCCATTCCATACATCCAGGATGGCACTTCAAATTGATTGGATTCAAAATTATATTTAACATAGCCTTTGGTAGGTAAAATCATTTTTGATAGACTTCCAATAGCAGAATATTTGGGATTATCTATCCACTCTCTTATAGGTTCAGGGTCAGTAGGACATACATCAAATCCAAAATTAGGGGACGGACCATAATATCTGTCGGTTCCTGTGGTATTATAAACAAATGAACGGGTTTCTGTTTCATTCCCCTGACTATCTTTTTTTAGGATTCTATCAAGTGTTCTCGTATTATAAGTAACGGTATTCCCTAGCTCGTATTTATAATAGGCGAAACCTCCATATTCTAAATCGACTTGCTGTATAAGCCTGTTTTGCGTATCTTTTAATTCTACTTTATTGATAAGATAACTATCAGCCAGATTTGTAGTATTAGACTTATATCTATTCTCAGGAAAATAATCATATTCAAGATTAATCACTCCATAATCTTTAGAGGTGATTTTTTTTGGCTTATAATCAACCATAGCGAGTTGATATTCTGAATAAGGATATTCAGCGTAATCAATATTAATAATTTCCTGATTATCTACATCTAGTACTTTTGTTAAATAATACGCTCCTGTATAGACCTCATTATAATAATGATCAATGACTTTAACTATTTTGTTAAAAATATATTTATTTCCATATTCATCGGTGATTTTAAAATCTAAAATATCATAGAATTTATTTGGTGAATTGGTAAATTCTATTTTTTCTTTGGAGGTTCCTAAATTATGCACACTAATAGCATTGCCTATTTTTCTGAAAACAAATTTTCCGGACATTCCAAATGCATTAAAGTAAAATATATCATCAAATTGAAATAAATCCATATTCATCTGAGGATTATTAGCAGCTCTTTCATCCCAAGCTCCAATGGTAACTTTGGAAATAGCATTATTAACATTCATGAGGCTCCATCCTAAGCCAACATCGGAAGATTTTTGAAATCGGGCTGAATTTTTAACATGATAAGACATTCCAAGATTAATATTTACATTCTTATTTCTTGTAGGAAGACCAAAAACAGGTACATCTATTTTTGGAATACCTGTTGAAATATCAACAGGTGTATCCACATAAGTAGATAAATAAGAAAGGGTGGGTATAGGTTTGTCAAATTCGACAGGATTGTTTTGTGCTTTCAGGCATATACAAAATGCCAACAAAAGAAAAATAAAGTGTTTTCTCATGTGTATTATTTCTTAATTAATTTGGCATTCGCCGTTTTGTTCGTATCAGTTTTTATCATCACCAGATAGGCTCCCTGAACCAAAGCTTGAGTATTGATCTTCGTCACTTTGTTCTTTGTTTTTATACTTTGAAGCTGTCTTCCGCTCATGTCGTACAACAGAATATCAGCTTCTTTAAAATCAAAACCAATTTCAACATAAGCA
>NZ_PCOU01000059.1 GCF_002979455.1 Chryseobacterium sp. MYb7
TTTATGTTAAATAAAGTTGCGTAGTGAGGTGTAAGTTTCTATCTTTGCCCCACTGAAAAACGAAAGACATTCAGTAAGCGCAGAAGAGCCTTTAGATAGGTAAAAACATTAGATACTTCAAAAAGAAACAGGCGAAAAAAACTTCAAAACTTTTCATAAAAAAAGTTGCCGGTTAAAAAAGAGTTTGTATCTTTGCAGTCCCAATTACAGGGAGCGCAGGAGTAGATGGCTTAGGGTTTGGAAAAGAGATTAAGGTTGCTTAAAAAACTTTAAAATTTTCTTTAAAAACATTTGGTCATTAAGAAATAAAGTTTTACTTTTGCACTCGCAAATACGGAGCGACACTGACAGAGAGATTGCTTCGTTGAAAAGCGGAAGATATAAAGATCATTGACATACAATATAACAACCAAGTAAGGAAAAACTAAAGCGTTAAGAAACTTTGAGTGAGTCAGACAAACATACAATGGAGAGTTTGATCCTGGCTCAGGATGAACGCTAGCGGGAGGCCTAACACATGCAAGCCGAGCGGTAGAGATTCTTCGGAATCTTGAGAGCGGCGTACGGGTGCGGAACACGTGTGCAACCTGCCTTTATCTGGGGGATAGCCTTTCGAAAGGGAGATTAATACCCCATAATATATTTATCGGCATCGATGAATATTGAAAACTCCGGTGGATAGAGATGGGCACGCGCAAGATTAGATAGTTGGTGAGGTAACGGCTCACCAAGTCTGCGATCTTTAGGGGGCCTGAGAGGGTGATCCCCCACACTGGTACTGAGACACGGACCAGACTCCTACGGGAGGCAGCAGTGAGGAATATTGGACAATGGGTGAGAGCCTGATCCAGCCATCCCGCGTGAAGGACGACGGCCCTATGGGTTGTAAACTTCTTTTGTATAGGGATAAACCTACTCTCGTGAGAGTAGCTGAAGGTACTATACGAATAAGCACCGGCTAACTCCGTGCCAGCAGCCGCGGTAATACGGAGGGTGCAAGCGTTATCCGGATTTATTGGGTTTAAAGGGTCCGTAGGCGGATCTGTAAGTCAGTGGTGAAATCTCACAGCTTAACTGTGAAACTGCCATTGATACTGCAGGTCTTGAGTGTTGTTGAAGTAGCTGGAATAAGTAGTGTAGCGGTGAAATGCATAGATATTACTTAGAACACCAATTGCGAAGGCAGGTTACTAAGCAACAACTGACGCTGATGGACGAAAGCGTGGGGAGCGAACAGGATTAGATACCCTGGTAGTCCACGCCGTAAACGATGCTAACTCGTTTTTGGGTTTTCGGATTCAGAGACTAAGCGAAAGTGATAAGTTAGCCACCTGGGGAGTACGTTCGCAAGAATGAAACTCAAAGGAATTGACGGGGGCCCGCACAAGCGGTGGATTATGTGGTTTAATTCGATGATACGCGAGGAACCTTACCAAGGCTTAAATGGGAAATGACAGGTTTAGAAATAGACTTTTCTTCGGACATTTTTCAAGGTGCTGCATGGTTGTCGTCAGCTCGTGCCGTGAGGTGTTAGGTTAAGTCCTGCAACGAGCGCAACCCCTGTCACTAGTTGCCATCATTAAGTTGGGGACTCTAGTGAGACTGCCTACGCAAGTAGAGAGGAAGGTGGGGATGACGTCAAATCATCACGGCCCTTACGCCTTGGGCCACACACGTAATACAATGGCCGGTACAGAGGGCAGCTACACAGCGATGTGATGCAAATCTCGAAAGCCGGTCTCAGTTCGGATTGGAGTCTGCAACTCGACTCTATGAAGCTGGAATCGCTAGTAATCGCGCATCAGCCATGGCGCGGTGAATACGTTCCCGGGCCTTGTACACACCGCCCGTCAAGCCATGGAAGTCTGGGGTACCTGAAGTCGGTGACCGTAACAGGAGCTGCCTAGGGTAAAACAGGTAACTAGGGCTAAGTCGTAACAAGGTAGCCGTACCGGAAGGTGCGGCTGGAACATCTCATTTTAGAGCGTCGTTAGACGATAAAAAAAATAGTATCGATAGATACAGAACTTACTTAAAGTTCAAGCTTTAGTTTTTTATTTGGTTGATATATAAAAATACAAAACCCACTAGAAATTAGTATAGGGAAGAGATACAAGAGCCCAGAGCCAAGAACCAAGACGAATGAAAGTCTTGTATCTAGCATCTAGGATCTATAAGTCTAAACAGACAGTCTCGTAGCTCAGCTGGTTAGAGCGCTACACTGATAATGTAGAGGTCGGCAGTTCGAGCCTGCCCGAGACTACTAATTGAAAAAGACGGGAAGATAAAAGAGCCAAGAGCCAAGACTAGCAAGTAAAAAGTCTTGAATCTAGCATCTTGAGTCTCTTAGTCTACTAGCGGGGAATTAGCTCAGCTGGCTAGAGCGCCTGCCTTGCACGCAGGAGGTCAAGGGTTCGACTCCCTTATTCTCCACAGTTTTGGAAGACTGATTTAAAAGTTACGGATGGAGCCAAAAACAACATCTGTTCATCAGTTTGAAGAAAAGAATTTAAGATCATTGACATTAACGGTAAAGACATCACAAAGAGATAACCGAGCACTTTCGAGTGCCGAGTTTATAAAAATATCGATAGACGTAAGTTTATCAAAAAATACTGAACTAATTTAATATTAGGAAAGAAATCGTTAAGGGCGTATGGCGGATGCCTAGGCTTTCAGAGGCGACGAAGGACGTGGTAAGCTGCGAAAAGCTGCGGGGATTGGCACACACGAATTGATCCGCAGATGTCCGAATGGGGCAACCCGGCTGGTTGAAGACCAGTCACCTCTTATGAGGAGCAAACCCGGAGAACTGAAACATCTAAGTACCCGGAGGAAAAGAAATCGAAGAGATTCCGTAAGTAGTGGCGAGCGAAAGCGGATTAGCCCAAAAGCTAATTTATGTTTAATAGAATGTTCTGGAAAGAACAGCCATAGAGGGTGATAGCCCCGTATATGAAAGGCATATTTAAGTGATAAATGAGTAGGGCGGGACACGTGAAATCCTGTCTGAATATGGGGGGACCATCCTCCAAGGCTAAATACTCCTGAAAGACCGATAGTGAACAAGTACTGTGAAGGAAAGGTGAAAAGCACTTCGAATAGAAGGGTGAAATAGAACCTGAAACCGTACGCCTACAAGCGGTCGGAGCACCTATATGGTGTGACGGCGTGCCTTTTGCATAATGAGCCTACGAGTTAATTTTACTAGCGAGGTTAAGGTATTAAGTACCGGAGCCGGAGCGAAAGCGAGTCTGAATAGGGCGCATAGTTAGTAGGATTAGACGCGAAACCTTGTGATCTACCCATGGGCAGGTTGAAGCTCTGGTAACACAGAGTGGAGGACCGAACCGGTTGACGTTGAAAAGTCTTCGGATGACCTGTGGGTAGGGGTGAAAGGCCAATCAAACTGGGAGATAGCTCGTACTCTCCGAAATGCATTTAGGTGCAGCGTCGTATATAAGTTTATTAGAGGTAGAGCTACTGATTGGATGCGGGGGTTTCACCACCTACCAATTCCTGACAAACTCCGAATGCTAATAAATGTTCTACGGCAGTGAGGGCATGGGTGCTAAGGTCCATGTCCGAGAGGGAAAGAACCCAGACCAACAGCTAAGGTCCCCAAATATATGTTAAGTTGAAGCAACGCGGTTGGACTGCATTGACAGCTAGGATGTTGGCTTGGAAGCAGCCATTCATTTAAAGAGTGCGTAACAGCTCACTAGTCGAGCGGTCCGGCATGGATAATAATCGGGCATAAACATATTACCGAAGCTATGGATTTGTACTTTATGTACATCTGGTAGGAGAGCATTCTATTTGCGCCGAAGCAGTACTGTGAGGTATTGTGGAGCGGATAGAAAAGAAAATGTAGGCATAAGTAACGATAAAGCGGGCGAGAAACCCGCTCACCGAAAGACTAAGGTTTCCTCAGCCATGCTAATCAGCTGAGGGTTAGTCGGGACCTAACGCGAACCCGAAAGGGGTAGTGGATGGACAATGGGTTAATATTCCCATACTTGCTCACACTAAAAAGGGGACGGAGTGCCGTACTTACTGGAGACTGACGGAATAGTCAAGGCCTAGCCTTCGGGCGAAGCTGCTGTAGGGAAAGTGCTTCCAAGAAAAGCCGAAGTGAAGCAACCCGTACCAAAACCGACACAGGTAGTCGAGGAGAGAATCCTAAGGTGCTAGAGTGAATCATGGTTAAGGAACTAGGCAAAATAGTCTCGTAACTTCGGGAGAAGAGACGCCATCAGCAATGGTGGCCGCAGTAAAGAGGCCCAGGCGACTGTTTATCAAAAACACAGGACTCTGCAAAATCGAAAGATGCAGTATAGGGTCTGACACCTGCCCGGTGCTGGAAGGTTAAGGAAGGTGCTTAGGGTTAAACCGAAGGCATTGACTGAAGCCCCAGTAAACGGCGGCCGTAACTATAACGGTCCTAAGGTAGCGAAATTCCTTGTCGGGTAAGTTCCGACCTGCACGAATGGTGTAACGATCTGGGCACTGTCTCAACCATGAGCTCTGTGAAATTGTAGTCTCGGTGAAGATGCCGAGTACCCGCAATGGGACGAAAAGACCCTGTGAACCTTTACTATAACTTCGTATTGACTTTGAGTAAGTAATGTGTAGGATAGGTGGGAGGCTTTGAAGCAGGCACGCTAGTGTTTGTGGAGCCAACGTTGAAATACCACCCTTTACTTACTTGGAGCCTAACTTCTTAAGGGAAGGACATTGCGTGGTGGGTAGTTTGACTGGGGTGGTCGCCTCCAAAAGAGTAACGGAGGCTTTCAAAGGTACCCTCAGCACGCTTGGTAACCGTGCGTAGAGTGTAATGGCATAAGGGTGCTTGACTGTGAGACCTACAAGTCGATCAGGTGCGAAAGCAGGACATAGTGATCCGGTGGTTCCGTATGGAAGGGCCATCGCTCATAGGATAAAAGGTACTCCGGGGATAACAGGCTAGTCTCCCCCAAGAGCTCACATCGACGGGGAGGTTCGGCACCTCGATGTCGGCTCGTCACATCCTGGGGCTGGAGAAGGTCCCAAGGGTTGGGCTGTTCGCCCATTAAAGTGGCACGCGAGCTGGGTTCAGAACGTCGTGAGACAGTTCGGTCTCTATCTATTGCGGGCGTTAGATGTTTGAGAGGGCTTGATTCTAGTACGAGAGGACCGAATTGAACAAACCTCTGGTGTATCAGTTGTACCGCCAGGTGCACTGCTGAGTAGCTACGTTTGGAAGAGATAAGCACTGAAAGCATATAAGTGCGAAACTCGCCTCAAGATGAGACATCTTTTAAGGGTCGTGGGAGATGACCACGTTGATAGGCTATAGGTGTAAAGACAGTAATGTCATAGCCGAGTAGTACTAATTACCCGTAGATTTATAGCCTGATATGGCGCACGAAAGTGCAGCAAGGTTAGCTCTTTGTGAAAGTTTTTATCGAT
>NZ_PCOU01000006.1 GCF_002979455.1 Chryseobacterium sp. MYb7
CTGGATCGGATTCAATTATTTAGCTTTTATTGTTATTGCTTGTAAAAAATTCATAAAAAGAAAGTCAAGATGAGTTCATAAAAATCTTTTAAACCTCAGCAATGAGGTCTTTTTTATGAATATTTTTTCAATTGTAGAATTTATTGTACTTCCCCTTATTATTAATTCTACAGCAACTAAAATATCTGAATTATAATTTATATTAAATTTGAAACGCAGACAATATGAAGTTTATCCCTTCATACCACAGAATAGATATTCCCTTCTCCCAATATAGAATGAATATAAATATTCTGTTTTAACTTTTCAGAATTTGATGATGAAAAGTTGATAATGTGTTCATAACCTTATAAGTACATTTAGGATGGTACTTTTTTAAGTATTAGGTTAAGGCTTCACATGTTGAAGCCTTTTATATTTTTTTTAACAGTTATTAAGATTTTATTATTTTTGCATAATCTTAATAACTATGATGAAAATATTAGTTTTAGGGGCTTTATCTATCGCCTCATTACATTTTGCACAGAGCTATCCTGCCTCTGCTATTCCCGAGAATTTAAAGAAAAATGCTAACGTCGTTGTAAGAAAGGACTTCACGACTGCTCAGATCAACAAGATCGATGAAATAAAATACCAGTATAATACCGTTACTACAGTGTTAAATAAAGACGGTAACGAACAGGCTGTCATTTATATTCCTTATGATAAACAAAGGCGTATTTCAAACATAAAAGTTACCATTTATGATGAAGCCGGGAAAAAGATCAAGAGTGTTTCAAAGTCTGATTTTCAGGATATATCAAATAACTCTCAGGGAGTTTTTTATTCTGATAACAGAACGTTGGTATACTCATATACACCGGCTCAGTATCCTTATACGGTGGATTTTTCTTATGAAACAAATGATGAAAATACAGTTTTTATCCCTGATTTTGTGCCTTTTAACTCTGTGAAAACATCTTTGGAAGAAGCTCAGTTCAAAATCATTAATAATTCAGGAATTGAATTGAGAACCAAGATTTATCCTTCAAAATATAATTATACATCTGTAATAGAAAGCGGTAGCGGAAATGATAAGACTTACGCATACAAAAATGTCCCTGCTATTGATGATGCCTTTATGATACCACAGCCTGTTAAGATTTTGCCTGCAGTAGATTTTGCTCTGGCAAGATTCAGCCTGGCAGGAAAACAGGGAACTTTGAATAACTGGACAGATTTCGGAACATGGATTTATAATGACCTTTTGATACCCGTTTCAGGATCTACTCCTGCTATTAAAGCTGAAGTAGCCTCTTTACAGCTGCAGGGATCCGTGGAAGATAAAGTAAAGAAAATTTACCAGTACATGCAGAACAAAAGCCGCTATATTGCTGTATCTCTAGGAATAGGAGGTTGGCAGCCTATGCTACCGGATGAAGTTCAGAAAAAAGGATATGGAGACTGTAAAGGGCTTACCAATTATATGAGAATTCTTTTGACCGAGGCAGGAATTCCATCCACGTATTGTATTATCAATTCCAGCAGTTCACAGGTCTCTTTTGATCCTGAATTCCCATCTATGGGTGGAAACCATGTTATTCTGATGGTTCCTACTGAAAAAGGAAATATCTGGCTTGAAAACACGTCTCAGCAAATAGCTTTTAACCATTTAAGTTACAGCACAACGGATAGGAATGTACTGGCTGTGACTCAAAAAGGAATAGAGCTGATCAATACACCTGTATATAAAGCAGAACAGAATAAAGAAAAGCAGACATTGAAGATTAACCTTCATGAGGATAACAGTATTATAGGAACTGGAAATTTTTACTATACGGGAAATCAGTATGATTATAATTTAAGATTGGCTAATCTTAACCCTAAAGAAAAAAATGATGCAGTAAAAAGGATATTTGATATTTTAAACTTTGAAAAGGTTGAAATGAAAAACTTTAATAATGACAGAGACAATGCTGCCATTACCTATGATCTGGATTTTAAGACTAATAATTATTCTAAAAAAGCAGGAAACAGTCTTTTGTTCAGATCTGTCCCTATTTTTACAGATGCTGTTTTTAAAACCGATGAAAGTCGTGAACTTCCTTTTGAGGTAGGGATGTCTTATGAAGATGAATATGAAATTGCATTTATTCTTCCTCAAGGTTACAAAATTGACGAAACTCCCGATAATTCCAATATCACTTCAGAATTTGGATCTTATAAGCTAAGCTTCGTTAAAAGTAACGACGAGATAAAAGTAATTAGAAAAATGCAAATTAATAAAGGACTATACCCAAAAGAAAAATACAACGATTACATAAGTTTCAGAAAAAAAATTCTGAACATGGATAATTCAAAAATCTTAATAACTAAAATATAACCATGAAAAAAATAATAGTATTGGTGCTTTGCTCTGCCAATGCAATCATGTTTAATGCTCAGAAAAAGTATGAATTTCTGAATCCCCCTAAATTCAATGATGCGGATCTGTCTAAAGTGAAATCATTATTAGATGAAAATGCTCCTGCTGAGATTTTGTATAAATCAGCTTACTTTATGGTGGATGCCAATACAGGAAACCTTCACAAAAGGTATTATTACAGAGTTAAAATTTACGATAAAGATAAAGCTGAAGACTGGTTGAATCTTGAAATTCCTATTTACAATGTAGGAACCAATAGAGAATCACTCGGTAAATTCAAGGCTTTTACCTATAATCTTGAAAATGGAAATGTAGTTCCCGTAAAAGTAGAGAAGAGTTCCCAATATAAAAGTAAAGAGAATAAATATGTTACCCTGACTAAATTTGCTTTTCCAAGTGTGAAAAACGGATCCGTCTTAGAGTATCAATATGAAATTATATCTCCATTCCGATTCATTATTCCGGAAGTATTAATTGAATCTGATACCCCTTCACTGAATACAGAATATGTGTTGGATGCTCCAATCAATATGTCGTATAATGTAAACTATACAGGAGAAATGACTCCTAAATACAGGGAAATGGAAGAAAGAAATCTATATGGGGCTCAGTACAGAACCTATAGATTTGCCTATGAAAATATAAAGGGTTTTTAAAACTGAAAAGTTTGTAAGAAATGACAGGAATTTCAGAACGAAGATAGGGGCGGAACTGAACTCTACCAATTTTGGAGAACTTAAGCTCTACTCATCTTCGTGGGATCAGATCGGGAAAAGGCTTTATGAAAGTGATGATTTTGGTGGAGAACTGAAAAGAACAAAACTGGCAAAAGAAAATATGCCGGCAGCCGTTTCAGGGATGAAAACCGATCTTGAAAAAGCAAATGCTATTTTTTCATATGTTCAGAAAACTTTTACATGGAATAAAGACAAAGGAGTCTACACTGAAGATGGAATTAAAAAATTAGTGGAAACTAAAATCGGAAATGCGGCAGAAATCAATCTTTTCTTGGTAATGATGCTTCGTGAAGCAGGTCTTAAAGCTGATCCTTTGGTGATTTCTACAGTAGAAAACGGAATAATTAATCTGGTTTCACCCAATATTTCCAACATGAATTTTGTGCTAGCTGCTGTTAACCTTGATAATCAGCTGCATATTTATGATGCCACCTCAAAGCAGTCTTCACTGGATGAAATTCCTCTTAAAAACTGGAATCAATTTGGAATTCTGGTGACTAAAGAAAAGACCCTGCAGATTCAAATGTCTAATTTAAAATCAAGCAATACCTTCCTTACAGCTAATGCTAAAATTAATGATGACGGAAGTATTTCAGGTACTTATTCAGACCGAGATACCGGTGCTTATGCAATGTATGTGAAAGATAGCTATGATGATAATGCAGAAAAATATAAAAAACAGTATAAGGAAAACTTCTCCATGGATTTTACGGATATCAATTCAAAAGTGTTGGAAAATGGAGATTTTGAAAGCAGTATGAAATTCTCTTCTTCAAACCTTATTGATAGAGTAGGAAAGAAAATGATTATCAATCCAATGTTGTTTTTAAGTAAGAGTTCTAATGAGTTTGATCAGGCTGAGGTCAGAAAATATCCTATTGACTTTGGATCTCCAACCACCAAAGTTAAAAAAGTTACCCTTGAAATTCCGGAAGGATATGTGATTGAGGAAATGCCTAAAGAAAAAAAGATTGTTACAGAAGATAAAGAAATCTCATATACCTATTCTATAGAACAAAAAGGAAATAAACTGGAAGTTACCACCACTACAAAAATTGGAAGTTCAGATTATCCAAAAGAATATTATCCTGCATTCAAACAGATCTGGGGTGTGGCATCAAAATTTGAAAATCAGGTGATCAGCCTTGTTAAAAAATAATGCTTCATATAAGTTTGAACAAAATTTAATTAAAAAAATAAGTTTTTTTAAAAACCATTCATCTTTTGAATGGTTTTTGTATTTATTATCAAAAAAATTAAATTATGAAAAACACGATTGCTGTTTTAGTATTGTCTTCTTTTCTGGCAGTTACTGCCTGTAATAAAAACAAAGCAAAAGAATCATCCTCAGAAAAGACAGAAAACCAAATTCCCGAAAAGTTTATTGTAGACTCTGTAAAAGTAAATGATTCTATGAAGATAACAGATTCATTAAAGCTTTCTTTCACTTCAAAACTCCTGGTTTTCCCAACAATAAAAGATAAAAAGCTGCTGGACAGTATCTATTTCCAGAATGAAAAAATTACAGACTTCTCTAAAGCCGGACTTCAGGCTTATCTGGATAATGAAAAGAATAATTACTTCAATTCTGTTAAAAATGATAATAAAGACTTGGCTTCAGATATCACTTATGCCCAAGATTGGTATTCAAGCTCACATATGAATTTGATTTCTAATACCAACGGCTATATGCATATACAATATACAGGAAGTGGCTATGAAGGGGGAGCCCATGATAATTACGGCTTTTCAGAAAGAGTCTTCGATCTTAAAAATAACAAAAAGGTAGAATTGAAAGACATTACTTCAATGCCTAAAAATATGATTGAAGCCATTCTGATGAAAAATATTGATAAGATTAACAGCGGAACGATGGATGGTGACGGCGAAGTAAAAAACTCGGAGATGCTGTTGGTAGAGAAAATTCCGGCATCGGATAACTTTTATTTTGATAATAAGAACCTGTATTTCCACTACAGCCCTTACGAAATTGCAGCTTTTGCAGCAGGAGATATTACCATTCCTGTTTCGTGGGAGGACCTAAAAGGAACTTTAAATGCAGAATTTAAAGAAAGAATGAAAATTAAGTAAATTAATGCTTCCAGTTCAGGAAGCATTTTCTATTTTTGCGTTGATGAAAAAAGTAGCATTTATTATCAATCCATTTTCAGCCAAAAAAAATTATCAGCCGTTTTTGAACGAGCTTAAAAATAAGGTTGAAAATCCACTGTATTACGTTTCTGAATCTATCTTGGGAACAGATGAGTTTATTAAAGAGCACTTTAATGAGGTCGATATTTTTGTAGCCATAGGAGGAGATGGAACCATTTCTACCGTGGCAAAAAACCTTATTAATACAGATAAAATTCTGGCGATTTTTCCGGCAGGTTCAGGAAACGGATTTTCCAATGAAACCCAATTTAGTAAAAATCTGGACGAACTTTTAGAAAAAATAAAAGTCAAAAACTCCAGAAAGATTGATACATTTACGGTAAACGACAGGCTTTCAATCAATGTTTCAGGAACAGGGTTTGATGGTAAAGTAGTCAAAGAGTTTGAAAAAACTAGCCGCGGATTCAAAAACTACATCAAGGTTTCTCTGAAAACATTCTTCAATTATAAGCCGATCAAGGTGAAGTTTATGGATGAGGAATATCAACAGTACAACGGCCGTTATCTGATGATGAATATCGCCAATACACGCCAGTTTGGTAACAATGCTTATATTGCCCCTAAAGCAAGCAAAAGTGATGGATTGGTGGATATGGTTTTGGTGAAAAAATTTCCGCTTACTTATTCTGCACTCTTTGCTTTCAGAATGTTTACCAAAAGATTGAAAGATGATGAGTACGTGACGTATCTTCCGGTTTCCGAAATATCATTTAAAGTAAATACCAAAAACTGGCATCTGGACGGTGAATTCAATAAAATCAAATCACCTATTCATGTTAAAGTACAGCCGGCGAGCTTGAATATTTTGGTTTAAGGTTTAAGGTTTAAGATTTAAGGGGGTGAGTTTATTTTGTTGCGAGTTGCGGGTTGTTTTTTGTTCCTGGTAACCCACAACGCTAAAGCCTCAAACACTCCCAATCTCAAACTCCCCATCTAAACTTCAAGTTTTTTCTCAACTTCTGTTGGATGATCCAGGCAATATTGAAGCTGCTTCTTATCAAGCTGTTTTTCCCAGTTGGCAACCACTACTGTGGCCACAGAATTTCCGATTACATTGGTCAAAGCTCTGCATTCACTCATAAACTTGTCAATTCCAAGAATTAAGGTCATTCCAGCAATCGGGATTTCAGGAACTACGGCTAATGTTGCAGCCAATGTTACAAATCCGGCACCAGTAACTCCAGCAGCCCCTTTTGAACTTAACATGGCTACTAAAAGAAGCATTAGCTGCTTTTCAATAGGGAGGTGAATGTTTAATGCCTGTGCAATAAAGAGAGAGGCAAGCGTCATATAAATATTCGTTCCGTCAAGATTAAAAGAATATCCGGTAGGAACCACAAGACCTACAATGGCTCTTGAACAGCCTGCTTTTTCAAGTTTTTCCATGATTCCCGGCAGGGCAGACTCTGAAGAGCTTGTACCCAAAACAAGAAGAAGTTCTTCTTTAAGGTAGAAAAGGAGTTTGAAAATATTAAACCCGTTATACCATGCCACCGCTCCCAATACCAAAACAACAAAAAGAATAGAGGTAATATAGAATGTAGCGACCAGAAATATAAGATTCAACACAGAATGAAGTCCGTATTTCCCAATGGTAAATGCCATAGCTCCGAAAGCTCCAATGGGGGCAAGCTTCATAAGCATATGAACAATTTTGAATACCGGAGTCGACAGATCTTGTAGAAAATCAGTTACTTTCTGACTTTTTTCTTTTGTTAATACCAAAGCAACTCCCATTAAAATGGCAACCAAAAGAACCTGAAGAATATTTTCACCCACCAAAGGACTGAATAAAGTTTCAGGAATAATGTTCATAATGAAGCCAGTAAGCGTTGATTCGTGAGCTTTTGCCTGGTATTGTGACACATCACCCGAAAGAGTAGAAGGATCAATATTTAAACCATGACCCGGTTGTAAGATGTTTCCAACTATTAATCCGATGATGAGAGCAAGGGTTGAAAAGGTAAAAAAATAGATCATTGCCTTGATGGCAATTCTTCCTACTTTTTTTAAATCGGTCATATGGGCGATTCCTAAAGTAAGGGTAATAAAAATGACCGGAGCGATAATCATTTTCACCAATTTGATGAATCCATCTCCCAAAGGTTTCATCTTTTCTCCCAATTCAGGGTAAAATTTTCCAAGAAGAATACCGGCAACAATGGCTATAATCACCTGGAAATAAAGCTGATTGTATATTTTTTTTGCTTTCAAAGAACAGTCGTTTTGTTTTTTTAAGGGCGAAAATTAAGAAAATTTATCTAAAAACATGACAAAAGTCATTGAAAATAATCTTTTACATGGCTTACGCATAAAAACTCCGGCTTCATTTATAAAAGATAAAAACCTTATTATGAATGAAGCCGGAGCTGTATTTATTTAATTGATTATAAATGTAATTACTCCACCGCTACAGAATCATCCCCACGCCCATCTGCCACAGCATGAATATTTCCTTTTTCATCAAGGACAATCATTTCTGTTTTCCCGATATATTTTGTTTTTTCAATCACGTAATTTTTGCTTTTCAGTTCAGAAATAGTGCTTTCCGGGAAATTATTTTCCACAGTAATGGTTTCTGGCAGCCACTGATGATGGAACTTCGGTGCATTGACAGAAGTGTTGGCATTCAGTTTAAAATCTACCACATTTACAATAGATTGATACACGGAAGTCGGGATTGTAGTCCCTCCAGGTGTTCCCACAACCATAAAAGGCTTTCCATTCTTAAGGATAATCGTTGGAGTCATGGAAGAAAGCATTCTCTTATTAGGCTGGATAGAATTGGCTTCTCCTCCTACAGCTCCGAACATGTTCGGTACACCCGGTTTTATAGAGAAATCATCCATTTCATTATTTAAAAAGAATCCGGCTCCTGAAACTAAAACTTTACTTCCGTAATAACCATTAAGAGTTGTGGTTACAGAAGCGGCGTTTCCATCCTTATCCAATACAGAAATATGAGTAGTCTGCATAGATTCTTTGGGCTGTTCTATGATTTTTCCTACATCCGCACTTGGAGTAGCTTTGTCAAAACTGAAGCTTTTCCATCTTCCTTTCAAATAGTCATCAGAGATCAGGTAAGATGTTTTATCCTGAATAAAATCCGGATCACCCATATATTCTGCTCTGTCTGCATAGGCTCTTCTTTCTGCTTCAGTCATAATCTGAACAGCTTTTGTAGAGTTTTGCTGGTATTTTTCAAGATTTTCAAAACTGGCCATTCTTAGCATTTGAGCAAGAAGAACCCCGCCGCTTGAGGGTAAAGGCATGGTGACAACATCGTTTCCTTTGTAATCAAATTCCAGTGCTTTTCTTTCGGCAACTTTATAATTTTTAAGATCTTCCAGGGTAATAATTCCGTTGCCTCTTTTCATTTCTGCAACCAAGAGATCAGCTGTTTTTCCTTCATAAAAACCTTTAGCACCTAATTTTTGGATAAGTTTCAAAGTCTCAGCTAAGTCTTTTTGAACCAAAAGATCTCCGGCTTTCCATGGAGTCTCTTTTACAAAAATGATAGAAGATTTATTATGTTTCTGGAATTTCTCTCGCTGGCTGTTCAGCATATCTGCTTCCTTATCGGTGATAGCAAATCCTTTTTCAGCAAGATCAATAGCAGGTTGAATAATCTTTTCCATAGGAAGTTTACAGTATTTCAGGGTGGCAAAGAATCCAGCTACGCTTCCGGGAATTCCTACTGCCAGTCTTCCGTTTTGGGAAAGGTCGGTATCTGCTTTTCCTTTTTTATCAATATACATATCTCTGGAAGCCTTTTTAGGAGCTGTTTCTCTATAATCCAGAGTGAATTTTTCACCATTGCTTTTTACGCCAACCAAAAATCCGCCTCCACCGATATTTCCTGCTTGCGGATATACAACAGCAAGAGCGTATTGTGTTGCGGTAACAGCATCGTAGGCATTTCCGCCCATCTTTAAGATTTTGACTCCCGCTTCACTGGCTAATGGGTGTGCAGAGACTACAACCCCTTTATTTTTTACCTGTACTTCCTTAATAATATTGATATCTGTGAATTGGGCCCAGCTGAGTTGAGCCGCTAACAGCATCGAAGCAATTAAAATCTTCTTCATATGATTGTTTTTCTTTGAAACAAAATTATTGAATTTTAAGTTAATGTCAACTGATGATGATTGTATTTGATTATTTCTATTGTTTATGAGAATTTTGACTGGCTTTCAATACCTTTTAGCAATGAAATATTTTAAACAAACCTTTTTTATTATGGTTAACATGTTTTTTTTACTTTTGTACAATTCTAAAAAAAATGTGAAAATGGAATCCTATACGGAAAGAATACTGATTACAGGTGCCTTGGGACAAATTGGTACCGAACTGACGAACAGACTTGTTGAAATCCACGGCGCTGAAAATGTGGTTGCTTCAGGATTAGACAGATGGCAGGAAGGAATTACTTCTGCCGGACACTATGAAAGAATGGATGTTACCAATACCCAATTGGTAAGACAGGTAATTAAAGATTACGACATCACCACAGTGTATCACCTTGCTTCCCTTTTATCCGGAACTTCGGAAAAGCAGCCTATTTTTGCGTGGAAACTGAATCTTGAACCACTACTTCATTTTTGTGAAATGGCGAAAGAAGGACTTCTTAAAAAGATCTTCTGGCCAAGTTCTATCGCAGTGTTTGGAAAAGGAATTCCAAAGCATGATGTAGGACAGGATGTGGTACTGAACCCAACAACTGTTTACGGGATCTCTAAAATGGCAGGGGAGAAGTGGTGCGAATATTATTTCGACAAATATGGGGTAGATGTAAGAAGTATCAGATACCCTGGATTGATCTCATGGAAAACTCCGGCAGGAGGTGGAACCACAGACTATGCAGTTGAGATTTTCTACAAAGCGATTGAAGATGGAAAGTATACAAGTTTCATTTCCGAGAATACAGGAATGCCGATGTTGTATATGGATGATGCCATCAATGCAACTCTGAAATTAATGGAAGCTCCTAAAGAAAGTGTAACGGTTCGTTCTTCTTATAATTTGGGTGGAATGTCATTTACTCCGAAAGAATTGTCAGATGAAATCAAGAAAGAAATTCCAGATTTTACGATTGATTATAACCCGGATTTCAGACAAGCAATTGCAGACTCATGGCCAGCTTCAATTGATGATTCTGTAGCTAAAAAAGACTGGGGCTTGACTTATGATTTCGGAATTTCTGAAATGACAAAAGATATGATTAAGAATCTGAAGGTAAAATTAGGGAAGGATTAATAATGTAAAGTTTTACTTTAATTAATTATTATTTTAACATCTGATTTGTAGTATTTTATATAATTTACATAAACTTTAATTTAAATGGTATTATTGACTTTTAACATCACGTGTATTGAAGCTGAAGTAAAAAATGGCTCTCAGATTACTGCTGATGAGAGATTGAAAATCATAGAAGATAATACCAGAGCGATTCTTAGAATTTTAGATATTCATGATATCAAATCAAGTTTTTTTGTAGAGATTTCTCTTACCGGAAAACTTCAGAATTTAATAAAAGCAATTTCATCCAAAGGGCATGAAATTGCTTTTTATCATAAAGATTCCAATCCTGAAGAAATTGAAAATGCCAAGAAGAATATTCAGGAACTTTTGGAAAAACAGATCAGGGGAATTCGTCAGAAAGATGTAAAAGTTTCACAGGAAATTTTGAAGCTGATGGAATTTAATTACGTCTCCAATATTGATAATGCCAATATTCTTTTTCCTTTCAAAAGACTCAAAAGAGATACAGTGATTACCGAAGAAGACGGGCTGAGTATTGTCCCGGAAAGTATCTCTCCGTACAGTCAGCTCCCTTACAATGATTTTGTATTTCAGATCCTGCCAATGAAGTATTATCAGAATATGGTGCTGGAGACTCTACAGAATGAAGAGTTTGTGTTGATCTATTTAAATACATGGCAGTTTACGGATTTTAAGAAGTACCGTTTTGAAATACCATTCTACCGAAGCTTATTTTCGGGCAAAAAAATGGAGGACAAATTAGATGCCCTCCTTACTTTTCTTAACGACAGGGAAATGGCTACTTCCCGCATGAAAGATTATATTTTTTAGGTAATAGGTGTTAGGTTGCTGATATTCGGTTGCAGGTTTTAGGGAGTTTGAGAGTGGGAGTGTCTGAGGGGTTAGTGTAGTGGGTAATCAGGAACAAAAACAACCCGCAACTCGAAACAAAATAAAATCACTACCAGCAATTCACATCTCGAAACCCGTAATAAAATAAACTCGCAACTAACAACCCGAACCCCGCACCCCTAGCTCAGTTCAAAAAGGGTGATTTCCGGCAATACGCCCACTCTTCCCGGATATCCTAATACCCCAAATCCTCTGTTTACATACAGTAGTTTTCCTTCGCTTTCGTATAAATCAGCCCATTTTGGGTATCTGTATTGTACTGGTGACCATTTTACATTTTTAAGATCCAGACCAAACTGCATTCCGTGTGTGTGTCCCGAAAGGGTCAAATGGATGTTGGAAGGGTGTTTTTTTACTACATAATCAAAATGGGTAGGGTCATGGCTCATTAAGATTTTGGTGGCAGATTCTGGCACACCATTTAAAGCATCATCTATTTTTCCGAATTGAGGAAATGGTTTCAATCCCCAGTTTTCAACACCCAGAATGTAGAGTTTTTCTCCGTTTTTCTCAATGACTCTGTGTTCATTTCTCAGCATATCAAAACCTGCCTGTTTTTCATAGTTGATCAGGGTGTCAAGGTTTTCTTTTTTGGCTGCAGGTGATTCCCAGGTTACATAATCTCCGTAATCATGGTTTCCTAATACCGCAAATTTGCCGTCTTTAGCCTGAATTTTTGAGAATAAAGGAATAAAGGGTTTGAACTCATCCGCAACGTTATTCACCATGTCTCCGGTAAATAATACCAAATCAGGCTTCTGTTCGTTGATCAGGTCAATGGCATGCTGCAACTTGCTCGGATCAGAGAAACTTCCACTGTGCACATCGGAAATCTGAATAATTTTGTAACCTTTAAAACTTTTGGGAAGATTGGCGAAATTAACTCTTACCCGTCTTACTTTGTGTCTGTATTTTCCAAACGTAATTCCGTCAATAAAAAGAGCGGAAAGAACACCACTCATGCCAAGTCCTACAAGACTCAGGAACTTCCTTCTTTCCGGGAAGAAATTTTCCGCAGGTTTTGCAAAGCCAATAAGGTAGCCTCCGACTCTGAAGATATCATCAATTAATAAAAACAGAACCACGAAAATTTTTGGAAGGATAAAAATCAAAAATAATGAAATCATAATCTGAGCCCTTACCATACTTCGGTCTGACCTTTGGTAATGAGTGACTTCATAGGCGAAAAATCCATATACAGCTAACGAAATTACCCAATATCCGATTTTGATCCAGGAATTATCAGTAAGTGTTCTGATGGCCTGATAAATATACACTTCCAAAAAAAGGAAGATTCCAGCGATGATTAAAAGATTCTTTTGCATGTTCTGATCAAAAAAAGCACAAAGAATAACTTCCCTGTGCTTTTATATTTTTTTTGTTTATTAAATATTATTAAGGAAATCTGTAAACGATAGCATTGATATTCATTCCGGCACCTACCGAAGTCATCACAACGTTACCTTTTTCTTTAAACGATTGACCTGCCATTTTTCCTTTAATTATTAAATCATACATGGTAGGAATGGTTGCTACAGAAGTATTTCCAAGATCCTGAATGGTCATAGGAGAGATCGCGTGATCATATTCTTTCACATCATAAAGCTTGTGAAGTCTCTCAATCATAGCGTAATCCATTTTAGCGTTAGCCTGATGTATTAAGATTTTATCTATATCTTCAATAGAAAGACCTGCATCTGTAATAGTATCCTTGATCGCATCAGGTACATTTTTAAGAGCATATTCATAAATCTTTCTTCCCAACATTCTTACATAAAGACGTTTCTGATCTGCTTCTTTATTGATAGATGGTTGGTTTTCAAGGTAGTTTAATTCCGGTCCGTTATCACAGATCGTGTTGTGGGCAATAATTCCCACATTTTCTTCGTCAGTGGCTTTTACAACTACTGCTCCGGCACCATCAGCAAAGATCATTCTGTTTCTGTCATATGGATCTGTTACTCTGCTTAATGTTTCAGCTCCAATCACAAGGATGGTTTTAGCAACCTTGGCTTTGATTAAATTATCAGATAAAATCATTGCTTCTACCCACCCTGGGCATCCGAAAACCATATCATACGTGATGCATTTTCTGTTTTTGATTCCAAGCTTATTCTTTACTCTCGCTGCCATAGTCGGCATAAAATCAGCGTATCCGTTTTCGGTAACTTCCCCGAAATTACTTGCGTAGATGATATAATCTAATTCCTCGCCGTCTACTTTTGCATCCTCAAGGGCGATTTTTGCAGCTTCATAACCGATTTGTGAATTGGAAAGATCATCCTCAATGAATCTCCTGTTTTCGATTTCTGTAATCTCTACAAATTTCGCAATGGTCTCTTCCACAGGCTTTTCAATCTTTACTCCGTCTTCAGTATAGAACTCGGAATTCATGAAGTAATCTCTACCAATAACTCTGTTCGGAATATAAGACCCAGAGCCAATAATGATCGTATTCGGCATTCGTTTATATGATTTTTTTAAAGATGCAAAGTTAATAATTAATATTAATAACAGAGAATTAAAAATATTATTAAATTTGCAAAAATTGTACTTTACAATCTATGAAAAACAACTCGTCCTTAAAAGGCTTACTTATTGCAGCTGTGGCGTTTATCGTTGCCTTTGGGATCTACTTCCTTTTTTTAGCCAAGAAGAATTATTATGTGGTAGATAATCCTACCCCGAATACGTATTACTTTAAGATCAATAACGGATCTGAAGGAATTATTTCAGCGGGGCAGTATGTGCATGTGGATTTGAATAAAGGGAAAAACTCTATTCAGGTTTTTGATCAGAACAAAAAAATGCTTTATGATTCAGCATTTGAAGTGAATAAACTTCGTGGTCTGATTAATATTACCCACCAGGATTACTATGTGAATGATCAGTATTACGGATACAATCTTAAAAAAGATTCGTTGCTGTCGGCACTTGATAAAACCGTTATTGACGGAAAGGATTATTACGGAGGAGCGAAACGCTTCAACAAGCTTTACACAGAAGATTTTTACTACAATGTAGATGAAGATTATGATAAAGTGATCAAGAATATCCAGCAAGTGGAATCAAGATCTAAAATCTTCAGAAAGCAGGATTACCTAAATTATTATAAAGAATATTACAAGTTTTAAGTTTTGACAAAAGATATCACCAAAGTTACTCCCTACAATTCAGAGGCTACAAAAAAGAGCCAGGTAGAGGATATGTTCGACAATATTGCACCGAAGTACGACCTTCTGAACCGTGTTTTATCCATGAAAATTGACATTCTGTGGAGAAATAAACTGGTAAAATGGATGAAAAATGATAATCCGCAGGAAGTGCTGGATGTGGCTACAGGAACGGGAGATCTGGCAATTACGATTGAAAAAGGAACCGGTTCTAAAGTAGTTGGATTAGATTTATCACAACAAATGCTGAATGTTGGCGTTATTAAAATAAAAAAACTTAAATTAGACGGCAAAATTTCCATGCAAAAAGGAGATGCAGAAAATTTACCTTTCGAGGACAATAGATTTGATGCTGTTTCCGTTGCATTTGGAGTAAGGAATTTTGAAAACCTTACCAAAGGTTTGGCAGAGTTAAGAAGAGTAGTTAAAGATAACAAAAGTGTTTATATACTGGAGTTTTCAAAGGTAGAGGGTTTCATGGGGCCATTTTATATGTTTTATTTCAAAAATATATTGCCTGCCATCGGCAGATTGGTTTCTAAGGATAATAGGGCGTATACATACCTTCCGGATTCTGTAAATGCTTTTCCTTTCGGGGAGAAGATGAAGCAAATTCTTTTAGATACGGGATTTAAGAAAGTTGAATATAAAAAATTAAGTTTAGGTATAGCCACAATTTATAAAGCAACAAAGTAACCTATGAATAAATTTCTATTAAAAGCACTGGTTTTAACCTCAGTAAATGTTGCCGTCTTTGCAAACGCGCAATTCAGAACCCGAAACAGAATGGATAAGTTGGAAGATTTCGACGAACAGAAATTCAGTTGGGGGTTTTATTTGAACGGGAACAGACTGGATTACCGCATTGTTCTACATCCGAAGTACGGGATGAATGATAATGAAAACCTTGTTACCTCTAAGGAAAGTTATAGTTTCGGTGCCGGGCTTATTGCAAAATGGAGACTGAATGACTATCTTGACGTAAGAATAGAACCAGGTTTACAGTTTGCACAAAGACAGTTGACTTTTAATACTCAATCCAATGACATTTATGCAGGTGGGTCTTTGACCAATCCTCCTTTTATGCCAATCCCTTTACAGGAAAAGGATAGAGTAAGAGAAATTAAATCTACTTTGATTGATATTCCGGTACTTTTGGAACTTCACGGTCAGAGATGGTACAATTCAAGACCTTACGTTGCAGCTGGGGTGAACTATGTAGTAAACCTTCAGTCTAATGCAACTTCTACAGATGATAACATGCAGGGAATCTACAGATCTACAACGCACAACTTTGCGTGGTCTGCAGAAATGGGAATTCAGTTTTATTTCAACAAATTTAAACTGACTCCTGCTGTAAGAGGAACATTCTTTATGAACAATGAGAAAGTGGCTGATAATGCTACTACACCTCCTTATTGGTCGTCTGCTATTTCTACATTACAGACAAGAGCCGTAATGTTTGTTCTGAAATTTGAGTAAAAATATTTCATTCAAAAATAGACGGGAGGTGCATTAGCACCTCCTTTTTTATTGTTATATCAAAATATAGAGCGTTTTATTTTTGTTAGTGTTATTATTTTTTTATTTTTGCTTTTAGTTAGAATATACAAACCTGAAATGCTTCAAGATTTAGAAAACAATTTTTCAGAATTAGAGAGAAAGATTTCGACTCTGCAAAAGAACTATAAAAATCTTACGGAAAATTTAAAAGAATTAAATATTGAGCATGAAGAATTGAAGAAGAAATATGATGAGGAAAGAAGAAAGAATCAGGTATTAGCAGAAGAACAAAAAAATATAAAACTTTATTCAGCAATATCAGGAAATCCTGAACACAATAGATTAATGAAAAACCATATCAACAGATTGGTGAAAGAAATTGATTTCTGTATTGCTCAGCTTCAAAACAGTGGATTATAATGGAGATAAGGAGAATAACCGTCAACATTGCAGGAAGAGTGTATCCGCTGAACGTACCGGCAGCAGAGGAAGAAACTTTGCGTAAAGTAGGGAAGCAGATCGAGAATATGATTAAAGATTTTGAACAGAACTTCGATGTAAGAGATAAACAGGATGCTTTGGCAATGTGTGCCCTGAAACTGGGAACCAATGCAGAAGTAGTTTCTCTGAACTACGAAAAAAATATTAATTCTACCAACGAAAGATTAATGCAGATTAACCAATCGTTGAATGAAATCGGGAAATAGATTTTTTTTCCTGAAAAATTACTGCCTACAATAATTCTAACACATTAAAGGTAAACTCAACGCTAAACAATTACCGAACAAATGTCCATCGAATGGCGTGCCGGACTTCCGGATTACAGACAGTGGAAATCAGTTCAAATCGTGTTGATTAGGAGTTTACTCTCAATCTCTGGATTATTGTGGGCTTTTTTTATTTAACAAAGGATATGAATACAATTAAAACTCAATATAAATTATGATAGAAGTTATAGTCGGTGTTGTTTGTTTAGTAATCGGAGCTGTATTGGGAATGTTTTTCTCCAAAAGCTCTCTGAATACTAAGGCAAAATTCATCATAGATGATGCTAAGAAAAACGCCGAAAACCTTATAGAAAAAGCTAATGTACAAGCTGAATCGATAAAGAAAGAAAAGAACCTTCAGGCAAAAGAAAAATTCCTGGAGCTGAAATCCCAGCATGACGCAGATATTCAGTCCCGTGAAAGGAAAATACAGGAAGTTGAAAAGAGAACGAAAGACAAAGAGCATAAGCTTAATGATGAACTTAGCAAGACTGGAAAATTGGAAAAAGATCTGGACAAGCAGATTGCAGATTACGCTAAGAAGACCGAAATCCTTGAAAGAAAACAGCAGGAATTAGATACAGCTAACGCCAAGAAAGTAGAAATACTTGAAAAAATCTCTAATTATACAGCTGACGAAGCTAAAGCAGAATTGGTAGAAACCATGAGAGCAGAAGCAAAAACAAGAGCACAGGCACACGTTCAGAGCATCATGGAAGAAGCTCAGATGAATGCCAAAAACGAAGCAAGAAAAATCGTTATCCAAACGATTCAGAGAATCGGAACTGAGCAGGCTATCGAAAATTCAGTATCAGTTTTCAATATTGAATCTGATGAAGTAAAAGGTAGAATTATCGGTAGAGAAGGTAGAAATATCCGTGCTTTAGAAGCCGTAACAGGTGTGGAAATCATCGTTGATGATACTCCGGAAGCCATCCTTCTTTCATGTTTTGACCCTGTAAGAAGAGAGATTGCAAGACTATCCCTTCACAGATTGGTAACCGATGGTAGAATTCACCCGGCGAGAATCGAAGAAGTAGTAGAAAAAACAAGAAAACAGATCGAAGAGGAAATCATTGAAGTAGGTAAGAGAACGATCATTGATTTAGGAATCCACGGATTACACCCTGAATTGATCAAAATCGTAGGTAGAATGAAATACCGTTCTTCTTACGGACAAAACTTACTACAGCACTCAAGAGAAGTTGCAAACATTGCTGCAACGATGGCTGCTGAGTTAGGATTAAACGTAAAATTAGCCAAAAGAGCAGGTCTTTTACACGATATAGGTAAAGTTCCTGAGCAGGAATCAGAATTGCCACACGCCCTTTTAGGAATGCAGTGGGCTGAAAAATACGGTGAAAACCCTGAAGTAGTAAATGCTATCGGAGCTCACCACGACGAAATTGAAATGAAATCATTACTATCTCCGATCATCCAGGTTGCCGATGCTATCTCAGGAGCAAGACCGGGAGCAAGAAGACAGGTATTGGAATCATACATCCAGAGATTGAAAGATCTTGAATCTGCAGCATTAAGCTTCGATGGAGTATCAAGTGCTTATGCTATCCAGGCAGGTAGAGAATTGAGAGTAATGGTAGAGAGCGGAAAAGTAAACGATGAAGTAGCTTCTCAGCTTTCTTACGACATCTCTGAGAAAATTCAGAATGAACTGACTTATCCGGGGCAGGTAAAAGTAACAGTAATCAGAGAAACGAGAGCTGTGAATATTGCCAGATAATAATCAGAAAAAGATATTTGATAAAAACCTTTCAAGAAATTGAAAGGTTTTTTATTTTTATCAAAACTTAAAAATGCAAGAACTGTCCCTGTCTTCAAAGCTGAAGTACATTTTTTCTATTCCTGTTATTATTTCTGCCTTAGGCTATTTTGTAGATATCTATGACCTCCTTTTATTTGGGATCGTTAGAATACCCAGTTTAAAAGCATTGGGGCTGAATCCTGATGCGGACGGAACCTTTATTCTGAACTGCCAAATGGTAGGACTTCTTGTTGGAGGAGTTTTCTGGGGAATTTTTGGCGATAAAAAAGGGAGACTTTCCGTTTTGTTTGGTTCTATTCTGGTATATTCCTTGGCCAACATTGCCTGTGGTTTTCTTCCTTATTTCCCTAAAGAGCATTTAGTGTATCAATATGCCGGTTTAAGGTTTATTGCTGGGATTGGGCTTGCCGGAGAGCTGGGAGCAGGAATTACGCTGGTTTCTGAAAGCTTGCCAAAGAATTTAAGAGCCATCGGAACCTCCGTGGTTGCTGGTTTCGGATTAATGGGTGCTGTAGTCGCTCAGCTTACCGTAGAACTGGCCGGAGGATGGAATATCTCTTACATTATCGGGGGGATAATGGGAATTTTACTATTAGTGCTGAGAATAAGCGTATCCGAATCCGGAATTTATAAGAATATTGTCCATAAAAATGTCTCAAAAGGGAATTTTCTATCCTTTTTTACAAATAAAGACCGATTGATAAGATATTTAAAATGTATTGCTGTAGGATTGCCTACATGGTACTGCATTGGGATTCTGGCTGTTTTAGCCAATCAGTTTGCTCCTGAAATGGGAATCAAGGATCTTAACCCCGGAAAAGCAATTATGTGGGCGTATATAGGAATTTCTGTAGGTGATTTATTGAGTGGTTTTATTTCCCATGCTTTAAAATCCCGTAAAATGGCCATATTTTATATGCTGATCTTTACCCTGATTGGAGTAGCCATTATGCTGTTTGGTAATACGAATACAGAAACAAAATATTATCTGTTTTGTGTATGGCTGGGCTTTGGAACAGGATATTGGGCTATGTTTGTGACACTGGCTGCAGAACAGTTCGGAACAAATATCAGAAATACAGCAACCACTACTGTTCCCAACATGGTAAGAGGGCTTGTGCCAGTGATGATATTTGCTTTTGATTCTCTTAAAGGACATTTTCCTGTAGTGGAAAGTGCAGCCATTGTAGGAGTGGTAGTATTTGGGCTTGCATTTTATTCTTCACTTACCATTTCGGAAACGCATGACAGAGATCTTGAATTTACTGAATAATTTAAATTGTTTAATAAATAATCCACTGGTATTCCTTATTTTGAATGTAATAATTAAGTTATAATCAATAAATTATTAATTTTTATTCTGGTTTTTTTTGCGAGTATTTAATATTTGTTTAACTTTGGAATGTAACTAAAACTATATTTTTAATCAAAACTAAACCACATGAACATTATGAAAAATGCTAAAAAATTGAGAAAACAAGACTTGAAAAATATTACAGGAGGAGTAAGCGGTAATCCAGACTTATCTCTTTGCGGATGCAGCTGCTCAGGATCTGTAACAGGACCTTGGTATTGTGTACAGTATATCGGTTGCCCGCAGGTATATACTTGTGGTGAAGCCGCAATCTAAAGAAAATTATTTCAATACGAAATAAACATTTCCACATTTAATATGCAGAACCCTTTTGATTTCAAAAGGGTTCTGCTCTTTTTAATGGATAATGTAAAGAAGGCTTCCAATGCTTATCGTAACCCATAGGATAATTGCCATTGCTAGAGGTTTTAATCCAATAGACTTCAGCGTCTGAATAGAAAGGGTGGAACCGATGAAAAATAAAGTCAGATTCAGTCCGGATTTTGCCAAAACAGTGATTGAAGTACTGAAACTCTCAAGAATAGGGAAATAAGTGTTCAATAGAATCGCAACAATAAAATAACCGATAAACCACGGAATCTTTATTTTAGAACCTTTACTTTTAAAAATAAACATGGTAATCAATGAAACAGGGATAATCCATAAAGCACGCGCCAATTTTACGGTAGTTGCTATTTTCAGAGCTTCATCTCCGTACTTACCGGCAGCACCTACTACAGAACTTGTATCGTGAATTCCCACTGCACACCAAAGTCCAAACTGCTCCTGCGAAAGATTGAGAAGATGTCCTATAGCAGGATAAACAAACAGAGCAATAGAATTTAAGGTAAATACAATGGCCAATGCAAGAGAAATCTGTTTTGTACTGGGTTTAATAATAGGAGAGACGGCTGCAATTGCACTTCCGCCGCAGATAGCTGTTCCCGCAGAGAGAAGATAAGATAAAGGTCTTTCCAGTTTAAATACCTTCCCAAGAAAATATCCTAAAACCATTACTGTAACAATACTTACAACTGTTAACATCAAACCTGTTTTCCCGGCATGAAGCGCTTCATCCAGCTTCAATCCGAATCCCAGGCCAACAATTGATACCTGTAGCAACAAATGAATATAATGATGGAGATGCTTTTCAAAAGGGTTACCTATGAGAACAGCCAGTCCAAATCCCAAAGTAAGGGCTATAGGTGAGGATATAAATGGAGTAAGGCACAAAATAGCCAATACAATAAAAAATACTTTCCGTGTCATTTCATTTTGAATGAAATCTTTCATAATGCGAACTTTTAAAATCTGCATCAAAATTCCGGAAAATACTATTACAAAGTAAATCGTATTTTGTTATATTGGATAACTAAAAGTTATATCTTTGCTTATTGCTTATTGCTTATTGCTTATTGCTTATTGCTTATTGCTTATTGCTTATTGCTTTTCATTCTGCAAATCTCAGAAAAAGCTTAATCAGTTCAGATTGTTCCCCTTTAGGAAGAATAAAATGAAAATCTCTTTCAATACTGAAATTTTTAATATCAATAACGGTCAGTACATTGTTTTTAAGCTCATTCAAAATGGTACTGATGGAAAGAAATGCCATACATTCCGAGTGAAGAAGATAATTTTTAATACTTTCACTGCTTCCCAGCTGCATGACAGTATTCAGGTCATGGAGATTGATTTCCTTTTCTTTAAGCCTGTTTTGAATAAACTCCAGCGTTCCGGAACCTTGCTCTCTGAAGATCATATCTAATTGATAAAGATCTTTTAAGTGTAACGTTTTATGGGCAAGCGGATGATCTGATTTTGCAGCCAGAACAATTTCATCGGGTTTAAAAGTTTTATATTCAAAATAAGAAGATTGTGACTCTCCTTCGATAATACCCAGATCAATCTTTTCTTCCTTTAAAAGGGTTGAAATAGTTTCCGTATTTCCCGTAAGCAGTTCAATCTTAATATCTTTATAATAAGAATTGAATTTAGCCAAAATTTCCGGTAAAATATACTGTGCAACTGTTGTACTAGCCCCGATAATCAGTTTTCCTTTATGCTGCTGACTGATCTGGCTGATCTCAAATTCCATGTCACGGTAGATATTTCTGATCTTCTCTGCATGTTCAAATAGAATTTTTCCGCTTTGAGTCAGCTGGATAGATGTTCCTTTACGGTCAAATAATTTGGCACCTACCTGAATTTCAATCTCTTTAATGTGTTTGGTAACAGCAGGTTGGGAAATGTGAAGTTCCTCTGAAGCTTTAGTAAAGCTGAGTCGGGTAGCCACCGTATGGAAAACTTTTAATCTGTAATCGAACATGGGGTAAAATTACGAATTATAGTTGGAAATGACGAAGAGGATGGTGAGTTTGAGAGTTTAACGTTATGGGTAACCAGCAACTAAAATAACTTGCAACCCGTACCCTGTAACCCTCTATAAAAAGTCTGAAATAGATCTGTCCTGCTGGCTTTCAAATCTTCTGTTTTTCGCTTCTCCGATTTTCTGTTTGGAATAAATACTGTTGTGACCGGAAAGAAGATAAGAGACAACACAGGCAATCGCGACATATACACCACATTCTGCTCCGAATAATTCAATTCCCATCAACATACAGGCTAAAGGAGTATTGGTGGCTCCTGCAAATACCGCTACAAATCCCATTCCCGCCAATAAACCAAACGGTAATGGTATAAAAAATGACAGTGCACTACCTAAAGTAGCTCCGATAAAGAACAAAGGAGTAACCTCCCCACCTTTGAATCCGGCTGAAAGGGTAACGATAGTGAAAATCATTTTTAAGGCAAAATCATATAGTGGAAGCTGCTTTTCAAAAGATTCTAGAATCACGGGCACTCCTAATCCGATGTAACGGGTTGTCCCCATTGCAAAAACAGCCAGAGCAACAATAATTCCACCTACAACAGGACGAAGCGGAGGATATTTTATTTTTGATTTGAAAAAAGAGCCCATCCAATGGATCATTTTGCTGAAAGCAGCAGCACATACTCCGAAGGCTATTCCTGCCAGAATACTGTATAGAATTGGGAGAAACTCAAGTTTTGGGATAAAATCAATATGGTAATGGGTATGCTTTACATTCCAGAGATTGGTAGCCCAGTCTGCCAAAATTGCGGAAGCAAATGCAGGAAAGATGGCATTATAACGAATTCTTCCAATCAGAAAAATCTCAAGGCCAAAAACAGCTCCAGCTAGTGGAGTTCCGAAAACAGAACCAAATCCGGCAGCAATAGCAGCAATAATCAGTATCTTTCTTTCGTTTCTGTCAAGTTTAAAAGGTTTTGTAAGCTGGTCTGCGATAGCTCCCGCCATTTGGAGTGCTGTTCCTTCACGACCTGCTGAACCTCCGAAAAAATGAGTGGCAATCGTTCCCAGATATACAAAAGGAGCCATCTTAAAAGGAATAATTCCCTTGGGCTCATGAATCGTATCAATCAACAGGTTGTTACCTGCTTCCACATCTTTCCCGAAGTAATAATAAAGAAGCCCTATCAGGAACCCGGCTATAGGAAGTAAAGCAATTAGCCAGAGATGATTTTCTCTGAAGTTCGTTGCCCATTCTAAGGATTGAAGAAATCCTGCAGAAGCTGTCCCAACTAAACCTCCAATAATAATACTGATACACAGCCATTTTACAATGTAGGGCAGAGCCGGAAATTTTCTGAAAAAAAAATGAGTGTGAAAAATTAATTTTTTACCTGGTGTTCTTTGACTTTTTGACATAATAATCCTGATTAGTTATTTGTTAATAATCTTTTAATCAGGCGTCATCAGCTTTTGTAAAGCGGTTGGGTAAGGAAGAACACCATTTCCTTTTGATACTGCAAATATAAAAAGAATTTGTTTTTCAAAAAAATAAATACAGAATCTTATACGGAACTTCAATTTGTTTTGTGCTATTTGTGGCTTTTGTGTTCAAATTTTATTCTTTATAATGAATAGCCTTATCAATCTCAAGCGGATTGTTGTATTTTCTTATGACTTCCTGCATACTTTTAGTTTGAGTATTCAGTTCATCCACATTATGAATTTCTTTTCCGTTGATATTAATTTTAAGATCATTGTTGGATTTGTTGAAATTGTTTCTTTCAAAAGCAAAAGGATCATTATAAAATTCCATGATCAGCTTATATTTTTGCTTTTCATTAATGGGAACAGCTTTATTCCCAAAATTGGATTCAAGAAAATCATTGGTAGGATAGAGTTGTGCGAGTTCCTGACTTTTGATAAGATGATAAATGAAATTTTTCTTTGTATCAGACAATTCAAAGATTAAACCGGGTAGCCCTCGGAGTTTAAACGGACCTTCATTAAATGGAATATCTTTACAGAACCAGGCGATCCAGTTTCTTCCCCCAAATTGTGTAGTCGCTTTTTGTAACGTATAATTTTCTACTTTTTTGGTTTCATTAGAAATAACCCAGTTTATTTTATCAGTGGTTTTAAAGGAATAATATCCGTTTTTAATATTGATGAAATTTTCATTATCAAAAGAATTGACTTTTCTTTTTACTACCTGCCCGGACATATCAGTATGACTGGTATTCATCCCGAATTTTTTGTTTAAAGAATCTGTAGTTATCAGATTTCTTCCGTAAAATTTTACCTCTTTTGGGGTAATATCCAGTATCATATTCAATTTTTCATAAGTGGTCTCTGTAGAATCCATCTTATACTGCAGTTCATAAATAAACCGATGTGTCTGAGCCTGGCATAACGCCATCATAAGCAAAGCCATTAAAGTAAGAATACTTTTCATATAAGGTGATTGGTCATTTTTTTGTTAATGGTTACTCAAAACTTTAAACTTTAAACCTTGAAACTCGTAATCTCGAAACCCGCTCTTACAAAAACGGTTTCATTTCATCCTCAATCTGCGTTCTCAGTTCCATCAGGCGCTTAGCGTAAATTTCCTGCTGCTTTTCTTCCTCTGTTTCCGGGATCCATTTCGGTACAGGAAGTTTTTTACCATTTTCGTCTACCGCAACAAAAACAATAATACAGTGGGTTTTTTTCTCAAAATTAGGCTGCTTCAGGTTTCTCGAAAAGACATTAATGGCGATATGCATGCTGGATGTTCCGGTAAAAATCACCTGAGCATCTACTTTTACCACTTCCCCGATTTTGATGGGATCATAAAAACGAATTCCGCCCACATATACTGTGACAGAATAATTACCACTCCAGGTTGTTGCGCATGCATAACCTGCCTGGTCAATCCATTTCATAACACTTCCTCCATGTACATTTCCTCCGTAATTAACATCTGAAGGCTCCGAAATAAACTGAAAAGTAATAGGCTTGTTCTGCATCTTTATAAAATTTGAATAAAGTTATTTAATAATTTCCAAAGTTTTAGATTAAATCCTACTTTTGAAAGATGAAACTTTCAATGAAAGGGAATTTTAACCAATAACAGATTTAGAAATAGTAATGAAGAAAGTATTTTATCTCAACACATGTGATACCTGCAGAAAAATTTTAGCCCAATTTGATCTTACAGACTGGAAACTTCGCGAAATTAAAAAAGAGCCGATCACGAAAGAAGAATTGGCTGAAATGCATAAAAAAACAAAATCATACGAAGCGTTATTCAGTAAAAAATCTACTCAGATCAAATTGAGAGGATTGGATGTGAAGTCTTTAACCGAGAAAGATTTTAAAGAATTACTGCTGGATCATTATACTTTCCTGAAAAGACCTGTCTTTATTACAGACAAGGAGATTTTTGTAGGGAATGATAAGAAAAATGTTGAAGAATTGCAGAAGTTCTTTGGTGTAAATTAAGTAATAAGATTGTAAATAATCTATATATCCGGCTTAATGATTTTTATTATTAAGCCGGATAATTTTATATCATACTCCAAAATTTATTTTTTGTAAGTATTTGTATATTAGTTAGTTTTATGGTTTGAATGATTATATTTGTATTACCAAAATTAATAATATGAAAACAAACTTTTCAAAAACAAAGAATCTTAACAGATCAGCTTTAAAGGAAATTAATGGTGGAGGGAAAACCCTTCCGGTTAACTGTAATACATTATGTTGGCCTGCAGGCGGAGTGATTTCCAATACTCCCGGGGTAGGTGATGTCTGTTCTCCGGACAGAAAAATATGCTGTATCTGTTATTAGACAAAAAAAGAGGCTGTGATTTTCACAGCCTCTTCTCTTTTTACTATTTTTTCCAATTATACAAAAGGAGCTTTCACCACTTTTGCCGGAATGTTCTTATTTCTTACCTGAATAAAAATCTCAGATCCTAATTTGAAATGAGGCTTGTCTACGTAAGCAAGACCTAAACCTACTTTCTTCATTGGAGACTGTGTTCCCGAAGTTACTTTTCCAATCACATTTCCTTCAGCATCTACTACAGGATAATCGTGTCTTGGAACTCCTTTGTCTGTCAATTCAAAAGCTACTAGTTTTTTAGTAACTCCTTCTTCTTTCTGTTTTGCGAAAACATCTTTAGAAACGAAGTCTTTATCAAACTTGGTAATCCATCCTAAACCAGCTTCAATAGGAGAAGTTGTATCATCGATATCATTTCCGTAAAGGCAGAATCCTTTTTCAAGTCTTAAAGTGTCTCTGGCAGCCAATCCGCAAGGAATAATTCCTTCTTCTTTACCAGCTTCTATTACGGCATCCCAAAGTTTTTCAGCACTTCCGTTGTTGAAATAAATCTCAAAACCTCCACTTCCTGTGTATCCTGTGTTTGAAATGATCACATCATTTTCTCCTGCAACACTTCCTACAGTGAAATGATAGTAAGGGATTTCGGAAAGGTTTACTTCCGTAAGTTTTTGAAGAATTTCAGTAGCTTTAGGCCCCTGAACTGCCAATAATGACATTTCATCAGAAGCATTGGTCATTTTAGCCCCGAAAGTATTGTATTTTGAAATATGATTCCAGTCTTTGTCGATGTTAGAAGCATTTACCACTACAAAATATTTGTCATCTTCCATTTTGTAAACGATAAGGTCATCTACAATTCCTCCGTTTTCGTTAGGAAGGCAAGAATATTGAGCTTTTCCGTTTTCAAGCGCATCTACATTATTGGTCGTTGCAAACTGTAAAAGATCTTTTGAACCTGGTCCTTCGATGAAAAACTGTCCCATGTGGGAAACATCAAATAAACCTGCTTTTTCTCTTACGGCAAAATGTTCTTCTGTAACCCCTGAATATTGAACAGGCATTTCAAAACCTGCGAAAGGTACGATCTTAGCTCCCAAAGAAACATGTTTGTCGTACAAGGCTGTTTTCTTCATATTTAATTTTTATTTCTTTATTTTAAAACTGTTGAAAGTCTCATTGAATTGAGTCATATAATTTCCGTTCCAGAATTTCTGACCGCAGTTGATGGTAATCAGATATAGATCTTTATCTTTTTGGAAAGCTTTGGTAATCCAATACAGCTTTCCTTTTTCATCAAAATATTCGTAGAAATATTCTGTATACCCTTTTTTGCTTCTGCTTTCTTTTACTTTATTTTCCGGATCGGTAGATTTATTAAGATCCAGAACAAATTTTTTCATTTGTTCTTTTGGAAGTTCCAGTCCGTGGTATTCGGAAATGGTGATTGCTCCAATTTCACTTGTCGGAAAAATATTCACAATCTCACTGTCATTAGTAGATTTCCACCCTTCAGGCACATTAATAGAATAGTTGGGGCTTTCATATACTTTTGCTTTCTGCGCGAAAAATAAACTTCCCGTGAAAACGGCTGCGGAAAATAAGATCTTTTTTATCATTAGAAATGGTGTTTATATTCTTCCAGAATGATTTTGAACCATTCTGTAAAGTTTTCAGGAGTTTCAGCGATTTCTTTATCCAGATCTTCAGGAGTAATGAATCGGACTTCTTCCACTTCATCTTTATTCAAATTAAAATCAGCTTCGTGATTTCCTACAAATACATGATCCAGCTCGTGTTCCCAAAGACCACCACCCACATCTGCTTTATAAATAAAATTGAATTTTTCTGAAAGTTCTGCCTCTATCCCCAATTCTTCCTTCAGTCTGCGTACTGCTCCTTCTTTATAAGTTTCCCCTTCTCTCGGGTGCGAGCATACTGCATTGGTCCATTGATTGGGAGAATGATATTTTCCTGACGCCCTTTTCTGAAGAAGCATTTCTCCTTTACTATTGAACAAGAACACAGAAAAAGCACGATGTAACAAGCCATTGATGTGAGCCTGTTGTTTTTCCATCAGCCCTAAAACTTCATCTTCAGTATTTACTAAAACGACAAATTCTTCCATTCCTACAAATGTAAGAGTAATAAATGTATTTTGGAAATTTTTAGATAAACATCATGCTTTTTGTAATACCTTTAATGAGGGGGAAGAAGTAGTGAAGGCTTCGAAGTAAATTGGCAAATTCGTTATTTGACTTTCTTTATATTGTTAGATTTATTTGTTTAAAGATAAAAAACAAAACGAAAAATTTTAACCATTTGTGATAAAATGACTAATAAAATATTGATATTGTTCTTTAAATAATAGTTTTTATAGTAAAATATTAACATTAATGAAGATTCATAGGTCTGATACCTGTAAAAATGCTAAATTTGTTTTTTAATATTTAGTAATGGAATTAGAATACATTGAACACATTAGTCCTATTCTAAAGGATGGAATAAAAAATTACTTAATAGATATCGACGGAACCATTACTGATGATGTTCCCAACGAAGAACCGGAAAGAATGGTTACCTGCGAACCATACCCTGATGCACTGGAAACCATTAACAAATGGTATGACGAAGGACATCAGATCTGCTTTTTTACTTCAAGAACCGAAAATCTAAAACAAATCACTATCGACTGGCTGGATAAGCATGGTTTCAAATACCACAGCGTGCTTTGCGGAAAACCGAGAGGAGGAAATTACCACTGGATAGACAACCACCTGGTAAGAGCTACAAGATATAAAGGGAGATTTACGGATTTGGTAGAAAAACAAGTGACCATTGAAGTATTCAAAGAAGACGGAGAATAAAAATATAATTCAAAGATTTAAAAATTAAATGTGAACCAGTTCCTTTAATTTTTAAATCTTTCATTTTTTAATATACTTGATATTTTATGAAAGTTTTAGCAAACGACGGCCTGGATCAATCCGGAATAGATGCATTGACAGAAAAAGGCTTTGAAGTGATTACTACAAAAGTTCCACAGGAGTTTTTGGTAGATTATATTAATGAACATAAGATTCGTACCCTGTTGGTAAGAAGTGCTACACAGGTAAGAAAAGATATTATTGACGGATGTCCGTCCATCGACATCATTGGTAGAGGTGGAGTAGGTATGGATAATATTGATGTAGATTATGCAAGAGAAAAAGG
This sequence comes from Chryseobacterium sp. MYb7, assembly GCF_002979455.1. Taxonomy (GTDB): domain Bacteria; phylum Bacteroidota; class Bacteroidia; order Flavobacteriales; family Weeksellaceae; genus Chryseobacterium. The sequence goes on from NZ_PCOU01000006.1 coordinate 29,439, forward strand.
AATTCACGTGATCAATACACCTTCAGCTTCTTCAGAATCTGTGGCTGAGCTTGTTTTTGCTCATTTATTTTCAGGGGCAAGATTTCTTCAGGATTCCAACAGAAAAATGCCTTTGGTAGGAGATACTGAATTTGGAGGTCTTAAAAAAGCGTATGCTGCCGGTATCGAATTGAGAGGAAAAACCATTGGTATTGTAGGTATGGGAAGAATTGGTCAGGAAGTGGCAAGAATTGCTTTAGGCCTTGGAATGAGAGTTGTAGCCGCTGATAATAATGTAGGAAAAGCAAGCATTAAAGTGAAGTTTTACAACAATCAGTTTATCAATGTTGATATCGAAACTGAACCGTTACAGGAAGTGCTGAAACATTCAGACTTTATTACTTTACACGTTCCGGCTCAGAAAGATGGGTATATGATTGGTCAGAATGAGTTTGAAATGATGAAAGAAGGAGTGGCTGTTGTGAACTGTTCAAGAGGTGGAGTTATTAATGAAGCCGCTTTAATTCAGGCTTTGGATTCAGGTAAAGTAAGATTTGCAGGATTAGATGTTTTCATTAATGAGCCAACACCTTCTAAGGAGATTCTTAATCATCCTAAAATTTCACTTACTCCTCACACAGGAGCCTCTACTCTTGAAGCTCAGGACAGAATTGGGCTTTCTCTGGCAGAGCAGATTTCAAGTATCTTACAAATTCAATAATTTGAAATGGTATAAAACAATAAAATCACCTCCATGGAGGTGATTTTTATTTTTAAACTGTTATCAGATTATATATTCTTGCTTTTTAATAAATCTCTGATCTCTGTAAGTAATTTTTGGTCGTCTGTAGGTCCTGCAGGAGCTGGAGCTTCTTTTTTGTTAACTTTATTTGCTAATTTGATAATCCAGAAAAGAACCATAGCAATACAAAGGAAGTTGATGACAGCCGAAAGGAAGTTTCCATAAGCAACGCCATTCCATGTAAGTTTGGCAACGTTTTCCGCACCTGCTGCTTTCAATGCAGGGTTAAGGATCAGAGGAGTGATTACATCTTCCACCAATGACGAAACAATTTTACCAAATGCTGCACCAATGATCACACCGACAGCCAGATCGAGAACATTTCCTTTAAAGGCAAACTCTTTAAATTCTTTAACAAATCCCATAATTTATATTTTTTTTAATTAGTATATACACAAAAATATAATTTAAAAATGTAAAAAACACTACTTTTTATGGTTTTTTATTCCCAAAATATTGAATTTTATGAGGGATTTATAGAATTTGTTTTAATGAATATTTCAGCTTTTTACAGATACATTATCTCATTAATGAGGTCTCTTTATTTTTGTTATTGACGTGGCATCATAATGAAAAATCTTTTGTAATTTGCTTAAAAGTTTGATTTACCTATGAAAATTTTTACCGCAGAACAGATACGCAGATGGGATCAGTTTACAATTTCCTATGAGCCGGTTTCTTCTATTCAATTGATGGAAAGAGCTTCAACAGCATTGGCACACTGGATTTCAGAACACTGTAAAAATCATAAAAAACTGGCCGTATTTTGCGGAAGCGGAAATAATGGAGGAGATGGATTGGCAGTAGCAAGACTCCTTTATCTGAAAGGCTTTGATGTGGATGTCTTTGTAGAAGATCCTAAAGGAAAATTTTCAGAAGATGCTTCAGTAAATTTGAAAAGACTTCGGGATATGTCAGGAATATCTGTAAGAAAATTTGATCAAATTGAACAGTACAATTTTGATGACAAAACAATTATTATCGATGCTCTTTTCGGAACCGGATTATCCAGACCGCTGGAAGGAGAATATAAAATGCTTGTAGAACAGTTGAATGCTAAAAAAAGTATTAAAATATCCATTGATATCCCTTCCGGATTGTCTGCGGATAAGATATTTGATCATGATCCTGTTATTCTGATGGCTGATTATACCCTGACTTTCCAATGTTGGAAAAGAACTTTTCTCCATCCTGAAACCGGAAAATATACCGGAAAAGTAGAAGTATTGGATATAGATTTAAACAAAGCTTATTCAGAAAATACAGAAACAGCCTATTTTGTAACAGATGATTCTCTGATAGAATCTATTTTTAAACCTAGAAATGAATTTTCCCATAAAGGCAGTTTTGGTAAGGCAGCCATCATAGGTGGAAGCTATGGAAAGATAGGAGCTGCAGTGCTGACTACAAAATCTGCCTTAAAAACCGGAGCTGGTTTAATCTTTACGGTGGCACCGGAATGTGGATACGAAATACTTCAGACTTCATGTCCGGAAGCCATGTTTATAAAAGGAGGAGAGAAGTTGATCACCAATTTTGAAATTGAAAAAGATTTCACCTGTGGTGTAGGACCAGGGTTGGGAATCCACACAGAAACCGAAAAAAGCTTTCTGAATTTCCTGAAAAATTATGAAAAACCATTAATTCTGGATGCTGATGCCTTGAATATCACTTCAAAAGATCCGGAAAACCTGAAATTAATACCTAAAGGATCCATTCTTACTCCTCATCCTAAAGAGTTTGAAAGGCTTTTCGGAAGTACTGAAAATTCTTTTAAAAGGCTTGAGCTGGCAAAGGACAAGGCAAAAGAACTGGATATTTATATTGTGCTCAAGGATCATCATACTCAAGTTATTACTCCGCAAGGAAATATATTTTATAATATAACGGGGAATTCAGGGCTGGCAAAAGGAGGGAGTGGAGATATTCTTACCGGAATTCTAACCTCACTATTAGCACAGGGATATTCTGAGGAAGAAACCTGTATTTTAGCTGTATGGCTTCATGGAAGAGCCGCTGATTTTGCTGCAGAAAAATATTCTAAAGAAGCAATGTTGCCAAGTAATGTTATTGATGAATTCGGAAATGTTTTTGAAGAACTAAATAGGAAGGCAGAGGTAAGTTTGTAACAAAAAGGAACTTAAAAAGACGAGAAATCTTAGAGTGCTTATATAATTAAAAAGGCAAGTCTGTAATACTACAAACTTGCCTTTTTTATCTTAAAACTGGAGTTTTCAATTTCCGGTTGCTTATTTAGCTTTTTCAATATATTCCGGTTTCTCATTCTCTTCTGGAGTGATCTTGAATTTCTTAGAAATGATCATAATAATTACCCCTGCAATCATAAAAGGAATGGAAAGAACCTGGCCTGTATTCAGACCTCCAATCTGGATGAATTCATCTCCCTGTGGCTCTTTCAGGAACTCTACAAAGAATCTGATTGCCCAAAGAATAATAAAGAACAACCCGAATAACCATCCCTGCTGATATTTTTTATCCGTTTTTCTATATAAGATCCATAATAAAATGAATAATAGAACATATCCTACAGCTTCGAATAGCTGGCTGGGATAACGAGGTACAGTAAGACCGTACTCACTGCTTTGCTGTGGGAAAAGAAGAGCAAACGGAGAGTTGGGATCAGCTGGTTTACCAACAATTTCAGAATTGAAAAAGTTTCCCATTCTTACAAATGCACCTCCCAGAGCTACTACGATACCCAATCTGTCATATACCCAGAATGGATTCTTTTTGATGATTTTAAATGAATAATAAAGCGTAGTGAAAATCAAAGCGATAGTAGCTCCATGGCTTGCCAATCCTGAAAATCCCGTGAATTTAAAGCCATTTTTTGTACTGATTGGTAAAAATACACTCCAGAAATCCTCTTTGAATAATTCCGGCTGATAGAAAATAACATGTCCTAATCTTGCTCCCAGAATAGTCCCAATCAATGTCCATGTGAAAAGAGGTTCGAGATATCTCTGGTTGATATTGTCGATATTAAAGATTCTGGTCATTAAAACATAGCCGAAACCAAAGGCAAATACAAACATCAAACTGTAGAAATGAAGGGTAAAAGACCCGATATGAATCCCTTTTGAAGGATCCCATATTTTAAAGGAAGTTTTAAGTTCTACTTTGTCAGAATCTGTGATAGGTTTTGCTAATTTTACTGCATATTTGAAGGAGGTAACATTCTCAGGAGTAGCAGAAGCATCTATCAGTTTAAAATTTTTATCAAAAAACTGATACTTAGAATCCTTGAACCTTCCTAACGCCGAAGCTGCATAATTATAATAAGCTGGTTCAAGGCTGGATCCGTTAAGGATCACAACAAAAGAATAGCTCTTATTTGATTCTCTGTCCGGAAAAGCTGTCAGGTCTCCCATTTCTGTAGTGGAATAGATTTTTACCGAAACATTGTTTCCGTTGACATCTAAAGTTCCGTCAGATAAACCTCCAGGGTATTCCTGTGCAAAAAAAAGCTGCGTTGTGAACGCAAACAGCACAAGATAAATTCTGAAAAAAATAGTATTCATTTTCTATTGATTTAATAGTTTGATTATTGACATTTATGTTTGGGTGGAACGGGATCATAACCGCTTCCTCCCCAGGGGTGGCATCTTAAAATTCTTTTAAATCCCAGCCAGAAACCTTTAAAGATCCCATGAACGCGAAGTGATTCAATCATGTAATGGGAACAGGTAGGTTCGTAGCGACAATTTTTGGGAAGTAAAGGCGAGATAAACCATTGGTAGAATTTTATCAAAATTACCAGTGGAAATGTAATGATTTTATTGAATGTAAGTTTCAAAACAATGCAAAAATAGGGTAAAAAAATGAAAATTAGTTTAAATTTGTTATAAGTTTCGGTGATCAAAAATCCGGAACATTGATCTTAAAAAAGAATTACTTTGAATCAAAATATTCCACTAGCCGAAAAACTGAGACCCAAAACCCTGAACGATGTATTGGGGCAGGAGCACCTTACCGGCGACAAAGGAACGATCAGAAAAATGATCGAAAATAATACCCTGAATTCACTCATTCTCTGGGGCCCTCCCGGAACAGGAAAAACCACATTGGCGGAAATTATTTCAGAGCAGTCCGGGAGGAAGTTCTATAAACTTTCTGCCGTTTCTTCAGGAGTGAAAGATGTAAGGGATGTTATTGATGATGCTAAGAAACAGAATCTGTTTTCAGGAAAATCGCCCATTTTATTTATTGATGAGATTCACCGGTTTAATAAATCTCAGCAGGATTCACTGCTGCACGCTGTAGAAAAAGGCTGGATTGTTTTAATAGGAGCTACTACGGAAAATCCAAGTTTTGAAGTGGTTTCGGCTCTGCTTTCAAGAAGTCAGGTTTATATTTTAAAAGCTTTGAGTTATGAAAAGCTGGAGGAATTGATTGATATTGCTTCCGAAAGATTTAATAAAGATGAAGAAACCGATTTTAAAATCCTTGAAAAAGAAGCTTTCATTCAATATTCCGGGGGTGATGCCAGGAAATTGATCAATTCTGTAGAATTGGTTTTGAATCAGTATAAAAATTCAGATACAACGAAAATTATTAATTCCGATGTGTTGGAAGTTCTTCAGGAGACAATGGCTCTTTATGATAAAAATGGAGAGCAGCATTACGATATTATTTCTGCTTTTATCAAATCCATGCGTGGTGGAGATCCTAACGGAGCGGTATATTGGCTGGCAAGAATGATTGCCGGAGGAGAAGATATTAAATTTATTGCCAGGAGAATGCTTATTCTGGCCGCTGAGGATGTAGGGCTGGCAAATCCTAATGCTTTGGTGGTCGCTAATAATTGTTTTCAGGCGATCAATGTCATTGGAAATCCTGAGGCGAGGATCATATTAAGTGAAACAGCAGTCTATCTTGCGGTTTCGCCTAAAAGTAATTCTGCTTATATGGCTATTAATGAAGCATTGGCTTTGGTGAAACAAACAGGAAACCTTCCGGTGCCGCTTCATTTGAGAAATGCTCCTACAAAACTGATGAAAGATCTGGATTACGGAAAAGAATATAAGTATGCCCATTCATATGAAGGTAACTTTGTAGAACAGGATTTTCTTCCCGAAGAAATCAGGAATGTAAAACTGTATGAGCCCGGTAATAATTCAACGGAAAAGAAGATTTACGAAGAGCTTAAGAAAAAATGGAACAATAAATATTAGAAATAAAAAAGGATGCTGACAAACGGCATCCTTTTTTGTATGATTCAAATTATTCGGTAGTATAGATAAACAATGTTTTCTTACCGTTGTAATCTTTTGTTTCTGCTCTTTTCGTGATTTCAGGATAGATCATTGTGCTTGTGTCCGTAAATTCATATCCCTCAATAAATACAGGGTTATCTGCCGGAAGATTATATTGAGCATTCATATTGGATAGTGCCATTCTGTCAAATACATTTTCTCCGTTTTTGAATTTGTATTCAGTTACCCCTTTTGTAAAAACAGAGCTGTATTTTTTTAAACTTTGGGGAAGATTTGCCGGAGAATTGTATACTTTCGAAACCTGTAATACGTTTTTCTTTGCATTGAATAATTCTACTGTTCCAATAGCATTATCAGCAACTGCAAACTTTACAGCAGGATTTTTTTGCTGTGCAAATAAAGTAGCAGAAGATAGTATTAAAAAAGAATAGAGTAATTTTTTCATAATCAGAATATGTAACTGTTAAAAACGTGATAAATATAGTTATTTTTTATAAAATGTGAATGAATTGTTGAATTGTTTTACGTTTTATTTAGAAATAAAAACTTTTATCCCGATTATCAGTCTGTGCCATCTTCAGTTTTATCTTTTTTATCAACCATATTTCTTATCATGTTTTTCAATCGCTGGAAAGCGAAAGAACTTAATAATAAGATGATTCCAAGTGCAATGAAAGCATTGATTCTTGAGATATTATCCATTTGCCACACATCGTAACCATAAAGTTTTAACACCATAAGGCTTATCAGTGCAAAACCAATCTTGTTGTATTCCTGAATATCTTTTTTCAAGCCGGTGTAAATAAAAATACTGGCAAGAATTGTCCATATAATAGGAAGGTAAAGAATATTGAAATGCTCACTTACTTCATAAGAATGAGGAATATCATGGGAGATCATCAAGACATAAGAATGATGGAATTCATAACTAATACAAATAATAACGGCCAAAGACAGCATCCAATAAGAAATCGGACGTTTATTAAACTCTGAAGTAGGAATGATTCTGAAGCATACATATATAAAAGGTATCCACTGAAGCAAATGCAGTAAATAAAAACTTAAATGTAACCTCTTTGTTAAAATAGCGGGGACAATTGATGAAACTGAAGCCGATAAATTAAGGGTTGCCAGAATAAAAAGCAGATAGATAAGAGCCGTTTGGATGTTACTGCTGATATTTAATGTTTTTCTGAAAAGTAATAAGAAGAAAATATAGTAAATCGTAAATAGCATTCCTGTGCTGGTAATCGCTTCCCATGGCATATCTGAAATGTGGTAAGTGATCTCAAGAAGAAAAGTAATATAAATAACTCCATAACTGGCAACGGTAATGAGATCTTCAACAAAGGTATTGGGTTTTGATTCCTGTTTAGTATTTCTTAATAAATATAAATTGGCAATAATAGAAGCTATGGTAAACGAACTGGTAATAAAAGGTGGATTAAATACAATATTAAAGTCGTTGGTGCCTAGATATTCTGTCCACGTTACAATCTGAGCGATCATGACCATTGGAAAAAGAATATAAAAGAAAATCCTGAAAATGTTATGTCCGGTTTTTTTCCAGATGAAAAGAAGCAGTGTAGCTTCTATGGCCCAAATACTGGTGATGAGATGAGTTTTGAATTGAATGGCTATAGCTGTTGTGATAAGGCTGGTAACCAGTCCTGCAAAAACAGAATAAGGAATACCAAAGTTTTTTTGACCATATTCTCTAAATAGCAGAATGGAATTTACGGCTGCAAAAATAAGAGGGAAGATGATTGGCGGTTCATAATTTAGGGTGTCAAAAATGTAAAGCAATCCGAGAACACTCGAAAAATTAGCTAAAGCAAGTATTAAAATATCTGATGTTGAAAGTACATTTTTCCTGAAATAATCATACAGAGCAAAAATGTAGAAAATCACATAGCTGATCAGGTAAAAAGTAATGCTTAGCAATTCTGTACTCTCATTCGTCCAGTAAAAAAGATAGGCCGTTGTGAAAAGATAGGCTGTCCATCCTACGCTTTTCCAATGCTGAAGAAAAGAAGCTGTCAGCATACCTATATTTAAGAGAGTAAGGTAAATAAAAAGGAAAAGGTAATTGCTTTGTCCGGTGCTGATCATCAATGGAGCAGCGAAACCGCCTATTAATGAAAAAATAATCAAAACCTCGCTCTTATAATAATAGGATAGGAGAATAGAGGCTGCGGTAATCAAAGCAGTAATAAGAAATGCAGTATTCTGTGTAAAAAGATGATATTCCCGGAAAGCAATGGTAGCTGTGAAGTATAACACGGCAATACCTCCGCCGGTTATGATAGAAGCAAATGTGGTATAGTTTTTTCGGAGGAAATGTCCGGTAATGATAATTCCCGCTCCGGTACACAATCCGATAGCAGTTCTTGCTGTTTCTCCGATCCAGTTTTTATCAATAGCATATTTTACAAAATACCCGATTCCGAGAACAAGGGTGAAAATACCAATAATGGTCAGTGCATTCTGTTTTAAAAAATCAAAAACAGGAGTGAGCCAGTCTTTTTGCTCTGGTGTTGGTATTTCTTTGGCTCCTTCACCCTGTTTTACATCTTCATGATAGATCTGATGAGGTTGTATTTGCTGTGCAACAATAGTTTCTTCTGTGGAAGTTTTTTTATGAATCACTTCAGCCGGAGCCGGAGTCTTATTTATTTTATAATTAAGATCCGAGATTTCCTTTTCAAGTTTTCTGATTTTAGTATTCAGATTATTGAAAATGATAAAGATTATGATAAGGATTATAACAGCAACAAATTCATTCATTTCATTAGTTTTATCAAATATAGAGAAATGTTTGAAAAGCTATTTAAAAAAATTAACCCATCACAGTATAAGCGATGGGTTAACGGTATAGATAACTAACAATATGTTTTACTAGTTTGATACTTTGTAGACGTAAAAGGACGCAACACTGGATCCTAACAAACCTACACTGATATTTCCTGTATCAACAAGTCCGAATGAAATTTTATCACCCGCCTGAAAAGAATATAAGGAGTTGATGCTGGAATCAGAAAATGTAATGTTAATTGCTAATGCAAGGTTGATACCGCTGAATGGGCGTGTATCTATCAGAGTTGTTACTGCAGATCTGGTTCTGGCTATTCCGATACCTGGAGCACCTGATAGCAATGAAGCCTGTAATCCTGTTCCATATCTGAATGCAAAGCCAACAGCATACACACCAGTAGATGGAATATTATAAGAACCATCAGCATTTGTAAATAAAGCTGCACTCCCTATTGTTCTGTCAGCTTGTAAAAAGTTGACAGGCTGGAAATCTGAAGGTAAAACTCCTAAATTCAGGATATTGACACCTGTAGTTTTTCTTGCATTATACACTGTGGTATTGGTTCCGGAGGCAGCTATTAATATTGCCGGATCCATAGAAAAGACCTGAGTAGTTCCCTGGTTAACTGCTAAAACCTGATATCCGGGAAGTGCAGTAGCTGCTGGAACGTCTCTAACTTTCAATGTTCCGTTAACATCTAGAGTCGCAGTTGGAGTAGCTGTGTTGATACCGACTTGAGAAAATAGAGGTATAGCTGCGCACGCTAGCATTAAGCTGTAAAGTTTAGTTTTCATGATCAAGATTTTAATTAGTTGCTTAGCAAATATACAATAAAAATTATACCAACCGTTGTGATATTTTTAATTTTAATATTAATATGATGTAATATATTTAAATATATGTTTGTATTTAAATTAATTTGGTGTCATAATTTAATTACGAATTATTATATTTCTTTTTTAATTAATATCCTGTTTATAAGGGTTTTAATAAAAAATAATTCTCCCTTAATGGTGGGTTATTATAGTGTAAAATGAAGTTATTATCCCTTGAATGACTTCTCTTAAAATTTTTGTGATTTTAATAGATATAAAAGAAAAAACACCACCTGATGGCAGTGTTTTTTATCATTTTTTGTTGACTTTGTTTAGCTTTCCAGGAGAAATTCTTTGTAATTTCCAAGAAAATCAACATTGGCTTCAATAGATTCAAGCTCTTTAAGGGCATTTTCGTGCAGAACATCTTCCCAAGATCCTTCTACATTAATAAAGAAGAAATAATTTCCTAGCCCGGTCTTTAATGTTCTGGATTCAATTTTGCTAAGGTTCATCTTTCTCCACGCGAAAACAGATAAAACCTGGTGTAATCCACCTGGATGATCTTCAGGCAGCGTAATCAGCATTCCTGATTTTTCCCCTAAAGTTTCCAGTTTGTCATTTTGGTATTTGTTCTGTTGTTTGGAGATGATGATAAATCGGGTGTGATTTTGTTCAAAATCCTGAATATCGCGGTTGATGATCCTTAATCCATATAAATTAGCAGCAAACTGGTTGGCTACTGCTGCAATAGGAGTGTCCGGATTTTCTGAAACAAATTTTGCCGCCGCTGCTGTAGAGGAGAAGTCCTGTTTTGGGATCTCTTTATAATGTGTGTCCAGAAAGTGGAAGCTCTGTGCAAGAGCTTGCGGATGCGAATATATTCTTTCAATATTCTCAATAGAGTTTTCCGGGTGAATCATCAGGTGATGGGCAATAGGCATTACTGCTTCTGCTTCAATTTTAATAGACGGGGTTTTATATAGATAATCCAGCGTCATAGAAACGGTTCCTTCGATGGAGTTTTCCAAAGGCACAACCGCTTTTACTGCTTCTCCGCTTTCAACGGCTTTAAAACAATCCAGAATACTGGCTTGAGGTAATAGCTCGTCATCAGGGAAAAGCTGTGCCGTGGCAAGCTGGGTGAAACTGGCGTGAGGTCCCAAAAATGCAATCTTCATAATATAATATATAAGGGATGATTAAAATAAAGGTACAAAGGTGCGAATTAATTCATAAACAGAGTGCGTGTTGCGGTTTTGTTTGTTATGGGTTGCGAGTTGCTGGTTTATTTTGTTTATGGGTTAAGTAGAGATAGGTATTTTAACTGTATTAAAGAATTCACTCTTCACTTGCGAAGCAAAACTCACTATTGACTTTAATAGCCTCTACCTGTATTCTGTTGAACGCCTCTCAAATCCCTAATCCCTGCCACCTGCTAACTACTCCCTTTCCTTCCAGTTCTTCTCAATCATTTCCATAAGAAAATCCGGACACTTGATAACTTTGTTGGTTTTTGCATCCAAAAAGAAAAGAGTAGTGGAAGCTTCTGTTATTTTAATATGCTCTTCATTGTAAATTTCATATTCAAATTCAATTCTTACACCCGGAATTTTTTTTACATAAGTATGAATTTCTAATTTTTGATCATACAAAGCCGGACGGATATATTTAATTTTGTAGTCTGAAACAGGGAGCCAAATTCCTTGGTTTTCAATTTCATCGTATGAAATTCCTATGCTTCTGAAGAGCTCAACTCTCGCTACTTCGAAGTACGTTGCGTAATTACCATAGTATACATATTTCATTGGGTCCGTCTCTGCGTAACGTACTCGTATTGAGTGTGTTGTGTGTATCATTTTAGGTCTTAAATTATACATACAAATATATTTTTAAATAATCAATACCTCCAATATTTTTTTTTGAAAAGAAAAAATTAGACCTTTGTCTTCCTTCTAAACACAGTACAAACAAAGAATAATCGGGGCATAAAAATGGATGACAATTTAATGATGATATGGCAGAAATGCCTTCAGTTTATGCGTGATAACCTGAACGCAGCTGAAGATAATTCTGACCTGAAAAAACTTGAAAAATCTTTCGATATGTTATTCGACAAGGTTCAGCCGCTTTCATTAGTAGCTAACAACCTTACGTTGATCGTACCGAGTGATTTTTACAAGGAATATATAGAGGACAATTACTTGTCCTTACTTTCTGCTGCCCTGAAGAAAAATATTGGAAAAGGAGTGAAATTATGGTATTCTGTGATGGAAAACAGACCAAAAGGTGAAGAAAAACCTGTTACCATGAATATCAAGGGACAAAGCGTTCCTACCCCAAAAACACAGGAAACAATGCCACAAGGCTTTTCTGCTAATATTGTAAACCCGTTTGTAGTTCCTGGAATTAGAAAAGTAAATATAGATTCTAACCTGAAGCCGGACTATTCATTTGATAGTTATGTAGAAGGAGAAAGCAATAAATTTGCAGCCACTGTAGCCAGATCCATTGCAAAGAGACCTGGTGCAACAGCTTTCAACCCGTTATTTTTATATGGAGGTTATGGAGTTGGAAAAACCCACTTAGGTCAGGCTGTTGGGCTTGAAGTAAAAAATCAGTTTCCTGATAAAGTAGTTCTTTATTTGTCTTCTGAAAAGTTTATCCAGCAGTTTATCTCTGCTGCCAAAGCTCATAAGCAGACTGAATTTGCTAATTTTTATCAAATGGTAGATGTTCTGATTATTGATGATATTCAGTTCTTGTCAGGAAAATCTGCTACACAGGATAGTTTCTTCCATATTTTTGATCACCTGCATCAGAACGGAAAACAGATTATCCTTACTTCCGATAAAGCGCCTGCAGATATTATGGATATTCAGGACAGAATTGTTTCCCGTTTCAAATGGGGACTTTCTGCGGAAATAAAATCTCCGGATCTATCCACAAGAAGACAGATTATCGAAGATAAACTAAGTAGAGATGGGATTATTCTTCCGGGAGATATGCTTGATTTCCTTGCTGTTGAAACAAAAACCAATGTAAGAGAACTTATCGGAGTGATCAATTCGGTGATCGCTTACTCTACAGTATATAAGAGAGATCTGAGTCTTGAATTATTAAAGGAAACCATCAACAGAATTGCTGCTAACCAGAAGAAAGTCATCAACATTCCTTATATTCAGGAAGTGGTTTGTGATTATTTTGGAATCAAAAAAGAGCAGTTACTGTCAAAAACAAGAAAAAGAGAGATTGCATTACCAAGACAGCTTGCTATGTATTTCTCCAAAGAATTAACCAATTCTACATTTAGTAAAATCGGTGAGGAGATGGGAGGAAAAGATCACTCTACAGTAATGTATGCTTGCGATACCATCAAAGACGTTTCTAAAATTGATAAAGAAATCAAGAAGTACGTAAAAGACCTTACTGAAAGAATCAAACAATAATAGTATTGAGCTGAAATAAATTAAAATGAAGGATAGTTTTATTCTTCATTTTTTATTTAGTTTTGTCATGATAAAAGACTCTTTTTAAATAAAACAGGATATGAAAATACTAATGGTTTGTCTGGGAAATATATGCAGAAGCCCTTTGGCGGAAGGTATTATGAAAGCAAAACTACCAGATCATTATGTGGTAGATTCAGCTGGAACGATTTCAATGCATGAAGGCGAGCACCCTGATAAAAGAGCCATTAAAACTGCATTTAATCATCATATTGATATATCTCAACAAAGATCAAGACCTATAACCAGAAAAGACTTTGAAACTTTTGATAAAATCTACTGCATGGATATTAATGTATGTGAAGAGGTAATTTCTAAAGCTAAAAACGAAGAAGAACGCCAGAAAGTGTCCTTGTTTTTAGAAGAATTGGGAGATTACAAAAATGTTGAGGTTCCGGACCCTTATTGGGGGGATATGACTGATTTTGAAAAGGTTTTCCAGCTTTTGGATAAAGGGTGTGATGCTATCAGGAACCAAATATCAAAATAATATTCATGAAAAAGCTGCTTTTACTGCTTTTATTAAGCATTAATTTCACCTTTGCCCAAACCAAAGGTGAAACAGAAATCCGTGAAGTAATGGACGACTTCATGGGATGTATTAAATCCAGAGATGAAGCCAAATATCTTTCCTTGTTCCAGGAGCCGGTGCTTTGGACTGGAATTTACAAAGATAGAACGCAGGCTAAGCGTCTGGAGAAAAATCCCAAGGCAGATTATTATTTTGCTGACGACTATAAAGCTTTTATCAAAAGTTTTAAAGATGATAAATCTGAAGAAAAATTTGACAATATTAAGATTGTGGAAGATGGAGCAATAGCTTCTGCCAATTTCGATTACAGTTTTTGGTACGACGGTAAAATGGAAAACTGGGGAAAAGAGATCTGGACATTAATGAAGATCAATGGAACCTGGAAAATCACCTCCGTTACCTTTTCTATGGATTTGACAAAATACTTCCCACAACCTACATTAAACGAAAGAACTAAAAAATAATACAATGCTTTTTTTACTCCCTGCTTACTTATCAGAAAATACTTCTATCAACCACTTTTCACCTGTTTTGAAGGATTATATCATGCAAACAGATTATTTCTTTGTGGAAAATGAGAAAACAGCACGAAAGGTTGTTAAGTTTTTTGCTCCGGAAAAAAAGCAGGCAGATCTGAAATTATTCTTATTGGATAAATACACAGAAAATGCAGATATCAAGGAAGCTCAGGAACTAATGCTGAAAGGACAGGATTTTGGATTGCTGTCAGAAGCCGGATTACCATGTATCGCAGATCCTGGAAACCTGATTGTAAAATGGTGTCATGAGAAAAATATCAGAGTGATCCCTATTTCTGGACCTTCATCTATTATCCTGGCCTTGATTTCCAGTGGGTTCAACGGACAGGAATTTACTTTCCATGGCTATCTTCCTATTGATAAAGGAGAGAAAAAGAAACATATTATGAATCTTGAAAGCCTCGTTCAGAAAACCGGATATTCGCAGATTTTCATGGAAACACCGTACAGGAATAACCAGCTTTTTGAAGATTTGTGTAAGTTTTTATCACCCAATACAAAGCTTTGTATTGCGGCCAATATCAACGATCCTGAACATGAATTTATCAAGACAAAAACCATAAAAGACTGGCAGAAACAAAAGCCGGAACTTCATAAAATTCCTGCAGTATTTGTACTTGGGAAATAAGCTTTATTCTTTTTTGATTCAATGTAATCTTAAGAATCTTTACAATTTACAGGCTGAAAGAATTAAATATTCTCTCAGCCTTTCTTTTTTTTTGATTGAAAAAAAATTTCGGTAATTCATTAACAGTCATATCAATAACAATATTTTACCTCTTTTTTTCTCTCTTTAAGGTTGATTCAAGTAAAATTTATTTCAATAACATGTGATTAATTATTTAATTTTTCCTATTTTTATGCTTTAACACATCATGATGATATGTTAATAATAATATGTTATGAATTATTATTTTATGTTTTAATTTAAAATATTAACTAATTTATTTTGTTTAATTTGATTTTTGTTAAAAATTTTATAATTTAAGTTTTTCGCTGAATTTAAGCTAATCCCTTTTGTGTTTCTTTAGTGATTTAGAGGGCAAGGGTTTGAAAAATTAGCTTTATAGAAAATTGCTCCGATACAATCAACCCTAAATATTTAAATATGAAGACACGTAAAATTTTTTTTCCGGTATTGCTGATGTTGGTTATGCTGGTACCCTCTTTAATTCATTTGTCTGCACACGGATATGTAATGAGCCCTGCCTCACGAGGATATCAGGGAAGTCTGGATAAAGCCTCGCTTGGCTATTCAGTGGCATTTGGAAAATACGGTTCTGTAATTAATGAACCCGGATCTCTGGAAGCGCCAAAAGGTTTTCCTGCATTGGGCCCGGCAGATGGAAAGATTGCTTCCGCTAATGGAAGTATAGGCGGAGACACTACATTGGATCTCCAAACTGCTGATCGTTGGAAAAAAACCAATATTTCTACGGGTGTGAATGCCTTTATCTGGAAATACTCGGCGTATCATGCGACTGCAAAATGGCATTATTATATGACAAAGCAGGGCTGGGATCCTAATCAACCGCTTTCCCGTCAGGATCTTGAGCTTATTGGTACAGTCACACACAACGGAACACCACCACAGGATAATGTTTCTCATCAGATTACTGTTCCTGCTAACCGTACAGGTTATCATATTATTTTAGCGGTTTGGGATGTAGCAGATACCACTAATGCATTTTATAATGTAATTGATGTGAATGTAACCTCCGGAACAGACGTTTCTGCACCTGCCACTCCTACAGGATTAACTCAGGTAGGAGTAACAAGTTCTTCTGCTAAAATAAGCTGGAACCCGCAATCAGACGCAGTATCTTATACTATTTTCCGTAATGGGCAAAATATTCAGCAGGTAAGTACACCTACTTTTCAGGATACTGGCTTAACTGCTAACACAATTTATATGTATGAAATACAGGCGAAAGGTTCTTCGGGGCTTACTTCAGGGAAAAGCGCGCCACTCAACGTGAAAACAAACAGTGAGGGGACAATTGAAAAACCTACAGCACCATCCAATCTCCATTCGATGGCAGTTACTGAAAACTCAGTTTCACTCATGTGGATGGCTTCTACCCATTCACAGGGAATTAAAAATTATCAAATCTTTGAAAATGGAATCAAAGTAGGAGAAACCGTACAAACAAGCTTTTTAAGAACAGGATTGGCACAAGACACAGAATATCGTTATACCATAAGATCCGTTGCTATGAACAATCAGCTCTCTGATGCGAGCAATGAATTAAAAGTCAGAACGAAGAAAGTTACACCAGGAAATGGACAATCCTATTGCGGAGCAGAGCAATATAATGCTGCTAATGCATATCCTACAGCAGGTGTAAAAGTTTTCTATTCTTGCAAAATCTGGAAAAACAAATGGTATGCAAATCCGGGAGAAATGCCGGGAACCAATATGGTATGGGAAGAAGTAAGTGCATGCACCGAAGGACCTGGTTGTACATCAAGTGGTTCGGTTACTTACTGCGGCGCGCAAGAGTATAGCCCAACAAAAACTTATCCAACAGCAGGAACAAAAGTATTCCATGCTTGCAAAATCTGGGAAAACAAATGGTATGCTAATCCGGGAGAGGCACCGGGAAGTAATGCAGTTTGGAAAGTGGTAAGTGACTGTAATGAAGGGCAGGCTTGTAAAGCATCCGTTTTTGCCAGTAAAGAAAATGATCTTTCAATCATAATATCTGAGCATCTGATCAATTTTGCGCCTGAAAGCTATTATAATAAAATAAGCAGAGTAGATGTCATTACTCCTCACGGGCTTCAGATTATGACTTTCATGAATCCGGTACAGAATAGCATGAATATAAGTCGACTTCAGTCCGGAATCTATTTTGTGAAAATCCTTTATAAAGATGGAAGCAGTATTACCAAAACCATCAGAAAATAAATTTTCAATAATATTTAACAGCTGTTAACAAGACTATTGCATTGTTATTGATTTTAAATAAGTACTGGAAACAGTATAAATTGTTGATAATGCAGTAGAAATCCGGGCATCGAAGATGCCCGGATTTTTTAATAAATTAATTCTCATCTCTCTTCTTTGATCTCCATTTTCTCCAAAGAACAATAATAACAGGAATCAGCAAAAAGAAAGGCCATAATGAAACCATTCCCAGAAGAAGGCTTACAAAACTGTTCCAGCCTTCCGTCAGAGAATCCATAAAACGGCTTCCAAAACCAATTTTTGAAGTGGTTGAGCTTCTTACTTTCTCTTTGTATAAGTTTAAATTCAGAGTACTGTAGTTCACGCGGTCATCTATAAAACGAAGTCTGCCTTCAGCTACATCTATCTCATCTTCCAGTTCACGAATATTTTCCTGGATTTCCAGCATATCCTTCGTGGTAGCAGCACTTTTC
The DNA here is from genome assembly GCF_002979455.1 of Chryseobacterium sp. MYb7. GTDB lineage: Bacteria > Bacteroidota > Bacteroidia > Flavobacteriales > Weeksellaceae > Chryseobacterium. The sequence continues at coordinate 47,051 of NZ_PCOU01000006.1, forward strand.
AGCATGTCACGGTATTTTTCAAGATATATCTTTTTGTTAGCCAGTTTTATGGCGATATCGGTATATTCTTCTGTGACATCATTAGATGAAATGTTTTTAGACAAAACAGTTCCCACACCATTCGAAAAGGAATTGATCAATGCATCAAAATTTTTATGAGGCACACGGATTATCAGAGTAAGATTATCATCCATATCCGTATTTTGAAACTCTTCTTTCTGGATATAAGCATTGTTTTTTTTGATGATCTCATTGACCTGATTTTGTGTCTTTTTAATATCGCCCACCTGAATCTTCATATCACCGTTTTTGATGATTTTTTTGGAGATTGTATCAGTTTTCTTTGGGGTGTAAACATCTTTGTTGGTTCCGTTCTCATCAGAAGCCAGTTTTTCAGAAATAAAAGCTGATGGAGGTAAAGGTGCCGCTGCGGAAGAAGGTGTTTTGTCTTCGGTTATAACTTCCATCAGGTCGGCTTTCAATTCTTGTTTTTCACCACCTGATTTGCTGCAATTGATAAGGATAAGACCTGATAATAGGAAAATAATTTTTTTCATGGGTTAATTAGTTTTTTATGGTGATGATCAAAAAGTGTGCTCAAAAATGATCATTTGTAAAATGAATGAAGATTTAAAACGAAAGAATGTTAATATAAAATCAATAAATAGCTCTAAAACCGCTTTGAAAATTGCTGAGACTGATAAATTATTTTTATTTTTAATTCATGAAAAAAAGTCTTTTAGCATTTGTGTTTTCTCCATTTCTGATGTATGCCCAGGAAATTCCGAAACTTACAGACGAAATGGCCATGAAATTATCCGATAAACCTCTTCACTGTATCAATCAGGAATATCCAAATAAAACAGCCCATATTATCAATAATGCCGGTGAAGTTCCTTTGACTCCCAAAGATCTCCACCCTAGTTTTTATGGATGTTTCGACTGGCATAGCTCTGTTCATGGACATTGGATGCTCACAAGACTTTTGAAAATAAAACCCAATCTGTCTAATGCTAAAGAGATTGAAAAAATTCTTGATGAATCATTTCAAAAAGAAAAACTACAGACAGAAGCAGATTATTTTACAAAATATCAGCTGACAGGAACTTTTGAAAGAACCTACGGCTGGGCATGGATCTTAAAGCTGGATGAAGAACTGACCAATTGGGATCATCCGAAAGCCAAAATTTGGCACCAAAATCTGAAACCGCTTGCAGATCAGATTCTGAAATCCTGGAAAATCTATCTTCCAAAACAAACGTATCCCAATAGAACCGGGGTTCATCCTAATACTGCATTTGCTATGGCTTTTGCTATAGATTGGGCAAGAGCTAATAAAGATAAAGAGTTTGAAAACCAGTTGATGGAAAAGGCAAAATACTTTTTCTTGAAAGATCAGAAAACGCCAGCTTATCTGGAACCTGACGGCTCCGATTTCTTTTCGCCAAGTCTGGAAATTGCTGATCTAATGCGAAGAGTTCTTCCTCAAAAAGAATTTGTACAGTGGCTGAATGCTTTCTACGAAAAAAGAAGTTTAGAAAATGTTGAAAAAATCCCTGTGGTTAGTGATTTGAGCGATTACCAAACCGTTCACCTTGTAGGATTGTCTTTTTCTAAAGCATGGTGTATGAAAGGAATCTCAAATGCACTTCCTGCCAATCATCCATTGAAAAAAGATTTCAGAAAAACAGCAGATGTATTTCTAAATAATGGATTGCCACTGCTTTTCCAGGGAAATTATGGCGGAGATCACTGGCTGGCAAGTTTTGCGGTATATGCGCTGGAAGATTAATATTTGACCCCTGCTTTTTTCAGAATAAAGCCTAAAAGCCAGATCGGTCCTATCAGAAGAAACTGCAGATCTTTAAGAAAAGTAGGTTTTTTTCCTTCAATTTTATGCCCTATAAACTGGAAAATCCAGGTAATGATGAATACGGAAAGATAAATCATCCATGATTGTCTTCCCATACTGATATTGGTAAGGTAAATGAAATGTTCCATCATAAGCATGATCACAATCATCATGATAGCGATCAGAAAAGAAAGTCTTATATAGAACAATGTGATCAAAATAATCACCAAAATGCTTATGATACTGGCACATCCGAAATAGGAAGCACAAAAATGAGGGGAGGGAATAAGGGAGGTAAAACCAAGAATTGTCCAGAAAATTAAAGGCACACAAATCCAGTGAATGAACTTGTTGGTCGCGTTTCTATGGCTTTTACTGTATTCGGCAAATAATAGATCAACCTTTCTCATGCTGAAGGAAAATTGGATTAATGCTAAAATAATAAAATTTTGTAATCACTGGTAAGATTCCTTACATTTGTCTTATGTCTCCCCTTGAAAAATTTGGAGTTGATATTTTTACGGAACGTAATATTTTCGAGAGAATTGCTGTCGATAAACCTTTCCGTCCTGATAATCCTGCTTTTATATTCATTAAATCAGGAACTATAAAACTTCGTCAGCACTTCAGTGATCTGGAGGTTTCTACTAATATGTTTATGGTAACCGATCCGCAAACCATTTATGAAGTAGTATCTGTGACAGATGATTTCCAATCCAGGATGGTTTCTTATAAAAGAGAGTTTATTTCGGCTTTATCATTGAAATTTAACCGTCTGATTACCTATCGTTATTTCAGACAGCAGATGAATAAAGGAGTTCCTTTTCCTGAAGATGAAATGGAAGTGGTCTGGAAAAGCGTCAATTTCCTGAAATATATCCTTGATTCTGAGACTGAAATGCTTTATAAGAAAGAAATGGTAGAGCATCTTTTCTCTGTTTTCTGCTATCAGATGGCGGGAATTATTTCCAAGGAAGATAACAACTCTATGAATCAGATGTCCAGACAGGAAGAAATTGTATTTGTATTTCTTACTGATATTGCAGAACATCATCTTACAGAAAGAACCGTTGAGTTTTATGCCGAACGGCAATCCATTACAACCAGACATCTTTCTTCCGTTGTAAAGACCATCACAGGCAAGTCTGCAAGTCAGATTATTGCTTTAATTGTCATCAATGAAGCAAAAGTACTCTTAAACTCTTCCAATAAACCGGTTTCAGAGGTTTCCTCTATTCTCGGATTCAGTGATCAATACTCGTTTTCTCACTTTTTTAAGAAGCATCTGGAGGTAAGTCCTACACAGTATAGGCATCAGTTCGAAAGCTAAAATATTACATTTGAACATCTTTTTCCAGAAATCAAACATTTGATTGATTTTGTTGTTGACCTAACTTTGCATCTGTAAAACAAGGTAAAATGACAAAGAAAATAAAAACAGCACTATCTGTACTGATAGCAGCTTTTCCTGCGCTGTTTTTTTCCCAACAGATTAAACAGATGACCGCAGGTGAGGTGGCGGAACTCGCTGTTCAAAATCATCAGCAGCTCAAGGTTTCCGCACAGAACATTGGTATTGCAAAACAAAATACAAATGTTGTTAAGCTTCAGAAACTTCCTACGATCACAGCTTCTACAAGTCAGTTCTATTTAGGAGATGCTATCGCTATCGACAAAGACTTTTCGAATTCTACAAATGTTCCAATGCCGCATTATGGAAGTTCGTACGCGGTACAGGCAACACAACTGATCTTCAAAGGAGGGCTGGTGAAAAAATCTATTGAAATGGCGGGACTTCGTGAACAGCTTTCCGAACTGGATTTAGAGAAAAACAAGCAGGATGTAAAATTTTTAGTGATTTCCAATTATCTGGACGTCTATAAAATCATCAATCAGCAAGAGGTATTTCAGAATAACAAAAAACTGGCTCAGGAACGTCTTAAAAATATCCAGAAGTTCTACCAGCAGGGAATGGTGACCCGAAATGAAGTGATTCGTGGAGAACTGGCAATCAAAAATCTGGATCAGGGAATTCTTACCCTTACCAACAATAAAAAAATCCTTAATTATAACCTGAATATTGCTTTAGGATTATCTTCTGACACGGAGATTGTTCCTACAGAAAATCTGGAGAACAAAGAATCCGGAATAGGCATGGAGTATTACACGGATCTTGCTCATGAAAGCAATCCGCTGTTGAAATCTGCTCAAAAAAATATTGCGGTTGCAGATAAGAATATTGAGATTATAAAAACCGATAATGCACCTACGCTGGCCGGATTTGGCGGATATACACTGCAAAGACCGATCACGACCAGAAATCCTGTTTTGGATATGTACTCAGGTGGCTGGCAGACCGGAGTTTCTCTGAGCTATAATATAGATACTCTTTATAAAACGAAGGAAAAAGTAAAATTAGGTGAACTGCAAAAAAATCAGGCGAATGATGTGATGACCCTGACACAACAGAATGTAGATATGGGAGTGAATGCTGCCTATACAAAATATCAGGAAGCGATTCAGCAGGCTGATATTCTGAATGATTCTAAAAGACTGGCAGAAGAAAACTACAAGATTACTGAAGCCAAGTATCTGAACCAATTGGCTGTGCAGGCAGAAATGATTGATGCACAGAACCAGAAACTACAGTCAGAACTTGATTATGCCAATGCTGAAATCAATGTTTTGTATCAGTATTACAACCTTTTGAAATCTACGGGAACACTTTAATTTTTAAAACTGAAAATCAACACAATGGAAAACAAGGAACAAACTACTCAAAATACAACACCAACTCCAGCTACATCTGCTGCAGAAAACAAGAAAAAGAAAAATAAAACCAATAAAATCAGAGCCATCATTTCCAATATCATCGTTTTTCTGGTGATCGGTTTCGGATTATTCTGGTTAATCCGTGAATATTTCCACATCGGAAGCAAAACGTATACAGAAGCAGCACAGGTAGAGGAATTTATTAACCCTATCAATACAAGAGTTTCTGCTTATATCAAAGAAATTAAGTTCATTGAACACCAAAATGTTAAAAAAGGAGATACTTTGGTCATCCTTGATGAACGTGAAATTCTTACACAACTGGGACAGGCAGAAGCTGCTTATCAGAATGCAATGGCTCAAAAAACAGCAACAAGTTCTTCAGTAAATACTGTTTCCAACAATATCAACGTAATGCAGTCTAATATTGCAGGAGCAAAAGCCAGACTATGGAATGCTGAGCAGAATTTAAACCGATATAAAAACCTTTTGGCGGCCGAAGCTGTTACAAGACAGCAATATGATCAGATAAAGACAGAATATGATGCGCAAAAGGCAGCTTATGAAACTCTGGTCAACCAAAAACAATCCGCCAACCTTTCTACTACGGAAGTGAAAAGCAGATTGGGAATTAATGATGCTGAAATTAAAAGAACGAAATCTGCCTTGGATATGGCCAGAATCAATCTTTCGTATACTGTTATTACAGCGCCTTATGATGGGGTGATGGGTAGAAGAACCATTTCTGAAGGTCAGTTGATCCAGCTGGGACAACAGGTAGCAACGATTGTCCTTAACGGTCAAAAATGGGTAACCGCTAACTTCCTTGAAAGCCAGATGCCCAATATTAAAGTGGGAGAAAAAATTGCTATGACAGCTGATGCTTTAGGAGGTAAAAAGTTTGAAGGAGTAGTAACAGCAGTTTCTGCAGCTACCGGATCAAGATATTCAAGCGTACCTACTGATAACTCTACTGGTAATTTCATTAAAGTACAGCAGAGAATTCCTGTAAGAATAGAATTTACAACTTCCAACAAAAAAGAAGATCTGGATAAGCTGAGTGCGGGAATGAATATGAACGTGAATATTAATAAAGACTAAAAGATGGAAGATATCAGATTCCAGACATTATGCGTATGGAAAGCTAAGGCTGAATGTTGAAAGTCTGCCATCTGATATCTGAAACCTATTACCTAAAAAAATATGTACAACAAAGGATTATATAGCGATTGGGTACCAAAACCCGTACAGCTGCTGCTGATTGTATTACTGCTTGCTGTGGTAATGCCTATCGGTGGGGTGTACACAGGAAATATCAGTTCTCTGGTAAGTGGTACCGGCGCCATGACAGAATATTTTATATGGGCAAACTACGCTACAACCATCGGGATGGGGGCCTGTATGCCTGTTGTTCTCAGAATCAAAATGAGGTTTAAAGTAAGGGATAAGCTGGTTTTACTTCTGGTACTTTTAGGTTTGCTTAGCTACATAAACGGAACTACTTTACAACCAATGGTTTTCATATTTACTTCTCTGCTGATTGGTTTTATGAAAATGATGGTCACCATAGAGTTGTTCCTGCCATTAATGGTGATGATTGGAAACCGCGGAATGTTTTATGGAGCTTTCTATACCTTCGTTCTGGTAATGAATCAGGTAGCAACCTATTATGCTGCTGAATTTGCTCTTATCTACAACTGGCAGCAGTTTTACCTGTTTACAGCAGTTTTATGCTTTATTTTAGCTTTAATACACTGGATTTTTATGCATGATAAATATTTTGCGTTAAAAGTTCCTCTGCATTATATTGACTGGCTGAGTATTTTACTTTTCATTTCAACGTTCATGTTTTCGGCGTATGTGTATTCATTTGGAAGACAGCAGGATTGGTTCAATTCGAAGAATATCATGAATGCAAGTATTGCAGCTTTTGTGAGTTTTGCACTGCTTTCTATCCGTCAGCTAACTTTAAAGCGACCGTACCTTTCATTCAAAATTTTTACAAAAAATAATGTTCAGCATGGTCTGTTTATGCTTTTTTGGCTGGGAATGTTCTTAGGAACAGCTTCTATTCAGAATACTTTTGCAGTGGGAGTTTTGGGTTATGATCAGTTGACCAATACCAGACTGAATCTACTGATGATTCCCGGAATTATTTTAGCCGGAGTCGTAGCCATTTTCTGGTTCAAAAAAGAAAAACCTTTGAAAATGTACATTTTTTCCGGTTTTGCAGCAATGATTGGATATGCCATTATTATGTATTTTTCGATGGTACTGGAGTTCAGTTATGACAACTGGTATCTGCCTATGTTTTTAAAAGGCTACGGAATGTGTTCACTGTTTATTTCCGTATGGTTTTATACACTGGATAAGCTTGAAATGGATGAAATGCTGGCAGCGATCGGGCTTGTGTTGGTTTGGAGAACTTTTCTTGCCGTAGGAATTTTTTCAACACTCTATTCATGGTTTCAGTATCGTTTTCAGGTTACAGCAATTGGTGATCTTGCTGTTTATATGGATGGAATGACCGTTACTCCTCAGAATGTAGCAGCCAATATGAAAGCCATTCAGCTCAATGCGATCATCATAGCCACCAAAAAGATATTTGGATATATTATTTTAGTCGGATTTGGAGTGCTGATTTATGTTGCGACCCATCATTTCGGAGCAAAGCGTTTCCAGTATTTCAGGTTTATAAGAGTGTTGGGAGGTAAATCCGTTATCGCAAGAAGAAGACTTCGTGAAAGAAGAAAATTGTTAGAAGAAATAAAAGATGCGGCAGGGCCTGCAGTATAAAAAATACCTTGTTTTTACTAGTAAAATCCTGGTCCTTCGTTGGGCTGGGATTTTACGCTTTTTAAGAAAATGTCAAATTTTAAACTTTTTGAAACATTAAAATTGTATTAAGGTTTTTAGAGTATTAAGATGAGCTTCGTTTTAAGCTTAAAAATCAGAATGATTTATCTTAACTATACTTTACTCCTTAAATTCTTCTTAATGGTTTTAATATATATCCAGATTTTGAAAACTTTTCTGTAAAAAGATGTTTACTATCATAAAATAAGGGAAAATCTTATATTCTGTTATTTTTATTCTTTCTAAATAAGAATTATCTTTGTGAGATTATAAAACTTTGAGAAGAAAGAATGAAAAAGCAGTATGCATTCATAGGTCTTTTAGTTTCGGGAGTATTATTTTCCCAGACAGCTAAAGATTCTATTGCCTCTAAAGGTATTGAAGATGTGGTAATCGTAGCCTCAAGAAAACCCACAAAAATCTCCGAAGTTCCGGGAACGGTTTGGGTCGTACAGAAAGAAAAGATTCAGGAACAGGCCAAAAGTGGAGTTCCTATTAAAGAAATGTTATCGATTCTGATTCCGTCTATGGATATTGGTCCACAGGGAAGAACCAATTACGGACAGAATATGAGAGGACGTTCAGCACTTGTAATGATCGATGGTGTTTCCCTGAACAGTATCCGTGCCATAAGCCGTCAGCTGGACGCCATTGATCCATTTAATATCGAAAGAATTGAAGTGCTTTCAGGAGCAAGCTCGATTTATGGAGGTAACGCTACCGGCGGAATTATCAATATCATTACCAAAACACCTTCCAAAAAAGGAATCAGCGGAGAAACAGAATTGGGAGTACGTACCGGATTTATGGGAAAAGATGACCATGATTTCCGTGCAGCCCAGTCTATTGCCACTAAAGGAGATAAGTTCTTCGGAAGACTGGGAGTAGCTTACCAGCAAAATGGCGGGGTGTATGGAGCAGATCAGAAACAGCTTTTTACAGATATTACACAGACTGACCTTCAGTATAACCAGTCCATTGACATATTGGCTACAGGTGGGTATCAGTTTAACAATAAACATAAAATAACAGCCTCTGTTCAGTATTACAATTCTAAATTTAACGGAGACAGAAGTTTATTTTTAGGTCAAAACCTGAGTGCATTCACGACAAAAAATGCGTCGTTATTGGAAATGAGAGATGGTTTTTCATCTGATAAAAATGTAGGAACAGAACGTTATATGGCAACCGTAGCGTATAACGGAAACGGGATTTTGGGTGGACAGGATTTATATGTACAATTGGCTACCCGTGGTGAAAAATTAGGATTCTATCCATTCCCGGGAAATGTTACTTTGCAGTCAGGAAAAATACCTTATATGTCCTCTTCACAGCAGGATACTTACTATTCAGGGATTAAAGCTTTATTATCGAAATCATGGCGAGGGCTGAATATTACCTATGGAGCAGATTTTGATTTTGAAAAATTTGAAGGGACACAATCTGTCTATGATATTGCAAAGACAATGTCCAGCGGAGGTTTAGTGAATGAAACCAAATACAGCCTGGGAAGATATCCAACCAATCATTCACAGAGCTATGCAGGATATGTTCAGGCAAAATATAATATTTTTCCAAAACTTCAATTGAATGCAGGGATCCGTTACCAGCATATCAATGTGAAAATGGATGACTTTGTCGGTTCGGAACAGCAAACACAGGTTGCCATGGGATATGGAAGCTCAGCATCTGCAATTTCTGGAGGTGAAAGTTCTTATAATGTGACTTTAGCCAATGCAGGATTGTTGTACAAATTCAATGAGCAGCATCAGGTTTGGGGAACTTTTTCCCAAGGGGCAAGCTTAGCAGATCCTGCTAAATTTTACGGAATCGGACAGTATAAATTGGTGGGAACCAACTGGGATGTAGTATCCAGTATTAATGTGAAAGAACAGCCCCTTCAGGCTATCAAAACGAATCAGTTTGAGGTAGGTTACCGTATCAATAAAGGAGGTTTAAGAGCTCAGATTGCAGGATTTTTAAGTAATTCAGACAAAACCGTTGCTGTAGACAAAAAGACATTCCAGATTCTTGTGAATGATTTGAAATTAAGAAACATGGGAATTGAAGCTGAGGTTTCTTATTCCTTAAACAATGGCGTTTATTTCGGGGCGAGCGGTCTTTTAATCAAATCTGAGGTAGATAACAAAGGAGAATGGCAGAAACAGGAAATTTACAATGCTTCTCCTTCAAAACTGGTGACGTATATTGGATATAACATTAAAAGCTGGTCTTTCAGATTCCAGTCTTTGCAGAATTTCAAACAGAAAGACGAGCTTAATAATGTGGTGGAAGGGTACAATACTTCAGATTTGATGATAGGATACCGATTCCATTTTGGAAAATTCAATTTAGGAATTCAGAATCTATTCAATACAGATTATCAGACCATATGGAGCAAGCGTTCTCAGGTATTGTATTCTACTTACGGACTTCCGGAATTGTTCAATTATAAAGGAAGAGGAAGAACATTCAACCTTTCTTACACTTTTGAATTTTAAAAATACGATGAAGGTAACAATGCTTTGATCTGAAAATATATTGTATTTCAAATCCGGTTTCTGAATTAATCGGAAACCGGATTTTAACTTAAAAAAAAAATCAGTTATGGCTAAAATTTCAACAGGGCAGATTGTTGCTGAAGTCACCAGAAAAGAATACATTACTGACCATTTTATCAGAGTGTATTTATACTCACCGGAAGTTCAGGTATTCAAAAATACCATGGTGGGAGACAATAATAAGATTGCTGTTCCTCCGGCTGGGTTGAACGAAATTCATTTCCCGACGCTGGACGAAAATCATCAGTGGGTGTATCCGCCAAAAGAAATAGCTCCGGCTATCAGAACTTATACCCACAGAGGAATTGATCTGGAGAAGAGTGAATTAATCATCGACTTTGTAGATCATGGAGACGGAGGCCCCGCCTCCAAATGGGTGAGAGAAGCTGAAGCAGGCTCAAAGCTAGGAGTGATGATGCGTTTGGAAGGTAGGGAGTTGTATCCGGCTGCAGATTGGTATCTGTTGGTGGGAGATGCTACGGCCATTCCGGTGATCAGTGCTATTTTGGAAACACTTCCTGCAACAGCAAAAGGAATATGCATTATTGAAGTTCATGGAAAAGAAGATGAGCAACTGCTTGAAACGAAAGCCCGAATTGATTTTAAATGGTTACACAATACGCAGCCTCAGATCAGCAGTGGAATTTCAAATGCTTTAAAAAGTATTGAGATTCCTGAGACTACAAAGTTTGGTTATGTAGCTTGTGAATTTTCAAGCGTGAAAGAAATCCGTACTTATCTGAGAAAAGAAAAGAACTGGACTTCCCAGGAATTATACGCTTATTCTTACTGGAAAGCAGGCGTAGCAGAGAACGAATCTCAGGCGGACAGACATAAGGAGAAGGATTCGATGGAGTAGGTGGCAGGGATTTTGAGTTTGAGTTTGAGTTTGAGAGTGGGAGGGTTTGAGGATTTGAGAGAGAGCTTAACGTTGTGGGGTAACCAGGAACAAAAAACAACCAGCACCCCGCAACAAAATAAACTGGCAACTATCACCCCGAACCCGTATCTTTGCACTATGAAAGATTTAATGGGCAGAGCGATCTGGGATTATTACCACAATGACAATCCTGAAGATCTGCAGACTGAAACGTCAATTTCTGAGCTGGATGAGCTTCCGGTAGATTATTTATTCAGAGATTTTGAAGAAATGAATGATATTGAGCAGAAAGCATTGCAGTTATCCAACGGAAAAGTTCTGGATATCGGGGCGGGTGCAGGTTCTCATTCTTTATACCTTCAAAATGAAAGAAATCTTGAGGTGACCGCATTGGATATTTCACCAAAATCTATTGAGATCTGCAAGCTGAGAGGAGTTAAAAAAGCAGTTTGTGAAAATATGCTTGATTTCTCAGGAGAAAGTTTTGATACTATTTTATTATTGATGAACGGTACCGGAGTTTTTGAAAGCCTTGCTAAAATAGATCCCTATCTTCAAAAACTGCATACTTTACTGAATGATGGCGGACAGGTTTTAATTGACAGTACAGATATTCTTTATATGTTCGACCGTGATAAAGATGGTGGAGTATATATTCCGGCTGGTGGATATTATGGAGAACTGGAATATGTGGTTCATTATAAAGGGGAATCTGAAGAACCGATTACCTGGCTGTATCTTGATTTCAATACACTGAAAAATGCGGCTCAAAACAATGGCTTCAAAATAGAAAGAGTTTTGAAAGATGAGGATTCTTATCTGGCAAAACTGACTAAAAAATAATTGTCAACAAGTCATTGCGAGCTGAAAGCGAAGCAATCTCAAAAGATAATACATTGTCATTCTGTACACCGGAATGACTTTTTTTGTGCTTCTCCCTAGCCCCGATAGAAACGGTTACCCCGCAGCACGTGATTGGCCTTTCGGGCAGGCACGAGGAGTAAAAGTGGATAGCGGGAACAAGCTCCTAATGATTATCTTAATAAAGGATGGCATTTGCAAACGAATCATAAAAAAGAAAGGCTGCTTCTGGTGAAACAGCCTATAATCTTTATAAGGATTTTAATTACCCGATCTCAATACCGTTTTCAACATTCCTGTCATCCGGTGTTACGAAAGATAATTTTCCGTCTGGTTTTGTTGTTAATAATAACATTCCCTGAGATTCAATTCCTCTGATCTTTCTTGGAGCAAGATTCAGAAGGATCATTACCTGCTTACCGATTACTTCTTCAGGAGTGAAACTTTCTGCAATACCAGAAACAACAGTTCTTACATCTACTCCTGTATCTACAGTAAGTTTTAGTAATTTATCTGCTTTTTCTACTTTTTCAGCTTCAATAATGGTTGCTGTTCTAAGATCTATTTTAGTAAAGTCATCAAACGTGATCTCCTCTTTCATTGGGTTTGCGTTAAGGTTTGTTTTTTTATTGTTTTGTTTTGTGTCTTCCAGCTTTTGGATCTGAGCTTCGATGATATCGTCTGAAATCTGAGAGAATAAAATTGGAGCATTAGCCATTATTGGATGACCTGCTTCAATTAATACTTTTGAGTTTTCAATTTCAGTCCATCCTTTTTGCTCAACATTAAAAATTTCATATAATTTTTGTGCTGTAAAAGGTAAAAATGGTTCAGCTAAATTTGCTAGTGCAACTGAAATTTGAGCTCCAATAAATAATGTATTTTTGGTTTTCTCAATGTCATTTTTAACCGTTTTCCAAGGCTCTTCATTCTGCAAGTATTGATTTCCAAATCTTGCAAGATTCATAAATGCTGTTAATGCATTTCTGAATTCATAATTTTCAAGAGAGTTTCTGATTTCTACAGCTCTTTTGCTGATTTCTTCTAATTCTGGTGCATTTACATCTCCTTCAGGAATTTTTCCTTCAAAGTTTTTGTTAATTAATACTGCAACACGATTAATGAAGTTACCAAAAATATTAGCTAATTCAGAATTATTCTTAGTCTGGAAATCTTTCCAAGTAAAGTTGTTATCTTTTGTTTCCGGTGCAGATGAAAGAAGAGCATATCTTAAAACATCCTGCTGTCCAGGGAAATCTTCTACATATTCATGAGCCCAGACTGCCCAGTTTCTTGATGTTGAGATCTTATCGTTCTCAAGGTTCAGGAATTCAAAAGCAGGAACGTTAGCCGGCATAATATAATCTCCGTGCGCTTTCATCATCGAAGGGAAAATAATACAGTGGAATACAATATTATCCTTTCCGATAAAGTGTACCAGATCACTGTCTTCACTCTGCCAATAATCTTTCCAGTCTTTTCCATTTTTCTCTGCCCATTCTTTGGTGAAAGAAATATAACCGATCGGAGCATCAAACCATACATATAATACTTTTCCTTCAGCATTTGGAAGAGGAACCGGAACACCCCAGTTCAGATCTCTGGTCATCGCACGAGGCTTAAGCCCGTCATTTAACCAAGATTTAACCTGTCCGTATACGTTAGGCTTCCAGTCATCTTTATGACCTTCAATGATCCATTCATTTAAAAAGTCTTCATATTCATTTAATGGAAGATACCAGTTTTTTGTTTCTTTAAGGATAGGAACATTTCCACTAAGCATTGATTTCGGATTGATCAGCTCAGAAGGAGAAAGGGTAGAACCGCATTTCTCGCACTGATCTCCATAAGCATTTTCGTTACCACAATTAGGACATGTTCCTACAATATAACGGTCAGCAAGGAATTCTCCTGCCTGCTCATCAAAATACTGCTCAGAAATTTCTTCTGTGAATTTTCCTTTCTCGTATAAAACCTTGAAGAAATCCTGACTGGTTTCATAATGGTTTTTAGACGTTGTTCTTGAATATTCATCAAATGAAATTCCCAGGTCTGAAAAAGATTTTTTAATGATCTCGTGATATTTGTCAACGATATCCTGAGGAGTTACTCCTTCTTTTTTAGCTCTTATGGTAATAGGAATCCCATGCTCATCTGAACCACAGATAAACGCTACATCTTTTCCTAATCTTCTCTGAAATCTTGCGTAAACATCCGCAGGAATATAAACACCTGCCAAATGTCCTATATGAACCGGCCCGTTTGCATAAGGCAAAGCTGCCGTAATCATCTTTCTGTTTGACATTTATAGTAAAGTTTAAATGCAAAGATAAGGAATATCTGCTGAATACCGCTATTGGTGGTATTATTATGAGGAATAAAGCGATTTTGAAAGGTTGAATATGAAATTAAGTTAAACAAACGTTTAACAAATTGTTAAATTGAAACAAATATTATGCAAAGCATAAGATGCTGTAAAATATTGGACTGTAAAAAACTAACTAAAACCCGTTTCGTAATATACATAATTTTAGATAAAATTATATTAAATTTATGATAATTCCAATTTTTTTATAAATTGCGAGTCTGGCTCGAGGCCAAAAAATGACTGAAAAAAAACGAAACTATAAAAAATATGATTGTGAAGAACTTTACAACCGTTTTGAAAATTGCGCCCGCTTTTTTATTGGCAAGTACAGTAATGCACGCGCAGAAAAAGGATTCCCTTCCTCAAGAGAAGAAAATTGACGAAGTGGTTTTGATTGGATATGGTAAGCAGAAAAAGACGGATCTTACAGGATCTATTTCTTCTGTAACATCCAAAGATTTTAATGGGGGAGCAGCCACTGCTGATCAACTAATTGTTGGTAAAACTCCTGGGGTACAAATTACTGGTAACAGTGGTGCTCCTGGTTCAGGTTCTACAATTAGAGTAAGAGGTGGTTCTTCATTCATTAATAATGATCCGCTAATTGTTATTGATGGTGTTCCTATTGATTTTAACAGTTTGAGTGGAGCAACGAATCCGTTATCATTGATTAATCCAAATGATATCGAAACATTTGATATCTTAAAAGATGCATCTTCTGCAGCTATTTACGGAAATAGGGCCTCGAACGGGGTTATTTTAATTACAACGAAAAAAGGTACTGCAGGTAAATTCAAAGTTAATTTCAATACTAATTTTTCTGTCTCCACTAAAATGGGTAATGTAGATGTTTTGGATGCTGATCAGTTTAGAAGTTTTGTGAATACTTTTGGAACGGGTGTTCAAAAATCTTATCTGGGTACAGCAGATACTAACTGGCAGGATAAAATTTATCAACAAGCCTGGGGAACAGACAATAATGTTGCATTTTCAGGTGGTGTAAAAGGTTTGCCATATAGAGTGTCTTTGGGGTACAATGAGCAAAACGGTATTGTAAGGACAAATGAATTCAGAAGAACGTCATTAGGTTTAAATTTTTCACCTAAATTTTTTGATAATCATTTAACTGTTAATGGTAATTTTAAAGGAACTTTTTCTGAGAACAGATTTCCAGATGCTGGAGCTATTGGAGCATCTATTTATTTTGATCCAACACAACCTGTATATTCAGGGAATTCTAAATATGGAGGATATTACGAATGGTTAGATCCTGCCAACACTGCTACAGGTTTAAATGTAAATGGAACAAGAAACCCATTAGGTTTATTATATGGTAAAAGAGATATTTCATCTGTTTTTAGAGTTATTCCAAGTTTACAATTAGATTATAAGTTTCATTTCTTACCGGATTTAAGGCTGAATATAACAGGATCTTATGATTATGCAAAAAGTGATGGTTCTGTTAACACATACAAAGATTACGCTCAAGGAATTGGAACTTTAGGATCTTATCGTTCATATTCGCAGGAAATTAAAAGTAAATTATTTGAATCTTATCTAAATTATGTAAAAAAGATTAATGCCATTAATACAACTGTGGATATTATTGGTGGTTACTCTTATCAAGACACAAGATCAATTACTCCGGAGGCTCCTACATATTATGGAAATGGTCAAAAAACCGATTTTTCAACTGCAGGAGATACACAGAGAACATTACTGTCTTTTTATGCTAGAGGTATTTTTACGATAGCAGATAAGTATGTTATCAATGGTTCTATCAGAAGAGATGGTTCTTCAACATTCTGGAATGGAGCAGATAAAAACCAGTTATGGGGTAATTTCCCAGCAGTTTCAGTTGCATGGAAAATTAATGAAGAAAGCTTCTTAAAAAATATTTCAGCGATTAAATCATTAAAAATAAGAGCAGGGTGGGGTAAAACAGGCCAGCAAGAAACAGGTAATTTCTATCCTGCATTTGGTTCTTATTCTTATAGTAATAGTAGTACTGCGCAGTACCAGTTTGGTAATAGTTTCTATACTTTACTTCGTCCAGATGTTTACAATCCAAACTTGGTTTGGGAAACAACTACTACTAAAAACTTAGGTTTAGACTTTGCTATTTTAAATAATAGAATTAGTGGTTCAATAGATTATTTTGATAAAAAATCTGAAAACCTTATTGCAAAAGTACCTACTTGGGCAGGTGATTTAAGTAACTTTAATATTAAAAATGTTGGAGTTATTGCCAATAAAGGTTTTGAAGCTAACTTGAATTTGGTTCCTGTGAAAAATGAAAGTGTAACGTGGGATGTAAATCTTAATGCTACTAGATTTAATCCTAGGGTTACAAGTTTATCTCAATATGTAGATTCATCATATAAAATTCAAGTGGGAACGCTTACTGGTATTAATAACTACATTCAAGCAATTACGGTTGGTCAGCCCCTTAATGCATTTTATGTATATCAACAGGTCTATGATAGTAATGGAAAGCCTTTAGAAGGAGTATACGTTGACAGGAATGGTGATGGGAAATCTACTGAAGATGATAAATATTTCTACAAATCTCCAAATCCTGATGTAATCTTAGGCTTTTCTACAAAGGTAAGTGTGAAAAAATGGGAATTTAGTACATCGCTTAGAGCTGTTTTAGGGAACTACGTTTATAATAATTCTGCTTCTAATAGCTCAATTGCAAATATTCAGGCGAATAATTTCTTGAGCAATACAAATTCAAGTGTTTTAACAACCCAGTTTGCTGCGACACAACTTTTCTCTGATATGTTCATTGAAGATGCATCGTTCCTTAGAATGGATAATTTCTCAATTGCTTACAATGCAGGAGAATTTATGGGAAAAGGAACCAATTTAAGAGTAAATGCAATGGCACAAAATGTTTTTGTAATTACAAAATATAAAGGTGTAGATCCTGAGGTATTTGGAGGAATTGACAATGGTTTCTATCAAAGACCAAAAGTGTATTCAGTAGGGTTTAACTTCCAATTTTAATCAACATGAAAAATAAATATTTATATAAAAAAATAATTATAGGGTCTATTACTCTAGGGACTCTATTTTTTGCAGGTTCTTGTACACAAGATCTTGAGAGAGAACCAAGTCTAGGATTAACGGCTTCTGTTTTATACAAGGATTTTAATAATTATAAACCTGCTTTAGCTAAAATTTATGCAGGACTAGCAATTGGTGGTCAAGGAGATCAAAATAATGCAGACGGAAACACCGATATAGGTGGAATTGATGGGGGGTTCTCAAACTATCTTCGTCAAATGTATAGTATGCAGGTTCTAACAACAGACGAAGCTGTTATTGCTTGGGCTGATTCAGGTCTTCCAGAGATGCACAATATGACTTGGAATGCTTCCAATCCGTTTGTTGCAGCAATATACTATAGAATATTCAATGTAATTGCGGTAAGTAATGAGTTTATTAAAAATACAACTGACGAAAAACTTTCTACAAACGGAATTACTGGAACTAATCTTACAGAAGCGAAATATATGCGTGCTGAAGCTCGTTTTCTAAGAGCTCAATCGTATTATCATGCAATGGATTTATTTGGAAATGTACCAATGGTAACAGAGACTACTGATATTATTAATACACCTCCTCCAAGAATTGCTAGAGCAGAACTATTCAAATATGTAGAGTCTGAGCTTTTAGCTTGTGCAAATGATCTTAAAGATGCAAGAAGTAATGAATATGGTAGAGCAGATAAGGCTGCTGCTTGGTCTTTATTAGCAAGATTATATTTAAACGCACAAGTCTATACAGGTACAGCAAGATATACGGATTGTATTACCTACTGTAATAAAGTAATAAACTCAGGATATTCATTAAAATCAAACTATTCATCATTATTTATGGCAGATAATAATGTAAATAATCCTGAAGTTATTTTATCTGTAAATTACGATGGTACAAGCACAAAAACTTACGGAGGTTCAACTTTTATGGTACACGCTGCAGTTGGAGGTTCGATGCCTGCTTCTCAGTTCGGAATCAATGGAGGTTGGGGTGGTATAAGAACAACAAAATCTTTTGTTAATCTATTTGCAGGTTCCCCAAGTGATCAAAGAGGAAATTTCTATACAAGTGGTCAAAGTTTAGAAATAAATAATGTATCAACATTTACAGATGGTTATGCATTTATTAAGTATAAAAATATAAAGTATTCTAATGGTGCCCCTGGGTCAGATGCATCAGGTAATTTTGTTGATGCAGATATTCCTTTATACCGCTTAGCGGATATTTATCTTATGTATGGTGAAGCCGTTTCAAGAGGTGGATCAGGAGGTGATGCAGCCACTGCATTAGGATATGTAAATGCCTTAAGAACGAGAGCGGGAGGAACTGTTGTTGCTTCAATAAATACTGATTTTTTCTTAGACGAACGATCTAGAGAAATGTCTTGGGAAGCAACGAGGAGAACCGACCTAATTCGTTATGGTAAATTTACCTCAGGTTCATATTTATGGCCTTGGAAAGGTGGTGTAAAAGATGGTAAATCAGTTGAAGATTATAGAAACTTATTTCCAATTCCTGCTAACGATATTGTTGCTAACCCTAATCTTGTTCAGAACCCTGGTTATTAATTAAAAACACTATTATAATGAAAAATTTATTCAAAATATTAGCCCTGGTTTTTACGGGACTATTAGTTTTTTCCTGTGAAAAAGATGAGGATCAGGCAGTTATTAATGAAACATCTGCAGGTAAGTTATCTGCTGATAAAAGTGCAATTGTTCTTAGTGAGCTTAATGCAAATACTGCTGTAATCACTTTTACCTGGACAAAACCAACATTTAATATTGCTGTAGTTCCTAATCAGAAAATTGAATTCGGAATCAAAGGAGATAACTTTAAAAAAAGTGCTACCGTTGACTTTTCCAACGATATGACTTCTGGTCCTGTTACTAATGCTGCTATGAACGCTGCTATGTTTAGTATCGGAGCTACACCGGATGTTGTGAATGATATTGAGGTAAGATTGAAGACCTCTGTAGGATCAGCAGCTTTCTATTCTAATGTAGTAGCTGTTAAAGTAACTCCATATACTCCAAACCCGGATTTGGTATATCCTAAGATCAATGTACCGGGAAGCTATGCAGGAGCTGCAGGGTATGCAAACTGGACTCCAGGCAACTCGCCTAATTTGTTTTCTCCTGGAAAGAATGATGAGTACAGAGGATTTATCTGGATCAATACTGTTGCTGGCGCTGAAGATGGAAAATATAAATTTGCGATCAATCAGGACTGGCCAGGAAATAAAGGAGATGACGGAAGCAATTCTGGAAAATTGAAAGCAGATGGAGACAATATAAAAGCTCCAGCTGCAGGAACATACTATATTAAAGTAAATTGGGCTGCCAATACCTATTCTTCAGTTATTGCAAACTTTGGAGTGATTGGTGATGCAACGCCTACCGGATGGGGATCAGATACTGATTTTGTATATAATCCTGCAACCAGAACTTTTGTAATTAACTCTATTGCTTTGTCCAGTACAGGAGTATTTAAATTCAGAGCCAATGATGATTGGGCAATGAAATTCCAGCCAAAAGATGCAGATCAGACCTTGGTTTCCGGAACTGCCGTTCAGTCTTATTTAAGTTCAGAGAACACAGTAACAGGAGATCCTGCCTATAAAGTTTCACAAGCAGGTAATTATAAAATTGAACTGGATTTACACAATTCAGCATATTATAAGCTAACGATTACAAAATTGTAAGAATATTAAATTTATAAAGGCAAAGTGCTGCTTTATTGCAGCACTTTATCTATTTTTAAGTTAATTAAATAGTCATTATGAAGAAAATTACAGTTGGAGCGCTTTTGCTCTCAATGATGTTTACAGGTGTGAAAGCCCAATCTTTAAAATCTCCGGATGGGAAGTTTGAAATGAATTTTCAGCTGAAAGAAGGAGTACCTTACTATAATCTGAAATACAATGGTGCAGTAGTAGTTGAGGATTCTAAATTGGGATTGAGATTATTTAAAGACACAGCCATAAAGTTCGCTTCCGAAATAGCCAAACCGGAAGATGCAAAATACGATCTGAACAACGGTTTTGCAAAGACAGATGAAAAAAGAGACTCCAAAAATGAAACCTGGCAGCCGGTTTTAGGAGAAAAGAAAAATTATATCAACCATTACAACGAGCTGGCGGTTACCCTGAACCAGGCTTCTACAGACAGAAGTATTGTAGTGAAATTCAGATTATTTAATGATGGTCTAGGGTTCAGATATGAATTTCCACAGCAGAAAAATCTTAATTATTTCGTAATCAGAGAAGAAGATTCTGAAATTGATTTTCCTACCGACATGAAGGCATGGTGGATCGTTGCAGATTATGACTCTCAGGAATATCAGTATCAGGAAACAAAAGTTTCTGAAATTCCGGCAAAATGGGATAAAGCATATGATGCCAACGCTTCACAGTCATTGGTGAAAAATGCAGTTCAGTCTCCATTGATGCTAAAAAAAGAAGGAAAAGAACCTTTGTATATCAACGTTGCAGAAGCAGCGGTATTAGATTATCCCGCTTCACATCTTGAAGTTGATGCACAGAATTATAAGTTCAAAACGCATTTAACTGCAGACAGACAGGGAGCAAAAGGGTATATTCAGACGCCATCAGTAACACCTTGGAGAACTATTATTGTAGCTCCGAAAGCAGAACAGGTGATGGATTCTAAAATGATCTTTAACCTTAACGAACCTACGAAATATACCGACACTTCTTACATTCACCCTACAAAATATATGGGAGTTTGGTGGGAAATGATCATCGGAAAATCGCAATGGGCGTATTCTACGGCTGAAAATGTTCATTTAGGTAAAACTGATTTTGCAAAATTGACTCCCAACGGAAAACACGCAGCCAACAATACAAAAGTTAAAGAATATATTGACTTCGCTGCAGAAAACGGATTCCAGGGATTGTTGATTGAAGGATGGAACATCGGTTGGGAAGACTGGTTCGGTCACTCCAAAGAATTTGTTTTCGATTTCATTACCCCATATCCGGATTTTGATATCAAAATGTTGAATGAATATGCCCATTCAAAAGGAATTAAATTGATCATGCACCACGAAACTTCAGGTTCTGCTACGAACTATGAAAGATGGGCAGACAAAGCATTCCAAACCATGAATAAATACGGTTATGATGCTGTGAAAACAGGATATGTAGGAGATATTATTCCTAGAGGAGAACATCACTATTCTCAATGGATGATTAATCACTATTATAGAATTGCAGAAAAAGCAAATGACTATAAAATTATGGTCAATTCTCATGAATCTGTACGTCCTACAGGAGAAAGCCGTACCTACCCGAACTATATTTCTGCAGAAGCAGCCCGTGGAACAGAATACGAGGCATTCGGAGGAAATAAGCCAGACCACCAGACGGTTCTTCCGTTTACAAGATGGATGGGTGGTTCTATGGACTATACTCCAGGAATTTTCCAAACGAAGTTAGACTATTATTTCCCTGGAGATAATCGTTTTGTAAAAACTACTCTGGTAAAACAGTTGGCCCTTTACGTAACGATGTATATGCCGCTTCAGATGGCAGCAGATCTTCCTGAGAACTACAAAAAACATATGGACGCATTCCAGTTTATCAAGGATGTGGCAGCAGATTGGGATGATACAAAAATCTTATCTGCAGAACCGGGAGATTATGTAGTTACAGCAAGAAAAGCAAAAGGTACTGAAAACTGGTTTGTAGGAGGTATTACCGATGAAAACAAACGTGATTATGCATTAGATTTCTCTTTCTTAGACAAAGGAAAGAAATATGAAGCAACAATCTATGAAGATGGAAAAGATGCTGATTATATTGATAATCCTCAAAGCTATAACATCTATAAAAAAGAGATTACAAGCAAGTCAAAAATTAATTTTAAAATGGCAAGAAGTGGCGGTTTCGCAATTTCTATTAAGCCAGTAAAATAATTAATTTGAAGAAACACTAAGGTGCCCCGGTTCATCAAATGCTTGATGTCCGGGGTATTTTTTTAGAGATTACTTATCTCCTGTCTGTTGGTTCAATGGTGAAAATTGGTATTCGGTGTCTGGTGCTGGCTCTTTTACCGATGAGATTCTGTTTTTTATCTTTTCTTTGTACTCCTTCTGGTACTGCTTTACTGTTTTTCCGGTACCGTCATGCCTCCATCCCGGTGAATAAAAAAGATACTTTATACGGTTTTTAAAAGATAATCCCGGTTGTCTGATATCCTTTCCTATTCTTCTCCATTCATAGAAAAGCATGGTAGCAGGATCTTTTGACTTTATTTTTGGATAAACTCCATATTTAACAGGTACTTCAGGATCTTCTTTTTCAAAAGTTCCGAAAATTTTATCCCAGATAATCAGCCCCATTCCCATATTGCGGTCAAGATATTTAATATTGCATGCATGATGTACTCTGTGATGAGAAGGGGTAACCAGAATATATTCTAGGAATCCCATACTTTTAATGGATTGTGTGTGTACAAAAGTGCCATAAATCTGTATTGCAGAATATGCTACCAGAATATGCCATGGATGGAAACCCATAAAAGCTAACGGTGAGAAAAACAAATATCTGTACAGTGGTTGAAACACCGGGCTTCTGAATCCTGTACTAATATTGAAATAATCAGAATTATGGTGAGTGATATGCACTGCCCAGAAAACCCGTGAGTGATGATCTACATAATGATGAACATAATAAGCAAAATCCTGAGCCAGGAATACAGCAATCCAATACCAAACGCCTTCCTGCCAGTCGAAGATACGGTGATGGTAGAAAAACATCATGACAAATAAAGAAAAACCTTTCATAATGATGTCTAACCCATAATTGAGCAAAGCAAAAAGGACATTAGTTGCTACATCCTTAGTTTCATAGATCTTTTCTTTATTAAAGTGGCTGTAGGCCATCTCTAAAAAAATAATCACAGCAAATACAGGAATGGTCCAGCTGTAAACAACATCCGGTCCTTCAGTTTTGAACATATTACTGAAATCAAACATTTCTTTTTTTTGTAAAACTAGAAATAAAAAGAATGAAAAATCAACTTTCAGGATGAATTTTTTATGAAAAGTTTAAATTTTTTCGATATAAATTTATAATGGGAAGTTAAATTTTGAAACTTTACATTAATAGCGATAAAAAAAGATGCTTTACAACATATTTTTGAATGTATATATGAAAATTTAATGCTAAATTGAACACTAATATGAAGACAATATATGCCACATTAGCCCTTTCAATAGCTTCTGTCGCTTTTTCCCAAAAAACATTGGAAAGAGTAGAACCTGCTTTTTGGTGGAAAGGGATGAAAAATCCAGAACTTCAGATTCTTGTTTACGGGAAAGACGTAGCCCATAACGAGATTATACTTTCAGATGGAATACAGATTAAAGACATCAAGAAAGTGGATAATCCGAATTATGTTTTTATTACAGTCAATACCAACGAAATAAATGTTCCAAAGTTTACCATCAATATTAAAAAAGATAAAAAAAATATCGGTGCTTATACCTACGAACTGAAGCAGAGAGAATCCGGATCTGCCAATCGGGAATCTTTTACTTCAAAAGATGTGATGTACCTGATTATGCCGGATCGCTTTGCCAATGGTGACGAGAAGAATGATTCGAGGCCGGAGCTTACGGAAAAAGTAGACCGAAGCCTGCCTAATGGAAGGCATGGCGGAGATCTCCGTGGTATTATCAATAATTTGGATTATATTCAGAATTTGGGAGCAACAGCTGTCTGGCTGACCCCTGTGAATGAAGACAACGAAAAAGTATATTCTTATCACGGCTATGCCCAAACCGATCTGTATAAAATAGATGGTCGCTATGGAACCAATGAGGAATACAAAACCTTATCTCAGGAGCTGAACAAACGAAAAATGATGTTGGTGATGGATTATGTAACCAACCATTGGGGAAGTTCACACTGGATGATCAAAGATCTACCATCAAAAGACTGGATACACTGGTTTGACGAAGGAGAAAATGGATTTAAACGATCCAATTATAAAACCACAACACAGTTTGATATCAATGCTTCGGATATTGATAAAAAATATGCACTGGATGGTTGGTTTGATACCACCATGCCTGATATTAACCAAAAAAATCCATTGGTTTTAAAATATCTTACCCAAAATGCAATCTGGTGGATTGAATATGCAGGGCTGGGAGGTATTCGTGTAGATACTTACCCTTACAATGATAAAGAAGCCATGGCGAAATGGGCTAAAGCGATTACTGATGAATATCCAAAATTCAATATCGTAGGCGAAACATGGCTTTATACAGCCGCACAAATTGCAGCATGGCAGAAAGATTCCAAAGTTGGAGAAATAGCAGGTTACAACTCAAATTTACCATCGGTGATGGATTTTATGCTGTTTGAAAATATGCCTAAAGCCCTTAAAGAAAAAGAAAGCTGGGATAAAGGAATGATCCGTATTTACGATTCTTTTACCAGTGATTTCCTGTATCCGGATCTTAAAAATCTTTTAGTTTTCTTCGAAAATCATGATACCGAAAGATGGAATGAGATTTTTAACGCCAATCCCAATGCTTATAAAATGGCACTCGCCCTGATTTCAACGGTGAGAGGAACTCCGCAGATCTATTACGGATCAGAAATAGGAATGCGTGGAGATAAAAATGCCGGAGGTGATGCAGATATCCGCAGAGATTTTCCGGGAGGCTGGAAATCTGACAAACAAAATGCTTTCCTTCCATCCGCTCAAACCCCGGAACAGAAAGAATTTTTCCAGTTTACTCAAAAATTACTGAACTGGAGAAAAGGTAAAGATGTGATTCATAATGGGAAAACTAAAAATTTCGTTCCTCAGGATGGTGTTTTTGTTTACTTCCGATACAATGACAAAGAAAGTGTAATGATGGTGATCAACAATAATGAAAAAGATCAGACATTAGACTTGAAACGTTTTGCCGAATCTCTTAATGGATTTACAAAAGGAAAAGAGATTATCTCAGGAAAAGAAATTTCATTACAAAACAGTATGAATATTTCTGCAAAAACTCCGTTGATTATTGAACTCGAAAAATAATTATTATACATGAAAAAACTAACGACAGTTTATACGCTAATCCTATTTGTACTGGGATTTTCTTTACTCACTGCACAATCGAAAAATGCATTTGAAAAAGAAAAATCGGAAATCAGTACTATGTTGGATGCATTCAACGTAGCTGCGGCAAAAGCGGATTATAATGCTTATTTTAACTTCTTTGCGGATGAATCTACCTTCATTGGAACAGATGCTACCGAAATCTGGAATAAAAAAGAATTCATGGTATGGGCAAAACCTTATTTTGACAAGAAAAAGACCTGGAATTTTAAGGCGATTAAAAGAAATATTTACTTTAGTAAAGACGGAAAACTGGCATGGTTTGACGAATTATTAGATACTCAAATGAAAATTTGCAGAGGCTCTGGCGTGGTAGAAAAAATCAACGGAAGCTGGAAGGTAAAACAATACGTTCTTTCTATGACGGTTCCTAATGAGGTCGTAGATAAAGTGGTTCCAGAAAAAGCGCCAATTGAAGATGCATTAATTCAAAAACTGAAAACAGAATGGCGGTAATGAACGGAAGATATGAAAGTGGTGCGGCTGGCAGAAAAATAAAACCAAACCTATCCATGCTGCAGATTATCAACATGAGTATGGGATTTTTGGGAATCCAGATGGCATTTGGCTTACAGAATGGAAATGCAAGCCGTATTCTTGGGAATTTAGGAGCTGATGTGCACGAATTATCCTGGTTCTGGCTGGTTGCTCCCATTACAGGTTTGATTGTTCAGCCTATCATCGGACATATGGGGGATAATACATGGAGCCCGCTGGGGAGAAGAAAGCCTTACTTTTTAATTGGAGCTGTTTTGTGCGCTATCGGATTGGTACTCCTTCCGAATGCTGCTACCGTTACTCAGATGTTTGCGGCCAATGCCCTGTTGTTAGCCGTAATATTCCTGGCTATGATGGATGCTTCGGTGAATATAGCAATGGAACCCTTCAGAGCTTTGGTAGGAGATATGCTCCCAAAACATCAGGGTACCATAGGATTCTCTGTACAAACCATTCTGATCGGAATTGGTGCTGTGCTGGGTTCTTATCTACCGGATTGGTTAACAAAAATGGGGATTTCCAATGAAGCGCCAGCTGGGTTTGTTGCTGATAATGTAATTTACTCCTTTTATATTGGTGCAGCTTTATTGATCATATCTATTTTGTACACTATTATAACAACCAGAGAATATTCTCCACAGGAGTTTGCTGATTTTGAAGATGGGAAAGAAGGTGAAAAACACGAATCAAAATTTTCAGATATTTTCAAAGATTTTGCGGCGATTCCTACACAGATGAAAAAGCTGGGAATTGTTCAGTTCTTTTCATGGTTTGCATTATTTACGATGTGGGTATTTACTACCAGTGCATTGGCAACTCATCATTTTGGGCTTTCTCCGGAAGATACCCATTCCAAAGCATTTAATGATGCCGGAGATTTAACTGGGAAGCTTTTCGGAATGTATAATCTATGGGCAATCCCGTTTGCTTTTTTACTGACTCCAATAGCTAAGCTGATTGGAAAAAAACAGACTCATGCTTTAGCTCTATTGAGTGGAGGTGTTGGACTCGTTTCAATGTATTTCATTAAAGATGTCAATAATCTATGGATCTCAATGATCGGATTAGGTTTTGCTTGGGCAAGTATTCTGGCAATGCCTTATGCTATGCTTATTGAGGTGATTCCACAACGGAAAATGGGGGTTTATATGGGAATATTCAACTTTTTTATCGTAATTCCGCAGATCATTAATGGTTTATTTGGAGGTCCCATTGTGAGTGGTATTTTCGGGAAACAGGCCATGGATTATGTTGTAGTGGGAGGTGTATGCATGCTGATAGGCGCTGTAGTAACCATGATTTTTGTTAAATCTGAAGATGAAACTCCTAAGGAAATTGAAGAAGAGATCAAACAGGTACATTTTTAATAGAAACTAGAAATTAATAATGTGATGTGTTTTGAAATGTAATTTGGAAAAACATCATAAAATTCAATAGGAGCGGGCTTTAGCCCGCTTTCTCTTTAAGTATCCATCAACCGGCTGTAGCCAAACCGTTCTTTCACGAAAATTTTAAGTTCCCGGCTTGCAGCTTTCAAAATCCTGGAGGAGCCATTTTACTTTTTATCAATTATTCATATTATCAATTGAGATTTAATTTTTTTTTAAGCTTATTCTGCTTTTTTAATCTCTAAATTAGATACACCAAATAGTAAACAATGTACGATATTATCATTATTGGAACTGGAGCAGGAGGCTCAACGATGGCCTATAAACTAGCCGACAGCGGAAAAAAAATATTGATCTTAGAAAGAGGGGGATATGTTCCGGTAGAAAAAGAAAATTGGAACTCTGAGGAAGTTTTTGAGAAAAACAGATATACAACTACTGATCTTTGGCTGGATAAAAATGGAGAGAGCTTTAGACCCGGAATGCATTATAATGTAGGAGGGAATACCAAATTCTATGGAGCTGCTTTGTTCCGGTTAAGAGAGGAGGATTTTAAAGAAATACAGCATTACGGAGGAGTATCCCCGGCATGGCCCATTCAATATAAAGATTTGAAAGAATATTATCTGGAAGCTGAAAAACTGTTTCATGTACATGGTAAAAGAGGCTCAGATCCTACGGAACCCTTTGATGAAGAGCCTTACCCTAATCCACCATTACCACATGAACCTAGAATTCAGGAAATTTTCGATGAACTGAAAAATTATGGCTTACATCCTTTTGAATTGCCTGTTGGAGTAAACTTTACTCCTCATACAACAGCCAACGCTCCTTATACGCTCGATCGCTTTGATGGTTTTCCCGATGCTTCCGAAAGAAAAGGAGATGCCCATCTTTGCGCGTTATCAAAAGCACTTGAATATCCCAATGTTGAGTTGATGATCAATTCAAAAGTAATACAACTCAATACTGATAGTTCAGGACAAAAAGTTACAGAGGTGATTGTAGAGCAAAATGGTGAGACTAAAACATTCACTTCCGATATGGTGATTCTTTCTGCAGGAGCCATCAATTCAGCAGCAATTCTGCTGGAAAGTAAAAGCGAGCAATTTCCTAACGGACTTGCCAATACCTCAGATCAGGTGGGAAGAAATTATATGTTTCATCAGAATACTGCATTAATTGCACTCTATACAGAACACAATCCTACAAAATTTGGGAAGACATTTGGAATCAATGATTTTTACCATGCAACCACTCAATACGAGTTTCCTTTAGGGCATATACAGATGCTGGGAAAATCAGATGAACATCAGATTAAGGCAGATAGTCCGGTTGCAGCACCAGGATTCACTTTTGAGCTAATGGCCAGACATGCTGTTGATTTCTGGATGACTTCAGAAGATCTGCCGGATCCTGAAAACAGAGTAACAGTAGAAAACGGACAGATTAAACTAAGTTACACAGAGAATAATCAAAAAGGACATGAATTTCTTAAATCAGAATTAATTAAAGCTTTAAAAGCATCCGGAAAGTTTGAAAGCTTCCTATTCAAAGGCTATTATTTCAGTAAAGGAATGGATATTGCTTCTCCAGCCCATCAAAATGGAACAACAAAAATGGGACTGGATCCGTCAAGCTCCGTAGTAGACATTTATTGTAAAGCACATGATCTTGAAAACCTTTATATTGTAGATGGCGGCTTTTTTGTATCCAGCGGAGCGGTAAATCCTGCATTGACCATTGTTGCAATGGCATTGAGAGTAGGAGAGCATATTAAAAAAACTTTTTAAAAAAAATTCAATAGGAGTGGGCTTTAGTCTGCTTTCTCTTTAGGTGTTTTTAACCCATACTTAGAATTCAGATCCTATATTCTGGATTTCCTATTGATTATAAAAATTAAATGCCCCTTATACAAGAGGCATTTAATTTTTTATAGTCTTTTAAGTACCAAAGTATACACATCATTAATACCATCGGAATTAATGTCATAAGAATCCTCTGCAAACTCTAATTCTGTGTCAGTTAATTTTTTTACGGGATAAACTCTCGTTGTTCCATTGAGGTATTTAACCTGAACTTTTTTAGAAACTGAGTCATAGGTGTAATCAGAAATATTATCGGAATCAAGAGTACATTGTCCTTCTGTATTTTCAGAGTATATTATTTCATGCCATTTACCAGTGGAGCTAATATCAAGTGAGCCTTTTTTATCACATGGATTGGCATCAGAAGAGCTGCCGGGAATGGTGCTTCCGTCTTTACCAGAATATGCCATATACTTAGCTGCCTGCCATTTTCCAGCAATACTAGGTTCATTTGTTGTTACCGTGTCATCATCATTGCTGCATGAGAACATACCTAACGTCGCAATACTTAAAAATAGTGCTTTTTTAATCATTTTTTTTCGTTTGTGTTAAATCAAGACAAATGTAACTATTTTGTAAATCCAAAAATGATGTAGCTGATAGAATTAATTCTAAAATTCAATTTTCTGATAATCAATATATTGACTTCTATTTACCTACTTGTGCGTTATTTGAAAAAAGCTTTCTTCACAATCACGTTTTTTTACTCTTTTTATCCTTTTATTCTTTCTTACCTTACATCAACTTTTAAAGCACCCACATCCCGTACATTTGTACTATAAATAATCACAGAAATGAAAACAGTATATCATAAAGCAGATTCAAGAGGCCATGCCAATCACGGATGGTTAAATTCTTACCATACATTCAGTTTTGCCAACTATCAAAACAGAGACAGAACAAACTTTGGAGTTCTAAGAGTATTAAACGATGACACCGTTTCTCAGGGAATGGGTTTTGGAACACACCCACACAGGGATATGGAAATTATTTCAATTCCTTTGGAAGGCGATTTGGAACACAAAGACTCAATGGGAACTACAGCGGTGATCAAAAAAGGCGAAATTCAGGTGATGAGTGCCGGAACCGGTGTAATGCACAGCGAATACAATAAAAATAAAGATGAGGAAGTGAAATTTCTTCAGATCTGGGTTTTCCCGAAAGAGCAGAATGTTGAACCAAGATATGATCAGAAAAGCATCAAAGAAGGCGAAAAAATCAACGGATTCCAGCAGATTTTATCTCCCAATAAAAATGATGACGGAGTTTGGATTCATCAGGATGCATGGTTCAACTTAGCCAATTTTACAAAAGGAAACGGTAAGAATTATATGCTCAACAAAAAAGGAAACGGAGTCTATGCATTTGTTCTAAAAGGAAGTGCTAAAATAGGAGACCGTGTTCTGAATGAAAGAGACGGATTGGGAATCTGGGATACCCAGAGTTTTAATATCGAAGCTGTGGAAGACACCGAAGTATTATTAATGGAAGTCCCAATGGAACTGCCGTCTTATCTTAAATAAAAAACTAAATTTGTAATCTTAAAAATAAACCTCACATATGAAAATCTTAGCAATAGCAGGAAGCAACTCAGAAGTTTCAATGAACAAACAATTGGTTGCTTACGCATCAACATTATTTGAAAATGCAGAAGTAGAAGTAGTGGATCTGAATCCTTTCGAAATGCCAATCTATAAACATGAAAGAGAATTAGCAGGTGGTGTTCCTCAGGAAGCTCACGATTTTGCCTCTAAAATTGATGGTGCTAATGTATTGTTGGTAGCTTTGGCAGAACACAACGGAACATACTCTACAGCATTTAAAAATGTGTTCGACTGGGTGTCGAGAATCAAAGACAGAACAGTTTGGAATGAAGTGCCTATGTTATTGATGTCTACGTCTCCGGGAGGTAGAGGTGGCGCAGGCGTTTTGGAAGCTGCATCAAAGCGTTTTCCTTTCCACGGAGGAAATGTGGTGGAAACTTTTTCACTTCCATTCTTTAATGATAATTTTGATAAAACAACTCATAAAATTTCTAATGAAGAGAAAATCAGTGAGTTGAAAGAGAAAATAAAGAAGATTGCGGCTATTGAAACCATCCTTGAAAAATAGAATTTGAATATTCATTTAAAATTACTATTTTTGCAAAAAGAAAAGAGATGAAAATTCAGACCTCCTATAAACAATGTTTTTCTCATAAAGGGAAAATTGTGGGCTCTGAAATTCTGAGATAAAATAACGGCCGATAATCTGAAAAGATTGTCGGCTTTTTTGTTTTCTAAAATCAAGTATAAAAGTAATTGAAATATTAAAAGATAAGAAGACTCCAGAAGCAGTTACTAGATCATAAATAGTATGAAATCTGAAATCCGATATCTAAAAATCTAAGCAGACATGAGCAACACTTACAAATCAGCAGGAGTAGACAAAGAAGAAGGATACAAAACGGTTGACAAGATCAAAAAAGCGGTCGGTGAAACCCATAATTCCAATGTACTGAACCACTTGGGAAGTTTTGGTGCTTTCTATGAGATCGGTGGATACAAAAATCCGGTTCTTGTATCAGGAACAGATGGAGTAGGAACAAAGCTTAAAGTAGCTTTAGATACCAAAAAATATGATTCTATCGGAGTAGATTGCTTTGCAATGTGTGCCAATGATATTCTTTGTCACGGAGCAAAACCTTTGTTCTTCCTTGACTATCTGGCTTGCGGAAAGCTTGATTCAGAAATTGCTGCAGAAATCGTTTTAGGAATGGTTGCCGCTTGTAAGGATAACAACTGTGCATTAATTGGTGGAGAAACTGCTGAAATGCCTGGAATGTACCAGCCGGGAGATTATGATGTTGCAGGATTCTGTGTAGGAATTGTAGAAAAAGATCAGATTATTGACGGTTCTACCATCAAAGCAGGTAACAAAATTATTGCATTGCCAAGCTCAGGATTCCACTCAAACGGATTCTCTTTAGTAAGAAAAGTATTCCCGAACTTCGAAGAAGAATTTGAAGGAAAACCTTTATACGAGACTCTTTTAGTTCCTACAAGACTATACTACAAAGATATTCACAAAGTATTGGAAGAAGTAAAAGTAAGCGGAATTGCCCACATCACAGGAGGTGGTCTTTACGAAAACGTTCCAAGAATTATTCCTGAAGGACTTTGTGCTTCTATTGATGAATCAAAAATCAGAATTCCTAGCGTAATGCTTGAGCTTGAAAAGAGAGGTGAAGTAGCTCGTGAGGAAATGTACGGAACATTCAATATGGGTGTAGGGATGGTAATCGTTGTAGATGCTGAACATGCTGAGAAAGTATTAAACCTTCTTGATGATGCTTACGAAATCGGAGAAATCACTGAAGGAGCAGAGAAAATTAATTTAAAATTTTAGAAGCTTAATCCCGCTTTCCGCTATATCTTTTTTACCAGAGCTTTTTTACAAAGCCATTTCAAAAAAGGATGCCGCTGCAATCGGGGCTAATTAAAGAAAGTCTTATCAAAGTTCTAAACCCCTTGACAAGGCTGCCAAAAAAATATGAAGAACATCGTTGTACTCGTATCCGGCTCAGGAACCAATCTGCAGAGAATCATTGATACTATTGAAGCTGGGGAAATCCAGCATGCAAAAGTAACATTGGTGGTCGCAGACAGAGAATGTTTCGGACTGGAAAGAGCAAAGAATCACAATATAGAAAATATACTGATTCCAAGAGGAAAGAATTTCAGCAGTGAATTGGCTAAAGTAATCCCAGAAAATACAGATTTGATCGTATTGGCAGGATTTTTATCCATCTTGAAATCTGAATTCTGTGAAAACTGGAATGGTAAAATAATCAATATTCATCCTGCTTTGCTTCCGAAATTCGGAGGAAAAGGAATGTGGGGAATGAACGTTCACAATGCAGTTATTGAAGCCAAAGAAGTAGAGAGTGGGGCGACTGTACATTTTGTAACACCGGGCATTGATGAGGGAGAAGCTATTCTTCAGAAAGCTTTTGAAGTAACCGCCGATGATACTCCTGAAAGCCTGGCTCAGAAAGTTCACCAGATTGAATATGAAATATTTCCGATAGCGATCAATAAAGTCCTGGGAAATAAATAATGTCAAAAATTTTTTGACAGGAAAAATAGAAAAATCTAAGTAAAATAAAAGTAAGTTCGGAGGTGAAAGACCCGGACACAGTTTGAAATAGCTGTAAAAAGTAAAAAATCGAAAGTAAAATGAGTAAAAAGAGAGTTTTAATCAGTGTTTCTGACAAAAGTGGATTAATAGAATTCGCGCAGTTTTTGGAAGCTCAGAATTATGAGTTGATCTCTACAGGAGGAACGTTCAAACATTTGAAAGACGCTGGTTTAAATCCTATTCAGATTGATGAGGTAACCAATTTCCCTGAAATGCTGGACGGAAGAGTGAAAACTTTACACCCGAAAGTTCACGGAGGATTGCTGGCTGTTCGTAACAACGAAGTGCACATGAAAACCGTTCAGGAGCACGGAATTGATCTGATTGACATGGTAATTGTAAACCTTTATCCTTTCTTTGAAAATGTAAACAAAGACATTTCTTTACATGAAAAAGTAGAGTTTATCGATATCGGAGGCCCTTCAATGCTTCGTTCTGCAGCTAAAAACTTTGATTCTGTAACAGTAATCACTGATGTAGAAGACTATGCAGCAGTGAAAATTGAAATGGAACAAAACGGTGATACATATATCGAAACCCGTAAAAAGCTTGCCGGAAAAGTATTCAACCTTACCTCTGCGTATGATGCTGCGATTTCAAGAATGCTTTTAGATGAAGAGTATCCTACTTATCTTAATGCTTCTTATAAAAAAGTGGCTGACTTAAGATACGGAGAAAACCCTCACCAGACTGCAGCTTACTATGTTTCTACTTTCGAGAACGGAGCCATGAAAGACTTCGAACAGCTTGGAGGTAAAGAACTTTCTTTCAACAATCTTCGTGATATGGACCTTTGCTGGAAAGTAGTCACTGAGTTCAAAGAAGAAATGGCTTGTTGTGCCGTAAAACACTCTACACCTTGTGGCGTGGCGATTGGAGCTTCAGCTTTGGAAACGTACCAGAAAACTTTCGAATGTGATCCGGTTTCTATCTTTGGCGGAATTGTTGCAATGAACTATAAAATAGACGCAGCAACGGCTGAAGAATTGAATAAAACTTTCCTTGAAATTGTAATGGCTCCTGAATTTGATGAAGAAGCCCTTGAAGTTTTAAGAAAAAAGAAAAATCTGAGAATCATCAAAATCGTAAACCCGGTTTCAGACAAACAAACTTGGGTGAAAGTAGACGGCGGTATCCTTGTTCAGGATAATGACCTTCACTTTTCAGATGATATCAAAGTGGTAACTGATGTACAGCCTACAGAAGAACAGAAAAAAGCATTACTTTTCTCTCAGAGAGTTGTGAAATATGTGAAGTCTAATGCAATCGTAGTTTCCAACGGAATTCAGGCATTCGGTATCGGCGGCGGACAGGTAAACAGAATCTGGGCGACTCAGCAGGCTATCGAAAGAGCAAAAGAAAAATTCTCCGGAGATTTGGTATTGGCTTCAGATGCATTTTTCCCTTTCCGTGATGTGGTAGATTTCTGCGCTCAGGAAGGTATCAAGGCCATTATTCAGCCAGGTGGAAGTGTAAAAGATCAGGATAGTATTGAAGCTGCAAATGAGCACAATATTCCAATGATGTTTACAGGGGTTAGACACTTTTTCCACTAATTAAAATAGAATTAAAAAATAATTAGGGATTGTATTTTTAGCATTCAAAATTATATATTTGTAAAATAAGACTAGATAATAATATAAAGTATGAGAATATTAATCATAGGTGAAGGCGGTAGAGAATCTGCTTTAGCGGCAAAGCTTCAGAATGACTCAAGAATTTCTAAAATGTTTTTTGCCAACGGGAATGCTACTACCGATGTAATAGGGAAAAATGTTCATTTATCGGAAATCAAAGAACTTAGAGATTTCGCCATTAAAGAAAAGATTGATCTTACGATCGTAGGTCCGGAAGCTCCTCTTGTAGCGGGTATTAAGGACGAATTTAAAAAACACGATCTTAAAGTTTTCGGTCCTACTCAGAAAGTAGCGAGCCTTGAAGGTAGTAAAGCTTTCTCTAAGAAATTTATGCAGACCTATGATATCAAAACAGCTAAAGCTGTAGTATTTGATTCATATAACGAAGCTATAGAGTATGTGAAGACCCAGCAGTATCCTTTAGTAATTAAAGCAAGTGGTTTAGCTGGAGGAAAAGGTGTTGTGATCTGTGATACTCTGGAAGAAGCTGAAGCTACGATCCATGATTTTATGATCAGAAGAATCTATGGAGATGCTGGTATTCGTTTAGTTATTGAAGAATATTTACAAGGTTTTGAAGCGTCTATTATTGCTTTCTCTAACGGAGATAAATTATTTCCATGTGTAGCAGCAAAAGATTATAAAAAAGCTGGAAACGGAGATACAGGACCTAACACAGGAGGTATGGGTTCAATCGCACCAAGTCCGGAATTTACTCAGGAGCACTATGCAGATTTTGAGAAAAATATCTTAGAACCTACCATTAAAGGTCTTAAAGCTGAAGGTTTCGGATTTAAAGGAATCATCTTCTTCGGATTGATGGTAACGAAAAACGGAGCTTACCTTCTTGAATACAACATGAGATTCGGAGATCCTGAAACTCAGGTATTGATGGCGTTGATGGAAAACAATCTTTTGGATGTGATCCAGGACTGTATGGAAGGAAAAGATATTCAGCTTAAATTTAAGGACGAAAAAGCAATTTGTCTTGTAATGTGTTCAGGAGGTTATCCGAGAAACATCGAAACAGGTTTCGAAATTACAGGAGAAGATAAACTAAAACATAGTAAACTATTATATGCAGGAGCAATCAGCAAAGGAGACAAAGTGGTTTCCAACGGTGGTAGAGTTCTGAACATTGTAGCTACCGGTGCTACTTTCGAAGATGCCCGCAAAAAAGTTTACGAAGATGCAAGTCATGTACATTTCGATTACGGCTTCTATAGAGAAGACATCGGAAAGTTTTAATAAAAATCACGAAAAAAGATTTGGAGCCATTCCAAGTCTTTTTTTGTAAAACAGTTAAGTAAGCAATAAGCTTTATGCTACAGACAGTATGCTTATTGCGGTATAGAAAGCTTATAGCCTATTGCTTAAAGCTTTTAATTTAATCATCATTTATCAATTATCAACAATGAACAACGGTATTATTATTTTAGATTTCGGATCCCAGTACAACCAGCTTATCGGAAGAAGAATCCGTGAGATGGGCGTATATTCTGAGATCTTGCCTTACAATACACCATTACAAGATATTTTAGCAAAACAGCCAAAAGGAATCATCCTTTCCGGTGGACCAAGCTCTGTAAATGCAGAAAATGCCCACCTGGTTGAAAAAGCTTTATATGAGCAAGGAGTTCCTGTGTTGGGAATCTGTTACGGAATGCAGATGACTGCTCACCTTTTAGGAGGTAAAGTAAACAAAGGAGAAAAAGGAGAATACGGTAAAGCAAACTTAGAGATCGTTAAAGAAAGCTCTTTATTAAAAGGAGTTACTCAGAACTCTGTCGTTTGGATGAGCCACTTTGACGAAGTAGGAGAATTACCTGCAGGTTTTGAATTAAACGCAAAATCAGGAGTAATTGCTTCTATCTCTAATGAAGAAAGTAAAATCTATTGTGTTCAGTTCCACCCGGAAGTTTCTCATACAGAAGAAGGAGGGAAAATGCTTGAAAATTTCGTTTTCGGAATCTGTAATTCAGAGAAAAACTGGAAACTGACGAACTATATTGAAAAAACAGTTGAGGAAATCCGTGAGAAAGTAGGAGACAACAAAGTAATCCTTGGACTTTCTGGTGGTGTAGACTCTTCTGTAGCGGCTGTTTTGATTCACAAAGCAATCGGTGATCAATTGACTTGTATCTTCGTAGATACAGGATTATTGAGAAAAGATGAAGGTAAGAAAGTAATGGATCAATATGGAGAACATTTCCATATGAACATTAAAATGGTGGATGCTCAGGATAGATTCCTTTCAAAACTAGCTGGAGTAGACGATCCTGAAGCGAAAAGAAAAATCATCGGTAATGAGTTCATCCATGTATTTGATGAAGAATCTCACAAAATTGAAGGCGCTAAATTCTTAGCTCAGGGGACTATTTATCCTGATGTTATCGAGAGCCAGTCTGTAAACGGACCATCTGCAGTAATCAAGTCTCACCACAACGTTGGAGGACTTCCTGAAGATATGGAATTCGAATTATTAGAGCCATTAAGAGAACTTTTCAAAGACGAAGTAAGAAGAGTAGGAGAAGAATTAGGGATTCCTCACCACATGGTATACAGACACCCTTTCCCAGGTCCGGGACTTGGAATCAGAGTATTGGGAGCGGTAGATGCCGAGAAAGTAAGAATCCTTCAGGAAGCTGATGATATCTTCATTGAAGAATTATACAAAAACGACCTTTATGAAAAAGTATCTCAGGCATTTGTAGTCCTTCTTCCTGTAAAATCTGTAGGGGTAATGGGAGACGAAAGAACTTACGAATACACCGCTGTAGTTCGTTCTGCTAATACCATCGACTTTATGACAGCAACATGGAGCCGACTTCCTTATGAGTTCTTGGATACTGTTTCAAGCAGAATTATCAACGAAGTAAGAGGAATCAACAGAGTAGCTTACGATATTTCAAGCAAACCACCAGCAACGATTGAGTGGGAATAATTTTTGACTTGAATTAATGATATAAATCCTGTCCGTTTTGGGTGGGATTTTTTTTGTTAAAACTGTTTCAATGAAGAAATGATCAGTAAAATATTTAAAGCAATTAATAAGCAGTATATCAGTTTGAAGAGTATATGCTTATGGAAAATGACATAACTTATTAACATGGTAACTATTAAATAAAAGTAAATAAAACTTTTTGCTTCCTGAGGTTTTATTTCAGATGCTGAAAATAAGTTTAAATTATGCGAAACATTGACTGATGTGTCAGCATAAAAGATTCTTAAAATAAAAATAATGGTGACGCTTATGAGTAAAGTTACTGCGTATGGTTTCATTAGCTAATAAAATTTAATATAATCATTACTCTCCGATAAAAAGTATAAATACATTGAAAATATCAATATTTACTGCATGAATTAACAGGCCGCTCCTTCGGAGCTATAATTTTAAAACAAATATGCCCTATTAACAGTTAGCTCCCAGTGGAGCTGGATTTGATCCCGTCGGGATCTGCTGTTAGTAGAAAAAAAGAAGTTCCCATAAAAATAAAGCTCCGGAGGAGTGACCTGCTAATTATGCTTTAATTGAGTCGGATAAGAATGATTTTTAATTGACATTGTAAAAATAAAAATCTTCAGCAGAAAAAGCGTTCAGGTTTTCCATAAAATCAAAATAAGCATTATAGATGTCAGAATCTGCAGACAGATAAGGATTAGATAGAGTATCGACAATAATGTATCCTATATTATGAAATGCATGAAGAACATTTTTTATTTGTAAAGCATATTGGCTTTCTACAAAGATCAGAGGATAATTCAAACAGATATATCCGATGGCTTTATCTCCTGAGAATAGGGCGGTGGATTTTTCTGTATCCATTTCTATATTAATACTATAATGGGGTTTAAGTGTCTCCATTACTGCGCGAATGTTTCCAGTAATTATTTGAGTGAACTGCTGCTTGTAAAATCTCGGTGATATCCACTGTTAAATGTTGTATAAATAGTTGGGAAGTACTTTTCTATAAGGATTAAAGTAAAATATTTTCACTAAATTTAAGTAAAATTACATCAAATGCAAATAGAAACAAGAAACCTGACCCTTCAGGATTATAATGAGCTGGCGGAAACGATGAAAAGGGCCTATCCGCAAATGTCGGAATCCATTTGGTCCAAAAAAAGTATTGATAAGCTTACAAAAATGTTCCCTAATGGACAGATTTGTATCACTGTTGACGGAAAACTTGCTGCTGTAGCACTTTCTATCATTGTGAATTACGATGAATTCGGGGATGACCATACTTATAGTGATATTACGGGAAATTATACGTTCAATACCCATACTTCTACGGGAAATGTTCTGTATGGAATCGAAGTTTTTGTAGACCCGGAGTTTCGTGAATTACGCTTAGGAAGAAGGTTATATGATGCAAGAAAAGAACTTTGTGAATTGTTAAATCTTAAATCTATTGTTCTTGGTGGCAGAATCCCGAATTATCATAAATACAGCCACGAGTTTTCTCCAAGAGAATATATCCGGAAAGTAAGAGATAAAGAGATTTATGATCCGGTATTGTCTTTCCAGCTTTCCAATAATTTTCTTCCGATAAGAATCCTGAAAAAATATCTTCCTGAAGATGAGGCATCGAGAGAAAATGCCGTTCTTTTGCAATGGAACAACATCTACTACAGCAGAAAGCCAAATACGATGCAGGACAGTATTATCCGCCTTGGATTGGTACAATGGCAGATGAGGCACTTCAAAGATATAGATGCTTTTTATGAGCAGGTGGAGTTTTTCGTGAATGTAATGGGAGACTATAAATCCGATTTTGTTCTTTTCCCTGAACTCTTTAACACTCCTTTGCTGGCTCCTTTCAACAATCTTTCAGAAAGGGACAGTATGATAGAACTGGCAAAACTTACTGAAGAAATCAAAAAGAAAATTTCAGAGCTGGCGATCAGTTATAATGTGAATATTATTTCTGGAAGTATGCCTGTTTTTGATAATGATAATAATGATTTGTATAATGTCAGCTATCTTTTGCACCGTGACGGGCGGGTGGACGAATACCGAAAAATTCACATTACCCCGAACGAGAAGAGATATTACGGAATGAAAGGCGGAAATGAAATCAAAGTTTTTGATACCGACTGCGGAAAAATAGGTCTTGTGATTTGCTATGACGTAGAATTCCCGGAATTACCAAGAATTTTGGCTGATCAGGGGATGAAAATCTTGTTTGTCCCGTATCTGACAGATACCCAGAATGCCTACATGAGAGTACGCCACTGTGCTGCCGCAAGAGCTATAGAAAATGAATGTTATGTAGCCATTGCCGGCTGTGTAGGAAATCTTCCGAAGGTTAATAATATGGACATCCAGTTTGGTCAGGCTGCCGTATTTACCCCTTCTGATTTTGCCTTCCCATCCAATGCCGTGAAAGGAGAAGCTACGCCCAATACAGAAATGACTCTGATTGTAGACGTAGACCTGAATCTGTTAAAAGATCTCCATCACAATGGATCTGTTCAGGTGATGAAAGACCGCCGAAAAGATCTGTACGAAACCTATCTTAAATAACAAAACAGAATGCGAAAGCATTCTGTTTTTATTTTACCTAAAATTTCTTTGAGTGAATTACATGTACTCAGGACATACTACAGCAGGGCAGATCAGTCTTGGGCATCTTGGTCTTCCGTCTGTTGGGCAACACTGGTTGGAGCAGTTTCCGATAATGATTCCGCTTCCTGCAATCCCTTTTAATTGCTCTCTTGAAAGTTTGTTGTTACGTAAATTTTTCATGTTCTAATACTTTTGGTTTGTTTTATTTGTACGGTGTAAATATATTAATTTTTACAACATATGATGGTTTTTTTGTTTTTATGATGAATTTAATTCTTTAAAATATTGATTATGTGTTGTTATTTTTAATTTTATATGTTGGCGTTGTTGTAATTATTCTTTTCATAAAGGAACAATTTTTGGAGTAAATTGCACCTACTATTGATACACTATGTTTGATAAGCAACAAAGAAAACTGAAAAGATCCGCAAGACTAATTTCCGTATTGAGCAAATATGGATTTAAAGATATGCTGGCAAGGATGAACGGAGGGAATAAGCAGGAAGAAACTTCCAGTTCGGACGAGATCATTTCAAAAGGAACCGTTTACGAAAGAATAAGACTGGCGCTGGAAGAGCTGGGACCTACCTTTGTAAAATTGGGTCAGACATTCAGTAACAGGGAAGACCTTTTGCCACCGGAATTGATCCAGGAGCTGCAAAAGCTTCAGGACAAAGTGGAAACGGTAGATATGGATGTAGAAGAAGCATTAGAAAGTGAATTCAATATTTCTGTTAAAGATTATTTCCTGGAAATTCAGAAACAACCTCTGGCTACAGCTTCCATTGCACAGGTTTATAAAGCTGTTTTGAAAGATGGCAGTCCTGTTATTTTAAAACTCAGAAAACCCGATGTCCAGTCAGTCATTGAAGATGATTTGCTTTTAATCAAAGATATTGAAAAACTGATCTCTGCTTATTCGGAAATAGGAGAGAAGCTTAATATGAAACAGGCCATTTCTACCTTTGAAAAATCATTGCTGGAAGAGGTTTCTTTGACAAATGAAAGAAATAATATTCTGCAGTTCCGCCTTAACTTTAAAAATAATAAAGAAACTTACGTTCCGAAGGTTTATGAAGAATTTTCCAACAACAATATTCTTTGTATGGAATTCATCGATGGAATAAAAGTTACCGATAAATCACTTCTTTTAGCTAATAATATTGATCCTGTAAAAGTTTCTGAAGCTGGGTTAAGACTGTTTGTTTCCCAAATCTTAGATTACGGATTCTTTCATGCTGATCCTCATGCCGGGAATATTTTAGTAAAAAAAGACGGTAAAATTGTTTTCATTGATTTTGGTGCGGTAGGAAAAATTCAGCCTAACGATAAAGAAATTCTTGAAAATCTTATTGTAAGTTTTGTTGCCAAAAATTCTCATAAAATAGTCCGTTCTCTTAAGAAAATGGCAGTAAGCTATGAAATTCCGGATGAAAGAAGGTTCGAAAATGATGTGGATGATATTCTGAATTTTGTTCATAGCTCATCATTACAGGATATCAATGTGCAGGTGATCATCAACAAGATGAAGGATATTTTAAAAGACAACAGGCTTTATATGCCGGATTATTTTTATCTTCTATTCAAAGGAATCAGCCTGATAGAAGGTGTTGGAAGAAGTATCAATCCGGATCTGGATATTGTAAAAAGTCTTCATCCCTACACAAAGAAAATTTTCACAAAGAAAATCAGCCCTAAAAATCTTTTAAAAACAGGAATGGATCGGATGATGAATTTCACAGATAATGTGGATGAAATCCCGAAAGAGCTTCGTTCTGTCCTTCAAAAATTGGATGAAAACAAGTTCACCGTTTCCAGTGAGATCAAAAATATAGACAAAACCAATCAATTGATTAAATCCAGTGTAATTAATCTTATTCTGGCCATGATTTTAGGAGCTAATATTATTGCAACGGCTATTGTTTTTTCTTCAGAATCTGGTCCCAGAATAGGAGAACTGTCTTTGGTAGCTATATTAGGATCTATCTTTTCTCTATTTTTGATCTTAATTCTCTTGTTAAGAGTCAACAGAAAATAAAATAGTCGGGGCAATTCTCGTGCCCCGACTGGATTGTGCTTTAAGTTGCATCTATTAGATAAAACCTATATTTTATTTTTTGATTACTTTGAAAACCTGATTGCTTTGCCCTTTTGTCTTTAAAAGATAAAAACCGGGTTTAAATTTTGCCAGATCAACAGTTATCTTAGATATCTTCAGGTAAGACTCTTTCTTTAAAAGCTTCCCGGAAATATCCAAAATTTCTAGCTCGATCTCTCGTTGAGATTTGCCGAACTCTATATTTACATACCTGTCTGTTGGATTTGGAAAATATTTAGCTTCTGTATTATTTTGGTTTATATCACTTACTTTTAATATTCCTTTAGTAAAATTTCTAGATATAATGCTTGACTGGTTACCAAAAATATCAGTTATATAAAACTTTATATAATAAGAATTATCAGGTAATGAGCTAACATCAAGGACATAATCTCTTTTATGGGGTATATTTTCACTTTTTTGTATTAGTGGAGCTCCTGTAAATTGAGGATTGTTATAAACTTCTGTATGATACGAAAATTGAGGCGCTTTAGACGTATTGATACTCCATATAAAGTTTAAATTGTTCCCTGAGTTTACTAAAGTGAGATCAGATACCTCACCTTTTGGGAAATAGAGATCAGGGGAAGCAGTATTGCTATTCAAATTAAGAGTAGCTCCGGAAGCATTATTAACGGGTGTCGTTGTGCCTCCTG
This sequence comes from Chryseobacterium sp. MYb7, assembly GCF_002979455.1. Lineage (GTDB taxonomy): Bacteria > Bacteroidota > Bacteroidia > Flavobacteriales > Weeksellaceae > Chryseobacterium. The sequence goes on from NZ_PCOU01000006.1 coordinate 90,292, forward strand.
CCTTCATAAAGTAGTAATCCGTCCCTGTACCCCCATCATAATTATTAATATAATTTGCAGCACCATCATCTGGAATACTTCTATTGAATTTAGCTTGTGAAAACGGAATCCATGATAGGCTGGAGTTTCTTTTCCATCCATATTTATGCTTCACTGCTCTTGCATTTGCTCCGTTTCCAAGCCAGTCTTCAATAAATGATCCGGTACGGGAATTAAATCTTACATTAGGCATTGGATAATCCATAGTGACAAGATGATACCATTGGTTCTCCGTATGTTTGTATATCCAAAATCCAAACATAGTATGACCATTATCATCCCATGAGCGTGTTACAAGTGAGTACCATTGATTTACATCCCATCCAAGATTAAAATTCCAAGATTTTAAGCCGGTGCCCTCTCCCCCGAATAATTCCACATTTGTTCCGGATAATGTATAAGCGGCTGTTATAGGTTGGTGGTTGGAAGGGTCCCATATGGAGTAAATAAAATTATGGCCATCCGGATGATCCTGGATGCCACAATAGCCGCCACCTTCTTCCCCTTCATTCCAACTGAGAGCACAATAATAAGCATATAATGGAGAAGGGTCATCTACAGAGATTGTATTAATTAATATATCACCTGGAAAATTATTTAGATAGTCCAGCCAACAGGAAGGAGCCCGGTCTTGAGAAAAGTAAAATGGGGTTATTAATGATAAAAATAATATAAAAGCAACTTTTTTCATATTTTTAAATTTTATGGTTTGTGATTGTTAAAATAATACTTTTATATAGTTTTTCTTGTTTTTTGTGTTAAGTTTTAATTATTTTCTTTATTTGATTAAATAATTGAATATTTTGTTTATTTATTGTAAATTATATTCTTTATTTTTAATTATTTATGGAATTTATAAAAGTGCTATAACCCGAGTTATGATCTTTTTGTTTCAGAATCAGCTCCCAAATTTGAAGAAATTCACTTTATTTACTATTGATAGGATTTGTCTTTTCCAAAGTAATGATTTAGCAGTTGACTTGATGGAAGTAAAAAATAGCCAAAGTAATTTTCATACCCTGGCTATCTTAATATATGTCATTTTAAACTACATTTTCATGTGTTTTTTTCATTTATTTATGAATAAATGTTGCTCGATAATGGTAATTGGGAGTGCTTAGGTTGACAATTTGAGGTAGTATTGGGCTTTCTACTTAAAGTTCTTCTGACCTCCATGATTCTTCCTTCTACAAATTAATTACCTATCTTTGCAAAATGGAAAAACTCACTTTTGCAGATTTTGACCTTCCGGTTAAAATTCTTGATGTTTTAGCGGATTTGGAATTATTTGAACCTACACCAATTCAGGAGAAGAGCATTAAACCTATTCTTTCGGGAAGAGATGTAATGGGAATTGCACAAACCGGAACCGGGAAAACATTAGCTTACCTTTTACCTGTTCTGAAAACATGGAAATACAGCAAGACAGGAAATCCAACTGTTTTAGTACTTGTTCCTACAAGAGAATTGGTAGTGCAGGTAACTGAAATCCTTGAGAAACTGACAGAAAATATTACTGCAAGAGTAATCGGAATATATGGCGGAAAAAATATCAATACGCAAAAACTATTGTTCAATGATGGTTGTGATATTTTGGTAGGAACACCGGGAAGAGTGATGGATCTTGCCATAGACAATGCTATTTCCCTGAAAGAAGTTCAGAAGTTGATCATTGATGAATTTGATGAAATGCTTAACTTAGGTTTCAGACCACAGCTTACCCATATTTTTGAAATGATGAAGGAGAAAAGACAGAATATTCTTTTCTCAGCTACCATGACAGAAGCTGTGGATGACATGCTGGATGTTTATTTTGCAAATCCGATAGAAATTTCATTGGCAAAATCAGGAACACCGCTTGAGAAAATTGAACAAACAGGTTATAAAGTAGAAAACTTCAATACAAAGATCAACTTATTGGAACATTTGCTGAAGAATGATACAGATATGTCTAAAGTGTTGATTTTTAATAATAATAAAAAGCATGCAGATCTTCTTTTTACTAAAATAGATGAGCTTTTCCCGGAGCAGTTTGATGTGATTCACTCTAACAAATCTCAGAATTACAGATTGAAGGCTATGAAAAGCTTTGAGAATGAAGAAATTAGAGGTTTGATTACAACGGATGTAATGGCAAGAGGTCTTGATATCTCAAACATTACCCATGTTATCAATTTTGAAACACCTGATATTCCGGAGCAGTATATCCACAGAATTGGTAGAACGGGTAGAGCAGACAAAGAAGGAAAGGCTATTACTTTTGTTACTAAAAAAGAGGAACCTTTAATTCTTGACATTGAGCTATTGATGGATAAAGAATTGAAGTTTAATGAATTCCCTGAAAATGTTAAGATTAATCCTAAAAAGATCGCCGCTGAAGAAGATCAGGTAGTTATGAAAAATCCTGCTCAGGTAAAACTGAATGATGGAGGAGGCGCATTCCACGAGAAGAAAGCTAAAAATACAAAAGAAAACTGGGGTGGACCTTCCAAAAGAAAAGCACCTAAGAAGTTTGGAGCCAACAGATCTCAGCAGAAAGCAATTTCGAAATCGAAAAGAAAGAAATAAAATAAAAAACTCCCGGCGAACCGGGAGTTTTTTATGGTATGAGGAATTAATTTTTATTTCAGGTAAGGAGTAATCACTTTCGTCCAGATTTTATATCCTTCCGGCTTAAAGTGAAGCATGTCTTCCACAAAAATATCTTTTCTTACATTTCCGTTAGCATCTTCCATTGCTTTTGTAACATCAATGAATTCTGCATTGGGTTCTTTTTTCATAAAAGCAGCAATCTTTTTATTGGCTATTTTCATTTGCGGCCAGATCACTTCTCTGCTCGGCGAATATTTGATTGATATATAATCTATTTCAATATTGGGAAATCGCTCACGAATTTTTTTGTAGAAAGCTTTATATCGGTCAACTACCACTTTTGCTTTAAGCTGGTGATTATCTGCAAAGTCATTTTCACCACAATAAATAATGATCTGCTTAGGCTGATAGGGAGCTAAAAGATCATTCGCAAAATCGTTAAGATCAGTAAGCCTTGATCCCCCGAACCCCCTGTTGATAATTGTTTTGCCAGGAAAGTAATCTGCTATATCAGTCCATTTGGTGAATGACGAGCTTCCCAGGAATAGAATAGCATCCTTTTGTGGTGGGTTTTGCTGATCCAGTTTTTTGAATTCCTGGATATCCTGCCAGAACATAGGTTTATTTTCCTGAGAAAAGGCAATAGTAAAACACAGCAATAGAAATGCTGTTAGAATCTTCTTCATTATATTCAGTTTTAAATTAGTATAAAAGTAATAAAAAACTCCCGATTAACGGGAGCTTTATGTTTTATCTTTTGTAGGTAACGTAAGGGACGTCAGGAACTTTATCTCCATTCATATCAAAGATTCCTGATTGCTGAGCCAGTTTTAAATCTTTGCCTGTCAAAACATCAACTCTGTAGTTTACTGAGCTGTCATCGCCAAGCTTAATTCCAATAACTTTTGAATCAGCATCGTAGGTATATCTTCCTTCAGTTTTCGGAGATGGAGTACAATCTGCACCGCTTCCTGTATACGCTGTATAGCTTACATAATAATCTGTTCTTAGGAAAAGAGTATTTTTGGTTGCACATCCTGTTACAACTTCAGAATAAAGCACTGTTTTATTATCTTTTCCGGAAATTACTTCCCTTTTAACTTCCTTCCAATCTCCCTTCATGATATCCATATCATAAGCTTCAAGATTGTCATCTTTACAAGAAGTAAGCGCCAAGGCAGAAAAGGCAAATAAAAGTAGCTGTTTTTTCATTTTCACAAATTTAAGAATATGCTAAAATATAAATAAATTTGAAATATTTGTAATGAAATAACGATTTTTTAAACGAATGTTTGTAAATTAAATAATTTTATGAATGTTGCGATATGAAATGAGAGTTTCTGGTCATATTTTTTTAGCTTGAAAATGAGTATAAGCGTTTACCTCCAAACCTCAAAATAGCATACCCCGAAACTCGTATCTCGCACCTTAAATCCTTTAATAACTCATCTCTACAATCCTATAAGCATCCTGAGGAGTCAGTTTTTTATACTCTCCAAGACCTAGCCAATTTCTATCTGTAAAGGCTTTTTCAACCTTTTCAGCAGTTCCGTTAAAATCTTCTGTATACTCGGATAGTTTAGTTTTGATGTGAAGACTGTGGAAGAATTCCTCCATTTTTTTGATTCCTATTTCTGCTTTTTCTTCTACAGTTCCGTCTTTAATTCCCCAAACTCTCTCAGCATACTGAGCCAGTTTTCCTTTTTTATCTTCGAAATTATAACGGTAATGAGAAGGTGCTATAATCGCAAGGGTTCTTGCATGGTCAATACCAAAATAAGCGGTCAGTTCGTGACCCATAGCGTGTACGGCCCAGTCTGTAATCACTCCTTTCTGAATGAGTCCGTTCAGAGCCATTGTACAGCACCACATAAAGTTTCCGGCGGCATCGTAACTGAAGTCATCAGCCAATACTTTAGGAGCTGTTTCCTGCAGGCTGATCAGAATGCTTTCTGCAATTCTTTCCTGAAGGTCAGCAGAAGAAGGAGCTGTCATATACTGCTCCAAAACGTGAGTGTAGGCATCAGTGATTCCGTTTACAATTTGATTTTTTGGAATTGATCTGATAACTTCCGGATCTAATACTGAAAACTGAGGGAAAAGCCCAGGTCCTCCTGAAGACAATTTCTCATTGGTTTCTCTTCTTGAGATCACATAACCAGAATTCATTTCTGAACCCGTTGCAGGCAGTGTTAAAATACTTCCGAAAGGCATTCCCTGTCCTTCAAATGTTCTTACTGATTTTCTCAGAATCTCCCACGGTTCACCATCATAATTGGCTGCTGCAGAAAGGAATTTTGTTCCATCAATCACAGATCCACCCCCTACAGCTAGTAGATAAGTAATATTTTTTTCTTTAATGAAGCTTAATGCATTGATCAGGATTTCATATTCCGGATTAGCAGGAACTCCGCCAAATTCATATACTTCATGGCCTTTCAAAGCTTCTTTTACCTGGTCGTAAACACCATTGTTTTTGATGCTTCCACCACCGTAAATCATTAATATTCTTGCGTCTTTGGGGATTTCGTTGGAAATTTTAGCGATTTCGCCTTTCCCGAAAAGTATTTTTGTTGGGTTTTTAAACTCGAAATTAAGCATTGTTCTAAATTTATTTTAAGTCAAATTTACGGAATGAAAAAGGAAAAGTGAGTTAATGAAATTTTAAAATTGCTATTATTCATTTTTATGAAAGCTATTGCCTTGAGCTGCTTTGATTCCTATTTTTCTATTCCTTTTTCATCTCAAGATTACAGTTCAGAAGAAAGATAGGCTTTTGCTCTTTTTATAAAAGCTTCCTTGTCCTTTTTAATATCTTCCAGTAGTTTTTTCCGATCATCTGGAATGGTCAGATACTGATCGCCCCAAAGATTGATTTCTACAATCACGGGAATAAGATCTATCCCTTTCTGAGTCAGAAAATAAAGAATTTTTAGTTTGCTGTCCGGATGATCTTTTTTACCAATAATTCCATTGTCTAAAAGATTTTGAAGTCTTGTAGCCAGAATATTGGTTGCGATTTTTTCATCAGCTTTGAGGAAGTCACCATAAGTACATTCCTTTTTCAGCATAAGATCTCTTATGATGAGCAGAGACCATTTGTCACCCCACATTTCCAATGAACAGCTGATCGGGCAGTCGGATCTTTTTTTACTCATTTTTTTAATTTAAAAATAATACTTGCAAAATGAAAGCGTTTGTTTTAATTTTGCTTTTATTTTGCAAGTAAATTTAATCATAAAAAATTAATAAATCAAATGGATCATTATGATATTGCCGTAATTGGCTCAGGACCTGGTGGATATGTGGCTGCCATAAGAAGTGCTCAGCTGGGGTATAAAACAGTAATTATAGAAAAGTATGATACATTAGGAGGAACATGCACGAATGTGGGCTGCATTCCGACTAAAGCTTTACTAGACAGTACCCACCATTATGCAGAAGCACAGTATAAATTCAAGGAACATGGGATTAAGCTGGATATTATAGAACTGGATTTTTCTCAAATGTACAGAAGAAAAGCAGAGGTAGTTTCAAAAAATACCGGAGGACTTGACTTTTTAATGAATAAAAATAACATTACAAGGTTAAAAGGTACAGCAACCTTTGTCAATAATTCTACCATAAAAATTGTCAACGAATCTGAAATTAAAGAGATCACTGCTCAACATTATATCATTGCTACAGGTTCAAAACCATCCAGTATTCCTGGAGTGGAGATTGATAAAAAAAGAATTATTACTTCCACAGAAGCATTGTCTTTGCAGGAAAAACCGGAATCTATGGTGATTATCGGCGGTGGAGTGATAGGGGTCGAAATGGCCTCTATTTTCAATCGTATGGGAACGAGGGTGACCATTCTGGAATATGCCGATCACCTGATTGCGAATATGGATCATGAGCTGGGAAAAAACCTTCAGAAAATCCTTAAAAAAGAAGGAATTGATATCCTTCTTAATCATGCTGTTTATAAAACCGAGAGTGAAGACTCTGCAGCTAAAGTTTTCTTTAGAGATAAAAACGGAAAAGAAGAAGAACTGGAAGCTGATTATATTTTGGTGGCGGTAGGAAGAAGTCCTTATATAAAAGGTCTTGGTCTTGAAAATACAGATGTACAGCTGGATGAGAAAGGTTTTATTAAAGTGAATGAAAATAATCAAACTTCAGCATCCAATATTTATGCAATCGGAGATGTTATTGGTGGAGCAATGCTGGCTCACAAAGCGGAAGAAGAGGGTGTTTTTGTGGCAGAAACTATTAATGGACAAAAACGTCATATTCATTATAACCGTATTCCTTCAGTGGTGTACACATGGCCGGAAGTAGCTTCAGTAGGGTATACGGAAGAATATCTGAAACAAAATAATATTGCATATAATGTAGGGAAATTCCCGTTTTCTGCCAGCGCAAGAGCCCGAGCTTCAATGGATATGGAAGGTTTTGCCAAAGTATTGGTAGATCCGAAATATGGGGAAATTCTTGGAGTTCACATCATTGGTGCCAGAGCAGCTGATTTAATCGCCCAAGGGGTTATTGCTCAGGAATATGAGGTGACCGCGGAAGATATGTTCCGTATTTCTTATGCTCATCCCACTTATTCTGAAACCTTGAAAGAAGCTTATCTGATTGCATCCGGACAGGGAGCAATTAATATATAAAGAAGTAATATTAAAAATTGAACCATTAAGATTTTTGAAGAATTTAAGAAAAATTAAGCTCCATCTTTGATAGAAAAATTAAGCGAAGTACTAAACAAAATAGCGTTAGCTATTCCCTTAACTAATCTTATCTGCTTAAAAAATCTTAATGGTTTAAAATATAAGATTTTCAATTGTAGTATTTTTCAAAGAATCATTTACAAAGAAGTACAGTTTTCATCTTTCGCATAAATACCATTACTTTTCGCTTCCAGTTTGCCGGTTTTTCTATTGATTTTAACGAAAAAAGACTCTTTTACAGCAGGACAGCCCTTAGACTGCATCAAATACATAGAAATATGGCGGTCTTCAATTTTATACGCTCCGGTAAATCGGTTACTTGTATCTACAGAATAACCATACGTTTTTGCCAGCAAAATAGCTTCAGGAAGATTGTCAACCGTTCCGATAAAATCTCTCAATTGCTGCTCATTGGAAAAATAAACAGATCTTTCGTTTTTGCATGCCAGAATGTAAGAAAAGCAGTTATTCCCAATACATTTCTGGAAAAAACCTTTCTCAGGAACAGGTTCATTGATCGTCATAAAATCAGGAGCCTGGCTTTCATAGATCACTGCTTTTTCATAATCCATATCATTGCTCAGAACACGCCAGTAAGCATAGTCTTTATCCGGTACAATGAACGGGTAGAGATATTCTACATTGTCAAGGATATCAGGGATTTTCTTATAATCATCAGGAACTTTGATCTGGCTGTAAAGCAGATTGGAGAATATCAGGGAAAATGCGATGATTACTTTCATAGAGAATGTGTTTCCGGTGCAAATGTAAAGAGAATTATTGCAATACAATTTTATAATACCCTTTTTCATCAGTTACATCAATACCTATGCCTGTAAATGTTATTTTATTGATTTGATATCCGTCACAAGCACCTTTAAACTCTGATGACTGTATGGAAAAATCAAAAGGTTTAATAGTAGAAGAAAAATGATATTTTTTTGTACCATTATAGGCACCTACATTTTCCAAAATAATCATGTTGTCAGATGTTTTACTTAGTTGTACACTGACATTATTTTCATCCTGAATTGAATAGCTTGTCAATGTTCCGTTGGCAATAAGATTTTCATTATTAGAATCCACAAACTTAAAAACGATGGGTAAGGGGGCATTGTAACAATCTTTTTCACAAGAAATGAATAGAAGCGTTGCTAAGAGGAATAGGAATGTTTTTTTCATGGTATTTGTAATATAAAGTAAACTTTCTAAACGTAAGCATTTTTACAAATGTAGGAAAATTGGAACTTATTCAATTTCATAAGGATTTCCTGTTTTTTTATCTATAAGAGATACTTCAATAAATAGTGTAACCAGAATTAATTCACTATATGCTCTACGAACGGAACAATTCGCCCATTTTCAATTTTACCTTTGATATAAATAGAATCCCCAGCCTTAAAGACATACTCTTTCACAAGGAGATTGGTAAGACCATACGGTTCAAGAAATGAATTCACCCATGGATGCTGATCTTTTAAAATCGATATCTTATGATTCTCAATGGATTTATAGTCTTTTAAATAAGAAGGAGTTTTGTAGTTGGTACCATAAGTGTCTTGAGTGAAATGTCCCATACTGACTAGATAATCGGGGATAGCTAATTTAAAATCAATCGTATATAATTGTCCATTAATAGAAAGTTGAGTTCCTTCTGAATATCCTACAATTACACTATAGTCAAAATTTTCATCAATTCTTATGGGACGTTTTTTTCTTTCAGCGGTTCCGATACGCAGAAGATATAAAGCGGTTTCTTTTCCTGCCATAGGTGAGCTGACCGTTTTGTCGGCATATATTTTACATTTCAGAACTGGTAAAGAAGCAATTTTGTTAAGCTGGTCATTGTGGTCTTTTGCTGCTTCCTGCATGGAATTGATACTGTTGAAAACAAAAGAACTAAACCCTATAAACATAGAAATGCAGATAAATATAAACATCCCAAATATGATAAGCATGGTTTTAATTCCCTTTTTATCAACCTTTGTTCCGTTTGATTTGATATTTACATTCGCGTTGAAGTTGAATTTAATCATTAAGAGAGTTTACATGGAGGACAAAACTAATCAAATTTTAAACAAAAATTAATATTATTTTTTTGCATTTCTACTATAATTTTTGTCATTTGTCAATTCAACTCATTTCAAAATCGCTTACATTTGTTAGTATGATACATGACCAACGCGCAGAAAAATTCAGGCAGATTGTGGAAAATAAGTTCCAGATCTACAATTCATTATTTATGAGCCTGCCTTATGATAAAATGACGAATATCGGAATGTTGCTTCCATTTCTTTATGAAGAAAGCAGAACTGGCTATGAAGCAGGAAAAACACCTGAAGATATCGTTGAAGAATTCTTTAAAAACCATACCGATCTCCAGAGCGAAGAGCAGAAACTGGAACTGCTTTTCAAGATTATTCAATATATAGAAAGACAAGTCGTTTTGTTTGACAGTATTGAAGATGCGGCATTTCCCAATCTTCATTCTGAAAGTGATAACGGTACAGTAACGAATCTCTTTGAACGTTCTTTTCAGGATCATAAGATTGAAAAAGTCCGTGAAAAACTGAAAGACTTCAGTGTAAAGGTCGTATTTACGGCTCACCCTACTCAGTTTTATCCAAGTTCGGTACAGAGAATTATTCAGGATTTGAGAGGTGCCATTACCGGAGATTCTGTGACGCAGATTGATATGCTTCTACAGCAGTTGGGGAAGACTCCTTTTGTCAACAAAGAAAAACCTACTCCGATAGATGAAGCGTTGAGTATTATTTCCTATCTGAGGTATGTCTATTATGATACCATTGGAGAATTGTTTACGAAGATCAAAAAGACTTTCGGCAACGGACATTTTCATCTCCATGAAGATATTATTCAGCTTGGTTTCTGGCCGGGAGGTGACAGGGACGGAAATCCTTTTGTAACTGCAGAGGTAACGAGAAGAGTAGCGGAAGAACTTCGCTCAGCCATTCTGAAATCCTATTACAGCCATTTGAAATTCATCAGAAGAAGATTGAGTTTCAGAGGAGTTTCTGAAGTATTAACCGAATTAAGTGAAGAACTGTATGCTGCCATTTTTGATGGGAAAAGTATTAAAGCAGAAGATATTTTAAAGAAAGCAGCTGAAGCGGAAAAAATATTAATCAACGAACATAACTCTTTATTTCTGGATCTTTTGGTCAATTTCAGAGATCGTGTGATGATCTTTGGAACTCACTTTGCGACGTTGGATATCCGTCAGGATAGCAGAATTCACCAAAAAGTTATCGATGAGGTGTATGCAAAGGTGTATGGAAATGGTGATGCTGATTATGATCAGAAATTCAACAAACTAATTGAGGTTTCAGAGAAAATAAATGCCGATGATTTTGAAGATATTGTAAAAGATACTTTGTTAACGGTTTCACAGATTACAGGTATTCAAAACCTGAATGGACTGCGAGGGATGAACCGTTATATTATTTCCAATTCCGATGCTGTAAAAGACGTTATGAATGTCTATGCATTCTTTAAAGTTTGTGGTTATAAGGATGAGGAGATCAACATGGATATTGTTCCGCTTTTTGAAACCATGGAAGGTCTTGCCAATGCAGAGAATGTAATGAATGAACTCTATCACAATCCTGTTTATAAAAAGCACCTTGAAAAAAGAGGGAACCAGCAGACGATTATGCTTGGATTCTCGGATGGAACCAAAGACGGAGGATATTTAAAAGCCAACTGGGAAATTTATAAAGCAAAAGAAGTATTGACTAAGCTTTCCGAGCAGAATAACATCAAAGTTGTTTTCTTCGACGGTAGAGGAGGACCGCCAGCCAGAGGAGGTGGAAAAACCCACGATTTCTACGCTTCTCAGGGAAAAACGATTGCCAATAATAAGATAGAACTCACCATTCAGGGGCAGACTATTACCAGTATTTTTGGAAATAAAGAACAGGCAAAATACAATTTTGAACAGCTTCTGACAGCCGGAGTTGAAAATGATGTATTCAAAAATGCAAAAAAGGAACTTACCGAAAAGGAACGAGCTCTGATTATTGAATTGGCAGATATCAGCTACCAAAAATATTCAGATTTAAAAGCGCACCCAATGTTTGTTCCTTATCTTCAGGAGATGAGTACGCTTGAATATTATGGGAAAACCAATATCGGAAGCCGTCCTTCAAAAAGAGGAAACGGGAATGAACTGAAATTTGAAGATCTGAGAGCGATTCCATTTGTAGGCTCGTGGTCACAGCTGAAGCAGAATGTACCAGGTTTCTTTGGTTTTGGATATGCTATGCAAAAGATGAAAGAGAAGGGAAGGTTTGAAGAAGTAAGAGAACTGTATAAAGGTTCAGATTTCTTTAAAACCTTAGTTTTGAACTCGATGATGAGTATGAACAAGTCTTATTTCCCTTTGACTTACTACATTAAAAACAATTCGAAGTTCGGTGCATTCTGGAATATTCTTTTCGATGAATATGAGCTTTCAAGAGATATTATGCTGGAACTGACAGGATTTAAAATGCTTCAGGAAGAAGATCCGTTGTCCAGAAAATCTGTGAAAATTCGTGAAAAAATTGTCCTTCCATTGTTAAGCATTCAGCAGTATGCTTTGATGAAAATCCAGAAAGGAGAAGGAAATAAAGAAGCGTATGAAAAGCTGGTGACCCGTTCTTTATTCGGGAATATCAATGCGAGTAGAAACTCAGCTTAAGTTAATACGAAAGTTTCGTACAGTATTATATCAATAGGAATGGGCTTTAGCCCATTCTTTTTTATTGACCCATCCACGGGCTTTAGCCAAAATAGGTTGCAACCAGTTTTACAAGAATATCTCCCGCAGATTACACAGATCACACAGATTTTTATGTTGTAATAAATCTGCTCAATCTGAATAATCAGCGGGAAACAAAAAAATTATTCTTTTAAGAATTTTTCATACAAAACCTTATCCTTCGTCTGAATTTTCAGATAATAGGTTCCCTTTGCAAAATCCTCTACTTTTATAGATTTCTGGTTGCTGCTTTTTCTGATTAATCTTCCCAGATTATCATAAATTTCCAATAACTGAATTTCTTGCTTTGATGCTACGTTCAGGATGTTTTTAACTGGATTGGGAAAGATAGAGAACTTTTCCTTTTTCACAATTTCAGAAGTATTCAGGACGAGATTATATAAACTCCCGAAGTTAAGAATTCCATATCCTATCTGATCTGAAGGAGCAGGATAAAGAGAAGCTGTCTGTCTCAATCTTGTTCTCATCTGCTCTCGGTTCATCGTTGGGAATGCCTGAATAAGACAAGCTACACCTCCGGCAGCAATAGGAGTAGCAATGGAAGTCCCATTTACGATAAGAGTTGCATTATCATAGACCGTTGTGGTACCGGTTCCCTGAGCACTTCCGTCAGGCTTTACCACTCCAAGAGAATTCGGCCCGAAAGAAGAAAATCCGGAGGCAACTCCTGCAGAATCCACAGACCCAATAGAAAATACTTTAGCATTATCAGATGGAGTCATAAGATAATGCCATGGCTGCTGTCCGGAGTTGCCCGCAGCGGCAAGAACAAAAATTCCTTTTTCAGCAGCAATACCTGCTCCGCGGGCAATGAAAGAAGTATTCCCGTTCATATTGGCATAAGTATAATTGTAACGGCTGTCATCAAAAACATTGTACCCCAATGATGAGGTAATGATTTCCACCCCTTTTCGGTCTGCCTCTTCGGCTGCTTCAATCCAGTATAACTCTTCTTCGGGAACTTCTACAGCTGCATTCTCACTACGGTAAAGATAGAAATCAGCATCAGGTGCAGCACCTACAAAAGTATCTTCCAGATAACCTCCGATAGCTCCTAAAACAACAGAACCATGACCATTGAGGGAAGTATTGTAAACGTCTCCGGTTTTGGTAACAAAATCATAAGTAGCTTTAATATGGTTGCCCGTCCATAATCTTGAAAAGGCTGTTCCGGTATTTACTGTTGGAAATCCTGAATCAATCACAGCTATGGAAATTCCTGTTCCGGTAAAACCTGCAAGATGAAGAGGCCGTATATTAACCTGATCAATCTGTCCTGCTCCGGAACCATAGTTAAAAGTAGTAAGTGTTTTATTGATACTGGCGTCATCTTTCCATTTTCCGGGTGTCATTTTTACAGTAGTTGAACTGTTTCTTGCAAAACTTTCTATGGACAAAACATAAGGCTGTGCCTGCAGCAACGTTTTTTGAGCAGGAGTGGCATTTACCGCTGCTCCGTTAAGCCATTTTGAATAATCTGTAACCGTAAATCCTAAATTTTGAAGATTCTGAAGATAAGCCTGTTCAATAGGCGCATCCTGATCATTAAGCGGAATTCCCAGCGTAGTGCGTCTGTTGAGTGATTTCTGGCTGAGTTCTGACAACGGGTTGGCATAAAACGCAGCTTTATTGGGCTTATCCGTAAAGTAAACAAAAACAAGTTCTGTTTGGGCAGAAACATGAAGATAACCTGTTAGGAAACAAAAGAGTAAAAGTTTTTTCATAAGAATAATTTCTATAAAGATAAAAACAAAATCAATAAAATTTTTGATCGGATATTAAATTCCTTATTTTTACAGAAATATTTATTATATGAAAAAAATTCAGATGGTTGACTTGCAAAGTCAGTATTACAAAATAAAGAATGATGTAGACAATGCGGTTTTGAATGTAATGGATTCTGCGGCATTTATTAACGGTCCTGAAGTAAAGTCTTTCCAGAATGAATTGGAGTCTTATTTAGAAGTAAAACATGTAATCCCTTGTGCCAATGGTACAGATGCATTACAGATTGCCCTGATGGCTTTAGATCTGAAAGAAGGAGACGAAATTATTACAGCTGATTTTACTTTTGCTGCAACAGTAGAAGTAATTCATTTGCTTAAATTAAAATCTGTATTGGTAGATGTGGATTATGATACATTCACGATTTCTACAGAACAGATCAAAAAAGCGATTACACCAAGAACAAAAGCGATTATTCCGGTACACATTTTCGGACAGTGTGCGAATATGGAAGAGATTTTGAAAATTGCTGAAGAGCACAATTTATATGTTATTGAAGACAACGCCCAGGCAATCGGTTCAGAATATACATTTTCTGATGGAACTGTAAAGCAGGCAGGAACCATGTCTACGGTAGGTACAACATCTTTCTTCCCTTCCAAAAATCTTGGATGCTACGGAGACGGAGGAGCTATTTTTACCAATAATGACGAGCTTGCTCACCGTTTAAGAGGAATTGTAAACCATGGAATGTACGAAAGATACTATCATGATGAGGTAGGAGTAAACTCCCGTCTAGACAGTATTCAAGCTGCCGTTTTGAGAAAGAAACTTCCTCACCTTGATTCTTACAACGAAGCAAGAAGAAGAGCTGCAGATTTTTATGATGAAGCATTCGAAGGAAACCCGAATATTCTTACTCCGAAAAGAGCTGAGAATTCTACTCACGTATTCCACCAGTATACTTTAAGAATCCTGAACGGAAAGCGTAATGAACTTCAGAAGTTTTTAACGGAAAAAGAAATCCCTGCTATGATTTATTATCCGGTAGCATTGAGAAAGCAAAAAGCTTACTTCCAGGAAAGTAATGCTGCAGACTTTGTGAATACCGATAAGCTTTTGGATCAGGTAATTTCTTTACCAATGCATACAGAATTAGACGAAGAGCAGCTGAAATATATTACAGATGCAGTGCTTGAGTTTATGGGATAAAATTAAGCATGAAGGAATTTTTTTTAAAAGGGAGAAAATATAAATTCTTTTTAGGATTTCACCTTTTTATTGTAGGACTCTATTCAATATATATAATAAATACATTGAATTCTTACAATTCCTCATCTTACTCAACATATTATAAAGAGAGTATTTTTGAAAACATTGCAAAATACTCTTTTTATATTGTTATAAATTTAATTTCAGGATTAATTATTTACTTCAAAATAAAATATACAAAGGTTATTCTCAATTTTTTTGCTGTAATGATCTTTATTTTGGTTTGTTATGCCGAATATACCCTGATTAAAACTTATGTTAATAACTCATATTATAACTTTGTAATTACTTTTAATACAGGAGTTATTGGTTTTATCATTTTTTATATCTTTTATCTTAATAAGATTAATGAGAAAGAAGACATAGAAATAAATGAAATAGAAAGTATAGGAAAACACAAAGATTAAGAAAAACACAACGAATTAAAATAGAAAGAATGACAATACTTGTTACCGGAGGGCTTGGATATATTGGTTCTCATACTGTTGTAGAACTTATCAATAATGGCTTCGAAGTTGTTATTGTAGATGATTTGTCCAATTCAGAAAGATTTATTTTAAAGAATATTGAGGAAATTACAGGTAAAAAACCTGCTTTTTATCCTTTTGATTTGAGGAGAAAAGAACTTCTTACTCAAGTTTTTGATGCCCATCAGATTGATGGCTGTATCAATTTTGCAGCTTCAAAAGCAGTAGGAGAGAGTCAGCTGAAGCCTGTAGATTATTATGAGAATAATTTGTTCTCATTGATTAATATTCTTCAGGAGTTTAAAACAAGAGGAATCTCCAACTTTATTTTCAGCTCATCATGTACAGTGTACGGGCAAGCTGATGTAATGCCAATAGATGAAAATGCACCATTGAAAATGCCTGAAAGCGTTTATGGAAAGACAAAACAAATGGGTGAGCAGGTTCTGATTGATTTTGCAAAAGCTTATCACCGTAAAATTTCGGTATTAAGATATTTTAATCCAATCGGTGCCCATCCATCTGCAAAATTGGGTGAGTTACCAATCGGGGTTCCTGATAATTTGGTGCCTTATGTAATGCAGACTGCTGCAGGAATACGAGAGAAACTGAACATTTGGGGAGACGATTATCCAACGGTGGACGGAACAGCTGTTCGTGATTATATCTATATTGTTGACCTGGCAAAGGCCCATGTTGCAGCATTAAAGAAACTGATAGGAGATTCTTCATCTGAGGCAGTGGTAGATATTTACAATTTGGGAACAGGAAAAGGTTCGTCGGTATTGGAAGTGGTAAAAGCATTTGAAAAAGCTAATAATGTAGAAGTGCCGTATCAGATCTCTGCCAGAAGAGATGGAGATATTACGATTGCTTATGCCAACCCTGAAAAAGCGGAGAAAGAGCTCAATTGGAAATCTGAAACGTCTCTTGAGGAGTCTTTAAGAACCGTTTGGGAATGGCAGCAGTATCTAAATACAAGGAATTCATAATTTTAGTGATTGTGAAATTTTCCTTACCTTATGAAAGAAAAATTTTTAAATAATTATAAAAAATTACAAAACATTTTCACTGAAGATCTTGCTTTTTACCCTCAAAAACAAGTGTATTGTCAGCGAAGCTTTAAATTACAATTAATATGAAGACACAAAGAATAGGTATTACATTCTCCTCATTTGACTTATTGCATGCAGGGCACATCAAAATGCTTGAAGAAGCTAAAACGGTATGTGACTATTTAATCGTAGGACTTCAGATCGACCCGTCTCACGATCGTCCCAACAAAAATAAGCCAAGTCAGACTATTGTTGAAAGATATATTCAACTGAAAGCAGTGAATGCTGTAGATGAAATCATCCCTTATTATACAGAAGAAGACCTGTTGGATATTTTAAAATCATTTGTGATTGATGTAAGAATCATTGGAGATGATTATATGGACAGAGATTTTACAGGTAAACAATACTGTGAAGAAAAAGGAATTGAGCTTTTTTACAACAAAAGAGATCATAGGTTTTCCACCAGCGACCTGAGAAGAAGAATCTATGAAGCTGAAAAAGAAAAAGATTC
The DNA here is from genome assembly GCF_002979455.1 of Chryseobacterium sp. MYb7. Taxonomy (GTDB): domain Bacteria; phylum Bacteroidota; class Bacteroidia; order Flavobacteriales; family Weeksellaceae; genus Chryseobacterium. The sequence continues at coordinate 107,457 of NZ_PCOU01000006.1, forward strand.
AAAACCAGAACCTGTAAAATAGAAAAATAAAAAATCCCGAAAAGTAATTTTCGGGATTTTTATTGTATTACATTGGACCGCCTTGTTGGTCATCACCTGCTGCATTGGAATTGATATCCTTTTTCTTTTTAGGCTGATCTACTTTTTCCCCTTGCTTGAATCTATAAGTCAGGGATATAGAAAACTGTCTTGGCTGCCACTGCATATAATTTCTTCGCGTATAATCTTCATTGAAACTGAATACTTCTCTACTTCTCGTATTGAAGATATCCTGAATATTGAAAGAAATTGTTCCATCTCCTTTCCAGATAGTCTTGGATGCGCCAAGGTTAAGCGCATACATATCCTGAGTATTTTGATTGGCAGATTTCTGAGCTCCTCTATAGAATCCCTGAAGCTGTACACTTAGCGTTTTATCTAGCTTGAATGTTGTATTAAGACGTGCTCTGGTAGAGAAACCACTTCCTGTAAAATCCATGAAGCGGGTCTGTTGCTGCTTATCACGGTCTATTGCATTATAATACTGAATTCCTGTTGTTTTATATCCGAACATATCAAGGCTACCCATGATTTTTAACCATGCAAATGGATCATAAGTAAAGTTCAGATCCAATCCATAACGGTCATCACTTCCTAAGTTAACAGGCTTCGTATAGAATACTCCAAGGCTTTCATCAGGTCTGTATACCAGCATTTTAATATCATCAGTTGCATGTCTGTAATACAAAGTAGGGTTAACTGTGAACTTTTTTCTTGTAATATTATATCCTACTTCAAATGAATCTACATAGGATGGATTCAAATCTATATTTCCTTCAAAAATATTCTGGCTGTTGCTGTAATTTGGGAAAGGAACCATAAAGAAAGATCTCGGCCTGTCTATTCTACGGGAATAATTAACTAAAATCTGGTTGTTCTTAGATATATCATAGCTTAAGAATACACTTGGAAATAAATTATTGTAGTTTTTAGTTTTATTAAGTGCCGGATCATTAGGGTTTTGATTGATGTAATTGATCTTAACATTTGAAAGCTCATCTCTCAATCCTAGTTGATAAGCGAATTTTTCTCCAATTTTACTCTTAAACTGTAAATAGAAAGCATTGAATATTTCTCTGTAATCCGTGTTATTATTATAGTTCGGGATATAAGGGTTATTGGAAGTACTGCTTACGAAGTTATCATAGGTATTATCATTAACATCCAACCTGTATCCTGCCTCAAGTTTAGATTTTTCTCCTAACGGCAATTCATAGTCAGCTTTCCCTATAATTGTTTTGCTTACAGAATGTCTTCTTGTAATGTCTTGTACATCCGGAAGAAGATCGTTCGTTTCAAGAATATTCGCATTGTTATTGCTTCTGTTTCTCTGCAAACTTAATGAAACAGATAAATTCTGACCATTATCATCAAATTTGTGATCTATTCCTAAATCTCCTTGAAATGCAAGGTTGTTAAATACAGATTTAGAATCCCTTTGTCCATAAGGATTTAATAATTGCCATGTTCCGGCTGTTCCGTTCGGATTTGCTGGATCTTTGAAGAATCTGTGAAAGCTCTCATAAGTCTCCAGAAGCTCATCTCCGTCTCCTTCAAAAGTTCTTACCAATCCTGTTAGATTGATAGAGGTTTTATCAGATAGATCATACACAAAACCCGCACTTACATTATAGTTTTTGTTATACGTCTTATTGTTGGAGTTTTGCAGCTGATGCTCAAGAACATCATTAGGCTGTTTATTAGCAAGTATTTCCGGAAAAATAATATTGTGATAAGTCGTTTCCGAATTATTTTTGGTTTTGTTTTCTGTGTAGCCGCCACCGCCGTTCACAAACCAGGTCCAGTTGTTCTTTCTCCAGCTCAGATTGGTGTTAAGTGAAGTTCTAGGGAAGTATCCAAGAGATCCTACCACACTACCATTGAATCCTACTTTTTTACTTTTTTTAAGGATAATGTTCAAAATACCTGAAGTTCCACTTGCTTCAAATTTGGAAGAAGGATTGGTAATTACCTCAATTCTTTCAATCTGATCGGCAGGAATACTTTGCAATGCATTAGCTCTATCGTCTATTCCAAGAAGGGCTGAAGGCTTTCCGTTGATCAGAAATTTTACGTTGGTGCTCCCTCTCATAGACACTGTTCCGTCTGTATCTACAGAAACTGAAGGCACATTGGTTAAAACATCCTGAAGACTTCCTCCCTTGCTCACAATATCCTGAGACGGATCATATGTTTTTTTGTCAAGCTCTACTTTATAAGCTTTAGTAGCTGCAGCTGTGATGACAACACCTTGTATTTCTTTTGTTTTACCATCAACTGTAGAAGTGGATTCTGCTTCAATAGATAATGCCCCGATATTACCTGCTGCTGCAATATTTTTACTGACTACACTTTTTTTGTAATCAATAGCTTCTACTGTAATATCATAATCTCCCGGCATCAGCTGAAGCTTGTACTGTCCCTTTTCATCTGTCAATACAGCATCGCTTAATGTTTTGTTGGTTTTGTTACTGAAAGTTACAGAAGCATAAGGAACCGGCTGATTTTTTTTGTTGACAATAGTCCCTGAAACTCCAGCCTTCTCCTGTGCAAAAGCCAGTGCCGCCGCTGAAAGTACTAACGTAAGTCCTAAAGTTTTTCTTGTGAAAATATTGACAATTTCTGTCTTATTCTTCATAGGTTATTTTTTTGTATAAGATCGTGAAAGAATAACCCTTAATATTTTGAATGTCCATATTAGTCTGATTATCAAAACATTATGGTTGTGTATTGTTTTTTCTAACTGTATAAATTTTTAGATGCTTTCTAAGCCTATTTTATATTTTTGGAGTTGAGCCAGTCCTGATAAGCTTTTGCGTTCACAGCATGTTCTTCAGCGCTTGCAGTAAATTTATGGTATCCAAATCTTGCAGGATCAGCACACATAAATATAAAATTGTTGTTTTCAGCATTTAAAACAGCATCTATTGAATTCTTATCCACTACACAGATAGGTCCCGGAGGAATACCTGCATTGGCGTAAGTATTGTAAGGTGATGGTGTAGACAAATGCTTATATAATACCCTTTTTATAGGTTCTTTAAAATTAGTCTGCTTATTGATTGCATAGATTACCGTAGGATCAGACTGAAGTTTCATTCCTTTTCTGTAACGGTTTAAATATAATCCTGCAATCGTTTTCATTTCATCTTTTTTTCCTCCGGATTCTTTATAAACAATAGAAGCCAGCGCATAGATCTGATCTCTTGTAAGACCAGACTGCTGTTCTTTGTTTTTTCTTTCACTCGTCCAGAAATCATTATACTGACTTTCAAACTTTGCAAAAAATTCTCTCGGGCTTACTGTCCAGAAAAATTTATAAGTATCGATGAAAAAATACTTTTTTAAATCTTCCACATTTTTATAGCCTTTCTCCTGTGCAACAACATCCAGATCTTTTACAAAATGTAACGAATCAATTTCCGTTTTTTTGGAAACCTTCCCAATCATCTGATACATATCTCCAAAATCTCCGATTCTGTAAGAATTTGCTGTTTGATTACCTGCTTTGATCATATTGACAAGGTTTTTATTCCCTGTTCCGCTCTGGATGTAATAACGTCCTGCCTTAAAATTGGTGTCAAGACCTTTTTCTTTAGCCACAGCTTTAAAAGATTCCTTATCTTTAATATAAGGAGCAATAGAGTCGAGGATCTGTTGAAAACCCGCTCTATGAGGAATCAGAACATAACCTTCCTTTTCTACATTGTTTCCTAAATATTTATTATAAAATCTCAAACCAAAAAATCCTGCGACTACAAAAACCAGCAGAATGATAATGAGAACAGCTTTTTTCATTCTATATAAATGTTGATTAAAAGTTTTTTGTTTTTAAAGAAGATCTGTTTTGCCTCTAAAAACTTGCTTTGCAGGACCCTCCAGCCATATATTCTGGAATGCGTCTCCGCTTTTTTCAGCATATACTTTAAGGTTTCCGCCTAAAGTTTTAACTTTTACAGAGGTTAGATTATGTTTTTGTAGAAAAGTTAAAGCAGAAGCTGTAACTCCTGTTCCACAACTGTAAGTTTCGTCCTCAACACCTCGTTCATAGGTTCTTACAAAAATCTCATCATCAGAAATTTTTTCTATAAAATTCACATTGATTCCTTTTTCTTTATATTTTTCTGAATTTCTGATTGCATATCCTTCGTCATATACGTGATAATCCTTCAGGTTGTCTACATATTTTACATAGTGGGGAGATCCGGTGTTCAGAACAAAGTCATTTCCGTCATGGGAAACAGTATCTACATTGATCATTTTTAATTTTATGATCCCATTATGAATTTCTGCTTCATGTTCTCCGTCTGTTGCAATGAATTTGCATTTATCTTCAAAAATGTCAAGGAAAAAAGCAAAAGCTACAAGGCATCTTCCTCCGTTTCCACACATGGTGCTTTCTCCACCATCAGAATTGTAGTAGACCATTTTAAAATCATAATTCGGATCGTTTTCCAATAGAATCAAACCATCGGCTCCTATCCCAAAACGTCTGTCACATAGTTTTTCAATACTGTCTTTATCTTTAGTAAATTGCAGATCACGGTTGTCCACCATTACAAAATCATTCCCTGTTCCCTGATATTTATAAAATTCCATATTTTTTTGTTAAATGAAGAAGCAAAATTACTATATTTTAAATAAAAAACGAACAGTGTTAGCTGTTCGTTTCCTTATTTATAATCGTTTTATCTAAAGCCGCCTCCGCTGCTCTGTTGTCTGCTTGAACTAGTGCTTTGGCTGCCACTTGAACTGTTTCTAAATCCGCCGCCGGAAGATTCTGATCGGCTGCTTTCAGTATTCCTGAATCCGCCGCTGCTGTTTTGGTTTCTGAATCCGCCGTTGTTTTGGGTACCCTGGCTTCCCTGAGTATTCTGAGAACCGCTGCTTTGATTTCTGAATCCGCCACTGTTCTGGTTCCCCTGGTTGTTCTGATAACCACTGTTTTGGTTTCTGAATCCACTGTTATTATTGGAGTTTCTGTTATTGAATCCTCCATTATTATTGAAACCACCACCATTATATGAACCATTATTCGTAGTAGTACGAGTATTCTGGAATCCGTTCTGAGGTCTTGAAGAACTGGAAGATCTTCTTTCTACATACACTTTCCTTCTGGAGTTGTTGTAAGTATCATAATAATAAGGCACACCACTATCATAGTAGTAATTAACGTTATTTCTGTAATAATAGCCGTCATTACCATAATATCCTCCGCTTCCGTAATATCCTGAAGGAGCATAGTAATATCCGTTGTTGTAATAGGGATCACCATAGCCATAACCTCCACTATTGCTTCCGTATCCATCGGTATATGCTAAACAAGATGTTAAACTGGTAATAGCAAAAATACTGACTGCTATTTTAAATAAATTTTTCATGACTTTATTGTACTTTTTTTTCTTTAAAACTTTTTTTCCAATTGACGTATCCTAAGATAGCCATTATAGTAAATACCAAATATTGAACCGAAGTGATTCCAAGTCCCTTAAAAATCATCATAGGGATGCAAATTAGATCTCCAATAATCCAAAAAATCCAGCTTTCAATGCGCTGTTTGGCCATAAACCACATTCCTACTAAAAATATTGAAGTGGTAAAAACATCCATCCAGTTTGCCCAGTCCAGATGATACAATCCTAAATGGGTTCCTTCCATAGAGAACTTATGATCAATATAAGGTTTGTAATAATAAATAAGAGTAACCAGTGCAAGGCTTAATATAAAAAGTATACTGGCATACATCCATTCCTTTTTAGCGGCCCAGGTGACATCCACATGAATGTTGTCTTCAGAATTTTTAGCCCATAAAATCCATCCATAGATACTCATTACTGTATAATAGACGTTAATCATACAGTCTCCCAGCAGCCCGGCATTGAAAAGAAGATATACATAGATCAGCGTTGAAATAATGCCGGTAGGGTAGACCCATATATTTTTCTTTATGGAAAAAAATACGCTCAGTATTCCGAAAATTGCACCTGATGCTTCCAACGTAATTTGTAAAGAATCATAGCTTTCATAGGGCTTTACAAAAAGATCATATAAATTCATGCAATCAAAAATAAGCAAAAATATGGACTTTTTAAAATGGATTATATAATGTGTTGTCTAGGTTTTAAAAGTTTTAATGTAAAATAAATGATGAAAGTTTAACGATTAAAGTGAAAGTATCTAAATTTTTTATACTTTCGTAAATTCTTAAAATAAAAATTATATGTCGAAAATTTGGGTTAAGAAGCCACTAAGTGCCTATGAGGCAGATATGAAGAAAAGTGAGCTGAAGAAAGTCCTGGGAAAATGGAGTTTAACAGCAATTGGAGTAGGTGCTATCATTGGTGGTGGAATCTTTGTTCTTACCGGAACAGGAGCCTATTATCATGCAGGACCAGCACTTGCAATTTCCTTTATTATAGCAGGTATTGCCTGCGTTTTTGCTGCATTGTGCTATGCAGAGTTCGCATCCATTATTCCTGTAGAAGGTTCCGCTTATGCTTATGCATATGGAACGGTAGGAGAAATTTTTGCTTGGGCCATGGGGTGGTGTCTCATCCTCGAGTATGCCATGGCGAGTATGGCGGTTTCCGTAAGTTGGTCCGGATATTTTAACAAATTTTTGAAAATTTTTAATATTCATTTGCCTGCTTATCTTACATCAGATCCGGCAAGTTATACAGGAGACGGTTTTTCTATGAACCTGCCTGCATTTATTCTTGTTCTTTTGATTACTGCATTATTGGTAAAAGGAACGAAAGAAGCAGCAGGAGCTAATAACCTGATCGTTTTGATGAAAACGTCTGCTGTTATCTTTGTAATTATCGCAGGAGTATATATCATTTTCTCTAATACTGATCTATATAATGCTGTAGACGGCGTTAAAAACTGGAAACCTTTTATTCCGGATCAGGTTCAGATTAAAAATTCTGAGGGAGATATGGTCTCCGCCTACGGTATTAAAGGAATTATTTCCGGAGCAGCAGCTATTTTCTTTGCTTATATTGGTTTTGATGCTGTTTCTACACAGGCTGGAGAAGCTATTAACCCTAAGAAAGATGTGCCTTTCGCGATTATTGCTTCATTATTGGTTTGTACTGCTTTATATATCTGTGTATCTCTTGTATTAACAGGGATGATGCATTATACAGACTTTAACCCGGAAGGTAAATATCCTGATGCTATTAAAGCTCCTGTAGCATATGCTTTTGAAATTGCCGGAAAACACTGGGCTAGTAATGTAGTAACAATTGCTGCTACTGTAGGATTAATTTCTGTAGTAATGGTAATGATGATGGGACAGTCTAGAATCTTCATCGGAATGGCAAAAGACGGATTGATTCCTAAATTCTTCGGTGATCTTCATCCAAAAACAAAAACACCTTACAAAGGAATTATTTTGTTAGGAATTGTAGTTGCATTAATTGCTGCATTTACCCCAATTTCAACATTGGCTGATATGACAAGTTTCGGAACCCTGTTTGCATTTACACTGGTTTGTATTGCTGTTTGGGTAATGAGAAAAAAAGAACCTAATTTAATCAGACCTTTCAAAGTTCCTGCTTATAAAATAGTGGTAGCACTGGGAGTATTCATCAATATTTATTTGATATTTAACCTAAGTGCTCATGCATTGGAGCTTTCTGCTGTATGGTTATTCTTAGGAGGTTTAGTATATTTCCTTTATGGAAAATCAAATAGTAAACTTAATAATCCTGAAAAATATCAAAACCAAGATTAATAATAATATAAACCGCTTCGGCGGTTTTTTTTGTCTTAAAATATATATATGAAAAAGATTTTCTCCATTTTATTTCTGTCTTTAGGACTTACAGTATTTTCCCAGCAGGTGGAAAGTATTGAAACAATTTTGAATGATAAGATCAGTATCAGGGCTATTGAGGTGTATGATCATAAAGTTTGGTACAGTGGTACGGATTCCAAATTTGGGTTTGCTGATCTTAATGACTATAAAAATCAAAAGCAGATCAAACTTTCGGAAGAGAAGCTTCAGTTCAGAACATTAGCACAAGACAAGACTTCTTTTTATGCTATTAATATTGAAAGTCCAGCACGTTTTTTTAAAATTGATAAAAAAGAGTTGAAATCACAGGTTGTTTTTCGAGATACTGCAAAAACAGCTTTTTACGATGCTTTACATTTTGTGAATGATAAGCTGGCCTATACTTTTAGCGATTCCGACAAAGATCATCTGCTAAAGCTGGCTGTATACAAAAATGGTACATGGAGCATGTTTAAAAACAATATACTATTAAACGAAGGTGAGGCTGCATTTGCTGCCAGTAATACCAATATTTCATCCACTAAAAAATACCTCTGGATAGCAACCGGAGGAAAAGCTTCAAGAATCTTAAGAATGAATCTGAAAGATGAAAAAATAGAAGTGTTCAATACACCTATTATACAAGGGGAATCTTCTCAGGGAATGTATTCTATTGATTTTTTTGATGACAATTTTGGAATTGCTGCAGGAGGTGATTATACAAAACAAGATGCTAACGTCAACAATATTGCAACCACTAATGATGGTGGAAAGACCTGGCAGATCAAGGCCTCGGGGCAGAATGCAGGATATACAACCTGTGTGAAAATCAAACCCGGATCCAAAGGAAAAGAAATTGTAGCGATAGGGGATAAGCACATCAGTTATTCTTCAGATTTTGGGAAGACCTGGAAGAAAATTTCCGATGAAAAAGGCTTTTTTGTCTGTCAATGGATTGATGGTAACAATGTGGTTCTTGCAGGAAATAACAGAATAGCGATGATGAAATTAAAATTTTAAATATCAGATATAGAATTTATCACTATTTATCAAAAGCCTGATCATACGTATTTAGACTCATTATAAAATAGAACCTAATATAATTCATAGGTTAAAATTCATAACTAATGGTTAATTTTGTAAGGTGAAATTTTAATTATGTTAAATTTCATACCCTTATAAAATTTAATTTTCAAAATGAACTCTTTAATAGATAAGTATAATATTCCCGGACCGCGTTACACTTCTTATCCTACCGTTCCATATTGGGATGAATCTACATTTTCACCGGAAAAGTGGAAGGAAACCGTAATCAGGTCTTTTCATGAAAGCAATGCAGAGGAGGGAATTTCTATTTATATCCATTTGCCTTTCTGTGAGGCGCTGTGTACATTCTGTGCATGTCATAAGCGTATTACCAAACAACATAGTGTGGAAATACCTTATCTGGAAAGTGTTTTAAAAGAATGGAAACTTTATCTTGATCTTTTCAACGAAAAACCTAAACTAAAAGAATTACACCTTGGAGGGGGAACACCTACGTTTTTCTCTCCTGAGAATTTAAGAACATTGTTGGAAGGAATTTTTTCATCAGTAGACATTGCGGAACACCCAGAATTCTCTTTTGAAGGACATCCAAACAATACGACGAAAGAACATCTTCAGACTTTATATGACCTTGGTTTCAGAAGAGTAAGCTTTGGAGTTCAGGATTATGATCCTAAAGTTCAGAAAGCAATCAATAGAATCCAGCCTTTTGAAAATGTAAAAAACGTTACAGAATGGGCGAAGGAAATTGGTTACAGAGGAATCAGTCATGATCTTGTTTTCGGATTGCCACACCAGAATTGGGATGCAATGGAACACACCATCAGAAAAACAATGGAGCTGAAGCCAGACAGGCTGGCATTCTATTCTTACGCACACGTTCCATGGGTAAAAGGTGTTGGACAGAGAGGTTTTGATGAAAATGATCTTCCAAGCGGAGAAGAAAAACGCCGTTTGTATGAAGATGGTAAAAGACTGCTTCAGGATTTAGGATATATTGAAGTGGGGATGGATCATTTCTCTCTTGAGCATGATGATCTGTACCAGTCTTTGATTCATAAAAGACTTCACAGAAACTTCATGGGCTATACTTCAAGCAAAACTCAGCTGATGGTAGGACTTGGGATGTCTGCTATTTCAGATTCCTGGTATGCTTTTGCCCAGAATGTAAAAACCGTTGAAGAATACCAGAAAATGGTAGAACAGGGAGAAATTCCTGTTGTAAAAGGACACGTACTGAGTGAAGAAGATCTTATTGTGAGAAGACATATTCTGAATTTAATGTGCCAGCTTGAAACAACTTTTGACATCAATAATTCTTTCCCAGAACTTGAAAATGCATTGGAAATGCTGCAGGAAATGGAAAATGATGGTTTGGTTGAAATCAATGGAACCGAAATTAAAATTACAGAAGAAGGAAGAGCATTTACAAGAAACGTAGCGATGGTTTTTGACCTGAGAATGATGAGAAATAAACCGGAAACGAGAATTTTCTCAATGACAATATAAAATAAAAGCGGTTCAGATCTGAACCGCTTTTTTATTGACCTATGGGCGTATTTTGAACTTGTTTACACTTTTTTCAACCATTAAGATTGCATTAAGGTATTTAGAGTATTAAGATGAGCTTCGCTTTAAGCTTAAAAATCAGAATGATTTATCTTAACTATGCTTTACTGGAATCTTAATGATTTAAGAAATATCCAAATTTTTTGATAAGTTTAAATAACTCCTTTATTTAAACATAATTAAACACAAGGTTCGCAAAGCCACTTTGTTTAGCGATATTTTTTGCTTAGTTAAAAGCCTTCGCGATCCTTTTCATAGGATTTAAGAATCTTAGCGTTTCGCTGCGTTTATAATAGATTGCTATTTAATAATTAATTTCTGGCTGTAAGATTTCAGAGTTCCGGATTTTAGATTGATAAAATAAACTCCGGCTGGAATTCCTGAAATATTGATTCCTTTGCCATTAATGATCTGATCTGTTTCCAATACTTTTTTCCCATCCACACTGATGATTTCCAGTGTTGCTTTCTTATCTTTCACACCATCAATGAAAATCTCTTTTGAAGCGGGATTAGGGTATACCTTAATACTGGTTAAAGTATTTTCCTGAGTGCTTAAAGTTCCCGTTGATATTTTAAATATTTTTCCACTGTTTACTGCTGCTACATACAATCCTTTTTGATAATCTTCTCCAAAAGTAGAAAAGTTGTTTCCGGAAGAGGGGGGCATCCACGTGATGGCATTGTTGGTATCCAGAATTCCGATTTGGGTAGAGCAATAATCTGCGAAGAAATATTTCCCCTGAAGAGACGGATATTGGGTCCCCCGGTATACATAGCCACCGGTGATGGAACATTTTCCTCCAGAATGATCATATACTGCAATAGGAAATGTCATAGTGGCCTGTGCAGCACATCCCGTGGTATTGTAAGCATTATTTCCTTCATAGCATCGCCAGCCATAGTTTAATCCTGCTGTAGTAATAGGCATTTTATTGATTTCTTCGATGGCTCCTTGCCCTACATCTGCAATCATAGCATTTCCCGTGGTCAGGTCAAAAGAAAATTTCCAGCCATTTCTGAGGCCATAAGCCCAGACTTCATCTAATCCATCTACACCAGCTCCTGCAAAAGGATTGTCAGGGGGAATATTGTAAGGGCCAGTGGCATCAACATCTATTCTCAGCATTTTTCCAAGCAAAGAATTTTTGTTTTGTGCATTATTATTGGGGTCTCCACCACTTCCTCCGTCTCCGGTGATAATCCAGAGTTTTCCGTCAGGAGCGAAATGGATACTTCCTCCGTTATGATTATCGAAGGGTTTTGGAATGTTCAACAGGATTTTTTCGGAATTAGGGTCAGCCACATTGGAATCTGTTGAGCTTACACTGTACCTTGCAACGATAATATTTCCTGCAGGATTGTTATAATACACAAAAAAATACCCATTAGTAGAGTATTGTGGATGAAATGCAAGTCCCAAAAGACCTCTTTCACCGCCAAAAACAATTTTCGAACTAATGTTCAGAAAATTTGTTGCGTTAATTGTCCCGTTGGGTTGAATGATTTTAATGATACCGTTCTGCTGTACCACAAAAAGCCGGCTGTCATTGGCATTCGTAATCTCTACAGGGCTCGTAAGTCCTGTGACAAATTCTTCCAAATTAATGCTTTGAGAATTAACAATTAAGGAAGAAAAAATACTGATGCTAAAAAGTAGTTTTTTCATAATATTTTGAGGGTTAGTGTGTTGGAAAAGTGAATGAAAATTTTATACCAATCATATTTTGAAGACTTCACTATGATAGTATGAAAAAATTGTTAAATCTTAAATAGAAATCAGAATACCAATATATCTGAAAATAAACCATTTCTGTTGTTAAAAATTCATAAAATACAAGAAAATCATTATATTTGCCGACTTAATTTAACGTAGTTATAACAAAATGCAAGGAAAAGGACTTATTACAATTGTCGCTATTGTACTAGGGTTGATTTGCTTAAACGAGCTATTACCAACATGGTACGCCAGCAAAATTGAAAAGCAGGCGACTGCTATTGCAGGAGACAATCCGGAGAAGTATCAAAAAGAAATCGCAAGACTTTCTAAGGATACTTTGAATTTAGGATTCACAAAACTTTATTACACTAAAGCCAAAGACAAGGAAATGAAACTTGGTCTTGACTTAAAAGGAGGGATCAACGTTCTTTTGGAAATTAACCAAAGAGATCTTGTGAATGATTTAACCAATTATTCTACCAATCCTGTTCTTATTGAGGCTTTAAACAAAACTGATGAAGCACAGAAGAATTCTACAAGACCTTACATCGACAACTTCTTTGACCAGTTCGATGTAGTTAACAAAGCCAAAGGAACAAACCTTAAGTTGGCAGATCCGGAGATTTTCGGAAATACAACACTTACTGAGGTGAAGTACAATACACCTGATGAGCAGGTAAAAAGCATTGTTAAAAGAAAAATTGATGCGTCTGTAGGAACAGCTTTCGAGGTGATCAGAACGAGAATTGACAAGCTTGGAGCCATCCAGCCAAACGTTCAGAGAGTACCTGGAACTGCTAGAATTTCTGTGGAAATGCCTGGTATGAAGGACATCGATAAAGTGAAGAAAATGCTTCAGACTTCCGCAAAACTTCAGTTCTGGGAAGTACAGCAGGTTCCTGAAATTGCGCCTTATTTCCAGACTTTGACAACTATGGTTGCTGCGAAAGGAGATTCTATGGGAGTGGCAAAGAATGTGAACTTCATGAACCTTTTACAGCTTGACAAATTAAGAACGAATGGTGTTGCCAACGTAAAATTATCTGATACTGCAGTTGTAAACAAAATCTTAAACAGCAAAGTAGGACAGTCTTTACGTCCGTCAAACATTAAATATACACAGTTCATGTGGGGGTACAAGCCTGAAGCTACAGATGCTGAAAGCTTAGTATTGTACGCTATTAGAGGTAACATCAACCAAAAAGCCCCGGTAGACGGTGCTGTGGAAACTGCAAATATCAGCTACGATGAACTAAGCAGAGTAGTGGTAGACATGCAGATGGACTCTAAGGGAGCTAAAGAATGGAAAACCTTAACGGAGAAAAACGTTGGAAAACCAGTTGCAGTAACTCTTGATAACAGAGTTTACACAGCTCCAAACGTTGTAAATGCTATCCCTAACGGTAGAACTCAAATCTCTGGTAACTTCTCTCAGGAAGAAGCTAAAGAATTGGTAGACGTGTTAGGTGCTGGTAAATTGCCTGCAGGTGCAAAAGTAGTTCAGGCTACTGTTGTAGGTCCATCTTTAGGACAGGAGGCTATTGATTCAGGATTAATGTCGTTCATTATTGCATTTGCTATTATCATTGTTTATATCATTTTCTACTATGGTGGAGCTGGTGTATATGCAGTAATTGCAATGGTGATCAACTTATTCTATATTTTTGGTATCATGGATTCGGGAGACTTTACGCTTACGCTTCCAGGTATCGCGGGTATCGTTCTTACCATGGCAGTAGCGGTGGATACGAACGTTATCATTTATGAAAGAACAAAAGAAGAATTATTCGCAGGGAAAAGTATTCTTGAAGCTTACAAAGATGGTTTCAAACATGCATTGAATGCGATTATTGACGGTCACACTACGACTTTCTTAACGGCAGTTGTATTGTTCTTCTTCGGAACAGGACCTATTAAAGGTTTTGCATTGACGTTGATGATCGGTATTTTAATGACATTATTTACCTCTGTATTGCTTTCCAGAGTAATGATCTTCTCAAGATTAAATAAAGGAAAAGGTCTTTCTGTTTGGACTCCTGCTACGAAGAACCTATTCAGAAATACTTGGATCGATTTTATTGGAAAGAGAAAATATGCATACATCGTTTCTGCTGTTCTTACAGTAGTGTGTATCATTTCAATCGCTACTCACGGTTTCAAATACGGTATTGACTTTACCGGTGGTAGAAACTATGTAGTAAGATTTGATAAAGATGTAAAAGCTGAAGATGTAGAAGATAAATTAGTGGCTTTATTCAAAACAGAAGATGGTAAAAACTCTTCTGTAGAAGCTAAAACTTTCGGAAACAACAAGCAGTTAAAAATTTCTACAGATTACCTTATTGAGGATGAATCTTTGAAAGCTGACCAGATTATTGAACAAAAATTATTCGAAGGTTTAAAATCAAACTTACCGGCAGGAACAACATTGAAAGATTTCAAATCTGCTGATAAAGACCACGCAGGAATCATTTCTTCTGAGAAAGTAGGACCTTCTGTTGCTGACGATATCCAGACTCACGGGATCTATGCGGTATTAGCTGCATTAGCAATGATCTTTGTCTATATCTTGATAAGATTTAGAAAATGGCAGTTCTCTCTTGGAGCGGTTGCTGCTCTATTCCACGATGCGGTAATTATCTTAGGAGCATATTCATTGCTTCACAAGTATATGCCGTTCAATATGGAGATCAACCAGGATTTCATTGCTGCAATCCTTACTGTATTAGGTTATTCAATTAACGATACGGTAATTATCTTCGACAGAATTAGAGAATACCTGAGAGAGAAAAAATCTTTAACATTAGCAGGCCTGTTTGATGACTCTATTTCAAGTACGTTGGGTAGAACATTCAATACCTCATTCACTACGATTTTGGTGATCCTTGCGATTTTCATCTTCGGTGGTGATAACTTGAGAGGATTCATGTTTGCGATGTTAATTGGTATTGGATTTGGTACTTATTCATCCATCTTTGTGGCGTCTGCAATTGCTTATGACTTCCTTAAAACAGGGAAAGAAGATGAAGTGCATGGGAAATCCACTTCTGCTAAAGAAGAACTTGCTTCAAAGTAATACAAACTACAATAAATTAATAAAGACCGTTTCGAAAGAAACGGTCTTTTTTTTTATCGCCTCATCAGCTTTTGCTTATTTTGATTAATTCATATGTTTTTGTATAACTCTGCTTTTGATTAAAGTTAATTTTAAAAATCATCGGACGGCAGAATTATGTTTAATAACTCCAATATATTTGGTTGATTTTTTATTTATAAAGCATTGGTAGTAAGTAATTTATGTATTTTATTTTTGTTTGTAAATAATAATTTATGTTGTAAATTATTTTATATTTACACCAAACAAAACAAAGATGAAAATCGAAAAATTATTCATTGCTGTAGCATTATGTGCATGTGGTTCTCTCTTTTCGCAGATCGGAATAGGAATACCAAACCCTGATATAAGTTCTGCGTTAGATGTCACCAACACTAATAAAGGAGTATTGATCCCCAGAATTTTAGATCTGTCAACAATTGCTGCTCCTGCTAACGGATTACTGGTATATGATCTCAAAAGGCAGGCTTTAACTCAGAATGTCGGAACACCAGCAAGTCCCAACTGGGTTCCAATCAGTGGTAATATTGTTAAGTTTTTCTATATGCCATCTATTAATATTGACACGTCTACTTTAGGTACAGGAAGAACAAAAGATTTATTCCAGCTTTATAAAGCCCAGTTTTCTACCCCAAAAGTTTCCAGTCCGGGATCACCGGCAGCAATTCCGTTCTTTGCCAATGCATCAGATCTATATTATTATGTAACTGATTTTGATAATACAGTTCTAAGTAATGTAAGTATTGATGCCAGCGGAATACTGAGTTACGATGTGATTGGTTCGGCCACTGCATGCTCTTTTGTTAATATTGTATTTGTAATCAAATAGTTTTAAATGAGATTCTGTCATTGTAATCATCCTTACCCAGGGATGAGTGTTCTCTTGTATACAATTAACTTTTAAAATTATTGATAATGAAAATAAATTCAATAGTACGATGTGTCTTTACGGTGATATGCTTTGCTGTATCAGACCAGTTGATATCTCAGGAGATGGTATCCTTACCCGGTGGTGGGTGTGGAAGATTATTGGACACCAATACTTCAAGTTCAGGTGATGGAGGTCTTCTTTGTGTCAGGCTGGGCAAAGAGGCTGTTAATCCTAATAATATGACGGATACGGATGTGAATTCCTATGCTTCTCTTAAGCCCGGAACAGGTGTTGGAGTGTTTTGTAGTATGTCTTTAGGAGTAGGAACTTCCGGAACCGATTTTCAGGCTGATAAACCTGTTTATATTGACTTCGCTTCGGATGGCTTTAATTTGTATGTCAGCTTTAATGCAGGAAATTTTGTCTTTTACAATAATGGGCAGGAAGTCTATCGTACAGGGATTAATGAACATCTTCTGGTGGACCTTGGAGATAATCAAGGACGAAGGATTATTAAAGTGACTCCTCCGGCAGCATGGGATGAAGTAAGACTGGTTTTTAATGATGTTTTAGGTGCTGGCCTTGTATTCAGTCAAATAAGGGTGTATAATATCCTTTCTGAATATTATCTTGTTCCAATGACCTATCTGTCCCAGCCATCAGATCAAATAGTAGCTGTCGGCGGATCTGCATCAATGACTGCTATGATCAATAATACTCCTACAGATGAAACTCCTGAAAATATTACCTACCAATGGCAGGTTCTTAACGGCAGTACATGGACTAATCTCGTTAATGATGCCAATTACAGCAATGTTACTTCATCTACTCTTATGATTAATAGTGTTCCTGCAGAATTCAATAATAATCAATATCGGGTTGTAGCAAATTCCAGCTTTTATACATGCACTTTTCAGGCAATATCCAATGTAGGAAATCTGTATGTGAACCTGATTAAAGGTATCATTACTAATAAAATGATTTATACAAAGCCGAAAAACAATTAGCAAAATAGTTTCTAATTAATAATAAGCCTGTTTCATATATTTTGAAGCAGGTTTTGTATTTTATTTCTATCATACCTTAAGAGATTATTATTTTGATGAATTTATATTTTAAAAGTTGGATTTTGGATCTGTCTACATGTTATTTGTATATTTTTTGGATTGAATGAATAGATTTATATTTAATTTCTTGTTATGTTATATATTTTTTATGGGTAATTATTTATTATCATATTTAATAATAAATATTCTTGTATATTTTTATTAATTATGCTTTTTTTGAAATCATTATAAAGTAGAGTTATGTATAATAAGTCTACTTTTGGAGAGTGATTTATTTGTGTGTAATTATTGAATAATAAAGGATTTTTGCGAGTTATTGAAAATAATTTTGTTTTGTTTAAAAAATATTAATAAATAAGAGTTTTATGTAGTAAATTATTTTATATTTACATAAAACAAAACAAAAATGAAAGCCGAAAAATTATTCATTGCTGTGGCATTAGGTGCTTACAGTTTCCTTTACTCTCAGGTAGGGATCGGAACTCCTAATCCCGATAAAAGTTCCGCGTTAGATGTTACGAACACCAATAAGGGTGTACTCATCCCAAGAATTTTAGATTTGTCAACAATTCCAACCCCGGCTAATGGTTTGCTGGTTTATGATCTTAAAAGACAGGCATTAGCCCAAAACATTGGAACATCTGCCAGTCCGAACTGGGTGCCAATCAGTGGAAACATTGTTAAATTTTTCTATATGCCTTCCATTAGTATTGATACTTCTACTACAGGTACCGCAAGAACAAAAGATTTGTTTCAGCTTTATAAGGCTCAGTTTTCTACCCCGAAGGTCTCGAGTACAGGAGCTCCGGGTGCAATCCCGTTCTTTGCCAATGCAACAGATCTGTATTATTATGTAACTGATTTTGATAATACAGTTTTAAGCAATGTAAGTATTGATGCCAATGGAATACTGCGCTATGATGTGATTGGAACAGCTACTGCATGTTCTTTCGTGAATATTGTATTTGTAATCAAATAATTTTAAGTGACATACCGTCATTATGTTCATTCTTACCCGGAATGAATATCCTTCCGTGATAACTAACTTTAAAAAATTATTGATGATGAAAACAAATTCAATAGTAAGCTATTTGCTTATAGCATTGTGTCTTTTTATGTCAAATAAAATAACAGCTCAGGAAATGGTAGCTCTGCCCAACGGCGGATGCGGAAGACTGCTGGATACCAATACTTCAAGTTCAAGTGATGGTGGTTTTCTTTGTTTCAGATTAGGAAAAGAAGCAGCTAATCCTAATAATATGACGGATACGGATGTAAACTCATTTGCTTCTTTGAAACCGGGAACTGGTGCTGGACTTTTTTGCAGTATGTACATAGGAGTAGGAACCACCGGGGCAGATTTTCAGGCTAATAAACCCGTCTATATTGACTTTGCTTCAGATGGTTTTAATTTTAATCCCAGTTTTAACGGTGGAAATTTTGTTTTCTATAACAATGGTCAGGAAGTTTACCGTACAGGCATTAATGGTCATTTTTTCTTTGATTTTGGAGACAACCAGGAGCGCAGGATCATTAAAGTGATTCCTACTGCCGCCTGGGATGAAGTACAGCTTGCTTTTGGAGAAGCTATCGGTATTGGATTCTCATTCAGCCAGATGAGGGTATATAATATCCTTTCAGAATATTATCTTGCTCCAATGACTTATCTGTCTCAGCCTACTGATAAAACTGTGGCTGCCGGTGGATCTACAACAATGACAGCTGTGATTAACAACACCACTACAGATGAAACGCCGGATAATATTACGTACCAATGGCAGGTTCTTAACGGCAGCACATGGACCAATCTCACGAATGGTACCAATTATAGTAATGTTACTTCATCCACCCTCACCATTAGTAATGTTCCTGTAGGATTTAATAATAACCAATACAGAGTGGTGGCTAATTCCAGTTTCCATACCTGTTCATTCCAGGCCATTTCTACTGTGGGACGGCTTTTTGTTAATTCTGTAAATGTTCCCGGAACCATTGCAGCAGATCAGACGGTATGTATGGATATCAGTAATGATCCTGCAGTGTTTAGTCAGACTGCAACGGCTCAGGTAAGCGGTTCTGCGGAATATCAGTGGCAAAGTTCACCGGATAATATAACATTCACAAATATTACCAATGCTACATCTGCCACCTACGATGCTCCGCCAATTACACAGACCACCTATTACCGTAGAGGAGTGCGTTCTGTATTGAATGGCAATGCGACTGCTTATCAATACAGTAATGTGGTTAAAGTAACCTTAAAGCAAAGCTGTCTGATCAAGTGTATCATAACGAACAGGGTGCTCTATACGAAACTCAATAGCAATTAATACAACGGATTTCGAATTAATAATAAACCCTGTTTCAACAATGAGTATGAAGCAGGTTTTTTTTGTGCTGCTGGGAGTCTTAGTATATTATTTCATATTATACTTCTTTAATACACTACAATTTAGAATCATTATTTTCCAGATTTGATTAATTTTGCACCATCATGGAAAATTCAAAGAAAAAAGCAGCTATAGGCTTTATATTTATTACTTTACTGATAGACATTACAGGATGGGGAATCATCATTCCTGTGGTTCCTAAATTGATTGAGGAACTTATTCATGCAGATATCAGCGAAGCTGCAAAATATGGTGGATGGCTGGGATTTGCCTATGCATTTACACAATTTATTTTCTCTCCACTTGTTGGAAACCTGAGTGATAAATATGGACGAAGACCCATTATTCTAATATCTCTCTTTGGATTTGCTGTAGACTATATTTTCCTTGCATTAGCTCCCACAATCTGGTGGCTGTTTTTGGGAAGAGTTATTGCAGGAATTACCGGTGCAAGTGTCACCACCGCCAGTGCCTATATTGCAGATATTTCCACGGATGAAGACCGAGCTAAAAACTTTGGACTGATAGGTGCTGCCTTTGGTCTTGGATTTATTATAGGCCCGGTTCTGGGTGGAGTTCTTGGGCATTATGGTGCCAGAGTTCCTTTCTATGCAGCGGCAGGTTTATGTTTGCTTAATTTCTTGTATGGATATTTTATTCTTCCTGAAAGTTTAGATAAAGATAAAAGAAGAGAATTCGACTGGAAACGTGCCAATCCTATTGGTTCATTTAAATTTTTAGGTAAACACCCTGAAATCTCCGGACTGATAGCTTCATTGATATTAATTTATATTGCAGGCCATGCTGTGCAGAGTAACTGGAGCTTCTTTACGATGTATAAATTCAACTGGACGGAAAGAATGGTAGGAATCTCATTGGGAGTCGTTGGTTTATTAGTAGGCCTTGTACAAGGAGGTCTTATAAGATATACCACTCCGAGATTGGGAGAACAAAAAAGTATTTATTACGGATTGGCTTTCTATGCTGTAGGAATGCTGCTATTTGCTTTTGCTTCTGAAGGATGGATGATGTTCGTCTTTTTGGTGCCCTATTGTTTAGGAGGAATTTGTGGTCCGGCTTTGCAGTCTGTTATTACGAAAAGCGTTCCTTCCAACGAACAGGGGGAACTTCAGGGAGCATTGACAAGTTTAATGAGTGCGACATCCATTATCGGACCCCCGATGATGACGAACCTGTTCTACTATTTCACGCATGACGAAGCGCCTTTCAAATTTTCCGGAGCACCTTTCTTTTTAGCATTTATTTTAATGGCAATCAGTGTTGTGATTACGTATTCTGCTTTTCAGAAAAAAGGAAAAATTTAATTGATTTAACATTGAAAAAAAACCTCGGAAAACAATAGATTTGTTCTATTCCGAACATATATGCTGTTCCGGGTTCGATCTATTCGGTAATTTTACAGAAGTAGTTTTTACTCACTTTTGAAAATAAAAAACAAATTATGAATACATCAGACCTGGAAAAGTATTTCGAACGGATTCATTTCTCCGGAGTTCCGGAATTGAGCATGGAGACTTTGAAAAAAATACATCAGCTTCATCCAAAATATATTCCTTTTGAAAATATTGACCCTTATACAGGAACAGTTCCTTCTTTAAAGTTAGCTGATATTTTCAACAAATTAGTTACAGAATCCAGAGGTGGATATTGCTACGAACAAAATCTGCTTTTGAGTGAAGTTTTAAAAACATTAGGATTCAATGTAAAGCTTCAGCTGGGAAGAGTCGTATGGGGTAGACAGGAGGACAGCGTTGCTGCACAGACTCATCTCTTGCTTATTGTTGATTTTGAAGGGGAAAAATATGTGACAGACTGCGGTTTTGGAACAGCTACACTTACTACACCCATTATTTTAAATGAAAAAGATCAGCAGCAAACCCCCAACGGAATATTTAAAGTTTCCCACAAAGAAGAAACCTATACCCTCTGGATGTGGAAGGAGCAGTGGCTTCCGGTATACCGCTTTATACCTGAGCATGTAGAACCTATTGATCTTGATATTTCCAACTGGTATTTATCTACTCATCCTGATTCTCATTTTAAGAACAGGCTGATTCTTTCAAAAGTAGATGAGAATGCCCGCTATACCTATATGGATCATGTTATGAATATTCGTTCTGATAATGGAGCAAAAGAATCCATCTCTATAGAAAATGAAATACAATTGCATGAAATACTGGTTAATACTTTTGGGTTAAAAGAAAATGCAATAGAAGTCCTGAAATCGAAAGTTGAGGCTTGGTAGAAATTCAGAAATATAATCTTTGACAATAAAAAACGGGAAGCTCAGCGAGCTTCCCGTTTCTCTTAAAATCAGATTTTTATGAAAATAATTATGGATAAAGTGATTTTGTCCCATTACTTACAACATTGCTGCCCAATCCTGAGAATGATACAGAGAAATTACTGGAGTTAAAACTTAAAGAACCTGTAGGAGTACAAAGTCCTAATGCATAACGGCATTGCCCGTAAGCACCTGAACTCTTTGTAATCTTGCTCTCGCTTTTTGCTTTTCCTAAACTGATATACCCCCAGTCACTCACATCGGCGTTAGAAACCGTAGAACCGGAATAATAAATCGTTATCTGGTATCCGGTTTCACCTCTCTTAGAACCCCATAGCCAGTTGGCTGTCCACCATTGTTTATACCATGTAGAAACCACTTTTGCTGCCTGATTGTTAGAAGCCTCCGAATTTCCACGGGTATCCATCATAATAAGACCTCCGAAGATATTATCCCAGATAATTCCTGAATCGCTGTAAAAGCATAAAGTGGTAAATTTTCCGTTTTTGCTGTTCCAGGTTACTTCCATCACATTGGTTCCGGATTTCACTTCTTCAGTGATGGCTTCTTTTAATCCCTGCTGTGCTGTAGTCAGATCATCACCGCTATACAGATCACCAATCTTTCCAATTTTTACGGATGAAGGATCCATGATGTTTCCGGATGCCATGAATTGGTCTTTATCGGTAATCAGGCTTTTGGAAAGCTCAATGCTTTTTGGGGTTGTAATTTTCCCCAAAATAGCTACTTCTGCAATCTGTAAATCATTTTTCAGATACGTTTCAAGATTTTTTTGAGATTCATTCAGTTGAAGTTGAACAGCGTCAGGAATAGCCTGTGAGGGTAGAGGAGTAATTTCTTTTTTCAGATCATCTGCGGTTACCTTGGCCTGAACAGTTTCCTGTTGGTTTATTTCGTTGCCCTCGTTACGGCAGCTTTGAAGTGCCAATACCGATAATACAGCGAAAACTTTAAAAGTAGTCACTAATTTTTTCATATTAAATATTTATTGGATTGTGTGTTATAAATATACAGAATTATTGCGTAATTCTCATTGTTTTGAATTAAGTATTTGTTAATTAATAGGTAGGAGGTGGTAGGTAGCAGGGATTAAGAGGTGAGTTTGAGAGTGGGAGGGTTTTAGAGTTTAAAGTTTAAGGTTATGGTTAACCCGCAACTAATATAACTTGCAACTCGCAATCAAACAACCAGCAACAAAATAATCCCGAAGAACCAGAACTTTTATAAAATCTTAAAATTTGTTTAAATTTTTAGTTTACAGTCTGTAAATGCAATAATCTTTTGTAATTTTACGCCATGGAATTAAGCATTGGAGAAATGGCACTCATTGCCATTGCAATCGTTGTATTATTCGGTCCGGATAAACTGCCACAGATTGCGCGTGACTTAGGTGCAGGCGTAAGAAAAATGCGTGGGGCAGTAGAAGATATCAAAACTGAAATCATGAAGGAAACGGATAACCCTGTTTCTGAAATCAAACGTGAGATTGAAAAGGTAAAGGATGCTGCAAAAGATTTCAATCCAATGAATGATATCAAGAAAGATATTCTTACGGAGCCTTCTTCCGTTGCTTCTAATGAGCCTCCAAAACCGAAGCCGGCAGATGATGATACCTACGAAGGACCTGTAAGCAGATAATCATGGAGGAGATTATTCAGGAAGATAAGAAGGTATTTCTTTACCTTAATAATTTGGGCGATTCATCTTTCGACCAGTTCTGGATGCTGATTTCCAGTACCTGGATCTGGGTGCCTCTTTATATTATATTTCTTTATTTTTTATACAAAAGTTATAAACTAAGATCTTTAGTTTTTATCCTTATATTTTTGGCCATTGGTGCAACGGTTTCTGATCAGTTGGCCAGTGTTTTCAAATACGGTGTGGCAAGGCTCAGACCCTGTCATGATCCTACTTTGGAACACCATATGAGAATCGTGAAATGCGGTGGACAGTTTGGTTTTTATTCTGCCCATGCTTCCAATACCTTCTTTTTGGCTTCTTTTTTAAGTTTTTTATTGAAAAATAAACTTAAATGGTTTCCATATGTTATATTTGTATGGGCTATAGTGGTTTCCTACAGCCGTATATATTTAGGAGTGCATTTCCCGATAGATATTTTGGTGGGGGCGTTTGTTGGAACTTTATTGGGAGTGATATTTGGTGCACTCGCCAAAAAAGTGATCAATAAACAATCTATAACCTCATGAAAAAAATTGTATTACTAGCAACTTCCCTCAGTATTTCCCTTAATTTCTATGCCCAGGATAAAAAGCTGGCTGAAGAATGTTTTAACAAAGCTGATTATAAATGTGCCGAAGAGCAGTATTTAAAACTGGCAGAAAAAGAACAGATCCAAAAGTTTCAATCAGAGTATTACGATTATCTGGGTACGGCTCAGAGAAGACTTGGGAAGACCACTCAGGCTTTTAAATCCTATGAATCTGCCTTAAAAGCAAATCCATTGTCGGTTTCTGTTTACGCTAATCTTTCTTCACTGTACAGTCAGAAAGGAAATAAGGTGAAAGCGCTGGAATATATAGAAAAAGGGCTTCAGGTGAATGCTGAAACTCCGGATTTATATCTTACGCGTTCCAAAATTTACGACAGCCAGGGAAAAAAGGATCTTGCCATCAAAGACCTTAATCAGATTCTAACTTTTGCTCCTGATAACCTTTTTGCAAAGACCGGGCTGGCCAATCTGAAAAAGAATAATGGCGATCTGGAAGGTGCTTTAAAAGATTATAATCAACTTCTTTCTGAAAAACCGGAATCATTGCTTTACAACGGACGTGCAGATGTTTATTTTAAAATGAAAAAATATAAGGAAGCACTTACAGACGCTAATAAAGCGATTTCCATAGACCCGAAATTCGCCCAGTCGTATGTGAGTAAAGCTATGATTTTATTCGATACTTCCAAGCCTAAGGAAGCTTGTGAAAATTTAAATAAAGCTGTGGCTCTCGGCTATGAAAAAGCTGTGTTGACTGATTTTTATGCTAAATGTGTAAAGAAATAAATTGAAAAAATCCGATCCAGATCATTTAAATAAATCCATACTAAAAAAACGAATAAAGAGATAGAGAGATGTTGAATATTGTTCTTGTAGAACCCGAAATCCCTAACAATACAGGAAATATCGGAAGATTGTGTGTAGGAACCGAAAGCAGATTACACCTGATTCATCCGTTTGGATTTGTAATTAATGATAAAAACCTGAAACGTTCCGGATTGGATTATTGGGTGCATCTCGATGTTACTGAATATGCAAATGTTGAAGAATGGATTAGCAGCATTCCTGATCTGTCGCGTGTTTTTCTAATGAGTTCATATGCTGAAAAATCCTATCTGGAAACCGAATTTCAGGACGGAGACTGGCTGGTTTTCGGAAAGGAGAGTGTAGGGTTGAGTAAAGAGGTTTTGGACCGTTTTGAAAATCATTTAACGATTCCTATGTCGAAGCTCATCAGAAGCTTTAATATTGCTAATTCCGTTGCTTTTGTAATAGGGGAGGCAAAGAGACAGATCGGTTTGAAATAATCAATTCTGATAAACAAGAGGCTCGAAAGCCTATAGAAATATAACCCCTTTTGAACTCAGAAGGGGTTTGTTTTAATCGTTATGATAAGGTTTTCCCTGTAGAATCTGATCAGCGCGATAAAGCTGTTCCACAATAAACAGGCGGATCATCTGATGGGTAAAAGTCATTTTGGATAACGACATTTTTTCATTCGCTCTGCTGTAAATTTCTTCAGAAAAACCATAGGCTCCTCCAATCAGAATATGTACTTTTTTCACAGAAGAATTCATCCAGGTATCAATTTTCTGAGAAAATTCACGGCTGGTAAACTGTTTTCCTTTTTCATCAAGAATAACAACCAGATCGTTTTTATCAATATGGTTTAAGAATAACTTGGCTTCCTCTTTTTTAAGAAGATCAGAAGATAGATTTTTAGCATTTTTAACATCCGGTATTTCGGTAATTTCAAAATTCCAGTGCTTGGGTAAACGGTTGAGATAATAACTGATTAAAGACGTAATTTCCTTATCATCTGTTTTACCGATACAAAGTAAACTGATTCGCATTGTGTGAGAAGTTTCAGAGTGCAAAGATAGGGTTTCGTGGTGAATTTGTTGCTGGTTTTTTGGTTTCGAGTTGCTAGTATATTTTGTTGCGGGTTTTGGGGTGCTGGTTCTTTTTGTTGCGGGTCACCTTGAACCTTCGACTTTAAACCTTAAACTCTAAAGCCCTTCGACTCTCAAACTCTCAAACTCAAAACCACTAATCCCTAAAACCTGCCACCTACTACCTAACATCTGCTGTCTATCTTTTCCCTATTTAATTTAATTCCCCTACATTTGTATAAAGACAAACAGATCGATGAGTGTAAAGGTTCCTAAATTTATTTTGAAGATTCAAGAGTTTTTTGACAGCATCCATATTCCTGTTTTGGGAATATCGCTTTGGCAGCTGTTTCAGATCTATATTTCAGGAATTTTCAAAGGAAAAATAGGAAGAAAAGCGGCGGCTATTTCCTGGAGTTTTACCATCAGTTTGTTTCCTTTTATTCTATTCTTACTTTCTGTTTTGCCTTATATGCCACATTATGATAAGCTGCAGTTCTATATTTTTGACGTATTGATGCATAATGTTTTCCCTTCCAATATGGAGGGTGATGTAAGAGGGTATATAGAAAACAATATTATCCCGAATATGAGAGGGATCAGTAATCTGACGATTGTTCTGGCGCTAGTTTTTGCTACCAATGGCACGTTTTCCCTGATTAATGGTTTTAATGAAAATTCAGATGAAAAACTGAGTGATGTAAAGGAGTTTATTCTTTCATTCTTTATCACCATAGGCTTTATTACCATTGTTTTTCTAGCTCTTTTCGGGGTGTATTATGTAGAGGTTGTAATGAAGCTCTTTACACCGGCTTATGATATTACTTGGCTTGTAGATAACCTTTCCAGTATCATCGGATTCGTTTCATTTCCTCTTTTTTACTTTATACTTCTTACCTTATTTTACTGGCTGGGAACTGTGAAGATTACAAGATTCCGTCAGGCAGTTCCTGGTGCTATTTTAACGACTGTTCTGTTTGTGGTAACTACCTATATCTTTGCTATTTATGTAAAGGATATTGCAAGATATAACGTACTCTATGGATCCATCGGAAGTATGATTCTGCTGATGGTTTGGGTGAATGTGAATGTATATCTCCTTTTATTCGGAAACGAGCTGAATATGGCCATCAGAAAGCTCAGAATAGAAAAGCTGCTGTCTGATGAAATTCAGAAAGAAACGATGCATTATCACACTCTGATTACAGAACCTGATTTTGATGGCGATGAGGAGCATAGAAGAAAACTTGAAAACCGGGAGAAAGATTAATTCTCTTCCAGATCAGGATTTTCTTTTGAACTTGCACTCAATATAATAAATCCTGCAATGGCAGCCACAAAAGAAGCAATCAAAATAGCAAATTTTGCTTCATCCTGAATATGAAGTTCACCTTTAAAGGAAAGCAACGCAATAAACATGGACATGGTAAATCCGATTCCTGCCAACAAACCCACCCCAATCATTTGAAGCCAGTTACTGTTTTGAGGCAGAGAACTCAGCTTTAATTTAATAGCAATCAGTGAGAAAAGATTGATTCCAATCAGCTTTCCTAATATCAAACCGCAAATAATACCCAAGCCTAATGTACTGGTAAGACCAGCTACCATGTCACTGGAAAAAGTGATATTGGTATTGGTTAAAGCAAAGATAGGCATGATCAGAAAACTTACCGGAATATGAAGCTGATGCTCAAGTTTTTCCAGTGGTGAAATTTCTACATTCGAAGCGTTGGTAGGAATTGAGAAGGCCAATAAAACGCCAGCTATCGTAGCGTGAATTCCTGAATGATGAAGGAAATACCATAGAAATAATCCCGGAATGATGTAAAATATCGTTTTGGTTACTTTTAAAAAATTTAAAATAAACAGTAGGGCTGTCACTCCAAAAGACAATAAAAGATAGGTCCAATGAATCTGTTCGGTGTAGAAAATAGCAATCACAAGGATAGCTCCCAGGTCGTCTACAATTGCCAGAGCTGCTAAGAATATTTTAATGGAATTCGGGATTTTTTTACCCAACATCGAAATAATAGCCAGCGAGAAAGCAATATCTGTAGCCATTGGAATTCCCCATCCATTGCTGTATTCGGTTCCTGTGTTGAAGATGCTGTAGATAACAGCCGGAACAAGCATTCCGCCTACTGCTGCAAAAATGGGAAGGGAGGCATTTTTAAAAGATGAAAGTTCACCTTCCACGAGTTCACGTTTTATTTCAAGACCTACCAGAAGGAAAAATATAGCCATTAATCCGTCGTTGATCCATATACTGACAGGGTATTCCAATCCGAAAAGATGAGTGCCCACTTCCTTGTCTAAAAAATGCTGAAAATTCTCTGCAGAAGAAGAGTTGGCAATAAGTAATGAAATAAACACACAGAAAATAAGAATAATTCCTGAGGATTGGCTGTTATTGAAAAATTTTTTAAAATAAAGAGATAAATTCATGTTTATGATTGTAGTCGTCTCACTCTTGAAACACCATTAATACTTTTAAGTTTTTTAAAGGTCTCTTCCAACTGACCTTTATTTTTGACTTCGAGATTGATATTTCCTGTGAAAACACCATTGTTGGATTCAATAGACATACTCTTCATATCCATTCCCATACTTCCACTGATGACAGTCGTGATATCATTAATCATACCCATTCTGTCAAGTCCTTCAATTTCAATTTTTACTCTGTTTTTGAAGCTTTCTGCATTCACCCATTTGGCTGGGATGACACGGTAGTCATACTGTGCTCTCAGATTGATGGCATTCGGGCAGGTATCACTGTGAACTTTAATTCCGTCTGAGATGGTAATGAACCCGAAAATTTTGTCTCCAGGAATCACTGTACAGCATTTTGCATAGCTGTAATTCAGCTTTTCTTCATCTTTTCCGAAGACAATCATATCAAGGTTTTCTTCTTTATGTTCCTCGAAATGCTGGCTCTTATTAGGTGATTTTCTGAATCTTGAAAGTAAGTTATTGAAAACGTTTTTACTTTCAATATATTTTCTCAGGCTGCTTACATCCAGTTCGTTACTTTGGAATTTAAGAAAGAGTTCCTGTGAAGATTTTAAATTAAAGAACTTTTGAAGTTTATTAATTTCCTCATCATTGAAATTGATTTTTGCATGACGAAGCTTTCTCTGCAGAATTTCTTTTCCATCCTCTACCAATTGGTTTTTCTGAGAATTCAGATAACTTTTGATTTTGGATTTGGCTTTAGAAGTCACTACAAATTCCAGCCAGTCAGATTTTGGTTTCTGATTCTGTGAAGAAAGAATATCTACCTGATCTCCGTTTTGAAGGATATAGGAGATTGGAACCAGTTTTCCGTTGATTTTTGCTCCCAAACATTTCATTCCCAAATCAGAATGGACAGAGAATGCAAAATCCAGGGCAGTAGCATTGGTTGGGAGAATTTTAATTTCTCCTTTCGGAGTAAAGACAAATACCTCTTTGGAATATAAATTAAGTTTAATATTATCCAAAAGCTCTGAAGTGGAAAGGTTTTGCTGTTGTTCCAGTACTTCACGGATTTCTGTTACCCATCTTTCAAAGTTTCTGTCATCAGAACTCTGTTTATATCCTTCTTTGTATTTATAGTGAGCGGCAACTCCTTTTTCTGCAATTTCGTCCATTCTTTCCGAACGGATCTGTACTTCAATCCATTTTCTGTCTGGACCTAGAACTGTTAAGTGTAAACTTTCATATCCTGTAGAACGGGGCTGTGTAATCCAGTCACGCATTCTTGAAGGGTTACTGTGGTATACATCCGTAACGATAGAGTAGATTTTCCAGGCCAGGAACTTTTCATTTTTCGCATCTGATTTATAAATAATTCTGATGGCATAATTATCAAAAACTTCCTCAAAGGAAACTCCCTGTTTCAGCATCTTTCTGTAAATGGAGGAGATGGCTTTTGCACGGCCTTTGATTTTAAAGTTTAGACCTTCTTCGTTAAGCCTTTCTGATACTTCTTTGGTAAATTCATTAATATATCTTTCACGGTTTTCTTTGGCTAGTTCCAATTTTTCCGTGATTTCATTATATACTTCGGGGCTGTTGTATTTTAAGGAAAGATCTTCCAGCTCAGATTTGATATTGTACAATCCAAGACGGTGAGCCATCGGCGCATAGATATAAACTGTTTCTGAGGCAATTTTTTTTTGCTTATCCGGAGCCATGCTTTCAAGTGTCCTCATATTATGAAGACGGTCTGCAATTTTAATCAGAATAACCCTGAAATCCTCGGATAACGTCAACAACAGTTTTCTGTAATTTTCAGACTGTACAGAAATATTCTGATGATTCATGATGGATATTTTGGTCAATCCATTCACGATACTGGCAATCTTTTCGCCAAAGATTTTTTTCAGATCTTCGTAGGTATAATCGGAGTCTTCAATCACATCGTGCAAAAGCGCGCAGGCAATAGAAGTTGCACCCAGACCAATCTCTGTGGCTACAATTTTAGCAACAGCAATAGGGTGGTAGATGTAAGGTTCTCCGGATTTTCTCCTTTGATCCTTGTGGGCATCCAGAGCAATGTCGAATGCCTTTCGGATGAGCTTATTATTTTCCTCATCCAACGTTCTGTATGTGTTAGAAATCAGATCCTTATACCTCGCAAGGATCTCTTTATTCTCATGTTCTAAATCGTAACTCATTTGTGCGCATGCCTATAATAAGACGAAAATACGAAATTTTTTAGTTTTTTCAAAGATAAAAGATCCGCAGTATGCACTGCGGATCTCCGGCTATTAGATTTTATATCGATTAGAATTTCACCTCAGAATTCATACCGTCGCTTGACGTTTTAATCTTAATTTCGGGACTGCTGTGGATTTCAGCTCTGTTTCTTGCATCAATATACCTTTTGATGGTATCATAATTGGTTTCATTGATCTTCATATTTTCAAATAAATAAGATTTCAATGCTGCATTCTGAACAAATGCATTCCGTGCAAGGTCGATCTGATTAAGATCATTTACGGTAACACTTGCCAAATATTGGGAATTACCGGAACCATCATTAAGGTATACAATGTAATCTGAAGTTTCGAATCCTGAATTTTCCAGATCACTTTCCAGTTTTTTGTAGTCGCTGTGATGACCAAATACTCCAGCTAATATATGTGACATAGTTAATTGGTTTTAAAGTTATGACTAAAGTTAGTAATAATTTTCCGATTATCATTGCGCTTAAGTTAATAATATTTGTTAATTAATATTCTGTTTTCAATAGAAAATGATAATATGTAAGAATAATTATTGAACGTGTGTTTAATTTTAAAAATTGAACAATCTGAGGTTTTCAAAATTGATATTTCAATATGTTGCTGATTCTGGGAAAAGTAAAGAAGTTTAAGGATGTATAACTCTAATTTATCTTTGATGCTTCAAGGGTTTAATTCGAAATAAAATGGATGGCTTTAAAACAATAAAAAAAGCCCCAAAAATAACTTTCAGAGCTTCTATTGGTTAAAAAATTGATTAAATTTTAGATTCTTTCGTTTTTGATTTCCTCTACAATTTCAGGATTTAAAAGGGTGCTGATGTCTCCAAAATTACTGAAGTCACCTTCTGCAATCTTTCTCAGGATTCTACGCATAATCTTTCCAGAACGTGTTTTTGGAAGTCCGGAAACAAACTGTATCTTATCCAGTTTGGCAATCGGCCCGATCTGATCTGAAATCAGTTGGTTGATTTCTTTCTTCAGATTTTCCTTATCACGTCCTTCTCCGGTTTCTTTAAGTGTTACATAACCGTACAATGCATTTCCTTTGATATCATGAGGATAACCTACAATAGCAGACTCTGCAACGGCAGGATGCTGGTTGATGCTGTCTTCAATAGGTGCTGTTCCCAGATTATGTCCGGAAACAATGATCACATCATCTACACGACCGGTAATTCTGTAATAACCAACTTCATCTCTTAAAGCTCCGTCTCCAGTAAAATATTTTCCGGGGAAAGCTGTGAAATAAGTCTCCTTATATCTTTGGTGGTCACCCCAGATGGTTCTTGCAATTCCCGGCCATGGAAACCGGATGCAAAGATTTCCGGTCACCTGATTTCCAGTAATTTCATTTCGTTTATCATCCATCAGAACTGGTTGTACACCTGGAAGTGGAAGAGTAGCATAAGTAGGTTTGGTTGGAGTTACAAAAGGAAGCGGTGAAATCATAATTCCTCCTGTTTCTGTCTGCCACCATGTATCTACAATCGGGCATTTTTTCTTTCCAACATGATCATTGAACCAATGCCATGCTTCATCATTGATAGGTTCACCTACAGAACCAATAACTTTCAAAGAGCTAAGATCATGTTTATCTACCCATTCTGTACTTTCTTTTGCTAAAGAACGGATGGCGGTAGGAGCGGTATAAAACTGGGTGATCTTATGTTTTTCAATCACTTCCCAGAAACGGTCTGGTTCAGGATAAGTAGGAACTCCTTCAAAAATTACAGTGGTTGCTCCATTCAATAAGGGTCCGTAAAGAATGTAAGAATGTCCGGTGATCCATCCGATATCTGCCGTACACCAGTAAATATCATTTTCCTTATAATTAAAGACATTTTTGAAGGTGTAAGCGGTATACACCATATAGCCAGCGCAGGTATGAAGCATTCCTTTAGGCTTTCCTGTAGATCCGGAAGTATATAAAATGAAAAGAGGATCTTCAGAATCCATAATGACAGTAACGAAATCAGGGGTAGCTTTCTCATAAAGATCAGCCATCCAGTAATCTCTTCCTTCTTTCATTGTAATTTCGTTGTGGGTTCTCTTTACAACAAGAACTTTCTCAACAGTCGGCGTTTTTTCCAGTGCATCATCCACAATGGTTTTAAGATCCAGAACTTTATTTCCTCTATAACTTCCATCCGATGTGATCACCATTTTGGCTTCACAATCATTTACCCTCGAAGCTACCGCGGAAGCCGAAAATCCTGCAAAGATTACAGAATGCACTGCTCCCAGTTTTGCACAGGCAAGCATTGTAATAGCCAATTCAGGAATCATAGGAAGATAAATACAGACTCTGTCTCCTTTTTCAATACCCATATCACGTAAAACATTGGCTGTTTTATTAACTCGTGTATAGAGTTCATTGTAAGAAATATGCTGTGCTTCTTCCTTAGGATCATTGGGTTCCCAGATGATCGCTGTTTTTTCTCCTCTTATGGTAAGGTGCCTGTCTATACAGTTTTTGGTAATATTGAGTTTAGCATTTTTGAACCAGGTGATCTTCGCTTCATTCATATCGTACTTAACAACCTTGCTCCATCTTTGATACCACACGAAATTTTGATCTGCTACCTTATCCCAGAATTTTTTAGGATTTTTGATAGACTTTTTATAATCTTCAAAATATTGTGGTAAATCTTCTATTAAGTAATTTCTCATATCCCTTTCGTTTTTATTGATTTTATTTTGACAAATTTTTTATGTTTTGATTTTTAATCATTAAATTTTAAATGGAACTTGTTTAACATTTTTTGAACCATTAAGATTGCATTAAGGCGTTTAGAGTATTAAGATGAGCTTCGCTTTAAGCTTAAAAATCAGAATGATTTATCTTAACTTAACTATGCTTTATTGCTTACATCTTTCTTAATGGTTTAAGAAATATCCAATATTTTTGATAAGCTTAAACAACTCCATGATTTAATATTGTTGAGATCATAAAGTAAGCTATTTATTTTATTCATTTTTGCTGAACTTAATTTTTCCTAACATCTTTACTTCTCTTAATAGTTTAATTTTTATATTAAATTAAACATGTATTTAAATTTAAGTCTAATTTCCCGTTTAGCCTCTATATTCCTTGATTTTTTCCTGAATTTCATCAATGATTTTCTCATCATCAATCGTAGATGGAACTTGAAAATCTTTCCCGTCAAGTAGTGTTCTGATCAGCTTTCTTAAAATCTTGCCGGATCTTGTTTTAGGTAAGCGATCGACAGCCATTGCGTTTTTCAGAAAAGCTACTGCTCCGATTTTATTGCGGACCATCTGAATAATATCTTTTTCAATCTCTTCTTCAGAAATAGTTGAACCATTCTTTAAAACAACCGTGGCAAAAGGAATCTGTCCTTTTAAATCGTCATCAATACCTACCACAGCGCATTCTGCAACATCGGGATGTGAAGAAACAACTTCTTCCATTTCAGAAGTAGAAAGTCTGTGCCCTGCCACGTTGATTACATCATCTACTCTCCCTGTAATGAAAATATAGCCGTCTTCATCCTGAATAGCGCCGTCTCCGGAAAAATAATACCCTTTATATTGGGATAGATAGCTGTTTTCAAAGCGTTCATAGTCCTTCCAAATTCCAAGCATGGCACCCGGAGGGAGAGGAAGTTTGATCACGAGATAACCTTCATGATGAGGATCTAGTTCCAATCCGCTTTCATCGAAGATTTTAATATCATATCCCGGAATGGGTTTCCCTGCGGAAGCTCTTTTGATCTGATAGTTTTCATCATGAGTCAATAACCCCAACATTGGCCAGCCAGATTCTGTCTGCCACCAGTGGTCTATTGCCGGAACTCCGATATGTTCTGCAAACCAGTCTAGCGTAGCTACATCACATCTTTCACCAGCCAGAAACTGCTTTTTGAAATGTGATAAATCGTATTTTTTTACCAGTTCTCCATTAGGATCTTCTTTTTTAATGGCTCTGATCGCAGTAGGTGCTGTAAACATCACCGAAACTTTATATTCTGAAATAATTCTCCAGAAAGTTCCTGCATCAGGAGTCATGATGGGTTTTCCTTCAAAAATTATTGTTGTATTTCTATTGATTAAGGGTCCATACACAGAAAAACTGTGTCCTACAGCCCATCCAAAGTCTGAAGCCGCCCAATACGTTTTTCCTGGCTCTACACCATAAACATAAGTCATGGAGAATTGTAATGCAGTGGCATAACCTCCGGTGTCCCGAACAATACCTTTGGGTTTTCCGGTAGTTCCCGAAGTGTAAAGCAAATAAAGCGGATGAGTAGATTCCACAGAAATGCAGTCTGCCGGAGCAGATTTTTCTACTAATTCTTCATAATCAATCAATCCATTAAACATTTCATCCTGATTATCTACTAATTTTCTGTTGTATACAATGATATTATCTACTTTATCCTGCGCCAGTTCAATCGCTTTTTCTACCAAGGGCAGGTAAGGGATTCTTTTCGAAATTTCCACACCGGCTGTGGCTGTAATTAAAACTTTAGGTTTGCAGTCGTCAATTCTTACAACTAATTCATGGGGAGCAAAACCTCCAAAAACTACATTATGAATAACTCCGATTCTCGCACAGGCAAGCATAGCAAAAAGTGTCTGAGGAATCATTGGCATATAAATAACGGCTGTATCTCCCTTTTTTAATCCCAGAGAAACCAATCCTCCTGCCAGTTTTGCAATTTCCTCTTTTGCCTGATGGAAAGTGTAAGTTTTCTTCTGGTTGGTTACAGGAGAGTCGTAAACAATTGCCACCTGATCTCCGAAACCGTCTTCAATGTGTTTGTCAATGCACAAATAGCACATATTGAGCTTTCCGTCCGAAAACCATTGGGGGTAATCATTTTCGTCTTTAGAAAGAATCTGTTGCGGAAATTCAAACCATTTGATTTCTTCTGCTTGTTTTTTCCAGAAGTCTTCTTTGCTTTCTATGCTTTGTTTAAATAATGTATCTGTTTTCATGTCAATATCAAGGTCAATAGTTGTGTTTAGTGTCTGCATGTCATTGCGAGCCGAAGCAATCTCTTAATGGTTTAATCTTACCGTGTTAAAACATCTCCTCAATCTGCTGCATCAGTTTCTTAATCGAGTAGGGCTTTGTGACGTAGGCATCTGCTCCCATTTCCAATCCTTTTTCAATATCTCTGGGATTGTTTTTAGCACTCAGAAAGATGACTTTGGTGTTTTTCAGTTTTTCATCCTGTTTGATAAGGTCCAGGGTGCTGTACCCATCAAGATTAGGCATCATAATATCGAGAAGGATTACGTCAGGAACCATCGTTTTCAGGAATTCAAGAACTTCCGTTCCGTCACGGGCAATATAGACATCGTATCCGTTTTTCTTAAAACTGTATTCTAGCGACATTAATATTTTGTGTTCGTCATCCGCAATAATTATCTTTCTCATAAGAAGGTTTTAATGGTGTTCAACTTCATTTCTAATCTCTTTTTTAGTTTTTTCGGGAATGCTTATGGTGAAAGTTACACCCAGTCCGCTGTTTTCGGCTTTTATATTTCCTCCGTGTGCCTGTACTATCTTTTTGGAAATGGCCAGTCCCAGTCCGCTTCCTGTAGGCTTTAAAATATTTTGATTTTTCGACTGATAAAACTTGTCGAAAATCATTTCCAGATCCTCTTCCGGAATATGTTTTCCGGTATTGAAAATGGTAATTACCAACTCTTGGTCTTTTTCAAATAATTTAGTCTGAATGGTTCCCTGGTCTTCTGTGAATTTTAGAGCATTTCCCCAGATATTCTGAAACAGCTGAATCATTCTTGCTTCATCATATTCAAATATAAAATGATTCAGGAGATTAACTTCACTCAAATGAATATTTTTCTGCTGTATCAGGTGAAGAAGAGGATTTAATGCTTTTTTATACGTTTCAATAATGTTATTTTCCTGGATGTGTAAAGAGATTTCACCATGCTGTAATTTGTCCAGATAAAGAATGTCGTTGATAATTTCGCTTAATCGGTCAGATTCTGTAACAATATTGTTTAAAAATTCCTGTTTGATGTCAAAAGGAATGTCATTGTCATCAGCTAAAATTTCTCCGGCAGAGCGGATGGCTGTGATTGGAGTTCTCAGTTCGTGGGCAACCGAATCAAGGAAGTCATCTTTTTGACGGTCTTTGACAATCAGGCTTTCGTTGGCTGTTCTTAGGTCATCCGAAAGTTTTTGCAGCTCCTCAGACTGTTCGGTAAGTTTTTTATTTAAACTGATATTTTCCTGTGATTCTTCAAGGATATTTAAAACCTCTTTTAAAGATATTTTATCTTCTTTAGTCACCCCTTCAATTAATATTTTTGCTGAAGCGGTTCCAATTCTTCCAGCCAAAAGATTCTCTGAGAATTTGATAAATCTTGAATCCGCGGTTTCAGTTTTTGAATCGATGTTATATTTTAAATTAAAAATTCTTAAGGCCTGCTCCGTTTTACTTTTACCTAAAAAACGTTCTAAAATGTTCTGAATGTCCGAGATATAGGCTGTTCCACGCCAGATGAAAGCATTTTCATGATTTTGAATATACTTGTCAATATCCACGTACAGTTCAGCAAAGTTTCTTTCGCGGTAATTTCCTTTTGAGCTCACAGAAATAATGGTAAACAGACTTGTATTTACGAGCATCGACCAGAAAAAGATCTGAGGAATTCTTCCTAAATAAGGAATAGTGAAAAAGCCGAAAGCGTCATACATTTCCCTGATAATTCCTTTAAATTCCTGATTGTACGAAAAATAATATTGCGGAATAATCAATCCGAAATAACAGATTATTAATCCAGCTAAAAGTCCTGTAACAGCGCCTTTGTAACTTCCTCTTCTCCAGAATAAGGCTCCGAAAAATGCAGGAGCCAATTGTGCAATCACTACAAAGGAGATTAATCCTACAGAATCCAGCGAGGTTTTCAGAATGAAATATTTATAGAAGGCAAAGGCCATGATAATCAGAGCGAAAATGCTGAATTTTCTGATATTGGTAATGCTTCTTGTGTTTTTTTCTTCACTTTCAGATTTTAATTTTCCCAGCAATCCGTACGGAATGATCAAGTTGTTGGATAGCATGATAGATAAAGTAATGG
The DNA here is from genome assembly GCF_002979455.1 of Chryseobacterium sp. MYb7. GTDB lineage: Bacteria > Bacteroidota > Bacteroidia > Flavobacteriales > Weeksellaceae > Chryseobacterium. The sequence goes on from NZ_PCOU01000006.1 coordinate 145,314, forward strand.
CAGAGATAATAATCATGGAAATACATGAACTCAATCCACCAAGAAAAACAAGCACAGTGATCAAAGTATTGCCAAAATGCTGCGGAATAAGGATAGAGTAGAACTCAGGGTTTACTTTCTGTCCATCAAAAATAAGCCTTCCTCCCCAGGCAATTGGGAAAATAAATATGGTAAAGATTAAAAGGTAAAGCGGAAAAAACCAAATGGCTGTTCTAATGTGCTTTTCCTGTCTGTTCTCAACAATTGCGGTGTGAAATTGTCTCGGAAGAATGCAGATCGCTGTTGCAGAAATCATACACAGAACCATCCAGTTCATAGCGCCTTCGATTCCGTTGAATGTATTTTTTTCTTTAAAATCTTCAAATTTGCTGGCCTTCTCATAAATATCTGAGAATCCGTCAAAAGCATAATAAATCACGAAAAGTCCAAGAATAATAATAAAAAATAGTTTTAAAAAGCTTTCCAGTGCAATGGCAGAGATAATTCCCAGACGTTTTTCTGAAGCATCCACATATCGTGTTCCGTAATATGAGGAAAATAAGGCAATTAAAACCACCACAAAAGTAGCATTATCAGTCAGAATATCTTTGGACATTGGTGTTTCTGTCACCAAATGAAAGGTTTCAGAAATAGCTTTGATCTGCAGTCCGATATAAGGAACGATGGCCAGAAGGCAGACTATGGTGATAATAGCACTCAGGCTTCTGCTGTTACCGTATCTCAATGAAATAAAATCGGCAAGACTGCTTATTTTATTCACTCTTGAAATTCTTACAATCCGGGTATTGATGTAGATCCATGCCGGAATGATCATAATAGGACCGATGTAAATCGGAAGATAGTTTAATCCGCTTGTAGCTGCCACACCAATGCTTCCATAATACGTCCACGCAGTACAATACACCGCAAGAGACAAAGCGTAGATGTAAGGATTGTTGATCCATATTTTACTCCTTTTCTTCTCTGCCAGATAAGCAACTAAGAAAAGAAGGGCAAGATAAAACAGAACTACAAAAAATAATGCGAAACTACTCATCATACCTTTTTACAATTACAAAAGAAATCACAATGGAAATCATCCAGACCGCGAACAGATAGATCAGAATCATAGGGTAGCCCAAAACTTCCCTGTCACTGTTGAAAAGCAATGAAATAGGAATACTGAAAGCGATCATAAGCCCTACACTCAATATGATAAGTTTTTGTTCGTGTCTTTTTTTCATAAATGATTTTGATAAAAGATAATTGATGAATGAAGTCATCCATCAATTATCTATATTGGTTTTAAATTTTATCGTCAGAATATTCTCCTTTTAAAGCATAATAACCGAAGATAGCCATCCCGCCTGAGATAATCGGCATCAGTACAAAAAGAATGATGATGCCAAAAACCAGATCTTCCTGTTTCCCGGAAGCGATTTTTGGGATTCCCAATACTGTAATTCCGAAATATCCTACAATCACCGCGATAGCGATCCAGAGAATGCCTAATATTTTTTTTAGTCCGTTCATTTTTAGTTGTTTTAAAATTAATAAAAATTTGAGTGATTCAGTGTCTAATCGTGAATATTATTGTTCTTATTTTTAAGATAAAATAATCCGATAATCAAACAGACTGTAGCAACTCCAATCGGGTACCAAAGTCCTTCCAGATACCATGTCGCATGTCCTGCTTCTTTTCCAGTGGTTACCAGATAAGTTGCTACTGCCGGAAGAAGTCCTCCAAATACTCCGTTTCCGATGTGGTAAGGCAATGACATTGAGGTGTATCGGATTCTCACAGGGAACATTTCAACAAGGAAAGCAGCAATAGGTCCATATACCATGGTTACAAATATCACCTGAATGAATACAAGGAATACAAGATACCATTTCGTGTCATCACTTAATTTTAAGCTTTGAGAAACTTTGGCTTCCTCAGCTTTTCCGTCTTTCATGACAACTCCTGCAGGTGACCAGTGAACGATACTGTCTTTTTTGATTAAAGTTCCATCTGTGTAAAGAGTTTCTTTGTGAAAAGTAACCAGACTGTCCGTTGCAATATCACTGTGGATTTTTGCCGTTCTTTTTTCTGTAATTCCATTCGCTGCAACCGTTTTGTTTTCAAGGTTGACACTTTTAAACATGCTGTCGTAAATAGGTCTGTAAGCTAGAATAGCAACCAGCATTCCGGTCATCATCACTGCTTTTCGCCCGATTTTATCAGACAGCCATCCGAAAAATACAAAGAAAGGAGTTCCTAAAAATAAAGCTGTTGCCATCAATGAATCTACCTGTGCAGATTCTACATTCATTACTTTTTGAAGAAAACTCATCGCGTAGAACTGTCCTGTATACCAGATAACCCCTTGTCCCATTGCAGCCCCAAATAAAGCCAGTAAGACAAACTTGAAATTATATTTGTTTCCAAAGCTTTCTTTTAAGGGGTTTTTGGATGTTTTTCCCTCACTTTTAGCTTTCGCAAAAAGAGGAGACTCCTTCATATTCTTTCTGATAATGTAAGATACAGCTACCATTAGAATTGAAATCCAAAACGGGACTCTCCATCCCCAATTGTCAAATTCTTCCGCAGAAAGTGTTGTCTTGGTAATTAAAATAACGATTAATGAAATGAAAAGTCCGGCTGTTGCGGTAGTCTGGATCCATGAAGTCCAGTATCCACGGCGATGAGGTTGGGCATATTCAGCTACATAAGTGGCAGCACCTCCGTATTCACCTCCTAAAGCAAGTCCCTGAAGTAGTCTCAAGATTAAGACTAAAACCGGAGCCATAAAGCCAATGGTTTCATAACTTGGAATACACCCAATCAGAAACGTAGAAAATCCCATGATCAGCAAAGTAACAAGGAAAGTATATTTTCTCCCGATAATATCTCCCAGTCTCCCGAAAAATAATGCTCCGAAAGGTCTTACAACAAATCCGGCAGCAAATGTTGCTAATGTAGATAAGAATGCTGCAGTAGGATTATCAGCAGGAAAAAATTTGGTTGCTAAAACGACGGCTAAACTTCCAAAAATATAGAAGTCATACCATTCTATTAATGTTCCGAGAGATGAGGCGGTGATCACACTCCAGATGGTGCGGTTCTTCTGCCTGTCGGTCATATTTTCGTAGGTTTCGTGATGATTTTCGCTCATATCGATTAGTTTTTGATGTTATTGGAATAGGATTTTAATTTGTTTTAAACCGTTAAGAGATTTTAAGGGGTTAAGAATAATTAAGATTATAGCTAAAGCTATTTATTCAGATGAATGCTTTATCCATCTTTGATGGAGCTTAACTTATCTTAAATTCTTTACTCTTCTTAATGGTTCAAATTTTACAAGTAGATTTGAAACTGCACAATAAACTCCCCTTTAGAAGAAGGGTTTTCCGTAGGACTCGTGTAAACCGGTCTTGTTGAATATTGCGTTGTGATTTTAGCATGATGCCCGTCTATGAACCAGTTGGCTCCCACGTCAAACTGTGATGAGGATTTATCGAAAGCCTCAAAACTTTTATGAGTATAAGCTGCAAAAGGCTGTATTCTGATTTTTGGTTTTTCGGCCTGACTTGGTAACAGTAATCCAGCCTGTGCATAGATAATATTACCTGTTCCGATAGTCGGTTGCAGATTTCCTGGTCCTGCAATGGCTTTATTGCCGATGAAATTAGGATCAGATGCTCCAATGTTCATCGTTCCCAGGTTTCTTACATAATTGGGTCCAAAGTTATAGTTGTAATATCCTGCATAGGCAGAAACGGCCATTTTGTTTTTTGCTTCTCCCAAAGGAATATCAGCGAAAGCATCAACTGCAAAAAGGGTAATGTCGTGTTTTTCAATATTTGAATTGATGGAAGTTCTTGTTCCGTCAGCCTGATGATAAAAACCAGCACCTACATTGAAAACCTTTTTCGTTCCAAGGTAAGATCCTACTTTGAAAGGGAGTGTATTGGATTCTTCGTCAAGGAATTGATATTCAACATATCCTGCTTTTGAAAAGCTTGGATTTCCATTATTGTCTACAGCTATAGCCTTCGAAGGATCTGTTACGTTTACAGGGGTAAGATCTGTGGCAAAGGGCTTATTTAAACTGAAACGATATTCCAGTTTTCCGTATTTCCCCTTTGCAAACATTCCCAGCTGTCTTGCAAACTGATCTGAATTGTCAATCAACGGCCATGAGAAAACGGGAGAATCTAATGTGAGGAAATTAAGTGTAGAAGCCATAGTCATACGGGAAAGTCCCATGTAGTAATGAAGACCTGCTCCTAAAGTTAAACTGAATTTTCCAGCTTCTCCAGGTAAAATAACTGCGTATTCGTTCCAGGCATCATGAAAAAATAACTGTGTCTTCTTTCCGTTTCCATAACCTCCTGTACCTGAAGTTCCTGAAGCACCACCATTGATGAAAGTCTGATTGTTGATCCCGAAATGGAGGAGAATCATATATCTTTTAGAGATTTGCGCGTAGGTTAAAGCACGTAATCTTCTGTTTCCCAGGCTCCAGGAGTTGTCGGTGGGTTCGCCTCCTACCATGGTTCCGGGGTTCATGGAAGTGTTTCTTAACCAAAACTGGTCCCATAAAATAAATCTGACAAATTTATCACCGTTTTGGTTGAGGTTTATTTTTAAGCCATTGCCGTAATCAGGAGAACCCTGTGAGTATAAGGAACTGCTGATTAAAGCTAATCCAATGAATGTAAGTAATTTCTTCATAAATTATCAATTTTTGGCGTTGTTTTTTGTGAATGCCAAATTGTAATTAATAATTTATTTATGAAAATTTAATATATATTAGTGGTAATAGTATATCTATGATGTGAATAATATGTCAAATGTATTATTTATCAGTCTATTATCTCTTAGTCTAATGCACTCATTTTTCTACTTATTTCTTAAATCTTTCCCACTTAATCAGCATGTATTTATCAGCAAATTGAGTGATAATAATTCCAGAATTTTTAATGTTTTCTTCCTGTGCAATGTATTCTATAAGTTCATTCTGCTTTAATATCTTATAAACAGGATGGAATTCAGAGTGGGGAGGTCTGGTGATATTATATTTTTTAATCCATGAGCTTATCGTAACGTGGGAAACCCCGATGATTCTTTCAATTTCACGATAGCTTAAGCCCTCCAGATAGAGTTGAAGAGCCTTGGTGACATAATAGTCATCAATTTGTTTTCCCAGTTTTTTAACGGTAAAATAATAGTTGCAGTCTTTGCAGTGGAAGCGTTGTTTCTCATTGATGATGCCACTTTTTACTACTTTGGTACTCTTGCATTTAGGACATGTATTTTCCATAACTATATTATTTTAGCAAATATATAATAAATTAGCAAATGTATATTTTTCAATAAAGATAATTTTACCTGCTTAAAATTTTAAAACAAAAAAAATATCTTTTTTATTTGGATTTAAAAGAAATTATATTTTAAATTTGCCAAAAAATTTAGATAAATAAATGGAAATAGAAATTTCCTCATGCGAACATCTAATGTATGTGAGTGAAATACAACAGGAAATGTACGATTCTGCACAGCGTAGAGGGACGGGTATCGCAAAACGTTCTATAGAATATTTGAGTAAGAAGATTTCAGAAGGCAATGCTGTGGTAGCCACTGAAAATGGTGAATGGGTAGGTTTCTGTTATATAGAGACCTGGTCACATGGAAAGTTTGTGGCCAATTCGGGGCTGATTGTGTCACCGAAATTCAGGAACGGGGGAGTGGCAACTCAGATCAAGCAGAAAGTTTTCCAATTATCTAGAGATAAGTATCCTGATGCGAAAGTATTTGGATTAACAACAGGTTTGGCAGTGATGAAAATCAATAGCGATTTAGGCTATAAACCGGTTATTTATTCTGAACTGACTCAGGATGAGGAATTTTGGAATGGCTGCAAAAACTGCGTGAACTATGAAATTTTAATGATGAAGGAACGCAAAAATTGTCTGTGTACAGCGATGTTGTTTGTTCCTGAAAATGATAAAAAAAAAGATGAGGTAGTAGATAATCTACCTGAAAATAAATATAATGAAATGAGCAAAACCGATTTTGGGTATTCTGCGCAAAATTCCGTTGGTGAGTTCCATTTGACCATTAATAAAAATAAAAAGAGTCCAGATGAAAAAGAAAGTCATCTTAGCGTTTAGCGGAGGTTTAGATACTTCCTACTGTGCTAAATATCTTAGTGAAACACTAGGATATGAGGTGTATGCAGTTACTGTAAATACCGGAGGTTTTTCAAAAGAAGAAGAAAAAGAGTTGGAGAGAAAAGCTTTAAAACTTGGAGTAAAAGAATACAGGTGCGTAGACGCTCAGGAAGATTATTATAATTCATGTGTGAAATATTTGATTTTCGGGAATGTACTGAAAAATAATACGTATCCTCTTTCTGTAAGTGCTGAACGTACTATTCAGGCGCAGGAAATTGCAAAATATGCAATTGAAGTACAGGCAGATGCAATTGCTCATGGAAGTACAGGAGCGGGAAATGATCAGGTTCGTTTTGATTTGATTTTTCAGGTGATGTGTCCAAATATTGAAATTATTACGCCAATCCGTGATATGGCTTTGTCACGTGAAGAAGAAATTGAGTTTTTGAAAGAACACGGTTACGAAATGGAATTTCAAAAAGCTCAATATTCCGTAAATAAAGGACTTTGGGGGACTTCAGTAGGAGGAAAAGAAACGCTGACATCCAGAAATTATCTTCCGGAAGAAGCTTTTCCATCGCAAATCAAAGAAACTCAGCCTTCAGAACTGGAGATCGAGTTTAAAAACGGAGAAGTGGTAGGAGTAAACGGAGAAAGCTTTGAACATTCAGTATATGCTATTCAAAAAATAGAAAAATTAGCTTCAGCATACGGAATCGGTCGTGATATACACGTAGGAGACACCATTGTTGGGATTAAAGGAAGAGTAGGATTTGAAGCGGCAGCCGCATCAGTGATCATCAAAGCACACCATTTATTGGAAAAGCATACCCTTTCAAAATATCAGCAAATGATGAAGTCTCAGTTATCCGACTGGTATGGAAACTGGCTTCATGAGGCACTTTTCTTAGATCCTGTCATGAGAAATATTGAATCTTTCTTAGTTGATTCTCAAAAAACAGTAAGCGGAAAAGTATTTGTCACCCTTCATCCATACAGGTTTATTCTGAATGGAATTGAATCTGCTCATGATCTGATGTCTGATAAATTCGGAAGCTATGGAGAAGCCAACAGAGCTTGGACAGGTGATGATGTAAAAGGATACACAAAGATTGTAAGCAATTCTTTAAATATATACCACCAGATTAACCAAAATATCAACTAGTTCCGAAAGGACGATGTAATGAAAGGCAGAGCAAAATTCTGCCAGAATCAAAATGAAGAAAACAGTAGGAATCATTGGTGCCAACGGTTATACAGGAAGTGAGCTGATACGCTTACTGGCTTTTCATCCCCATGTGACATTGAGTTTTTTATATAGTCGTTCGAATTCGGGAACAAGAATTTCGGATCTGTACCCGGATTTAACGACAGTTTGTGAAATGGTTTTGACGGACAAATCTGAAGATGTAGATATTCTTTTTCTGTGTCTTCCCCATAAGGAAAGTCAAAACTGGTTAACTCAGAATCCTGTTAAAGATGAAACGCTGGTTATAGATCTTGGAAACGATTTCCGTTTAGGTGGAAACTTTGGGAACAGAAATTTTATCTACGGATTGCCTGAAATCAATAAAAAACAACTGACGGATGCAAAAAGTATTGCCAACCCGGGATGTTTTGCTACAGCTATTCAACTGGCTTTATTGCCATTAGCAGAAAAAGGAGCGTTAAGTGAAGTTTTTACTACAGGGATTACAGGTTCTACAGGAGCAGGACAGTCTTTGCAGGCGACAACTCATTTTACCTGGAGAAATGATAATGTTTCAGCGTATAAAACATTAACTCATCAGCATGTAGATGAGATTTTGCAGCAGCTGATTTCATTCAATAATAAAGAAGTAAACCTGAATTTTGTTCCATGGAGAGGAGATTTTGCAAGAGGAATTTTTACAAGTTCCACCATGAAGATAGATTTGACGCTGGAGGAAATAGAACAATTATATCAGGATTTCTATGCGGAGGAGCCTTTTGTTACGGTAAGTAGCAGGGCAGTTGATTTAAAGCAGGTTGTCAATACCAATCGCTGTGTGATTCAGATCGAAAAGAGTGGAAATGTTGTCGTTATTCACTCAGCGATTGACAATTTGTTAAAAGGTGCTTCAGGGCAGGCAGTTCAGAATATGAATCTGGCCATGAACTGGGAAGAAAACGCAGGATTAAACCTGAAACCGATCGCATTCTAATTTATTAATAAGGTAGAAGGTTGCAGATGATAGGTTGCAGTAGTGCGAAGAATAACTTTTAGACCTGCAAACTTTCAACGATCAACCATCAAACTAACAACTAGCAACAAAAATGAATTTATTCAACGTATATCCATTATTCAACATAAATCCGGTAAAAGCTCAGGGATCATTTCTTTGGGATGATAAAGGAGAGCAATATCTTGATTTTTACGGCGGTCATGCAGTGATTTCTATCGGGCACAACCATCCACATTATCAGAACAAACTGAAAGATCAGCTGGAAAAAATATCTTTCTATTCCAACTCTGTTCAGAATAAATTACAGACTGAACTGGCAGAAAAATTAGGAAAACTTTCAGGATATGAAGAGTATAACCTTTTCTTGTGCAATTCGGGAGCGGAAGCGAATGAAAATGCATTGAAGCTGGCTTCTTTTCATAATGGAAAAAGCAAAGTGCTTTATTTTTCAGGTTCATTCCACGGAAGAACTTCTGCAGCGGTTTCTGTGACTGATAATCCAAAAATTGTGGCTCCTGTTAACTTTTCCAAAAGGTTTATCAAATCGGAATGGAATGATGTACAACAGCTTGAAGAAACCTTTGAGAAATTTGGAAGTGAAATTTCATCGGTAATCATCGAAGGAATTCAGGGAGTAGGAGGAATTATAATTCCAACACCGGAATTTTTATCTAAAATCAAAGAATTGTGTGAAAAATATGATGCTGTTCTTATTTTGGATGAAGTGCAGTCCGGATATGGAAGAAGCGGATATTTCTTTGCTCATCAGGAATTTGGTGTAGAAGCAGATATTATTACTACAGCAAAAGGAATGGGGAACGGATTTCCAGTGGGTGGAGTTTTGATTCATCCTAAGTTTCAGGCAAGCAACGGTTTGCTGGGAACTACATTTGGAGGAAATCATCTTGCTTGTGCAGCTTCTATTGCTGTTCTGGATGTCATGAAAGATGAAAATCTTCTCGAAAATGCTCAGAAAATGGGCGAATATATAGAAAATGAAATTAAAGATTTACCACATATTAAATCCATCCGAAGGAAAGGATTGATGATCGGAATAGAACTCGATGGAGACTGTTCAGAAATAAGGAAAAGCTTATTGTTTGATCATCATATTTTCACTGGAAACTCGAATGATAAAACAGTACTTAGGATTCTTCCGGCACTGAATATCAAAAAAGAGGAAACAGATCTTTTCATCAGCGCTTTGAAAGTGGTGTTGGGGAATATCTAAGGGATTTAAAAACAAAATCTTTAAAATCAATTTTAAAATGAAAAAATTTACATCTGTAAGTGATGTAGAAAACTTACAGGAAATCATAAAAAAAGCTTTACAAATAAAAGCAAACCCCCTTACTGAAACACAAAAAGGAAAGGGAAAAACAATCGGACTTGTATTTTTAAACTCAAGTTTGAGAACCCGTCTGAGCAGTCAGATTGCAGCTCAAAATTTAGGCTTAAATGTTTTGACATTAAACGCTGCGCAGGAAGCCTGGAATCTTGAATTTGCTGATGGAGCAGTAATGAACGGTGATACTGTAGAGCATATTAAAGACGCGATTGAAGTGTTAAACCAATATTGCGACATCATTGCAGTGCGTTGTTTTGCAGGAATGAAGAGTAAAGAAGATGATGTGAATGAAAGTATCTTAAGCCAGTTTGAAAAACATGCAAAAGTTCCTGTCATTTCATTGGAATCGGCTACCCGTCACCCGTTGCAAAGCTTAGCAGACTGTATCACGATTACAGAAAACTGGGAAAAAGATTATAAACCTAAAGTGGTACTGACCTGGGCACCGCACATCAAGCCTATTGCCCATGCTGTTGGGAATTCTTTCGCAGAATGGATGCAGGAAATGGATGTGGAATTGGTAATTACCAATCCCGAAGGGTATGATTTAGATAAAAACTTCACAAAAGATGTAACAGTAATTCATGATCAGGATGAAGCGTTGAAAAATGCGGATTTTGTTTATGTAAAAAACTGGTCTTCTTTTGATGATTATGCAGCAATGCCTGAAGTAAAAGGCGACTGGATGCTTACCAATGAAAAATTAGCACATACCAATGACGCAAAAGTAATGCACTGTCTTCCGGTGCGTCGTAATGTGGAATTGAGTGATGAAGTTATGGATGGAGATCATTCTATCATCTACCAGCAGGCAAAAAACCGAATTTTCTCAGCACAAGCTGTATTCAGTGAAATTTTAGATGAATTAAAAGCTTAAAATAATCCTTGTCAAGGTTCAAAACCTTAACAAGGATGAAAAAGGATCCCAAAAAGTTGACAAATGAAAGAAAAGTTATACATCATAAAAATTGGAGGAGCTTTAATTGATGATGAAGAATTATTAACCCAATTCTTAGAACAATTTTCTGAAATCCAGGAAAAGAAAATTCTTGTACACGGTGGTGGAAAATTGGCTACAACACTTGCTGATAAACTGGGGATTGAGCAGAAAATGATCAACGGAAGGAGGATTACAGATAAAGAGACATTGGATATTGTAACGATGGTGTATGCGGGAGGAATCAATAAAAATATTGTTGAGAAACTGCAGCATAAAAAATGCAATGCTATAGGATTTTCTGGGGCTGATGGAAACTTAATTAAGGCTAAAAAAAGAGAACATCCTGAAATTGATTTCGGATTTGTAGGGGATATCAGTAAGAAAAGTGTGAATAGGAAGCTGGTTTCAAAGCTCATGAAACTCAATCTTGTTCCGGTGTTTTCAGCGATTACCCACGATAGAAAAGGAAATCTTTTCAATACCAATGCAGATACTATTGCTTCTGTGATGGCGCAGGCTCTTTCGGAGAAATATGAAGTTGAATTGTTATACTGTTTTGATAAAGAAGGAGTCTTAGAAGATGTCAATGATCCTGAATCAGTCATTAAAAGTGTAACTGAGGAAGATTTCACCACATTAAAAGAAGAAGGAAAGCTTCACAAAGGGATTTTACCCAAACTTGAAAATGCTCTTGGAGCCATAAAAAATAATGTAGATAAAGTGTTTCTGATCAAAGAAACAGAATTGAAAAACCATATAGAAAATCATCATGCAGGAACTGAAATCTGTTTATAATAAAGAAGAGCTATTGAATAATGCGGTCGGATTGCTTAAAAATTTGATTGAGATTCCTTCATTCAGTAAAGATGAGTTTAATACTTCGGTGGAAATTGAGAATTTTTTCAAAAAGCACCAGATTCCTACCAAACGTTTTAAAAACAATATCTGGTCGGTAAATAAACATTTTGATGTTTTTAAGCCTTCCATTTTACTGAATACACATCATGATACAGTAAAGCCTAATAAAGCTTATACGCTGGATCCGTTCATTCCTATTGAAAAGGATGGAAAACTGTTCGGATTGGGAAGTAATGATGCAGGTGCTTCTTTGGTTTCTATGGCACAGGTTTTTTTACATTTTTATAATAAAGAAGATTTAAAATATAATTTAGTTATTGCTTTGACGGCAGAGGAGGAGATCTCAGGATTTGATGGGATAGAAGCCTTGTTTCCGCAGCTACCCAACGTAGAACTCGCCATTGTAGGAGAACCCACGCAGATGAATCTGGCGATTGCAGAAAAAGGACTTCTTGTGATAGATGGAGAAATGAAAGGTACTCCTTCTCATGCCGCTCATCCTAATGATGATAATTCTATTGTAAAATGTATGCAGGATCTGCAGAATATCCTTGACTTTAAATTTCCAAAGGTTTCAGAATACCTGGGAGAAGTTAAGGTTACTTTATCCGGAATTCATGCAGGTGTACAGCATAACGTTGTTCCGGAATCATGCTGTTTCACACTGGATGTAAGAGTGACAGATGAATATTCTAATCAGGAAGCATTCGATATTATTCAGTCTCAGATGAAATCTACATTAACGGCAAGATCGTTCAGGCTAAATTCTTCAAAGATCGAAATGGATCATCCATTCGTAAAAGCAGGAATTGAAATTGGAAGGACAACTTACGGTTCACCTACCTCTTCAGACCAGGCGATTATTCCATGTACATCCGTGAAACTGGGACCTGGAGACAGTAGGCGCTCTCACACAGCAGATGAATTTATCTATATCCAGGAAATAGAAGAAGGAATAGAAATCTACATCAGAATTTTAGAAAAAGTGTTATAAATAATGGAAGATGGGTGTAGGAAGAGGAAAGTTATTAGCTTCCAGCCTCCAGCCTCAGGCTTCCAGCTCAATATATGTTTTGACTCCGCCCGGCAGGCATTGAAGTTTAGTTTTTAATAAGATTTATGCAAAAAGAAAATTAGAAATGAAAGCTTTACATAAGGAAATGTTTTTTTATAGTTAATAGTAATAAGGATTGCCTTGCTGGGCATGTCAAAACCCATCAGTATTTTAAATCAGAATATTATGAAAAAAATATGGCAGAAGGATGACCTTGCCACCAATATATTAGTCAATAACTTTACAGTCGGTAAAGATCTTGACTTTGATGAACGTTTAGCGAAATATGATGTGAAAGGTTCTATGGCACATTGCAAAATGCTGGCAGAAACCGGAATTATCACTCAGGAAGAATCAGAACAGATGTTATTTGTTTTGAATACTATTTTAAATAAAATTGAAGAAGGTAGTTTTGAAATTGATAAAGATGCTGAGGATATCCATTCTCAGGTAGAAGCCATTCTCATTGAAGAATTAGGAGATACAGGAAAGAAAATCCATACGGCAAGATCCCGGAATGATCAGGTTTTACTGGATATAAAATTGTACTTACTGGATGAAATCCGTGAGATCACTGCTCTTACTGATGAGTTTTTCCAGATTTTAATTCAATTGGCAGATCAGCATAAAAATGTTCTGCTTCCGGGATATACCCATTTGCAGATTGCAATGCCTTCATCATTCGGATTGTGGTTCGGAGCTTATGCAGAAGCGCTTTTAGACGATGTGGAAATGCTGTTTTCGGTAAAGAATATCATCAATAAAAATCCATTAGGATCAGCAGCTGGTTATGGTTCATCTTTCCCGATCAATCGTGAAAGTACCACTTATAATCTGGGCTTCCAGTCGATGAATTATAACTCGGTGTATGCTCAGATGACCCGTGGAAAGTCAGAAAAAATGTTATCAATGGCAATGGCAACTTTAGCTGGAACACTTGGGAAGTTTGCTTATGATGTTTGCTTGTATCTGAGTCAGAATTTTGATTTTATCAGCTTTCCAAAGGAATTTACTACAGGAAGCAGTATTATGCCTCATAAAAAGAATCCGGATATCTTTGAGCTGGTTCGTGCACGATGCAACAGAATTCAGTCACTTCCGAACGAATTGATTCTTTTGACAAACAATCTGCCTTCCGGATATCACAGAGATGTACAGCTTACGAAAGAAATACTTTTTCCGGCAATAGATTCTTTAAAAGAATGTCTGGAAATTCTAAGTTATACTTTACCGAATATTAAGGTAAAAGACGGAATTCTGGAAGATGAAAAGTACAAATATCTGTTCAGTGTAGAAAAGATTAATGAAGAAGTGAAAAATGGAAGTTCATTCCGTGATGCTTATGTGAAAGTAGGACAGGAGATCGAAAACAATGAGTTTGAATTTGAATCTGGAAATCTTGAACATACCCATCAGGGAAGTATCGGCAATCTTTGTCTGGATAAAATAGAATATCAGTTCAATAAGCTGAAAAATAAATTATTGGGTTAGAATCTAAGCCATTAAGGTCATTAAAAACTTAGGCAAAAATCAGTGGAAATTCTAAAATTATTTTAGCCTGCTGTCTTTTCGTTGTGAAAGCCTTAATCTTAAATCTTATCTGCTTAAGTGATCTTAATGGTTTGATTTTACTCTGCTCTTTGAATTTGATGATTGATAAATTGAACCATTAAGGAATATAAAGGTTTTAATGTAAGTTAAGAAGATACCTATTTTTTTAGCTGCAATGTTTTAAAATTCGCTTGCGAATTATTTAATTATTCTTCACCTCTTAAAATCTCTTAATGGTTTAAAATAGAAGGATTATTCCAGATCAATTTTAAACTTGGTAGATTTTTTTACCTCATGAAGTACAATGGAGCTATGGTATTGTCCAATGTTGGGAAGATTTGAAATTACACTCACCGCAAACTCATTATAAGAATTGATGTCTTTTGCGATAATTTTCAGCATATAATCATATTCTCCGGAAAGGCTGGTGATTTCCTGAACTTCATCGTATTTGGAAATATTGTCCTCAAAGGTCTCCAATACTTTTTTGGATTGTTCCTTAAGACGTACATTACAATAAACGATAATATTAAGTCCCAGTTTTTCACGGTTTAAAAGACCAACGTATTTTTCAATGATCCCATGTTTCTCCAATTGTTTGATTCGCTCATACGTAGGAGTAAAGGTAAGACCTATCTTTTCGGAAATTTCTTTTACCGATAATGTAGAGTCTTCCTGAATAATACTGAGAATCATTTTGTCTTTTAAATCCATAGAATAAGGTTGTATGTTAACAAAAATATTAATTTTAAATGAGAATAAGGAAAGACTGAAGTTTTTAATTTATTTTAAACATAATTTTTGTAGGTTCATAAAATTGTTGTATCTTTGCACCTAATGAATAAAAAAGCATTTATATCATTAGATTTACCGGGCGAAAGCGCCCTTTACGATATTTATTGTTATTAAGCGAAGATAGTTGTCTTCGCTTTTTTTATGCCCAAAAATTAGAATTATGTTTACGATTACAGAACTAAGCACCGAGAGAATCAACAGTATACTGACAGAAGCA
Organism: Chryseobacterium sp. MYb7; assembly: GCF_002979455.1. Lineage (GTDB taxonomy): Bacteria > Bacteroidota > Bacteroidia > Flavobacteriales > Weeksellaceae > Chryseobacterium. Next base: position 160,422 of record NZ_PCOU01000006.1, read on the forward strand.
ATGGCTTTTGCAAATGGTAAAACTGCTAAAATTGAAGGAGAAGTTTTTTGCTCAAACCTTTTCTTCGAAGACAGTACAAGAACGAAAACAAGTTTTGATCTTGCAGAAAGAAAACTGGGACTTCAGGTAGTTCCTTTTGATGCATCACACAGTTCAGTAAACAAAGGTGAGAGTCTTTATGACACCGTAAAGACGATTGAAAGTATAGGAGTAAATCTTGTGGTGATCCGTGATAAGAAAGACAGATACTTCGAGGAACTGAAAAATATTAAAATTCCGGTAATCAACGGAGGAGACGGTACAGGAAACCATCCTTCACAATGTATGCTGGATCTGATGACCATCTACCAGGAATTTGGAAAGTTCGAAGGACTGAAGGTAGGAATTGTCGGAGATGTAAAGCACAGCCGCGTTGCCAACTCAAATGCAGAAGCATTAAGAAGGTTAGGAGCTAAAGTATACTTCTCAGGGCCGGAACAGTGGTTTGACGAAGGAGCTCTGATCAACGGAACGTATATGTCAGTAGATGAGCTGATTGCTGAAGTGGATGTTCTGATGTTATTAAGAATCCAACATGAAAGACATGATGATGCAATGAGCTTCACTGCCTCAGAATATCACAGAAGATATGGACTGACTAAAGAAAGAGAACAAGCCATGAAAAAAGAAGCAATCATCATGCATCCGGCTCCGATTAACAGAGGAGTGGAGATAGATTCAGATCTTGTAGAATGTGAAAGATCAAGAGTCTTCAAACAAATGCAGAATGGGGTATTCGCAAGAATGGCCATTCTGAAAGAAGCATTGGAAAGTAAAGGGTATACCTTTAAATAAGAGCCAAAATAAAAAAGAGTCAGGTTAAAAGTAAGAAGAAAGAGCCCCAGAGGGGCGACCTGCTAATAGCAATGGGTGAAGCCCATGAAAATAAAAGGATTTAAATAATCCAAGCCCTGTAAGGGCGACCTGTTAATGACATATAAATAATAAGAGATAAAAGTTTAAAATGAAGAAAAAATTAATACTGGAGTCCGGTGAAGTGTTTCATGGAGAAGGTTTCGGAGCAGAATTGGAAACAGCAGGAGAAGTAGTTTTCAATACCGGAATGACAGGGTATCAGGAATTGATTTCTGACCCATCGTATTGTGGTCAGATAGTTTGTATGACCTATCCGCTTATCGGAAATTATGGTATTAACCGTGATGATTATGAAAGTATTGAGCCGGCAATCAAAGGGCTTATCGTAAAAGAACTTTGCGATCTTCCTTCCAATTTCCGTACTCAGATTACTTTAGATGAATTATTTAAAAAGAAAAATCTTTCAGGAATTTCAGGAATCGACACAAGAAGACTGACAAGAATTCTTCGTAACTCCGGAGTTGTTAAAGGAAAAATCGTAAACGCTGATGCTGACGAAGCTGCTGTAGCTTCTGAATTGAAATCAACAAGTTTCCCAACTAATCAGGTAGAAGAAGTTTCCACAAAAACACCTTATGCTAACCCAAACAGAGGTTTCAAAGTAGTATTGGTAGACTTCGGTGCAAAACTTGGAATTATCAGAGAACTGTCTCAAAGAAACTGTGATATCATTGTGGTTTCTCAGGATACAACAGCAGAAGAAATCTTATTGATGAATCCGGACGGAATCATGCTTTCAAATGGTCCTGGTGACCCGGAAGATGTACCACACGCGTTAGATATGATCAGAGGATTATTAGGAAAAGTTCCCATCTTCGGAATATGTTTAGGACACCAATTGATTGGTCTTGCTTGTGGAGCGAAAACTTTTAAACTGAAATTCGGACACAGAGGAGGAAACCACCCTGTGTTGGATCTGGAGAAAAATACAGTAGCCATTACTTCTCAAAACCATGGATATGCTGTAGATCAGGAAAGCTTAAAAGGAACAGATCTTATCGAAACACATATCGCTTTGAACGACAGAACAAACGAAGGATTAAAACACAAAATTCACCCTTGTTTCTCAGTTCAGTATCACCCTGAAGCGAGCCCTGGTCCGGAAGATGCAAACTACCTGTTTGACGAGTTCATTCAAATGATGGAGGACTTTAAAAAGTAAAAATAAAATAAGGAGCCAAGAACCAAGAGTCAAGACTTAAGACGGATAAAACATACAGATGCACAACTTTGAAAAACTACTTTTCTGGCAAAAATCTATTGCGTTGGCAAAAAATATTTATATTATTTGTAAAGAGATAAGTAGTGATGAAAAGTATGGTTTAATTTCTCAAATTAAAAGATGTGTCATTTCTATTCCTTCTAATATTGCTGAAGGTTCTGGGAGAAATAGTAGTAAAGAATTTAATCATTTTCTTGCTATTGCTTTAGGCTCTGCATTTGAATTGCAAACTCAATTGATTTTGGTGAAAGAGTTGAATCTTTTAACTGAAGACAAAGTAAATGCTTTATTAAATGAAGTTTCTGAAATTCAAAGAATGATTTACTCATTCAAAAATAATTTAAAATAAAGTCTGGAAATCTTGGCTCTTGGCTCTGGATTCTTGACTCTAATAAAAAAAGAAAAATGGCAAAACGTACAGATATAAAAACAATTTTAGTAATCGGTTCAGGACCTATCATCATTGGTCAGGCAGCTGAATTTGATTACGCAGGAACGCAGGCTTGTCTGTCTTTGAAAGAAGAAGGCTACAAAGTAATTTTGATCAACTCAAACCCTGCAACGATCATGACAGATGTGGAAATCGCTGATAAAGTATACATCGAGCCGATTTCATTACAGTTTGTAAGCCACATCATCAGAAAAGAACGTCCGGATGCATTATTACCAACATTAGGAGGACAAACAGGTCTGAATATGGCGGTAGAATTGGAAAAATCAGGAATTCTTGAAGAATGCAAAGTGGAAGTATTAGGAACTAAGCTTTCTGCCATCAACAGAGCAGAAGACAGAGACCTTTTCCGTGAGTTGATGAGAGAACTGAACGAGCCGGTACCAGAATCTGATATCGTCAATACGGTAGAAGGAGCACTGGCTTTCGCAAATGAGATCGGTTATCCTGTAATTGTTCGTCCTGCTTTTACAATGGGAGGTACCGGAGGTGGTATCGCTTCTACAGAAGTTGAATTGAAAGAGATTGCTGAATTAGGACTGAAACACAGCCCGGTTACGCAGTGTCTTATCGAAAAATCAATCGCAGGTTTCAAAGAAATTGAATACGAAGTAATGCGTGATGCAAACGACAACGCCATTGTGGTTTGTAACATGGAAAATATTGATCCGGTAGGAGTTCACACAGGAGACTCTATAGTAGTAGCACCTTCTCAAACGCTTTCAGACAGAGAGTATCAATTATTGAGAAATGCTTCCCTGAAAATCATCAGAGCTTTAGGAATTGAAGGTGGATGTAACGTACAGTTGGCTTTAGACCCACATTCATTCGAATATTATATCATCGAGGTAAACCCTAGAGTTTCCCGTTCATCAGCGTTAGCAAGTAAAGCAACAGGATATCCGATTGCAAAGATTGCTGCAAAGATTGCTGTAGGATTGACTCTGGATGAAATTATGAACCCTGTAACAGGAAAAACATATGCATGTTTCGAGCCGGCTCTTGACTATGTGGTAACAAAATTCCCAAGATTCCCATTCGATAAATTTGAAACAGCAGACAGAAGACTTTCTACTCAGATGAAAGCAACTGGTGAAGTAATGGCGATTGGAAGAAACCTTGAAGAATCTTTACAGAAAGCAATCCGTTCATTAGAAACAGGAATTAAGCATTTAGGATTAAAAACAAAGCAGGCTCAGGCTCTTACTGCTGAGGAAATCGAAAGAAGAATCAGAGTATGTGATGACGAGAGATTATTCATTATCGGAGATGCTTTAAGAAGAGGATACGACTGGGAACAGATTGTAGAATGGAGTAAAATCGACAAATTCTTTATCTGGAAACTAAAAAAGTTAGTTGATTTTGAAAAAGTAATCGCTGAAAACAAATTTGATAAAGAAACATTAATCGAAGCTAAAAGATTAGGGTTTGCAGACATCAATATTGCAGTGCTTTGGGATGTAAAAGAACGTGAGATTTTCAACTTCAGAAAAGAAAACGGAATCATGCCGGTTTACAAAATGGTAGACACTTGTGCCGCTGAATTTGAAAGTGAAACCCCTTATTTCTACGGAACTTACGAAGAAGAGAACGAAAGTGTTGTTTCAGACAAAGAAAAAATCATTGTACTAGGTTCTGGACCTATCAGAATCGGACAAGGAGTTGAGTTTGACTACGCAACCGTTCACTCTGTATGGGCGATCAAAGAAATGGGTTACGAAGCGATCATCATCAACAACAACCCTGAAACAGTTTCTACAGACTTCTCTATCTCTGATAAACTATACTTCGAGCCGCTTACAGAAGAAGATGTAATGAACATCATCGAGCTTGAAAAACCAAAAGGAGTTGTAGTACAGTTCGGGGGGCAAACTGCGATCAACCTTGCAGATAAATTAGCCTCTCACGGAGTACAGATCTTAGGAACTTCATTGGAAGATCTTGATAGAGCTGAAAACAGAGATAAATTCGAAAAAGCACTTCAGGAATTGGGAATTCCTCAGCCAAAAGGAAGAACTTCAACTTCGAAAGAAGAAGCTATAGAAATCGCTAATGAAATCGGATATCCGGTATTGGTGCGTCCAAGCTACGTTCTTGGAGGTAGAGCGATGGAAATTGTATATGCAGAAGCAGAATTGGCTCACTACATGGAAAATGCAGTAGAAGCAAGCCCTGAGCACCCAGTATTGGTAGACAAGTACATGGTAGGAAAGGAGATTGAAGTAGATGCCATCTGTGACGGTGAAACTGTAGTGATTCCGGGAATTATGGAGCACATCGAAAGAGCAGGAGTTCACTCCGGAGACTCAATCGCAGTATATCCGCCGCAAAATATTTCTCAGAGTGAGATTGACACTTTAGTAGACTATACACAAAGACTGGCAAAAGGATTAAAGGTTATTGGATTAATGAACATCCAGTACGTCCTTTTCGAAGGAAATGTATATGTAATCGAAGTAAACCCTCGTTCATCAAGAACAGTTCCTTTCTTATCAAAAATTACAGAAGTTCCAATGGCGAACCTTGCAACAAAGGCAATTCTGGGACAAAAACTGAAAGATTTAGGTTACAAAAACGGATTGGTTCCAAACAAAGAAGGAGTATTTGTAAAAGTACCGGTATTCTCTTTCTCAAAACTAACGAAAGTGGACATCTCTTTAGGGCCTGAAATGAAGTCTACAGGAGAAGTTATGGGGAAAGATACAACCCTTGAAAAAGCACTTTACAAAGGATTGGTTGCTGCAGGAAGAAAAGTTCCTATGCACGGTTCTATCCTGTTCACGGTAGCAGATAAGCACAAAGAGGAAGCAGCAGCACTTGCAGCAAGATTCCATGAAGTTGGATTCAGAATCTGGGCTACGGAAGGTACTGCGAAGTTCTTCGGAGAAAAAGGAATTCCTTGCAAAATCGGATACAAAATCGGAGAAGAAAGCGTAAATCTTATTGACCTGATCCAGAAAGGAAAAGTTCAGTATGTTGTGAATACCACTACAAAAGGTAAACAGGCTGAAAGAGACGGATTCCAGATCAGAAGAATGAGTGTAGAAAACGGTGTTCCTTGTTTAACTTCAATGGATACAGTAGAAGCGATCTTAAAAGTTATCGAAAGCATGAGCTTCAAAATGGAGACGATGTAATTTCGAGCTTGAATAAATATTATAACCCCCATAGATTTTTGAAATCTATGGGGGGTTTTATTACTTTTATTTAAAATAATTATTAATCATCATATAAAATTAAAATCGCAATGAGCAGTTCCATTTTTAATAAAATTCTTGAGGAAAAAATTGATTTTTTTAGATATTCTTTTAAAGAGACGTCAAAAGGTCTATACTATGATGGAGTTTCAAAAAAACTAATACATCCTGGAGAATATGGTGTTTTCCGAGAAAATGTTTGTAAAGAATATCTAAGAGCAATAACACCTTTAAAATTAGACTTTGGGGCAGGTTTTATTATTAATGATAAAGGAGATGTAAGTACTCAAATTGATATTATTATTTTTGATAAAAATAATACTCCATTAATTGAGAATAATGAGAAACAAAAGTTTTTTCCTGTAGAAACTGTAGTAGGAATTGTTGAAGTAAAATCTGATTTAAATAAGTTGCAATTAAAAGAGGCTTTAAATAAGTTGGCAAGGAATAAAATTTTAAAAGAAAAAATGACAACACCCTCAGTGATTACAAGAGAGGAAGCAGGTTTCGATCCGGAAAATTACGCATATGATAATATTTTCTCAGTTTTAATCTGTAACAAATTCAATTTTAATTTTGATAATATTTGTAATGAAATAGATGGATTCTATGAACAAGACATTTTGACAAGACAAAAACATAATCTTATTATTAGTGTTGAAGATGGTTTATTGGCTTATTATGATGAAAATCGTAAAATTGTAATGTATCCTAAAATCAACCAATATGAATTTAAACACAGTTTGATTAGGCCACCTGTTGAAAATTCAAATTTGCATTTGAAAGTTGCAGGGTCTTATATATTTATGGGAACTAGTAGTGCTAGTATATATTATCCTGAAATAACAGATTATTTAGGAATTCAATTAAACGGTGGTATTTTTTCTTATCAAGAATAATATATAAATAATATTTTACTTGCCCATAAAAAGAAGACAGACTATTCAGGATGATGAATTTTTTATCACACCAGCTTAAAAATTACATTATGTTTACCGAATTATTTATAAATTAGAGCGTTAAAATTCAAGCTGTTATTATTTTTTAAAAACTAATAAAAATTCGACCAAATTATAATATAACCATGGCAGAATATTACGCAAAATCAAGCAATTCTTTATCTTTTGAAGTCACAAGAGAAGAAAAATTAATTGGAAAACTTACTTATACAAGCTGGTTTAAATTTAATGCTGCCATTGAAATTGCAGGTGGACAAATCTATCAGGTGGAGCCAAAAGGGTTTTGGGGAACAACCATCGAGCTTAAAGATCATGAAAGAGTACTTCTGAAATTCAGAATGAACTGGAATGGGGAAATTGTGGTGCAGACCTATTTTGATGGGATTAAAAATGGCTATCTTTTTAAACACAGAGGCATTTTTAAAGAATCATTTGTCCTCACAGATCAGGATGGCGTAGAGCTGATGGTGATAAAACCCCATCTGAAATGGACTTCCCTGAATTATGAATACCAGATTACTACATCTGATGCTTTTGAAACCTTTCCGGAAAAAGAAATTGTTTTAATCAACGCACTCCATTGTGCCAATTATTATATGTCGATGATGGCATCTGCCGTGATATAGAAAAGTAATTTTATATATTAAAAGCAATGTAATTCTGACACAGAATGAAGTTCTGCAAACATTGTTCAAAGAATCTCATTAATAATAAACTTGTTTACACTTTTTTGAACCATTAAGATTGCATTAAGGTGTTTAGAGTATTAAGATGAGCTTCGCTTTAAGCTTAAAAATCAGAATGATTTATCTTAACTATGCTTTACTGCTTAAATCCTTCTTAATGGTTTAAGAAATATCCAATATTTTTTGATAAGTCTAAACAACTCCAATGTATGTTGTTGTCAATAAGATAAATAATCCCTAACTACTTTTCCAAAGCCTTTGAAACAGCCAAACTGTCTTCCAGCAATCTATAGCGTGTAATGTTATTATTTTGAATACACATCTGAATACAGAATAAAGACTCTACAATATGGCCTGTTTCAAGCATTTTCGTTACAAATTCTCCAGTGATCACTGCATTTTCATCATCGTTGAAAATATGATCAATTTTTGCAGAAACGGGTTCCGTATTTTTCCATAACAGTTCAAAAAAGGCGGAGACTTCCTGCTTACTATTTCTTATTCCCAGCCATGGCGCTTTTTGTTCATCACCAGAGATATACCAGTCTACAGTATCAGAAAAAAGACCAGTTAATTCTGTTAGATTTCTTTCCGACATAAACTGTAGAAATTGCTGAATGGTTTCTTGGATATTGTTGCTCATTTTTAAAAATTATAATCAATCATTAGCTTTACTTGAGTCATGAAGATAAGAAAAATTTAAATTCTAATTGTTGTTTATTTTCATAAAATCCATTATTGAAGGGCTGTTTCATGAAGATAGTTTTATGATTTGTATCATGTTTTTATTTAGAATTAATAAAAATAAGATAATTTTGCAGAACTAACTTAATTATAAACATGAAAAAAACGATTATTTCTGCAGCTCTATTAGCCGTAACGATGCTGAGTGCCCAGGAAACAGATACCATCAGAGTAGCTGAAATCCAGTCCGTATCGCTCCAGGGAACTCATAATTACAGAACCAAAAAATCTGAATCCATTGCAAGGCTTCCTCTGGAAAACCTTGAAAACCCTACAGTTTACAACCTTGTTCCCAAAGAAATCATCAGTGAAATGGGGGCAATGGACTTCAACACAGCCATGGCTTCTGCTCCCGGAGTAGTCGTAAGCAACAGTGTTAATGACAGCGGAAACGATATTTTCATGAGAGGATTTAGTTCAAACGCCAGTTTTAGAAACGGATTGACTCAAAACCCAAGAGTACAGTCGGAGATCGCTAATATCGAGAGAGTAGAAGTAATTAAAGGGCCATCCGGAACCTTATTTGGAGGAACACTTGCCAATTATGGAGGTGTTGTAAATATTGTAACTAAAAAACCGCAGGAAAACTTCGGAGGAATTATCAATTATACCACAGGAAGCTGGGGAATGAACAGAATTACAGCCGATGTAAATACTCCTTTGAACAAAGAAAAAACAGCGTTAGCAAGATTCAATTTGGCAGCTTACTCTCAGGATTCTTTTCAGGATGCAGGCTATAACAAAGGTTTGTTCTTCTCAGGAAGTGTTTTATATAAAGTAAGTGACAAAACCACAGTAACACTTGATACTGAGTTTCATGCACCGGACAAAACATTGAATGCTTATGTAAGAAACTCAGAAAAACTGACTTTACATTCGATGAAAGATCTGGAAGTAGCCTATAAAAGAGCATTTACAAGTAATGATATCGGTTCCAAAAGAACCAATTTTGTGACGATGGCTGAGGTAACTCATCAATTTAATGACCAGTGGACATCAAGAACATCTTACCAAAGAGGAGAAGCCAATGAAAATGAATCGATCTTTTTAGTGCTTAGATATTTGAATAATAATCAGGTAGAAAGAATGATCCGTCCTTTTGACAGCTTTAAAGTGACAACCGATAATATTCAGCAGAATTTTACAGGGGATTTTAAAATAGGAAACCTAAGAAACCGCCTTGTAGTAGGAATAGACTACTTCCAGCAAAGAACAAAATATCAGTTTCCTTATTACGAAGCCAACGGATACAGCAATGTTTTCATGCCTTATGACAAAGTAAATCTGGACAGTTCTTCAGCATGGGATCCTATCTCAAGAAACAAATTCATGAATAAGGAGAGAAAATCTACCGAATCAGATATCACAACATTCAGAACAATCAGCGGATATATTTCTGATGTTTTGAATATCACAGATAACTTATTGGTAATGGCAAGTTTGAGAGTAGACAGTTATAAAAATGACGATACAGTAGTAAACGGTGTAGAAATCTCTACCAAAAACGGATATCCTGAAAATAAAGTCTCAGGTTACAGCCAGACCCAGTTTTCACCAAAGTTCGGATTGGTGTATGAGATAGTAAAAGATCAGATTTCATTCTTTGCCAATTATGTGAATGGATTTAAAAACTATGCCCCGTCACTGAATGAAACCGGTGTTTTGACAAAATGGGATCCGGAACAGGGAAATCAGATTGAAACAGGTTTTAAAGTAGATCTTTTTCATAAAAAATTATTGACAACCGTAAGTTATTATAATATTAATGTTAAAAACAGACTGGTTGCAGATCCTGGTGGAATAGGAAGTATTCAGGATGGGAATATTAAAAGTCAAGGACTGGAAATAGGCATCATTGCCAATCCTTTTAAAGGATGGAATATCGTTGTAGGATACGGATATAACGACGACAAATATGATGACCGAAGCAAAGACAGCGGAAAAAGAATGGCCTGGACACCAAAGCATGTAGCCAACCTATGGACAAGCTACAAAATTATGGATGGTGCATATGAAGGGCTTGGTTTCGGGGCCGGATTTAATTTTGTAGATCAAACCTACATTAATATCATCAATCATTTTCTAGCCCCATCTTATACGACGGTAGGTGCTACCATTTTCTATGACAAGAAAAAATACAGAATCGGTTTGAAAATGAATAATGCGTTGAATGAAAGCTACTGGAACTTCTATGGACAGCCACAGAAACCAAGAGAAATCCTTGCCAATTTTGCCTTCAAATTTTAATCATAAAAAACAAAAAATAATCTCAACGAAAATATAAGGATGAAAACCGCAAAGGTGCAAAACTTTGATTTATAATAAATGTTTCTGATGCCTTCGAATATGCTAAAGTAAACGGCAGCAGGAATAACTCTTTTCACTTTACAAACACGCCATTATAAACTCTATTGCGCCTTTGTATTTTCTAACCTTACATTTTTGAGTGAATGAAAACAGATATGGAGAATAAAAAAACTAATCCTAAAAAAAAGCAGGGAAAATCCCTTACCAAAAGGATCACGGGCTGGCTGCATCTCTGGCTCGGGCTGGTTTCCGGGATTATTGTGCTTACCGTTACTCTTTCGGGGACTGTATTTGTCTTTTGTGACGAAATTATTGATCTGTGTGGCGGAAATGCCAAATATGTTACTGCTCCCGCTCATGCTAAAAAAATGACTCCTGAAAAATTGCTTGCCCAGTTTCATAAACAGGTTCCGGACAGAAAAGCATTTTATTTTGATACTTATAAAGAAACAGACAGAAGTTTCAGGGTAGCTTCAGCAACCAAGCCTCCAAAAGATAAAAACGCGGATAAAACAGAGAAGCCCAAGAAGAAAGAACGAGGTCCACGAGGGGTATTTGCTTATCATTATCTCAATCCTTACACCGGAAAACTCATTGGTTCTACAAAAAGCTATGAGTTTTTCTATGTTGTAGCCCATATTCACGCCCAGTTGTTGGCTGGGAAATTCGGGAAAACAGTGGTTGGAATTGCCTCAATCATCTTCTTTATTCAGCTCATCGGTGGATTAATTCTCTGGTGGCCTAAAAAATGGAACAAAACAACAAGAACAACCGCTTTTAAAATCAAATCCGGAACAAAATGGCGCAGGAAAAACTATGACTTTCATAATGTTTTTGGATTCTATTCATTGCTTCCGGGCGTGTTCATTACTATTACAGGACTGATTATGGCGTATGAGGTCTTAACCAATCTTACCCAGCAGGCTTTTGGTGGAGCTGTGGATACCCATACCATCGCAGAAAAATATGAACCTAAGTTTGATTCAGATAAAAAAGTATTGTCCTATACCGATTTTGTAGACAGAAAATTCAAAGAGTTTCCGGAGGCGAAGCAGTTCAGAATGAGTATTCCAAGAAATGATTCCGCAACGGTGTATCATATTGGGGTAGCTCAGTTTATTGGTTTGAAAAGCCTTGTCAACGGAAAAAGTATGGAAACCAACAAATACACCGGAAAAGAAATTGATTATCCTAAAGAAGTTCAGATGCATGAAGTGATAGAACATATGAATTTCGATCTTCACGTAGGCTATTGGGGAGGAATGTTCGGTAAAATATTCACCTTCATTATCGGAATTATCTGTACAAGTCTCCCGGTTACCGGATTCCTGATCTGGTGGGGCAGAAGAAACAAATCACCCAAAAAGAATAACGAAATTAAAAATATTCATCAACACAGAAAAGACTCACACCATGAACAACTGGTTTAAAATGATTTACCTTCCCTTATTTTTATTGTTTTCTTTGGGAAAAGCCCAGGAAAAACTGACGATAGGAGAGAAGCAGAACTTATTTTCAAAAGTTTTAAACGAAAACAGAGAAATCTGGATTCATCTGCCTAAAACGTATAACGACAATACCATCAATCCCGCAAAATATCCGGTCATCTATCTTTTAGACGGAGAAATCAATTTTGAATATTATACAGGATTAACGGATTTCATCGCCAGAACACCGTATGCCGATATCCCGGAATGTATTGTTGTCGGAATTAAAAACACAGAAAGAACTAGAGATCTTACCCCGACAAAATCTGAAAAGAAAAGTCCGGTAAATCCTGCTCTTACTCTTTTTGCAGACAGCGGAGGTGGTGAAAACTTCGTGAAATTCATGCAGGAAGAGCTGAAACCTTTTATCAGCAAAAACTACAGAACTCAGGATTATTCTGTGTTGGTAGGTCATTCTTTCGGAGGACTGTTTGCCATCAATACCTTCCTTTTACATCCTGATTATTTTAATGCTTATGTTGCCAATGATCCCAGTTTATGGTGGGATAATAAAGTGACTATTTCCAGAACGAAAGATTATCTGGAAAAGAATAAGAACTTTCCTGCGAAAAAATTTTTGTATGTTTCCCAGGCAGATAATGAAGAACAGCAGAAAAACTGGAATTCTGATATGACACAGGCCATTGAAGAATTTAAAGGAATTATAGAAAAGAACGGAACTCTAAACTATAAACATAGTTTTTTTGCAGGAGAAACCCACGGAACAGTTTCTTATCCCGGAAATTATGAAGCTTTAAAGTTTATATTTAAAGGGTTCAGAACCGATATAAAACAGTTGACAAAAAATCCCAAACTGCTGGAAGAAGATTATCAAAAGTTTTCCGAAAAAATGGGAGCAGATTTTAAACCCTCTGAGGCCTATCTGAATGTAGTGATCAAATTCATGAAAAGTAATGGTTTCAAAGAACCTGAAACCTATTTTATGAGCCTGAAAGACAAATATTATCCTAAGAAATAGTAACAAAAAAAGCAAATCTGTTCATCAACAGATTTGCTTTTTGTATGTATTATAATCCAAGGGATAAGTTTTGGCTGAAGCCAATGGAATATTTCTAAAAAGTAAAAACGGGCTAAAGCCCGTTCCTATTGAATATTTTTCTCTCAGATTTTGCTGATTGAGCAGACTTATTCATCAATGATTATCCATCCAGTTTGTCATTCCGTAGGAATCCAGGTAAACCTTTTCCAAAAGTTAATGTCTGTTATCACAATTAATCGGAAAATCCTTCTCTTTTTGATCTAAAAAACTAACAGAAGGACAGCCAAAAGATTGTGCAATGAATCCGAAAATAACAGGAGGTTTTCCCTTAAAAAGATGGCCTGTATATTGGAAAATATTGGCTTCATCAGCATCTATTCCATAAAGAGGAAGGAATTCTCCACCATCACTTCCTGCAAGACTAAAAGTTTTCTCAGCAATCTTTTCCTTACGATCATTGATGACTGCAAGTTTACGCTCCACAGTATTTCCCTCTTCAAGATAATCCTGCAGATAATAGGTCATATTTTCATATTGTGACTGATAAGTTTTTCCCTGAGCCAGTTTTGAGTGAGAAAAGTATTTTTTTGAAATATCAGCTCCGGCTTTTTGCCATTTCACAGGCTTCATCTTGTTTTCTATAAAAGGGTTTTTATTTCCAAAATAAGCAATGGCATTATTATATCGGTCGTAGTCTGTTGTTTTTTGATGAGTTGCTACCTGAAATCCCATCATATAAGAATCCGGATCTAAATCTTCACTGTCTGAGTAAGGACTTAAATACGCGACTGCTTTTAATTGGCTGACTGGCATTCTTTGAAGTTTGTTAGAGCCATACTCATAAATATACAGAGAATCATTTTCTGTAAGGCGAATCCCGCTGAGCAGTTTTTTTCTGCTGGAGGCATCCAGTTCAAAATGCTGGCGTTCTTCGAAAGACATATGCTTATAATTTTTAACAATATCCGAAGGAATCGGTTGCTCACCTTTATAAATATCTGAAATAGAAATGAAAATATCCATATCAGAATCTTTTTCTGCGGATGAGATGATAGACAGACTGAAAATATTAAAGTCGCTGTAATCTATTTTCTCTTCAGTTTTTACTGTTTTTATAGTATCATTCGTGATTTTTGGTTCTGTAGTTGCTACTTTTTTCTCTTCTTTCTGGCAGCTAACAATAACCAATTGAAAAAATAAAAGGACTGCGACAGTTTTAAGCTTCATCATCTTTCTTAATAATTTATAGTATTCTAATTCATTTTATAATAAGGCTCCGAAAAGTATTTGCTGGGTTTGATATAAGCCATTTTTCTATCAGCATCAAAGATCCAAATAAACCGGCGGAGCATATCGGCACCCAGATAACTTACATTTTGTGTTTTAAGTTCTCCGGAGAAAAACCCTACGGAAACATCTTTAAACACACTATTCCCCAATTTAAAAAAAGGAAGAACGGCCTGTTTGGTTGTTAATGTCTTACCTTCAGAATTTTTCAGAGTTTTTTCTCCGGTTACCTTCAGTTTTTTTTCCAGGCTCTTTTCTTCTGCAAACTCGTTGCTGTACAGAAGTGCTCCGGAAAATCCTGATTGTAAAACAAAATAAGCTTCTTGTTGCTGGTGTCCATCAATAATATTATCTGCGGCAAGATAAAAGCCTTCATGATCTAAGATGATACTGATAGGCTGGTAATCTTTCAGATCAGGCATCTTGTTGTACATGACAAACTGGTTGTTATCATAATCAATTTTAAATATTTTCCCTTCAAAAATTCCGGTTCCGATTTTTCCATCAGCTTCATGTCCTGTTAACTGATTATCAAAAAAGCGAACGTTTTTCTGAGTAATTTCCCCAATTTGTACGGTATTATAATCACTGAGTTCTTCTTTGCCGAAAATAATATGTTTTGCTTTCCGCTTGCCATCAGGAGAAATAGCGTAATCTTTCATGGCGATTTGGAACATCAGATTTAATGAATCCTTTTTGTTGACAAGGGTTTTGACAATAATATTATTGTGCTTTGTGATTCTGAAGGGGATGGTCTGTTGTGCTTTCATACCATAAAATCCGGCAGAAAGCAGTATAAAAAGTACTGTTTGTTTGAGCATTATCAGTGATTAGTGTTTTAAAACTTTAAAATTACCTATTATCTTTGGAAAAGCAAATATTAAAATGAAATGGTTGAAAAATTGCTTCAAAGTGGAATCTATTGGGAAAAGAAAGAATTCAGGAGAAATGAGTTTCTAAAGATTTCAGGCAGTACGGATACCAACATTTATTATATTGAAAGTGGAAGTGCCCGGATTTTTATGATGGATGAAAATGAGGAAAGGATTATTCGTTTCGGGTATACCGGAAATATTATTGTAAGCCTGGACTCTTTTTTATCGGAAAAACCTTCAGATCTTTATATTCAGGCGATTAAAAAAACAACGGTAAAAAGGGCTTCAAAAAAAGATTTTTATAAGTTTATACAATCAGATGAAGAACACATGAAATTTTGGATGAACGTTCTAGAAGATCTCGTATTGCAGCAGCTTGAAAGAGAAAAAGATCTGTTGATTCATGCTCCGGGAGAACGTTTTGAGAGAGTTTTAAAACGAAGTCCGAAGCTGTTTCAGGAAGTTCCCAATAAATATATCGCCAATTATCTGAGAATGTCACCTGAAACGTTGTCCAGACTCAAAAAATCTTGAGTTCAGTCAAGATTAAAAAAAAGAAGGATCAGCATATTTGCATAAAAAACGTAATGAAAATTTCAACCTTAGAATTACTGAATGAATTAAGAAATAGAACTGAAGGACATTTACACTTTGCTGAAGTGTTGTCTTTAAAGACAGAAAATGATCTGAATTTCAGAACTTCAGCAGAAAGTTGGAGTACATTGGAATGTCTGGAGCATCTTAATCGCTACGGAGATTTTTATATTCCCGAAATCAGCCGCAATATTTCTTCTGCCAATAAGTCTCCTCAGTCTTATTTTAAACCCGGAATTCTTGGGAATTATTTTGCTAAAAGTATGCTTCCTAAAGAAAAACTGAATACAATGAAAACGCTTAAAGCAATGAATCCAATCAACAGTCAGCTGAATAAAAATGTAATAGATATATTTATAAAGCAACAGGAAAATTTGCTTGAATTACTGCAAGAAGCACAATATGTTGATCTGGAAAAGGCAAAAATAAATATCAGTATTTCCAAACTGATCAAACTGAAGCTAGGAGATACCTTCCGTTTTGTTATTTATCATAATGCAAGACATATTGAGCAGATTCAGGGAATACTCAGCTTATGAAGTTGGAGTTATTGATGAACTTTTCATAGTTTTGCTGCGCTAAAAGCCTTTTATGAAAAAATATTTATTAGGAATTTTATTCTTCTCAGTTTTATCATGTGGAAGTTCAGATGATTTAGACCATCAGATCCCCAATAATGATCAGCCATTAGGTAAAATTAAAACACTTACCATTAAAGATGAAGAACTGGCAAATGGTACGGTTTCCCTTATCGAAAAACTAGATTTTAAGTTTGAATACAACAATGATAAATTGTTTAAGATCTGGGATGTTAATGGCAATTATACCGAAAATTTTGACTATACTAATGGATTACTAACCTCGATTTCTATCGAAGGAAACTCTTATCCCGGATTGTCTAATCCTTCTCCGTTTAGTGAAAAAAGAAAGCTTATTTATGATGATAATCAGAGACTTATAAAAGTGGAAAATTTAAATCCAGGCTACGAAAAGAATTTCAAAACTTTTGAATATCCATCTGCAGATGTCATTATAGTTAAAAACTATATTAATTACTACGGAACGCCGTTCAACACAGAAATGCTTAAAGTATTTATAAGTAACCAGAATGTTATAAAAGTTGAAAGATATGAGGAAGGAAACTTATCCAAGCTAAGGGATGTGATAACTTATGAATATGACCAGAATATAAACCCTGATTTTTTGATTAACAGAAACAGGATACTGGCATTACCTGAATATGCTTATAATATTTTTATGCTTCAGGATTACTCACAAATCTCTAGGAATAATATAAGTAAAAAAGTTGTTTATTATTTCGGGTCGCTGCCTGATAGCCCGAAAAAAGAAATTAAAATGGTTTCTCAATATCAAAATGATGGTCTACCCTCCATAATTTATTATCAGGAGAAGATTTCCGATAATATTCCAAATGATTATTTGAGAGTATCTGCTGCTTATGGATATTAAATTATTTTTTTACATACATTTAAACCTCGTAAGAAAACTTATGAGGTTTTTTATTGTTATAAAATGGAAATACACCAAAAAAATATATCAACCCCACTGGGAGAAATGATCGCTTGTGCTGTAGATCAGGGAATTTGTCTGCTTGAATTCACAGACCGTAAGAATATTGAAAAACAACTGAAGACTTTATCAAAGGTTCTAAAGGCTGAAATTGTAGAAAATGAACATCTCCATTTTGCCCAGTTGGAAAAAGAACTGAAAGAATATTTTGAGGGGCAAAGAAGTCATTTTGATGTTCCGCTGTTGACTACAGGAACTGAGTTTCAGGAAAAAGTATGGAAGCTTCTCCGCGAAATCCCGATGGGAGAAATAAGAACCTATAAACAGCAGTCAGAAATACTGGGAAACCCCAAGGCGATCCGTGCCGTAGGAACAGCCAACGGAATCAATAAAATTGCCATTTTAATTCCCTGTCATCGTGTGATAGGCTCTAACGGTGAGTTGGTAGGCTATGCTGGAGGAGTCTGGAGAAAACAAAAACTATTGGAGCTGGAAAAGGCTATTTTGTTTTAGAAATAGTAAAAAACATTTTTATACTTATCTTTCACTACTTAAAATAAGTTTTTCCATCTTTTTATGAAATCGAAAATCCCTGATATTTTAATTTTTTCCAGACTGATTATCGGATTTATTATCATTTCTTTAAGCCTTCTGAAAATCGAAAACTATCAAATAATTGCAGTTATTTTGTTATCAATCGGATTATTGACGGATATTTTTGATGGAATTATCGCCCGGCATCTGAATGTTTCCACACAAAAACTCAGACGTTTGGATTCTACCGTTGATCAGATATTTTTCATATTAGTAGGAGTTGCTGTTTATATAATGTGTCCGGAGTTTTTTGAAGCAAATGCTTTCAAAGTAATCATTCTTATAGGAGCTGAAGCTCTTATTTATCTGGTAAGCTTTTTAAAATTCAGAAAAGAGGTAGCTACACATTCTATCGGTGCCAAGATCTGGACTTTATTGCTTTTTGGAACACTGGTCCAGGTAATTTTACAATGTCAGTCAGTTGTTTTATTTACTCTTTGTTTTTGGGTTGGATTGTTGACAAGAGCAGAGATTATAGCTATTCTTTTCATATTGAAAACCTGGACGAATGATGTTCCTTCCGTTTTTCATTCAATACAATTGAGAAAAGGGAAAGCTATTAAGAAAAGTAAAATATTTAATAGTTAATAATTTACTTTTTATAAGGATTTGGTTAAAAATATCTTTGTAGAAATATATCGGTAAAACAAAAATTAACGAAGTTTGTGAAAGCTATTTTGTTTTGATTTTTGTAATTTTAAGCAAAAATTTACACGTGAAAAATTTAATAATAGCAGTTTGCATTTCAGTTTCAGCATTCAGTTTTGCTCAGGATTATTCTGTACCGGCGGCAAGTCCGCGTCAGAAGGTTGAGCAGCAGTTTTCTATGTCCAAAATTTCTATCGACTATGGAAGACCAGGAGTGAAAGGACGTAAGATTTTTGGAGAACTGGTTCCTTACGGACAGGTTTGGAGAGCGGGAGCTAACTCGTCTACGAAAATTACTTTCGGACAGGCCGTTAATTTCGGAGGGAAAACAGTTCCTGCAGGAACATACGGACTATTCATCGTTCCTACAGAGAAAGAATGGAAAGTAATCCTGAATAAAGACTTCCAGCAATGGGGAGCTTATACTTACGATCCAAAACAAGACGTAGTAGACGTTACGGTACCGGTTAATAAACTGACAGACAAACAGGAGTGGTTTGAAATCACTTTGAATCCTACCGATGAAAATACAGGGAACCTGGTTATCAAATGGGATATGGCTCAGGCTGAAGTTCCTTTGAAACCTTCAAAATTAGACACCGTGATCAAGATTTCTGACAAACTGAAAGAAATCAAGAAAATAGAATCAGATTCTACTAAAAAGAGCTAAAGAATGAATTTTTCTGTTCAGCCTGTTTTAGAGAATGAAGAATTTCAATTAATCCCCTTACAGCAAGGGGATTTTGAATCTTTATATGAAGTAGCTTCCGATCCTAAAGTGTGGGAACAACACCCTAATAAAGATCGTTATAAGAGAGAGGTTTTTGAAAACTTTTTTAGAGGAGCTATAGAGAGTAATGGTGCTTTCAAAATTATTGAGAAATCTACAGGAGATGTATTGGGAAGCAGCCGATATTATGACTTTGATCAAGAGGATAATCATATCTTCATTGGGTATACTTTCTACGGAACAAAATCGTGGGGAAAAGGAATCAATCCTAAGGTTAAAAAGCTGATGCTGGATTATATCTTTCAGTTTGTAGATAAAGTTCATTTCCACATTGGAAAAGAAAATTTCCGTTCGCAGACCGCTTTGGAAAGATTGGGAGGACAAAAGATTGCTGAAGAAGAAGTAGCTTATTTTGCAGAACCTTCAAGAACCAATTTCGTGTATGAAATCAAAAAAGAAGACTGGGCATGAAAAAATATAAAATTCAGCAATCCCCATTTGTAGTGCCTACTACAGACGGAAAACTAATCGAAGAACATTGGGGAAATTCTACAGGGAATTCTACTATTTCGATTGCTCACATGGTAGTACCTCCGGATTGGAGCGAGCCTCATCAGACTCCGGAATTTGATGAATTTACCTATATCATTTCAGGAAAAAAGCAATTTGAAATAGACGGAGAAATCGTTGTTCTCGAAAAAGGACATAGTATTCTTATTGAAAAAGGAGCAAGAATCCGTTACAGCAACCCATTTTCAGAACCTTGCGAATACCTTGCAATCTGCCTGCCTGCTTTCTCTATGGAGCTGGTAAACAGAGAAGAATAAGGAATAAATTAATAAAATCAAAGCATAAAAAGGCAAATTGGCGAATCAGCAAATTTGCCTTTTTCTATTATTTTAATCTCTTAATAATCCGGAGAAACTCATCTTTTTTCCTCTGAGATACCTGTAAAGAAGTTTCATCGCTCATAATAATATAACCACCCCGTCCCCGGATGTATTTTTCAACATGCTGAAGATTGATGAGGTGCTGATGATGAATACGGACAAAACCCTGGTCTTTTAATGTATCTTCAAAATAAGCCAGTGTATGGGATATCATCATTTTTTTTCCTCCTTTGAAAAAGATGGACGTATAATTATCATCTGCCTGAAGACGTACAATATCCATGGTATATACATAGACAAGTCCTTCCATGGTTGGCAGTGCAATTTTGCTCTGTTCTACAGGGTTTTTAATATGCTGAAGCAGAGCAGATAATTGCTGTATTTTATTTTTATCTTCTAAAAGTTTGGCAACCCTGTTTACTGTAATGATCAGTTCATGAATCACAATGGGCTTTAGAAGATAATCTACCGCATGATGTTTAAATGCCTGTACAGCATACTGATCATAAGCTGTAACGAATACGGTATAAAAATGAATGTCCGATATTTTTTCAAACAGTTTAAAACCATTTTCAACGGGCATATTGACATCCAGAAATACCAGTTCTGGAGATGTTTCTCTAATGACTTCCACAGCCTGATTCACAGAATCTGCTTCCCCGATTATTTCAACATCCGGGCAATATTTTGATAAGAAACGAAGAAGGGTTTCACGTGATTCCTGTTCATCATCTACCACGATAGATTTTATTTTGCTCATAGAAAAGGAATATTTTTGATGGTTATTTTCACAATTGTTCCCTGTACTTTCGTATTTGTAGTACTTTTATCCATAATCTCTGTAGAAATAGAGGTTCCATACAGCTCATTAATCGCGGAAATTCTGCCGGCAGTAATTTTTAGTCCCATGGATTTATAATCATCTGGCCTGCTGTCAAATTCACGGGCTTTTTCAAATCCTACACCATTGTCTTCCACAATACATATAATGGAATTTTCACTTTGGCTGCAGGAAATCCTTAGAATTCCTCCGGTTTTTAAATGTCTCAATCCATGGCTGATCGAATTTTCAGTATACGTTTGAAGAAGCATGGTAGGAATTTTGATCTGCTCCAATCCCGGTTCTACAGAAATATCATAGATGAAATGATTTTTAAAACGCATCTGCTCCAGCTCGATATATGTTTTCAGCATAGCCATTTCTTTCTCAATCGTATTCCAGTGTTCTTTGGAATGGGTGAGGGTTTTCCGTATCAGGTCCGAAAAGGCGGCCATATAATAATTAGCGTTCAATTCATCTTCTTTGCCATAATAATTCTGAATGGCATTCAGAACATTGAAGATAAAATGAGGGTTGATCTGGGCACGGAGCGCCTGCATTTCCAGCTCCGCAATCATCTTTTTCCTTTCTGTTTTTTCAGCTTCTTTTTTGCGGATAATATTGACGCGGTGTCTGTAAATGACGATCATTAAAATCAGTAGTAAAAGAAATGCTCCTCCCATAAACCAAAGTTCTTCCCAAAAGGGAGGCTTTACAACAATAGCAAGTACTGCAGGGGTTTTATTCCAGATATTGTTTTTTCCGGAAGCCCAGACGTTGAGATGATAGCTGCCGGGCTTTAAAGCTCCCAGATTTAAGGTACTTTCTTCTGTGATTACCGTATCATTTTCTGCTCCGGACAGAAGATATTTATACTTAATATCCTTCTCATCCAGATAAGAAATAGCGGTATAGGAGATTTGAGCATTATTCTGGTTGTATTTCAGGCTGATTTTTTTAGGATAATAAACGATACTGTCTTTAAAAGATGCTTTCAGAAAGTACACTTTGTAAGGCTGGCTTCTGCTTACCTGATCCTGATTGATGACAATAATCCCATTTGACGTAGCAAGAAAGGCTTTTCCTTCCCCGAATGTAATAGTATTGATCATGTGGCTCGGAACTCCATCGGCTGCCGAAAAGTGGTAAATAGAGTAGTGCATGCGATCATCAAAAGTGACTCTGGATAATCCTTTGTCTGTATTAATCCACAGCCTTTCTTTCTCGTCTATATAAGCTTTTTCGCAGATATTACTGATGAGCCCATTGGTCTTATTTATCTTAATTACTTTCTGGTCATCACGAATAAAAATACCATCAGAATGAGTACTGATAACAAGTCTGCCTTTCAGGAAATTCAGCGATGTTATCCGGTTTCTGCCTAAAGCAGGATCCTGGATGAATTTTTTTAAAGCCGGATTATAATAAAATAATCCCTGTATTGTTCCGAGCCAGTAGATTCCTTTTGCATCAATGGCCGCTGCCGGGGCGGCTATATTGGTACTCAATACTGGCAACAGTCTAAATTTTCCTTCTTTAAGGTCATAAATAAGATGATTCTTTTTTTCTGTACTGGTATAGCTTATCAGTACGGTATTATTTCTGATGAAGGCTGATTTTTGAGAAAATTCCAGAAGTTTTGTGTATTGATTTCCGGTCAGACTGCATTGGTATAAACCTCTGTCTGTTCCGACAAAAAGTGCATCTTTATTAATAGGTAAAAAATACCGTAGTCTGTTCCATTGTCCGTCACCCAGCGTATATAATGGTTTGAAACTGTTTTTGTCTCTTATCATAATAGCACTGTTGCTATATCCTGCAAGAAGTTTTCCTCCCGGCAAATATTTTACAGCTAAAACATTATTATCTATAAGCCCATCAGCTGTGGTATATATAAAGGTTTTATTGGCCGGCTGCATATAGACACCTTCATTGGTTGGGTACCAGCAATTACCCTGTTTATCTATAAAACTGCTATAGCTTACAATGTCTTTCATGGCAATATAATATGGATTTTGACCTGCCGGCCGATCAGGATCGTATTCCAGAATTCCACTTGTGGTACAGCACCATATTTTATTGTTTTTACCTATCGTAAGGTCGATAATATTGCTGGGTAATTCAATTTTTTTAATCAGAGGTGTAGTTCCTTTAAATACAATGTCATACAGTGTTTTTAAATTTCTTACATACAGATGGCCATTCAGATAAAAACTGGCTCTTACAGCTTTTTCCTTAAATGTGTAAATGGTTGTCAATCCCGGATTATCTTTCCTTATAATCTTTTTCAAAGTAATGTAATAATTATTGCCCTGATCAGAAAAATGCAGGTGGGGAGATTGTGCTGTGCTGTCTTTGGGATTGGAAATGCTGTTTTTACCTATAATATATTTCTTATGCTGATCAGAATAAAGATCCCATCTTGGAGCAATGTCGTAAAAATCGATTCCTCTTTTTTCCATGAGGCGGCACAGCTTATCATTCTGTACAGAATATACTTTTCCATTATAAATGTAGGTAGGGCTTCCGTTATAGGTGCTTACCCACAATCGCTGCCAGGAATCTTCCCATGCCTGAAAGGTTTCATTGTCCGGAAGTCCGTGATTACTGGTGATGGTCTCAAAATGATGCCCGTCAAATCTGGAAATTCCCCAGCTTGTACAAAACCAGATAAACCCTTTGCTGTCCTGATAGACAGAGTATACCGTATTGCTGGGTAATCCGTCACTTAAGCTATAGTGACGAAGTTGCGGCTTCTGACTGTACATCAGGAGGCTATGAAACAGCAGGAATAATATGAGACGGTAATGATACATAGTTTTCAGGCTAATATAGAAAAATCTCCAGAATGAGAAATACCTGAATGTGTCATATTTACAGCTCTTTTTCTCATTGAAACCATCAAAATACTCGTTTAGGTTTTTATCCTGCTCACTTGCTCATTAGTTCTTTTTTTTTCCTTAAAAAAGAGACAACTTGTACCTGTTTATCGGTAATGGCATCCCGTGATAATCAAAGAATGCCATCACAAAAATATTATCTTATGAAAAAAACTTTAACTAAGATCTTTCGATCATCAGACTCATTTTTAAGAGGAAGAAAAGCTGGTTTTCTTCTTTTTGCTGCCTTATTTTGCAGTACGGCTTTAAGTGCTCAGATAACAGTAATTACGGATCCTGGTGTTCCGTCTGTTCCAGTTTCCGGTACAAAAGTAAATGTAACCAGACAGTTTGTTGGAGCTAACGTGCCTGGATTTGTACCTTCTCCTGTATCATTGGAAATCAAGTCGGGTTCAACACCAGAAACCAAAGTTTTTACAACAACCCAAACTGATCCTCATATCTATACGTTTCCATTACTTTTTTCACTTCCGGGATATCCACCGTCAATCCGAACTTTCAAAGTTTATTTTCCTAATCCCGGGCTGACAAGTAAATACTATCCGGTTCCAACAGCCATTGGAGGTTCTACTACGATTATTCCAGGTTGCTGGTCACCTGATATGGATCGCGGATTATACTATGATATTGGTCCCACTAACAGCTATGGATATGGGGTAACTCTTACCCGTACCGCATCTACAGAATATCTTCTTCAATGTACTAAATTTCTTTGTAATGTATGTCAGCCATGTCCTCCTGTGATTTCAACGATGAGTAAATCAAATACAGCTGAACAGAACAAAGCTAAACTTTATCCAAATCCAAGCAACGGATTATCAGAACTATTATATACTGCTTCAGGAAGAGAAACCATTACGGTAATGGTTGCTGATATTGCAGGAAGAACGGTATATGGATATAAGACGGATATTGAAGCCGGAGCTGCTAAACTGCCTATTGATATTCAAACCTCATTATCAGGAACCTATTATGTCAACTGGAGTTCCAGTAACGGAAGCTCAGGTTCATTGCCATTGATAAAAAAATAAATATGTACCGGTAAAAACTAATATTGATGAGAAGGCGCACTTTAGTGCGCTTTTGTGATTTATAACCTTGAAAACCTTATGGATACTGTGTTTTGTGAAATATTTACTCCAATTGATAGCAGTTGTTTTTGAATTATTTTGTAAGTTCGCGGACTTAAAAAAATGAACTAATTAATATCTATGAAAAACAAATTATCAATTGTACTCATGCTGGGAATCACACTTTCTACCACTTCATGTGCTAGTATTTTTACCGGAACTCAGGATTCAATCGCTTTTTCTTCAAATCCTGAAGGAGCAAAAGTATTTCACAAAGGAATAGAAAAATGTACAACACCTTGTACTACTAAGATTCCAAGAGGTTTAGGTAAGCAGATGATTGCATTTGAAAAAGAGGGATTTGAGAAGAAAGAAGTAAAACTGACAAAAACTTTTAATGCCGTAACGTTACTGAATATCATTTTGGGAGGAGCAATAGGAGTGGGAATTGATGCTGCTACAGGATCTTTGACCAAATATTCTCCAAAAAAATATGATGTGGAGCTGCAGGCTAAACCAGAGTAAGCTTAAAAATATAAAAGTAAAAAGGCAGATTCAGAAGTATTGAATTTGCCTTTTTTATGTTTATTTTAAAAGTTCTTTCAGGAACATCAGCGTATGGTTCCAGGCTCTTTTGGCCATTGTTGGATTATAATCCGGTGATTTTGGATCGGTGAATGTATGTTTAGAATGAGCATACGTGATAATCTGCCAGTCAGCGTTTCCTTCGTTCATTTCTTTGATGAGGTTGTTGTAATCATCAGGAGTAACGCTTTTATCATCTGCCGGATTTTCAACAAGGATTTTAGCACTTAAAGCTTCATTTTTTCGGCTCTGATCTCTGGCAAGACTTCCATGGATAGAAACCACTCCTGCAACAGGCAGATGTCCTCTCGCTGATTCTAATGCTCCGGTGCCTCCGAAACAGTAGCCAATAACAGCTACTTTGTCAGAAATTGCTCCATTTTTTTTCAACTGTTCCAATGCCAGCGAAATTCTTTTCTGATATTCCTGATAATTTTGTTTGTAATATCCCGAAGTTTTAGCGGCAGATTCATTGTCAGCCGGAATCTTTCCTTCACCATAAATATCTGCGATAAAGGCAATATAACCTTGCTTTTCAAGTTCAATGGCAGCTGTTTTAGCTTCTTCATCAATACCTTTCCAGGCTGGAAGAATCAAGACTCCCGGAAGTTTTTTTCCTGCATTGGAGGTAATGAGACCATTCAGTTTCTGTGCGCCATCCTGATAGGATACGGTTTTTAGTTTTTGACTGAAAAGGGTTCCTGAAGCCATAATCATTGTGGTTAATAAGATGGAACGTATCATAATTAATTGTTTGTGAATTAGTGAATTGTAAGACCGTATTAAAGGTAAGGAAATATTTAAAAAGCGCTAAACTTCAACTCCGAATTTCTTTAATTCTTGTGTTAAATCTGTATCCGGAGAAACCTGAATGGTAGTAAATCCCAGCGATTTTGCCATTTCAATATTCTTCTTATTATCATCAATAAAAACCGATTCCTCAGCCTTGATGTTATATCTTTCCAGAAGCACATGCCAGATTTTAGGATCAGGTTTAATTAGTTTTTCTGTTCCTGAAACGACAATTTTGCCTTCGAAGATCTGGAAAAAATCATAGTTTTCCAATGCGTAAGGAAAGGTTTCTTCCGACCAGTTAGTCAGTCCGAATAGGTTATAGTCTGTATTTTTAAGCTTTCTGAGAACCTCTACATTTTGGGGAATATCGCTTTTCAGCATTACCGTCCAGTTGTCATAGAAAGCGCGGATTTCTTTTTCCCATTCCGGGAATTTTTTCACCTGAATTTCTGTTCCTTCGGCAAGACTTCTTCCTCTGTCCTGTTCAATATTCCATTCATCCTGAGCAATATGTTCAAGAAAATATTCCATTTTTTCATTATCATTAAAATAATCTTTGAAATAATATCTCGGATTCCAGTCCATGAGTACGCCTCCGAAATCGAATATGATGTTTTTTATTTTCATAATTAATATTGTTGTGAATTACTGCTGAGAGTGATTTTACATTTAATTTCTGCTTTTATTTATTCCGGTCTGTAAAACTGATATTGCCCATCCTGATAATAGGCATTGATATGCTGAAGTCCATTGGTCAGGATGATTTCCCTTGCTCCGATGATGGAGTTGTATCTGGCGGTCTGCTCGAATGTTTTTTCTGTTAATTTGATTTGAGGAGCTTTACATTCAATCAGAATTACGGGTTCTGTTTTTTCTGTAACCAGAAGGTCAATACGTTTGGTAAGACCGTTCAGGACAATTTTTTTTTCGGTGATCAAGGCTGATGTAGAATAGGATTTTACAGTAAGATAATAATGTATCCAGTGCTGCCTTACCCATTCCTCAGGAGTGAGCAGAAGATAAGTTTTACGAACCAAATCATAAATAAAAAACTTATCTTTGTCTTTCTTGAATTTAAAATCAAAAGTTTCCTGAAAATTCAGTTTTGGAAGTTCCATTAATAAGATGAAAGAATTAGATTTAATCCTCAAAAATATTAAAAATAAAGAAGTTTTACCTATTTATTTTTTCCACGGAGAAGAAGCCTACTTTATTGATCTCGCTGTAAAAGCCCTTGAACACAACTTTTTGGAAGAAGATGAAAAAGCTTTCAACCAAACGGTTACTTACGGAAAAGACACGTCTTATCAGGAAGTTCTTTCTTTGGCAAGACAGTTTCCGATGATGGGAGATAAGCAGGTGATTATTGTGAAAGAAGCTCAGGATTTAAAACTTAATGAAGAGGAAAACAGAATTCTGGAATCTTATGTAGAGAACCCTGTTCCTTCTACCGTATTGGTTTTTGCTCATAAGCACAAGAAACTGGACAGCAGAAAAAAGGCTGCCAAAGCCTTGGATAAAGCTAAAGCCCTTTTTTTGAGCGAATCTGTAAAGGAAAGTAATCTTCCCAAATGGATTTCAGATGAGTGTACAAAGCTTAAAATCAATGCAGCCCCCAATATTTCTCATCTTCTGGCAGAATATCTGGGTAACGATTTGTCAAGAATTGCGAATGAGCTCAACAAATTAAAAATCATCCTTAAAGAAGGGGATGTTCTTGACGGAACAATCGTTGAAAACCACATCGGTATCAGTAAGGAGTACAATATTTTTGAACTTCAAAAAGCTTTAGGAACTAAAAATGCCAATACTGCCTTTAAAATAGCCCATTTTATGGGTAAGAATCCGAAGAATAATCCTTTTGTCATGATGCTGGCAAGCCTGTACAATTATTTTTCAAATGTTATTATCTATCAGACTATGGCGGGGCAGTCTCCACAGGCTATTGCGTCACAGATGGGAGTAAATCCTTATTTCATCAAAGACTATGCGGAAAGTGCAAGACTTTATCCCTTAAAACATGCGACGAGAGTCATTTCTATTCTACGTGAATTCGATATGAAAGGAAAAGGACTTGGAGCGGTGAATATGGGCGAAGCAGAATTGATCAGAGAGTTGGTATACAAAATTATCAATGTAGATAAGATTAAGATGAAGGTGTAAGGCGTGGTGCCGAGTTGCGAGGTAACGAGATTCGAGATAGCAGATATGTGATTCGAGGGGTTAAAGGATAAAGTTTTAATTTTTTATACCGAACCAAATCTCAGAACCCAACAATACCTACCATTGAAATTCAACATATCAGATATTGACAAGTATCATTAAAATAACTTTAAGGAGAAATTAAAAATTCCGAAATTAGCAGTCTTAATTCAAATTAAATCTTTTCGAACAAAGTAAATTATGGAGCAAAACATTTTAGATTGTGTGATCGTTGGATCTGGGCCTTCTGGCTTCACCGCTGCTATCTATGCAGCAAGAGCAGACTTGAAACCTGAATTGTATACAGGTCTGGAGCCGGGCGGACAATTAACAACTACTACTGAAGTTGAC
The DNA here is from genome assembly GCF_002979455.1 of Chryseobacterium sp. MYb7. Taxonomy (GTDB): domain Bacteria; phylum Bacteroidota; class Bacteroidia; order Flavobacteriales; family Weeksellaceae; genus Chryseobacterium. Next base: position 189,261 of record NZ_PCOU01000006.1, read on the forward strand.
AACTTCCCAGGGTATCCAGCCGGGATTACAGGTCCTGAAATGATGATGGATCTGCAAAAACAGGCAGAAAGATTTGAAACCAAAGTTCATTACGAAATGATCACTAAAGCTGAGTTCTCTAAGGAAGTTGGCGGTGTTCACAAATTATATGCAGGAAACAAAGAAATCCTTGCCAAAACAGTCATTATCTCTACAGGAGCTACTGCAAAATATTTAGGTCTTGATGACGAGAAAAAATATGCAGGAGGTGGTGTTTCAGCTTGTGCTACATGTGACGGATTCTTCTACAGAGGAAAAGACGTGGTAGTAGTAGGAGCGGGAGATACAGCTGCAGAAGAGGCTACTTACCTTGCAAAACTTTGTAAAAAAGTAACTTTATTGGTAAGAAAAGACGTTTTCAGAGCTTCAAAAGCAATGGTTCACAGAGTGGAAAGCACTCCGAATATTGAAGTGAAATTCCACCATGAATTAATCGGGATTGAAGGAGAAAACAGTCTGGTAGAAAGAGCTGTAATCATTAATAACCAAACTCAGGAAAAATCTACTGTGGATGTAGAAGGGATCTTCATTGCAATCGGTCACAAACCGAATACAGATATCTTCGTTGGTCAGGTAGATCTTGATGAAAACGGATACATTGTTACTGAAAAAGGTTCTTCAAGAACGAATCTTCCAGGAGTATTTGCTGCCGGGGATGTTCAGGATCATATCTACAGACAGGCTATTACAGCTGCAGGAAGCGGATGTATGGCTGCAATGGATGCAGAGAAATATTTAGCTGAATTACACTAATCCTATTCAGTTTTACAATACAAAAAAAGCGTACCCGATGGGTGCGCTTTTTTGTTCTTATATACCTATTGTTGGGTAATCGCAAGGACGCAAAGGTTTTTCTACTTTATGTAAAGTTTTTAAGGCGCAGGAAAATCGAAGATTTTCAGCAAAGAGTATACGTCATCAATTTTATCGGAGATAAAATCTTTGCGCCTTATAACAGTCTTTTTTAATACTACTTGCGTCTTTGCGTTTCTCCAACAGTATTTTTTTTGTTGGGTAATCGCAAAGGCGCAAAGGTTTTTCTACTTTATGTAAAGTTTTTAAGGCGCAGGAAAATCGAAGATTTTCAGCAAAGAGTATACGTCATCAATTTTATCGGAGATAAAATCTTTGCGCCTTATAACAGTCTTTTTTAATACTACTTGCGTCTTTGCGTTTCTCCAACAGTATTTTTTTTGTTGGGTAATCGCAAAGGCGCAAAGGTTTTTCTACTTTATGTAAAGTTTTTAAGGCGCAGGAAAATCGAAGATTTTCAGCAAAGAGTATACGTCATCAATTTTATCGGAGATAAAATCTTTGCGCCTTATAACAGTCTTTTTTAATACTACTTGCGTCTTTGCGTTTCTCCAACAGTATGTTTTTGTTGGATAATCGCAAGGGCGCAAAGGTTTTTCTACTAGTTTTAAGGCGCAAGAAAATCAAAGATTTTCAGCAAAGAGTATACGTTATCAATTTTATCGGTGATAAAATCTTTGCGCCTTACAGCAGTTTCATATATGCTTAGCGCCTTTGCGTTTTTCCAACAACTTTTATTAAAAATTCAAGAAAGATCATTAAACAACTAACAAAAACATTGATATATTTGTGAAATTGCAAAACGATTTGAATTTGCATACAAAGAAACTATCAACTGAATAAAAACGAATAAAAAATGAAAAGAGTAACCGCTATCGGAGGAATCTTCTTTAAGTGTAAAGATCCGGAACAAGTAAATGAATGGTACAAAACCCATCTGGGATTACCAACCAGTCCATATGGTGCCAAATTCGACTGGAAAGATGAAGAGTCTGATAAGAAAGGATACACACTGTGGAGTCCTTTTAAAGACTCTACCCAGTACTTTGAGCCTTCCACAAAAGAATTCATGATCAATTACCATGTAGAGAATATTGAAACTTTGGTAGAGGAGTTAAAGAAAGAAGGGGTAACGGTTCTGGATGAGGTCGCTACCTATGAATACGGAAAGTTTGTACACATCCTTGATCCGGAAGGAAACAAGATCGAATTGTTCGAACCAGCAGGAGAGTAGCCGGCTTGATTTTACCAGAAAACTTCTGAAATCCGTATTACTAAATATATTAGAACTGAAGACGTAATCATTCCCCTCCTTTGGAGGGGTGGCGAAAATTCAAAGAATTTTTGACGGGGTGGTTTTCGAAAATTCTCATCTAAAATCACTTCCAGCCAGTTTGGAACGGTCTCCAGGTAGTTATGAAACCCTCTCCAGACCCTTATGGAAGGGGCTATAGAGGCTTCGGAAGGGGGTAAACGGAATTTTTGAGATAGACAATAAAAAAACGACCTCCACTGGAAGCCGTTTTTTATTCTTATATAGAAGAGATTATCCCTTTTTTAGTTTTGCATTTTCTTCTTTTAAAGCTTTAATCTGCTCTTTCAGAAGGTTAATGTATTCCTGCTGATTTTCCAAAAGATAATTGGGTACATTGCAAAAAAGATTATAATTAATACTTGCATTATCATTAAGACTTGAGCTGTCATTAAGGATAGCATTTTGAGTCTGCGCTTGAGAAACTCTTTCCTCTTTAATATCTTCCACAGAAACATTTAAAGCTCTTGCCAGTTTCTCCCATTCATCATCAAATATTTTAACGTCTCCACTTTCTTTTCTGCTGTAGTTGGAGACATCGGTTGCCAGAATATCAGCAATCTGCTGCTGAGTATAACCTTTCTGCTTTCTTATAGTTCTTAGTTTCTCCATTGTCATAGGGTAGCTGTGTTTTTACAAATGTAGTGAAAAATGTGTGTGTTTGTAAATAGAGGTGTAAGTTTTGTCGTAAAAACGCCTTTCTATAATAGGATTCCCCCAAAACAAAGGCGTTTTAGATTTTTATATTAAAACTTTAGCGAAAGAGTGAAAAATAATTCCCCTGATTCCTAGTCTATTATTAAGTTTTGTTAAAATTTGTGTGGGAAAAGTTTTGCAGAAATTAAAAATCGTTCTATATTTGCACCACTGAAAACAACGGTATAGCCGGAGTTTAGGGAGAGTTGGCAGAGTGGTCGATTGCGGCAGTCTTGAAAACTGTTGACTGTAACAGGTCCGGGGGTTCGAATCCCTCACTCTCCGCAAAAAACCCTATAAACACAATGTTTATAGGGTTTTTCATTTTTAGGTGCTATTTTCGGTGCTAATATATGATACTAAATTTCTCATCCCTTTAAAAAGATTAAAAGATTTCTTCTTAACGTTGAAAGAAAGGTAATTTTGTGTACTACCGCATAATTCTTGATGTTTCTATATTTTTATCACTGCAGAAACCATGTATCAAGCATTCGTAACCACATGTTGTCATTCTTCTTGAATTCTACCAAAGAGTCTTAAATGAATTCTGTGCTCTCTTTAAAAATAAAAATTCCGCCTGGGGTACTTAAAACTCTATGTAACTACGGTTAACAAAGAGTTATTTATTTTATGGATGGCTAAAAAGGCGGTTTGTATTTGAAATTACACTATAGATAATGCGACTCGATATTTTCTTTATCATTACTATAGACGCTAATCTTACTTTTCATTCTGCTTCTCAATTTTTCATCCTCTATTTTGTAAAGAAAGAGAAAGAGTTATTTAAATGTCTTATCCTGAAATAGTTTTACAAGAAGCTAATTTAAAATAACAAAAAAACTTAAACAAACAACAGTTTGCAGTCCTCTTAGTAGAGTTTCCTAGAAGATACGAATATTCAGTAATCATCAAAATACTTGATGCAATATATAGGGGTATAATCAGCAAGCTTGGAGCGTGCAAAAAGCAAGGGCTCAATAGAAATACGAACCATTATTAGCTGAAAAAAATCATAATTTAGTAAAGGTCTTAATTTGTTTTCTACATAATAATTAAGGATAAGTGATATCACCTACATCAGGACACTTGATGGGTTCAGTTATTTAAGTCTATTACTGATGCTTGTTCATGAAAAATCGTTATATCCCACTTTAGAGTCAATAGGCCGTCTCAATGCCTCACAAATGGCGTTATCTGAAAGAAAAAAAGAATCGGAATTTACCTCTTATTTATCATTCCGACTGCGGAAACAATTCGATTTGTTCCAGAATTTTAATATGTATTTTGCTTGTAAAAACACACGACGAGTTTCTTAGATTTAAAAATCAAATATTGTAACTCATAAAATATTTATCATTAAACGTGAACTAAATAATTATATCAAAAATAATTTCTTCCAACTAGCTACTGTGTTTCGGCTTAATTTAAAGTGAAGAGCTAGTTGAGAATTATTTAGCTCATTTTTTCTCTGATAATCTAATATCTTTAAAATATCAGATTTTCTGTATGAACGGTGTTTTTGATTAAATTGTTGATTATCTATTCCGAAAATTTGACGATTAAGTTCTAAGATATCAAGTACTGACATGGAGGGTTTATCGAATATAACTTGAAAGTCCTCTTTTCTATTCGGATATTTTTTTATTATGATATCCAAATAAATACGTTTATAATCAGGTATTATATTTTCTTTTTTTTTACTCATTTTCATAAATCTTTCAGAGAAATTTTTATTCTTTGGGAGAGGTACTTTTCATTTTTTATATTGTGGTGTTTTGTTTCACTAAAAATTTAAAAACTCAGAAAAAAGCTCATTCCTATATTTTATTATTTCTTCGTTGCCCGTAATCGAGGGAATCGAAACCAGAATATCCATTATTTTCTGAAGGGAATGATAATCAACATTATCATTTAACAAGCACTTTTTTATTTCTTCTATTTTAACGTTTGGTGTTGATATTACCAATAATTTATTTTCTAGTGCGGAGATAAAATCTGATATCATTATTCTTTTTTTTAGTTTAATACTTACTAATCCACTTATACAAGGTCGTTTTTGGAATTTTATATTCATTAATCACTTGCAGTTTTGTCATTTCACCGGTACTTATTCTCTCCAAAATAAAATCTATGATTTCTTTGGTGTAAATATTCTTTCGGAATTGAGGTAATTCAGATTTTTGAAGTTTCTGTTGTTTATCAAAAGTTTCTGTTCTCGGGGAAGGAGCGTACAGAATCAAATGCTGGGTATAAATCCTAAAGAAATCATACTCGAGCAACTTGCTCCATTTCAAAAGAATCTCCGTGTCCAGACTTTCTGCATTATACATTTTTTGAACATCTGACTCATCACATTTGATAAAATTACAGATGCGGGATAAATCTATCCCGCTTTCTGCAACTTTAATTTTCAACAATGATCCGATGTGGTTTTTTTTGAAATTCATCATAATTAATTTTAATGATTATTATCTGTAAGTAGCTGATAGCAATTAGCTTTTTGCTTTCAATACTTCAAGATGTGTGATTAAAATATTACAAGTACTTACTTAATGTAAAATTTCATTAACACACTACATGGCGAGGTTGCGTTGTGATGTGATTATTTATGATCCATTTGTGTATTTAGAATCGGAAAGCGCAATTAAAATGATGTTACCACTTTTGAATCTATGTTGAATTATATGTACAAAGACAAAACAGAACTACCAGCAAAGTAGATAATAGAATCCGAACTATTCTTTTCACAGTTTTCTGTTATCAAAAGAAATAATATTATACGGCTATACATTTGTGTAAATTTGCTTTTGGGGAATTTATATGCATTAATTACTTGGAGTGTTGTCATTTTTCCATGATCTTTCTCATCCAATTCCTCATTTTATTTCTTTAATAATGTAAATCACTACACAACCTAAATCTTCTGCACCGTTACATTAGTTACATTTCCAGTACCAGAAGTTCCGATTTCATCTTTCAAAATAACGCCTGTGGACGTAGGTCCACTTGATGGACTTAAAGTAGGCGTCGTTGCGGATTGAATAAAAGTAAATCTTACTTGGTAATTTGCTGAAGGAACTATGATTACTGTGCTATAGCTATAGGTGTCTCCTATTCTTTGAGTAGAAGTGTAAGAAAGAAGATCGCCGTTGGCTTGTGATGGCCAAAAGCTACCCCTCCCTATGTAATTATTACCATTACGAATACCTAGTATTACATAATTTTTACTCTTATTATATACTCCTGCTTGTAGCGTAACCAAATAATTTCCCGGTTGGGTAAATGTCAAAAAACCAGATGAAGTATTATAATTGAAAAGAGAAGATGTTATTATAGGAGTGTCAAAATATAGAGGAAGTGGCTCCTGTCCAGTTGAACTTGTATTAAATGTATATTGTTGATCCGCTTTTAATTGTGCATGAAACATACGGTAGGTTTCATCAGCTTTATTAACTGCTTTTATGACGCCATTTGCGTCAACAACCATATTTCTGTCTGCCACAGCATCTCCATCTTGCAATCCTGTAAGAGCAAGGGTATTTATATCACTGGTAGTAATGGTTGTAGGAGTTATCAAGTTGCCACCCAATTGGATATTGTCATCGGTTTTCGTTAGTCCATTGTTTGCCGTTGTGTTGGATGAATCTGAACCCACTCCAATTTTCACCCATTCTCCTACCGTACCTTTAGTAGAATCAAAATAGTAATAACCTCTTTCGGTAATGTTTATCGTTTTGAGGCTTGCGGTTCCAACCGATGCTGTTACAAATACTATAGTACCATTCTGATCTGCATTATAGGAATTGTCTTTAGCTTTCAGCTCTTCACCTGTAAGCCGAGGAGCAGTGATACCATCAGGTTTGGTAAGGTCTGTTGGTTGACCGACTACATCTAAAGTAGCTTTTGGTTCCGATGTATTGATACCTACCTGTGAGTAAGCAACTCCTCCAATCAAAAGAGTGCTCAAAAGAATAATGTGTTTTCTCATGTGTTTAATGTATTAATTGAAATATTATGAATCTTAAAAATAATCCTCTATTTTATTTGTTAAAAGTGCGATGCAAATATTACATAATAAAAAATAACAATAGGTATTACATAGATGTTACATTGCTCAACATATTGATAATCAAAAAACTAATATCGTATTTAACTCTCTTTGATCAATATTAAAACAATTTATTGAGTTCTATAATCTCAGCAAGTGTGTTGTTGGAGATTAAAAAAAAATAAAAATCTACCATTGTCACATTTATGTATGGTGTTTTTTTATAGACCTAAGCACCGTAATAATTATCATTACCATTTAATAGGCTGATACTGAAAATGTCATTTAAGGCAAAAGAAGATATTACATATATATTTCATTATATAAATATTTAATGCAATAAATATTATATTTGTGTTGTTTTTTAGATGATAAAATCTACATTACGGATAAAAAATCTTATGGGTAATATCTTTGTCACACCTATTTTAAAGCCAAGTGTATCTAAATTATTTAATATTGCCCAAAATTTAATAGGTTTAAGGTGATTTTATAATCTTTTCGCTTTAGTAAATATTTATTCAATATGCTTATAAAAGACTTCAATAATTTAAAATTAATTATGATAAAGATTATTTTTTTCTTTTTTCCTGTTTTTTTACTTGGACAGCAAAAAATCACATCGCAGTATATTGAGTCTGAAATAAAAAAAGTACATGCTGTTAAAGAAACCGGAAACACAAATGAGTACATAAAGAAAAATACTATTTTGCTAAGAGATTCTAAGCAGATCAATTACTCTAAAGGTATCGCAACAAGTGCTTTGAATTTTTCTGACATCTATTTTCTTTTGGGTAATTATAAAAAAAGTTTATACTATCTGGAACTGGCAAAAAAAGAAAAATACACAAAGGATAATATAGATATGCAAGTAGATATCAAGATGCTCTATAGTTATAACTATAGTGTAATAGATCTCTATCAGGAGGCAATTTCAGAACTTAAGGAAGTTGTTGTATTATCTGATGAAATTAAAGAAGACAGTCTGAGAATCTATGCCAAATCGAAGGCGTACAGTGTTATTGGTGCGGTTTATCTAGAAAAAGAACAGTTTGATTTGGCTACCCTATATATGAAAAATGCTGTTAATGTTATTGAGAAATCAGAAACACCAGGTAACAAGCTACAGAGATCATTAATTTGGTATTACTTGGTACTAGCCAATGTGAAAATCGAAGAGAATAAAATTGATTCAGCAGATAAATATGTTAAAATAGCAGAAGCTCGTCCAAAAAAATTATTCGGAAATAATAATTTTAAACTATATGAAACGAAGGGGAGGATTCATGATAAAAGAAAAGAATATAAATCGGCAATTGATGATTATCAAAAAGCCTTAAAACTAGCTGAGAAAACCAATATAGCAGCTGCAATTGCTTTGTATAAATTAATTTCAGATGTTTACACAAAGTTGGGAAACAAAGAATCTGCCACGGAATATCTCCAAAAATACACTTCGATTAGCGATAGTTTGGCAAATGCCAAGCAACCTACACTTGAAAGTACGGTAAAACATCTAATAACTCAAAAAGAAAAGGGAATAAAAGACAATAATAAATTTTTATTCTACGGAGTATATATTGGAGTTTTTGGCTTAATTCTCTTTATTTTTTTCATAGCAAAAAGATTATACAAGAAAAATAAAATTTTAAGTACAAAAGAACAAGAAAGACAGTTACTGAATCAAAAACTTAACATCGCTTTTGAAGAGGTTGTACAATTGGCAAAAAGTAACAATCCTGAATTTCTCACAAGATTTCAAGAAGTATATCCAATTTTTTTTCAAAATTTACTACAGATAGAACCTCAACTCCTAAATACGGAATTAAAATTTTGTGCGTTAATATTTCTCAATTTTTCAACTAAGGATATTGCTTCTTATACTTTTGTACAACCTTCATCCATACAAACCAGGAAAAATAGATTGAGAAAAAAATTAAATATTCCTTCGGATGAAGATCTTTATGTCTGGATGAAAAATATAAATACTAAAATCTGATATGGAATGCAGGAAAAGCTGGTTAAATTTACATACTAACATAAAGATCAGCAAATAAAAATCATAGGTTGGTATAATATTAATTCCTTAGTGCTTTAGAGAGCAAAATTTTTTATGGTATTGTTAAAATAAAATAGATTTTATATTTTTGGAATAAAAAAAATGGATTGTCCAAAATGCCATAGTTCTTCTA
>NZ_PCOU01000060.1 GCF_002979455.1 Chryseobacterium sp. MYb7
CTGGATCGGATTCAATTATTTAGCTTTTATTGTTATTGCTTGTAAAAAATTCATAAAAAGAAAGTCAAGATGAGTTCTTTATATAAATAACCTTTTATATTAATATTACATGGTGTAATCGGATATGAAAAATGCCATTCTTCTTCAGTAAGAGGAACTGATAAATTCATGATTTTTTCAATATCATTATTATTGAGAGACCATGCTTTGTCTCTTTCAGTTAATTTTTCTTTGGTAGAATATTCGCCTTTACAGTTGGCAACATAAACTTTTGTATCTATTTTCTTTTTTTCATCTTTATCTTGGCCTTTGCAGCTGAAAAAGAAGAATATAAGAAGTAGTAAAGCCGTAAAGTTTTTCATCATTTGGTTTTATTTATTCTTTTTTCAATTCTTGCCAATCTCTGTTTGTAAATCTTTTACTTCTTATATAATATTTTTTATTTTCATTTTTTAGATAAAAATCATCCACATCATCTTGATCACATTTTCCTTTTGCGTGTAAAGTATTATCCTCCTTAATTAAATGGTATTCTCCTTCACACCAATAATCTTCGACATGTTCTGCTCCAATACTTAAAATTGCTTTTTGGTCCGATTCTACTGTTATTGAATAAAGTACATTTGTTTCATTATTGTCATATTGACTATTAGCTTTGGTTGAAATTTTATAAGAGCCTTTCCAATCATTATTGTTGGTTGTAATTTCTGTATTTTTAATACTTTGACTGTCATCAGTATTATTATCAATATTTCTTGTAAAATAGATTTCAGTTTCTTTTTCTGTGGTTTTTTCCATATTTTCTTTCTGCTTATCTGAACATGCTATAAGCATAAAAGGAAATAGAATTAAAAAGTTTTTCATCAAAGTGTTTTTTTTTAATTGGATAGAAAGAATTGCTATCATTCATATAGAATTTATCTAAATCAAGTTGCTTAAGAAATATTAGCCTTTACTGTTTTATTAGCCTTCATATCGTATAATTACTATTATAAACTAATAATAAACTTTATTGTTACTTAATTCTGTTTCTAATGCTTCATCTAAATAAGGAATGGAATCAAATTTAGTTATTGTACCATCTTTATTAATTTTACTTATGGAATAAGATATTATGTCAAGAGATTGGTTGGGAGAAGAAAAATATGAAACTTGCCATATTTTTTTGTTTTTTAGATCTAAATATGATAAGCAAGTATAACGATCAGATTTATATCTTACATCATTAACTTTTCTATAAAATTGAATAGAGTCTATTTTTTTTTTATTTTTTAAAGTATATAATACTAATTTATAATTCTTTTCATTAGAAATACTTTTGTTTAATATTATTGATAATGATTCACTTTTTGATAGCTGTGCATTATGAATATTTGAATAATTTTTTTCATATAAAGAATTTTGATTTCTTAAAATAGAGTATCCTTTAGAACTAGTTAAAGATTCAAAATATTTCTTGTCTGAAATTTTTTTATCTCCTAAAAAAAAAACTGTTTTTTTTTCTTTTGTGGAAATACTATCCTTACAACAAATACTAAGAGTTGTAAAAATTAGAATAAACGAGAAAAGATAAATTGACTTACTCATAAGTTAATAGCAAAAATTAAATTTGATTAGTTTACAAGAGTTTTGCTTCCATTTGATCCATTTTGTGACATTCTTATACTCTTCTATATAGTCACAATCTGTTTTAAGAATTGACTTGATTTGCATAGAGTCACCTTTAATTTCTAATACTTTATACCAGTATGACAGCTCTTGTTTTGATGTGGTTGACACCTCAGGAGTTAATTGTATAAAAGCTGTTTTAATATAATTATCCCATGATTGAAAAGAATAATTATTATTTTTCTTTTCAATCAGTTTTTTTTGTTTATTGATGTAAACGATGAGGAAATCTTTATCTGCTTCTGGTTCTTCGGCATCGAAATTAAATATTCTATGTTCACTATCTGGAATTATTTCCCGGGCAATTACAACTTTAGGAAGCTTAACATCATATATATTTTCATCATCATTATTATTAACAAGTATTTTACCATATGAAGTTTTGTCCATATTGAAGATCTCTGTGCTTTTATTGATGGATAAATTTATAACTCCGCTTCCCCTCAGATTATTTTCAGTGTAAAATGTAATTCCATTATATTCTGTAGTCTGCATTGCCAAAGAATCAATTTTACATTCATTATCCTTCTTAGGTTGCTCTTTTTTTATAACTGTTACAGAGTCTTTTGGATGATCAGACAAAATGTTGGTTACTGTATCCTTATTTTGCTTTTTGCAAGAAAAAAGTACCATAGAACATATTAATGTGGCATAAAATATTTTCATTGATTTTATATTTATTCTTTTATTTCTTTATATTTTGGATTATATCCCTCCCTGCGGATATGAAGATGGTGATTATGGTCAGCTAGATGAGTTGAGTTTTTTAATATGAATTTCTTTTTATTAATTATAATATTATAACTGTAAAATTTTGAATATCCAAAACCAACAAGAGCATCAATAAATTTTTCTTCCCTCACAATATCAAAAGCCTCAGGTTCTATGTCTATATGAATATTGTTACTTGTTTTATCTTTCCTTAAATATCTGAAGTCGAATGATACTCCATTGACGTGAGTTACACTGGGAGCCCCAGTTCCATCAGCAGATGTGGATCCGTTGAATATGAAATCGGTATAACCACACTCTGCTACAGCCCCCAGCATAGAAGCAAATGCTTTGGGATTAATATATTCTCGGTCAGTATTGTCGCCAATCTTAATCAGTATACATTTCTACTTTGAACTTAACTTTTATTGAAGCAATCCCATTCTGTAAAATATTTTCAGCAGTATAAGTCATCGCACAACCAGAACCGCAGCTAATAACAAAAGATTTATTATTTTCTGTTTTGGTCTTTTGAGGGTTGGAAATATTTCCTTTTGCCTCTTTACAAGAACAAATAATTAGAAATAAAAGTAATGTTAAAAAGGTTTTCATCATTTGCTAGATATAACTGATTTATTTTATAAGATCAATTATTTTATTATTTATCATTTTATTATAATCTCCTTCAAAAAGTCCATTTTTATACTTTTTGTAGTATTCAATTTTTGATGTAGGAAATTCATAATATGATTTGTCCTTCTCTTCGTAATATTTTCCATCTAAATAATTTGGATAATTTTTATAGTCATTATCATTTTTAATAATGTATTTACTCGGTATTTCAAGTAAAACTTTATCTTCAGTTTCAAAAACTGTTAATATATCAGAGTAATTAATATTGGATTCTTCATAATCAGGTTTCCAATACATTACTCTTTGTCCTAGCGGATACAAGACTTTATTTTTATATAGATATAGTTTCCATCCAAAATGATTTTCACCATTTACCGGGAAAAAGATTATATAATTTTTGGAAGTATTTGAAAAATATACAATAGGTGGAGAAGTTTCCAAATCTTCATTATTGATTTTCCTAATTATTGCCTTTTCTATGTCATCAAAAACAAAAGTTATAAGCTCATACCTGTTTTGATCACTTCCATCAATAAGTGTATTTGATATAGTGAAGTTTTTACAGTTTAAACTATAATTTGTTGTTTCTGTACTTTCTTGATTACAGCTGATTTTACTTAATGGAATTAAGTTTTTAGTATTACCTGTCTTGCTTGAAACTTCAGATACTGATGTTTCTTTTTTACTATTTTTTTCTTCTTCTTTTTTCTGCCCTTGGCAGGATAATAGAAAGAACGAAATTAAAATTGTTATTACCTTTTTCATATAATTAATCCCAAAATTTTTGTGCTATCTCTTTTTGATAATCTTTTTCTTTTTGTGACATTGTATTTTCATCTTTGTAATATACAAAAATACCTGGATGACATCGATTAGTTAATCCACCACCTGTAGCAGAACTTCTAATTTCAAAATGTAGGTGCGGGTCTTTAGTTTGTCCATAACCACTTGTGCCATTCTTGCCAATAATTGTCCCACAACTAACTTCTTGTTTAGCTTTTAATGATTTTTCTACCTCTTGTAAATGAGCATAAAATAAATAAAAATCTCCATTAAAGCTAAAACCTGATCCACTCTGTATTTCTCCCATATTTGAATATTGTAAACTGAAATCTTTTTTTCTTTTTAAAAACTCCTTAGGATCTTTTACTTTCAAACAAATTACATTTCCATATCCTGATTGTATACTTATAAATTCTACATATGCGTCAACACATGCATAAGCATTTGATCCTGGTAAAGCAAGAAAATCTATTCCTTGGTGGTTGTGATTACTTCTTTCCTTTCTAACTGTTCCAAAAACATTATATCTGGGCCTGTAGTTTCCATTTTGAGTATAAAGGCATAACATTGGATTATCAACGGGATCGTGCCATTTAGTACTTTTAGGAGGAGAACTTTCAGGAATTGTTATAGCATTTTTACAGTTAAATGTTTTGGGCTTATTACCCGAACCTCGGCTAAAACTAATATTATACCTACCTAATATTTCTCTTCTTTGAATTTTCTTATCATTGTTATTCTCTTCATCTACACTTTTATTTGCATTATAATTTTTATTACTAGTTTTTTCTTTATTATTTTGTGGGTTATCATTTTTTTGATATAAAATAAAATCATCATTTTTACCGACTCCTATTGGAGCAAAAACTGATAAATAAATATCTTCAGGAGATTTAATATTGTTTTTTTGAGACTCAAAATATTTTTTCACTTTATCAAGTTGTTTTATTTCTCCCATTTGAGCATATTCCAATTTTAGTTTGTTTAGTTCATCAAAGCGTTCTTCAACAGATAATTTTGGGTTACTTTTATACTCTTTAAGATTATTTTGTAAAGCATCTTGGGTGAATTGGATTAAGCCTATTGCTCTTGATGATTTTCTGTTCCCTTCTTTCCAGAAGTCTTTTATTGTCATTTTTTTTGGATCTTTTGTTGAGTTCCATCCTTCTAATTGTTGTGCTTTAAAACTTCCACTTGTCTCTACATTCATTACAGCCATTAACCCACTTGCCATCTCCATTTTTCTACTTTCGCCCCATAATTCAGAACATATTTGCACTACTTTTTTCCTAAACTCACAACTCACTTTTCCTCCCCAAACTAAGTCTTTATATTGTTCCTGGCAAATACAACTTCCTTGTTTTTCAGGTTTTTCCGTTTTCTGCACCCCCGCCGCACTCTTCACCTTCTCCACTTCCATCAAGCCCTCCGAATTTACCCCGAATTTCTGAGATTCTGCGGATAGTTCT
>NZ_PCOU01000061.1 GCF_002979455.1 Chryseobacterium sp. MYb7
TGTTCCGCCAGCGGGTCTACAACACCCCATCTTCCAATATCCGGCATATACATTCTGGCTCCATAGTCATACATTCCGTAGTCTACTTCACTTTTTAGGATTTGCCTACTCCGGTTTTTCTCGTGCGAGGCTTTACACTGTGAACGTCTGCTCTTGCTCGCTTCTTTCAAAAGTAATATTTCTTTTTCAGTTGAAAAATAAAATTTTATGTTTTTTTCGATAGATTTTTTTCTTTCAATTGAAAAAATAAGAGTTGTTTTGTTGTCGCTGTTGTTGTAAATGTGGACTTGTGGGTAAAATCGGTGTAGGTTTCGGAGTTGGCTTTATCCACAAATCCACATTCTTTTACCTACTAAAATTTCTATTCCTGGCTTCATTCAGCGATGGCGCATTTTTCCATATTTCGGGTGGTTGAAGCGTTGGAGAAAAAGTCTTTTTCTGTGGCTGGAAAGATTTGGAAAAGGTGTCGGCTAAAAGCGTTGGAAGCGAAGTTTTTCTCAAAAACGGAGCGTAGGAAAGCATTTTGCATAATATCACATTATAGGCAAAAATGGTGTTGGTTTGTGCGTAGCGAAGCGGAGAACAACGGTTTGCGTTGGCAATTTGCGTATAATGTCTATTATGTAATTTGCTGTGGCATTAAAGCGTCGGACAAGCTCGGGCAAAGCGTTGGAGGAAAATGTCTTTTTTATTTGGAGGGCGGGATATTTAACCAAAATGCAAGCGAGGGCGTTTTTACTTCAGATATTTCTCAATTTCCTGTTTCAGATTTTCAAGTTCGGTCTGGTTAAAATATTCTAAGCTTCTTAAATATCTAAATCCTGCTTTATACTGAACTTCTCTTAAATTGTATTGTTTCAGCCACAAGTTAATCCTGCTGTTTCTGATTTGCTGTAAACTTGGAACATTTATCTGTTTCCGGATTTGTTTTGTGATGCTGCTAAATTTTGTGTTTTCTCCAATAATAAACAGTTTATCGGTTTCTTTTACCGTCTTTGAGATTTGTAATAATTCCGGTCTTGTTTCTGTGATGTATTTGTAGAGTTCTAAAATCTGCGAAGCTTCTAACGGTAAAATCCTTTCTTTCAATCTGTTTTCTGTGGCTTCAGGAACTTTTATCAATCCTTTCTCTAAATCAATACCCTTTACTTTTAACTCTCTTAAACTTCCTGTATTTAAAGCCTGATAAATCATTAATCCTAAAATGAGCTGATTGCGTTTTCCATAGAGTTCAAACTGTCCTTTCTTATATTTCTTTTCTCTAAATTCTTTCTCAATATTCTGTAATTCTTCTTCGGTTAAAAATCCTGTAATTAAAGGTCTTTTTGGTATTTTTATTCTAAAGTTTTTTAATGGATGGTCTTTTCTTTTTCCTTTCAATTGAAGATAATCAAGGTATTGTTCTATGGTTCTGATTTGATTATTAACCGTGATTAATGCATATTTTTTCTGTAATAATTCTACGATTTTTAATAGTTCTGCTGTATTGAGTTTATCAAAATTCTGTTTCCTTGAACATAGATTTTCCCATAACAAAACCTGCTTTTCTTTTTCTGTAATCGTACTTTCTGTATAGTGGTAATTTTCTTTCAGGTAGTGTAAAAATTCTTTCATAAGTGGGTGTATCTTCTTGTACTTTCTAAACTTCTGTGTCCTAAAAACCTGCTGACTTTTTCTAACTCCATTCCGTTTTTGAGTAAATGGGTTGCAATGCTGTGTCTTAATAAATGTGGATATATTTTCTTTTTTATACTGCTTTTTTCTGCAATCTTTTCTACAATAAATAATATTCCGGCAGATGTCATATTTCCTTTTAATCCCTGTAAAAAACATTCTCCTTTATAGATTCTTTCTTTTATATATTCTTCAAAAATATCTCTTGCTTTGCTGTGTATCGGAACTTCTCTCTGATAGCCTGTTTTGGATTTTCTTACAAGTACTTTTGCATTTTCTAAATCTACATCTCCGAGTAATAGTTCTGCTGATTCTCCTGCTCTTAATCCTAAATAATACAGACTTGCTAATACGGCTTTATCTCTTGTATTAATCGCACTTTCAAAGAGGTTTTGTATTTCTTCCGGACTTAATATTTCTATTTCCGGAATATGGGTTTTAAGACTTCTGCATATCACAAGATTGGTTTCTTTCTGCTCGATTTCTTTCCGATAACTTTTGTATAATTTCAGAGCGGTTAAATGATTGTTTACGGTGCTGTTGCTTAATAATTTCTTAGGATTATTTTTATTTTTTCTCTGTTTCAGATAAATAATATATTCTGACGGAAGATTCCCTTTTTCTCTGTATTCTTCGTATTCTCTGACTATTGATAATATCCTTTTGATATTCTTTTTCTGATAGTTCCGAAGCTCTAAATATCTTCTGAAGTTTTCCATTGTTTTAATAAGTACGATTAAAAAGCTTTTGTAATATTTCCGGTTTTTCCGAACGCTAACTAAATTTCCTTTATTTATCGGATTTTATTGATAGTTTAGTGTTCGTTTGGCTTCCGTTTAGCGTTCGCTTGTGTTCGGTTTTTAATTGCTCCAACTGCTTCGTAAATGCTTCTTTTAAATCTTTCCTGACTCTCTGTATATTATCACTGTATGAGATTTTATACTTAAATCCTTTATTGGCAAAACCAATCTGTTTTAAATATTCCAATCTTACCAATTCATTCAGGTAGAACTGTAATTGTGTCTTTTTAAATCCTGTGATTTCCATTGCTTCAAAACGGTTAAATTCCCTGTGTTCAAAAGCTTTCTTTAATTTCTCAAAAAACTGTCTTAAACTTCCGTCTAATTCATCTATTTTTAAAATAATGCTCTCGAATAATATCTCTACTGCATTCTCTATGTCTTCGATTTCTGTGAGCAAAAAATTGTCTTTGGTTACTCTCTGATATTGATGTATAATAGTAATCTGCTTTATAATACTCTGGAACATTTCATTTAAACGCCTTTTATTCTTTACATTATTGGGTAGCTGTATTTGGGTTGCAAACGGATTTATAACTTCGTAATGCTTTAAATTTCTTACCAACTTTTGTATAAAACTGATTGCTTTTTCCTGTATATTTCTATCAATTTCTCCGGCATTCCTGCGGTTCTGATAGGATATTATTTTCTCGGTCTGCTCTTCGCTTTCATTAATGGCGACAATAAAGCTCCGGTTCATATTGTCCTCATACAATTCTCCTTTTGTCGTTGCTGATAAACTGCTAAATTGTCCTTTCACGATCTTATGGCTCGATTTATTATTTCCTTTTTTATCCTTGATGGTGACCGAACTTCTGAGTACCTGGTTTGATATAAATTCTCTCAGCGCATACAAAGCATCTTCCTTTAAACCGTCCAAATCTTCAATGATAATGATCTTTTGGAACAGATCGAACTCGCCCCAATTATACAAACTAGATTCTGTAATTCTCGTAAATCTCAGCACGTCTTCCTGCGGCATCATATCGGCAATTCTGCTGATAATGTGTGTTTTTCCGCTTCCGGAACTTCCCTGGACAATACCGTGCAGCGGACTTTTATTTAGGTAACTTATTGTAATCAGGAACAATAGTAATCTGCTGTTCTCTTCGCCAATTATTCCACTTTTTTCGATGAGTTGGTTTAAGGATTTTAGTAAATCTTTTTGCTCTAAAAAATCAGTTGGCGAGTTCTTAATCTCGACAGGATTCGAACCTGTAACCTTTGATTTAACTTCTTTATTTTCAGATGAAAGAAAAATATCTTTTCTCCTTTCTAATAGCTCTAAAAATATACTTTCGTCATGCAATTGCAGCGTTTCGTTTATATCATTGTTCGGAAGTTCAATTGTAGAGACTTTATAATTTTTAAATTCTTCTGCATATTTCTTAACCGCTTTCTTTCCTGCATCGTCATTGTCAAAACAAAATATAATTTCCTCTAATTCTTTGAGTTCTTTTACTGCGTTCAGGATTTCTTCAGTAAGTCCGTTTGTTCCAAAACACGCTATCACTTCGACAAGCTCAGTGTGACAACCTTTGCGGACAATATCTTTTATCTGGAGTAATGATGCTGCATCTATAATTGCCTCTGTTACTATCAGTTTCTTTGTATTCTTATCAGGATAATGAGGGTAAATTCCGCTGCGATTTTTTAGATAAAAATGTTTTGCTTTATCATCGTTTACAATACTTCTAAAATAAAAGCTTACGATTTCTCCGGATTTATTCTTCAAAGGAAAAACAATGCTTTTTATTCCAAAGGTTTTATAGGCTTGTCCCCCTGTTCTGCTGTTAGTTCCGGCTAAGGATAATAAACCGATTTCTATTAGTTTTTGTATCAATCCTTTTTCTCCGCCTTTCCTTTCTGCATAATGGAGCTGTCCGCTGTTAAAGCCTATTTCTAAATCTTCTACCTGTAACGCTCTGCTTTTTACATAGTCTTTTGCAGGAAC
>NZ_PCOU01000062.1 GCF_002979455.1 Chryseobacterium sp. MYb7
CACTCCGTAGTCTACTTCATTTTTTAGGATTTGCCTGCTTCATTTTTCTTCACGCGACTGTTTACTTTTTGATCACTCTTCTGTCGCTTCTTCCAAAGATAAAAATTTATTCAGTTGAAAAAATAAATTCCATTGTTTTTCCGAATAGATTTTTCTTTCAATTGAAAAAAATAAGACTCCCAGCTTCTGGGCAGGAATAGTTTTGTCCGTACAAAAGCACATCTTGCATAAGATGGTAATTTTAAGAAGATTTTTAGACTAAGATTTCTATTGTTGTCGGTGTTGTTGTTAATGTGGACTTGTGGGAAAAATTGCTGCGGGCCCGCGCTTTGGCTTTATCCACAAATCCACATTCTTTTACCGACTGTCATTTCTACGGCGATTCAGTGGTTTTGTTGGCTAAAATTCCATGAAAAAACCGCAGAGCGCGGGCTGCGGAATACTTTGTATGAAGCAAAGGAAAGCATTTTACATAATCTCAAATTATAGGCAAAGATGGTGCTGGTTTGCCTGTAACGAAGCTTCAGCGGAGTGGAAGGCAACGGTTTGCGTGGGCAATTTGCGTATAATTTCGATTATGTAATTTGCTGTGGCATTAAAGCGTCGGACAAGCTTCGGGCGAGCGTCGGCGGAAAATGTCTTTTTTAGCTTTGGGGGCGGGATTACTACTCAAAAATGCAAGCGTTGGACTTTTATTTCAGGTATTTCTCAATTTCCTGTTTGAGATTTTCGAGTTCGGTTTGGTTAAAATATTCCAGACTTCTTAAATATCTAAATCCTGCTTTGTATTGAACTTCTCTCAAATTGTATTGTTTGAGCCAGAGATTAATTCTGCTGTTTCTGATGAGCTGTAAACTCTGAATATTAATTTGTTTTCTAATCTCTGATGTTATGCTGCTAAATCTTGTTTTTTCACTTAAAATAAATAGCTTTTCCGTTTCTTTTACTGTTTTTGAGAGTTTTAATAATTCCGATCTCGTTTCATTAATATACCTGTAAAGCTCTAAAATTTGTGATGCTTCCAGCGGTAAAATTCTTTCTTTTAATCGGTTTTCTGTGGCTTCCGGAACTTTGATAATTCCTTTTTCCAGATCAATATCTTTTACTTTCAGTTCTCGTAAACTTCCTGTGTTTAAACCTTGATAAATGATTAATCCTAAAATAATCCGGTTCCTTTTTCCAAATAAACTGAACTGTCCTTTTTTGTATTTCCTTTTTCTAAATTCTTTCTCGATATTCTGCAATTCTTCTTCACTTAAAAAACCTGTAATTAAAGCTTTCTTTGGTGTTTTTATTCTAAAATTCTTTAACGGATGATCTTTTCTTTTCCCTGTAAATTGTAAATATTCAAAGTATTGCTCTATACTTCTGATCTGAGCATTGATTGTATTTAATTGATATTTTTTCTGTTGTAATTCTATTATTTTTAATAATTCCTGAGTAGTAATTCTGTCAAAATTCTGTTTTCTTGAACATAACTTTTTCCATAATAAAACCTGTTTTTCCTTTTCTATCAATGTCTTTTCTGTGTAGTGATATTGATCTCTCAGATAACTGATAAACTCTTTCATCTAGCCTATATATGTGTATATCTCTGTGTGCTTTCTAAACTTCTATGCCCTAAAAATCTGCTGACTTTTATAAGTTCCATTCCGTTTTTTAATAAATGAGTCGCAATACTGTGGCGTAGTAAATGAGGATAAATTCTCTTTTTAATTTTACTTTTTTCGGCTACTTTTTCTATGATAAATTCTATTCCTGCAGTCGTTAAATTTCCTTGTAATCCCTGTAAAAAACAATCTCCTTTATGAGTTCTTTTCTTTAGATATTCTTCAAAAATATCTAATGCTTTGCTGTGTATCGGAACCTCTCTCTGATATCCTGTTTTCGATTTTCTTATGAAAACTTTTCCGTCTTTCATATCTACATCTTCGAGTAATAATCCTACTGCTTCTCCGGCTCTTAATCCTAGGTAATATAGACAGCATAGAACCGCTTTATCTCTAATATTTATTGTGTTTTCAAACAGGTGTTGCACTTCCTCCGGACTGAGGATTTCTATAGGTAAATGATTTCTTTTTAAAAGTCTGCAGATGATAAGATATGTATCCTGATGCAGGATTTCTTCCTGATACGTTTTATAGATTTTTAGGGCAAAAAGATGGTTGTTTATGGTATTTATACTGATGTTTTTTTCAGGATTATTTCTACATTTTCTCTGTTTTAAATAGATAATATATTTTATTGGAAGATTTCCTCTTTCTATGTAATTTCTATATTCCTGAACCATTGCTAATATCTTGGTAATATTCCTTTTCTGATAGTTCCGAAGCTCTAAATATCTCTTGAAGTTTTCCATCTATGACCAATTTGCTTGTGTACTATTTTGTGTTTTTCCGAACGCTAAATAATTATGAGTTATAAGTTGTTGATTATGAGTTATTTACTCTGTCGCATTTTCTCATCTAGTGTTCGTTTGGTTTCCGTTTAGCGTTCGCTTGTGTTCAGTAGCGTTCAATTTTAGTTGTTCTAATTGCTTTGTAAAAGAGTCTTTTAATTCTTTTCTAACTCTCTGTATATTATCGTTATAAGAGATTTTATATTTAAATCCCTTATTCGCAAAACCTATTTGTTTCAGATATTCTAATCTCACCAATTCGTTCAGATAAAACTGTAATTGTGTCTTTTTAAATCCTGTAATTTCCATCGCATCAAACCTGCTGAACTGATCTTCTTTAAAAGCTTTTTTCAACTTTTCAAAAAACTGTCTTAAGCTTCCGTCTAACTCGTCAATCTTTAAAATAATACTCTCGAATAATATCTCCACAGCGTTCTCGATATCTTCAATTTCTGTAATTAAAAAATCGTTTTTTATTTCTCGCTGATACTGATGTAAAAGTGTAATTTGTTTAATAATAGATTGGAACATTTCATTTAATCGTCTCTTATTCTTTACATTACTTGGTAGTTGCATCTGTGTTGCATAAGGATTTATAACTTCATAATGCTTTAAATTTCTTACAATTTTCTGAACAAAGTTCGTCGCCAATTTTTCTCCGTTTTTATCAATTTCTCCGGCATTTCTGCGGTTCTGATAAGTAATAATTTTCTCTGTCTGTTCCTCGCTTTCATTCACTGCTACAATAAAACTGCGGTTCATATTGTCCTCGTATAATTCTCCTTTTGTCGTTGCAGATAAACTGCTGAACTGTCCTTTCACGATTTTATGACTCGATTTATTATTTCCTTTTTTATCCTTGATTGTTACTGAACTTCTGAGTACCTGGTTCGATATAAATTCCCTCAACGCATACAAAGCATCTTCCTTTAAACCGTCCAAATCTTCAATGATAATGATCTTTTGGAACAGATCAAACTCGCCCCAATTATATAAGCTAGATTCTGTAATTCTTGTAAATCTCAACACATCTTCCTGTGGCATCATGTCTGCAATTCTGCTGATAATATGGGTTTTACCACTTCCGCTGCTTCCTTGTACAATTCCGTGTAATGGGCTTTTATTTAAGTAGCTGATTGTGATTAAGAATAGTAGAAGTCTTGATTGTTCTTCGCCAATAATTCCGGCTTTCTCGATCAACTTATTTAATTCCTGCAGGAGATTCTTTTGTTGTAAAAAGTCTATTGCGGACAAATTCGGGGATGTTTTCGGGGGCATACTTTTGTTTTCGTCCGTAAAGACAACACTTTTTGTAGTCTTGTCAGGATTCGAACCCTTTTCTTTTTCATCTGAAAAAATAAATTTTCTTTCACCTAAAAGCTTTGTAAAGATTTCTTCATCGTGGAGTTGCAGCGTCTCGTTAACATCTTTATTTGGTAATTCTACAGAACCTATCCTGAGTGCCTCCTTACCAAGGAAGAGGTCGTTTAAGGTTTTAGAATATTTCTTTACCGCTTCTTTTCCTGCTTTATCGTTATCAAAACAAAAGATAATTTCTTCTAATTCCGGAAGGTTTTTTATTGAGTTTAAAACTTCCTCATTTAATCCGTTGGTTCCAAAACATGCTAAAACGGAAAACTTCTCTTGAATGATCTTCAATTGAAGCAGCGAAGCTGCATCAATAATAGATTCTGTAAGAATGAGTTTTTTAGTTTCAGGGTTTGGATAATTTGGATAAACACCGCTGCGGTTTTTTAAGTAAAAATGTTTGGAGTTATTATTGTCGATTATCGACCTAAAATAAAAGCTTACGATTTGATTTTCCTTATTTTTCAGTGGAAAAACAATGCTTTTGATTCCAAAGGTTTTATAGGCTTGTCCGCCTGTTCGGCTGTTGGTTCCGGCTAGGGATAATAATCCTACATCTGTTAATTTTTGGATAAGTGCTTCTCTTTTTTTTGGATCTTTGTTTTTTCTGTCTGCATAGTGAAGCTGTCCGCTGTTAAA
>NZ_PCOU01000063.1 GCF_002979455.1 Chryseobacterium sp. MYb7
TAATCAATTAATTAAAATAATAATATTGAATATCTAAAAACAAAAAGTCGGAAGAAAAAATCTTCCGACCATGACTAGCACATGTGCAGCCTTTTTTATTATTCTTCAATCAATTTTAGTTAAAAACCTGATTTTCCTGTTCCTGAACTCTGATAAAAGTAGTTCTCTTGGAAAGTTCCTTAAGCGTTGAAGCTCCCACATAGGTACAGGTAGATCTTACTCCTCCTAAAATATCCTTTACAGTGTCTGAAACCGGACCTTTATATGCAACTTTCACAGTTTTTCCTTCTGAAGCACGGTATTCTGCTACCCCTCCGGAATGTTTATCCATAGCTGTTTTGGAGCTCATTCCATAGAAGGAACGATATTTTTTACCGTTTTCTTCAATCATTTCTCCACCACTCTCATCATGCCCGGCAAACATTCCGCCCAGCATTACAAAATCTGCACCACCACCAAAGGCTTTTGCAACGTCTCCTGGAACTTTACATCCGCCATCAGCGATGATTTGTCCTCCCAGTCCATGAGCAGCATCAGCACACTCAATAATAGCTGAAAGCTGCGGATACCCTACGCCCGTTTTTACTCTCGTTGTACAAACAGATCCGGGACCAATACCTACTTTTATAATGTCTGCACCTACCAAAAGAAGTTCTTCTACCATTTCTCCGGTCACCACATTTCCAGCGATAATAATTTTATCAGGAAAATTGGCTCTTGCTTTCTTCACAAATTCAACGAAATGCTCAGAATATCCATTGGCTACATCTATACAGAGAAACTCAATTTTTGGGTGTTTTTCGAGGATTTGTCTTATTTTTTCCTCATCAGCCTTTCCGGTCCCTGTGCTTAAAGCAATATACTGATGAATACTTTCCGGCTGGCTGTCGAGAAACTGACTCCATTCATCGGGAGTATAATGTTTGTGAACTGCTGTAATAATCTTTTCTTTGGCAAGTTCTACCGCCATTTCAAAAGTTCCTACCGTATCCATATTGGCAGCAATTACAGGAACTCCTGTCCATTTTTTTTGGGTATGCTTAAAGGTAAATTCTCTTTGTAAATCAACTTCTGAGCGTGATTTTAAAGTAGAACGTTTTGGGCGGAACATTACATCCTTAAAGCCCAGTTTTATGTCATATTCTATACGCATTTTGTAATTATTTGTCAGAATAAAGGTAGTGAATAATCTCGAACAGATGATTTCTCGGGGGATGGATTTTACTATGAAGGGAATAAAAAAATACGACTAAAAAGCCGTATTTTAATTATTTATAATGCTTCATATTCTGCTGTGTTTTGAATTGAAGCCTTTGATATTGAAGGAATTATTTCACCTCTTTTATGTTTTAAAAAGTCATTACTTCTTCCAATGTCTTCATATATTCATACGCTGTAAGGTCAAATTTTACAGGAACAATTGAAATATATCCGTTTGCCAATGCTGTTTCATCAGCATCTTCAGAATCATCCATATTGTTGAAATAACCTGTCAGCCAATAATATTTTTTGCCGTGTGGGTTTATTCTTTCATCAAAGCTCTCTTCCCATTTGGCATTAGCCTGCTTACAAACCTTTACGCCTTTTATTTCCTCAGCCGGAAGTTTAGGAATATTGACATTCAGTACAACTCCTTTAGGCATTGGGTTTTCCAGTGTTCTTCTTACAATATTCTGAATAAATTCTTTAGCCTGAGTAAAATCTGCTTCCCAGCTGAAATCCAGCAATGAGAATCCAATTGCAGGAATTCCTTCCACACCAGCTTCCACGGCGGCAGACATCGTCCCGGAATAAATCACATTGATAGATGAATTCGCCCCGTGATTAATTCCAGAAACAACAATATCAGGTCTTCTTGTCAGAATCTTGTCAAGAGCCATTTTTACGCAGTCTACAGGAGTTCCACTGCATGAAAAATCGATTTGTGGACCTTCTAAAGTAACTTCTTCATAGCTTAAGGTAGAATTAATGGTAATGGCGTGGCCTTTTCCACTTTGGGGAGAGTTGGGTGCTACAACCACTACTTCTCCTATTTCATTCATAAAATTGATAAGATTTCTGATACCAGGAGCTGTAATTCCGTCATCATTAGTCACCAGAATAAGTGGTCTTTCCATAAATTATCTTTATTTTTTTATTTAAATAGAATGAGTTTGTTCATTATAAGAATTGAACAAATAGATTTTCAACACATCAAATGTAGGTAAAAATAAGACGCAATAAAATACCGGATTTGTTATTGATGATTGTAAATGAGGAATTGGAAACCCAGAATTTCAACCGCAAAATAAGGTTGAAAGAAGGAATTGAGAAGATTTTTAAATATAGAAAATCAAACTGAGATGAAGGAAAATTAATAGATTGAACCTGACTAGACCTTTACAGGTGCTTTTCCAAAAGGAGAGCACCTGATATGAGGTCTTTCATTTAAATGTTTAACAAAATAATAAACTAATCGAGAGGTTTTCTTCCAGAGATAATGTTATAAAGAATAACAATAATAGCAATGACTAATAAAATGTGAATTAAATAACCCGTACTGATACCCGGAACTATTCCTAACATTCCTAAAAGCCAAACAACAATGCAGATGACTGCAACTAACCATAGTAAACTTTTCATAACTTAATATTTTTAACTTGTATAGTTAATTATCTGCATATTTTATGCCTTTATGAGTTTAAATTAGTTTTTGTGGTATCTGTTTTATATTTTGAATATAAATGAAATTCCCCTCAGGTTTAGCCTGAAGGGAATAATTAAAAATTAAAATAAGGGTATTGTTAAATAATTATAGATAATTGCTTGTTAAGTTTCAAAAATAAGAGCTTTAATGATATTTCCATCATATGC
>NZ_PCOU01000064.1 GCF_002979455.1 Chryseobacterium sp. MYb7
GAGTCCGTCTCACAACCAGTGAGGCGGATTTTTTTTGTATTTATTCGTTTTTCTTTTGCAGTTTTTTCCAGTTTGAAAAGTGTCTCTTATGCCACTTTCTTTCTTAGGTTGTGAGCTAAAGCATGTAATCCGAACTCTATTTCTACTTTTTTCAGAGATTTAAGGCTAAAACGTCTAAATCCATGACAATGTTTTAAATGTGCAAATACAGGTTCTACATCGTAACACCGTTTTTTTCGTTTCACTATGCCTTCTTCACTTAGGAGTAACTCCCGGACTTTTTCTTTATGACGTTCCAGATTATGGTTTCTTTCTATGCTGCGGTTGGTCTTTGAATGGTGACAAACTCCCCGAATAGGACAACCTACGCAGTTCTTTGCCTGATAATGGGATAACTTTTGTTTAAAGCCACTTTTAGTGGTGGTATTACTTTCGTGCGTTTTATCCATCCGCTGTCCCATAGGACAGAGATAAAAATCCTGATCCTTGTTGTAATACAGGTTTTCTTTACTAAATGTTTTAT
This sequence comes from Chryseobacterium sp. MYb7, assembly GCF_002979455.1. Lineage (GTDB taxonomy): Bacteria > Bacteroidota > Bacteroidia > Flavobacteriales > Weeksellaceae > Chryseobacterium. The sequence goes on from NZ_PCOU01000064.1 coordinate 524, forward strand.
ATTTTTTCTGATAATTCTTATCCTGCTCTTTGTCAAAGGTATTATATTTTACAAATGCTTCTATCTCATTATCTTGAAGATATTCATAGTTTTCCTCACTTCCATAGCCTGCATCTGCGGTCAGGCTTTTTATATTAGAGAAAACTTCTTTTCCAAAGGTTTCTTTAAGATTTTCCAAATGGGAATGAAGGGTTCCTATATCATTGGTTTGCCTGTGTACCGTATAGTTGATAATGAACTGATTCTCGCTCGATATCTGAGTGTTGTAGGCAGGTTTGAGCTGTCCGTTTTTCATATGATCTTCTTTCATACGCATGAAAGTAGCATCATGATCTGTTTTGCTGTAAGACCCTCTCTCTTCTAATATCTTTTCCTGATTCTGGTATTTTTCAAGGTTTTTCTCAAAATTATTTTTGATATAGTTTAATTTAGACTTGGCTCCCGCTCTGCCTTTCTTATCTGTTGTATTACTGCCCTTAAGCTTTCTATCAATACTCTCTACCGTTTCTCTTATTTTTTCTTTACTGATCTCTTTAAAATCAGGGGGCTCGGGATCACTATCCTCTGTGGCAGCGATGTTTTGAGCATACTTCCAAAGCTCTTCCAATTGCTTTAGCATTTTCTCTTTATTGGTTTTGATGGATTTGGCCCAAACAAAAGTGTATCGTCCCGCCTGAGCTTCTATTTTCGTCCCGTCAGTGTAAACTTCCCGTAAACTAATCAAACCTTCTTCTGCCAGCAGAAGCACAACCTGACGAAAAATATCTTTGAATGCATCCTTAAGTTTCTGGCTTCTAAAGCGGGATATCGTATTATGATCTACCTGCTTCATCCCGGAAAGCCACATGAAATTAACATTCTCTTTTACGGATTTTTCTATTCTTCTACTAGAGTAAGTGTTGTCCATATAGGCATAGATCATAATCTTAAGCATCATTTTGGGATGATAACTCGGATTACCTTCTTTTTTATAAGCCTTAAGCAGAGGATCAATTTTAATCTTATCAATCACATCATTGACAATGCGAACAGGATGATACTCCGGAATGAAGTCCTCAAAAGTGGGGGGAAACAAAAATAGTTGATGCTGATTATAATCCTTGAAATTCATACAGATAGCTGATATACAGTTAAATGTAATGAAAATAAAACAGTAAAACAAGTACTTTTATAACAAAAAGAATCTGCCTCAGTTGTGAGACAGATTC
>NZ_PCOU01000065.1 GCF_002979455.1 Chryseobacterium sp. MYb7
GATTTTAGTTCTTTTTTTTGCAACTCTAAATTGCTAATTTTCTGGAAACTCTTTCTCTAAAAAGTTTAAACAGGTTCATTATAAACAATGAATATATGAAGCATAAAAGTAAAGAAAATTTATTATACAAGCTTGTATGACAATAATCTATATGAACAACCCTTGCAAATATGCAAGGGTTGTTATTTATTCTACCTTGGAAACCCAAAGATAGTTTATTTAATAAGCTTAAAGTCTGGAGACTTTTTGCTGCTGGGCAGACATGCCACACGATGCAATCGTGCGGTAGCGGGGGCTTTTTGAGTTATTTAGTATCAAATTAATTATACAAACTATAAATTTTATTCTCAATATCCGGATTGGTTAGATCCCAATACCACCATTTATTTGGATGGTTTCTTTCTATTTCAAATCGTCTTTGGTAGGCAATTTTATAAAGTTCAAGAAGTAATCTGAAGCTTTTTAATTTTTCATTTTCTGGCAACTGAATAATTTTTTTTAGATTATTATTATCAACTCCTTTTTTAAGCAAGGTACATGGTGTAAAAGTCGATTTTAATCCACTCCCTCCAATAGCATTTTCTATATCTTCGTCCAATGGCTTAGATTGCATTATGACAAACAAAAAGTCATTCATAAAACTATCTTGCTCAGAAGTGTTCATTTCTATAAAAGAGCTTACTAGAGGTTCATGTGTAATAATTCTCTGACCGTATTTATTAAGCATTATTTCTTGTTCAATTTTCATTATTTACTTCGAGGATTAATTATTATATGTGGTTTAGATCTGTTTACAGAACCTGTAAAAATATCAATATTTCTTGGCGTATTATCTATTGTGGATTTTGCTCCTGGTAAAGAATTCTTAATCTTGGACCAATCTCTACTATTTAAACCTCCCTCAATAATGTAATCCCAATCAGAATAAGCACCAGCTGTTCCACTAGCTCTACTACCAACAACTATAATAGGCTTATTAATTCTCGTAGCTGCATTTTCAATTCTTAAAGCATCGCCAACAGACAAAGCAGATAATGCCTGAGTTATATTATCTCCTTGTTTTACGGCATCATCTAATACATTTGCGGCAGCATTAATATTCCCGTGCTTTAATTGTACAATGAGTGCCATTAATTGAATAGTACCAACAGCATTTTGGGTTTTTTCATCTTGATAGCTCATATAAGCATCAAGAGTAGCCCACCCTGCGGAAGCGGCAAGATTACTTCCACCCATTAGGAAAGTTCCCATAGTAAAAGCCAGGTTTCTTTCAAATTTCTCCGTAGCCAGAGCTGCTTTACTATTTCTGATACCAAAAGCCAATCTATCCTGAGAACCATGATAAGCACTTAAGCTTTGAATTCCCATAAATGATAACTTAGAATCACTTACATTTTTTGTCAGCTTAATTTCACCAATATCAATAGGATTATCAGGAGTAGAACCCTTCTTTGGTGGATCTTCCTCTCCAATCATTCCAGTTGGGTCGTTAAATCTTATAGGATTTCCATAAACATATGAATATGGACTGTAAGCAAATTGTACTTCACTTAAAGGATCATGTACTCCCCATCTTCCCAAATCCGGCATATACATTCTGGCTCCATAGTCATACACTCCGTAGTCTACTTCATTTTTTAGGATTTGCCTGCTTCATTTTTCTTCACGCGACTGTTTACTTTTTGATCACT
>NZ_PCOU01000066.1 GCF_002979455.1 Chryseobacterium sp. MYb7
TTTAAAGCATACCACATTAATTCAATTTTCACGTCTTAAAAAGTGTTAAATTTGCGCGGTTTTTAAAACTAATTATTAACTCAGAAAACAACAATACGGGAATGAAAAAATTCTATCTCAGTGCATTTACTTTATGTACTGTATTGGGCATATCTGCCCAGGAAGTGATGTGGCAAAAAGACATCAAATCCTCTACCCAGGATTTCTTAAGTCAGGTTACCACAACCATCGATCAACAATATCTTATAACAGGAAGTTCAATACAGTCTAAAAGCCAGATGCAAGAAGCCAATGGCCAAAAGCAAAACAATGGTTACGATTTCCATCTGGTAAAACTGAACCAGCAGGGAGAAGAAGTTTGGGGAAAATATTTCTCAGGACATAATCATGATTATCTATCAGCAACAGTTACCACTCAAGACGGTGGATTTCTTTTAGCCGGAACTTCTTACTCAGGAAAAGGACTGGATAAAAAAGAGGATTCGAAAGGAGGATCTGATATCTGGCTGATCAGAATCAATGAATTTGGAGATGAATTATGGCAGAAAACCTTAGGAAGTTCTTCCGATGAAGAAGCCAGAGCTGTCATTCAAACTACAGATTTAGGATTCTTTGTTGCCGGAAATGTTCAAAATTCTTCAAAAGGCTATGGTTCCAAAGATGTCTTCATTACAAGATTGGATAAAGACGGAAAAGAATTATCACAATTAATTTTAGGTGGAAGAGGCTTAGATGAAGTGGAGAAAATGATTCCAACAAAAGATGGCGGAGCATTACTGGGAATTTATTCCAGAAGTTCCGAGGTTCGTGTTTCGGGATCTGGCAACACTCAAGCCAATAATCAGCGGTCTGCAAGCTCAACGGCCATTAGCCAGATGCCAAAAGCCAGTAGCAATTATGGTGAAGGCGACTATTGGATTGTCAAGCTAGACAAAACCGGAAAAGTAGAATGGGAGAAGAATTTTGGAGGGAAAGGTGATGATCATATCAGAACCCTGGCATTAACTTCAAATGGGTTCATTATTGGTGGAGAGTCAAGATCAGAAAGATCAGGAAATAAAACTGTAGACATTGAAGAAGGAACAGATCTTTGGTTAATTGCTTTAAATGAAAAAGGGGATGAACAATGGCAGAAATCCTACAATTTCAAAAACCGTGATATTCTGATGGGGATGAGCGTTTTGCATTCTTCAGACGATAAATCTTCCAAAGGAATTCTATTAGGAGGTTATACCCAGGCTGAAGGAAGAATACAAACCGATGATGAGACTTTCTGGATGCTATACTTAGATCAGAATGGAAATGAGCAGTGGAGAAAGCACGTCAAAGGAGAATCCAGAAAGAAGGAAGAAAGACTTTCTGATTTAAAACTGAACAGAAACGGTTCAATTGTTCTGGCCGGAACCAGTGCAGAAGAATTAGGCAAAGAAAACTGGAAGATTGTAAAGCTGGGCGACAAACAGGTTGATCAGCTGATTGAAAAATATGACATTAAGATCTATCCAAATCCAGTATCAGATTATGCTTATGTTGAAATTGGTTTTGATTTTAAAGAAGCTGATATTCTGTTGTACGACATGAGCGGAAGACAGCTTCAAA
>NZ_PCOU01000067.1 GCF_002979455.1 Chryseobacterium sp. MYb7
AGCTGTCCGCTGTTAAAGCCTATTTCTAAATCTTCTACCTGTAACGCTCTGCTTTTTACATAGTCTTTTGCAGGAACACAATTAAAGATTCCTTTTCTAAAGCTTAAATATACTTTCTCTAAAAATTGTATTCTTTCCTGTTCGTTCATGAGTACAGAGTTTGTTTTTTGGGGAGTTGAGATTTCGGAACGGATTAAACTCTGTGCTTTCTTTATCGCTTCGTGCTTGGAGAGGACTGAGCCTGTCGAAGTCTCGTAATCTTCTATAAACTGGATTACATCGCCCGTTTTTCCGCATGCATGACATTTGTAAAAGTTCTTTTCTACATTCACCTGCAGACTTGCTGTTTTATCATCATGCATAAAACATTTAAGCATCGAGTTTTTTGGCTCAAGATTGTAATACTGCAGGACTTCGGATAAACTTAAACGTTCTTTGATTTCTGTAATCTCCATAAAAAGAAAAATTTTTGAAAAAAGTTTTTCACTACATATTTGTAGCAAATGTAACATATCTATTTTAATCAACCAAACTTTATTTGTTCTTGTTGCTACAAATATGTTACGTACATTTGTTCAAATCCTTTATTAACTGTTGTTTTTAATACATTTATGAAGTCTATAACCTTTGGTAAGCGTCTTACAGAAGTAAGAAAAGATAAAAAGATGTCGCAGGACGAAGTGGGCAAACTTGTGGGGGTTCACGGTGCTGTCATCGGTAGATATGAACGTGAGGAAGTAAAACCATCTATTGAGATGGCCACGCAGTTGGCAGAAGCCTTGGAAGTATCTCTGGATTATCTCGTAGGATCTACGGATATTCTACTGGATAAAAATATTGTCGCTAAAATTTTAGATATACAAAAGCTAAAAGAGAACGATAGACAGCATGTCTTCGCTCTCCTTGATGCGTTCCTTAAACAAACTAAATTGCAATCTATAATGTAAAAAAACTCCCACCAATCGGTGAGAGTTGCTTTTATACTTCTATAAACTTTGAACGGATTGTTTTATGAAAAAAAATCCCTAATAAAATTATACTGATAATAATATTATAAATTCCTAAAATTTTATTAGAAGAAGCGTACAAATATGTATAAATATAATATTCCACGATGAAAAACAATATTATACATA
>NZ_PCOU01000068.1 GCF_002979455.1 Chryseobacterium sp. MYb7
ATGTATGATTATGGAGCAAGGTTTTATATGCCAGACATAGGACGCTGGATATCTCCAGACCCTTTAAGTGAAGAATATCGCAGATGGTCTCCTTATAATTACGCTGTAAATAATCCGATGAGATTTACAGATCCTGATGGTCGTAGTGTTAATGATTTTGTTCAAAGACAGGATGGTTCCATTTATTGGGATAAAAACGCAAATAACCAAGCTACAACAAAAGCAGGGGAAACTTACATGGGAAAAGAGTTAACATTTACTTTTACAAGCTACATAGATAAAAAACTTTGGGATGTACCTTCTGCCTTTTCATTAGGGATGGATGCATCAGGTGTTAAACTAACAAGTACATTAACGTTGACAGGAAGAGAAAATTCCGCAGGAGAATTAACCAGCTTGGTAGGAAATTATAAATCTGAACCTGGTCCAACCCCAGTAGGTGCACCAAGAATGTTCTATCCAGGAGAAGGCGGTAGCAATAATACATTCAGTATGAACTCTACATCAACAGGAGCTAATGTTAATTTTGAACAGCACGCCAGCGTTTCCAAAATTGAAGAATATGGTTTAAATACAGTTGGTTTTAAAATTGTAGATGTAGCTCAGAAGTTAAATATAGATTACAATAGTAGTAATGGAAATCTTTCGGTAGGAGCTTCTACAAATATATTTCCTTCAGCAAATTTAACTGTTTCAGGTAACGGTAATACTTCTAAATTAATGCAGTATAATCAGCCTTCTTTTATGAAAACGCATACTGCTCCAGTAACGGGAGCAACTCCAACTCCGAGAGGGATGGCTCCAACAAGAGATTTTTCATATTACCCATCACAATTTTATAAAAGAAATTAATATGCTTAAAGTTAACCTTACCAATAGTTTTTTGTACTTACTAGTAAAGTATTTTGTTTTCTTTTTTATACTTGCTTTTGTCGGAGATAGATTTAAAAGTATTGTATTAGATAATGCAGAAACATCTTCAGAAATATTTAAACTTACTTTAAATTATATTTTATATGTGGCAATATATGCAATACCATTAATATTGATTTTTGGTTTTCCTATATACTATATATTGAAAATAAAAAAAGGAATATATTTTTTACTATG
>NZ_PCOU01000007.1 GCF_002979455.1 Chryseobacterium sp. MYb7
GCATATGATGGAAATATCATTAAAGCTCTTATTTTTGAAACTTAACAAGCAATTATCTATAATTATTTAACAATACCGAATGTTCTACGAATTGTACAAAAATATGTCTTCCACCAAAGACAGAAGTGATGTACTGATATTTATCCATGGGTATCTGTATGATTTTAATGATGAATTAAAGGCTATTCTTGATCTTAAGAAGATATTCATTGATAATCCAGCATCGCCTGTAGAACATATTTTGTTCGTAAGCTGGCCAGCCTCAGTAAGTATGATTCCTTTAAGTTATTTTGACGATAAAGCTTCCAGTATTAATTCCGGGACATCTCTGATGAGAATATTTTATTTCTATACCCAGTTTTTAAAAGATATTTTTTCCAACCGGGATCTTAAACCCTGCAATCAGAGAATTCATATCATGGCTCATTCTTTGGGAAACAGAGTGCTTCAAAGCATGCTTTACAGTCTTAAAAGAGAGAATATACTGCGCGTAATTGACCAGGTTTTATTGTTGAATGCAGATGTAAGCTATAAAGTATTTGAAGATTCCGAAGATTCATACAATAAATTGCCATTATTAGCCAACCGGATTTCCATTTATCTGAACAGGCAGGATCTCATTCTGGGAGCTTCTCAGTTTACGAAAAATATCCTCACCCCAAGACTTGGTAAAAATGGTCCAAGTGATATTGACCAATTCAAAGATATTGTGTCTATTATCGACTGTACATTTGTAAAGGATGATCTGCTTAACAGCCTAAAATATGAAGTGGGAAATCATTGGGGATACCTTTCCAGCTCGCAGGTACAAAATGATATCTTCCAGAATCTGAACGGAATAGACAGAAACCTAATCTCCAACAGATCAAAAGATAACGAAAATATTTTCACAATTATTTCTTAACAAATAATTAAAATAATCCTTAAAAAATAACTATACGTTAAAATTAATTCACTTTTATAGTATGGCATAAAGATTGCCAATTCAATCTATAGGGAATTACAATTTTTTATTATGGAACAGATTAAAAAAAGGTTTTCTTATATTTTAAACTATATAAAGAAGGCCATCTTCGTAAAAGATGTGATTTAACTGAGTCAATAACCTTAAACAAAAAACTATCCGACCCAACAACTACTTTATCCTTTAAACAGAGCCGACCTATAATTTATTATTCCTACAAGTCAAATGCAGGAATGTATTTTCGTGTTTTCCTATCTGACTTAATTTTTGATAAGTCTCATACATTTGTATCTACTATCAGTCATGCATATATTATCAAATAATTAAATCTGGATCATAGTAATAAAACTTCAGATTGCTCTATTATAGAAACAAAATAAGACCCGATTTTATTTCGGGTCTTTTCATTAATATTTAATTTTTAATCTCGTTTTCTGTTACCATAAAAGATTCTAATTTCAATAATTTAAATGCAATAAAAATCTTTTATATTTTAAATTATATATTTCTCTTATAATGGCTCAGGTTTGCTTATGATAATTTTAGTTTCTACACTAGCGATAGATGCTGCCTCACCTGCTTCAGATGTTAAATTTCCATGTGTTAAGCCATAATTACTAACTCCACTATTATTTACTCCGGAAGCAGGAAGCCCCCAGAAATAGTGATCATCCACTTTAGTATAATAATTTGTCCAGGCACTTCCCATAACTGACATAGGAACAGAATATTTTACTGTTGATTTTGTTATTTTCGTTATGATAGCAACCTTTACTTTTGAATGTGCCGGAACTGGAACTGGAATTGCATCTTCGATCGTTTTTTCTGTTGACGTCTCAGTACCATCAGTAGTTTCTCCGCCTACTGTTACTTCTGTTGATACCTCACCTTTATAAAAGCCAGTAGGAATTCCAATTGAAAGCTTTGCTCCTACCTTAAGAGATCCGCTCACCTTACGCTGCCAGGTGGTTTTATATCCTTGCTTATATGTATATTTTTTGGTAAGAGTTGTCTCCTTATCACCATTGTTTATTACCTCAGTCACATACGCTTCATCAGGCATTTGAAAATCTTCACTTACTACTTCTACTGAAGGTTTCCCTAAAAGAACATGGGCGTCACCCGTTTCCTGGTTAGAAACATCACCCACCTTAAGTTCTGAATTAAAATTAACTCCATCCGGACGTATATCCCTAAAAATGAATTTCTCTAAAATGGCTTTAGGGTTATTGACATCGTAACCTAATTGACTTAGGTGTTGAGCAGTTAATTTAAACTTTTGTTCTCCAGAAGTTGTTCCATTCTTAGAATAAACATCTGCATTTTTTGCCGAAAAAGAAGATTTAATATCTTTAACAACTGTCCAACCGGCTTTTAACAAATCTGCTTCACTAATTTTAGAACTTTGTAGCCCTGATTCAATATCCCCTGATGCTGAAATTGGTTTTGTGTCATCGATATTGTCATTTCCTGTACAAGACGAGACAAAAAATACAATGAGAAATCCCGCGCTAATTGTTTTAAGGGTATTTCTAAACTTGATTTTGTTTTTCATTTTAATATTCTTTTTAATTTGTCCAGTAAATTTAAATTGTCTCACCACAAAATGCAACTTTGTTGCAAAATTCTAATCCAATTCTAATCGAATTTTAATGTGCTTCTAATATTTTTTTAATATTAGGCACATAGGAATGAATAATTGCTGTTCTGGACATTAAAAAAGAAGAAATTAATACCAACAACAAGTGTTGTGGTAATTCAGAAAATAAAGTAAAATGGAAAAAGCTGGAAGAATGCAAAATGTGATACCACTACCTCCGTACAAGAGACTAAAGTATTATAAAGTCAGTTTAAAAGAGCTATACTCTCTGCATCAGATCGTCAGAAAACTATTTCTATTATTCCACAATGTAATATAAAATTTTCACAATTAAGTTAAATATTACAAAATAACTCCCTACATGTTGTATAATTGAAAAAAGTTTTCGACATTTACTTATCAATCAAATAAAATTAATAACATGAAAAATCTAAAAAAAATCAACAGAGGAGAATTAAAAACGATCAAAGGAGGAAGACCACCTCTTGGATGTAATAGCTGGAACCCGGTTGCTATGTGCTGCAGATCATGGGGACCAGACTACTGTGGCCAGACTACATGTCCGGATTCGCCACCACCATTATGCTAATTAACTTTTAAACATTATTTTTTGAACCAAAGCAGCTCATTTCTGAGTTCTAAATCAGATTCAAAATTATTGACAAATAAAGCTCCAGTGCCCAAACCTTGAGGCATTGGATTTTTTTTGGTAAATGTATACTGAGCAATAGCATTCAAACCGATATTACTTTCCAGCGCTGACGTAATCCACCAGTCAATATTTTGATTTTCAGCCAGGGAAATCCATTCATCCGAACCGGAAAAACCTCCTACTAATGCAGGCTTTAAAATGATATATTGAGGCTTAACTACTTCTAAAAGCTGCTTCTTTTTTGTAGAATCAATAATTCCGATCAGTTCTTCATCCAAAGCAATCGGAGTTGGTGTTTTGGCACATAATTCTGCCATATCATTCCAGTTTCCGGCTTTAATGGGTTGTTCAATAGAATGAATATTAAGATCCGCAAGCTGCTGCAACACAATAACTGCTTCATCTTTATTAAAACCTCCATTAGCATCTACACGAAGTTCCAGCTGATCTTTGGAAAATTTTTCCCTTAATTTTTGAAGAATAATATGTTCGGATTTCCAATCAACTCCGATTTTTAATTTAATACAGTGAAATCCTTTTTCCAGCTTCTCCTGAATCTGTTCTTCCATATACCCTGCATCGCCCATCCATATCAGACCGTTGATGGTAATAGCAGATTTCCCTTCGGTAAATTCACTTGGAAAATAAAGATTATCACCATATTTCAAATTCTGAACAGCTTGTTCATACCCAAACCAAATTGACGGAAATTCTTTCAGTTCTTCTTTCAAAAAAGCAACATCCTGATTGATATTTTCACAAAGCCATTTTAATTTGTTTTCATAATCAGGTCTGTCATCAAAACTGAGTCCTCTGAAAATGGCACATTCCCCTATTCCTTTTTTTCCGTTTTCTGAAATAGTAAGAATATAGGTTTCTTTATCAAGCAAAACGCCGCGAGATGTTCCACTCGGGCGTTTAAATTGTAATAAATATTGTAAATATTTTGCTTCCATTATTTTACGCTGTCGATACGCATAAATTCTTCCGCTTTTTCTACCATTTCAATACTTCCACAGAAGAAAGGAATTCTCTGGTGAAGTTCTGTAGGTTCTATTTCAAGAATTCTTCTGAATCCATCGGTTGCTTTTGCTCCTGCCTGTTCTGCAAGGAATGCCATAGGATTACATTCGTATAAGAGTCTTAATTTACCATTCGGAGCCTGTGAGTAAGAAGGATAGATATAAATCCCACCTTTCAGCATATTTCTGTGGAAGTCTGCTACCAGAGAACCGATATATCTTGAGGTGTAAGGACGGTCTCCTTCTTCCATCTGGCAATATTTAAGATAATTTTTTACTCCCTGAGGGAATTTGATATAATTTCCTTCGTTGATAGAATAGATTTTACCTGTTTTTGGGAAAGTCATATTCGGGTGGGAAAGATAATACGTCCCTAAAGATGGATCTAATGTAAATCCATTTACGCCATTTCCTGTAGTATACACAATCATGGTAGAAGAACCGTAAATTACATATCCTGCTGCAATCTGATTGATTCCTTTCTGCAAAAAGTCTTCCAACTGTACCGGAGTTCCAGGTTCAGTAACTCTTCTGTATATTGAGAAAATAGTTCCTACGGAAACATTAACATCAATATTGGAAGATCCGTCCAAAGGATCGATAAGTACTACGTATTTGCTTAAATGACCATTTTCACCGCATTTAATATCGATAAAATCATCATTTTCTTCAGAAGCAATACCACAAACAACCTCTCTTTGAGACAAAGCCGTAATAAAAATTTCATTAGCGATAACGTCTAATTTCTGCTGCTCTTCTCCCTGAACGTTTTGGTTTCCTGCAGCGCCTGTAATATCTACAATTCCGGCTTTATTTACTTCTCTGTTTACCACTTTCGAAGCCAATCTTATTGCACTTAGAAGACGAGAAAATTCACCTGTAGAATACTGAAAATCGTCCTGCTTATCTATAAGAAATTCTCCTAAAGTCTGTAATGGTTGATTTGACATATTTTTCTTTTTACGTTTTGCCCAAATTTCGGAAAATTTATCGCATTAAGAAAATTTAATTAAAAAAGAGGTTAATTACTGTATTTCAACACGATACAAGCATAACATGGCATAATACCAAGTCTTTGCTGAAAATTATGCCTCCGAATTTGTTACATCAGACTGATGAAAAATCCAGATTATTTCAATATTTGTTGATTTTAAGGAAATCTTAATTCTATCTCTTCGCTGGGCTATTTCATATCTCGTTGTAAATTTATAATTTTGACGTCCGTAAAAAACTCATGTAATTTTTTATCTAACAATTTTATTTTTAACAATTTAATGAAAATTTTCAAGTTTGGAGGAGCATCAGTAAAAGATGCTGAAAGTGTGAAAAACGTGTCTATGGTTCTAAAAAGCCAGGGATTTGCCAAATGCTTGCTGGTAATTTCAGCAACGGGCAAGACGACGAATGAGTTGGAAAAAGTTGTAGAACTTTATTTCAAAAAGGATAACTATCAAACTGAGATTGAAAAGATAAAACGAAAACACATTGAGATTGCGGAAGGACTTTTTCCTGAAAATCATGCGGTTTTTTCTGAAATCAATCTATTTTTTGATGACATTGATTCTTTTTTAAGAAGAAACAAGTCTCCCAACTACAACTTTGTTTATGATCAGGTGGTAAGCTGCGGAGAAATGATTTCTACTAAAATTTTGAGTGAATATCTGAATGAAATTCAATTTACAAATCAATGGCTAGATGCCAGAGATTATGTAAAAACAGATAATTCATACAGAGAAGGTGCTGTAGACTGGGCAAGAACGGAAGAATTCATCTCCAATCTTAATCCTGAAATCTGCTACGTAACTCAGGGATTCATAGGTTCTGACGACAATAATTTTACGGTAACATTAGGAAGAGAGGGTTCTGACTACTCTGCTGCTATTTTTGCTTACTGTTTAAATGCTGAAGCAATGACAATCTGGAAAGATGTACCGGGAGTAATGACCGGAGATCCAAGAAAATTCAACGACGTATCTCTTCTTTCCAATATTTCTTATGAAGAAGCGATTGAAATGGCGTATTACGGAGCTAGCGTTATTCACCCAAAAACATTGCAGCCGCTACAACAAAAAAATATTCCTTTTTATGTAAAATCTTTCGTGGATCCTACTAAAGAAGGAACAAAAGTAGGTGCTTCCGACAAAAACCAACAGGAAGAATCTTATATTTTAAAAGAAAATCAGGATCTTTTGAAAATCTCAACAAGAGACTTCTCTTTTATTGCAGAAGATCATATGAGCTTAATTTTCGGATTTTTATCTAAATATAAGATCAAAGTTTCACTAATGCAGAATTCTGCGATCTCCCTGGCACTGTGCCTTGAGGATAAGTTTAATCATATTGATGAGCTCAACGAAGAGCTTCAAAAAATTTTTAAAACCGAAGCGATTAAAAATGTATCTTTATTCACAGTAAGAAATGCGAAGATGGATCACATTGATAAATTTTACCATGAAAAGAATGTATTGTTAGAACAAATTTCTAAGAATACGCTTCAAATGGTAACACAATAATATTAATTGCGACTAAACACACATGAGTTTAATTTCGAAAAACGATCTGATCAAAGCTTCCGGCTTAAGTAAACTTGGGTTCCTCAAGAACCCGGTAGCATCTGCTGTCATGAGCATTGCTAAAATAAATGAAGTAAATAGACTATACGACAAACTAAAAGATAAGGAAGGCAAAGACTTTTTCGACTCATTTGTGAGAGAAAGAAACCTAAGCTATGTAGCTTTTGAAGAGGATCTGGCAAAGATTCCGAAAACGGGACCGTTTATTCTGGTTTCCAACCACCCGCTGGGTGCTATTGACGGAATTCTGATGTGCAAGGTCTTATCAGAGGTTCGTCCGGATTTCAAGGTGATGGGAAATTTCCTTTTGGAAAAAATCAAGCCTATGGAACCGTACGTAATCGCTGTAAATCCTTTTGAAAACAGAAAAGAAGCTTACAGTAGCTCTTCAGGAATGCGTGAAACACTCAAGCATTTGCAAAACGGAGGCTGTGTAGGTATTTTCCCGGCAGGAGAAGTTTCTAACAAGAACAATCCTTATGGAGAAATTTTAGATAAAGAATGGGAAAAAACGGCACTTAAGCTTATCAGAATGGCTAAAGTGCCGGTAGTTCCTATGTATTTTCATGCAAAGAACAGCCGACTTTTTTATCAGGTGGCTAAGCTTCATCCGAATTTACAGACATTGATGCTTCCCGCAGAAATGATGAATGACAGAGAAAAGCCTATCAGAATCAGAATCGGGCGTCCTATTACTGTAAAGGCAATGGATGAAATGGAGACCATTGAGGAATTGGGAGAGTTTCTGAAACGTAAGGTCTATATGATGAAATCTTACTATGAAAAGAGAAAATCTCTTGCTCAAAGCATCAATCTTCAAAACCTGTCTGTAAAATTTCCTTTACTTAAAGAAGAAAATATTGTTCAGAATATCATTGACGAGACTCCTGTGGAAGACATCATTAAAGATGTTGACAAACTGAGAGGAACTGATAAAATGCTGTTCAGCAACGGAAATTATGAAATCTACTTCACGACTTACGAAGAAATCCCTTCTATTATGAGGGAAATCGGGCGCCAGAGAGAACTTACGTTCCGTGCGGTAGGTGAAGGAAGTAATCTTCCGTTTGACCTTGATGAATATGATAAGCATTACCACCACCTGTTCCTTTGGGATAACGGTGAGAAAAAACTGGCGGGTGCCTACAGAATGGCATTAGGTAGAGAAGTAATGAAGAAATATGGCATTAAAGGTTTCTATACAAGCTCTTTATTTGAGTTTGAGCAGGACATTCATCCATTCTTCAAAAAGGTGATTGAAATGGGTCGTGCCTATATCTGCCAGGAATATCAGCAGAAACCGCTTCCACTCTTCCTTTTATGGAGGGGAATTGTGCATGTATGCCTGAGAAATCCTGATCACAAATTCCTGATGGGTGGTGTGAGTATTTCCAATAAATTCTCGGAATTCTCAAAATCACTGATGATCGAGTTTATGCGTTCCAATTATTTTGATTCCGCGGTAGCTCAATATATCACTCCAAGAAATGAATACAAGGTAAAGCTTCGCGACAGAGATAAAAATATTTTCTTTGAGGAAATGGAATCTGACCTTAACAAGCTGGACAAAATTATTGATGACCTTGAACCTGAATTGAGACTTCCTGTTCTGATCAAAAAATACATCAAGCAAAACGCTAAAGTAATCGCTTTCAACGTGGATCCAAACTTCAATGATGCGATTGACGGGTTGATGTATATCCGAATCAGTGATCTTCCGGAAAACACGATTAAACCGGTATTGGAAGAGATGAGCGAACAGATCAGAAAAGAACAGGAAAATAATCCGGCTGATAATCAGTAAGTTTTTAAGTTTATTCAAAAAAAGTACGATGAATACTTGCTTTGTATACTAAATCTTACTACTTTTGCATCACTTTAAAACAACGAAGTAAGTCAAACAAAAATATAATGGTTTCTTAGCTCAGTTGGTAGAGCAATGGATTGAAAATCCATGTGTCCCTGGTTCGATTCCTGGAGAAACCACTTTAAAACCTCTAATTCATTTTAGAGGTTTTTTTGTTTTTTATATTCTAGCTCTTTTGCCACATTTTATTCTTTCCGGAAACATTAAAAATTAATATAATTCATTTTAATGAGTATTATTGTTTAAAACACAAAAAAAATTAATCAAAACGATGGGAATTATTTTTTTATTTGACAAGTAAGACTTAATTTAGTAGGACAAACCTAATTACAAATCCTATTATGAAAATTAAATTATTAACCGATACTTTTTTGGGTATCGCCACCCTACTCGTTTTTCAATCATGTGCAGAAAATACTTTGATATCAGAGGATACTGCTGCAACACAAAAAGACGCTTCTGCTTTAAGGAAAGCATCGTCTTTCAGCGTACCAGTTGCTGGAAATTCTTTTTTAACAGTAAAACCTTCTGGTGCCAGTGAAGTTATCACTTCCTCTAACTTAGGTAACTGGACGAATTCCAATACTGTAATCAGTACTTATTTCAGAGTGAGTAATACGGGAACGCTAAACATTGGATTAAAAGCGTCTGTTCCTTCAGGCACAAGTGTTGTAAAAGTAACCATAGGCAGTACTTCCAAAAATGTTACCTTAACAGGGTCTACTTCTAAAGATTATACCGTTGGAGATTTTACTATTTCTACTCCGGGTTATGTAAAAGTTGATCTTCAGGGAGTTTCAAAAACAGGAGGATATTTTGCGGATGTTACCAATGTTACTTTCAGCGGAGCAGCTTCTACAGGAACCAATGTTTACAGTAATGATCCTTCCTACTATTATTGGGCACGCAGAGGGCCTTCCTGCCACCTTAATTATGTAATTCCAACGACCAGCAATGTGAGCTATTATTACAATGAAGTAACAGTACCTGTGGGAGAAGATAAGATTGGCTCTTATTTTATGGCCAATGGCTTCAGTGCAGGATATTTTGGAATGCAGGTCAACTCTGCTACAGAAAGAAGAATTCTATTCTCTGTATGGAGCCCATTTGAAACCGATGATCCGAATAATATTCCTCCTGATCATAAAATTATTCTGAACCGAGCCGGTACCGGAGTAACAATTGGAGAATTCGGCAACGAGGGATCTGGTGGACAAAGTTATTACAAGTATAACTGGGTCGCAGGGCAAACCTATAAATTCTTATTAAAAGGCGAACCTGACGGCACTGGAAAAACAGATTTCACAGCCTGGTTTTTATCTCCGGATGCTACAACGTGGAAACTGATAGCCAGCTGGAAACGACCTCAAACCAGCACTTATCTTAAAAGCTTCTATAGCTTTGTTGAAAATTTCAATCCTGAAAATGGATATCAGGGTAGAAAAGCGGAATTCAAAAATCAATGGGTAAGAACTTCAGATGGCAACTGGTTTGCTGTTTCAGGAGCAAAGTTCAGTGTAGATAATACTTATAATGCACAGCAAAGAATAGATGCAATGGGCGGAACAAATGGTAATGCTTTCTTTTTGCAAAACGGAGGATTCTTTAATACGGTTGTTGCTCCCGGCACACAGTTTACTGTGACAGCACCTACACAGGCTCCGAATATTAATTTTTCGACGCTTCCTTAAAATGATCACCTAAAATAATTAAGCCAGCGACTTTATAAGAGCTGGCTTTTTTAATTTGTCTTAACTTCTTCTTTGAACTGGAATCATTTAATTTTAAATCTCTAAAAAATTAAAAAAATTAATTACACCAAATCATTGATGAACAAAGCGTTGAAACCAAAAACAGGCTATATCAATAGATTTATTCAAAAAAATAAAGATAAAAACTTGCGTGGTATTATAAAATGTTATACTTTTGCATCACTTTAAAACAACGAAGTAATAAACGAAAACATAAATGGTTTCTTAGCTCAGTTGGTAGAGCAATGGATTGAAAATCCATGTGTCCCTGGTTCGATTCCTGGAGAAACCACTAGAAATGAGACAATTTCTAACAAAACCCCTCAAATTGTATGATTTGAGGGGTTTTTATTTTAATGGTTTAACAAAATATACCATTTTTTCTCAAATTAAAGGTGACCTTTTCGGTGACCTACAAATTTTGATTTTTCAGGTAACCGAATTTCTTCGAAAGTCTCATCAGCAAGGCTGTTCAATAATTGAACATCTTGATTAATGAGTCACCGGAAATTATTTTAAACCTTTAAAGTTATTATTATGAAAACCAAAATTTCAGTATTGTTTTATGCAAAAAGATCCAAAGCAAAAAACAATGATCAAGTTCCAGTTTACCTACGAATTACCGTCAATGGAAAACGTTCAGAATGCTCTACAGGTAAAAACATAGACCCTTCTAAATGGAATTCGGAAATAAGTCGTTTAAAAGGCAATTCTGAAGAGGCCCGCACTGTCAATAAGTATTTTGATGTTTTATCGTCTAAAATCCTTGAAATCGAAAGAATCCTTATTTTATCAGGAGAACCTTTTGATGCGACCGACGTGAAGAATCTTTTAATAGGAAGACAAGATATAGAACGCTATTTGATTCCTATCTTTCAAGACCACAATAACAGGATGGAGAAATTAATTGGAAAAGAATACGCAGTGGCTACTCTGAAGAATTTCAAAACTTGTTTAGCTCATTTAAAAAAGTTTCTATGGAATTCTTATAAAAAATCTGATATTAATATCAAAAAAATTGAGCCTGCTTTTCTCAATGATTTTGATTTCTTCCTTCGTACAAAAGTAAAGTGCAATAATAACTCTACGGTGAAGCATACTAAGAATTTGGCAAAAATTCTGAAAACCTGTTATCAGAATAATTGGATTGAAAAAGATTTAGTAATGTACTACAAAGGAAAATTTAATGAAGTAACCACAAACTTCCTTACAGAAGAGGAAATAAAAACGATCCGCGATAAAGACTTTATTAGTCAGGGTTTAAATTTAGTCCGAGACATTTTCATTTTTAGCTGTTATACCGGATTGGCTTATATTGATATCAATAATCTGACAAAAGCTCATATCTCTAAAGGAATAGATGGTAATTTTTGGATTAAAACCCACAGACAAAAGACAAGAACAGCATCGAATATCCCCCTACTTCCTATAGCTGAGGAAATACTTAGAAAATATAAAAGCCATCCCTTAACTGCAAATTCGGAGAAACTATTACCCATGTATACTAACCAAAAGGTCAATGAGTATCTAAAAACAATTGCTGAGAATTGTGGAATTATCAAAAAACTTACTTTTCATGTGGCACGTCATACATTTGCAACAACTGTAACTTTAGGGAATAATGTTTCAATGGAAAGTGTGAGTAAAATGTTGGGACATAAAAGCATTAAAACAACTCAACATTATGCTAAGATTTTGGATAAAAAAGTGAGTGAAGACATGAGTGCCTTAAAAAATATATTAACTGCAAATTGATAAATACTATTTAAGTTTGAACCTAAAAAAGCTGTAAAAATATAATTTACAGCTTTTTTTATAAATTTTGATTGAAATTATAACTATCAGTGAGTGATTTTGTACCCATTCCTCATCGCTTTATTGATAAGATTTTCGCTGCAGCATCGTTGTGAATAGCCTCAAACAGGATATTGCAAAAAAGTGGTAAAATCCTAATTTAAATTTTACGTAATAAAGCTAAAAATTTCTGCCAAAACCTGCAAGTAAAAAGGTCAAAATTTGAACAGTTTTTTTAGAGTTCAAACCAGGAATTTACTCCTTCTCTTGCACCTTAAATTTCTCAGTTGAAATATTTCTAAAAGAAAACGAAGAAAAAAAATTAAAAAAAAGAAAAAAAGAAAGCCTCTTTAAAATGAGCGTGGCTTTCTGTCAAGGTTTTTTGGAAAAAATTTTTGCGTATATTTTTATACGTAAAAACTTTTTCTGAAAATCCTGGGACTTGACCTTGACAGAATTTAGCTGTTGGATTGGAAAGCGAAGTATCTTTGGTTTATTTTTTAACTTTTGACCAAATAAAACATATCTCGTATTTAATAAAAAGGCTGAAATTTTAGAAAAAATTGATTACCCAATACCAAGTAATTCTTCAATAATATCTTTTTTAAATTTAGAAAATGGTCTTTTGTGATAATCTTCCTTTTTAGACTCAATTCCAAACAATAATCTAGATATTTCGCTTTCTGATATTGATAAATTAAAAGTGTCTTCGAATAAAATCTTTAGATAATTTTCACTATACTTATATCTTAAATCTAATAAATCTTTCAGTTCTCTTTTTGAACTACTATCATAAATTTCTTTCAACCTACTATACTCTAGGCTAGCTTCAGCCTTTGAATCAGTATTAATAAATTTTACAGTTGGATTTGTAATTCTTGTATCATAATCATATGAAAAAGAAAATATTAATTCTTCTTCATATGGATGAAAAATATTATCTAAAGCATTATCCCATCCACATTTTGGCGAGTTATTGTGTTTAATATGATTGCATGATTGGCAACTAGGAATTAAATTATAAAAGCTCAAAGACAATACTGGGTGACTTTCTTTTGGAAACCAATGATCTAACTGAGCTTGCGCTCTATCTTTTACTAATTGCACTGTGTAGTTTCTATTACAATAAACACACGTGTCAATATTAAGCTTTTCTAAAAATTCTTTGTTTTTAAAATTACCATATCCTGTGTCAATAAAAAAACTTTTAATGAGTTTTCTGTGATTAGAAGATAATGGTAAAGATTCATATTTCTCATGCAATTTTATAAGCTCGTTTGGTTTGCTACTAATCAGCTCTTTATAATTCTCTTTTAGGAATTTTATGAAGCTAAAATGTAAGTATTTTCTTTCTCTACCTTTTCCTCTTATAAGAAACTTGTCGGTAAGTACTTTCTCGAATATTCTATTAACTTCTTGTTTATGAAATTTTACAGCACTTTCAGATGGATTTATTGTTAGCATTATAAATTAAATTTTTTGTTCAAATAATCGATTTGTTTTCTTGCTATCTCCTTTTGTACTTCGCTTTGCTCTGAAAGTTCGTCTAGCATTTCTGCCAATTTCAATCTTAATATAGGTTCATCAATAATTTTGATAATCTGCCTGTGGTAATCAAAATCATCTTTAATTTGATTAAAAGATTTTTCACTTTTTTTAGCTCCCTTGATCCAATGAATTGTTTTATTTATTGTTTCTTCTGCAAACTCTCCCATTAATAAGCCACTTTTGATTTCATTACTGAAAAAGAAGCTATTTACTAATAAATCAGAAATGTTTGCAGCAAAAGTGCTTGCTCTATCAAAAGTATCTACAGCTCCATCTTTTAAAAAGAGTACGTTCTGTTTTGGAATATCTGATAATATAAACGGCGAATGAGTAATAAACAGAATATTGAGATTATCATATCTTTGATAAACGGAATTTATCGCTTTCAACAAGTCATTTAGGAAAGTTCTTTGAAAGTCAGGATGCGAGTATAATTCTATTTCATCAAAAATTATATTAACATTCTTATAATAAATCATTTTTTCATTTGGATCATTCTCATCTATTATTAAATCTTGAACAGATTTTAGATTTCGCAAATGATAAATTACCGAATGAATGCTATACAACTTTTGTTTCTCTCCGGAACTGAAATTATTAAAATTGTGATTTGAATATTTCTCTTCAAAAAAGTAATTTACTTTAAAGATAGAAGGAAGCGACTGGGCAATAGAGAACTTATTCATCAAATAATGTTCTTCGGGATCTACTCTAGACTTGAATGTTGTATCAATCACCTCATACAGATCATCTATCTTAATCAGTTTTTCATTAAGTTTTTCTATAAAAATTTCATCACCTTTTAAATATTGATACTTTAATAAAAATATTGCTTGGCATAGTTTGTCTGTGATGTGACTTCCATCATCTTTTAATTGTTCAAAATATATTCTTAGATTATCTGGACTAATTAATGTAAAATATAAAGGATTATCATTTTTCATAATAATGCCATGCTTCCCTTTTCTATATTTCTGATATTTTTTATAAAATGTAATCTTATACAGTTTTACAAGAATATAATCTCTTAAGTAAGGGTAAAAACTTTCATTGATAAAGTTTTTTAACTTTATTTTTTCATCATAAAATATTTCAAGTAACAATTCGAGATATTCAACTTTTTCTTCATTCCTATTATTTATCCGAAGATCTTTTTTTTCACTCTCATCCCAATGACTAAATTTGTTATAGTCAATTTCTATGGATATATGGGAAACATCTTTACCTTTTGCAATACTTCTAAGTTTTTTTTCTTGCAAAATATTCACGAGAAAACGCGATGAAGCTAAATACTTTTCAGAATTTACATCTATGTTACCATCTTCACGAAATGGATTTATAACAATAGGTAATTGATAACTGTCATTTTTGTGAAAAACACCTTTCAACCATTCACCTGTTTCACTTGTATTATAACCATAATGTGAGTAATTTATAATCATTGTGTAAAAAAAATCTTTAAAGAAAAGAAGTTCTGATTTTGAAAGATCTTTTTCACCTCCTGGTTTATGGCTTTTGATATGTATTTCGGTATTTTTTTGAAGTGAAAAAGTTTTTGGATTAGAATTGAAATCTTTATCAAAATCTAATAACGTAATTTCATTATTTTTAATTTTAAGTTTCCTAATCTTTTCCCTACTATTTTCTTGAAATAGGTTATAATAAAAATAAATTTCAACATTTATTGAATTTAAATCTTTAACAATACTTTCATTATACTTCGCAACAAGTTCCTTTTTCTTCTCTTCATCTTTACTATCATATAAGTTTTCTGGGTTAATAAAATCATCCTTAATTCCCAAAGATATTTTTACAATTGACGCCACGAGTAACTCAATTAAAGCGCTTTTGCCAGATCCATTTTTACCCACAATTGCTGACACATTTATATTTGTCTTTGCATCATCTGCGCCTTGAGAAAACAAATCTTCAGGTATATTTTCTAGGTAAGCAATCTTACTTACATCATTTTCTAAATCGATTATCTCTTGATTATTGATATCATAAAAAATATAGTCATTGTAAAACTTATACAATTGATTAGTTTTTAAATTTTTGAGGTAATTTGGATTACACTCTTTTAGCGGTCTTATCGCAATTAATTTGAAGCTCATTGTTTTAGTTTTTATAATTTAATTATCAATTGGTTATCAATTCTAAATGCTTTATAAACTCTTCGCATTTATAAAAATCGTAATAAGAATTCTTTAATATTTCAATTTGACATTTTAGAGGTAAAAATTTACCGTATTTCGAAAAATCCAGAATCTCAGGAGTATTCTCCAGAAGATTTTCTAAAATGAAATCGAAATCAATATTGGATGATTCTATACTTTTTATTTTTAAGATAAATTCTTCCTGGGAAGTTTTTATTTCAAAAGAAAAATCCAAGTCAGAGTAAATATTCTGAATTCCTAAAGTATCAAAAATAAGTTTAAGCGTTCTGTTTATTTTTGTGCCTGTAAAAGAGTAAAATGTAAGATTTCTATTGGTTGAAAGTAAAGGTCGTTCTTTGATAATATCTGAAAAATCAAAGACTGAAAATTCTTTCTGCATTTCCGTCATAACATCCTGACTTGGTTCATCAAGAAAATCATATTCTTTTTTAGAAACGAGCACTTCCAGCATTTTTTCTCTGATTTTGTCTGCGATATTGGCTCCGTTGCCCTCAAAGACTGGTTTCTTACCATCTTTTGCAGGAATTACTTCTATTTTCTTTGATTTTAAGTCAATTGCTATGATTTTCCAGATTCTTGCAGATAAGTAAATATTTTCATCTTCTCTAATCTGTAGGGTTAGTGGAATTTCTCCTACCTTATTTCCTTTATGAGATACTTTGAATAAATTTTCGGTTTGAAAAACGCTGTAAAACTCTCTGTTGTTAACAATTTTCTCTCCCTCAATTCCTAAAATCAATTCTGAACCAAGTTGTTCAAGAAGATCTTTCTCAACTAAAAATTCAATGATTTCTTCGATTTCATTTTCTGATATATTTTTGAAAGCATAGTTATGATGTAATTCACTCAGCAATTTTTCTTTTGACATTCCAGAACTGCCTTTTATGATAGAAAGCATTTGATGAAGCAAAATATCATAAGGCTTTTCATTCAAAGAAACCGGCTCAATATACTTCTCATCATATAAAAGCCAACAGGCAACTGATTGTAATAGTGTCCAACGATTAGTAGCATACAAAAACAAATTACTTGCTTTGTCATCTCTTCGTCCACTTCTTCCTACTCTCTGGATTAATGAAGCAATGCTATGTGTAGCATCAATCTGAACGACCTGGTCCACACTTCCAATATCAATTCCTAATTCCAATGTGGAAGTGCACGCAATACTAAAGTTTTCATATGTGTTATTCTTTGCAAAGAATTCTACATATTCCCGCACTTCCTTATCTACGGAAGAATGATGGGAAAAGTAATTTTGGTGTCCTCCGACTTTATCAGAAATCTTTCTCAATTTCACGGCAACTTCCTCAACTCTTCCTCTGGCATTTGGAAAAATCAATGATTTGCTATTTCTTGTCTGGATATATAAATCTTTTAATAATTCGAGAGGCATTTCTGCACCGCTGCCTTCAAAATATCTGAAGACTGCATTAATAGGTTTGGGGTTTGTATCCCGTATGATTTTTGTGCTCTCAACGTCTCCGAGGAAACTTTTCAGTTCTAAATATTGGTTAGAATCACTGACGGTTGCAGAAAGTGCTATCGTTTTGAATCTGGTTTTATTTATTTTTTGTAAACGTGATAAAATAGATTGCAATTGAACGCCTCTGTCGGAACCTAAAAAAGAGTGAACTTCATCAATTACTACATATTCTAATGAAGCAAACAAATGTTTTACGTTATAGGGTTTATTAACAAACATTGCTTCCAAAGATTCCGGTGTAATCAGAACGATTCCGTTCGGATTTTTCAGCAGTTTATCTTTCTGACTTTTGCTCGCCTCACCGTGCCATTTGGTTACACTGATGTCCAAATATTCACACAATTCTTCAACACGTCGAAACTGGTCATTAATCAAAGCAATCAATGGAGAAATGTAAAGAACTTTCACACCCTCTTCTCTAAAATCTGTTCTTGATAAAATGGGTAGAAAAGCAGCTTCCGTTTTTCCAGAAGCTGTTCTGGAAATTAACACATAATCATTCTCAGTTGATAATATTCTTTGGATTGCTGCTTCCTGAATCGGTCGCAACCTTTCCCAGCCTTTGTCTCTGACGTATTTCCTAATGGGTTCAGAAAGTAGATTGAACGCCGTCATAGTTCTTCAATACTATCCAGAATATTCAAGTCATTTGGCCGCTCGTCTTCAATTTCAATGTCACCAAACAACTGCTTTTTGTCAACATTAGGATTTTGGCGAATGATATTAAGAATATTCAAGAAATCACGGATAACTTCTCTAGGCGTCAGGAACTCTGATGCACCTGGCTTATTAAACATTTCTTCCATAAAAGCAGAAATCTCTTCATCGCATATATTGATTTCAGCTTTATAATTGAAATCAAAGATTAATTTCAATTTTTTCAAAAGAACAAATATTTCGTTATGGTCCAAAGGCGTAAGTTTGATGACAGGCTGTGCAAAGTCACGCATTTCCAATGTTTCAAATTTGTTAGTTTGCAATCTGGATTTTAAAGCCTGATAACTAAACAAACCTCTTCTTTCGTTTTCCAGAAATTCTCTTGTCCCGGCAAAGTTGATGAATAGATTAGACACCTTTCCCTGAAAACAGTCATTGTAAATCGTAAGGATTTTCTCATAGTTTTTCTCGCGCATTACGGAGGTAGAAATTTTGTAAAGGTTGATCGCTTCGTCAAGATTTATCATAAATCCGCTATATCCCATACTTACAAACAATTTGCAGAAATTTTTGAGCATATCATAAAAATTCTGGTCATTGATAATCTCACGCACACCTAAATCCTGCCTTGCTTCGGTCTTTGTTTTATATTCTCCTTTCAGCCACTTTAATGCATTCCTTCTTAAAAGTTCATCATTTTTAATATAGCCTTCGTAATATTTCACAATGACAGAACCAAAGTCAAAACCACCTACTTCTGTGATTTCGTTGATGGTTTTCATTATGGTGTTTTGAGTGAGTCCAAGATATTCTTCATTACGGATATCAACCAATGAGATATTGTTTTCCTGCGCAGTTTTTAAAATAACCTGCTCTATCCATTTTTCCAATAATGTTTGTAGAGCACCTCCTTCCGGCTTGGTCTGGATAGCGATGTTATCCATAATTGCCGAATATAATAAAACACTTTTTCCATCATTTGCATAAAGGCGGTTATCCGGAGTAAAGTCTGCATTTGCAACCACAAATTTTTGTTTTAGTGCTACTGTATTGAACAAATGAAGCATAAATGATTTACCGCTTCCAAAATCTCCAATCCAGAATTTCGCAATGCTGTGTCCGTTCTTTACATCATTCAGTGCGGTAATAAAGGCTTCTATTTCCTCTGTTCTTCCTACTGTTATATGCTGCACTCCGATTTTTGGAACAACACCTCCCACAAGAGAGTTAATTATAGAGGTAGCTTCTTTTGGTTTAATATTATCAATCATTGTTTAATAGTTTTTTGTAATAATCTGGGGATATGGTAAAATAGTCGTCGTCTTCTTCAATCAATACATCATCCAGTGTTTCATAACAGGATTCATTAATTGAATCAATCACCGAGCTCATCATTTGGTTTTTGCTTTTCAAGACTTCTTCCAATTCATTCTGTGGAATGCTGAAGCTGTTTTTTTCAAAGATTTCCAATACCTCTTTCTGAAGTTCTGAAAGACGTAAATCTGAATTAAATCTTGATATGGCGGATTCTGTATTATCATCGGTGGTTATATGAATCTGAACTTCTCCGGTTTCATTTTCTTCTATAGAATCAGATGTTTTTATTTCATCCTCCAATTCGTCCTGAAGATATTCATTCAGAAGATTGACCGTTCCGGAATGCTGTTTCTGAACTTCTTGTATTGAGTTTCTATCGATAATAATTTTTTTTCGTTTTGGCTCATATACAGAAGTTATTCTTTTCAAGGCATTTTCAAGTTGCCTGTCTTTAATAAAATCATTCAGAATCTCTTCAAAATCTCTCAATTGTTCATCAGTTTTAAAAAGACTTTTCTGAATGGTCTTATTCATCTGCTTGTTATCAAACTTTGATGATTTCAAATCGGAATCTATGTAATAAACGTAAAGCTTAAGAGAACTTGGCTTATCCTGTTTCGCCATAAACTTGGAAGCTTCATAAAAAATATTTTCTACCGAAGGATTTTTTATGTTTTCCTCGGCTAGTCTGATAATTTGATTTTCAAAGTCGGCTATATCCGTATAAGTTTGTGTTATTATTTCAAATTTAGATTTCCAACGGGTGGTATTGCTTTCGTTCAATAATTTTTCTGTTTCAGTATCAGGAGAAACAATATTCTTCTGGTCATCAATTAAGAATACATCTAATTTTGAAATCACTTTTTCATAGTACGGTGTAAAAATTTCAGGTGAACTATAATTAAACTCTGCTGTTAGTTTCCTTTTATTTGAGTAGACCTCTCTGACATTGTTTTCACTTAATTTCAGAATATGTCCATAAATTTCACCTTTTACAGAGTCAAAAGTATATTTATAATTTTGACTGCCTTTTCTATATCGGTAATATTTTCTCACAATCAAATCAGACAATTCATCCATCAGGTTAACGAATGAATTATCATTAGAAACATAATTGTTCTGAAGAAATTCCACAGCCCTTAAAAACTGTTTCAGGATTTCAGTTTTACAGAATTCAGCATTATTAAAAACATTAGTTTGAAGCCAAATTCTGTTTAGGATTTCTTCTTGCTCAGTTGAAAGATTAAGCTTTTTCTTGTATTTTTTACCAAGCTTCCAATAATCATAATCATATTGCTGATTTTTTTCTCTGAAATGTTCTGCTTCGTCATCCATATTATATTCTTCAAGCTTCTGTAGCAGAAATGACACACCATATGATTTTGTTCGCGGAAAAGTATTTCCTAACATTTCCAATTGATGCTCGATTTTTTTATAATCTTTATGAACTTCAAAATCGTTTAATAAATCAAAAAGCAGAATAAAAGCATAGTTGGTATTTCCATTGAGAGAAAGAACATTCCCCTTTAAAAATTCCGCTCTGAATTTATCATAAAAATTTCGCTGCTCGTGTGTTGCATAGTTAATCTCATCATAAGAATAGACGTATTGATGCGGCCAATAAGGAACAGAAGAATAAGATGATGACGAAGACGAAGATGGATATTCTGATGTAATCTTTATATTACCTATCAAAGTGCTCATCAAATCAGATACATCAATAATTGAATCATCCTTCATATTAGATTCTACAGAATTTATCTGGTTTTTAGGTTGGGATGGGGGGACCTCGTTTCTTTTTTCGATATACTTTTTTTGAGGTTGTACTTTTATAGGATTAGAACTTGTATTCTTAAAAGTTACTTTATTTTTAGGTTTTTTCTTTTGGTTTTTGCTTATGGTAATGATAAAAAATAAAATTACCAGAATGATAAAAAAAGTCATATTCTCCTACGTTTATATGGCGTCAAACACATCAAATTCGTGAACCAAAACAATGGTATGTCCTGACTTTCTCAAGTCCAATGCTTTTTCTACTTTTCTACCATAGCAGGCATAGCTCCAGCAAGCATTGCTGGTATCGCCAATAATCAAATAATCTGTTTTTTTTGAAATAGAATTTACAGGAATGCCTCCTTTGTCTTTAATAGCATTCTGAAGTTCAGTTCTGGTTCCTCTGCTGAGAATTCCTGTGACACAGAACGTTTTATTTTCAAAAATAATCTCAGGATCAACTGCGCATATTCCGGAAATATTTATATCTGCCGTTGCTTTATCAATTGATGCTTTTACATCATTATTACTAAGCTCAACGAATTGCTTGATAAATGCCATCAGTATTAATCTCTCGTCTTCTTCAATTTTCTTATCAGAAACGACCGAAAGGACAAGACTTCGTATTTCATCATAAGGGTAATAGGAATTCAGATGTTCATTTTCTGAAAGCCATTCGTGAAGTTTAAAAATTTCTGTATCATTGAGTTCTCCATCAGATAAGATCCCGTGAAAAATCCCCTGAAGCTGTTGCAAATCAGAAGTAATCCCATTATAGTAGATACTGTCGTGTTCATATTTTTGACAAAGCCAATAAAGGTCTTCGACAGCTTCCTTTGGCGGAATACCGTTTGACACTGTATTATCAATCAGCGACATAAATTCCCGAAAAGGATTTCTGTTCACTAAATAATGGTGTTCTCTTGCCCATAACTGCAATTCCTTCATCTCATAAGAGTCTATTTTATCATCGGAAATGATTCCTAATAAAATGCCTTTGAGAGAATTGATTGCCTTATCAGCTCTTGCTTTAACGGTCACGATTTGCTGTTCTGAGTTTTCAAAGTTGGTCATAGTTTATATTTTTGACGAGTTACTAATTTAATCAAAACTAACAAATCTTTTGGTTATATTGATCACTTTGAGTCAACTAATTCATAATCTATAAGTTCATCATAAATTGCTTTTAATTCTGAATTTAATTGAGTAAGATATTCTGTACAAATATTATTATAAAGGTCTTGACTTTCATCTTCAAGATTAAATTCAAATAGCCCCTTTTTTAATTCTTTCAATAAACTATTAAATACCATTTTGACATTGTTCGGATTGTCATCAGTAAGTATTATTTGAAGTGGAGTTTCTCCAACCTCTAGCACCAAATATGTATTGGCATCTTCTCTTTTAATTGTTGCTTTTTTAGTTTCCATATATTTTTCCTCTTTCTCCGAAGGCTTCTTTACCACCTTCTAATGTTTTCATACTTATTTCTTTCCAGTTTAGCTCAGGTTTTAAACCATAAATACACTTTAGTGAATTTGAAAATGGGTTTCCTGTTAATGTAAAATACTGCCCTTGATCGTGTAATCTGTATATAGAATTATAAGGTAAAGTTCTAACTGCAATATTAGCATCGTGCGTAGCAATGACAACCTTTTTACCAAGTAATGCTTTTTCTTTTAATAATGGGACAATTACATCATTAATATAGTCATTACCCAAACTTTTCTCTGGTTCATCAATTAAATAAATATCCTTATCCTCAACCAGTTCTTTATGAAGTAGAATCATTGAAGACTCGCCATTTGACGGATTGTATACCGCCCCATTAAGCGTAAAATGCCTACTTTTTAGTAATAGATCATTTAATGAGTTTATTGTTTCAATACTTTCAATTTCATTTAACTCTGAGACTTTTAAAAATAGCTCACTCGAATGAATATGCTTGGAAATTGAGATTATTGTGTTGACAAACTGTTTTTGAGGAGTCTTTTTAACATTTTTTACAGGAGAAAAATTACTGTCAGTAAAAGAGCCGTTTTGAATCATTAAATTGGTGTTACATCTCAGCTCTCCTTTCTCGCCTAGGCTTCCTGCATATTCTTCTAATGGATCGATTTTTTGTTTAATATTTTCAAGAATTTCTTTTGTTGCTCTTTCTATTTTAATCCTATTTCTAGAATAATCCGCAAAACCTGTTTTGATCGGCTTTGGCGGTTGCCCTGTTTTTTTGGAAATCTCCGTGAGAAAAGTAGATATGATTCCATTTAATAAGTTTATACTTTTATTTTCAAATATTTTATTTTCTGTTTGTGCCTTTAATTGAGACAGTATCTTTTCAAGTAATTCAATTAATTCTGTGATTAAAGTTTGTTCAACATATTTGTTAAGTTCTTCATTATCTATTACATCATTCCTAAACGATTTAAATTCAGTAAGAATATCAGTGATTTCAGTTAAGCTCCTTTGAGTTTGGGTTTCATCTTCTTGATTGATATTTTTGATTTTTAATTTTTGAGATATTTTATTAGTTTCTTGTACAGAAAAATGTAGAAGATATTTATTTAAGCTTGTTACCTCTTCTTCTGTCACCTCCTTTAAAAAACTGATATTGTCTTCACATTTATCAATTCCAAAATCAGAAACTTCACAATTGAAAGAATTCCCTTTTATATCAAAAACTTCGTTTAAATGACTATCATTAGACTTATATACAGAGGTTTTATGACCTTTTGCATTATAATATTTTGATAAAGATTCTAATATCTCCGTTTTTCCTGTACCTTTTGAACCAAATAGAATATTTATATCATTATAGATATCTAATCGTATCAATTCAGCAGCTGAAAATGGTACCACTTCGATATGCTCCTTAACTTTTTTATCCAAAATTGTATTTATTGTAGCCTCATCTTTTTCTAACAACAAGCAGAACTGCTCAAAACTTTCCACGGGTAGTCTTAAATCAGGTAATGTTTTTGATATTTCTACATAATCATCCCAGTTATGTACATCTGAACCATAAATAGAATTATGACCGTGGCTTATATAAATGCCAGCAGAAATTGCATTAGTGGCCTCTTTTAAAATTCTTTTAGGATTTGATACTAAACTTGTGAGTATTTGTAATTCTTCGTCACCAAGATTAGGTTTTTTTACAAAATAATGTGCAACATAGATGCAATCTAAAGAATCGAATTTTTCTACGACCTCGTGTAATGAAATTGTAAATGTATCAGGATTTTTATCTGCTAAAATTTCCTGGACATTATTGTCAAACTGAATATAATTTTTAGGATTACAAATTACAATTAAATGAGCCCTCTTTCCTTTTTCTAAAATGTCCAGTTCAATTCCAGGCCAAATTTGACAGTTTGTAGACACACCATCTCTAAATTCTTCGTACTGATTTAAATCAAAATGATTATGATTTGTGATAGCCAGAATCTTGACATCGGTATCTCTTATAATTTCGATAAATCTATCCTTTTCTATCTTACGTGTTACAGCATCGCCAGATTTTATTTTTTTTGTATGGACGTGAATGTCAATTTTCATTGCAAGAGTATTTATAGAGTGTTATAAAATTCTGTTGCAATTTATCTGGTATTTATTATATTTTTTTACGGTTTTCCGTAATTATATTAAGTTATTTATAATTTTAGAAAAATTATGAAATTACACGATTCATAAGGATTGTTTTATCAGAAAACTTACTTCCTCATTCTTGTTTTCTTCCCACTACACTTCAACTCCCCACCAAAATCCAACATAACCACCTGACTTCCCTGAAACGGATTATATGACGGCTGATAATCAATATAGCCCGAAGAATGTAGGTTCTTCAGGCATTTATGATAGATGGCTTTTGAGCGGATTTTACTAATACGCATCACTTCATCGCGGGAAATACTGACCGGATTTCGGAAACGGCTGAAATTCCAGAACTGGAATAAGGCTAAATAGAGGCTGATGTGTGATGGATTAACCGTATTATCCTGAGCCACCTTTTCATAGAAAGCTGTGAGGTGTTTGATATAATTCATAATTTAGTTTCGGTGCTTCGAAATATCATTGCTTATTTTTCAGCATTTCTTCAATGTCTTTGTAATTGTAATATAGTGTCCCACCGACACGGGTGTAAGATAAAGTTCCATTGATGCGTAGCTTCTGCAATGTTCCGGAGGAGATTTTCAGAAGTGCTTTGACCTCTGACGAACGCAGCCATAATTTCTGCTGGGAAATCTTGATCTGAAATAGGTTTTGTAGGTCTTCCAGCAATTCGGTTCTAAATTCCTGAAGGTCTTCTTTGGTGATTAGGTTTACGATCATAACTACTTCATTTTTGTTTTTGACTTAGTTTTCTTCTACAAAGTTGTAACATTAAAACAATCAAAACAATAGTGTTAGAGGGGCGTGGGCTAAATGAGAACAATCTGGATGATGCAGGAATCTTTTGGAGATTAAAAAAGAATAAATTGGAATCAACTAGATGGTTTACAAAGAAAAAAGACGAGTTCCGAAGTCTTTTCCCCTTTTTGCAAAAAAGGCAAGAGAGTCTTTGTAGGTAAAACTTGAAAAGTTTGTACGTACAAAGACACATCTTGCCTATAATAAGCATGTCATTTTTTCAGAGCTCTGAAAAGCGCCCACATAAAACCGTAAGTTATTAATAACCAGAATATTGATTTCATTTATATGGTTTTTGCTGTTGAAAGAAAAAATATTACAAAATATTGAAGTTGGGAGAATACACTAACCTGTATCCATTTCACTCAGGGTAAGAAGATAACCTGAGACATATTTACACAGGTACTGTAATAGGGTGGGTAAAATTTACTCAGGTTAGGAAAAAACATGGGTAACTTTTATGCAGGTTCAACCTAATCTGTATCATTCAAGATCATTGATTCGGTTTCGAGGACACTCGACTTTTTTCTTTATCCTTTACAATTGTAAAAGCAGAATTTGTCTTTTTTATTAATGAGTTTTGATTAGGTTAGAGCAATTGTGATTGAATTGATTCGTATAACTGAGGTTCCGACTTTTTCTTTGCTCACGCCAAGAACAGTATCAGGCACATAAAACCGAAATCCTCCAATTGGAGGATTCGGCTTGAAATCTTTTTGTCCGCAGGATTCAGGAGTGTCTGGAAAAATTGTTGAAGCTTTGCATAAAGAATTTTTTGAGATACCCAAAAAGATTTTTTTATGTGAATGATACTGCCTTACATTTGGCAATAGAAAAAGCAAAAAACCTCAGTTATGGTAATTGAATACTGGTACTTTAATTAGATGACAGGTAAAGATGTGCTACGGAACATCATCCTTTATATATTTCTGTATCCAGGGGATATTTCTTTCATTTTTCAAATGATAGTTAAACCAATCCAGAATTTTCAGGGTAAGGTCTTTCTGTGCTTCTGCCCTGCTTAAGCTGTGGCCTTCTTTATCATAAAACAGGGCAATAACAGACTTCCGGTATTTTCTTAAGGCAATAAACATTGATTTGGTTCCTTCCGGGCTTACATTGCCATCATCAGTCCCCGTCCACAACAGCATCGGTGCACTAACCTTCTGAACTGACATTATCGGATTATTTTTGATATATTTTTCGGGATTTTCCGCAAGGGTAGCCTTAAACCAGTACTGGCGCCCTTCATACCTGTAATAGTCGGGAGCATTAAAATGATAATTGTACGCATAATAAGTCCGTACCACATCAGAAACTGCTGATCCGGAGACATACGCTGCAAAACGGTTCGAATGCCCTGCAATAAAGTTGGTTTCATAACCGCCAAAAGACTGCCCCATAAGTCCAATCCTAGCCATATCCACATTCCTGATTTTCTGTAATTCGTCTAAGGCTTTATTAATGCTTTCCAGCGCTGAAATTCCTGCTCCTTTGTCCGATTGCGAGATATCAGCAAGCAGTACGGCGAAGCCTTCCTCCATCAATAATGGAATGTTCAGCCCTGTAGGATTCGAGAAGGAAGGCCGAAGGAATCTTTTGGTCATATAATCCTGTTTCTCATACACATGGATAACTACAGGATATTTTTTTAAGCGGTCATAATTCAGCGGCATATACAAGGCACCGCTTATGGTTTCTCCATCCGAGCCTTTGTAAGAAATTTTAACCAGCTCTGCCTGTTCAAATTTTTGATTGTTCTGATCTGAAACATACATAACCTTTGCGTCTTCTTTTCCTTTCTTTACCACGAGTCTAGGGCGCTTATTGTAGTTTTCTTCAATCCAGTAGTAATTTTCACCCTGATTCATTCTTTTAAATTCCGTGATCTCATCAGGGGTTGGCTTTTGGATGATATGCAGCTTCCTGTTTTTTAATGAGGCATAGCTGGTATAGCTGGTCTTCGGATTCATGATTTTTAACAGCAAGCTCTTTTTGATATCTGCGGTTCTGAAGTCTCTACCGAATCCTAGTTCCTTACTGATTCTTGTAAAATCCACCAG
Organism: Chryseobacterium sp. MYb7; assembly: GCF_002979455.1. Lineage (GTDB taxonomy): Bacteria > Bacteroidota > Bacteroidia > Flavobacteriales > Weeksellaceae > Chryseobacterium. The sequence continues at coordinate 27,652 of NZ_PCOU01000007.1, forward strand.
CTCAATTTCAGAATCATTAGTTGTGGTAAACACTTCTTTCATTTTCTGAATGGCCAGATTATATTCTAAGATCCTGTTTCCACCTACCCATAGCACCTTTTTCTCAGAAGTAAAATAAGGAACCATAGCAGCAGAAAACTTTACATCTTCCATCACCAGGGTTAGCGTATTGAACAGCTGCCAGTTGTTTTCCCTCTGCATTAGCAGGTACTGACCGGAAGGTGATATGACCATCTGTTTCCGCAGGTCCGTAATTAAGGTATATGTATCGGTTATCGCATTCCAGAGATAAAGCCTGTCAAAGCTATTTCCTCCTGCTTTATCCATTTTATCCACCTGCTCCTTATCGGTTTCATACATCAGATAGTGTGAATTGCCGATAGCAGTCTCCCCGAAATATCCGGGACGGGTTATCAGAACCTGCTTACCACTTACCGGTTCCCAGTCCACCTGAATGTATTCAGTTACCGCTTTTGCATGTTTCTTAAGGTCGAAGTCCGTCCCGTACCAGATATCAACCATTCCTTTTGAAGGCGGGATTTTCTTTCCTAATTTAAGGACAATACTATTATCAGAACGGGAAGGATTCAACATCATCTGATCATAGCCATCATACCCGCTTCCATCAAACATATATTGTTTTTTATCCTGAGAAATATAGCATAATTTGGTTTTTCCTTTCTTTCCGGCTTGAATAATGAAGCCTTTCTGTTTCATGCCGGAAGGCAAAATATTGCTCAGCTCATCATTTGTCGAGAAGATCGTTTCAAAAACTCCATCCTTTAAAATTAAGGCTTCATTCAGATCACCTGTCTTTCTCCTGGCAATAGTCTCATCACCTTCGGAATAGATATGCTGAATACCGGAAATACTCTGCCTCAGGTTCGTATCAAGATCATAAACTTCCAGCCTGTTTCCTTCTTTTTCGGTATACAGTACCATAAGAGTATTCTGCTGTTTATTGTAGATGCATTTTTTGACATGATAAAAAAAACGGGATTTTCCTGTTTCGGGATTAAGGTATTCTAGGGTATCTTTTGCCTGTATCACAAGGTGATTCCCCACAAACATGATAAAATCAATATCTTTTCTTTCTTGTCTATTGTCTTTATTCACTGTGCTTTGCAGCATCATTTTCTTTGTCCCGTCAGAAGTGAAAATATACCATGCCAGCCATTTGCCATTATCAGAAGCTTCGGGAAATTTCATTTCTTCGGTATCCTTAACCAGCTTTTCCAGATGCTCATACCGCTGGGCTGAAAGGTTTTGTGGCATGATAATAAGAAGAAATATCCATAATATCCATACGACCGCATAGGAATTTCGCTTTTGGATTGTCTTCTTCATGTAATATTTTCTTAGCACTTCCAGCTTCATATTGCCCATACATGGTTTAGTATCCATCATTTTGCGGTGTTAAGTGATTGTTTAAAAGCATTTCTTTCTGCGGCAACGGTAAATATTGATTGGTTGTTTTCCAGTTAGGCTTTACCGATTGTAAAAGATCCAGCTGTCCCCATCTCTTAAGGTCAATAAACCGGCTTCCGTGTTCTGCAAAAAATTCTTTTCTTCTTTCATTTTTTATTTCTTCCATCGCCTGAACCTGTGAAATGGCAGTACCAAGCGGTGCTAATCCTGCCCTTTGTCTTGTCTGATTGATCAAAGGAACCGCCTGGGCTGTTTTGTTCTGCATGGTTAAAGCTTCTGCCAGCATCAGGTACACATCCTCCAGCCTGTAGATGATAGAATATTCTGTTGTATTGGTAGTAGTCGCTATTTTATATTTTGTCTGCTTATAATTGGTCTGGGAACCAAATACGACCGGGGTGAAATAGTTTTGTCTTCGAAGATCGGTACTTGAAAAAGAAGCGATTAGGTCAGGGTTCAAAACAAATGAGGTGGGCGCACCCACAAAGTTATAAAGTACGGCTTCGCTTGTCGGATCAGTATTGTTCTTAGGTTTCAGCTGCCAGATAATATGCTTTCCTGCTTTCTGAAATACTTTGGAAAGGTCATTTTGAAAAACATAGTCAGTATTCTGGATGATCGTTTGACATAAAGCTTCTGTTTCCTGCCATTTTCCCAGCATCATTTTCATTTTAGCCTGTAAAACCAAGCCTGTCGCTTTGTTCACATAAATCCTTTCTGCATTTCGGTATGCTAGAGGCAAAAGGTTCACCGCTTCCGAAATATCGGCTTCCAGCCTTGACAGGAATTCAGCCTTAGGCATTCTGCTTAAAGTTGAGTTATACATATAATCTGTCGTAGCAGTATATGGAATCTCCCCGTACATCTGGTACAGGTAATAGTAGATAAGGGAGCGGATGAGCATTGCTTCTCCCTTTATCCTGCTTTTTGCTGCTAAGGAAAGGCTTTTGGATTTTTCCACGCCTTCTATGATGCTGTTGGCCATGTATACCTCTTGATAAGCCGTCGACCATACCTGGCTCACGGTAGCATTGGTCGCCAATGGCTGGTTATGGTAGATATCCAGGATGCCGTTTCCGGCACTGGTGAAAACGCAGGTAATATCATCGGTATAATTTCCCAGTAAAGCACCGGAGCCGTCTGTGGTGCCACTGATCACGGAACCGGTCCATAGTCCCGAGTACAGTCCAGCGAGCGCGGCATCTGCGGTTTTCTCATCTTCAAATACCTGCTCTGTGGCCAGCTGGTTGTTCGGAAAATCTGTTTCTATAAATTTCTCACACGATACTGCACTTAAAGCAACATAAAGCATCAAAAGAAGCGCTATGATAGGGTTTATAATATTTTTCATTGTTGTTAGTTGTTAGGAGTTATTACATATAAATCTTCAATCACTAATGATCTCAAATCTTTGTCTTTAATTTTAATCACTAACCATCATCAATCTTAATCGTTAAAAAGTCACCTGGAATCCCAGTGAATAGGTTTTTAGAGGTGGCAGGTAGCCTACGAGATAAAACTCGGGGTCCATTCCAAAGTAATTGGTGATGGTCAGAAGGTTTTGTCCCTGCACATAGATCATGGCTTCTTTGATGCCCAACTTTTGCATGGGAATGCGGTAGTTCAGCTGTACATTCTTAAGCCTGATATAGGAAGCATCACTTATTGCCGCTGTTGAGTTCTGAAAGAACCCGTGCAGGGAAAGCTTCTGGGGGTTGTATCCTGCTGAATATTCCATATAGCTGCCTCCCGGGTTAGATGGTGACCAGGCATCCAGTACTTCTACGGGCTGATTGCTCAGGGCTCCGGGCAGAAGCATCTGACGGTTGTAATTCCAGTTTCTCTGTTTTACAAACTGCCACAGGAAAGATGCTGACCAGTTTCCCCACCTGAAATGATTCGACCATCCGCCAAAAAACCGGACACCCAGCTTTTCTACTGCCTTATTATCGTCAGGGGAGGTAATCTTTCCGTCACCATTAAAATCCTTAAACTTATAGAGTCCGGTTGCAGGGTCTATGCCTTCATACTGGTAGACTTTTGCAATAGTCGTCGGATATCCGATCACGTACTGATTGGAATAGGTAGAGCCTTCCAGGTTCGGAAATTCTACCAACGTATTTTTCGGGATGCTCAGGTTAAAAGAGGTTTCGTATTTGAATTTTCCTTTTCTCAAAACCTGCAACGAGGTATCGAATTCCCAGCCTGTATTCCTGATCTTTGCAGGAAGATTGGACTGAACAGAAGGAAAGCCCGTGGTGGCTGGAAGCGGAATTCCCACCAGCTGATTGGAAGAGGTATTTTCATAATAGGCCCCTGAAAAATTAAAACGTCCGTTCCAGAGTCCTAATTCCAGTGCCAATTCTTTTTTCAACGTTTTTTCCCAGCTGAAATCGGGGTTATACAAACGGGCCGGGTTTAAACCGGTCTGCCCGTTATAAATACCCGATGAAATGATATAGGTATTGAGGTACTGATAATCTCCTATCTTGTCATTTCCCGTTCTTCCGATGCTTCCCCGAAGCTTACCCAGGCTCAGCCATTTTACATCTTTCAGAAATGGCTCTTCTGAGAAAAGCCACGCCACGCCTACGGCTTCGAAGTTTCCGAAACGGTTATTAGCTCCAAAACGGCTGGAACCGTCCCGCCTACCGGTAAGGTTCACAATATATCTTTTTTTCAGCTGATAATTAAAGCGGGCAAAAACTGCCGTATAATTATACTGGCTGCGGACCTGGTCAGAGATGGTTTTTACGCTGGCGGCCCCGATATTATCAATCAAAGCGTTGCTCTCAAAGCCTTTTCCCTGGATTGCTCCCTGCTCTGATTGTGTTTTTTGCAGAGTTGCTCCCAGCAAGAATTCGAACTGGTGATTTCCGGTTTTGTAAGCGCCCACCAGTTGGGGTTCGAGGATATAGGAAAAGTTCACCTGGTTATTCCGGGAAGAGGTGGAATTCATGCTGGTCTGTCCGAAAGAAGGATTATTAATCGTATGGGGCTTTATTGAACGTTCTTCGAAATTCTGATAGCTGATTCCGGCATTCATCTTTACAGAAAGAAAAGGAAATAGCTTATAAGACACATTCAGGCCGTTATTAAAAAAGGCGGTCTTATTAAAATACTCGCTCAGAAGTGAAGCCACCGGATTATTGAACGTTCCGTTTTCCCAGTTGATGCTCCCCTCTGCGGTATAGAGTGCCGGAGCATTAGGGCTCAGCATAATACTCTTTAGCGTAAGGTCGTCATTCTGCACATTGTTCTGCTGAAAAGAGAAGGTATTTACCAGGTTAAATTCCAGTCTCCTGTCGGGGGTAAGGTAGCTGAAATTGGCATTGATGGTATTGGTTTTATACCTGAAATCAGCTGGCAGTACAGTGGTCTGCTCATTATGGCCATAGCTGATCTGGTAAGAAAAGTTTTCAGAGCCTCCGCTTAAAGAAAGCTGAACGGCGTAGGCATCTGCTATGTTTCCGATCTGTTCTTTCTGCCAGTCAGTGTACCTCCTCTGATCCCAGGTACCGTTGATGTCATACATGGTAGTGGGATAGGTTACATTATCATTCTGGAATGCCTGGCGGCGCATACCAATGTACTGCTCCGTGTTCATCATTTCCATAGGCCGTGTAATTCTGCTTAAGGAATACGAGGTATTAAGCTTAAGTTCCGATCTTCCTTTCTTTCCTCTTTTAGTGGTTACAATGATCACTCCGTTGGCACCTCTTGATCCGTAAATGGCTGTGGCATCTGCATCTTTTAATATCTCAAAACTCTCGATATCATTCGGGTTGATCGCATTCAGTGGATTGATGGATGACCAGGGAAGAATTTTATTGGAATACAGCGAGGGGGTCTCCGAAGCTTGGGGAACACCGTCTATAATATATAAAGGCTCATTGCCCTCACGGCGGATACTGTTCTTCCCTCTGATCTGAATATCGAATCCACCTCCGGGAGTGCCGGTATTCTGGGTAATGCTTACCCCTGACATTCGCCCCTGCGCAGCGGACAATACATTGGTGACAGGCTGATTTTCAATATCCTTAGCGGATACTTTGGCAATGCTTCCGGTACGTTCTTTATCTTTGACCTTATAATACCCTGCATTCAGCACCACTTCTTTAATATGGCTCACTTTTTCTGATGCAGTCTTATTTGAAGGGATTAAGGTATCGGTCTTTTTCCTAAGTAAAGAAGCTTCAGGGGTATTCTTTCGGGAGATCGTATCTGAACTGCTCCGCAGCTGCGCCTGAAAAGAGGTGCCTGCTACCGTCAACATAAGGGTACAAGAGATGCCCCCTATGCTGGTATAGGATTTTTTCATAAATTTGAAAAGTTTTAATTCGTTAAACGACAGCTCTTTCTCTACGGTCTGCAAACTTTAAAGGAAAGGGCTTTTTTATTTCTTACAATACAAATAGTACAGCCTTATGTATCGTTGTAATAAGTGAAGGCGAGTTTCATGTTTGTTCTTTATATTTTCTTTGTGTTTTGTAATTTTTGCCGTTTTTTAATTTGTTGTACGTGGAAACCTTATATCAAGTTTCCAGCCTAGTTAAGTAACTGCAAGACATCAGAAAACATGAAATATGAATGAAATTTGTATCCAAACAAAGCCGTAAAGCCGCAATAGGTTGTACACCTTATTGTAACAATCTTGAATGAGAACTCATCTAACTACAAATCAAACAGCTCAACCTTCTGATTGGGCAGGCCAGTCCACAATTTGTTTTTTGTATTAAATCCCCTTCGTTCTGAAAAATAATTTGGAAAATCAAAAGAAAGCGAGTACTTTTAAGGTGTGAGTTTAAAGCGTATTCTGGCTTTCCTTTACAATTAAAGGAATTTCGGAATGTGGCGGTTATTAGTTATCCTATCCCCTGCCTGTTACTTTATTGCAGACAGTTTTGGTAAAAAGCGGTAAGTGTTTTTATCTGCAATGCTGCCGGACTACTCCGGAGGGCAAATAAGCAGAATGATTGAAAATGTCGTCCTCATAAATATAGTTTTATATATGGAACGATGCTTTAATCTATGAGAAGAATTCCTGCAAAAAAGCAAGGAGCGGTCTCACACTTTAGAGTCAAGGGTGACCAAACCCAACTTTAAATCCTAAGATTATAAAGCTCCAATCTAAAGTTAACGTGAGAACCGCTCGCATGCCGACACAAAAGTAGTGAACTTTTTAGACATGGAGCGATATCACGGTTCTCTCGATTGGAAATTTGGTCATTTTGACTCGAGAAAACATCGTCAATTAATGCCTAAGTGGCTTAATTATCAAATCGCTAAAGCAAATATAAAAAAAATAATTCAAATACCAACATGTGGGTATAATAAAGTTTAAAAAAAATGAAAAAAATAGTAGAATATACAGTTATCTATTTTGATTATATATTCATTCAACACGTGAAAAAGATCAGAGAGCAACAAGGGTTAACCCAAGAACAACTAAGTTTAAAGATGGGACTTTCTAAAAGCTTTGTAGGAAGCGTTGAAAATTTAAAAGAAAGACATAAGTATTCTACTCGACATATAACTTTACTAGCAAAGGCTTTAGAATATAAAAATATTTCAAAATTAATGAATATTCCCACCCCTGAATTTGACAGGGTTAAACTGACAATCCAAGTAACTTTAAATAAAAGTGGCACTAAAACTATTAGCTCCGAATTAATAAAGATAGAACCTATTTAATTGTAATATTAATCTGATTATAAGCATTGTGAGTAAGAAAAACAAAAAATAAATTCTCTTTTATTATTCTTATTGAAGAATCAATTTAGTGGAAATAAAATTGCATGAAAGTTACTTAAAATAAAAATATATAAAAACTGTAGGAATAGCATTACTAAATATATGAATCATAAGACAGTATAGAAAACCATATCTTATTCTTATGAATCCGGCAGTTAAACCAAAAATAAATTGAGGTAAGGTCAATAAAGGTAAAACCAAAAGAGAGTGAAAACTTATTTTGAAATTAGAAATATGCAATAAGGCAAAAAGCGAAGTTAAAATATAGAAAATTGCTTTAAAATTTTTTTTATGAAAATCTGCTAAAATAGTTTCATAATTTTTTACTTTAAAATAGAATATGATTCCAATTAAGATTGAGATGAGTATTGAAGCTATAATTCTTATAAAGTAAAAGTTTTCTGTAGTAAATGCAGTTTGCTCCTTCAATATATTGTTTACTACAGAAAAAGCTATACCACCAACTGATAAAGATATATTAAGTCTTGAATAAATCAAAGATAATCTAAATACTATTTCTTCTAATAAAGGCAATAATAGACATGATAAAAAAATAAAATAAAAACTAAAATCAATTTCATTATCTGTTCTCTTAGGAATATTAATGAAATAGTGTATAATAATCGATATACAAACTCCCAATATCAAGCTGAAAAAATATATAATTAGAACTTGATAAATTTTTTTGTATATAGGAACTGAAGTGTTGTAATATAGAGAAGGTCTATATAAAAACTTAAAAAAATCGTTTCTTACAAAATTGAACATTTTATTAAAAAAATCGATACTAATAAATTTAAAAATAAAAAAATAAGAGAGCCAACCTTAGTTCTCTTACTTCTTAGTTATTAACTTATAATACTGAGGTTATCGAATCATTGATATTTTTAGAAACTGTAATTATATCCCACCGTACAGGTCATTTCATTTAGGTTAGGATTTTCAACCGCCTGGTCTGTATTTCTGAACATCTGGATGAAATTCAGGTCAAAGCTATGTTTCTTCCACGGCATATAATTAGCCCCCAATCTGAAATTCATGACATTGATGTTTGCGGTAGAGCTGCCGGAATGGTTATAGGATGCTCCAATACTTGTCTTTAGCTTATCTTCCTTAAGAAAAGCCTTTGTAAATGTTACAGCCGGCCCCCAGATGTTTGATTTTTGGGAAGCGGCATACATGTGGGTGAAATTAAAAGACGTTGCTATATTCATCTTCTTTTCCGGGAATCCGAGCGTATAATTGACATTGGCGTTATGAAATCTTGATAAGCCTCCCCTTCTCACAATACCGTTTTCCCTGTTGACCATTTCATTCAAAGAATAATTGACATTAATATTCTGTACTTTTTCCTTACTGCTGGAAATAATATAGTTGATATTTACATTCGTATTCTGTGAAATCTGCTTATAATCTATCGAATCCTTTGGCTGCTGAATGAGTATGGGATTATTATTAATGTTATTGAACTGGTTAAGCTGCTTGTTGGTGAACATTGTAAAGTTAGAGTAGCTCGCCGTAATCATCAATTTGTCTGATGCTTTAAAATTGGCGTTCACCGCTCCTACCCAACGGCTCGTCTGCTTAAATTTCTGATTATCCAGATTATCACGCTGTCTTCCTATATTGGCTGAAAGAGCTAATCTGTCTTTTAACAAGGTAAAAGAAGAATTAAGCGTGATACTTTCCAGATCATTATTGAAATAATAAGCACCGAGCGTTTTGTACCCCGGATCTATTCTTTCATATTTTATTCCTAACATTCCCTTTTTAAGCTTCAAATTGACTCCGCCATTATAGGCAGAATAGCTCTCCATAGACGAATTAGGTGAAAGAAACCTGGCTGCCAATCCTTTTTTTTCTGCACCGCTTGAAGTTGCCCTCAGATCATTAACCAAAGCGGTATTGGCATATTCTCCAAAGACTTCAAGGTTTTTATCGATCATAAAGCTTCCTGTCATGGATAGTACCAGATTCTCCTGTGGCAACACTCCCTTTGCATCTGGAGCTGCTGACAGTGAACCCACATCGTCCTTTGCATAAAATCCGATCAGCCCCACTTTATATCTTTCTTTCTCCCATCTCAAATGAGCACCATATCCCATTCTCCTGTAAGCGGGAATGGTATTGGGATTACCGTCATCTTCAATAGCTTTGTTAAGCCTTCCTGTCATGAGTGCTACTTTAAGAGGCATATTAGGGTTCAGCTCCAAGCCGGCACCGGTAAATAACAATCCATTAAATGTATAAGGCGAAAACGTCATATTAGCATCCCCGATATAAGCCTTTATCCACTTGTATTTTGGTGCAATACTTATTCTATTGAATTTAAAAGGTACCTGGTACCCTAATTGACTTCCCTGATTGGTTAAACTATACGATATGGGCATTGACCATTTATACAACCCTAAATTTAAATTTCCATTCAGAAAATAGGTAAACGGGGCTCTTCCATTATAAACATTGGAACTGTAAAAAACAGAATTAGCAGAAACTCCTCCACTTATTTTAAAAGGATTCTTTTTGAGCTCCTCCATTGTCCTTTTCCCCAGATTTTCCAAATCTACCTCCTGTGCTTTATACATGGTACCGGCAGAAACAAATAGAGCCAGCATGAAGCTTCTTTTATAGATTTTCTTCATAATTAAGGCTGCTTTTGAACTTTAATATCCACCAAAATGTAAGAGCTTAAACCATTAGCCACAAAGCTCTTAACCTTAACAGCTCCTTTTCTGCCATCTGCGGTTTGGAACAGGATAACCCTTGGAACCACAGAATTACTGAAAGGTGATTTTCCAGCATTGGTTTCTGTAACCGTAATAGTATTAAAATCATTTCCGGCATCCAGAGCATCAAACCCTGATGAAGAAAGCTGTGTTCCTACTAGTTCCTGTGAGTTGATCACTTTAGTATGAGTAGCATTAGGAATAGCTAAAAATCCATTATTCTGAGCCTCATCCGGTGAAACAAATTGGTTATATATAAAGGATGAATTCAATCCAAAAAAAGCAAAATCTATTTTTGAACCATTGGCTGCATTTACTTCATTCTGCTTAAGCACAGTTCCCAATTCGGATGAAAAGAAAGAACCTACTGTTGAGCTGGCACTGCTTATTCCCAACTGAATATTTGAAAATGATAACAGATTGGCATCCGGTAAAACGGTTACCTGTTTCTGTAAAATCTTAGTTTCTTTATCGTTGATTGCTTTTAAAATAATCGTATATGTTCCTGCCGCCGGTAAATTAATGTCCGGGCTAACCGCTGTTGAAGTTGCAGGATTAGCGCCTACAATGGTCCATTCATAGGTAAAAGCATTGGTGGAAAGGTTATTGAGATGCAGCAATACTGGAGCTTGATAATCATTATCAATAGGATCAACAGTCCAGTTAAAATCTATGGTCATTGCCGGCTTTATGGTAACTATTTTCTGGGTTGAATAAGTTTCCAGTCCATTGGAAATTGTTAATTTAATAATATGGTCGCCCGGAGTTGTAAATACCACATCCGGGTTTTTGGCATTGGAAGTTGCAGGACTTCCTCCCTCAAACTCCCAAAGGTATTGTGTAGCGCCTAAAGATTTGTCTATCATATGTAAGGTTACCGGAGAAATATCACTGCCCTGCACCTGCCATTCGAAATCTACATTCATCGCAGCATCAGCTTTTACCTCAATTTCTTTCTCGTCTACATTTCCATCTTTATTGGATGCCTTTAGTTTTATTTTATAGACTCCGGGACTGGCATAAGTGATGGGTAAAGGGCTTTTTTCTGTAGAACTTGTTACTGAAGCTCCTTCAAATGACCATTGGTACGTCTCCGCCCCTGTCGATTTATTGGTAATTTCCACTTTTACAGGCACGGAATAATCATCGTTTATCACTTTTATACTAAAATCAGCCTTTACCAGAATACTTTCTTCCACTGCGCACGCATTAAATGCAAATGCGAGTACAGCAAAAAGAAGGAAGTATATTGTCTTTAGATTCTTATAAAATTTCATTTGTTAATTTTTAGTTTGACATGGTTATTATTGTACAAGCATTTTCTTTACCAATGCCTCATTACCTGTTTCGAGTATAATCAGGTAAGATCCGCCCGGAAGCGATGTATTGAATGGTACTGTAAAATACGTTGATGGAGTCAACTTTGTGGCAGGATACACTTCATGGGAAATCATATCAATAATTCTGATATTAATGATAGCCGCTTTTTCCAGACCCACCAATACTTTAAACACTCCGTTATTAGGGTTCGGAAGAATGGTAAACTCCCTAACATTGGAAGCTTTTTCGGGATTAAGGTTTACTCCTGAAGTATTTTCTTCCACTATCACTTTTTTATAGAATGTCTTTTCGCATGCTCCCTGAGTTCCTTTAAGTCCAATTTCATAAGCTCCAAGCTTAGAGAATTTCAGTTCTAAGAAATCCTTTGTTTTATTAATAACCTGGATATCCGGTGTATCAGGAATAACCCATTCTACAGTCTGTGGCTGTGTTGGTGATGTATTGACCAATACTACTGTTGCTTCTCTGTACGCATGGGTGGTAAGCATAAATTGTGGATTCAAAACTTCTGAAGAGTTTTTAATTATAACGCTGTCAGTAGCTGTACAACCTTTTGAATCTGTAATGAGTACAGTATACGTTCCCGCATTAGATAAAGTAATTGACGGATTTGTAGAAATTATATTTCCGTTTTGATCTTTCCATTGATAGGTTGCTGCCGGATCACTAATTGCCACATTATAAGTTTGGCTGTCTCCTAAGCACAATGTAATGTCCTTTCCTAAATCTACAATAAGCTGCGTGGGATCTGTCAGCGTATAATTTCTGAAGATACTGCATCCATTAGCATCTGTAACAGTAACAGTATATGTTCCCGCAGGGATATTAGTATTATTTTCACCTGTTACGCCATTGGACCAGGTTATCGTATAAGGCGCAGTTCCTCCTGAGATACTCACTTTAATTTCACCATTATTGGCACCAAAACAGATCGGGCTTTGTACTGATAGATCATTAATAAGCAGCTGATTGGGTCCTTGGATCTGAACACTTCCGCTTACTTTACAATTTTTCGTATCATTAACCAAAACAAAATAGTTTCCTGCCGAAAGGCCTGTTACCGTAGGTGTCGTATCATTGGTATTCCATTGGTAGGTGTATCCGCCTGTTCCTCCTGTGGCGGTCACGGAAACCTGACCACTGCTTTGGTTGTAGCAGGCAATTGTATTGGCAGAAAGAGTTATCGCAAGTTCTGCCGGAAATACTAAAGTATATTGTGTATCTGCCATATTGTTATTGGCATCTTTCACCAATACTTTATAGGTCCCTGTGGTAAGATTTCCTAATGTTGACTGTGTGGCTCCCGGTATGTTTTGGAAAAGCCCGCCATTTAAAATCTGCCATTGATAAGTATAAGTTCCTACACCACCTGTTACAATAGCTTTAAGGATACCGTCTTCTGCCTCATCCGGAACTCCATTGTTATCCAAATCCGGTTTATACTGGTAATTATTGGCTATATTACAGGATATCTGTTTGTCAACCTGGATGTTAACGGTAAGAGGATCTGGCTGGCTTACAATGAATTCCTGGGAGATAATTCCACAATTACCTAACTGGCTTGATGCATTGGCATAATTTTTATCTTTTACCGTTAAGTAGTAATTCCCGGCCGGAAGCCCATCTATCTTAATGGTATAAGGATTATTTACCAAATCAGTCGTAATTCCTGTACTGATAACCGGCCCAGTTGGGCTGTCTTTTCTCCATTCGAAATTGTAAGACCCGTCTGTATTAGGTGTTCCGCCGATCACTCTCACAGAGATGTAGCCATTGCTTAATCCATACCCTGTTGGCTGTGAAATATCAACTTCAGCAGGTGGAATTGCAATAGCTGCGCTAGGTTGGGTAATAGTAACTGTAATTTCTTTTTCAGCGCCATTTTCCTTGGCTACACAAAGATTGGAATCTCTTACTTTGATTTTATAAATTCCTGCTGCAAGGTTCTGTATCTGGGTAGTATTTCCACTGCTGAAATTCGTCCAATCCAAAAAGGGTTGTCCGTCTTTGGTTACTTTATACTGAAACTGGTTTTGTCCTCCTGCTGCGGTTAAATTAATAACCCCATCACTTCCCTGAAAACAGTACACATTGGTTTGTGAAGTCATGGAAAAAGTAACCGGAGTGGGTTTTGTTATCTCAAAATTAATCGTGTGACTTGGGCTGTCGGTATAGGTTGCATTTCCATTATAAGTTCCTAACAAATCCAATTTATAGGTCCCGGGTGGTAAATTTTGTAAGGTGTATGAAGTGCTGGCCTGCAAATCACCAGTAATATCCTGATTTAAAACCGCAGCACCTGTTACGGTATTGACCAATGATATCTTTAAAGTTTCACCAGTTACAAGCGTTCTGTCGAAGTTTAAAGTTACCGTACCATCTGTAGTATCAAAGCATTTGGTAGGAGTAACCGTACTTGAAAGAATATGAGGAGCAGATTTTATCATGGTTAAAACGACAGGCGAAGAAACAGACTGATAAACTCCGTTGGACAAACAAGAGGCAACTCTAAAGTAAATGTTCTGGCCAATATATTGTGAATAATTATTTCCAAAAAGGTCTTTGGCAGAAACGCTTAGCTTGTTGAGATTTGATAATGAAGGCGATATATCAACCCAGTTTACATTATCCAAGCTATACTGATAATGGTATAAATTTGCCGCAAATCCCTGTCTGGCATATAAATTAATTTTATCCTCAGAAGGCAAAACCGTATTTGTAGCTCCTGCATCGGTTAATGATACTAATGTATGAATAGGAGTTACCTTCATCTTATACGATATCCATGTCATTCTCGGTGAATGGGTATCAACATTATAGTTATTCTCATTACATATATTGATGGCATCATACTGATCGTAGTTGGCATCTGTACCGGTCCTGAAATTCACAAATCCCTCAGTATGGGCAGTAACAGGGAGCTTTGATGAAGTTTGCGGAGGGCTTAATGTCCAGTTATTCTCATTATCCCCATTATTAGCAATGGGTCTGAAATACAGATCTTCAGTAGAATTATCATTATAAATAACCGTAATGGTAACATGAGAGCTTGTATTGTTTTTCACTCCGGCATTAACACTGTAGTTAAGACCATATAGTTCAATCTTATATTCAGCCTGTCCTCCTTGCCCCCAAAGAAAGATATTGGTTATTATTAATAGCAGTAATAAAAATTTTTTCATTGTTTTCGTATTGTATTTGTGTCCTAATATTCGATTGTGATTTTTTCAGTTTTAGCAACCTGATTGCTTTTTAACATCGGCTTTAATAAATAGGTATATGAATTTCCTACCTGAACCGATTTATCTTCAAGAAAATTCTGTGCTCCATTGAGTGTTCCCCACATCGTTGGCTTTTCAGTGCCTTTCTGACGGTAGACTACAATTTCTCCAACATCTTTACCATTGATCTTCCAATTAAGGTCGATTTGTTTTTTATCCCTGTTCGCAGATCCTGAAAGATTGGTCAATATTGATAAAGCCTCAATTTTGTTGCTTCTGAGTGTCATTTCCTGAGACTTATCAGATTTCAGCTTGCTTTTATCAATGGCCAACAAATAATACGTGTAGCTTTTATCTGCTTCTACCTCTTTATCAGTGTACGTATAGTCCGGTTTTATATCTTTAGTCTCATAAATCATTTTCCAGCTTTTGTCAGCATCATCTTTCGCCTTACGGAATAATTGGTGAACCTCAACATCATCACTATGGCTTCTCATCCAGTTAATGGTAATTTTACCATCATCTTCCAGCTTATATTCTGTAAAAACCGGAGTTTGGGGTTTCACTTTATCGGGCTTTTCCAATTCAAGAATAATTGATGGATTAGATTGATTTTTTCTTCTGTCTGTTGCCGTGACATAATAATATACTTTCGAATTAAGATTCTCTAAAACAACCTGATCTTCAAAATGATTTTTAGTGATCGCCCGAGGAGTTAAACGTACCAATTCGTCTCCTTTTTGAATTCCTCTGAAAATATGGTAGCCTTCCAGATCTTTTTCAGTATTGGCTTTCCATTTCAAATGGGCTACTCCCAGTGAATCTATTTTCCCTTCAAACTGTAGTGGTGTTTCCGGCGGTGTTGTATCATTAGGCTGTGCAAGAACCGAGAAAGATTCTCTTTTATCACCAGCTTTACCAATAGCCTGTATTTTATAATAATTGGAGGGTGCTAAACTTTTTGTAATGATGCTCCTGCTACTAACCGGAATCTTGTTTTTGATCACTTTATAGGTGTTCTGTAGATCAGTTTCGGAGTGCAATAATTCGAAAGAAGCAATATTTTTTTCGTCTTCCTGAGGGAATTCCCATTCAAGTTTGATGTCTTCATTTTCATCAATAATGAAATCTGAGATTCTTGGTGTTGCTTCAAGGCTTTTCTTTCCATCTCCTGAAACCACATCGGAATAAGGACCATAATCTCCGAAGATTGTTTTCCCGCGGATACGGTAGCTGAATTTAGAATTATTTTGAGCTAAAGAATCCACAAAGATCATTCCCTGCACCTGTCTTCCATCGTTGTCATTCATATTCATCACAGGAAGATCCCCTAAGGATTTGAAGCTGGCTCCATCCTGAGATTTTTCAACATAATAAGCTGTATACGTATCTCTTAATTGTAAATATTCCCATGAAAGGGTAACGGTTTTATCTTTAAATATTCCGATAAAATCAAGAGGTTTAGGAAGATCATGAGTTGATGAAACGGCCGCTAAGGCATCTCCTTTCTGTACTAACAAGGCTCCTTCGGAAGTATTGATGCTTACGGTATAAAGATATCTTTCATTAGACTTTACATTGGTATCTGTATAAGCCCAACCTGCAAGTTTTGCCACTTCAAAATCCAGGTCAGCAGCCATTAAAGCATAAGCAAACCGCTGCTCGACTTCCTGAGATTTGTTGACTACACCTTCCAGCTTTCCTTGTTTCTCTCCCATTTCCACCTCGAAACTATCTCCGAAAAGGGATTGCGCAACAATGGCTGCATTATCATTTTTCTCAACCACCTTCTTCCATTCGTTTTCGGAAGCGGGTTTGAAGATCCCTAAGTCTTTTTCTTCTGCTTTTGGAAGAACTTTACCGTCACGGGAAAGGGTGAATCTTTTTAAAGAAAATCCAATTTTATTGGCTTTCTGCCAGGCTATAGGTTCATCTACTGCCCATCGCAAAGAAATACGGTCTTTCTTACCGTCTACTTTTAGACGGATATGAGGAATGATTGTTTTGTCTTTATCCTTCTGCTGTCCCCATAAAAAAGGAAACGAAAACAGCAATAGCAGTAATAAATATTTATTCAAAATATGTTGTTTTTTTAATTTCATACGTGTTGCGTAATGGCTAATTTAAAATGTAACTCACAAATTCATCCACTCTCTCATAAGGAATACCAGTATGAGGTGACTTAATTTTCAAAGTATTCCAAGGTCTCCATTCATCAAAAAGGATTGTATTCGTTATCTTATGATGTTCTAAAATCCCATCTATAAAATAATCTTTTAATGGCATTTCCAATACTCTTTCAACACCATCTTTGGTAAGGACAATTTTATATTCCAATTCACTTTTATCATTAATATGAAAAGTAAATACTCCACTATCCCAAGAGCTCAAATATTCTAATTCATCATCATTGTCATATTGAGTCGGCAGTAAATTATTATCTTTTTCAAACTCAAATATCATAGACATCATTCTTTCATTTGCCCACTGGAAAAATACTTCAGCACCTTTTAATAGATCTTGTCTATCTTGTTCTGCGTCCCACCAGTATTTTTCAGAATAAGTTCCCTCACTGCTTAAAATAAATTTATATCTATTGAATTTATTTCCAGTGTCTTTTGATTTACTATAACTTTCCCTCAACCTATCAAAGAGTATTCTAATTTCTTTAAAGTCAATCCAAAAATCTTCTTCATTATTGTTTTCATCAGTGAAAAATAATGACTCATATCCCATTGATCCCGGAGTAATTCTTATAACTACCTCAGCTTGCTTCCATTTATAATTATTTAAATGCGAGTCTAAAATTTCAATAATATTCTTCATTAACTTTATTCCAATATATAACTCACAAATTCATCCACTTTATCATAAGGAATACTATTATGAGGTGATTTAATTATCAAAGTATTCCAAGGCTTCCATTCATCTGAAAGTTCTGTATTAGTTATTTGGTGGTGTTCTAAAATTCCTTCTATAAAATAATCTTTCAAAGACATTTCCAGAACTCTTTCAACTCCATCTTTGGTAAGCACAATTTCATATTCCAATTCATTTTTATCATTAATATGAAAAGTAAATACCCCGCTATCCCAAGAACTCAGATATTCTAATTCATCATCGGCATCATATTGAGTGGGTAATAAGTTATTTTCTTTTTCAAATTCAAAGATCATTGACATCATTCTGTCGTTTGCCCATTGAAAAACTACTTCTGCTCCTTTAAGTAAATCTTGTTTATCTTTTTCTGAATCCCACCATTTATTTTCTATAGTCTTACCGTCTGAAAATATTTCAATCTGATATTTATTAAATCTTTTAGATACATCATTTAAACTTTGATTATACTGATTGTTTATCAAATTGAGTAGATTATCTATTAATTTAAATTTTATCCAAAAAGAATTAGTGGTTCCATACTCATCTATATATTCTATTTTATCATAACCAATTGCTCCTCCATTAATATTGAAAATAATATTAACCTTTTTCCATTGCACATCTTTAAGTTGATTAAAAATCACTTCCATAATATTACCTACTCTAAAATATAACTCACAAACTCATCCTTTTTATCTGAAGGAATATCATTATGTGGCGATTTCAAAACCATCGTATTCCATGGTTTCCATATATTAGAAAGTTCTGTGTTCGTGGAATGATAATGTTTCAAAATTCCTTTAATAAAATAGTCCTTTAATGGCATTTCCAATACTCTTTCAACACCATCTTTGGTAAGGACAATTTTATATTCCAATTCACTTTTATCATTAATATGAAAAGTAAATACTCCACTATCCCAAGAACTCAAATATTCTAATTCATCATCATTGTCATATTGAGTCGGCAGTAAATTATTATCTTTTTCAAAATCAAATATCATAGACATCATTCTTTCATTTGCCCATTGAAAAAATACATTAGCATAATCAAATAAATCTTGATGTTCTTTACCTATGTCCCACCAATATTTATCGGAAAAAGTACCATCAATATTAATCTCTATTCTTACATGATTAAATTTTTGTTCAGAATCCTTAAGTTCTTCATATCTTTCAGCCATTTCTCTCACAACACTTCTTATAGGTTTATTGGAAACTAATGACTCTACGTACCTATTATCTTTCTCATATTGAACAATAAAATTGTAACTACCCTGTAATGTGAATATGTAGTCGACAATTAATTTGTCATATTCAAATTCCTTGTAGTAATTTTTTATTTCTGAGACTAAATGATTAATATCCATTTTACTATTATTAAGGGTTAGTAATTCCTTCTTTACTCAAACTATTATTATGTTAACCGTCGACGTACACATCTACGTCAATTGCATTTGGCCTTTTTGAATTTCCAGTAAAATAAAGCAGCTAGCTTTTGCAGATTCTAAACCTTTACAAGAAAGTAAAACAATTTCTTTTAATCTTCATTAGTTATATTCTTATAATACATTTGGGCTATTTCTAATTTACTTTCATAATAAAGGATATTTATTTTTTCAACAAAATACTCTTCCAATTCACCATTTAGGCAATCATAAATGATATATTTTATTCGATCATACAATAAATTTTTAATTTTTCTAGAATTTCGAAACGTATCTATATATTTTTTTTGTAAATATAGATGTGCTATTAACCTTGTAATTTGAATGTTAGTTTTTTTTGTTTTTTTCAGATTTAGAAGTACTAAGTTTATAGCTTCTACTAAATCTAATATACTTTCTTCATAATTAAAAAGACCCAATCTAAAACCTTCTGTCTTTTTACTTGATTTCGATCTATAAAGTCTCTGCAATTGCTTCTCTTTACTACTTATATTATTCCAAGTTTCATCCGTATCTGCTTCATCAAAATTATATTCACTATCTAGCCATACAAATTCTTGTTTTAAGTCTTTATATGGGCCTAAGTAATTTGAATAATTTTCCTTAATATTTCTCCAATCCATATATATTACAATTCTTTAATTTTATAAATTTTCACATCTGAAGATGTTGGATGATTTTTAATCTCTACTAATTTATATTTACTATTTGTTCTTAATAAAACTTCAAATTCAGAACTATTGATTGATTTTAAATCAGTTCCTAATTTCGCTTCGATCTCCCACATTACACTACCATTATTACCTCGCATAAAATCACTTGCAATGTAAACTTCTGTAGAAGTAGAAGTAAACCTTCCGCCAAAATCAAAATCCTCTCCTACACTTAAGGTTTTAGCAAAATCAGATTCCGCCTTTCCTGCTCCTCTATAAACGGTACCATTGTATTTTGGCAACTTAGATTGTGCAGATTCCATTAGCTTTTTCATTTCATTATATTCAGCAGTCATAGGTATTTCCCCAGCCAATGCTTTATTAAAATCACTATAATAATTATCTTGTATAAATAATTTTAAAGAAGCTTCTTCTGCTGTTGTTACACCATCACCAAATTTTCTAATATGTGATCCGTTTTCTAAAGGCTCATATATTTGTTTAAATTTAGGATTTTTTAAAAGGTCATCAAGACTACTAATGATATTGTCAATGTTATTAATCTTATTTAATCCATCTTCACTTCCTACAACCGCAGTTACCTTTTCTCCATCAACTTCAATTTCCACCAAATGATTTCCATTTTCATCAACAGGAAGTTTATCCAGTCCTCCTTCATTATTTATTGCCTGCTCAATCTTTTGTTTAATTCCTTGAGCTTCCTGCTCAGTAAGATTGGTTAGCTTATTTTTTAAAGAAATTTTTATATTCTGAATTGGGAAACCACATCCAAATCCGCTTGGCGTAACTTTGATATCAATTCTTTTTATAAAATCAACACCTTCTTTCAGAACATATTTTACGGCTTTGCCGGATGCACTTGCAACAGGTTTTATTACTTTTCCTGCAATTTGGATAGTCTTTCCTAGTAATTGTCCCATCACATCCAGCTTTTCCATTGTCTGGACAATAGCAGTTGCTCCTTTTATTTCGCCAGCCCCTATAAAGCAAGATGCTACCACAAAAGTTACTTCACCTGCTCCATAGGATATCATACAAGGATTGGAAGTGTACTTATTCCACTGTTCCCCTACCATTCCCTTTACATCCTTCCATTGTATTTTGGAGATCGTAGTTGCAAAATTGGTTCTGGCATCATTCTCATTCGTAATCATCTTGATTAAGAATGAACCTCCTTCCGGAATTGCAGCAGCCGTTCCAACTAATCCGTTCCAGACTCCGCAAGTGAATGCAAAATCAACACGGCTTGGTGTATATTTGTCTCCCATTGGAGATCCAATTAATCCGCTTAGTTCATCATCAATAACTTTTAGACTGACATAAGAGTAGATCTTTGCAGGAAAAGGATTGTAATCTGTATTATCAGGATTGTAATACTTTTCAGGAATTTTTGCTTTAGTAAGTAACTCCGATAGACCGTCTAGGATTGCAGTTAAAGGATTGAATTTCATCAACCAGAAATCATCTATCCACGCTGAATTCTGTTTCAGAAGTAGTTCTATATCTTTGGCAGATTTTCCTGCATATTCCGGAAGACCGCTTCCAACGTTGATCTTGATATCGTATTTCTTCGTCTGACTGTTTACATTCAGCCAGATGACCATTTCCTTAGCTTCAGGCTGATTGTATCTTGCCTGTACTTTTTGAATAACCGATGCAGCAGTATTCTCGTCAGTAATAAAGATTTTACCTTTAATTCCTGTAGAATTTTTATTAGAAACAATACTTCCTAACATTGCTTGTATTTCCTCGGCAGTAAATCTTCCTGTATAATCTACAACATCTTTGGATTCATCTGTTGTGGTTCCATTACCTGTAGATGGTCGTTTATATAAATCGTCAATAGATTTCAATCCACTACCAGATCCTGTTCCTGTACCTGAACAAGTAATAAATCCAGAGTAGATAGGTTTTGTCTTATCATCAATTTTATCATATTGCTGGATATAATCTGCTAATGCCTGAGTCTTATCAGTCTTCGACAATATATTTGCTGTTACTTCCGCAAATGTAGTTTTGATAAATTTCGATTTTCCGCAAACAGCATCATGATCGTAAATTAACCAGACTGTATTTTCATTTTTTGGAGTAACCGTAGATGAATAGGCCCCCTTCTGTACATCACCATTTGGATAATATGCTTTTTGAGATTCTACCCACTGATACTGAATATCATTTTCAATAAAGCCCGGTAAGAATCCTTCTCCTACTTTTACAACATTTCCATGAACAGCAGTCGAAGTATTTGCTTTAATTAATTTGAAGTCCGGTGTCAAACCAAAACCTCCTGCAATCTCCCCACTACTTTGTCCCTGGAACGCATACAGCTTAAACGCAGGATCATTCATCTGCTTCCAGTCCAGATGAGATAGCTCTTCACCTGTGCTGTAATCCATTAACAGATCTGTAGCTCCTTTTGTCGTCTGGTAAGCTTTCCAAGGGTGTTCCAATTTAAACACACCATGACCTAATTCATGGGCACCTGTTTTCTGTGGAGCATTGTTATACACATATCCAAACTGACCGTTCAGACGCATATACCCATTCTGACCGGTAGAAGAATTTTTGTCGGTAACGAATAGTACATATCTTGCATCAGTACCTTTGTACAATGCATTGATCTGTTGCTGCTGAGGACTATAGGTACTCATCAGATCAGCATCTTCGCTACTGATCGTATTACCGCTTACAATACTACTGATATCTAAGACAGGTTCCTCTTTTACGGTAAAGCTGACCCCGATCTTATTATAAACCTGATTGATCTTATTGCCCTGCGCCTGTAGCTTAGATTGAGAATTGGCATCTAATGGCACTAAGCTTACATTAACAGTTTTAGGACTCAGATGTACCAATCGGAAATTGCTGATTACCTTTTGTTTTCCTGTACTTTCTTTCGGCATCAGTACAGCAATTACCTCTTCTTCGGCATAATCAAACGTTCCCGGAAGCTTTAGCTGGTAATTTCTTTCCGTGTCTGTTTTGTTTAGTTCTATAGCCTCAATTGCCTTACCTAAGCTCAACGTTTTAAAGATAATTTTGGCATCTTTAAGCGCTGGATCAGTAATGCTTACTTTGGCATCAAACAGTTCAGTTTGCTTGTTTACCGTAGCTTTATAAGGTACATATACCGTATTGTTTTCTGTATCTTTTACTGAAGGATATTTAGATTTTGGAAGTTTTGTTTTATCTGCGGTATCATACGCGAATTTTCCATTAGCATCTTCTTTCCACTCGATTTTAATACCTTTTGCAGTGTATTGGTTTACAGCAGCACTGCTTCCGCTTCCGGTAACGCCTTCTGTATTTGATGAAGTAGACGCTCCGCCTTCTGCCTCTTTACCAACTTTAGTTACATTCCCATTTTCATCAACTGTCCAGATATTCCCGTCCTTGTCTTTGATCTGATAGTCTTTTCCACCCGGAAAATCTTGCTGACTCGGGCTCCCTCCAGTACCAAAATCACCATAAACGGTAATTTTTCCGGGAGGTGGTGTCGCCGTATAGGTGACGTTCGTAATAACATAATCTAAGATAACGTCTTTTACTCCTGCATCTCCAAATGTTTCTCCTAAACCTCCTGAAGCATAATGTACAGCAGTTTCATTTGGATCGTAAGTGGTTTCAATAACCCCTTCGATCAGTTTTTTATCGGTATTAAGTTTAATATTGGTAAAACTTACTTTTATTTTAGTATCTGCTAAATAAGGAACTTCAATATAACCGACTCCTGTATATACTCCACTTCCCTGTGCTGATAATACGGTAACAGGGAAATCTCCTGCCATAAAGACTTCATTATTTCCTAATTGAGTATTTAATGGAGTTTTATTGGCGATATCAATGGCAGGCATAATCCCGCACTGGTAATTATTATCTACATCATTAGCATCGGTGGTGAAATATTGTATTCCACTATATGAATAGGCATTTCCTCCGGAATTGCCGTTTTCAAATGGATTGGTGTTATTAAAAGTCTGTGTATTTCCACACACGGAACCGATACGGTATTCGTATTCAGTTTTATCTTCCAGTCCGGTAAGAATGGCAGAAGCCTGATAACTTTGCTGGCTTACCCAGTCGGTGGCCGACCCCCGTTTTCGGTACTGCACATTATACAAACCTGCCGGTTGACCGGCAATGCTCCATTTGAGTTCTACTCTTCCCCTGCCGACATTTTTAGCCATTAAAAGTGTAGGAACGGCACAGTTTTCAACATAGTCAAAGTAAAAAATCTCGGACAATCCATTGTTTTTATACACTCCGTTATCATCGGTTGGATTCGCACCCAAAACAGGATTTCCTGATTTCGCCTGTACCTGCCAGGCATATCTCTTGCCCGGTATCAGCTGGGTTTTATCAATCCCGTAATATAAGGTAGGAGCATAGGTTTCTTCCGTCCAAAGTGGTGGTGCAGAAAGAAATCCTGAAATCGGGCTTTGTCCCTGATCCCAAAGCTCTTTTAAGGTAAAAATATATTTCGTGTTGGGTGCAATCTGTCTCGGCATCCACTGGAACACAATACCAGCTCCTCCGCTGTAAGGGGAAAGCGCCTGAACTTTTTCGGCATTTTGAGGCAGCGTAAGCATGGGCGGATCATATTGAACCATGAACACCGTAGCACACGTTTTCGCTGAAAGATTATTTTTAGTAAAATAATCATAAGCCTGAAAGCAGAACTGATACACCCCATCCGACAAAGGTTTGGAATACTGAACAGCATTGATCCCCGATAGATTCTGCAGTTCAAATAAGGATCTGAGGTCTACATTGGTTAACGTAACATTATTACCGGGATAGAGCGTAAAAGGATTCATGCCCACAACAAAATCATTGGATCTCGCCAGCGGAACGGCATTTAGACCCGCCTCCAGGGAAAATTTAATTCCTGTCTGATGCTGGGGTTCCAGCAAATCTGTCATTAGAACCTGCAATTGAAGCTTGTTGTCCGTACTTGTTGCATAATCCCCTATTTTTAAACTATAGGGTGGTATTACGACAGGAATCAGTTTAACAGGATACTGCTGAGCCTTTGCTGTAGGCAATAGGCCATAAACCGTAAGCATGAATGCTGTCATGAGCTTCATACAGTAAGCAGTAAGCTTTTGCCGATTATTTTTATATGGTTTACAATAACTCTTAGTCATCTTTCGGTGTTCGTATTTGTTGTTTTTGAGTGAATAAGTAATTTTATTTACTTATTTAAATTCATAGTTAATCTGTTTTTCTGTTCCCTGCTTATTCCCCGGCAGCGTATATTTAGCTTTCACATTGTATCTGGTTTCAGGGATAATCCCATAGGTTGATTCCAGCAAGGCATTAATCACGGCTGGTCTTACGTTAGCCGGAGACCCTACATATTTAGATGCAGCTTTTGAAATCAGCTCATACCAGTCGGACTTATAATAGCTGAATAAATCATATTTGAATGGGAACGTCTGTTTTAAGAATCCGTTTCCTTTATCGCTTCCTAAATACTGCATATATGAAGTAAAGACAGGGAACGCTTTTACCGGTGGAATTCCGGCAAAATCATCTTCACTTTCAGCTCTGTTTAATGTTAGCTCATCAATCGGATAATTGTTGTAAATCAATCCTTTAAACTTATTAGCAAAGGAATCATCCATTAATGCTGTAAGGTCAATAAGAGGCTTATTATCTGTATATTTCGAGCCGGAAATTTCAGTGGCATCAAAGTATTCATCAGCATTCATGTTATTCTGAAGGGTAACCACATCAGAACTTAGCTTGATCCACAACGGATTAAAATTCAATGAAGACAGCTTGTTCTCAAATGTATTGTACTTACTTGTTCTGAAAGTAAAAGCCAGCCTTTCGATCTCTCCATCTTTGGAAAGACTTTGCGCTTTCTTCACTTCCGTCGTTACGGATACAGCAGAGTCGTCTGTATTTTCTTCTGTTTTTACCGTTTCTTCAACCGTATCATTTCCTGTTGAAGTAGTATTTCCGTTTTTATTTTTGGCAATTAACGCAAATGTGTAGTCTTTCTGTTTACCGAGATTAGGGGTATTGAAGTTGACCGTATTATCATTGGTATTATAAGAGAAATTACTTTCCGTTGGCGATTCAGCAGCAAAAGCGGTTACGGTGTTCCAGTTAGGATCATCAAATAAATAATCCTGTCCACGCTTCAGTTTTATATAACCGGTATTGGTTTCTCCGGTGTAATAATTTTCCTGTTCAGGAACCGGATAGGCATATTTGATATTGCTTAAAGGAATAACATTTGGTGCTGATCCAGTGGTAAAGATTCTTTCTTCGATCTCAATTGCTTTTTGGCTGTCTGCCATCACCACTTCATACATTCCGTTCTTTTTCTCCATAAAGCTTACCTGCGCAATTGCTTTCAGGGTTTTGTTTGGAGGAAGAATATCTTCAGAAACAAAGTTGGCTACATCCTTAGAATTAGCATATTCTATGACTCCTTTAATTTCTTTACCTTGGTCATCGATGATGGTCATCTTATCGACAACAACCTTATATGTATGATCCCCATCGTCCTCAGGAATGACAATAGGCTCATTAACCCGTACAGCAAAAGTTGCCTGCGGAATAGCAAATACGTCTACATCTGTTTCATCTTTTTTAGGAGTAAGGTCAGAAATGATTTTCATACCTCCAAGAACGGATGAGTTTTCCAGTACACATTCTTCTCCAAATTCCATCTTGAATCTAAATCTTCCTTTGATCATACCTCCAAGCAGATTATAATACCCTCCAAGATACCCTCGTACCCAGTAAGGATTAGGCCCTTTTGCCTGTAATAAAGAAGCAACTCCGGCCTTGATAATCGGAATTTTCTTTTTGATGAACCACAGTTTTATTTTAATTCCAAGCTCACCCTGTAAATACACATAAGCCTGTCCGTTGGCATACCATCCGTTGATCCCGATCTGCTCTCCGCCGCGGTTTGAACATTTAGCTTCACCATAATTTTTCAGCATAATATCTGTTCCTAAACCTGCCTGGAAACGGGCGTAAAGGAACAAAGCGGTCATATCTCCGGTATCAAACTTCAGATGAGTTCCAAATGCAAATCCTTTACCGTCTCCTAACGCATTTAGGCTGTTCATATAATCTAGGTCATTCAGCTGAAGTCCTAAAATCTCTGCAACTTCCGGAGGTGGTGGCGGACTTCCCGGAATACGGGTTCCTACCATAAAGTAACTTCCGGACTGAAGATAGAAACTTCCCAGACCAACTTTTAACCCGATCATATCAGTTGGTGTCCCAATATGCATATACCATTCATCAGGAGCAACGTGAATCACAGCCCAACCAGCTCTTCCATTGGGACCGATACCTTTAATAATTCCGTGAGCAATATCTACAAAAACATCAAGACTAGCATGAAAAACGCTATTGTTGAAATCGTAATTCATAGCCAGCTTCGCATAAATTGCACCTTCCACTTTTTCAGTTACAGGATATTGCTCGTCAACAGCTTTGGTATCAAGGAAAGAATTTACATGACTGTTATTTTTCAGATCATTCAGGAATCCAGGTTTTCCTGTCATTTCTTTGAACTTATCTTTTACTCCTGCTAAAGGATCACCGGGAACTAATTTGGAAATATCAGCCATCACAACAGCTTCTCCAATAAATCCAATATTGGCCAAACCACCATTCGGATTAGTAGAAATATTAAAACCGGCCATAATACTCACTGCTTTGTCACTGGCTACTGAACCATAAATTCCGGCTCTTAGTGCCAATCCTATTGTATTATCTGGTTTTAAAACCAATGCTTTATTGGCATATGCAGGATTTAAAGACATATCTCTATCCGGAACCATGTGATAAAATGCTCCGCCTGTAAATCCTGTAATCGTTAAAGCGGTTGCCTGGATCTTAAGGCCCTTGACGGAACCTTCAAATCCCCAATATCTAAAGGTGCTATATCCATAAGTGGCATTAACGTCAACTTCTATTCCTTTAATTCCTTTGATCTTTGCATTAAGATGTGCTGTAAAGCCATTACCGTACAAGGGGTCTTTACGCATAATCTGAAATTCACCGGAAACAATTGCTACACCGATATCGACATTCCTAAGTCCTAGTTTGGTTAAATTAAAACCATCGTATTTCCATCTTTGCTTATTATTTTCGTTAGTAATAAGACCTCTTATCATCATTCCACCCGTAGCGGAAAAACGTTCTTCCTGCAGACCAACAGTTACAGAAAAGCCTAAGCTGGCCTGTGAGCCATCAGCTATAACAACAATATCGCTGATACTTGCCGGAAAATTGGCTAATTTTTGCTCACCTTCAACACCAAAATATTGTGCTGTGATGTAAGGCGCTTTTGTTTGAAGGGTCAACCCCTGAAATTTCACCCCTTTAAAATCAGCATCTTTCTTTTCATTAGGATCATTGTCATCAGCGGAAGCGTTGGCTCCGATGGCAAGACTGCCATTAAGAATGGCTTTGGGTAAAAACTCACGGTTTTTCACCCGCATCTCTATGGTTGAACCTGCGGCAATGGTTGCCTTGGCACTCCAGATATCAAAGTTAATATCATCAAATGTCGTAACAGAAATTAAATATTCCTCTTCCGTTATCATTCCCCTGTATCCTAAATACTTTGGGATCGTATTATTCTGATTATTATTCTTCTGAATAGGAAGCTGAACTGCTCCTTCCAGGTTTGCTCCTACAATTTTAGAGGCAGCTAAATCAATTCCAATTTTATCCAGAGAATATCTCCATGCGTTTTCTTTATTGGTTACTCCTCTGTCAATGGGGAATAAATTATTGGCCGCAAAATTTCCTGATACACCATAAGAATCGATCAGAAGATTATTCGCTTCAAAAGAAACCCTGCTGTCAATATGGTCTTCTGTTTTAAATTCCTGGGGCAGTCCTATATTTAAAGTCTGAACATACAGTCCCCGCCATGATTCCGTACCTCCTATTAAATATCCGTGCGTATTATAATACTGGGGGAACATCACACTTGGATCAGTCCGTAAATCACTCAAATCCAAAACAGCATTATTTACAAAGAATGAAAAATACCCTTTATCCTGATTTTTAATTTGAGAGGTAATGGCAAATGGTGTAATACTTACTTTTACCAAAATATCATTCCAGTCTGTGGCTTTAAATGCAAAATCTCCACGAACCCGGTTAGTTTGTCCGTTACTGCCAAACTCAGGTAAAACACTTCCATTGCTGTCCAAAGGAACCAGAACATTTCTTGATATTTGGACATTTCCTTTTAAGGATAACTCTTTTATGCCGTCACAATCAATGATTACATAAGTATTATCATTGACACTTCCTCCGTTAAGCTTATTAATCCTTCCTCCTTCAAGGGTAAGCATCCACTGGTTCTGATTAAAGGGCATATTGATATCGCCAAGCAAGGATAGCTTGGCATCTCCTATAATCTTTCCATTATAAGAAAGCTTAACATCTTCCGCCCCAAAAAACAGCGTTTTTTTTCCGCCTTCTGCTCCTTGCTGTGGAGTTACTACACGGGCATATACATTAATTAAGGCATACTCAGGAGTGAATTTAGCTTTGGTAACAACGATTCCGTATTCTACGTTGGATACATTTTCTTTAAGCCCAATCGGTAATTCCGTAAGATCATTGGGATTTATGGTATTGGTAAAATGGCCATTGGCTTCAATCGTATTGAAAGCTCCAATCGCCTTACCTATCTCAGCATCGGTTTCAGGATCGTTATCCGAATTATTTATAAAATGATCGGAATAAAGTTCCGGAATAGAAAAACGGCTCTTATCCTTTATAGTATACTGAAGGGAGTCTTTATGAGCAGCAAAAACATTATTGCAGCCCATAAGCATATATACGGAAAGTATTAAAAGAAAATAAATATTCTTCATCAATTGTACTATTTTTACAAAATCATATGTTTTTTTACGCAAACAACAATGTGAAAGATTTCAAGCATTATTAACAGAAAACCATTCGTAACGATTGTTATTGTATGCACTATGATTGGCTAACAATACCAATGATGATACCATTATTAATTCTAGAAAAAACTTTTTACTTGAGTTGCTAAAAATAAATAAAACAGCAGGTTATGTTATAGGTATTTTCCCCATATTCATACCGTAATTTAACGGATACTGATCATATACCACTCCTTATGGGAACTTTGAAGTAAGTACTAATCACTATCTGCAACTATTATCACTATGGGCTACCGCCAAGTTTGCCTTGTCTTATTTAGTACATATAATTCATTATTAAATGTTTATGCAAAGATAAAAATTAATTTTACTGAAAACAGGCTTTGGAGAAATTCTTTTCCCGATAATTTGATATAAAGTATAAAATAATCGAAGGGTAAAAACGATTAAACTAGAGAATTACTTCTTTAAGGAATGACATTGTTGAAAGCAACAAAAATCTTACTTTTGATAAAGGATTAAAAAATCATCTCCACGATAATAGACTGATTGAAAGATTTTTCTATCAAATCAGAAAATTCTTAGAATATCCGGGGTGAATAAAAAAAACAGAAATGGATCAAAAGAAAATTATAGCAGCAATAATATTAATAGCAGGATTCTTGACCTCTATTTATGTAGGAATAAATATATCTACAAAAAACAATATTTTTTTTGTATGACTTTGTTATTAGTAAGCGTTTCTCTATTATTGATATAGCCATTGCTAGTTCGGAAGAAACCGTTTTCAAATCTCAGCTAATAAGCATATTGTTATATCTATTTTTTATCATTTTGTTCTTGAGGCAAGGAAACAAAAGCTTCATTGTATACATTTTTTTTAGCTTAATCCTTTTGGTTATCATTTTTGAAACTTATTGTATTTATTTAGTTTTGAATGATAAATATCTAGGACAACATCTCAGATTGAATATAATAATTTTTCTATTGGGTTTATCAGTATTGAAGAAGTTTAAATCTTCAAAAGCAGGTTATGAAAATACTCAATGAGTCATTATAGCACAATCAAAATTTGCTCACTATAAAGAAAATTTATATTTTTGTTTTGAAGCAATTTGAACAAATTTTGTCCTATTTCCCAAGGTGGAATAATCGGTTACCTAGTAAATTAAAAATCCTAAAATCCTTATTTATAAAAGGATAATAAAGAATAAAATATATTCCTGGAGAAACCACTAGAAATTTAACAATTTCTAACAAACCCTTCAAATTTCACAATTTGAAGGGTTATTTTTTGTCATATATCAATGGAAAGTGTTAGTATAAAGCTAATCCTCAAAAACTTTATTAACTATTTTTATTTTTGATTATCGAATCCAATTTTATTGTCAATAATTGAGAATTTGTAAATAGTTGAATGTTTATACCCATTTTTAGGAGTCAGGATTGGTGATGGAAAATGAGATTGGTTAATTGCATCGGGAAAATTTTGTGTTTCTAAGCAAAACGCCTCTCTTTCCTGGTATATGTGATCCTCTTTTCCTTTTTCATTTTGTATCCAATTGGCAGTATATAATTGCAAGCCCGGCATTGTGGTAAATACTTCCATTTTTCTACCGGATTGAGGCTCTATAACGATAGCTGCTAACTCTAAACTATGTATACGATGTTTTAAAACAAAATTATGATCATATCCGTTCCCAATAGCAAGCTGATCGTGATCAATATTAATTCTGTCTCCTATATATGTTAAAGAGGTAAAATCAAACGGGGTACTTTTTACTGTTAAAATCTCACCTGTAGGTTCATAGCTTTTTGTAAGAGGAGTATAAAAATCAGCCTCGATCTGCAATTGGTGGTTATTTATTGTTCCACTACCTTCTCCCGCCAAATTAAAATAAGAATGGTTCACCAGATTGAGTATGGTTTCCTGATCTGTTGTCCCTGAATAATCTAATCGTAATTCATTATTTTCACTAATAGAATAGGTTACTGTTACAGTTACTGTACCCGGATACCCCTCTTCCCCGTCAGGAGAAGTGTATTGAAAAGTCACTTTCGAAGCAGAAGACTCTTTAACATCCCATATTTTTTTGTCAAAACCAATCCAACCACCATGCAAATGATTACTTCCATCGTTCACTGCTAATGAGTATTCTTTTCTGTTTAATGTAAATTTTCCTTTTTTAATACGATTAGCATATCTACCACAAATAGCTCCTTGATAGAGTTTATTATTATCAATATATTCTTGTGCTGTATCATATCCCTGTACCACATCGTCCAATTTCCCCTCCTTATCTTTAACATTAATACTCACTATGATTGCACCATAATTAGTCATCTGCACAATCATCCCATTCTTATTTTTCAGCGTAAATAATTGTACTTTTTGATTGTTGTGAACTGTATTAAAAGCCACTTCATTGATGATACCCATTATTTTAAAAGTCTAATTTAACAGCTCCCTTTTGTCGGATAAATAAAGGATGACAAGAACCAGCACCAAATAAATGATTTAAAGTGGTAGTGTATCTTTCAAGCAAATCTTCAGGAACAAAGGCTTGTATTGTTCCAGCAAATCCTCCCCCATGCACACGCCAGGCTCCAGCTCCTTTTAATACGACTTCGCTATACGCCAATCCCAATGAAACGGCTTGTTCTTTTATATTACTTGATACATAAACATTTTGATTGTACATATACGAACTATGTCCTGAATCTATTACCAATTGTAAAAATTTTTTGAAATCATTCTTCTCTAATGCTGTTACTTCATCTACTACCCGGTCATTTTCGCATTCAAAATGAATGGCTCTTAAAATAGCCCGGTCTCCTACTTTCTGACGGATAGAAGGTGCAATATCCATTACCTTTTCCAGAGTAGTTTCTCTCAGCACACTACATCCTAAATGGGCTGCAACTTCTTTCATCTCTTTAGGTAAAACAGCATATTCATTATTCAGATTGGTATGATCCCCTCGGGTATCTGTAATGACTAAAGAAAAGCCTGTAGATTCAAAATCAAAATCTACTTTTTTAACAATAGGATTTTTTACATCAGCAAAATCAATGGTAACCAATCCTCCTACCGAACAAGCGACCTGATCCATTAATCCACAAGGTTTTCCAAAGAAAACATTTTCTGCATATTGTCCTATACGAGCATTTAATATAGGATCTAATTTGCCTTCATTAAATAAATGACTAACGATTACTCCAATTAATACCTCAAATGATGCTGACGAACTTAATCCGGAACCTTTAGGAACACATCCGTCAATTACGGCATCAAACCCTCCTATTTCATATCCCAATTCATTTAATCGGGCATTAATTCCCCGGATAAGAGCATTTGGAGTTGAAAATTCATTTTCGTTGGGAATAAGATGATTTAAATCGACTTCAAATGTTTGATAACCTGAAGATTCAATCCGAATTATATCTGAATTATTTTTTGCAGCAATGGCAATATTATCCAGATTTACTGCGCCCGCTAATACACGACCATGATTATGGTCTGTATGATTGCCTCCTATTTCGGTTCGTCCCGGCGAACTAAAAACAGAAACCTCTTTATCACCAAAAACTTCTTTGAAACGAGTTAATGTTTTGGTATATCGGATTGCCTGCTGGCGTAATAATTCTGAATTTCGCCCATATAATTCTCTAAAAAAAGGGACTTCACCGTCTTTAACTAAAGAATCAATATATTTAATATTTGACATTTATTTGTATCTAATTTATAAAACA
Organism: Chryseobacterium sp. MYb7; assembly: GCF_002979455.1. GTDB lineage: Bacteria > Bacteroidota > Bacteroidia > Flavobacteriales > Weeksellaceae > Chryseobacterium. Next base: position 60,784 of record NZ_PCOU01000007.1, read on the forward strand.
GCCTATTTTTTTATGAAGAGCTATTTTATTTATTTTTATAATGAACTATTGAACTTTTTTTAAGAATTTCTGCGCTTTGTTCCGGAGTAATATCTCTTTGGGCTTCTGCTAACATTTCGTATCCCACCATAAATTTCTTAACACTCGCAGAGCGAAGCAAAGGAGGATAAAAATGCATATGAAAATGCCATTCTTCATGGGATTCTGAATCTGTAGGGGCCTGATGTATTCCAGCAGAATAAGGGAAAGAAACGGAGAAAATATTATCGTATTTCGTAGTTAAATCTTTCAATATTTGAGCCAATAAAGCTTGATCTTCCTGTGAAAAATCCAATAAGCTTTTAAAAGGCTTTTTACTGATAATTATTGTTTCAAATGGCCAGGTTGCCCAAAATGGAACCAAAGCCACAAAAGCTTTATTTTCCAGTATAATTCGCTCATTAATTTCTATTTCTCTTTGAAGATAATCAGACAGAAGGGTCGTTCCATGTTTACCATAATAGTCCTTCAAATTTTGCTGTGTTCTAGCCACCTGAGAAGGAATGGATGATTGTGCCCAAATCTGCCCGTGAGGATGGGGATTACTACACCCCATAACTGCCCCTTTATTTTCAAAAATCTGAACATGATTAATGTAATCCAGTTCTCCCAGATTCTGATATTCTTCTTTCCAAACAGACACCACCTTTGTAATGGCTTCTACAGACATTTCAGGAAGAGTCAATGAATGGTCGTGTGAAAAGCAAATTACCCGGTTAATTCCTCTTTCGGGTTCAATTTTAAATAATTCATCCTCGGTTTTATCGAAGGATACTCCTTCACTCAATAAAGCTCCAAAATCATTATCGAATACATATACACCTTCATACTGGGGGTTTTGGACTCCGTTAATTCTTGAGTTTCCCGAACATAAATAGCATTCGGGGTCATACTGATTTTGAACGCTTGTTAATGGTTCTTCCTGTTGTCCTTGCCATGGCCGTTTTGCTCTTTGTGGTGATACTAAAACCCATTCATCCAATAAAGGATTATATCTTCTATGTGGATGATTTTTACTGTTAAATGAATTACTCATATTGAGTTTATTATTTATATCAGTTTGACCCGTTTTCAGGGATTAACTTGTCCAAAATAGGTTCGGATAATGTGTTTAATTCTTTATTAATTTTATTATTTTTCTGTTCAATAATTATAATCTCATTATTATCCTTTTTTAAATAGCATCCTGGTAAATACAATGTCTGCTGTGGCCCTACTGACCAATATCTTCCTAAATTAATACCGTTAACAAATACAATTCCCTTCCCAAAAGGTCGCATATCTAAGAAAGTGTCTCCCACTTTGGATACATTAAAATTTCCTTTGTAGATGGTTGGTCTATTCTCTTTTAAATCAGATTTTTGTTTGGCATCAATTACCGGAGCCTTTTCAAAAGGAAGCCCGTACATTTCCCAATCTCCTGTTATTTTTCGGTCATTAATAAATACAGGAGAAATAATTCCTTTTGTGTTCTTATTAATAGCAGCTCCATAGTTAATTCTTCCCATGTTTTCTACCAGAATGTCTAGTTTTCCATTGAAGGGTATATTAACTTCACATTCATATTTTTTATAGTAACGATTAAGCTCTCCAACTTTTTCTCCATTCACATAAACAATTGCATAATCTCTTAATCCATCAAGTTTTAAAGTTCCTTTAATGGGCTGATTAAAATTTTTGCTGTACCAAACATAGCCATGCCCTTGATTTAATTGCTCAAAAGTTAAAGGATTGTCATTAATTACAGGTCTTACATTATTTTTTACATTTTCTAAATCAATTGCCTGAGACAATTTAATACCCTGAATCTGAATAACTGGAATTTTTGCAGGAATAGGGGGCGTAGAGGGAGTTTTTAACAATTCTCTTAATTTCAAATACTTTTCGGTTTCCCAGCCTGCTTCAGTAATGGGAGCATCATAATCATAACTGGTCATACTCGGCTGTATATCATGAGTTTTATCGTAATTAGCTCCAGAGCTAAACCCAAAGTTAGTTCCTCCATGTACCATGTAAATATTAAAAGAAATATCATTATTCATGAATTTTTCAATGTGGCTTTTTACTCTTTCCGCAGCTTTACGAGGGAAAGGTTCTGCCCAATGATCTAACCATCCGGGATAGTATTCTGCTACCATAAAAGGTCCTTCTCCATTATGAAATTTCTTGACTTCTTTTTTAATATTTTCTGGATCTTCGTCTCCATTTGCAGTTGGCAAAGCGCCAGGCAAAGCACCTCCTTCAAATAACCAGTCTCCATCTGAAGTAAAAAACTCCATTCCTTTGAAGCCAACTTCTTTTAATTGATCGAACACAGATGAACTGTATTTTTTATGATCTTCCAACTTAATATCTTCTCTTTGAGCAACAAAAGATCCAAATTCATTTTCTCCCTGCACCATAACAATAGGACCTCCGTTAACAATCAGATAAGGTTTTACCACCTTGTAAAGTTCTGTGAAATATGCTTTTGTTGAATTTAAAAAAGGAATATTGTATTCTCTGATTTTCATATCCTTGTCGTTTTGCAAAAACCAAGGATAACCACCGAATTCCCATTCTGCACATACATAAGGTCCCGGACGAAGAATGACCATTAAGCCTTCTTCTTTTGCTATTTTTAAAAATTCGGATAAGTTTCGATTCCCGGTTTGAAAATCCCATTTTCCGGGAGCTATTTCATGATAATTCCAAAATACATAAGTAGCTATTGTATTTAGCCCCATGGCTTTAACCATTTTTAAGCGATGTCTCCAATACTCATGAGGAATTCTAGCGTAATGAATCTCACCTGAATGCAATTTAACTGCCTGTCCGTTAAATTTAAATTCTCCATCTTCGATTTTGAAAGATTCATATTTAATAGGTTTCTGCTGTGCATTTATCGAATTTGCACCTACTAAGGACAGGGCTAAAATTATATTTTTAATAAGTTTCATAGTATGTATTATAGATCTAGTTTAGTTAGTAAAATAAATTTATAAAATTACCCAATACTATCACACTAGTTCCTACCGGTTTTTACAGATTTACCACCAGTTTAAAAATTTGGAAATATTTTAATAAGCTCTTACCCAACAACTGCTAAAAAAATAACAAACAAGCTTTCACAAATAATGGGTATATGGAATAATTTTTTTTCAAAAAATTACAATTTCTCATTTTTTTCAAATGCAAAACTCAAAATTATTTCTATTACCAAAAACGAACATAAATAGCAGCCAGAAGCAATAAAACAGTGACTATCAGGAATAATGTTCTATTGTCCACTTTGAACATATTTTTGTCTATGGCAAAAGCTTTTGGATTTACTTTGGGTCCAAAAATACTTAAGAGAACCATTACAGCTACAGTAATAAAAAATGACCAACCCATATTGATAAGGAAAGGAATTTCTGTAATGGTTTTCACTACCCCATTTTCCAATTTTTCATAGGTGAATGCTGTATAAATCCATGTTTCTTTTCCAAATAGTTCAACGGCAAAGCTGTTAAAGAATATAGATAATAAAAAACCAAGAATAACCCCAACTATAGCGGCAGTTCCGGTGGTTCTTTTCCAAAACATTCCTAAAATAAACATAGCAAATACACCGGGACTAATAAAACCCGTATATTTTTGTATAAATGTGAAACCGCCTTCTCCACCGATTCCCAAAATATCTGTCCATGTAAATACCAAAGCAATCAACATCGCCACTATAATTGCCCAACGTCCTGTTCTTACCATTTGTATTTCAGATGTGTTGGTTTTTAAATATTTTTTATAAATATCTAAAGTAAAAATTGTGGATATACTGTTTACTTTTCCGGCAAGTGATGCTACTATTGCGGCTGTTAAAGCAGCTACTGCAAGACCTTTAAGTCCAGATGGAAGCAATCCCAGCATTGCAGAATAAGCACTATCTTTTGCCCCATTAAAATTTGACAAATAACCTTTTGTATAAAGTACATAAGCAGCAATACCGGGAAGCACAACAATTACAGGCATAAAAAGTTTTAAAAATCCTGCAAATAGAATTCCCGTTCTTGCTGTTTTTAAATCTGCTCCTAATGCTCTTTGGGTAATGTATTGGTTACACCCCCAATAATTAAGCTGTACAATCCATTGTCCGGCAAAATACATTGCTAAACCTGGCAAAGCTATATATTTCTGTGCTGCTAAATTTTCTGGCATTGATAAAGTAGTTGTTGTAGTTTGTGGTTTATTCAGAATGAGTTTGAAATGTTCCGGAGCTTCTTTCAAAAGGGTATCTAAACCTGTTAGAGCATTTCCAATAGCAGCACCATTAATTCTTTGATCTACAACCTGTAATGCCATATAAACTGTAGCAAAACCACCAATAATAAGAACGGTTACCTGAATAACATCCGTGTAGCCAATGACTTTCATTCCACCCAATCCAATAAATAAAGCCATTAGTAAAAGTGCAACCATAATGATATGCAGATGGCCTCCACCCAGCAATGAATCGATAGCTACAGCTCCTAAATAAAGAATGGAAGTAAGATTAACAATTACATACAAAAACAGCCAAAAAACAGCCATAATAAGAGAAACAGATTTATTATATCGTGTTTCCAAAAACTGGGGCATCGTATAAATCTTATTTTTGAGATAAATAGGAATAAACCACACTGCAATAATTATAAGTGCAATGGCAGCCAGCCATTCGTACACGGCAACAGCTACTCCTATGAAGAAGCCTTCCCCACTCATTCCAATAAATTGCTCTGCCGAAATATTAGATGCAATCAAACTCGCTCCAATTGCCCACCATGTCAATGAGCCTTCTGCAAGAAAATAATCTTTACTTCCTGTAGTTTTTGATTTTTTTCGCTTGTATATCCATAAGCCATATCCTGTTACAACCAAAAAATAAATTAGAAATATAACCAAATCAAATGTCGATAGTTTTCCCACGCTTAAAAATTTTTATAGTAAATTTTTCATAAATTTTTATACTTTTCAGTAATTTTACATACTCTAAAGTATTCAACAGTTTAGCGCTCATAACAAATCATTGAGAATAAAATTGAATATTTTACACCATAATTATATAAAATAAGCCCTTATATTGTCAAATGTATAAATTTAAGGATCACTTCCATACTTGTTCCTACCAGTTTTTGTATATTTACTACTAGTTTAAAAAAAATTGGAAATATTATGAGGCTTATAAAAATAATTCCCGATTCTGTTGTGCCTAAATACCAGCAGATTATAAATTCCATTGAACAAGCTCTTGCTCAGCAACTGCTAAAAAAAAATGACAAACTACCTTCCATCAATAAGGTATGTATGGAGTTCGGTATTTCCAGAGACACTGTCCTATATGCTTACGAAACACTGAAAAAAAGAGGAATAGTAAATGCTATTTTGGGTAAAGGATATTATATAAAAAGTACCGATTGGGATTTTGAAGAGCGAATTTTTCTACTGTTTGATGAGCTTAATGCTTTCAAGGAGAATCTTTATAATTCATTTTTGGAAGAGCTGCAACAAAGATCTAATATCCATGTTTTTTTCCACTATTTCAATATAGATGTCTTCAAGAAGCTAATTGAAGAAAATAATGGAAACTACACAAAATACATCATTATGCCCGGCAATATGAATGATACAGCGTGCATTATTAAGATGCTTCCCAAGAAGGACGTTTATATATTAGATCAAACCAATTTACATTTAAGAGAATATTCATCGGTATATCAGAATTTCGCAAAAGACATGTATAACGGTCTGTCAAAAGCAAAAACTTTGCTTGAAGCCTACCAAAGACTGATTCTTATTTTCCCTGGAAAAAAAGAACCTATAGGCATGGTAGAAGGATTTACCAGCTTTTGTGAACAGTATAAAAAGAAACATATCATTATCAGTAATTTTACCGATGAGGAAATACAGAATGGAGATGTATTTATCATTCCTGATGATAAACACCTGGTAAATGTGATTAAGCAATCTAAAAAGCAGAAACTAAAGATTAAAAAGGATTTCGGCATTATCTCCTATAACGAAACACCTCTTAAAGGGATTGTAGAAAATGGCATTACTACGATTTCTACAGATTTTTGGCAGATGGGAAAGATCTTAGCAGAGATGATTCTTAATGCCAAACAACAAAGAATTGAAAATGCTTCGGATTTAATTATCAGGAATTCCCTGTAATTGATTTGAATTATTTTTTACCTGAAGTTGTTTCAAAGTTAAAAAATGTGGAATTATTCTCAAGCAACGTAAGCTTATTAAAAAAGGCTCAGATTATACAATCTAAGCCTTTGACTTTTTAACTTACTCACATCTGAGATTCGTGTCAAAAAATATAATTCTTTCTCTTGCTTTTAAACAGCTTCGTAATTAAAAGTTAATAGAGTTTAGTGTTTTATCAACCAGCAAACCGTTAGCTGCTTTTATATTAAATGATCCGTTTCGTTTTGCTTTAAATTTAATAATGAATAAATCCTTTGTGCCTTCTAAAGGAAGCTTTTGTCCTACATTAACCAGCGTAGGATATAATACCTTCTCTTTGTTGGTATGCAGTCTATCATAAGTCAGGTTTTCCATTTGTCCGATATTTAATGGCGTAATTCCTATATATTCCAATTCTTCTTGTTTATATGGAATAGCAAAACTCAATGCATTTACAGATTGCAGATTACTACCTTTTATTACAACTTCAATGATATCATTCTTAGCATATTGCTGTTTTGAAGCAGAGACTGTAATGCTGCCTTGCAATGGTTTCAATTCTTCATCGCTCACTCCTCCATCTATTTTTGTAGCAACGTTAGAAATATCATATGCATCAATGAAACCGTTCTTATTTATATCTCCATTGCTAATATATCCTTCAAAATCAGAATCTCCTTTTCTTAAACCTGTATAATTCATATAGGAAGTAAAGTCATTCCTATCAATTTTCTGATCATTATTGATATCACCAGGAAGTAAGCTTGAAGACCCGGGAACTTTGAATACATATAATTCGTTTCCACTCCCAAAGTTTTTGAAAGCATTGCTTACTTCAATTTTCATAAATCGTGTGGTAGGATGTGTGGCAAAATCTAAAGTTTTACTTTTGTTATTTCTATCCCACGTAAAAGAGCCAAGTTCTGTCCAATCTTTTTTATTATCACTATACGAAATTTTACCATTCATAAATATTCCGTTGTAGCCACTGTTTCTAGGAATATATTCCAATTTGCTTATGGTATTAATAGAGCCTAAATCTAAAATTATTTCAAAAGGGACTTTGCTTTTTTCATAATCTGAATGCCAGCCGGTGCTCACATCCTGATCAAAAAGATTTTCCAGACCTTCCCCTTCCTGACTTGGAATTGTGGCTGTTGCTTTTATGCCTTTAATGGCAAATTCGTAAGGGTTTTTATTGGTTTGGGATGAAAAAGGAACCCAATCAGAGGTATTGGCTTTATTTACGGCTCTTAATTTGAAATCATATTTCGTTTCAGGAGCTAATCCTTCAAACAAGAAAGAGGTATCTTTTATATTACTGTATACCATATTGTTATATAGTATTTCGTAATAGTCAGCATTAGGAATTGTATTCCACGATGGTACTATAGAATATGCAGTATTTGTATTTTCTGAAGTAATTGGTTTTAAAGCTTCTGCAAATGCTCCGGAATTATTTTTTAATTGATTGGAATTGATAAATTGGTAGTCTTTAATGACAAGCTCTACTTTGTTCTTGCTTACATCAGTAGTTTCTGATTTTACCCAAAGTTGTGGATTTCGAGAAATTGAAACCTTTGCAAATTCAGATCCTTTTGTAGAAAAATTATTGAATTCTGGTTTGCTGTTATAAAAATATACGTTTGTTGCATTATTGAATTCATCTAAAGTATTTACTGCATTCAGTTTTACATTTTTACCTCCAATAGAAAGTTTTACACCAGATGGCTTTTTAGTAACATTAATTCTAAATTCTGTTATTTTTTCTTTTTCAAAACCATTAAAGTTACCTTGAGTAGGAGAAATGCTTATTGTTGCTGTATTTTTCACAACATTACTTTCTATAAGCGTGTTTACAGATTCTTTTTTCCTGTAATTTTCGGTTACGCCATCGTCATCATATTCTGTAAAACTGGATTTGTCTGAAGGATACACTTCATAAATTCTTAATTTTTTATTGATTTGCTGAATGTTGTTATTGGCATTTACCATCGGAATAATAGCGCCTGGCTTCACAAATAGAGGGAGTTTCCAAACTGGGGCATCGAAATGATTTAAAACAATTCCTCCTTCATAAGTCTGTCCTGTGAAGTAATCAATCCAATTTCCTTTAGGAAGGTAAATATTATTTCTAATATCATTTCCTTCTTTATCCATTTTTGTAGCCTGATATACGGGAGCTACTAAGAAATAGGGTCCATACTGATACTGGTACTGGGTAGATTTTCCTAAGGTATATTCATTAGCTTCATCTAAAAACATTGCTCTGATCATTGGCAATCCTTCTACGGCTTCCTTCGCTATACTATAGGTATAAGGAAGCAGACTGGATTTCAATTTTAAATAATTTCTGTTAATAGAAGTAACTGATTCACCCAAAGCATGGGGATACTTTTCATTGGTTCCCCAGCCATCCATGTTGAGCTGCATAGGAGTAAAGGTCTTCCATTGGAAATCCCTTGTATTGATGATTGGGTTTTTCCCTCCAAAAATACCATCCATATCCGAGGTAATGTTAGGCTGGCCAGACAAACCAGAACCTATATAAGTAGGAATGTGGAATCTGATATATTCCCACTCTCCACCCGTTTGGTCTCCCGTCCAAATACCTGCATATCGTTGTGAACCAGCCCAGCCGTCTAACGAAATGATAAAAGGACGACTTCCGTTACCATAGCGTGGCATTATTTGAGCTACTTCTGAAATACCGTTCAGTCCGAATGAGTAGCCAGGACCTACCCAGGCAACATCCGTTTTTAATACTCTTACGCCTGCGTCACCCACTTCCTTTATGATATCTCTTTGCAAAAGGGCGTTTATCCCTTCTTTAGGATGCAAATCTGATTGCGTCCATAATCCTATTTCTACGCCGTTTTTTCTGGCATAATTTCCGAGAGATTTTAGGTTAGCTACATTGCCATCCAAAGTTTCTGTCTGTCCGTATCCTGCACTGTAGCCATCATTGGGTAATATCCATCCCAAAGGCATATCTGTATTTTTATAACGGTCTATCACAGCTCTGGCAGAAAACTGATAGTTATTTTTTTCTCCATTTAAAGATTCTTTAACTCCACCGTTATCTTTCTGGCTCTCTTTATATCTTTTTCCGTCTTCAAATAGAATTCCTTTATCATCTTCTTTCCAATAATCTCTATTGTAGGCATTAAGATGTCCTTCATAAAAACCAAATTTGGGTAAAAGTACAGGGTTCCCTGTGAGCTGGTAAAAATCGTTCAACAAAAATTCAGGATGATCATTTACCATAAAGAAAACATCAAGGTAATTAGTCTCATGAGCCAGTTTCACTTCATTTTTATTCTGTTTACCGAAATCATAATATCCTTTTTTGAAAGTATGCCACATAAAGCCATATCCCTTTGTAGACCAATAATAAGGATTTGGAGATGCTACACCACCATCAGTCCAGTTATTTTGATTCACAATGAAAATAGTATTTCCTTTATGAGAAAATCGACCGTTTTGTACACCGCCTCCATAGAAATATTCATCTTTTCCTTGAGATAAAGTGAGCACAGCTTCTTTAGAATTAAATTCAATAGGAGCTATAAAAGAAAATACCTCTTTATTAAGGTTCAAGTTGAATACTTTAAATAAAGAAGTTGTTTTTTCAACTTCTATTTTAATTTTACTGGTGGAGATAGAAACGGTCTGTGGTAAATTGTTGACAGTAATTTCTTTTACTTTTTTTCTAGGCTGATCTACCAAAATTTGAGCAGGAGGTATCGCTTCGGGATTTCTTACTTCTCCGCCTGTGGGATCTAAAAATAATCGAAAAATATTTTCTCCATAAAAATCTATTAGTATTTTTTTGTTGTCGGAAAGCAAAACTTCTACTGAAGTTTCTCCTTTCTTAGAAACATTTTCAATTTTTTGAGCCTGAATTTTTCCAATGAAGAAAAAAAGAAAAGAGCTCAGTAGTAAAATCTTTTGAATTTTTGAATTTAACACTGCATCCATTTACCTTGATTTTATTTATTAATTGACATTTTATACTACTCTATGAAAGTAATATCAACATTGAAGATAAAATTAACTATAACTTTTTGTGATATTAAGACTTTCAAAAATAGTTTTTTATCAAGTATTAACTATGGTCATTTATATAAAATTAATATCCCTTTGCTGCCTGGGCTTCTTTTAGGTTCGGATTTAAATCCACAGCTTTTTGAGGATAAGGAAATCTGTAAAATCTATTATCCCAAACTCTGGTTGCCACCTGTGTATTGGTTATATCATAAACGGTTGTCATTACATTTGGGGCAATTTTCCATCTTCTGATATCATAGAATCTGTGGCCTTCATTTGCCAATTCTATTCTTCTTTCATTTCTGATAATGTCTCTTAAGGTTTCTTTTGTTTGTGCGTTGCTAACTCCTACCATACCTGCTCTACTTCTAATTTGATTTAATGCATCATAAATAGTAGAATCCGGGCCAAAGAATTCATTTTTTGCTTCGGCATATATGAGTAATACTTCTGCATAACGGATAAGCATAAAATTGTTGCTCATATTTAAGTTCTCATCTAATGAGCCATAATCTGCCATTTTTTTATAATTATAGCCTATTTTAGACGTATTGTTTCCACCTTCACTCCATTTGAACAGTGTACTTGTTCCAAAACCTTTTAAGTAAGACCAAGGTCCATTTGGATGCATTATACTTGCATATAAACGAGTATCTCTGTTTTTAAATTCATCCAGATAAGCGTTATTTGGATTACCATGATTATAGTTTGAAGCTCTTGTAGCATTAGAAGGGGGTGAAAATACTGTTCCATCTTTATTCCAATAGGCATTTACCAAATCAATGGTTGGGGTTATAGAACTCCATCCACTCTCTTCATTTGGCAATAGGAAAAGAGCCATGCTATTACTAAATATTCCTTTAGAATCTGGTACAAATTGAGCTTCTAAAATTGATTCTTTGTTGCCATTATTTTTAGCCCAGAACAATGCTTGATAATTACTTAAGCCTTTATAAAAATTGTCTTTATCTGTGGCAGAAGTAAAGGTAACAAAACTGTCGTAATTTGTACTTGTGTCTACTAAAGTTGTACTAAAAAGATCATAAGTACCGGAATTCATTACTGATTGAGCAGCTTCATAAGCTTCTTTATATTTTCCTGTGTATAAATATACCCTTGCCTTAAACGCTGAGACAGCCCCTTTTGTTATTCTACCCTTATCCTGGCTAGAAGGGTAGACAGCTGGTAAATCATTTTCTATAGCATTTAATTCACTGGTTACAAAATCATCAATTTGAGTTTCAGAAATAGGTGTGAGGGTGGAGCCATCAAGTTCACCTGATTTTTGCACGAGTGGAAGAGCTCCAAAGCGTTGAGATAAATCAAAATAATTAAAAGCTCTTATAAATCTGGCTTCTGCTTTATATCTGCCAGCCAAATTTTTGTCCATGGGAATCTCATCAATTTTTTCTAAAAAAGTATTTGCTCTTCTAATTGTAGTAAAATCGTATCCGAAATCTATAGAAGGAAGTATATTTCCTGCCGAAGCATCTACTGCAGTTGTTTCCCAGGGATATTGAGCATATGAATTATCGGTATAACTATCGTTATACAAACTGCTATAAGCAGCGCTAGACATGTATGTATAAATACCATTTAATGCCAAGGTAGCGTCTTTTTCAGTTTTCCAGAATGTTTCTTCTGATACTTTGTCTTCGGGAAACCTATCTAAATTACAAGAACTAGTAACTATAGTCAGGGAAACTGATAGTAATATAATTTTTATTTTTTTCATTTTCAGATGTTTAATAGATTAAAAAGTTGCATTGATACCAAACGATATGGTTTTTAAGTAGGGATAGGTTGAACGGGCGCTAGCCATTTCAGGATCAAAATCTTTCATCCGTTTATCTCCTCTCAGTGTAAAGTAATTCTCTAAGTTTGCATATATCCTGAATTTTTTCAGTCCTATTCGGCTAATTGTTTCCTGAGGAATGGAATACCCTAAAGTAATAGACTTAATTCTAAAGTAACTTGCATCAAAAAGCCAAAAATCTGAAGTAACTCCTATATTTTGAGTTCCTCCCCCAGCCGGCAGAATCCTAGGATACAAGGCATTAGGATTGGGATTTTCCGGAGTCCATCTATTATCTGAAACATATTGTTTTGCACCGGCACCATTGAAGAATGCCTGAGAAGATTCTTTATCCAGATATACCTGAACATTAGCTACCCCTTGCCCTACTACGCTAAGATCAAAATTTTTATATCTGCCTCCTATACTTAGACCATAGGTAAAACTGGGAACATCATTTCCTATTACAGTTCTATCGTTTTCATCAACAACTCCATCACCATTAATATCTACATATTTTATATCGCCAGCTTGAGAGGTGCTGTATAATTTAGGATAATTATTGTTAATATCCTCTTGGGTTAGGAGACCAGCAGTTTTGTATCCGTAGAAATCACCAATGGAGCCTCCTACTTGTGTTATCCAGTTATTATCATATAAAGGTTTGTTATTTATAAGTGAACGAATATTATTTTTGTTTTTAGCAAAATTAGCATTGATATAAAAGTCTCCATTTTCAAAACTTTTATTATATCCCAAACTAATTTCTATCCCTTTATTTTCTACATCACCTGCATTAATTGGCGGTGTTTCGTTTTTGTCTGGATTACTGTCTATGAGTACACCTGTTTCATATGCTAATTGATTGTTCATTAACGCACCTTTTGTAAGACGGTTATATAAATCTACTGAGAAAGTGAAAGTATTATTGAATAAAGATCCGTCTAGCCCTATATTTTTGGTAACAATTGTTTCCCAACCTATACCCGAGAATCCAAGCTTACCCGGTACCATTGCCCCTACTATAACATTCCCCAGAACTGAAGAAGCATTATTCATATAGGTCTGATTGTCATAATAACCAATGGTATTGATAGATCCGGTGCTGCCATAAGAACCTCTTAATTTTAGAGTATTGATAAAACTCAGGTTTTTAATGAAATTCTCCTTATCTAACCTCCAGGAAGCCATAACTGCAGGAAAATATCCCCATCTGTTTTCTTTAGCAAAACGTGAAGATGCATCTGCCCTTATAATACCTTCTAAAAAATATTTTTCCTGATAATTATAATTAATACGAGCGAAAACAGACTGAAAAGCATATTGCTGAGTATTAGACTTTAATTCATCTAAGGTTCCATCAAGGGTAGAAAGAGCACTTAAAGAATGTAATCCATCCTTTGGTATATTAGATTTTTTACCAGATATAGATCTGGTTGTATAGTCTTCATAGGAAGTACCTCCCAATACTTTAAAATAATGTGATGATATCTTTTTTTCATAACTTATCAAAACCTGGGTATTAAGCCATTCATCAGACTTCCATTCTTCACTATAGTTATTAATCGCTCTCGCAGTTGAACCAATAGGAGCATTAGTTAAAAAATTATATACAGGATTTAATGTATTTACAAAAGTACCTTTACGATAGTTCCAGTTTGAATAGCTGATTTGAGCATCTATATTTAATCCTTTTACGGGAGTATAGTTTGCGGATAATGCCCCCATAAATTTTTGATCATTTAACTTGGAATCCCCTCCTTCTATGTTATTTCTTACAGGATTGGTATTCGCAAATGTGTTATCTACTTTACCGGCATTAACAGATCCCCACCATCCATTGGATTGTCTTACGGCCATAGTAGGAGTTATTCTCGCTAGTTCTACGGTATTAATACCACCTCCCTGATCATTGATCATTTGTTTGATAAACGATATATTAGAATTTACTGTAAGTTTATCACTCAATTTAGAGGATGTATTGGTCCTAAAAGAATATCTATCCATAGCTTTTGTAGGCGATAGAGACTCCTGCTTCAAATAGCCTAGACTTGCGAAGTAACGGGTTTTATCTCCACCTGATACATTAATCTCATTATTAAGTACATTTGCCATTTTTCTATAAGTTGCTTTATACCAGTCTGTGTTAGGGTATCTATCCGGGTCTGTACCTGCAGCTGTAAGATCTATTTGATCTTGCTTATATTGAGAAAAATGACCAACATTATTATTAGCGTTATAATATGCTTCATTTTTCAGTTTCATATAGTCAACAGCATCTACATACTTAGGCAAATAGGTGGGTGACTGATAGCCATTATACATATTATAACCTATAATCATCTTACCTCCACCACCTTTTTTGGTCTCGACAAGAACCACCCCATAACCAGCTCTTGCACCATAGATAGCTGCTGAAGCATCTTTTAGTATACTTATATTTTCAACATCAGCTGGGCTTAACCTGGAAAAATCTGCAGTACTAGAGGGAATACCATCTATAATATAGAGTGGTGAATTCCCCGCAACACTTCTTCCCCTTACATTTAAGGTAGGTACAGAACCTACATCTCCTAAAGAAGACTTAATGGTAACTCCTGGTAAAGCACCTTGTATACTCGCTGTTAAGCTTGTTGTTGGGCGATCCTGCAGTATCTTTTTATCAACAGAAGCTATAGATCCGGAAACGGTTCCTTTTTTCTGTTTTCCAAATCCTACTAAAACAATTTCTTCCACATCTTTTACTTTTTTAGTGATGGAGTCTGAAGGTTTGTTTTTAGTTTCCTGTGCATCCAATAATGTGATAGATGACATTAGAATGGCACTCAAAATACAAATTGTAGTTTTCTTCATATTTTATTGACTTTTATAACAATATTATTTTATCTAAGGGTAGTTCGCTTCTTACCAATCTTTCTTTATGAATAAGATCTAATAAGAAAAATCTAAAGGCCTTGTCTTATTCTTTTGCTCTTCAGATTCTGTAGAACTCAATGACTATTTCAGTATTATTTTCACTTTTAAATGCAATCGCTCTTATTTTTTTACCCCCTTCACTACCTAATATCCTTCATTCTATTGAGCAGTTTATTTTTTAATAATGTCCTTTTAGCCAAATCATTTTGTGAGAGATTTAGTTGTAGCTTTCCAGATGATGTAGAATTCTAAAACCATATCCATTTTCCATTTTTTCCAGGTAAGAACAAAAAAAATGATGATCTTCCCTATTTTATAATAATCTCTGTTCCGACACAATTAGAAAATAGTTAAATGAAACCTCCCAATTATGTCCAAATACACGATATACCCTCTTTTTATTTTCCTTTTCTGAGTGTGAACTCACTATTACTATAATATTAACCCTGTGTGACTCAAATGTATAGTTTTACATCATACCTCCATACTGGTAGCTACCAGTTTTTGTACCTTTACCACCAGTTTGAAAATTATTTGACCATGCTTTATCAGGAAGCTCCGAGAGATTGATTATAGTTGGCAGACCCGCCTCTTGCTTCTCTATTTTCCAA
Organism: Chryseobacterium sp. MYb7; assembly: GCF_002979455.1. Classification (GTDB taxonomy): domain Bacteria; phylum Bacteroidota; class Bacteroidia; order Flavobacteriales; family Weeksellaceae; genus Chryseobacterium. The sequence continues at coordinate 76,384 of NZ_PCOU01000007.1, forward strand.
GAGAAAAAAAAACACTTAACCTATCACTATAAAAATGTTTTCATCTTCTTATTCATGGATGACCAATCAAATAGTAAGATGAGTTTTTAAAGGTTAAAATAATAATGGGCGGAGAAAATCCGCCCAAGACTACCATCAATACCGATTAAAGAGTTATATCAGTAAAGAAGTTAAATATGTATTGAATTTGATTTATAGATTTTGTATTTGTACTGCTGAAGAATTATTTTCTACCAAAGAATAGAACAAAATATAAAGAGTTTCTGGCACAACTACCCAAAACTTTGTCAGCAGCTTAAATATCCTCAATATCCTTGAAATACAGGCATAAAACCTATTTCACAAACCTTTAGGAAGTGAAATTTCTTCTATAGAATTTGCTGAATATACTATCAAAGGTATTCGTTTTGGTTTCAAATTTCCCCTAATTATCTACCTCAGCAAAGTTAAAATCTTATTTTTTGTATGATTTATAAAACATCAACGTTATTTTTTTATGACAAAATATCTTTTTTGATTAAGACATTATTCAACTTTTTAGAATTCCCACCTTACAAAAGCTTCCATAGCAGCATAAGTAGCAAGTCCCATTTTATGATAAGTTTCTGCTGTTTCTCTGTTTCTTTCTTCTGCTCTTTGCCAGAATTCTCTCATGTCTGTCCCTTGGAATACTACTCCATCTTTTTGAGATTGATGTTTGAAAATCCCATAGCGCTTCTCCAAAATTTGGTCCGGGCTTAGTGGAACTGCCATTTCTATTTCTTCTATAGACCACTCTTTCCATGCTCCTCTATATAGCCATAACCAACAATCCTTCATGTATTCCTTCGGTTTTAAATTTTTAACAGATTCAAAAATAGCATCCAAACACACTTTATGTGTTCCATGAGGATCTGCTAAATCACCAGCCGCAAATATTTGATGAGGTTTTACTTTGTCTATTATATCTGATACAATTTCTATGTCTTCTTTGCTCAGTGGTTTTTTTTCTATTCTGCCTGTTTCGTAGAAGGGCATTTCCAGAAAATGAATCTGGCTGTCTGGTATTCCCACGTAATAGCAAGTAGATCTTGCTTCTCCTTTTCTTATTAAACCCTTTATATGTCTTACTTCTGGAATGTCTATATCACTATTTTTTTTATTTTGTAAAAATTTGACTGCTTTATCAAAAATCTTTTTCGCCGGACCATTTTCTATGCCAAACATTTCGTTGTAATCACACACAAAATTGGCAAATCGCAATGCTTCAGAATCCGCTACTGCTATATTTCCAGAAGTTTGATAGGCTACATGAACTTCATGCCCCTGTTGATGTAGTCTTATGAAAGTTCCGCCCATACTAATAATATCATCATCCGGATGTGGACTGAATATAAGTACTCTTTTCTTAGCCGGGGTCTTTCTTTCTGGTCTATTAGTATCATCTGCTCCCGGCTTACCTCCTGGCCAGCCGGTTATGGTATGTTGTAATTTATTGAAAATTTGGATATTGATATCGTAAGCCGGTCCTTTGTCTGCCAGCAAATCGCTCATTCCGTTTTCTATATAATCAGAATCGGTAAGCTTTAATATAGGTTTTTCGATTTTTTGTGCTAATCCCAAAACTGCTTTTCGGATTAATACATCAGTCCATTCTATTTTTTCTACCAGCCATGGAGTATTAATTCGGGTAAGCTTATGAGCTGCTCCCTGATCCAATACAAAAGTAGCGTTTTTGTGTTCTTGCAAATAGGAAGCTGGCACCAGGTTGGTAACAGGACCTTCTACAGACTCTTTTATAATATTTGATTTAGATTCACCCCATGCTAATAGGATGACTCTTTTCGCTTCCATTATTTTCTTTACCCCCAATGTAATAGCTGTTCTGGGCGTATTTGACAATCCTAAGAACTCATTGCTTGCGGCTACTCTTGTGATATGATCTAATGCCACAAGACGGGTTTTGGAATTTTGTAAGGAGCCCGATTCATTAAACCCGATATGACCATTACCCCCAATACCTAGAACCTGTAGATCAATTCCGCCTAAGGCTTCTATTTTAAGTTCGTATTCAGTACAATAGTCTGCTATTTCTTCTTTAGATAATGTTCCGTCAGGAATGTGATAGTTTTCAGGAAGAATATCTACTTTATCAAACAATAATTCTTTCATAAAACGGACATAACTATGTATGGAATCGGGTTCCATAGGATAATATTCGTCAAGGTTGAAAGTGACTACATTTTTGAAACTCAAGCCTTCTTCTCTGTGCATACGTACCAATTCGGCGTATAAACTCTTGGGTGAAGAACCTGTTGCCAGTCCTAAAATACAAGGTTGTTTTTGAGACTGCTTTACACGTATAAGGTCTGAGATCTCTTTTGCCACGGATTTCGAAGCTGAAAGTGAATCCGTAAAAATAACTGTTTCTATTTTTTCAAATCTTTTTTCAAATCCTGTAGAGGAATCTATTGTGCTCTTTAACATATTAATTTGGTTTTGTGATGTGCTAAAATTAAATTTACATATAGAATTTGTATTTCTAAATTTTCAATGAATAATTTCCTATTCTTACACTTTAATTTATTCGTTATAAAGTTAGATTATTCCCATAAATTTTCTGGATAAAGTTTCTTCATTTTTAATTCTGAAATAGCTTTTTGCACCTTTCTTTTATCTTCAGGATAGGTAACTCCAAACCATTTATCGTTAGATTTCAGTAATTTTACGTTAGCTTTTCCGGATGCTATACTATCGGCAACCAAAGTTGGTAAATAGTATTCTGCTTTTAAACTTCCTTTATTATCTTCCAAAAATCTTGTAAAAGAATCATCAATAAGTTCAAAGCACTTTGGGGTGAATCCCCAAAAATTCATTGATACTGATGCATCACCTTCAATTGTTGTAAAGGTCTCTTCTTCTTTGTATCTTAATTCGTTCTTATTTTTCTCTATGTGGGTTCTTTCAGTAACGTTTAATAAGTTTCCATTACAATCTATATCACATACCCCTCGGGAAACATATCCATGGTCTGAAACCGTATTTTTCAATAAATACCCTATCATACTAAAATTATAAGAGTTGGGGTCTGTTTCTTTTAAAAAATCATACATTGCCATAAAGGCATCTCTCCCATAAAAATCATCAGCATTAATAATGGCAAAATTTTCGCGCATCACATCTTTAGTAAGTAATAATGCCTGACCGGTACCCCATGGTTTGGTACGCTCTGGATTAAGATATTTGGCCGGAACGGTATCTATTTCCTGAAATACATATTCTATTTCGGCTTTATTTTTTAGCTTTTGTTCAAAGATCTCTTTAAATTCTTTTTCAAAATTCTTACGAATGATGAAAACAATTTTTTTAAAACCTGCTTGCAATGCATCATATAAAGAAAAATCTATAATAGTATCTCCTTGTGGTGTAAATGTGTCTATCTGTTTAAGACTTCCGTATCTACTGCCCATTCCGGCGGCTAAAACAATTAGTGTAGGGGGGTAATTTGTGTTCATTTTTTTAATAATGTTATTTAAAATTTCTCGGTTTTATAAAATTTCTTCAAAGCTATTACCATAAAGGCTTCTACCTCGATACTGTTATGTTAAAACGATTGAGTAAAGAACGAAAGCTATCCAGCCATGCATTTTTTCTTTCTATAGCATACCTTTCCTTATATAAAATTTCATCAAAATAATAATCTTCGGTATCTGTTCATTACTTTTACTAAAAACAATATTAAGCATAATACACTTATTTTCAAAGTGTATTATAAATTTCCAGGAATCAAAACCAGCATCTTCGTTAACAAATAAACCTTCTACAGTAATATTTGCTTTTTCCAATGTTTGAGTTATTTGATCAAAATAAGATATTACAATCTCCAACAAAGGAACTCTTGATAAAAGTCCTCGTTTCGGAATTGAAAGATTGGGTACTATCTCATTTTCTATATCCTTAATCAAGTACTTGGATATCTATAACTAAAACCTTTATTCCAAAATTAACAATTAAAGTAATTATACAAACCAGTACCCACCTGTTTTTGAATATTCACCACCAGTTGACCTATTTTGCTTAGCTCCACTAGCGATGTGAGCAAAAGCATTGTGCAGGGAATTTCCTGTTACTTCTCAAAAAAAAGAGAATTCAAAGATCACACTTTTTACAGGCTCCAAATTTACTGATATACTCTTTGTCTATTTCTGTAACTTTCCCATTCTTCTTGCCTTTTATAAGACTACTTGCTTAAAATTATGATGTTTGTTTTGACATTTTTTTCATTTCTACTTGTTTAATAAAGCTATTTCAGAACATTACAAGTCAACTGGTAGTGAATATTCAAAAACAGGTAGGCATAAGTTTATCCAATTACTTTAATTATTAATTTTGAGAAAACTGTTTTTATGTATAAATATACAAGTACTTAAAACAGAAGTGCAATGAAAATAATGTTTACTTGTAATGTAAAAAGTCTTTTCAAGGATAAAGTTTTGAGCTATTAAAGTGTTTTTATCATTATTGTAAATAGTGCATAAGGAATTTTTGGGAAGGTCGCTGGATACAATTATTATCCAAAAACAAATCAAAGCTGGATTCATCTGGCGGTGATGTAGACAGTAGCCATAGCCCCTATAAGATATTAATACCTTCTTATTTTTTTATTTTTTAATCAAAAATCTAAACCAAATGAAAAACAATTATTTTATTCTTTTATTTCTTTTCTTTTTACAGACTGCTTTTGCGCAGCAGTATAAGATGCCTGTAGCGTATGTAAATTCTTTACAGCCTGCACAATCCGGACAGGAAGCCGGACAGAGTATTGATAATAATATGAATACTCTTTATCATTCTCAGTATAATTTGAGTACAGCACTTCCGGACCAGTTAAATTTCAAATTTTCCAATCGGGTAAAAAGTGTAAACAAGTTAGTATACAAGCCTAGGGCAACAGGTCCTAACGGAATCTGGACAAGTGTAAAGATTTCTTATTCTACGCAATCCGCTCCTACCGTTTTTACGACAGCAACCGGAGTTATTTCCTGGGCAGCGGATAATACGGCAAAAACAATAGATTTGCCAACAGCAATTGTTCATCCTGATGTGATTAGGATTGATGTTCTAAGTGCTCAAAATAATTTTTCAAGTTGTGCTGAGATGGAATTTTATTCTACAGAACAGATGGATCCTGTACAAACAGAATGTACACTGGCAACCAATGAGTTTTCTGCTTATGCAGATATATCTGTCCTGCCACAGGTAGCAGGGTCTTCGGCCTCAAGTTTCCAACCGGGAGAAAATATAGAAAATTCCTTTGATGGCGATGTAAGCACCCTTTATCATTGTGACTGGAATGCAACAGCAGCTACTTTTCCTATTTCTCTGATTTATAAGTTTGATGGGCAGACGGCTATGAATTATTTAAGGTACACACCAAGACAGGATGGCGGGCCAAACGGACTTTTTGGAAATGTAAAAATAAGCTATAATACAATTTCTAATCCTGCTTACGTTACTATTTCTACTCAGAATTTCGGACAGTCATCCGCCATAAAAACGGTAAACTTTCCTTCCGCAATTACTCCTTTAAATATAAAAATTGAAGTTCTTGATGGTAAAAATAATTTTGCAAGCTGTGCCGAAATGGAATTTTTTCAGACCAGCTCTAATAGTTTTAATCCTTCAGTGTACTCAACAATTTTTAATGATCCTATTTTCAGTACTTTAAAACCAACTGTAACCCAGCAGGATATTGATGCCATTTCCTCTCCTTTTATGAAAGGATTAGCTCAGTGTTTATTTAATAATACCTACAATAAAAAATACAGGGTACAGACTTTTACAGCATATAAAACAATTGAATCAATAAATGCCCAATATAAAATAGGGAATTATAATAGATATGAAAACCCAACAGGAATAGCTTTTCAGCCTAATACCACTGCTATTGTTTTTGCAAAAGATATTACGTCCGAAAACAAAGTTTACTTAAAAATAAGAGATTTTGCTACCGAAGGCGCGTCTCCTGAAAAAACATATGAACTAAAAAACGGAATAAATATCCTCGCTATTACTAATACAGGATTGGGATATATTTCATATTACACTGATGATGCAAACGCTGTCCCTGTAACTGTAAATATCACAGCAGGCATTGTAAATGGTATTTATAAAAAAGGTACAACGTCTGCAGAATGGGCAGAAATGCTGACTAATGATGTCTATCCAAAAATTGATATAGAAGGGTATTATACAAAACTGATTACCAATAAGTCTGCGGTAAGTAATTTCCATTTCACAACCGCTCAGCCTTTGATCGATAAGTACGATGCAATTGCCAAGTCTGAAAGAGAAATGATGGGCTTCTTTAAATTCAATAAAAACTTCAAAAACAGACAGCTTGTTTACATGGAATCTACAGGAGGATGGTTCGCAGGAGGTATGGGAGTTCATTTAGATCTTACTTGGGGATTGTCCAACTCAACCTCAGCACCGGGACTCGATATTTGGGGTGTGGCACATGAATTAGGTCATATCAATCAGGTAAGACCAGGATTAAATTGGGTTGGTACAACAGAAATCACTAACAATTTATACTCATCATGGGCCTATTATAATATGTACTCACCTACAGGCAGCAACAGGTTTACAAGACTGGAAGGTGAAGTTGCCGATAAAACAGCCTTTCCTCAAGTAGCAGGAAACAGATTTGGAGAAATTATTATTCAGACTCAAATTAACGGGAAGAGTATTATGGATCAGTTCAGAACTGATTATGTGAATCCTGCTGACGCGAATTTCAGAAGCCTTGTTCCGTTTTGGCAATTAGAATTGTATTATCAATTGGCAGGTGCTTCAAAAGGTGCTTCAACCCTTGCATTTGATTCAGATATGTCTGATGAAGATACCCCTACGGTTACTCCTACAGTTCCGGGAGTAGATTATGCACACTGGTTTGCTACAGTAGCTGAGAAAGTAAGAAATACAAACGAAACTCAGCTTACACAGGGACAATTGGTAATGAATTTTGTAAAAAATACCTGTGACGCTGTGCAGGAAGATCTTACAGATTTCTTCACAAGCACTGGTTTTTTAAAGCCAATCAATGGAACAATATCAGATTACACCAATGCTCAAATGACCATTACGCAAAGCATGATTGATGATGTGAAAAGCTATGTTCTGGCAAAAGGATATACTAAACCTATATCTCCGGTTATCAATTATATTTCAGCGAATAGTGTAAATGCATTCAAGAATATGCAGCCTGTTTCGGGGGTTACAGGTGTGGGTGCACAGATTACAACCAATGCACAAGGACAGTTTTTATTGATAGATAATTCTAAATGGAACAATGCTGTTGCTTTTGAAACCTATAATGCAAGTAACCAGCTCATCAGTGTTTCTATTGTAGGAACAGGAGATACTACATTGGCAAATACGTATGTAGATTATCCTGCCAATGCACTGAACGTGTATGCTGTAGGATACAATGGACAAAAAATACTGGTTTATCCAGCCTATACGTTAGCAGCTAAGGATATTAAAACAAATAATAATGAATTTAGTGTTTATCCGAATCCTTTAAAAAATGGCCAAAAATTAGTTATTGATAGTAAAAATTCAAGAGAAAATCTGAAAGCAGAATTATACGATATGGCAGGGAAGCTATTTATTTCAGCAAAAGGCTCTTTAAATGAGATCAATAAAGAAATTAATGATAAAATCCAAGGTTTGAAAACGGGAATCTATCTTATTTCAATACATGATGGAACCAATACCTATCAATCTAAGATTATTAAAGAATAATAGTTACATAAGTGTGACCAGTCCTGAAAAAGGCTGATTAATTCAATCATTCAAATATATTTTTAATCAGAATAGGAAAATTCCTATTCTGATTTTTTTGTTTATTCTAAGTTTCCCATTATTTTTCAATACAATCAGTAAATATAAACTTTGCGTTTATATAATGATATAGATTAAAATAAGTCTAATCACCTGTTCAGCCAGTTCAGGCATTCGGCAATCTGCATTTTACTGATAAAAACTTCGGCATTCACTTCCGGCTCCGGAGAAAGTCTTAGCTCTACTTTTTGACTGGAATGTTTGATTATCTCAGAAACAGCTTCTTTATTAATGATAAATTTACGGTTTATTCTAAAGAAAATCTCAGGATTCAGCTTCTGAATGATATCTTTAATGGTATCATCGTAAATATAGGTCTGATGATCTTTTGTAGTCAGGAAAAGGTATTTCCCTGAGGCAAAAAAATAAGCGGTATTATGCTCGTCTATTGATTTAAGCTTATTCCCTTCTCTTACCATAAAACGTTTCATCATCTCATCATCCGGCTGTCTTAATGAGGAAATGGATTTAAGAACCGGTTCAGGATCAAAATTATTTCTTATAGAAATAAATTTCTGTAAAGCTTTATGTAAATCCTGTTCTTCAAAAGGTTTCAGAAGATAATCAATCGTGAAATGCCTGAAAACTCTCATGGCATATTCGTCAAATGCAGTAATAAAAATGATTGGGGTAAAAAGTTCTACATGCTCAAAGATTTCAAGGCTCATTCCATCCCCAAGATGGATATCCATAAAAATAAGATCTGCAGAATCTTTTTCAAAAAAATCAATTGCCTGTTTTTTGGACCGAAGAATAACCGTCTCTGTAACAGGGACAATGCTCTGTATATCTAAAAGATTTTTCAGATAATTCACAGCCAGCAGCTCATCTTCTATAATGGCAATTTTCATAACGCTGCAAAAGTACAAAAAAACCGCTAAAACAATTAAGTTCAAGCGGTTTCCTCTGTATTGAATTTGATATGAAGTTTTATAAATTAAGGTTATTCTTCTTCGCACTCATTGGATATTCAATGGTATATCGCGGATCATTCTGCTGAAGAATATACTCTTTGCCACTGATTATATGGCTTATTTTTTTCTGATTTGCTCTTCTTAAGTCGAACCATCTTTGTCCTTCCAAAGCAAATTCTCTGAATCTTTCATCCAGAATAAAGTTCATAAATGCCGTAGAATCCATTGAAGACACGGCATTTTGTACTGAAGTATATCCGTCCGGAGTATATCTGTTTTTTAATACTTTCAGAAGTGTTTCTTTAGCTTCAGCCAGTTTATTCAACTTTAACAATGCTTCAGATTTTATAAAATACTGTTCTGCTGTTCTGAAAGACACTTTAAATTCTAAACTTCCTCCTTTGGTGACTTTATACTTACTACCATTTTTTCCAAAATACATGCCAAACCTTTTATCTGTAGTAGAATTATATGAAGAAATAAGTTCCGGAGATGCAAAACATAAGTTTTTTATAGAGTTATCCCATGTATTATCCAAGGCCATAATAGATTCCGGAGAAGCATAATGATTAGGTACTGTGTTTGCGGTATTCAAATTGCTCAAATCACTTTTCACTGCCAATACCTGATCTGCAAAGTTTAAAGCTTTGTTCCAGTCTCCTTCGTATAGAGCTGTTCTTGCTTCAAATGCCAACAATGCTGTTTTGGAGAATCTATAATTAACTCCCAATGCCTGTTTCTGCTCCACCATCAAGTCCTCTGCTTTTTTAAGATCTGAATGAACCTGATTGTATACTTCCTGCACTGATGATGGCTTCAATACCTCTTCAAGATCAATTTCCAGGTTGATGGGAACTCCTCTGTCTGTAGAAGCTGTAGCACTGTTGTATGGCTTTCCATATAAATTCACCAAATCAAAATACAGGTAAGCACGCAATGCATAAGCTTCTGCCAAAATCTGATTCTTCTCTTGAGAATCCTGCATGGTTTTACTTCCTTCATTGATGATCTGATTCAGATAGAAGTTTACGTTATAAAAGCTTAACCAAGGAAGCTCCACAGAGTTAGAGTCATAGTTCGAATCTTTCCACATTGCCATTTCACGATTAGAAATAAAATCTACTCCATTATCATCAATACTTGTCTCATCGGTACGAAGTGCTACCATAGATTTGTGAACCGGATATTTTGAATACGCTGATGTAAGTACTTTTCGGTAATCTTCAGCTGTAACAGGAATGATTTTTCCTTCAGGTTGAATATCTAAAAATCTGTCACATCCGATATTGATAAGACTGATTGCTGTAAGCGCTATGATTGTTGTAATTTTTCTCATTTTTCTCAAGTTTTAAAAAGAAACATTAAATCCTACAGTCACCGACTTGGTGATAGGCTGTGCATAAATATTACCATACGTTTCCGGATCGAAATATCCGTTATATCCGTTACTGAATACAAAAAGGTTACGTCCTTCAATACTCAGTCTCAAGCTGCTGATTCCCATAGGATTTGTAAATTCTTTAGGAAGTGTATAGCCTAAACGGATGCTGCTGATTCTGATATAGCTGATCTCTTTTGCCCATACATCAAGCAGATTGTACGCGCTTGAGCGATTGCTGGCAAACCATTTATTCGCCATCCATCCGTCCGGATTAGCATCCATTTCAGGACTTGTAATACCTGGAAGCGAACCTCCTGCTTCATAGATATCTCTTGTATAGTTTCTTCCTCTATCCAGATCCATACCTCGGTAAGAAGGTGTTCTCATTACCGTCTGCTTCAGATTGAATGTTGCAGAGATAGTAAGGTCAAAATCGCTTATCTTAAATGTGTTAATAATACCTCCTGTAAACTTCGGATCTCTATCTCCAACGTACGTAAATAGACTTCTCAGCTCAGCGTTTGAAAGTTTTGTATTCACAAGCTGTCCCGGAAGGAAATCTGCATACACATCATATAATTTAAAGAATTCTGCTGCAGAAATCTTTTGATCCCCTTTCCAGAACAATGGGTTTCCTTGTTCATCCATTCCTGCAGTTTTCAAAGCAAAAACTGCATTTACAGGCAGACCTTCTCTTGAAGGAAGGAAAGCATTGTCGCGGGGCTGCTCACTCAATACTCTACTCTTGTTGTGTGCAAAGTTGATCGTGGTAGTCCATTTGAAATTATCATGATTGATGTTTCTGGTAGATATTGCCAATTCAAAACCTTTATTGGTCAAACTTCCCCAGTTCATCATCGTGTATTCAAACCCTGTTTCAAGAGGAGTTTCTCTCATACTGATCATATCTGTTCCTTTTCTGCTGTACACATCAGCCATAAGACTCACACGATTATTGAACAAGCCTAAATCAAGTCCAACGTTGGTGTTGGTCGTTTTTTCCCATCTCAATTTATCGTTAGGAGGGCTGATAACATTGATGACTCCTTCTTTTACTCCCGGAAGAATAGTTGCATCATTGTATTCACCGATAAAGAATGGCGAAGTATTTCTGTCGATATTTCCCTGAAGACCGTAAGAAGCTCTTAGCCTAAGGTTAGATACTGCAGAAATATTTTTCATAAAGTCTTCCTTCGTCACCAGCCATGATCCTGAAACTGCCCATATTGGAAGGTATTTATATTTTTTATTCACCCCGAAAAGGTTGGTTCCATCATATCTTACACTTCCGAAGAAAGTATATTTCTGATCGTAGGTGTAAGACGCTGTCGCAAACATAGAAGCATAAGCATTTTCTATAGGAGCTGCTTCACGGTATGTTTCATATCTTTTATCAGCTGCAAAACCTGAATTCGGGAAAACAATGGCCGTAGCTCTTCTTGTTTTTGGATCATACCCAAAAGCTCTTGTAATGGTCGTATTATCTTCTGTTTTACGAATTTCCGTTCCTGCCATCAAATCAATTTCATGTTTTGAATTGATCTTCGTGCTGTACGCCGCCTGCAATTTCCAGTTGTACTGGAAGAAATCATTATCCCAGTTTTGTTTTACGGCACCAGCTGGTAGAAAGTAATTGTATTTTCCGTCTTTGTAATAACGGGTATTTTCTCTTATTTTTCTGGTGAAGTAGGTATTCTCTGCAGCAAATTTCTCTGTTTTATTTGTATCATACTGAATACCTAACTGAGAAGTAAATCTTAAACTTTTTGAAGCTTTATATTCTAAATCTAAAATCGCTTTCAAAGAGTTATTTTTCAGTGAATAGTTTGTATTTTCTCTTTCCTCAAGAAAATTGAAAGGAATATAACGATCCTCATAACCATCCATATCTTTATCATAGTTATAACTTCCGTCTGCATTGAAAGGTTTCAGATAAGGATTGGCGTTTCTTGAATAATTAACAGGGTTGATAGAAGCATCAGCATCCGTTACAAAAGATGTACGTTCACTTTGCGTTCCGAAAATAGAGATTCCTGCATTTAACTTATCGCTTAATTTATAATTGTTTTTTAAAGTCAGGTTATAACGTTTAAAACCTGTACCGACAGTTGTTCCTTCTTCATCATAGTATCCCAGGGAGAAATAATAATCTGCACGATCACTTCCTCCGGAAACACTTAACCCGTATTGTTTGTTGATGGCATTTCTGTACAAAAGTTTACCCCAGTCTGTATCGTTGTTTCTTAAACCGTTGATCTGCTGGCGAGTCAATGAATTCAATGCATCAAAACCTCCATTTCTGAAAGCATCAAGCTGGCTGTTCTGAGTCAGAATTCTCATCACTTCTCCTTTATCTGCGCGGTAAGTAAGATCTGCACGCTTTGCAAGCATCAGCTCCAGGTCTACTTTTTCAGAAGCATTTAAAAGGTTCAGTTTTCCAAAATCAGGACGTGATGTCACGAAAGTATCTGCTGAGAAGTTCAGTTTCAGACTTCCTTTCTTTCCTTTTTTTGTGGTAATGGAAATTACTCCGTTGGCTGCTCTTGCTCCATAAATAGCGGTTGCAGCTGCATCTTTAAGGATGGTGATATCTTCAATATCGTTAGGGTTCAATCCTGCAATAGAGAAGTTCTGAAGCTGGTCAATATTGTCTTTATCCGTAAAGTTCGGAACATCATTTCCTTCTAACGGAAGACCGTCAATTACCCATAGCGGATCCTGAGGACCGGAAAGAGAGGCTGTACCTCTGATTCTGATCTTCGCAGGACTACCAGGAGCACCGGTTTCGGGAGTTACTGCCACACCAGCAATCTGCCCTGCCAGCATTTGGTCTATACTGGCAACACCAGCCTGGCTGATGTTGTCCATTTTTACTGTAGAAACCGCTGAAGTCTGCTTACGCTTTTCAATTTTCTGGTAACCGGTGATGATTACTTCCTGGATTTTATTTTTATCTGTTACCTCCGAAGTCAGTCTGATAGTATAGTTGGTCTGTCCTTCATTAAGCTGAATCACTCTGGATTCATATCCTGGGTAACTTACCAATACCGTTTTTGTATCGGCAGGAATTTCTAGTATAAATTTTCCGTCCTTATCGGTAACTGTACCTACTGATACACTTTCGATAATTCCTTCTAATTCTGTTTTTGTAGAGACCGATTGTGTCTCAATTTTTATAGATGCACCGGTAATGATATGAGAAGTATTTCCATCTTCTATTTTCCCAGTGATGGTTTTCTTTTGCTGAGCCATTGCGATGTTAGCAGCTAAAAGAGGTAAAAGTATTAGAGTTTTTTTCATTGCCGTTTATTTGTTTAAAGCCTCTTGAATACGAATAATTAAATCTGTGTAGTGTGCTCTGGAAGCATCATCGCCTCTGTATCTTGTTCTGTTCAGTAAGTCCAGAACCTTCTGAAGTTCTGCCCTCTTGTAAGTAGTGACTTCTGATACTCTCTTCATGGATGAATAATTGATATTCCTCAACCCATAATCTTCTTCATGGAAATTACAGATGGTCGGGATATTCAGAGTATCATCTGTTTTCAATGCTTTCACTGCTGTTTTTTCAAATAATTTGTTTACCGAAACAATCAAAGCATCCACATAATTTTTCTGAGTCATTTTCTCAAGCATTGTAAGGCTTCCTTTTTTATTGAAAATAGCCTTTCTTACCTGATCAAATAAATTTTCAACGGTGTAGATCTCTTCTTTCGATCCTGAAACCTGATGTTTCATCTCGTTTTCAAGTAACCTCAACAGTCTGTCATCCATCAATAGGGAATAGATAGTCCCATACTGCATTCCTCTTGCCAGGGTATACGGCGTCTGCTCGTAGGGTCCCATTGGTGAGTCTTTAACAGGATATGTTTTTTCTGTAATCGGGTTAAAGAATAACCATTCCGGAAGATTGATGGCATTTTTCACAAGATAATCAACTGCTCTTCTCTGAATTTCCGCAGGAACGGCTTCGTAAGCCTTTTTCTTATTACCAAAAACAGTGTTGTTTAGGTAAATTCCTCCTACATTCGCCATTACATGACCTGTATACAGATCCCACTGCCCGATAACTCCCAGATACAGTTTTCCGGCATCGGTGTATTCTTTACCGTCTTCATACGTCCATTTCAAGAGATTATTGATCACAACTTTCAGGTTTTTCATTCCGTACTCGCTGGCTTTCATCGCATCATCACCTAAATCTTCAGACTGCGAACGCGGGTCAATGGTTTCCAGGTAGCTCTGCTGCTCACCGTAGAAATACATCGGGTCATCCTCATGTTTTTCAATCAGGTTTTTTAGCGCTTTTTTCTCCACGAATTCATCCGGATACCAACGGTAACCCCAGTCTATGGCATATTTATCATAAAGACCAATTTTCGGAGTGATTGCTGTAACGCCATCTTCCGGCTGAGCCACGTAATTGTAACGTGCATAATCCATAATGGAAGGGGCCGTACCACCCATTTTATCTGTAAATTCTTTGGAACGAAGCGACTCTACAGGAAATGCAAAGGAAGATCCCATATTGTGCTTCAGTCCGAAGGTGTGACCTACTTCATGAGATGAAACAAAACGAATGGCTTCACCCATATGTTCATCACTGAATTTATTTCCTCTTGCTTTCGGGTCGATAGGTCCTGTCTGAATTCTCATCCAGTCATGAAGAGAAGTCATTACATTATGCCACCAGATAATATCTGCTTCGATAATCTCACCACTTCTCGGATCTACCACAGAGGGTCCCATTGCATTTGACTTTGGCGACGCGGCGTAAGTAATTACAGAATATCTTACATCATCAATATCAAAATCTTCATCTTTTTCGTCCGGCATTTTCGCAATCACTGCATTTTTAAATCCTGCTTGCTCAAACGCCGCCTGCCAGTCATGTACTCCGGCAATGATTTTCTCACGCCATTGTTTTGGTGTTGCTGGATCGATATAATAAACAATCGGTTTCTTAGGCTCTACCAGCTCACCTCTTAAGTATTTTTCTTTGTCTTCATCTTTGGGTTCAAGATTCCATTTGGTAATGAAAAACTTTTCATCCATTTTCTGCTGATTGTCATTAAACGACCAGTGTTTTTCGGAGAAAAATCCTACTCTTGAATCGGCTACTCTTGGTTTCATCGGTATTTTAGAAAGCAGAACCAGATTGGTCGTAACTCCTAATGTTACCGGAAGATCTACTCCGCCTTCATTGACAGAAGTAGACAATTGAGACTTCACTACAAGATTTTTAGGAAATGTTTTCACTCCTTCTATATAAGAAAGGCTTGACTTCACAGATCCTCCTAATCCTACATTCGCCAAAACATCATTAAAGCTCTTTTGATTTCCATCAAAAACTTTATTCACTTTAATGGCCACCGCTGTAGAGTCACTGTTTTGTGCTTCAATATCAAAGACTTCAATTACAGATTCTGAAAAGTTGTCTTTCACAGATTTTGTAATAGCATCATTTTTTGGTGAAGACACTTTAGGAACCACCGTTTTTACCCATACCTTTTTAGCTACAGGATCACGGTGAAAGGAAATGACTTTATTTTCATAATTCATTCCTTTGTTCAAACCTGCCTCATTGACCTGCATGGGTACCTGAGACAGCTTGTTAACCACCAAAAACTGACGTCCCATCAAGCTGTCTGGAATTTCAAAATAAATATCCGTCTTTAACTGAATAGTATTAAAAAGTCCCTTTTTATAGATTCCTTTTTTGATCAGGTCTTCAATTTTTTTTGTTTTTTTCGACGAGGATGTCTCTGTCTTATCTGTTTTTTCTTTGTTGACCTTTACCGTATCTTTATCTTTTTTCTGTGCTACTGCCATTGGTGAAGCCATAGCAAGACCGAGATACAGAGCAAGTCTGTAATTCTTCATTAAAATAGTCCGATTCATTCCAAATAGTAAATATCTTAGTTTCAGTAAGCAAAGCTATAGGTATCGTGAATCATATATAAATATTAGGGAGTGAGTGGTGATATTTTGGGAGTGAATGGATTTTTATTTTCACTTCATTAATGGCAAAAAACATATGAAATATTCACCATCTACAGAAATATGAAGAAGATTATTCTTAAAATACTCATAAACCTGATTCAAATAATCAATTCCGAATTTTTCTCCCTGCACCGGTTCCGTTTTAGGCTGCCAGGTGTTCTTTACCGTGATCCCTTCTGCATCCACAATAATGATAATTTCCAGAGGTTGATCTATTGTGGCAATATTGTGTTTTACAGCATTCTCCGTGACAATCTGCAATGATAAATACGGAATTCTTTTTTCAAGACTATTGGGATCATTAATAATTATCTCAAACTTTATTTCTTCATCAAACCTGCTTTTCAGAAGTTCCATATAATGTTGTATAAACTTGATTTCCTGAGAAACCTGAACAATATTTTCTTTCGGAGGTACAATCAGATATCTGTAGATCTTGGAAAGATTCATGGTAAACTTCTGCGCGTTTTCTTTATTGATCCCGATCAGCATATAAAGGGAATTCAATGAATTGAAAAGGAAATGTGGATTGATATTATTTTTAAGCTGCTGAAGCTGATTGATCACTTCGGCTTTGTGCATCTTTTCGTTCTCTATCAGCAGTAAATTCTTCTCAGACTGTATTTTTTCTTTTTCCTGATATGCCAGATTGGTTGCCCTTTGGAACAATATAAAAACTGTTACAATAAGAAACAGGGCTGCCAGAAAAATATAAACAGTATAGGTTTTTATCTTGCTGATGTTTTCATCGATGATAAAATTCACATGATTCACTACAGTATATCCATCAAAATTGTCGGTCTTCAACGGTTTTATAAATCGGGTTACTTCTACTCCCAGATATTCTGAGACTGCTGTTCCTTTGGTATATCCCACTTCCGTTTTGCTGGTCAGGGTATCAGCAGGCTTAATATCCGTAAAATCAAAAATATTTTTCCCGATATACTTTTTCTCAGGATGGGTAATGCAGATTCCTTCTTTGGTAAAGACATAGGCGTAGGTATTGGAGCTTTTGTCAACATTAATAAAATATTGGTGCAGATCATCCAGACTCACTGTAGAACCATAATATAATTTGTTTTTATCAGGCAACACCAAAGAATCATAGCTTATCCAGTACATGCTATCCTTTTTGGTCATCAAAAGATCTTTGAAATGCCCCGGACCATTATTTTTTATAACAATGGATTTTTCTTTATAATCTGTATTCTTGAAAATATCAGACAAAGGGTTATTGCTCTCAGATTTTCCTGAACTCCTGTTTTCATAGTAATACCAGCTGTACGGGAGAAGATTTCTTTTTTTGTTCAGATCATTTAAAACTAAAGAATAATCCTTATAATTCTTCAATCCGTCTTTCTGAATGAGTGCACGAAGCAGATATTGATAATCTTCAATATTTCTGAATTCATGTTCTATAGATTCATATTTTCGGAAAAATGTTTTCTTTGCAAAATCATCGGTATTTTTTCGGCTGTCTTCTGTAATCAAAAGACTCAAAACGGCAAATGCTGCCACAGCAATCAGGCAGGCAGATAAGGCAGTTATATAAATGGACTTTTTGGATAAAGCGTGCTTAAAATTAATAATCAAATTCTCAAAATTGCGGGTTCCTCTACATATAAATTATTCGTTTGCAAAGATATAACAAAGATTCCAGGACCGTAAAGTGAATTATATTTAGATTTTATTTTTTAGAGAAAAGCACCAGACTACGCGCATTTATAAATTAAAAATAATAATTAAAACCTCATTAAACTTATCACTTTTTAGCAAAAAAATGAAAATTACAAAACCGAATTAAGTCTTAAAATTCGTTAATATCGTCATTCAGGCAACATATTCAGCACTCTATATTTTGAAAATTAATTATCTTCGCCTACAAATCTTATTTGAAAATGAAGAAGATCATCTCCGGGATATCTATTTTTTGTGCTATAGCTATTTCAGCTCAGGAAGCGATCCAATTTCAGGAACTGCCTTTCAAGGATATTATTGCAAAAGCCAAGAAGGAAAAGAAATTGGTTTTTATTGATGCTTATGCATCATGGTGCGGCCCATGCAAAATGATGGAGAAAAATGTTTTCACACAAAAATCTGTGAGTGATTATTATAATACCAACTTCATTAATGCAAGATTTGACATGGAAAAAGGAGAAGGTAGAGATATCGCTTCCAAATTTGGAGTACGTTCTTATCCTACTTATCTTTTCCTAAATGGTGAAGGTGAAATTGTTTCCAGAAATACAGGGTATATGGAAGAAAGTATGTTTGTAGCAATGGCTCAGGATATCAATTCACCCGGAAACAAAAAAGGGTCTTTTAAAGACCGCTTTGCCAATGGTGAAAAAGATCCGGAATTTCTGATCAACATTATGAAGCTGAATGCCAACACAGATTATGACTTCGCCAAAAAAGCTTCTGAAAGATATTTCCAAAATAAAAAGAAAACTGAAGAATTGACCAAAGACGAGATAGGATTCCTACTCTATTTTGTAAAGTCATCAGAAGATACCAATTATAATATCTTTGCATCCAGAAAAGCAGAGATCGTTAAATATCTTCCGGAAGAAACGTACAACGAATTTGATGCACAGTTGAAATTAGGTAAAATAGTAGAACAGTCTATTGATGATAAAAATAAAAAAATCAACGATGACTATTTTCTAAAAACAGCAGAACCTTTAGTAGGAAAAGAAGCCGCTCTTAAAAAATTGAATCAGACTAAACTGAGCTATTATGAGCAAAACAGCAATTTTCCAGAGTATGAAAAAGCAGCTTTAGATTATTATAAAAACGCTGATACATTTGATCCTAATGAACTTCTAAGGGCTGCGTGGGTATTTGCAGATCATGTAAAGGCACCAGCTTCCTTAAAGAAAGCTACAGAATGGGCAGAAAAGTCTGTCATGAGAAACGAAACTTCAGAAAACACTTATATTCTAGCTAAACTCTATCACCTTACGGGCAATAAAGAGATGGCAAAAAATTATGCTGAAATGTCCAAAAACATGGCAGTTCAAGGCAATAAGGATTCTCAACTAGCAGATGAATTATTAAAGCAAATAAAATAAACATTATATACCGGATGAAATATAAATTATTAGCAGCAGGCATTTTAGCTTTCCTGTCAGCAGGTACATTGAGTGCGCAGGAACAGGAACAAGGAGGACAGGATAAAAGTTTATACATTAAAGGAAATGCTTTATTTGCCCCAATAGGAATTTTAAACCTTGGAATAGAAAAACAGATTAGCCCAAAATATACCCTTCAGGGAGATGTTTTCATTTCGCCATGGAAGTCTTTTGCAGGACATGAATTACAGATTTACTCTATTTCTGCTGAAGGAAGATATTATTTTAAAGAAGCCTTTAAGAGTTGGTATGTAGGAGTCAATATTGGTGCATCAGCTTATAATCTTCAAAAATGGAATTATTGGAATGATCATACAACTGGTCCAAAAGATGATGGCGAGATCGTTATGACTTCGAATCTTTATCAAAAAGGATATTCTCTAACGCTGGGCGTTACTGCAGGATATCAGTTTCAATTGTCTGAACGATGGAATCTTGATCTTTATGCAACCGTTGGAACATCGCAAGGATTTTATAAAGGATACGACCGTACAACAGGAAGACGTTATGACTCTGCTGAGAAGTTTAACAAAAGCGGTGAGATCATTCCATACAGAGGAGGAGTAATGATTTCTTACAAATTAAAATAATACAATGAAGCCATTCGGAAGAAATCATATCATTATTTCAGTGATCACTTTTGTGATTCTTTTTTTAATGAATTATATCGGTAATGATTTGCCAGATAAATTACAAAGAGCTTTAATGACTGCTTTTGCAGGAGTTGTCGGGCTAACTGTCGGGCTCTTTATCTTAAATAAGGGCAAAAATGACAAAAATCCGCCCCAAAATTTTGATTAATTAATCTTCATATACCACATATCGGGTTCTGATTTTTTCGAAACTTTCCAGATCTTTTTTCCATGAAGCTTTAATTTCAGGAATTGATTTTCCATCAATGATCTGTTTTCTGAATTCATCAGTCCCGGATAAGGTATCGAACCAAAGGTTTTTCAGGAAGAAATCCTGCTGAGGGTTTTTGTAATTCTGATAGGCTTTAATGACCCATTCAAGATTCAATTCTCTTAAATCATTAGGATAACTGGAAAGGTTTTCACCATAGCATAATTTCCCGTTCAGAAATGGGTCTTTAGCACCATAACTTGGCTTAGGAGTAAACTGATAAGGAAGGTTTTCTGTCCATGGGGAACCATAAATCTGGAAAGGAAGATCTGTTCCTCTTCCTACGGAAACCTGAGTACCTTCAAAAAAGCACAGGCTTGGATATAAATTTATAGCTTTATCATTGGGTAAATTAGGAGAAGGTTTATCAAGTATCGGGTAACGTTGTTTTTTATGATAATTCTTCATCGGAATCAATGTGTATTTGGTCTGAACACCATTTTTCAGCCATTTCTCACCATTCACCATTTTTCCATACTCTCCTATCGTCAATCCATATACAACAGGAACTTCATGTAATCCTACAAAGCTGGTCCATTTTTTTTTCAAAACAGGTCCGTCTGTATATCCATCATGTGGATTAGGACGATCTAATACCATCACCTCAACATTATTTTCAGCACCCGCTTCCATCAGATAAGACAATGTAGAAATATAAGTATAGAACCTCACTCCCACATCCTGAATATCAAAAACGACAATATCAATTCCAGAAAGCTGTTCAGGCTTTGGTTTTTTATTATTGCCATACAGAGAAACAATGGGAATTCCAGTTTTTACATCTACCCCGTTTTTCACTTTTGCACCGGCATCAGCATCTCCTCTGAAACCATGTTCGGGAGCAAAAATCGACTTGATCTTAATTCCGTTTTTTACCAGAAAATCGACCAAATAAGTTTTGTCACTCATCAAACCTGTCTGATTGGTTACCACACCAATTGTTTTACCTTTTAACAGGGGTAAATAGATTTCAGGTTGGTCTGCGCCAGTTTTAAAATCCGATTGAACTTGAGTCTGAGAATAATATTGGTTGAATACTCCTAAAAAAATTAGGCAAATCAGAAGTAAATTTTTAATTTTGAAATCTAAATTCATAAGCTTGAAATTTCCTTTATATTTCTCTAGAAAAATAGCATTTTCCAAAGATAACAAAAATAACCTTTCAAGGGTTATCATCTTCATTGGCAGGCTTTCCGTAGCATTAGGAATTATTGTTTCCTTAATTACCGTAGCCACCGGTTTTGGTTCCAAAAAAGCTATCAAAGAGAGGCTGGCAGATTTTAGCGGACATATAACGGTAAGATCTACCCGATCAAATTCTTCATACAATACTTCCGTACTGGATAATCAGGGGTTGAATATTGCCAAAATAAAAGAACTTCCGGATGTAGAAAGCGTCCAAAAATATGTAACAGTTACCGGAATTATGCGTAATGAGCACAATTTCGCAGGAATTATATTTAAAGGTATTGGAAAAGATTTCGACAGTTTAAGATTCAAAAAGTTCCTTATTGAAGGAACTACCCCGAAAGTAACAGAAAAAGGCTTTAACAATGATGTTGCTATTTCACAAAAAGTAGCTAAAGATCTTCATCTTAAATTGAATGACAGCATTGTTACCGTATTTTTAAAAGCAGATCAAAAACCACTTTACCGTAAATTCAGAGTGATTGGTATTTACAGAACAGATATCAAACTGATTGATGAACAATTTGTTATTGGAGGAATCAATCATGCAAGAAAAATTCAGGATATGAAACCTGATGAAATTGGCGGTATTGATATCTTTCTGAAAAATGTAAATGACATCGACAAAGATTTTCCAGACATTGAAAAACTGATCGGTTATAAAAACTATGCTGAAAAAGCAACAGAAAAATTCCCTCAGATTACGGACTGGATCAGTATTTTTGATACCAATATTGCCCTGATCATCATCATCATGCTGATTGTTGTGGTAATTAATATTATCATGGTTCTTCTAATTCTTATTATTGAAAGAACCAATTCTATTGGTCTTCTAAAAACATTAGGAGCAAGCAATTCACAGATAAGAGCTACTTTCATCAATTATACCCTGATTATTATGATTCCGGGACTTTTGTATGGAAATGCTATCGGTTTAGGACTTATTTTGATCCAAAAATTCTTTGGAGTGATCAAACTTAATCCGGAAAACTATTATGTAAGTACGGTTCCAGTAGACCTTAATCCAATTGCGATTATCTCTATTTCTGTGGGAATCCTTATTATCTCAGGATTGGCTTTGATTATTCCGAGCTACCTGATCAGTAAGATTTCTCCGGTGAAAGCGATTAAGTACAACTAACAGGATAATTGATAATTGATAATTGATAATTGATAATTGATAATTGATAATTGATAATTGAAAGTTACAGCTTGTATTTGAGCTGATTTCACAGTTACCCACAACTTATCAACATGTTATCCACAGTGCAGATAATTTTAAAAGCCTTATCTTTGCGCCGCTTATAAAACATTTATGAAATACGCAAAAAATATCCTTGAAACTATAGGTAACACACCGCTGGTAAAACTTAACAAAGTATTAGGTGAAGATTTTCCGGCATTAGTATTAGCAAAAGTAGAGACCTTCAATCCTGGAAACTCAGTAAAGGACAGAATGGCTCTTAAAATGATAGAAGATGCCGAAAAAGACGGCAGATTAAAACCTGGAGGAACTATTATCGAAGGAACTTCTGGAAATACAGGAATGGGACTGGCATTGGCTGCGATCATCAAAGGGTACAAATGTATCTTTGTGACCAATTCAAAACAGTCAAAAGAAAAATGCGATATTCTTCGTGCGGTAGGAGCTGAAGTAATCGTTTGTCCTACTGATGTGAAACCTACCGATCCACGTTCTTATTATTCGGTTTCCAAAAGACTGGCAAAAGAAACGGAAAACGGATGGTATGTAAACCAATATGACAACTTATCCAACAGAGCGGCTCATTACGAATCTACCGCTCCGGAAATCTGGGAACAGACTGAGGGGAAACTAACTCACTTTGTGGTAGGAGCCGGAACAGGAGGTACGATCACAGGATGTGGAACATTCTTCAAAGAAAAAAATCAGGACATTAAAGTAATCGGAGTTGATACTTATGGTTCTATTCTGAAGGAATTCCACGAAACAGGTGAATTGCATTACGATCATGCTTACACTTATATTACAGAAGGAATCGGGGAAGATATTATTCCTGAAAACTATGATATGTCTGTAATTGACCACTTTGAAAAAGTAACGGATAAAGATGGTGCTATCTATGCAAGAAAACTGGCAAAAGAAGAAGGTATCTTCTGCGGATATTCTGCCGGAAGTGCTATTGCATCATTGATCCAAATGAAAGATCAGTTCACGAAAGATGATGTAATTGTTGTTTTACTTCATGACCACGGTTCAAGATATGTAGGAAAGATCTACAATGACGAGTGGATGAAGGAAATGGGATGGCTGGAAGAAAGCAAATAAGCTAGCTTATACATAAAAAAAAACGGAGCAAAATAATTTTGTTCCGTTTTTTTTATTGATCGATTTTCACTTTCTCTTTCAATGTATTCTTGAGAAAACTATATTCTTTCTCGCTCATTGATTTTCTGGGAAACATATAGTTGTATTTTCCTTCAAGAGAAATAAATTCATGAGTGCTATCGAAGTATTCAAAATCTTTCCATTCGCTGGTTTCTTTTTCACCATCAATATTCACTGTGAAAAAGTTATTATCAAATCTGATTTCGTATACTTTGCATTTTTCAAGTACATTTAGGTAATGATTCACCTGTTTTTTCCATCTTGATACTTTATTAACGCTGACGGATAAAAAAACGGCACAAAGCAAAAATATAAAACTCAGGAAGTATAAAATACCTGCATTTTCTTTACTCAAAAGATCTTTTAAAAGAAAAACAATGAAAACAATCACTGCTGCTGCAATAGTAACAATGGTTTTACTTTTCGTTGTAGGTGAAAAAAGCAGACTTCCCTGATTACCGCTAAAATAAATATCTTCAAAAATCTTTCTGTCTGGTTTTAGTGTAATCACCTTTTCTTCATTCATAATTATAGAGTTTGCTTTAAAAAGCTACAAAACTAAACTAAATATCTTCATATTGATCACTTATTGCAGAAAGTTTATTCATTAGTTCTCTGTTTCTGCGGTTCAGAGCATCCAGTTTTTTCAGCATATTATAAATCACTTCAAGACCCGGCAGATTAATTTCAAGATCATAATGCCAGTTGGCAAATTTTTCCAGATCAGGCAGATCTTCATACATCAGATAATGAATATTATTTTCGATATGGATATTCAATAGCCCATAGTCTACAAGTTCATCAAAAAAAGTGATTTCTATATTATAGATTTTTACGAGTTCTTCCCGTGATATTCTTTCACTCATAGCTTAGGAATTTTTTAATTGTTCAAAAAGTTCTTTCTGCTTTTCAGTAAGGTTGGTAGGCAGTTTCACTTCGTAGGTTACAAAAAGATCTCCGTGTTCTCCTTCTTTTTTATAGACAGGAAAACCTTTTCCTTTCAGTCTTACCGTCATTCCGGTTTGGGTTTCAGGTTTTACTTTAAGGTTTACACTTCCTTCCAGCGTGTTTACTTTCACTTCTCCTCCTAAAACGGCAGTGTACAGATCAACCACTACTTTGGTTTTCAGATCATCACCAATTCTCTCAAAATCCGGATCGGCCGGAATATTGAAGGTAATGTATAAATCTCCGCTCGGACCTCCGTTTGCTCCCGGATTTCCATGGCCTTTCAATTTGATCTGCTGTCCGTCATACACTCCGGCCGGAATGGTGATTCTTACTTTCTTGCCATTGATATCAAAAGTTTGCGGATGAGTTTTTGCAGCATCCCTTAAATTTAAAGTAAGTTCAGCCTTTATATCCTGACCTTTGAATTTACCGGAAGCTCTTCCTCTCGAACTTTTACCGAATCCGCCACCTTCTCCACCGAACATATTCTGGAAGAAATCTGAGAAATCTTCCCCTTCACCAAAGTCTGCACCAGAATAGCCTCTGTTGTAGCTTTGCTGCTGATACTGTCTTTGCTGTTGCTGTTGGGCTTTTTCGTATTCTTCGCCGTGCTTCCAGTTTTCTCCGTACTTGTCATATTTTGACCTGTTTTCCGGATTACTGAGCACTTCATTAGCTTCATTCAGTTCTTTGAATTTCTTTTCTGCTTCTTTGTCTCCGGGATTGAGATCGGGATGATGTTTTCTTGCCTGTTTTCGGTAAGCTTTTTTGATATCATCCTGTGTTGCGCTTTTATCTACGCCTAAAATTTTATAATAATCTATATAAGCCATAGAAATGAGGTTTACTCAAATTTATGAATTTTAGGTCTGAAAATTGCATAACAGAATGTTAAAAATAAACCTATCTTTGATAAAAAGCCCCACATGAAAGAGGTACTGAAAAACTACTCCGGAATCATATTTTTACTTTTGGGAATCACTATTGGAAGCATCATTGGAATTGTCGCCCCAGGAATTGTGGAATCCATTAAACCTTTGGGAGATATTTTTCTGAATCTTCTTTTCGTGAGTGTAGTTCCTTTGGTATTTTTTGCCGTATCCAATTCTATTGCTTCTCTGGAGCAGCAGTCAAAATTTGGTAAAATCATTCTTGTGATGGCACTTACCTTTTTATTCTTTATTCTCACGGCAGCAGTGTTTACGATCTGTGCAGTCTATCTTTTCCCGGTTTCAGGAGTTTCCGGAAGCTCTGAGATCATTTCCGAAGCAGCTAATGAAGACAGCTGGGGTAACAGAATTGTAAGCTTCTTTACTGTAGGAGAATTCACTGAGCTTTTCTCAAGAAGAAATATGTTGGCTCTTTTGGTATTTGCTTTTTTAACAGGATTTGCAGCCAGAAAAACGGGTGAGCAAGGACAGCCTTTCAGAGTTTTTATTGCTTCAGGATATGAAGTAATGAAAGAACTTCTTCTATTGGTGATGAAACTTGCACCCATTGGTTTAGGTGCCTATTTTGCTTATCAGGTGGCGACTTTGGGACCTCAGCTTTTCGGATTTTATGCAAAGCCTCTGGGACTTTATTATATTGCAGGAATTATTTATTTTCTTGTATTCTTTTCTATTTATGCGTTTATGGCCAATGGGCAGAAAGGAGTTAAAAGCTTCTGGACGAATGCGATCTACCCTACTTTAACTGCAATAAGTACCTGCAGCAGTTTTGCAACGATGCCGGCCAATTTACAGGCAGCTTCAAAAATCGGAATTCCGAATTCTATTGCCAATCTGGTCATTCCTATTGGAACCACGTTGCATAAGAATGGATCTTCCATGTCTTCTATTATTAAGATCTATGTAGCTTTTTTAATTATTGGAAGAGATTTTTTCGATCCTGCCAACCTGCTTCTAGCTTTGGGAATTACCGTTTTTGTGAGTATTGTAGCCGGTGGGATTCCTAATGGTGGATATATTGGTGAAATGCTGAT
The DNA here is from genome assembly GCF_002979455.1 of Chryseobacterium sp. MYb7. GTDB lineage: Bacteria > Bacteroidota > Bacteroidia > Flavobacteriales > Weeksellaceae > Chryseobacterium. Next base: position 103,094 of record NZ_PCOU01000007.1, read on the forward strand.
GATTTCTGTGTATAAACTCCCTCAGGAAGCTATTCCTGCTGTGATGATCATCGGGACTTTGGTAGATCCTCTGGCAACCGTTCTAAATGCTGTAGGAGATATCGTCTCCGCCATGTTTGTCAACCGGTTTGTGAAGGTCTGACCATAGTTTAAACATTTTTCTTTTAACCCATGAACTCATTTTTCAAAAGCATTGGCTTATATAACAGTCTGAATGTTGATCTCGATATCAACAGCACTGAACTTACACAAAGATTGTGGAAAATAACCTACAAAACCAATAATACTTTCATATCCTGGGAAAAGGATTCTTCCATTCCTACACGGTTTGAATATCGTGGAATGATTGAATCAAACCATTTTAAGATACGAAGAAGAACAAGACTCTTTGACATGAATAAAAACAACCCCATATTTCAAGGAACTATTTCTGATAAAAATGGAAAATCATCCGTTGCTATAGAATTTTTTCCATCATGGCTTCAGATTCTGAATTGGTTTTTCATTCTGTGCTTTTGTTTAATTCTGATTTTTGTAAACACAAGAGGTGATCAAAAGGATTACATGTTTATAGTAATTGCTATAGCGATTACTGTGACTCAGTATTTCATTTTAAAAAGGGGAATTTCAAGAGGTAAATACGAATTTGAAAGAGAGCTTATTTATATCGCTCAAAAGCCTTAATATTAAATCCTACTCACTGCGTCTTACAGGTTCCAGATTTTCATATTCTTCGGAAGTGAAAAGTCTGTAGTGAACTTTAAAAGTTTTGCCTAAAGGAGTTTCCAGTGAAAAACCGCCGGGTCCGAAACCATCTGTAACATCCAATGTAAAGTGTGAATATTTCCAGTATTCGAAAAGATCGCGGTCTATCCAGAACTCATATCCGTTAATGGTACCAATCATAGCATCATTCATTCTGGGAAAGAATCCTCCTTTTTCAAAACATTGCGGCTGGGTTCCTTCACAACATCCACCTGCCTGATAAAACATCAAAGGGCCGTATTGGTCTTCCAGCTTGTGTATTACTTCAAGTGCCTGTTCCGTTGCGGAAAGTCTTGGTATTTTTGTTTCCATTGTTTTTATTTTAGTTTAATACAAACCTTATATTGATAAAAAATCCCGGTAAAATAAATCTAACCGGGATCCCACAACACATCATCAATTAATTTGAACCGGCAATATCTAAAACGATTCTGCCATCAATTTGACCTTTTTTCATTTTATCAAAAACATCATTGATATCTTCTAATTTTGCGGAAGTGACTGTAGCTTTCACCAATCCTTCATTGGCAAAGTCCAATGCTTCCTGCAAATCTTTTCTTGTTCCTACAATAGAACCTCTGACAGTAATTCTTTTCAGAACTGTTTCAAAAATGGGGAGTTCAAAAGATCCGGGAGGAAGGCCATTCAGAGCGATAGTTCCCTTTCTTCTTAACACATCTATTCCCTGTTTGAAAGCAATAGGTGAAACGGCAGTAATCAATGCGCCGTGCATTCCGCCAACTTCTTTATGTAAATATTCTCCAGGATCTGTGTTTTTTGCATTCACTACAAGGTCTGCTCCTAATTTTTTCGCCAGTTCAAGCTTATCATCTGCTACATCAATGGCCGCTACATGCATACCCATTGCTTTAGCATACTGAACGGCTACGTGTCCCAGCCCTCCGATTCCTGAGATGGCAACCCATTCTCCGGGTTTTGTTTCTGTTTCTTTCAATCCTTTGTAAACCGTTACTCCGGCACATAATATGGGGGCAATTTCAAGAAAATTAACATCAGATTTCAAATGTCCAACGTATCTTGAATCTGCAATGACATATTCTGCAAATCCTCCATCTACACTATACCCTCCATTTTTCTGTGCTTCACAAAGGGTTTCCCACCCTGTGATACAATAATCGCAGCATCCGCAAGCACTGTACAACCATGGAACTCCTACGGCGTCTCCTTCTTTTACGAAAGCTTCCGGTCCGCAAGCTACCACAATACCTACTCCTTCATGTCCGGGGATTAAAGGCATTTTGGGTTTTGCTGGCCAGTCGCCGTCTACCGCATGTAAGTCTGTATGGCAGACTCCACAGGCAATTACTTTGACAAGGACTTCATATCTTCCGGGTTCTCTTACAGGTACTTCTTCTATTTTCAGGGGTTGGCCATAGCCCTGAACTACTGCCGCTTTCATTGTTTTTGGAATCATATCTTATTTTTTGGATTGAGTTATTTGGGATTATTAGTTTTTATCTCCACTTTTAAACAGAGAATTTCTCTGCGTGAGGGATAGGAAGGGCGGCGAGGAACGAGCCGGTGCAGAATGCAATAGAGCACCGAAACGAAGTGCAGCCCTGGATAGCCCGACCGATTTGCCCTGGACAACGCCAAGGCAAGCGGACACGTTCTAAATAAATATTAAAAGAAACCTAACTTATTCTTGTTATAAGAAATCAGCATGTTTTTGGTTTGACGATAATGGTCGAGCATCATTTTATGGTTTTCTCTTCCGATTCCTGACTGCTTGTAACCTCCGAAAGGTGCTCCGGCCGGATAAGAGTGATATTGGTTTACCCATACTCTTCCTGCTTCAATCTGGCGTGGAATATTGTACAGCTGGTGAGCATCTCTTGTCCACACTCCTGCCCCAAGCCCGTAAATGGTATCATTGGCAATTTTGACAGCTTCTTCTTCATCTTTGAACGTGGTAAATGCCAGTACGGGACCGAAAATTTCTTCCTGGAAAATTCTCATTCTGTTGTTTCCTTTGAAGATCGTAGGTTGGATGTAGTATCCTTCTTCCAGGTCTTCTCCCAGATGGTTTACTTCTCCTCCAACAAGCACTTCTGCACCTTCTTCTTTCCCAAGCTGAATGTAAGAAAGGATTTTATCTTTCTGAATCTTTGAAGCCTGTGCTCCCATCATTACGGTTTTGTCCAGTGGATTTCCAACTTTGATAGCTTTTACTCTTTCAATAACTCTTTCGATGAAGGCATCTGCAATACCTTCCTGAACCAGTAATCTTGACGGGCATGTACAAATCTCTCCCTGATTAAGAGCAAAAAGCACCGCTCCTTCTATTGCTTTATCTAAAAATTCATCATCAGCATCCATTACAGAATTGAAGAAAACGTTTGGTGACTTCCCTCCCAATTCCAGCGTAACCGGAATGATATTTTCCGTAGCATACTGCATTACAAGACGTCCTGTAGCAGTAGACCCGGTAAATGCTGCTTTTGCCACTTTCGGATTGGTAACGAGGGCTCTTCCTAGTTCTGCTCCGAAACCGTTGACAATATTAATAACTCCTGCCGGTAAAAGGTCACCGATAAGCTCCATTAAAACCATAATGGAAACAGGAGTACTTTCTGCTGGTTTCAACACGACACAGTTTCCAGCTGCTAATGCCGGAGCCAGTTTCCAAACTGCCATTAATATTGGGAAGTTCCAAGGGATGATCTGTGCGATAACACCAAGAGGTTCATGAACAATCAGAGATACGGTATCTTTGTCCAGTTCGTTATGAGATCCTTCATCAGCACGAATTACGGAAGCAAAATATCTGAAGTGATCAATGGCTAAAGGTAAATCTGCTGCCAGCGTTTCTCTTACGGCCTTTCCGTTGTCTATTGTTTCTACGATGGCAAGATATTCTAAATTCTGTTCTATTCTGTCTGCAATTTTATTCAGAATGATGCTTCTTTCCGTAGAGGAAGTATTTTTCCATGTTTGAAAAGCTTTTTCAGCAGCATCTACAGCCAGTTCCAAATCTTCTTTGGAAGAATGTGCTACCTGGGTAAAGTTTTTTCCGTCCACCGGAGAAACTACATCAAAATATTGTCCTTTAACGGGTGGAGTGAATTTTCCGTCAATATAATTGTCATACCTGCTTTTAAACTCTGGACGCTGTAAAAGCGTTGTTGATCTTGGTTCTGTAATAGTGCTCATATTAGTATTGTTTTTATTTTTCGATATTGCCAAATTACACAGAGAAGCCAAAAAGAGTATAGCACAATCGTATAAAAAAAGTGTAAAATAGTGCAGAGGGTTCAATTTTAGTATTTTATTAACAGCAACGTACTCTCAAATTTTCTATATTTGAGTTACTTCCGATTCAAAAATTTTTAGAAATGAATAACAATAGTAAGATATTATTAAATACTCCTGAATTACGTAAGGAAAACCAACTATTGAGTCTTGTTGAAAACCAGACGAAATTCAATCTAAACAATTGTGAATTTAGTATTTATGAAACCCATAAGGCTGCTTTTGACGTAAAACTTCATTTTGAAAATATTGCGTTTACGGCCATGCTAAGAGGAAAGAAGCACATGAAACTGGATAAAAAGACTAATTACTTTGATTATTATCCGGGAGAAAGTATTCTCGTTGCTCCGGGAGAAACGATGGTGATTGATTTTCCTGAAGCGGATGAAACGCCTACACAATGTATTTCTTTAAGTCTTAATCCGGACTTTATTGAAGATTCTCTCAATTATCTCAACTATAATCTTCCTAAAGTGGATGAAACTTCACAATGGAATATTCAGCTGGATGAGTATTTCCTGTTTAACAATAAAGCTCTTGCTTCTGCGACCAACAATATCATGAGAATTGCTATGGATGATAATTCTCAAAAGGATATCATGGCAGATTTTGCATTGAAGGAGCTTCTGATCAGATTAATGCAGACCCAGGCCAGAAGTATGGTAGAAAAGAATATCGTTAAGAATAAATCGAGAATAGGCTTTGTAGTGGATTATATTAAAAGAAATCTGCATCAGAAATTATCTATTGACAGCATCGCCAAACTGGCTTATGTAAGTAAGTCGAATTTCTTTAAAATGTTCAAAGACGAACTGGGAACTTCCCCTAATGACTTTATTCTGCAGGAAAGAATCAATAGAGCAAAAGAATTACTTTCCAGCCAGATCAGCATCAAGGAAACAGCTTTTCAGACTGGGTTTTCAGATACGAATTATTTTTCAAGAGTATTTAAGCAGCTGGAAGGTGTAACTCCTAAAAATTATCAGGACAGAACATTCCTACGATAATTTCACAAAAAAAGAGCCCCGTTACCGGGACTCTTCTTAAAAAATATATTAAAATTAAATCTTAATATTTGTCATTCTGCTTAACGTTCGGGTTAGCAGAGATTTCTCTGATTGGAATAGGTAATGTATATCTGTAATCACCATTTGGAAGATTTTTCACATCGATAATATCATCCGTAGGGTTTCTGTCCATAGATACATTAGCTGCTACAGCAAGTCTCTTAAGGTCTATGAAACGGTGCCCTTCAAGTGCTAATTCCACTCTACGCTCCTTCAAGATATCTGCATAAGCTACTTGTGTGCTTGAATAAGTAGGTGTTGTAGCTGCTCCCTGGAAGTTTCTTGCTACTCTCACCTGCTGAATTCTATCGTGAGCTGCTGTAAGGTTTCCTGCCGCTACTTCAGCTTCTGCTATGATGAAGTACATTTCTGACAATCTGAAAACTTTTACGTCATTTCTTGTCGCTGTACTTGTTTTACCAGGATATTTGTCAATAACCAATCCGTCAGTTCTGGTATTTCCTCCTGTTGCAGCTGCATAATTTGGATTTGGTTTTGATGAAGGATCTACGTAAGCATATTTTCTAATATCTCCTGGAGTATTTTTAAATAGGTTATATAGGTTTCTTCCCCAGAACCACATTGGCGCCCCACTAAGGTTAGACTGGTTGGTATTCCATTTTCCTCCAATAGCAGCACCTGCTCCTAAAGGAAGTCTGTTTAGAGAGAAAATAGATTCTCCATTTTCAGTATCTGCCCACATTCTTCTGTATGGGTTGAAAGAACCTCCTGCAATACCATTTCCACTTTTCTCATCAATTCCTCCATAGAATGCAATATTCCACTTGTCGGTAGTAGGTTCACTAAAAGGTCCGGATTGGAAAACAGAACCATCAGCTTCAGTAACTGGTACTGCAGCATTGTTACCTGTGATTGGAGTAGCAATTGTAAGAGAAAGGCCAGATCCGTTGATTACTGATTCTGCATTTTGCTTAGCCAATGCCATTTCACCTCTGTAAAGGTTAAAACGAGCAGCTACAGCGTTTACAAAATTCTTATCTACCTTATATCTTCTTGGAGTTGTAGCGTTTTCTAAGATTCCTCTTGCATAGTCTAAATCAGCATTGATGAAATCATATACATCCTGATTTTTTGCTCTTGGCAATTGTGCTTCAGTAGAAGGAACATCTTTTAAAAGGATAACTCCTAAAGCATTAGGGTTTTTCATATCACTAGAGAAATAAGCCTCTAACTGTACATAACAATATGCTCTGATAGCTCTTGCCTGTGCAAGGATTGCATTGTATGTATTTTTCTCTTCTGCAGAAGCAGGGGTAATATTCTTCGCTCCTTCAAGAAGTCTGTTGACTCTGTTGATTACTCTATAGTTATTCAACCAGATTCCGTCACTCGCAACAGTGCCTACTGTTCCTCCTGTAATAACAGCACTGGATGGATCAAGGAAATGTCTGTGCAGCGTATATTCCTGTCCTCCACTACCAGATCCTGGTTTTACTTCGTCTGTAAAAACAGCGGTGAAATAGATCTCGTCAATTGGGTCTAACTGAGCGTATACAGATCCATTCAAAATATCATTAAGATTAGCTACACTTGTATACAGGTCCTGTCCTTCTAATTGTCCTGCCTGCTTTATATCTAGTGCATCCTGACAGCTGTTCAGCGTAAATGCTGCAGATGATAGGGTTGCTACAACTAATATTGTGTTTATAATTCTTTTCATAATTCTTCTCTATTAAAAATCAACATTTAAACCTACAGATACGGTTTTTGGGTTAGGGTAAACATTTAGTGAATACGAGGTAATCGGCTCCGGATCAAATCCTTTCCAATCTGTCCATGTATAAAGGTTTTCTGCCTGAACAAATACTTTGATTCCTTTTACCGGTAGTTTACCTAACTGGCTTTTGCTGAAGTTATATCCTATAGAGATATTCTTAAGTCTGATAAAATCTGATCTGTGTAAGAATCTGTCTGAAGAACCTAAGCTAAGGTTGCTCGCTTTTAATGCAGGTACATCAGTATCTCTGTTATCAGGAGTCCAAGCGTTTAATAAATCTGCTGAAAGGTTTCTTGTTCCAGCAGCACTTGGATCCATAATCCATGACTGTAAGTTATCATAGATCCATCCTCCTTGTTGGAAAGAGAATAACGTATCAAGGAACCAGCCTTTGTGTTGTAAGTTGAATCCGAAACCTCCTGTAAACTTAGCATATCTTGATTTTCCTGTCAATACTCTGTCTGCAGATGTCGGAGCCTCAGTGATGTTTCCGTTTTTATCTAAAAACTGTAAGTTTCCGTTATCACGGTTTACACCAACGTATGAATATAGCTGATACTGACCAGCAGGTCCTCCGATAGCATTTACAACATCTCCTGCAAGGTTTTCGCTGTTCATAGAAACAATCTTGTTAGAGTTGTATGCACCGTTAACGAAAACAGAGAATCTTGTATTTTCGTTTCTGATCACGTTATACTTGATCATCCCTTCAATACCTTTGTTATCAAGAACTCCATCATTACCTCTGATTGAGTAATACCCCGTAACTGATGATTTTTGAAGGTCATTGAACATTCTTGATGTTCTTTTCTGATAGTAATCAACGCTACCTTCAACCAATCCTTTATAGTTGAAATCCAATCCGATGTTGCTTTGTTTTACCTGCTCCCACTCTAAGTAAGGGTTTGATAAGTTAACAAAGTTATATCCTAATAAATTCTGGTATCCTGAGAAACCGTTATAAAGATCAAGGAAGTTGTTTGGAAGAAGCGCTAATGGGTTTTGGTTATCACTAGCAATTCCTAAGTTCTGGTTACCTGTAGTACCAATTGAAGCTCTCAACTTAAGTAATCTGAATCCGGAATTAGCCATGAATTCTTCTTTGTCAATATTCCATCTTGCTGCTACTGACCAGAAAGTCTCCCATCTGTTGGTAGGAAGGAAACGGTAAGAACCATCTCTTCTTACAACTCCACTTACTCCATATTTATCTTTGTAATCGTAGTCTGCTGTTGCAAAATAAGCTAATGTACCAGCAGTTACTTTTGTAGCACTGTTAGAAGGTCTATAGATGTTTGGTGTATCCGGGTTAAATGGAATATAACCAGTTCCTGCACCGAATTCCCATTGTAATGGGTTCAGACCATTTTGTCTTTGGCTTGTTGAGCTTACGTGCGCCTTGATATAATCCAAGTAAGCACCAGCACTAATTGTGTGATCTCCAAAAGATTTGTTGAATGAAATATTCGTAATACTGTTGAAAGTCAAATCTCTTGTTGTTGAGAAGTCTTCGAATCCTCCATATGTAGATCCATCTCCTTTAGCTACACTGATAGCAAGGTATCCTAGTGGTGATCTTGCGAAGTTTCTTTCGTATTGCTTATACTCAATACCTGTTCTGTTTCCAACGCTTAAATAATCTGTAATTTTATAGTTTACGTTCGCATTGGCAGAGATACTTAATTCTGTAAATCTGTTTCTGATTCCTCCATTAATGTTATCCTGAAGAATCCAGTGTCTGTTGTTAGTTGCATCTCCTTTAATAGCGTTATACAACTCTTGCCCATTTGCATATGGAGAAGGTGTTGCATATGGTAATGAAAGAACACCTCCGAATAAAGGATTCTGAAGCGTATTGTTGGAAATACCTGTGTTCGTTTCATCGTCCAGCTGGTTTCTTCTGGAATATCCTAACCCCATGATAGCCCCGAAAGTTAATTTTCCGTCTTTAGACTTACCATTAAGGTTATTTCTCATCGTAAATCTCTTGAAGTCTGTAGATCTTACAGTACCTTCACTATCAAGATATCCTAGAGATAAGAAGTTATTGATGTTTTCCCCACCACCTGTAATTGAAAGGTTGTGCTGCTGAGAAATACCGATACGGGTAAATTGTTTACTCCAGTCTGTATTAGTACCCCAGTTATTGATCTGATCCTGAGATAAAGTATTACCTTTACCCGTTCCTAAAGTCTTTTGAAGCTGTAAAAGCTGTCTACCATCTGACATGTTATAGTCAGAAGTTGGTAATTTACTGAACGAAGTTAATGCATCGTAAGATACCTTCAGTCCAGAGTTGAATTTTCCTCCTTTAGTCGTAATTACTACAACTCCGTTCGCAGCTCTGTTACCATAGATAGCAGTTGCCTGAGCATCTTTCAGGATACTGAACGTATCAATGTCATAAGAGTTCAGGTTTCTGAACTGAGAACCGGAAGTAATTACTCCATCCACAACATATAAAGGATCTGTAGAACCGTTAAGGGAACTCGCACCTCTGATCAAAATGTTGAATTTTCCAGAACCTGGAGATCCAGATGCTGAATTCACTACTATCCCGGGAGCAGTACCCTGAATCGAGTTCAGTACCGAGATATTAGGTCTGTTTTCTAAGGTTTCAGCACCAACAGTAACCGAAGATGTAGTGGTTTTCGCTTTAGTAGCAGTCTTGCTATAACCTAAAACCACAACTTCCTCCAGTTTTGTCTCCTTGTCCTTACTGTTCTTAGAGTCCTTTTCCTGAGCTAATACAGTCTGTCCTGTAAAAAACAGAACACCGACTGTCAAAACGCTTAATTTCACATTCATATTAACAGATTTTAATATATTCAAGGGACAAATATGTCGATAAATATCTATACCATCAATTCATTAAACGCTGAAAACAGGCTTACAGAAAGGAGAGATTCACATCCATACTTAAAAAATAATGTAGAATCATTTTAATTACATTTAAAAAATTAACGAAAAATAAGCCAAATTAAACATTAACGGAATTTTAATAAATTTTAAAATTAAAATCAATTTACATCAAATAGAAAAATTTAATTAAAAAAATTAACCATAAATAAATTTAATTAAGTAAAATTTACAGTAAAATATTTTAGAATTTTGATAAAAATGAAGAAAAAAATGATATATTTTCTTAAACTTTATATAAAAAAAGCACTTTAAAAGCCGGAAACCCCTTATTTTAAGATAGTCTGTTAAAATTAAAATTAAAAAACAGTTAATACACCATATCCATAATTAGATTAAAGCTAATAAATTCACCCATCCTATTCACTGTATTTTTTTAACCGTTTTGTCATTTAATTTAAAAATAATTCAACTGTAAAAACGATAGAATCTGATACCGTTTTTAACATCTGTAAAAAGGAAAGCACCCCACAAATATGGGATGCTTTATATTTTACATTCAAAATAGTTTTCCTATTGATAACTGTAATATCGGGCTCCAATCAAAACCGGATTTTCAGCTTCAATAGAAACAAGGCCAAAGCCTTTATATTGATTGTTCACAGATTCCTTCAGCTGTTTTCTGTGAAGTTTCTCATAGGTATTGAAGTCAACAGCAGTTCTTTGGTTTAAGTTTTCAAATAAATTCCATTTCTCCACTATTTTTTTCCAGTTTCCAGAAACTTTCCCAGCAAACACCTTTGATTTTGAACCGCTTCCATATCCTACAAATCCTATTTCTTCTCCTGAAAGTTCTTCATTTTCGTTAAAAGATGTTTGTAATGCAGAAAGAAATGCCATAAAAACAGAAGCTGTATACATATTCCCTATCTCAGAAGAAGCTCTCTGGGTCTTTTCTATCTTATCTTTGATTAATTTCAGATAGTTTTCAGATTTTGCAACCGCCTTCTGTTCATCTGCAGTTTCATAGGAAAGATTATTTTCAAGACTATAAATTTCCGTAAACACTCTTTTTCCATGGAAAGCATATGGAAGATGGAAAATAATATACTTCCAGTTTTCATAAGGTTTTTCCTGTCTGGTTATTTCTTTATAATGATAATAAGCTTCTTTTATTCTATCCTGATAACACTGGTTAGAATATTGTCCGTCAAAAACAGGTTCATCGGTAAAAATTTCAATTTTCTCAGGATAGTTTTCCGGAGCATCCTTCAGATCTTCTTTAAGATATGATCTTCTGGGTTTAAAAAAATCAAAAACACTTTCTGAAGCAACACCCCAGTTATTCTCGATTTCAAGAAGATCTGGTTTTGATGAAACCAAAAGAGATACAGCTCCTCCTCCCTGTGTATATTCTCCTGAAGAAGCTAATTCATATTTCGCATAGTCACTGGCAATCACTACTGCTTTTTTATCGGGATTCACTCTTACAAAATCCAAAGCGTTATGTAGCGCATCTACTGCTCCTACACAAGCAAAAGTCATATCAAGTACATCACAGTTTTTGAAGCATCTTGTTCCAAATTCATCTTCCAATACTTTTTCAACCATCTGTACAGCATAAGAAGCCGTAGGTTTTGCCGCATCTACAGCACTTTCTGTTCCCAGATATACTCTTGCTATTTCCTTTGGGTTGATATCATAATCTTTTATAAGCTTCAGTAATGCTTCTGCCGCAAAAGTGGCAGCGTCTTCGTGAACATCAGCAAGTCCCATTTTATGAAGACCTAAACCTTTTTCCAATTTTGCCGGTTCTATCCCTCTTTTTTCTGCTAAATCCTTAATCTCCAAATATAAACCAGGCACATAATAGCCCGCTGCTTCAATTCCAAAACTCATAATTGTCTAAATTTTAAACGAATTTATGAAAGATAATGCAAAAAACGATGGTTAAAAGTGCTGATTTTTACAGCATCATTAAAAATCAATATATGCTAAAATATAATCCTGCAATGTGGTGATAAAAAGAAAGCCGGCAAATTTGCCGGCTCTGTCTATTTATTTATAATTTTCAATTGCTTTATTGATAACATCAATCTGCTTGTTGATACTTGCAGCATTTTGTGGATTCTGTTTCAGCAGTTCCATTTTTTTGCTCAAGCCGTCTTTCAGTATCTGAACCATCATCATTTTAGCCTGTGGATTGTCACCCATCTGATTTTTGGCATACCCTGCTATTTTTGTGATGCTTTCTGTTGCTTTCAGGTTATCAGAAGTCATAATCCAGTTGAAACCATCTTCTGCTGCTTTTCCTAATTCCGGATTCTGGAATTTAATAAATGGATAAAAAGCGGCAAGAGGAGCAATGTTTTCTATCTGGGATGTGATCTTATTCTTTACAATAATCGGGAGTAGCTGTGCCTGCAGAGCATCTGAAGCTCCTTTCATGTCAATTTTATCTGCCAGGTTATTGGCTCTTGACGGATCAATGGAAAGAAGTGCACCCATTGAGCTCCCTCGCACTGCATTGGAAACAGCACTTACTCCTTTTTCAAATAATGGAAGGTATTTTTTATCTTTTGTCTTTCCTAAAGCGGCAATAGCAGCAGCCTGAGTTAATGTCTTAGGGTCATTGGATGCCAGTTTCTCAACTTCAGCGCCCAGAGTCTTCATTTGTTCAGGGTTGGTAAGATCTATTAAATCTAAAGCTTTTATTCTTACTCTGAAGAAAGGATCTTTTAATGCAGCAGCCAATAATTTTATTGCAGCAGGGCTTTTTCCTTCCTGTTCTTTGATTCCGCTTAAAGCCAGATATCTGCTTTTGAATTCCTTAGAATTGGTAAACTGCATCAGATTCTGTTCCGGGGTTTTGGTATCCGTGATCTCTGCCAATAAAACACCATCCGCATTGATATTGACCAGATCCGGTGCCTTAGAAACATCAAAACTGAAGATATTTTTTGCATTCGCATTTACCCAGACATTGTATCTTTTGGGTTTACCATTGTCATAGACATCTATAGCCAGAGGAAATTCAAATGGTTTTTCCTGAGTTTGATTAATGATTACTGTCACCTGTTTTTTCACAGGTTCAAATGTAAACGAGGAATTTACTTTCGGGGTTCCACTTCCGAAATACCATTGATTAAAGAACCAATTTAAGTCTTTACCGGATACTTTCTCAAAAGACAATCTTAGTTGGTGTGCTTCTGCATTCTGATATTCGTTGGTTTTCAGATAATCGTTCATTCCGGCAAAGAAAGCATCGTCTCCGAGGTAGTTTCTCAGCATATTTAAAATTCCGCCTCCTTTCTGATAGGTTACCAGGTCAAAAACATCTTCTCGGGATTCATAATTAAATCTCACCAGATTTTTATTAAAATCGGATGGATTGTGAATATACTGATTCACGTCTGTCATCAGATGGTAATCTGCCTGGTCTTTTCCATATTTATATTCATTCCAAAGGTATTCGGAATAGTTGGCAAAAGATTCGTTAACGGTAAGATTGCTCCAGCTTTCTGCTGTTACCAGATCTCCAAACCAATGATGAAACAATTCGTGAGCTATGGTATCTTCCCATGTATTTTCATCAATAAGCTGTCCTGGTTTCTGAAGGATATCACTTCCGTGAAGGGTTGCAGTGGTATTTTCCATTGCCCCACTTACATAATCTCTTCCTGAGATCTGAGCATATTTTGCCCATGGATAATCGTAGTTCAGTTTTTTGGAGAAAAAGTCAATCATTTCCGGAGTATTTCCGTAAATCTGCTTAGCATAAGGTTCATATTCTTTTTCAATATAATAGTCAACCGGAATATTTTTCCATTTGTCTTTCACAATGGCATATTCTCCCACGCCCATAAAGAAAAGATAAGTAGAGTGCCTCTTATCCATCACCCAATGATCGGTTCTAAGGCCATTGGATTCTTTTTGGGATTCTTTCAGAAGACCGTTGGAAAGAGTTACATATTTATCAGGAACCGTCATATAGATTTCCTGTGTTGTCTTTTGATTGGGTTTATCAATGGTAGGAAACCATGCAGAGGAAGATTCTGTTTCTCCCTGTGTCCAGATTTGTGTCGGCTTATCCGATTCTGTTCCCTGAGGGTTGATGAAATACAGTCCTTTCGCGTCATTGATTGCCATACTTCCCTGCTGCTTCACTTCGTTCGGGCGGGAGGTATATTTGATATACACTGTATAATCCTGATTTTTTTGGTATGTTTTATCCAGACTAATTTTCAGGATATCATTTTTGTAATCGTATTTTAAAGGCGTTTTTTTACCGTTATTATCAAGAGCCACTTCATGAATCAGCATTCCTTTTGCATCAAGTGTCAGTTCATTGGTAGCATAAAAATAAGGTGAGGCAGTAAGCCATTCTTCCCCATTCATCTGTTCTTTCTGATAATCGAAATTTACTTTCAGCTTTGTGTGTTTAAGTTCTGTTACTTTGGTTGGGGTAGCTCTGTATACTTTATCCCTTCCTGAAGTTTCAGTTTGTGCCGATACATTTGCGGAAAATAAAATCCCGAGTATAGCAATTGACAAAATGGCCTTTCTCATTGGTCTGCTTTATTATTTTTTAGAATTATTTCTTAATGATTATATCGAAAATATCATTGACTAAGGTTTCATAATCACCCGTTTTAAGCTGTTCTTTAGTTTTTGCAAAGGCTTTTTTAAGTTCGCTTTCAGGATTTTCGTCATCTACTATTTCTGCTGAAGCTACACCTTTTAACTGAAGTACTGCATTTTTCAGGGCTTCAATGTCTGCATTTTCTTCGATATTGATTTTTAAATACTTCATGATTTATTTTTAAGCGTTTGAAATTAGTCTACAATCATACCACCTATCTCCTTTCAAAGATTGAATAACAGAGTTGTTCTTTCAAATTTAAGAAACAATTATTAAAAGACAGCTTGATTAAGTTTTTATATCAGGATAATTTATGGTACTCATTATTTTGCAAGAACCATTTTTCCGTTTTTGTAAAGAAATGTTGCATTACACTCTTTTTTATCAATGATATTATCTACGTGAATTTTCAGAGGATCAATGCCATTCATTTTGCATAGCTGAGCACTTTCCCATCTTTTATAGAAAATAGGTTCTCTGAGTGTAAAATTCGGATTGGATTTAAGTTCATCAAAAACGCCATATTCCAGACAGATTTCTCCGCTTTCAATATTATTTTCTTTGAGTGCTGTTTTCAATTTGCTGAACAATGCATTATTAAACTTTGCCGCATAAATCCATGAATCTTTTACACTGATATTAGTAATCACAAGAAAAAAGGTGATCATTGACAGAAATATACTGATTGTTTTCTGTTTTAATTTTAGTTTTATTGAAAGCCAAATAACACCTGAAATAATAAAAAGGGTATAAAAAAGTCTTATCGCGCCCAGATTTCTGTTCTCAAACCCGAAAAGTGTAGGAACATAGGATGAGAAAAGGAAAATACTCAACCCCAACAGCATAGCAACTAAAGAAAGAATACTCAGTTTTTTGAAAGCTTCTGATTTACTTCTAAAATCATAATTATAGAATATTTTATAGACTGTAAGGGGAATAATGACCGACATGATTAACCCTAAAACATCCATTTTTCTTAAATGCAGCACTCCTTTATATATTGCAACGAAGAAATCATAAAAAAACATTTTAAAGGCAAGAACAATGACAAACAGTACTCTTTTAACCTCCAATACTTTGCTTACCTCATCTCTTTGATAGTAATGCACAAATATAGCAGGCTGAATTACCTTCCTGAAAAGAAAAACAGCTCCTAATGTAAGAATTGCAAAAAGCAGCCGCTTTTTATTTTCTTTAATAAGAAACAGGTTCAGAAGTACAAGAGGGAGAAAAATTTCGTAACTCAGTACGGAAGCTATAAAGCAAACAGAACTGAGAACAATATTTTTTCGGATATAAACAAAATAAATGCTCAATGCAAAGAAAATAGTGGCCAGATTTGAATTGAGCATCATTGTAGAAAATTGAATGCTCGTTCCTATCAAAGAAACAGAATACAGCAGAGTAATTAAACTGGCAAGTTCTTTTGAAAAGATCTTACGGGCAACCCAGTATATTACCATTAATGAGAGTGGAAAAAAAAGGAGTCCGAGAAAATAAACAGATTCATTATTCCTTGCTAAAAAACATACTGTTGCCGTTATAAATACTGATACCGGGCGGGCACCCATTGTTTGGGAATCCAGATAAGTATGTACAAAAGACAGATAGGACCCCGAAATGGTTTTTAACCCATAAGCGCTGGCTAAATCATCTGTCAATAGTGTTCTTTCTTTAAAAACAGACAGGACTATATAGAGAATATAAACAACAATCAGGAGATTCAATAATATCTGATAATTATTGCTGCTTTTTTCTTTCATAAGTGTTTCAGTTACTTTGGTTATTTAACTACGCCAAAAGTAATAGAAATATCAGAATAAAAAAAATATTAGAAAAAATACTAGATAGCTACAGGAGCTTTAATCCCTGGATGTGGATCGTAATTCTCTAATGTAAAATCCTCAAAATTAAATCCAAAGATATCTTTAACTTCGGGATTCAGCTTCATTGTAGGAAGTGATCTAGGTTCTCTCTCAAGCTGTCTGTTTACCTGTTCAAAATGATTATTGTAAATATGAACATCCCCAAAACTGTGAACATAATCTCCAACTTCCAGATCGCAAACCTGTGCCACCATCATCAATAGTAAAGCATAACTTGCAATGTTGAATGGCACTCCAAGGAAAACATCAGCACTTCTCTGATATAACTGTAAGGATAATTTACCATCTGCTACATAAAACTGAAATAAGGCATGGCAAGGAGCTAAAGCCATATTAGGAATTTCCGCAACATTCCATGCTGACACAATCAGTCTTCTGGAATCTGGGTTCTTCTTAATCTGATCAATTACTTCTGTAATCTGATCTACTACTTTTCCGTCTGCACCATTCCAACTTCTCCATTGTGCTCCGTAAACCGGTCCAAGATCTCCATTTTCATTCGCCCATTCATCCCAGATGCTTACTCCGTTATCTTTAAGGTATTTGATGTTGGTATCTCCTTTCAAAAACCAAAGCAACTCGTAAATAATAGATTTCAAATGCACTTTTTTTGTAGTTACCATAGGAAATCCTTTAGACAGGTCATACCTCAGCTGATATCCGAACACACTTCTTGTGCCAGTGCCTGTTCTATCGGTTTTATCAGTTCCGTTGTCTAAAATATGCTGTAAAAGGTCTAGGTAATTCTGCATTTCTGAAAATTTAATTAATATGCTATTTGATAAATTATAATAAGTGTCAAAGTTAATAAAAAAACAGCTGTGAAATTATTTCCACAACTGTTTAATATTATTTTTTCATCTGTTAATCCCAAAGGATCTGTTAAAAATCAATAATTAATTTTTAATAATCTTCTGGGTATTTTTCTCTTTACCATTATCCAATGACAAGATATATACTCCTTTAAGTAATGATTCTACATTAATGGTCTGAGATTTTGTCTCTCCCGAAAGCACCACTTTTCCAAGGGCGTCAGCAAGCTGGTACTTAAACTCTGAACGGGAAGAAGATTTGATCTTAATGATATCGTTTACCGGATTCGGATAAATACTGATCGCATTATTATCCCCTAAAGATTCACCAACCAATGAAGCAATAGAACCTGGGGCAGCAACTCTCAATGTATAATCTTCAACCTGCCCATAGCTAAACGTTTCGCATGGTGAAGTAGGTAACGAACTGTATTTCAACACAACTCTCATTCTTGTATTTCCTGTAACTGTTGTAGCAGGGATTGTTATATTCCCAGAAACAGGAGTGGTAGTATTTGCAGCTTTTGACCAAGCCAGTTCTCCAGCATCTGTAAAGTCTCCATCTCCATTAAAGTCAACATAAACAGCATATGCTTCACTATATTTTATTGATGACCAATATGGAGTTATTGCAATGGAATAAGTATTTCCTTTTACTACATCACCAATAACAGAAGTAAAGTTCTCATATCCGGCTGTACCTGTTGAAGTGTTATTGATATTTGCAAATGTCACATTGCTTATGCGTTCGTCTGCTGTGGAATTAGCTGAAGATGGGCAATAATTTGTTGTACTCCCGCCAGATTGAGTAGTCACATTCACTGCATTACTTGCCGGGGAAATATTTCCGGCAGCATCTTTTGCTTTTACTGTAAAATTATATGAAGTAGCTGGTGATAATCCTGTTACGGAATAAGTTGCAGCAGAAGTAGAACCTAAAAGGCTTAATCCTTGGTATACATCATATCCCGTTACTCCTACATTATCCGTGGCTCCACTCCATGATAATACCGTAGAGTTTTGGGTTGTAGAAGACGCTGCTAGCTGAGGCGCAGTAGGTGCCTGGGTGTCTGTACCTGTGCCCCCTCCGTTGTACGCCTGACCTAAACCTACAGCATAAAAAGCATTTTGCGTAGATATATGTTCTGGTGAGCCTGTACCATAAAGATCTATTGCCGACTGAATGCCATAAGTCATAGCATTATTATAAGTAGAATTAGCTGTAAGGTAAGAGGTTTCTAATCTATATACAATCTTGGCTGCTTTTTCAAATCCTATCCCGGTAACATTGAAACTATTTCCGATATCATTTGTTCCGGAACCTCCCATTACCAAACGATAAAACCAATGGTTCAGTACACCACTATTTGTATGAACACCACAAGCATCATTGTATCCAGGTAGATCAGAGTTTCCTTGAGGAGTACAAGTATTGCTTGCATCTTTCCAATAAGTCCCTTTATAAGTGTCTGGTTGTTTAGTCAATCCTGAATTTGGGTTGCTCATAGACCTTAAATAATAAGGTGAGACTTTGGTAATATCTTCTCCAATTAAAAAATTCTGTTTTTCTGGTGCGTAGGTATTTTCAACCACAGTCCCCCAAATATCGGATAGCCCCTCATTGATAGCTCCGGATTCTCTTTGGTACAACAACCCGGCTTCTGCCCCGCATACCGCATGTCCTAGTTCATGGGCAGTAACGTCAAATGCTGTTAACGGCTTAAAACGGGTTGCCCCATCACCATATATCATTTCACTTCCAGTCCAGCCTGCATTTTCATAGCCGGTACCTACATGTACATAACTATTAAGCACAGCACCCTGATCATCATAGCTATTTCTATTAAATGTACTTTTAAAATAGTCATATGTCTTTTCTACTCCCCAATGAGCATCCAATGCTGCGTCATTACTACCCGTGGAGTGTTCTGCAGTAGTCCAGTTATTATCAGCATCCGTAAAGTTTGTATTTACAAGAGAGTTTCCATTATTACCATTATTATATGTATTAATTCCCCCTCCTCTTGTATTATCTTTTAATACATACTTGCCATTCACAAGGGTAGTTTCAATAGATCTTGTACCACTGTATCTTGTCTGGGCATTTCCTGTAACAAGAAATGATGTGGAACTCTGTTGTGGGTTATTTTCTGGCCCGATAATAGCAAGGCTTTTTAATTCTTTTCCATGGGTATTCTCTCCCGCATGCTTCATAATAGGATCATTAAGCAATATGGCGCCTGATTTTGCATCTACATAAATATTAGACCTTAAGAAAGGTTCTGCAGAAAAAATATCAAACTTATATGATAATAAAAGCCTGTATTTACCATCGGAAGCTCTAACAGGAAGTAAAACAAGTTCACCTTTCGGCTGATAACCTATATCTTTCCCATGTTCAGTGGCAGACATTAAGACTTTTGCACCCATATATTTAATAGCGGTATTAAGTGCCGTGGATTCCGAAACATCTGCTTTTGTATTTACATCACTAGTATCATACATCTCGCCATTCATGCTTACCAGACTGCCTTTTATATAATGCAACATATAATTAGCAGATTCAACTTTAATCCCATTATGGTAAAGTTGGTATTTCTCATCAGAAAAATCACTGAACAATTTTGCGGATTTGATCTTGATCATCCTAGATCCAGCTGGAAGGTCTAAAATTTCTGAGAAAAACTTTTCACTGTCAGACAAAGCTAAATCTTTAGCAGCTGTTCCTGGGCTGAACACAATTAATGATGACCTGCCGTCATCACTATTAATTTTTCGCTCAACATATCTTTGAGCCTGTAAAGAAATACCACTTAGCAAAAGCGGAACAAAAATTGCAAAAATTAATTTGTTTTTCATAATAAATTATATTTAGGTGATTAACAATCCAAATATAACAAACAAACCAATCTAACAATCATAAATGATAAAATATCTTTGTCAAATAATCAATAAAACAACAAATAAACATACAAAAAATCAATCAAAACAATATTAAACAATAAAAAATATAATAAAATGCAATTAAAATAAAAGATACAATACAATAAAAAATGAAAATACGTTTATATTTTTTATTAAAAATTAAATATTAATCAATAAAAAAATTATCTAAACTTTCATTCTATTTACCTTTTTAATTGAATATATGATCATATTTTTAGAAAAAAAATAACAGAAAAAATATATTACATGACATTAATTATACCGTAATCTTACCAAATATATTTAATAACGTGATGAATATTATTAATTATAAACTTCTCTTCATTTTTTTTACCCAACATTTTTTTTACCAAAGGAGATTCTGCAGAAACAGTCATTATTTTCTGATTCTGAAAAGTAATTTCTCCCATGGAAACCGCAACATAAAACAATCCTTTATCAGTCTTTACCAACGCACCATTCTGAACTTTTTCTGCAGGCTCAGACGTTATTTTCTGCAAAACAGCCTGCTGATTCAATACTTCGTTCAACTGTCTCTGAAGATTATTGATTTCCTGCTGAAGCATTTCTCTTCCGGTTTCATACTTATCACCCATTGAGCTTTTCGTATCGTTATTGGAAGCTCTTGTTTCTGCGATAAGGTTTTCAAAATACTGGATTTTGTCGGCTGCTTTGTTTTTAATGATGTTGATTATCTCCTGTTTGTTCATTGCAATGGTCATTTTTTTATTTGGGGCAGATAAACCACCCCGTCAAAATCATAGATTTTGACACCCCTCCAACGGAGGGGAATTGAGTACCTTTAAAGACTAGTTATTAAGATTTTACAGTTTCGGCAAGAATTTCAAAGGCTTTACTGCTTATTTTTCAAATACGGCATAATCAGAAACCTTGAAACTGAAGTCTTTTCCATTACTGAAATCTCTTTTTGTTTTATCAAAAACATTTCTGAATGTTCCTGATACCTGTTCGTCTTCAATGGAAAAACTGACAGGTTCTTTTGACATATTCAGCACTACTAATACCTCGTTTTTTCCATTTTTCCTTACATAGGCCAGAATTTTGTCATTTGCTGTAGTATTCAGTAAATAAGTGGTTACATTAGAATCACCACCTCTTAAAGCAGGATTAAAAGCTTTTAAATCCAATAATGTTTTATAGAAATCGGCCAGCTGATAAGTATTAGTCCACTTGATGACATCTTTCTCGAAAAACTCCAGTCTTTTCATATTCGGAAGCTCCTGCCCTGAGTATAATAGCGGAACACCGTTCCATGTAGCAGAAAACACAGCCATAGGTTTTGTGATGACTCCGTATTTTTCATACTCGGTCCCATTCCAGGAATTTTCATCATGATTGGCTGTAAACCATGCTCTCATAGAAGTATCTCCGATATTGGAATACTGTCTCAGAAGATCTTTTAGTTCCTGAAGAGGTTCATTTTTTTTGTAATAGTCAGCAGTCTTATGCATCCATTTCCATGAATAGCTTGCATCAAAAACTTTTCCGTACTCCGGGCTTTCTAATTCATCGAATTCTCCCAGCCAGAAAAGAGGTTTCACTTTTTCTACTTCGGGACGTGCCTGCTGCCAGAAATCTACTTCTACCCACGAAGCAAGGTCACATCGGAAACCATCAATATTGGTTTCTTTCACCCAGAATTTCATAGCATCTATCATGGCCAGGCGCATTTCCTGGTTTTTATAATCCAACTCAATAATATCGTCCATTCCGGAAGCAATATGGAATTTACCATCGGGATCTTTTAGATAAAATTCGGGATGAGTTTTCGTCCATACATGATCCCATCCTGTATGGTTGGCCACCCAGTCTATGATTACTTTGAATCCTAATCTGTGTGCCTCATTCACCATATCTTTAAAATCCTGCAGCGTTCCGAATTCGGGGTTAATGGAAGTATAATCTGCTGCTGCATAAGGACTGCCCATGCTTCCTTTTTTATTCTGCTGGGCAATTGGAGTAATGGGCATAAACCAAAGTGTTTTTACTCCCATAGATTTCAGGCGGGGCATTTCTTTTGCAAATGCTTTGAAAGTTCCTTCCTGAGTATATTGTCTTATGTTTACTTCGTAGATATTCGTGTTATGTTTCCAATCTTTTGGCAGTTCTGTCATCTTTTGTGTATTTTTTCGGGTGGTACAGGAAACAATTCCCAGACCAATTACAGCTATTAAAATTAATTTTTTCATCAATCTATTTTTAGCAAAAGTAAGGAATGTTTTTTGGGTGGAAAGGAGAAATGGCAAAATCAGCTTATTTGTAAATTATCTTTTTTACTATTTTACTTTTTGCCATAAAAAAGCCCCGGATCAAAATCCAGGGCCATATATTGTGTTGACTATCTTTCGTCATCATTGTCATCTTCATCATCAAAGACATCGTCATTGTAGTCTTCTTCTTCCTCATCATCGAAGCTGTCATCATCTTCATCTGAGAAATTTCCTCCTGCTCCAAAATCGTCATCAAAACCAAACTCGTCATCGGCCAAAGGCATTGCTGATTTCTTTTTAGATCCTCCGGCACTTCCGTTTTTGCTAGGTGCTTTCAATGGAACGTTTCCAAATCTGTATACTGTGATAGGATAATTAACTCCTTTTGTCTCTTCAATTACTTCTACAAGCTCACAGAAGAATTCCCAAAGATCAAGAAGTCCGTACTGGAACTGTGCTTTGTCGCCTACATTTGCAAAAGCTTCATCAATGTAAACATCTGACATAATCTCACCATCACCATCATCACTCATATCTTCTAATGGGACACTTTTTACGATTGTTCCGTCATCTTCTAACAGATTAAAAGTAGAAAGCTCATCTCCCTGCAGACTGAATGCACTTTTAATTCCTAAATGTAAGTTCCATAACGTTTGTTTTCCCTTAACTTCGATATCTCGGAAAATATCCTCTTTCGCATCTAATATTACGCGGATTTTGTAAACCATATCAGTTTCTTAAATTACTTTTTTGCCTTTATAATTATGATAAATCTCTGTTGCAAATATATAATAAATGACATGTGACAAAAAAATATTTCAGGATTTTTTAAAATATTTTTTTTTCTTACATTTTGCAGGAATTATTTACTTTTTTCAAGCATAAAACTGAACTTTGTGCCTTCAAGGTAGACACTTTCTACGGTAATATTTTCGTTATGTGCTTCAAGGATGTGTTTTACGATCGCCAATCCAAGCCCGGAACCCCCTTCTCTTCGGCTTCTGCTGGTTTCTACACGATAAAATCTTTCGAAGATTCTTGGAAGAATTTCAGATTTGATTCCCATTCCGTTGTCTATAACTTCTATCAGCACCTTATTTTTCAGGACACTGGTTTTCACGATTACTTTTGCTTCCTGTCTGTTGGCATAATGAATCGCATTAGAAATAAGATTAATAAAAACCTGGGAAATCTTTTGTTTATCAGCCTCCACAAAGATTTGTGGATGAAGGGTCTGAATTTGTAATGTTGTATTTCTTTTTTCAGCTTCAAGATCAAGAAGATCAAAAATTTCCTTGATCAGAAGGTTGACATCAAATTTTGAAACGGTAAGATTAATTTCACCGGCTTCCAGCCTGTTGATCATATCCAGATCTTTCACGATAGCAATCAGTCTTTCTACTGATATGTCTATTCTTTCCAGATATTTATCTCTGATGGTGAGATTATCTACTCCACCGTCTCTTAAAGTTTCTACATATCCCTGGATAGAAAACAGAGGGGTTTTCAGCTCATGGGAAACATTTCCGATGTATTCTTTACGGTAGCTTTCCATCTCCTTCATCATATCAATTTCTGATACCTGCTGCTGATTGAGATCTGAAAATCTTTCTCCTAATTCTTTAATGGTGATATTTTCGTCATGATTCTGCACTATTTCCTGTGGAAGAAAGCCGGAAAGACCTTTTACCTGTTTTCTGCTGTAGTAATTGAAAAGGAGTTCCAATACCACACAGTTGATCATAAAGATCAGGACAATACAGATGAAAAGACCCGTTTTAAACAAAGGGGTCTCATAATAGATATCTTTCAGTGAATCGAATACGACTACTAAAAGGAACATTACCAGTGTCAGCAGACAGGAGGCAACGAGGGTAAGTCTGTAAAATTTCAATTTTACAACGTTTTAATGATTGAACGTAAAGTTAAGGTTTTTAGCGAATTAAACGATCAGTTTGTACCCAATCCCTTTTAATGTCTGAATCGTATTGATTCCTAATTTTTCTCTAAGCCTTCTAATGTGAACATCTATGGTTCTCTCCCCTACAATCACATCATTACCCCAAACTTTTTCCAGAATTTCTTCTCTCTTGAAAACCTTTTCAGTATTGGAAGCCAAAAGGTAAAGCAAATCAAATTCTTTTTTGGGAAGAAGAAATTGCTGTCCGCTTTTGGAAACTCTGAAATTATCTTTATCGATAACAAGGTCTCCGATTTCGATTAGTTTAGCATTGTCAGATACCTGAGAGGTAAGCTGTAATAATGCATTTACTTTAGAGATAAGGATTTTTGGTTTAATCAGTTTTACGACGTAATCATTGGCACCCGCCTGAAAACCGGCTAACTGAGAAAACTCTTCGCTTCTTGCAGAAAGGAACACAATAAGTGTTTTTTGAAGTTCTTTCACTTTACGAAGTTCCTGACAGGTTTCTATACCATCTTTCTCAGGCATCATGACATCTAATAAGATAAGATCCGGAACAATCTCCTTTGCTTTTTCTATACCTTCGTTACCATTGGTAGCTGTATAGATATCATACCCTTCCTTTTCCAAATTGTAAGACAGAATCTCTAAAATGTCCAGTTCATCGTCTATTAAAAGAATTTTTTTGCTCATCTTCTAGTTTAAGAATTCCCACAAAATTAATTATTTCAATTGATTTTATCTATCCGTCAAATGTTAACTAATTATTAAAAAACCATATTTTGACTTAAAATTACAAAATCAATAAAAAAACTAACAAATAAGTACACACAAACCAAATATAAGGAATAATATTTAAAATTAAAACAAAAATTACAATTATATAAATAAAACATCGATAACTATAAAATCTACCCATCCGTTAATACAAACTTCACAATTAATTAAGATTATCCTAAAGTTTTCCTAAAAACTTAGCCTTTATTTTGCCCTTGAAAAAGAAGTAAAAGAAGTAAAATGAAAAAACAACTCCACAAGAGCATTATGCTACTTGCCTTGTTTTCTGCTGGCTATGCTTTTGCACAAAGCCAAATTTTGGAAGGTAGGGTATTGGATGAGAAAGATAATACTCCTATAGAAGGAGTAAAAGTAAAAGTAAATGGACAGGAGGTAACTACTGACATTTCCGGATACTACTCTATCAACCTTTCCCCTGGTACCAATTACATTGTAACGGTAAGCTCCAATGGGTATAACAGAAAAGAGATCAGCGAGGTTATCATTAAAAATGAAGGTAATACTCATCTTGATATCGTTCTGGATAAGCCCTCTACTAAAGAAAAAGAAATTGAGGGAGTTGTCATAAAATCTAACGCAAGAAAAGAAACCATAGCCTCTACCATCGGTTTACAAAAGAACGCTGGTGTAGTTTCTCAGGTTATTGGTGTAGAAGCTATTAAAAGAAGTCCGGATAGAAACACGGGTGAAGTTCTGAAAAGAGTTTCCGGGGTGAGTTTATCTGAAGGAAAATATATCGTAGTAAGAGGTTTGTCAGACCGTTACAACCAGGCGATGTTAAATGGTATTCAATTATCCAGTACGGAACCAGACAGAAAGACTTTCTCTTTTGACCTTTTCCCCGCTAACGTTATCGAAACGCTTGTTATCAACAAAACCTTCATTCCTGAATATACCGGAGAATGGGGAGGAGCTTTGATTCAAGTAAATACTAAAGATATTCCTAATAAGAATTTCTTCAATGTACAAGTGGGTGTAGGAGGAAATACAGCTACTATGGGACAGGAATTCCATATGCAGAAAGGAGGAAAATGGGACTTTTTAGGAATTGATGACGGTTACAGAAAGCTTCCTACCAATATGCCTGCAAAAAATGCGTTCAGTATTTTGACTGAATCTCAGAAAACAGAGATTGGTAAGGGATATACAAAGAACCTTGGATACAACAGTATCGGCTATCCTGAAAATATCAGTTTACAGTTAGACGGAGGATTTAATACCAAAGTATTTGGAAAAGATTTAGGGGTAATTGCAGTTTTAAACTACAGTAACAACAAAAGAAGAACTGAGTCTACCAACCGTTTCTTTACCATTAACGACCAGCTTGCTGATACCAACTTCGATTATTTTACAGAAAAATACAGCAATGATATTATTTTAGGAGGAATGTTGAACTTAGCTTTAAAGCTGAACAGCAACAATAAAATTTCCCTAAAGAATATTATCACGAATAATACGGTGAACCACATGTCCTTCAGAACTGGTAAGGACTTTGAATTTGATCCGATCAACGGAACCAATATCATGGCAAGGGAAATAGGATTTAAAGAAACTACTTTCTATAACTCTACTCTTACTGGTAACCACAAAATTGATGTTCTTGGCGGACTTACCGTAAACTGGTACGGAAGTTTCGGGATCCTGGATCAGTATATCCCTTTGCTTCAGCGTTTGCAGTATAACCAATACACAAACATGACAGGAAGCCCTTATCTAGCATTGATTTCTAATGGTCTTTCTCAAAAATCAGGAAGTGTATTCTACTCTACTTTAAGTGATTATCTATATAATGCCGGAGGTGACGTATCCAAGACATTTACGATGTTTGGTCAAAAGCAAACCATCAAGGGAGGTTATTTATTCCAGGTAAAAGACAGAATATACAACTCAAGACCATTCTCTGTAAGACTTGAAAAATTCAATCAGGGATTACTTTCTCAACCTTTTGAAACTATTTTCAATCCTGAGAATTTCGGTGGTAATGGAGGATTTACATTTGATGAAATTGCAGGAAACCAGTACAGATATATTGCCAATACGATCCTTAACGCAGGATATTTACAGTTTGACAATAACTTTACACCATGGTTAAGAGCAGTTTGGGGATTAAGAGTTGAAAACTTTGACCAATTGGTAGGAAGCACAAAGAAAAGTGACGATCGTTTTGTGAATACGCGTGTTACAGACTTTTTACCAGCTGTTAACTTGACATTCAAGGTAAATCCTAAAATGAATATCCGTGTTGCAGGTTCACAAACCGTAGTAA
Organism: Chryseobacterium sp. MYb7; assembly: GCF_002979455.1. Taxonomy (GTDB): domain Bacteria; phylum Bacteroidota; class Bacteroidia; order Flavobacteriales; family Weeksellaceae; genus Chryseobacterium. The sequence continues at coordinate 130,301 of NZ_PCOU01000007.1, forward strand.
GACCAGAATTTAGAGAGGTTTCTCCTTTAGCATATTATGATTTTGACCTTGGAGCTACGGTAATTGGTAATAAATCTATTGAAAGAACTAAAATCACGAGTGCTGACGTTCGTTGGGAATATTACCCAAGAAACGGAGAAATCATATCCGTAGCAGGTTTCTATAAAAACTTTAAAAAACCTATCGAATTATACTTCAACCAGTCTGGGGTAGGAACCAGTAATACCTTCAACTACCTTAACGTAGATAAAGCTGATGCTTACGGGGTAGAATTTGAAGTAAGAAAAAAACTGGATTTTGTAAGTGCTCTTAAAAACTTTACGCTGGGTGGAAACGTAGCTTTAATTAAAAACAAAGTAACAGACGAAGCTACTAAGATTGACAGACCAATGCAGGGACAATCTCCATACACGGTCAACGTAAGCCTTCAGTATGATACTGAAAAATCTGGATGGTCTTCTACCGTATTATTCAACATGATTGGAAGAAGAATCCTTTATGTAGGAAACGATCAGGTACCACCAATCTGGGAAGCACCAAGACCTCTTTTAGACTTCCAGGTTGCTAAAAAGATTTGGAGCAACAAAGGAGAGATCAAGCTGAATGTTTCAGATATCCTGAACCGTCGTGCTAAATTCTACCATGACCTGAACGACAACGGTAAGTATGACAGCAAAGATGCTCTTGCTATTGAAAGACTTTCAGGAACCAATATCAGTTTAACACTGGGATACAATTTTTAATTCACTCAACAAATAATCTAATAAATAATTTAATTCTTTATAACATGAAAAAGTTCGTTTTATATTCTTTAATGCTTGGCGCTCTAGTATCAACTACCGCATGTAGAAATATAGAAGAAGATGGACCTACCATTATTCAAAATGGAGGTAACGGAAACGGAGATACTGAAAACCTTATTCTTTCAGGAAAGATCACTTCCAGCCTTACGCTTAAAGCCAATAAAATCTATAAGCTAAGAGGACTAGTATATGTAACTAACGGAGCTACTTTAACTATCGAGCCAGGTACAAAGATTGTAGGTGAAGCTGATAAAAACGGAGCTTTGATCATTACAAAAGGAAGTAAAATCATGGCAGAAGGTACTGCTGCCAATCCTATTATCTTCACTTCTGAAAAACCAAGTCCTAAAAGAGGAGACTGGGCAGGTGTAGTAATCTTAGGAAATGCTCCTACTAACGCTTCTTTCGGTGGAGCAAACGGAGTTGGAGAGATTGAAGGAGGGATCAACAACTCTGAAAGTCTTGGACTTTACGGTGGAAACAATGCTGCTGACAACAGTGGTGTATTAAAATATGTAAGAATAGAATATGCCGGATATGCATTCTTACCAGATAAAGAGATTAACGGACTTACATTCGGTGGTGTAGGTAACGGAACTACAGTAGATTATGTAGAAGTTGCTTATGCTAATGATGACAGTTTTGAATGGTTCGGAGGAACGGTAAACTGTTCTCACCTTATTTCTTATAAAGGTCTTGATGACGATTTCGATACGGATAACGGTTTCTCAGGAAATGTACAGTTTGGTATTGCAGTAAGAGATTCTCAGGTAGCAGACGTTTCAGGTTCTAACGCTTTTGAATCTGATAATGATGCTAACGGTTCTACTTTAACGCCTCAGACTTCAGCTACATTCTCTAACATGACGATCATCGGGCCAATCAACTCTGCGGCTCCTGGATCTATCAACGCATTATTCCAGAATGCATTACAGATCAGAAGAAACTCTTCTATCTCTGTATTCAACTCTGTATTCACAGGATTCCCTGTAGGTTTATTCATTGATGCTACGAAAGGAGCTCCAACGGATAACAATATTGTAGGTAACAAGTTATTCTTTGAAAACAACGTTTTAGCAGGAAATACAACTCCTTTAAAATTCGGACCATCTACATCTACTCCGACAACGTATACATTAAACGACCTTACAACTTGGTTTAATGCTAAAGGAAATACAATCCTTGCTTCTACTGCCGATGTAAAACTTGCTGGTGCTTGGGCTCCTGCAGGAACTACACCAAACTTCACTCCTTCTGCAGGTTCTCCATTATTAACTGGAGGAGCATTTACTAATCCTAAATTAGCTACTTGGTTTACTCAGGTAACTTACAAAGGTGCTGTAAAGGATGCCAACGATACTTGGTATGCAGGATGGACCAACTTCAACTTATAATATAGTAATAGTACTTAGATTTAATTTCAAATAGAAGGCCTTCGGAAATATTTTCCGAGGGCTTTTTTATGGTTATGATCAATTATTAGGACTTTCCGCCGGAATCAATATTAAGAGGTGTTCATATTGTAAAACAGAAAAGGGGAATATGAACAGTAATTTTTTGGGTTGAACACTGATTGTTCTTTTATAAGTTTTGGCTAAAGCCGGACGAATGGTTCTTCTATTTAATAAATGGGCTAAAGAGCCCATTCCTATTGATAGAGAAAAGACCCGAAACTTCACCATTCATAATTTATAATTTATAATTCAAAAAAAATGCCACCAGAAAAGCTTCCGATGGCGATTACAAAAAACAAGTGTATAAAAAAATATATACTTCAAATTAATTTCTCCAAAATAAGTTCCCGTCATTCATCAGGGCTTTTATTTCAGACATTCTGGAAACGGCTTCTGCTGAACATGATGCGTCTGTAAGAACAATAGCAGCTTCATCTCCGGCTTTAGGCCATTGCTGCTTTCCTTTTTCATCCAGAGGAAGAATACTTTGAGTAGCAAACTGCAAAGCTCTTGAAAGCGCATATTCTGTAGCATAACCATACAGTTCTGCAATCAGATTAGCTTTCTGCAGCATGCTTCCGGATCCGAAAGTACTCCAGTAATCCTGCACATTATCATTTCCTATCAAAACATTCACTCCATATTCTTTCAGGGCTGGTATTGGCATCACCGTTCCTTTGAAAGGTACAGAAGAAGCGATTCCTACTTTTCCTGCAGCCAGCCTTTCTGCAATCTGTTCAGTTTCTTTGGGTGAAAGATGAGCTAAAGCAAATGCATGGCTTACAAATGTTTTTCCCTGAAGTTCAGGATTTTCGATTGCTTTGTCAATCAGATAATTGATGGTTTTCATTCCGGACTCTCCTACTTCATGCAGGTGGATATCAATCCCTTTATTGTGATCCAGAGCCAGTTGAACTGTAAAGTCCATTACTTTCTCAATGCTTCCATCAATACTCAATGGATCCAATCCACCGATGAAGCCAACACTTTTCATTTGAGCGGCTTCTTTCATCAGGGGAGCCGACTCCGTATAATAAACTCCATGCTGCGGAAAGGCCACCAGTTCGGCTTTAAAAGAATCTTTCTTATTTTCAAGAGCCTGTTCAAGATGCTCCAATGATTTTAATCCTGATGTAGGATCAATATTGAAATGGGTTCTCGCAAAATGAGTTCCGTAATGCTGCTGAAGGCTGATCAGCTGTTCAGCTCTGCTTACTGAAGTTTTCAATAATTCCGGGATGATTTCCTGTTCATAAGCAATCATATCTTTCACTGTTCTTCTTTTCGGAGAAAGTGCCTGCCATGGGAGACCATATAATGTTTTATCCAGATGGATGTGCATATCCCTGAAAGCCGGAAGCATCAGATATCCTTTAGCATCTATTGCTTTGGAAGCTGGATCATTTGCTTTGACTGTTTTTATTTTTCCGTCTTCAATTTCAATACTGAAAAGATCAGTTTTTGTTCCGATAACTTCTTCATTTTCATATTCAAAACCTGTTTCCAGGCGGACATTTTTAAGGGAATATGTTCCTTTTGCAGTTAATTGATAGGGAAATTGCATGTTTTAAAATTTAACAATACAAAATTAACCCCTGTTGAAGGGAAAACCGGTGTATCAATTATGTCTTGTTTTGTACAGATTATTCTTTGAACTGGGAAGGTGTCATTCCTGTCTGTGCTTTAAAGAATTTTGAAAAGCTGGCATGGTCATAGAAACCGAGATCATATACGATATCTTTCACAGACATTTCGGAAACTTTTAAAAGTCTTTTGGATTCCAGTAAAATACGATCCTGAATAAGGGATGAAGCCGAGGTATTGAGATTTTTTTTGCAGACAATATTCAGATAATTGGCAGAAATATTCAGTTTATCTGCATAAAAAGAAACGGATCTTTCTGTTTTAAAATGTTCGTCTATGAAATGCAGGAATTTCGAAATAATAGGATTCGAATTATAGACTTCAAAGTCTTTGAAAGCGCCTTCTACAGATTTACTCACCAACAAACCGATCAGTTCACTTCTTTTCTGAATCAGTTCCCAAAATACTTTTTCTCCACTCAGCTCTTTTCTGATTTCCTGAAATTCATGCCGAAAAGTTTCAAAAACTTCTTTGGAAAGATTGATCACCGGATGATTTTGGTAATATGATGCGGAAAATCTCAATGACGGCAGAAAACTTTCAAACCAATCTCTGCTGATCATCAACTGATAGCCGATGGTTTCTTTTTCAATCACCCATTGGTGCACCTGATCCGGAAAAACAAGGTGAATCTGATAGTCTGTTACCTGATATTCTGTAAAATCTATGGTATGTGAGCCAGTTCCCTGCTCAAAAAGATTGACGATAAAAAAATCATGCTTGTGGGGATCATCAATGGAGCGTGCTCCGGAAAGATCATTGAACAGCAGATTACAGCCTTTCAGCTGATTTTCACTAAATTCCTGAATTCCTAAAATGGGAAAATGATCTGTATGGTAAGCCACTCTGCCTGATTTTCTCCTAAAATTACTAAAATTTGTAAGAGAAAAACTAAAATAACCACAAAAGGAACAAAAGTTTTATCTCAACCACTCTATCTTCTGCTTCTATCTGCATTCTGTGGCTGTCTCCAAAAATCTTAATAAATTCTCAGGCTTTCCCCCGTAAAACTTTTACACCCTTTGCGGTTACAAAAAACACAACTAAAATATATAAATTTATTTATCGCTTTGTATGTTGGATTAAAAGACTATGTTTCCATCGTGTACCAATGATTCCACCTCTGAAATTCTTGACACCGCTTCTGCAGAGCAACTTGCGTTAATCAATACAAAATCTGCTTTATCTCCGGATTTTGGCCATTGCCGGATTCCTTTATCATCCAATGGCAACACATTTCCTGTTGCCAGTTTTAAACTTCTTGACAATAAAAACTCTGTGGAATATCCGTACAATTGAGCCATTAAATTGGCTTTCTGAAGTACACTTCCCGTTCCGAAAGTATTCCAGTGATCCACAATGCTGTCATTCCCGGTAAGAACAGTTACATTATGCTTGTAAAGCGTTGGTATAGGCATAATCAGTCTGCCGAAAGGGATTGTGGAGACAATTCCGATCTGTGCTTCACCCAATTTCTCAGCGATTTCTTCCTGTTTGGCGGCTTCTAATTTTCCAAGGACAAAACAGTGGCTTAGGTAAGTTTTTCCTTTAAGCGCAGTGTTTTCATTTACTTTTTTAATCAGATATTCAACCGTTTTCAATCCGGAATCTCCGGTTTCATGCAGGTGGATATCTATTCCTTTTTTATTATCCAAAGCAAGCTGAACAGTAAAATCTACCACTTTTTCAATATCTCCATCGATGTTGAATGGGTCTACTCCTCCGATAAAATCAATATCCATCTTTGCCGCTTCTTTCAGATAAGGCACAGAATCTGTATAAAACACTCCATGCTGTGGAAAGGCAACCAATTCCGCTCCAAAGCTTTTCTTTTTATTTTCTAAAGCTTTCTGCAGGTTTTTTAATGACTGAAGTTTTGAAGTGGGTTCAATATTCACGTGGCTTCTAGCATAAGAAGTTCCTTTCGATTGCAATAGCTCGATCAGCTTTTCTGCTTTAAAGGTTGAATTTTTCAGCATCTCAGGAAGCATTTTCTGCTCCAGTTCTATCATTCCTTTGATACCTCCGGTTCTTTTTCGGACAGCCTGCCACTGATCTCCATAAAAGGTTTTATCAAGGTGAATATGCATATCTTTAAATGCAGGAAGCATCAGCAGACCTTTTGCATCCACAGCTTTAGCATTGGGTTGATTAGGAGCAATCTTTGTAATTTTTCCGTTTTCAACTTCCACGTAAAACAGATCAGTTTTGGTGGAGACTACTTCCCCATCCTGGTATTCAAACCCTGTTTCAAGGCGAACATTTTTAAGGCTCATTTTTCCCTTTACTGAAGTACTATTTTCATCACAGAAAGGTGATGCATTCATCATATTAGGTATTAAAGTGAGTCCCGCTACAGCCAAAACTGAATGCCGGATAAAATCTTTGCGGGAGATACCATTGCCTGAGGTCTTCATTTCCAATCTATTTAATACAAAATTAAAAAGAAGTGCTCTGACCGAAGTGTATGGTTTATTACAAAATCTGTATGATTTATGCTTTGTATTGATTCCTTGCAAAAATACCCGGTTTATCTTTTTCATATTACAATAAAAAAGGTATTTACGGTAATTGTCATTCCGTAGGAATCCAGATTATGTTGTTTTAAGCTGGTGAGACTCCCGCGGAGTGACAGAGATTGTGTTGAATTTTTTTCAATTCAAACTCTTTAAATCAAATTTCTTTTGCATAAAAAAACCGGATCTCAAATCCGGTTTCATTTATTTCTATTTGTTTGAATATTCAAATTTTCTTACAGCTTCCAGTGTCCTGTCAATCTCTTTGTCTTTGATAGCATCACTGATGAAATACGTTTCATAGCCACTTGGCGGAAGATACACTCCATTCTGAAGCATCTGGTGGAAGAAATTATTAAACAAAGAATGATTTGCTTCCTGTGCTTCATCAAAGTTGGAAACGCTTTTAATATGGAAGAATACAGACATCATAGAACCTTTTCTGTTGATTCTGTGAGCAATTCCTTTTTCGTTCAGAATTTTTCCGATTTCAAAATCTAATGTTTCTGTTGTCTTCTCTAATCTGCTGAAAAATTCAGGATCATTTTTAATAAGCTGAAGTGTTTTTAATCCTGCTCTCATCGCTAAAGGATTTCCACTTAATGTTCCAGCCTGATATACTCCTCCTTTTGGTGCAAGGTGATCCATAATTTCATTTCTTCCTGCAAAAGCTCCTACCGGAAGACCTCCTCCGATTACTTTTCCGTAAGTCACTAAGTCTGCTTTTACATTGAAAAGCTCCTGAGCTCCTCCGAAAGCTAATCTGAAACCGGTCATCACCTCATCAAAAATTAATAAAGCTCCGTTTTCATTACAAATCTTTCTCAGCTTTTGTAAGAAATCATTTTCTGGCAGTACGCATCCCATATTTCCTGCAACCGGTTCTATAATTACTGCTGCAATTTCTCCCTGATTGTGACGGAATAAATCCTCAACCTGTTCAAAATCATTATAACGGGCTAGCAAAGTATCTTTTGCTGTTCCGGCAGTTACTCCCGGAGAATTTGGGTTTCCGAATGTAGCAGCACCACTTCCGGCTTTGATCAGAAATGAATCTGAATGTCCATGATAACAGCCTTCAAATTTTATAATTTTATCTCTTCCTGTGTATCCTCTTGCCAGTCTGATGGCACTCATACATGCTTCTGTTCCTGAAGAAACCATTCTGATCTGGTCAATATTCGGGACATTTTCAATAATGAATTTTGCAATTTCTGTTTCCAGTTCTGTAGGGGCACCGAAAGAGAATCCTTTCTCTGCCTGTATTTTCAGTTCTTCTAATACTTCAGGATGGGTATGTCCTAAAATGGCTGGCCCCCATGAGTTGATATAATCAATGTAAGTATTGTCATCTGCATCTGTAAGGTAGGCTCCTTTTGCCGATTTCATAAAAACAGGCACTCCTCCAACGGATTTGAATGCTCTTACCGGAGAGTTTACTCCTCCCGGAATGTATTTGTAGGCTTCATCAAATAAAGCCGAACTTCTTTGATACTTCATATATACTTAGTTGCTGTTGACAGCTGCGGTTGGCAATAAACTGTCAACGGTAAACTCTCAACAAAAAATTAATTAGTTTCGTGGTTTTTTGTCTATTAAATAAATAAGCTGTCCTGCAGATGGCTGCTGTCCTTCATCCATTCTGTTTTTAGCATATAATTTATTTAATTTGATTCCGAATTTCTGTGCAATATCATGCATATCTTCCCCGGATTCAGCTTTATAAGTCGCAGTATTTCCTGTTGAGTTTTTGGACTCAAGGAAAACGATATCATTTTTCTTTAAGGTTTCATTTTCCAGTTCATTCCATTTCATCAGTCTGCTTTCGCTTACTTTGAATTTATTGGCAATGAATTTCACATCCGTATCTTCAGGAATGACAATATATTTCAGCCCATCATTTGGGTGACTTTTGATAAGAATAGAATTAAGAATTTCAGCTTTTGTTTTGATTCTCTCTACTCTTTTTTGTTGTTGTGCGTAGGAAGTCTGCTTGTAAGGAACTTCTACGGTAACCGGTTCTTTGGTTTTTCTGGTTGCTTTTGAAGGGTCCAGCTGTGCCATGAAAGTTCTGTCGTCTTTCAGATCCGGGTACATTTTAAGAACAGCGTACAATACTTCATTGGAATTGGTATTGTCGTATTCATATAGCTTGTACTTTTCAATTTTGGTGATCAGAATGGAAGCATAGCGGGGGTTGGTAGCATAACCTGCTTTTTTTAACCCGTAAGCCCATGCTTTGTAATCTTTCATATCCAATTTGAAAAGATTCGTGTAATATTTTCTGGTGGCTAAAAATATGGAGTGGTCTTCGTAAGACTGTTTTGGATCTTCATACACACGGAAGCATTCATTAGGCGCATCATCGGTATGTTTCATCGTTTTACCGGTCCAGTCTTCTTTACATTTTATACCGAAGTGATTTTTACCTTCCTGTGCCAATCTGCTTTGCCCACCCCCGGTTTCCAATAATCCCTGGGCAAGGGTAATAGAAGCTGGAATTTTATATTTTTCCATTTCTTCTACAGCATATTTAGCAAACTTCTGAATATACTGATCTTCGGTTGCCCAAGCCTGGGCAGAAAATTTTGATAAAACTAAAAGGCTTATGGATAGGAAAAGTCTTTTCATCTTATAATTTTTATTGTTTTAAAATGAAAGATGGAACACTAAGTGTTTCATGTTTTTCAATTTTACTTATATAATTAAATTTCTATTCTGTTTTTCTAAAAGCAGATTAGCTCCCTCAATTCCCTGCAATCCGCCAGTGTGAAAGCACAAAATTCTGCTGTTCTCAGGAAAATAATCTTCATCTATCAGTTCAAAAACTTTCTCCATCATCTTTCCTGTATATATCGGTTCTAAAGGAATACCATATTTCTCTTTGAAATCATTAATAAAATGGATGTTTTCATCACTTATTTTACCATAACCTCCAAAACATGAATCTATTAGATTAAAATTCTGTCTCAAAGTTAATTCAAAAATTTTATTCTCCAGTGAAGCATCGTCAACGACTTTAAATCCTATAACTTTCTGATTGTCTTCACAAAATTTTGAAATTCCTGCAATGGTTCCTCCTGTTCCAACTGCGGTGCAAAGATAGTCAAAATCTTTTGTTTGTTCGTTGAGCATCATTTTCACCCCTTCTACAGCCTCTTCATTAGTACCTCCTTCAGGAACCACCAATGCCTCCGGAAACTCGTACTGAAGAAATTCTGTGAGTTTTTCTTTGTGACGGTATTCTTCACGGGTGACAAATTTCAGGTTCATTCCGTTTCTTTTAGCAAACAGTAAAGTAGGATTATCACGCCATTTGTGCTGCAGTTCTTCTCCTCTGATAATACCCAGTGTCGGAATACCTGCAAGATTTCCTAATGCCGATACAGCTGCTATATGATTGGAAAAAGCGCCTCCAAATGTAATAATGTAGGGATTATCCGGATTATTTTCCAGATAGTGATTGATATTATAAAACAGTTTCCAGTATTTGTTACCTGAAATCAGCGGATGAATCTGATCTTCCCTTTTAATGAATAGTTTTATGTTTTTATGAATGGGAATTTCCTGAATGGAAACAGGTTCTGTGGGAAGTTTTAATAGCATTTTACCAATTATTTAACAAAAATAATATTTTTAATTTGTCTGGAAGGAGTTTACCTCCAGAATACCTTTTCTTTAAAATCATTTGGAATCATTGTTAATTGAAATCCATAAAAAATCACAACATAATGAATAAACCATAAAAAATCCCAAATTAGATAAAAATCTACATAAAACACTCAATATATCAATTAAATTTGCAAATAAAAAATACGATAGTTTATAAATTTCATTTTATTTAATCACAATTTTATAATACTTGAAATTTATATTGATTGGAAAAATATATAAAAACACAAATTAAATAAATTATGAAAGCAAAATATTTCATTTCAGCTCTGATTTCCCTCTTTTTTTCTGTAACTGCTTTAGCGCAAATTGGTATTAATACCAGTAATCCTAATCCTACAGCCGCTCTGGATATCTCTTCTAATTCTAAGGGATTGTTAATTCCACGATTAACAACTGCTCAAAGGGATGCTATAACCACTCCTGCAGATGGATTGCAAATTTTTAATTCCACTATAGGATGTCTGCAGACCTATTCTACTTTAGCAAACTCCTGGGGTTCTCTGTGTGGAGGGTCATCAAGCGGAACCTTTATTTCCAGATTTTTAGCCTTTAAAACAGTGGATCAGTCAATGCCTGTCAATAATAAAAAATATGACATCACTTTTGATAATGTTGCATTCAATGATATGGCTAATTTTGGAGGATCTTACAACTCATCAACAGGAGGTTTTACTTTACCCGCCGGATTGTATGAAATAACCTATTCCCTAGTCATTTTTTTAAATAATACTAATTTCACCGATGCCCCTGCAACAGCTCCGATAACTATTAGTAGTTTTGAAAATATAGCTGGTGATGCTAATGGAACTATTATAAGTGGTGTTGATGTTCAAAATAACAAAGGAACAACAACTGCTGATACAAGAAATTCAACTGTTTTAAAAACATTTTATCTTAAAACTACAGCTACTGCAACATTCTACTTGAAAGAATTATCATATAATGGAACCGGAGCTACTTTATCTACAAGTAAATTTTTTAATGGCACAGGTAGTGGTTATAACCAATCACATCTAAGCAATTATATCTCTATAAAACAATTAAAATAATAAGAAAAAGAATGTTCACGAATCCTTCTACCATATAAAACTCATGAACATTTATAAATACTTCCGAAAGCTCCAGAATTTTCTTTTTTTGAGATAATTCAGGTTCTTTTCATTGGCATAGGCTTCTCTTTCAAATGAGATTCTTCTGTAGGCCAGATAACCGTCTTTGAGTTTGAAAAACCAGTAATAATATTCAATGACGTAGAAAATATAGAAGAAAATAATAAGCATTTCCAGCTGCTGACGCAAATGGATTTTTTCGTGATTGATCAATACATTATTTTCCTTATCTTCGGGTTTCCTAATGAAGATAAAGGGAAAAAGAGCAATGCCATTAATTTTTAATTTTTTTAAAGGCTTTTGGCACACAATTATCATAGTAACAAATATAAAAAGTTTTTTGACTAGCATTTAACTTATGGCCCATTATGACATCAAAGAAGGTGAGGACTTCTACTATAATGAACAGGGGTACAAGGTTTTTACAGAAAAATTTCATCTGAAAAGAGGATATTGCTGTAAAAGCGGTTGCAGACACTGTCCTTACGGGTACGATAAAAAGACTGATACATTCATTAAAAGCGATAAAAAAAATAAATAAAATGAAAAAATATATTTTTATCTTGTTGGCATCTGCTACATTAGGTCTAACTTCATGCAGCCCTTTTCAAGTACGTTCAGATTATGCTGAAACAGCCAACTTCAATTCTTTCAAAACTTATAAGATAAGAATTGATGATTTAAAATTGAATGATATTGACAAAGACAGAGTACTGAACGAACTGTCCAGACAACTTCAGAGCAAAGGTCTTCAGTCTGGAGAAAATCCTGATCTGATTATCAACGTAAAAGCAAATCATAAGAAGGTTACCGATATTAATTCAGCTTCACCTTACGGAATGTGGGGATGGGGTGGATCATTCGGATGGGGTGTTGGCATGAGCAGAACATGGACCACGAATTATAATGAAGGAGCTTTAATCGTAGACCTTATTGATGCTAAAACCAACAAATTGGTTTGGCAGGGTATCGGAAGCGGAATTTCTGTAGATTCACCAAAAGCAAAACAGAGACAGATTCCTGAAATCTTGGCTGAGATTATGAAAAATTATCCGCCACAAAGAAAATAAGATGTAAGTCATCCATTATATAAGCCGGTACGTTTTGTACTGGCTTTTTTTATTAGGTTTTAAATTTAGGCTAAAGCCATATGGATTCTGATTTATTTGATGAGTGGGCTAAAGCCCACTCCTATTGAATTGAATACAGATACAGATATTTGATCACAGCATAATTCATAATTCATAATTAATAATTCATCACTCATCACTTCTTACATGCAGTACATTTAAAATTAACGATTCCGTAATTTTTTATTCACAAAAATGTGGTATTCTTGTTGAAACTTGTATTGATATGAAAAAAATCATCTTATTTTCTGTATTTGCGGGACTTGCCCACGCTCAAGCTCCTGCAGGATACTACAATTCTGCCAACGGACTGAGCGGTGCGGCACTAAAAACTGCATTAAGCAGCATCATCTCCAGCGGACATCAGGATAAAGGCTACAACGGATTGTGGACAGCCTATAAAACTACTGATATTGATAAGGACTACGAAAATGACGGTTCTATCCTTGATATGTATTCTGAAAAGCCTAACGGTACTGATCCTTACAAATACACTCCTGGAACCAACCAATGTGGTACGTATTCCACGGAAGGAAACTGCTATAACAGAGAGCACGTTGTTCCTCAAAGTCTTTTTAGTGAGGCTTCTCCAATGGTTGCGGATATTCATTTTATCCGAGCTACGGACGGAAAGGTAAACGGAATGAGAAGTAATTATCCTTACGGAAAGGTTGGAAGTGCTTCTTTCACTTCAATGAACGGATCAAAGCTTGGAACATCGGCTTCTTCAGGATATTCGGGGACGGTTTTTGAGCCGATTGACGAGTTTAAAGGGGATGTTGCCCGTATGATTTTCTATTTTGTAACGCGCTATCAAAGCAAACTTTCTTCTTTTTCATCAGGAAACATGCTGGGAAGTTCTACTTTCCCTGGATTGCAGACATGGGAACTGAATGTTCTTCTTGCCTGGCACAATCAGGATCCGGTTTCTCAGGCTGAGATTAAGAGAAATAATGCGTCTTATACTTATCAGGGTAACAGAAATCCGTTTATTGACAATCCTAGTTATGTAAATCAAATCTGGGGTTCTCAACAGCCAACAAATGATACTCAGGCACCTACTACAGCAACGGGTCTGAATATTTCAGGAAAAACTTCCAGCAGCATTTCTCTTGCCTGGACAGCTTCTACTGATAATGTAGGGGTTACTGCGTATAACGTTTATATGAATGGGAGCCTGAAAACTACCGTAAGCTCAACTTCAGCAACCATTTCAGGTCTTACTCCTTCTACTACTTACAGCTTTTATGTTGTTGCGAAGGATGCAGCTGGAAATTCTTCATCAAATAGTTCTACTGTTTCCGGAACAACCAATGCAGGAACAACTACTCCGTCTACTAACTGTGTAAATGAAAGTTTTGAAACTATTCCGGCAGCCAGCGCTTCTTATGCAAGCAGAACGTGGAGCAATAGCGGTATTTCATGGACGGCAACAGATGCAAGAACTGATCAGACTCTTAATAATAAAGCGATTACGGTACGAAACGGCTCATTAACTTCAAGCAGCTCTGCCAATGGTATCGGAACTTTGACGGTAACTACACAGCTTAAATTTACAGGTTCTAATGATACTTTTGATGTAAAGGTAAATGGAACAACTGTGGGAACGATTCCTTATAGTGCTTCAACAGCAACTACAACCATCAATAATATCAATATTTCCGGAAATGTAGTGGTAAGTCTTGTGAATAATTCAACCAGCAACAGAGTGGCTATTGATGATCTTTCATGGACCTGCTATTCCGGTTCTTCAGCTAGAATGGCTCAAAGTACAGCCGCAGAAACAACGTCTAGCAGTTTTAAAATTTCTCCCAATCCGATTACCAATCAGGAAATTTTTGTAAAAGGAGATCTTCAGAAGGTAAAAAGAGCTGAGATTTATAATCTTCAGGGGAAAACTCTTCAGACGATAGATCAGCCTTTCCGAAATGGAAATTCTATTAAAACAAGAAATCTGGGTCAGGGAGTGTATATTTTGAAACTGGATCAGGTGACGATGCAGTTTATAGTGAAATAGTTTGAACAATAATTTGATATAAAAAATGCCGGTCTTTTTAGACTGGCATTTTTGTTTTTTACTGAGCTATTATTTTTTAACGCAAAGGTTTTATTTTTCTACGTGTTATTTTAGGGAGCAAAGAGGAATCAGCAAGCTGATTAGATTAAGCAAATGTTTTAATTTATTCAATGAATTTTATCCAGATCGGGATATCCTGATCCTTTCAGGAGGTCTTTCCATTCTTTATTTCTGAACACAAAGAGATTACAGCGGTATTCGTCTGGTTTGTTATCTATTTTGGTTTCGCAGTAGTAATAGAGCATATCTTTATTTCTCCAAATCGCTACTTCCTGTCTGAGTTTGTTATGCGTCTGGATGATTTCATTATCTTTCACTTCTGATTCAAATCCTTCACGGATGGTATCAAAGCTAGGTTTCTGAAGTGTTTTATTCAGATTATCCAGGAGTGCGGTTTTTTCTTCCTCTGTATAAATATCAATCTGATACATTCCCAATTGGTCTTCTTTTTCATTGGCGAGAGGACCTATTTCCTCGTCTACTTTTCCGAAGTGTAGAATTACTTTATTGGTATTTTTATCATTTTTCCCTTCCAGATCTATTCCGTTGAAGTGTAATAATTCTTTGGATGAAAAAGCCAGTTTTTCATTTCCAATCAAGGTAACGTCATTGGTACGTACCGCTTCTTTTGCTGTGGCTCCAGCAGATTTTAAAATTTCATTGATATTTTCTCCTACCGTAATTTTAGCAAGATTAAAGGGTTCTGTCTGTGTACTCCCTTTTGTTTCAAACACCAATTCAGTATCTTTATTTTTCTGATGGCCGCATGAAGCAAGTCCCAAACAGATCATTGGTATTATAATATTTTTTAATCTTTTCATAATGTTAGTATTAGTATCAGGTTATCAATAATAGAACAGAAAAACATGGATTCAAGTATCTGGAAATACTTCTTTTTATTTTGATTGCCTGTTTTTTAATTCATATACTTATGCCATGGAGAGGCAGGAGGTGTGGGATATTTCAATCCAAAAACGGCATTATTACGATAGGCATCTTTGGTTACAGAAATATACTTATTTCTTATTTTTCCATCCTCTTCAATGGAGATACTTACTATGGAATAGTTTTTTCCATCATCCCAAAAGAAAGAAGTAGGATATGTAAAGGAATTTTTCTCATTTTGATTCCATGAAACTTTTTCCGGAGAAAGTTTTTTAAGCTTTTCAAAAATCGGTTTTACCAGTTGGGCATCTACAGTTGCTTTGTCTGTAATAGAAGCGGTAGGATTCCCATGCTTTTTTACTATTTTTTCCACAAAATCCAGAGAATATTTTTCTGCAGCGTTGGTATCAATAGCTCCTACTTTTCCTTTGTATACTGTAATCCTTGTACCCATCGTATTATCTAATGGTATATTTCCATAGGTTACACCTCTATTTTCATCGGCATAATATTGAATGATCTCTGGTTTTGCTGTGTCCTTCAGAAATAAGTCTTTGTTTTCAAAATCATACTTCTTTGCATCATCGCCCAAGGAAACTGATGACAGGTCAAATGATTTATTTCCACAACAGATATTGATCAATACTACAAAAATCAATATCAGCACTCTTAATTCTTTCATCATGTTCAATGTTTTTTCCAAAATTACTGATTTCCTTTTTCTTTAATTATTTTAGACCAGTCGGTAAACATTTTGGTAATGGTATTGGCATTGATCAGGCTGAAAAAAAACATTCCTGTGAGTACCGTAAGCCAGCAATAGGCTAATTTCACTCCATTTTTATCGGTAATAAAGAAAAGTATAAATATCGTAATCGTTCCTATTATAAATGTAAAAAGCAAAGTATACATCAATACATGAATAATATACATGTTGAATTTCAACTTTCTGAAAATCCATCCTATTACAGCAATCGGCAGAAACAACAAAAGCGGCAGAAACATCGCTCCGAAAATGGTTACTTCCGGGTAATTGGCTATTTGACTTTCCAATCCAAAGAAAGTATTAAAACTGAACCCCGTCATACTGTTTTTCTTCGTTGGTAATTTCCAGTAATGTTTTGTCTTTATAGCCTAACATTTTTGCCAATATCACATTGGGAAATTCATGAATTCCGATGTTATACAGATTAACGCTGTCATTAAAAAATTCTCTTCTGTCTGCTATTTTGTTTTCCAGATCGGAAATTCTTTTCTGCAGTTCAAGGAAATTATTATTAGACTTGAGTTCGGGATAGTTTTCTGAAACGGCAAAGAATGAAGAAAGTGCTTTTGAGGTTTCATTGGCAATCTCGGTTCTTTTATCGGCATCAGTACTGTTATTATAAAAAGTTCTGAGCTCTGTAAGGCGGGAAAGAAGCTTTTCTTCGTAGTTCATAAAGTGTTTGGCAACGGTGACAAGATTCGGTATCTCATCCGCACGCTGTTTCAGCACTACATCAATATTTCCGTAGGCTTTATCAACATTAAATTTAAGCATGACCAACTTGTTATAAAGATTGATCAAAAAGCTGATGATAACTACTCCCAGTAAAATAAGTAATATGATTGCGACCGTCTGATTCATTATTGTGTAAGTATATAAATAATTATTAAAAAGATGATGAAACAGGTAAACATAAATGACCTCAGCAATGGCTGGTATTTGTTCCAAACCGTGATCCCTGATGAGGAAGTAATCCCGAGGACTTTATAATGTTCATCTTTTCTGATGAAAGGGGTTCCGTTTTTGGAATCGGCATAGCCTACCAACAGCATTTTCTGACCCTCTTTTAAAAGAGTTTCTTTGTACC
The DNA here is from genome assembly GCF_002979455.1 of Chryseobacterium sp. MYb7. GTDB lineage: Bacteria > Bacteroidota > Bacteroidia > Flavobacteriales > Weeksellaceae > Chryseobacterium. Next base: position 147,447 of record NZ_PCOU01000007.1, read on the forward strand.
TTTTACCGCTGTGACTTCTTATATTGGTTTCTTCTAATAAAACCAGCTCTATTCCTTCCGGTTCTACTTCTATGGTTCCTGTATCATCTTTAATCTGGAAAATACTGCATCGGGTTTCTTTGTGAATGGTGCGGTACGTTTCTTTACCATCCGAATCTCTGTCTATATTTTCTATAGTATAATAATATCCTATGCAGGTTTCATTATTTACGGGTGAGAATAAAGGATTCATCATCACTAATGTTCCTTCAATTTCTGCGATCCCTTTTGCTACAGAATGGATCTTCGAGGTGGGAAGTGATGACTGCAGCCGTAAAAAACGTTTGGCAGCATTTGGCTTCATTAATATGATAAAGATAAAGACAAAAAAAAGTAATGGAAAAAAAATGATCGCTTTCTCTGCATAACTGTCATAGTTATTGGAAATTTCAGAAGCATATTCATACAGCGGCATTTTATCTTTAAAAATAATCCAAAGAATAAAATAAATAAAGCCTGCCGCTATTATTCCTAAAATACTATATACGATGTATGGTTTTTCCTTTTTAACTCCCATCTATTCTGTTATAAAAACTGGTGGAAATCCCTAAATATTATTTCCATTGTTTCTTTCTTTTAAAGATTGCTATATAATCTCAAACTCATCCTTCCCTTCTGGGATATAAAATGTTATAGGCAGAACTAATTCCTCCTCACTTTCCGGATTTTCCAGACGTAATGCAGACATCATATCTGTACATTTTAATGCGGCCAGCTTTCCATATGCTGAATATTCTACCAGAATATCATCCGGAAGGCTCTGTGCTTTGTACCCATTCTGCATATCCGAAATAATACCCTGTATCCTACCTTCTGCCTGGCTTTTGCTAAGATACATGGCTAAAGCATTATTATTTTCTCTTTTTTGGTATTGTGCTATGAACGAACTGTAGTTGCCACCATTAATCAACTTTATAATTTCGTTATACTTTTTGATTAGTTTTTCTTTAACGTCGAACTTAACGTCTTTAAGATTCATTCCGTTTTGCCATGCTTCCAATTTATAGGGTACATCTGCTTCAAATGTACTTGCGTGTCCTATAAGAGGTATGTTTTTATCAGGTTTGTTGGTAAAATATTCATCAAACTGTTTTACAAAAGCGTATTCTCCTGAGGCCATATCATAGAGATTCACCCTGTATCTGATGTAAGAATCTTCATGTAAATCCTGATGCCCATCCATGGGCAGTCCTTTCACTTCAATTGTTTGTTTACCTCCTTCCAGAATAAGATGATTGATGGGAAAATCTGATCTCGTCTGTCCCTCGATACTCAATGAAATTAATTCCACATCATTAATTTTGATCTGAAAAGAACACATTACCGCACTAAAATCTATTTCGTAATAGGGTTTCATCTTTTATTTTTTAGGATAAGCAAGGGTAAAACTGTCTAAGATGGAGAAAGTGCCTGCATCTGAAGAATTCTCCACTCTGGTTCCTTTCTTTACGACAATCAGTTTGGTATTGGTATATTTTGTATTGCTTTGGGTCAATTCCTGTGTTTGGGTTAAAAACAGCCATTTATTTTTAGCTGAAGCATCCCAGAAGTAAGCAACTCCGGTCTTATCCGTAGATCTTTTTTCCGGGTTACCGTATGTTTTAGTCAGATAATCGATCAGCTTTTTTCCTTCGTCTTCTTTAGCGAGGTTCAATACAAATCCCAGATATTGATTGTTCTGATAAGAGTTTACGAATAACGCCAGATTATTGTTGGAATACTCATACCCTTTAGGCACTGCATATTCGGAAAATGTGGCTGTTCCCAGCTTATAATTGTTAATATTGGCCTGTTTATAAGATAATAATCCGTAATTGGCTTCTGTATCCTTCTCTCCTTTCAAACTGTTATCCGGCAGTTTTTCATCAAATTTAAAGGATTCCAGGTCGGTCTGTCCGTTGCAGGACACGATAGCCAAAAAGCTAAATAATAAGATAAGATTTTTCATTGTATGAATATTAATCATTTTTAATCAACGGAATATTTGCGCTTATTCCAAAATAAGATTCTAATTCTTTGATGACATCAAAAGGAGGAATGACATTTTTAAAGTCTCCTTTGGCAATTTCATATTTTCCATTTCTGCTTTCCTGCACTTTATGTTTATTCTTTGCAATTTTAATAGCAAGACCAACACTTATTGTGACTACATATTGGGCATCAAGACCGTCAAATCCGAGAACAGGACGGTAATATAATCCTTTTTCATCGTAATTGATTCCCTGTCCAAATGTGATGGAAGCACTTCCGGAAGCTGAAGCCTCAAAGTAAGCCTCTGCTTTGATAACAGCCAGTGAAACTTCTCCCTGAATTTTCACTCCTACTTTTAATTCCAGTTTAAGTTTACTCTTACTTGAGACTTTAAAGTCGGAATCTTTGAGTTTTCCAGCGGTATTAAATTTAAATTCAGATTCCACTTCTATTGTACTGGAAATAATAAGATCCATAAAGATATCTACGGATGCCTTAAAGCCAACATTATCATTTCCTACATCTATTCCGGATTTCAATTTTCCTTGAATTTCCTGATACAATCTTGTGACTCCCGGTGCGGCTGTTCCTCCACTTACGGCTCCTGAAATCCCGAATACCAAAGCTCCCAGAAGGTCAACTGTCATTTCCAGGCCAATCAGCGGACTTGCTTTTAAGCCTATCGTTACATCTGTCCCGATAATGGCATTATTATCTTTGGGATGTTTTAAAAGCCAGTTACCGGACAACTCCATATTCGGAGGTTTCACGGCAAAGCTTACCGGAATTCCTTTAGGAGAAATGGAACGTACTTTTCCTTTTGCCTGATTGAGAACTCCGTCTGACATTGCTCCTATAGAAGCAAATGTATCATATATTTTTTTAAACTTGGTTTCGTATTCGTATTTTAACTCTTTTTCCTGCTGATCATTGTTCCATTTTGCTTTTAAGCTGAAGGCTAATGAGGCATCTTTTTGTTTCCATCTTTTTTCGGCTCCCATTTTACCTGCTCTTTTCTGCAGTTCTTTATGTTCATGGGGATCCATATTCATCCATTTTACGCTGAGATCATTGGTGAGATTCAAAGTAAAGCTCAATGTCCAGTTGATATCCGGATAAGCTTTGATCAATACTGTCGTTCTTTTCTCATTGCTATAATATCTGCAGGTATGAACATGTAAATGAAACTGGTTTGGATTGGTTCCTGCCGGCCAGATATATTGTATAGGATAGGCAGTTAATTGAGATAAATCTGAATACACTCCATAAGTAAATGAGGGAGTTGTAAATGTTTTTACGGTATCTCCTTTATCTATTGCCTGCCCTACGTCTACCATCTGAATCTGCTTTTTATGCTTTCCTTTGCTGTCTCTGAAGCATTCATTGGTTTGAAAGCCTGTGACATCAATGATCAGGACTTTCTTGGTGGATACGCTTGGTGCTGTTACTTCATAGTGGATCGTCTGGGCATCATGAGCATTGAATACGAATGAGATGTCTACTCTACGGTTGTTTCCGTAGTCTTTCTCGTTTTTATATTTGATATTATCTCTTCCCATTTTATCATCAGTAGGGTCTACTTCTCCTTTTCCTACTGAGATTATTCTTCTGGGATCCAGTCCGCCATCTGCAAAGAATTTTTTGACTACATCTGCTCTTCTTTGGGAAAGTCCTTTGTTATAATTTTCTTTTCCTATCACACAGGCATAGCCACTGAGATTCATGGTTGCATCTTTATGCTCCAGAAGGAATTTGAGTACGTTATTCAGAATAGCAACTCCGTCTTTATCAATGACTGTAGAATCGAATTTATAAAAAATTGTTCTCTGAATGTGCTCCTGTAAAGCGGCAGACTTTATCAGTTTGACACCGTTTCCATTGTCAAAGACTTTGACTGTTGTATTGTTCGCTTTTCCATCCTTTGTTTCATTTTCAGTGATCTTGATCACTTCAAATTTACAGGGTTCCAGCCTGACGGAGTTTACATCCGGTTTATATACTTTGGTAGGAGTCTGGTTTTGGGCTCCGTTGGTATTAGTTGTAACAACTTTATTTTTTACATTAAGATAGATGGCGTGAAGATCATCACCTAATTTATCTTTAATATATTGTTTGGAGGCGGTATCTTTTACTTTAACATAGAATTCTTCTACATTCTGGATATTGTCTACATAGGCCATCCAGGTAAAGGTATTTTCTATTTTCAGATTGACTTCTCCGTCTATTACCTGTACATTGTTGTAGGTATGCACCAGTTTATCTGCTTTTGCTGTCTGCTGATTCCAAAGCTCAATACTGACTGTATTTCCGTTCAGACCTTCTGTCATCAGGTTAAGATGTACAATGTGTCCGTAGGAAATGTATTCGATTTTTTTATTGTTTTTTATGCTTTTGCTGTTTTTTTGTGTGGACCACTTGCTGCTTACAATTTTGGGCTCACACCAGCCTTTTACAAATATTCCTGTATCACTTTTAGTATCTCTAACTCCGGAAAGACTGGCTTCAATATAAAACTGATAGCTTCCACAATATTGTTTATCTATTAAAAATTTATATCCTCCTGCAGAAGTCATCTGGTTGATAATAATTTTTCGGCTGCTGTTCTGCCTCATCCAGGTAAGAGGTTTCTTTTTGTCTGCATCTGTAGTGCCCGGCAGCCATTCGTCAATACCAAACTGCACCCACTGGTCAGGTTTTATGGTAATCCTCTGTCCTAATACAGACATTTTGGGATAGTACAATCCGCTTACAACTTTTATTTTCTTTACGCCTTTTGCCATTTTCTTGTCATTTAGATTGTACCATCCTGCCCTCCTCCTGAAGGCTGTTCGTTATACATTTCTTCGGACTCCACCAACGGGTTGATCTGCTGCTGAACATCTTTATCTGCATTTTTAAAATTCTGCTGGCTGGCTTCTGCTCTCTGCCCATGGTCTATAATTTCAATACATGGAGTTCCTGCAACCGCACATACTGCTTTGCTGTCTTCTACAATAATGTATCCACCATTGCTGAGCTGCACTTTATCATAAAACTTCTGCCATTCTGTAACCATAATTTTGCAGGGTGGCGGTGGCCCTCCCATTTTGGTACAATTTCCGAATGTATTTTTTTCAAAGGTGGCTCCTCCTATTTCTTTCGTTGTGACGATGAGTTTTTTGGAACCGCTTTTATCATTGGCATATTCTTTTTGGTGTGTAAGTACTTTGAGCTTGTCCGGAGCCTGTCCGAACTGGCATTTGCACATAGCGCCCTGTACTACAATATGTTTTTCTGCCATATTAATTTTATCTTTAGTGAAATGGTTTTTTATTTTTCATCAATTCCTGATACTGATACTGCAATCTTTTTCTCTTCCTGCAGCATGATACTGCATTCGAGGTAAAGAGATTCCGGAAGTGAAGTTTCTCTTTTCAGATAGCTTATGATTCTAAAATTTCCTTCTTCATTCATCACAGGGTTATCTTCTATAATCAATGAAAAAGGTGATTTTCTTATAAAATCATCAATATCTCTTTCTTCATATAATGTTCCTGATCCTTCTATGGTAATTAAACCTGTTTCTTCTTTCAGCGGATCAGTTTCCAGTGTTAATTTATATCTGGGTTCAATGGCATTGTCCACTACGGGAAAATTTGCCGTTATCTCTGTTTTATATTCTTTTCCGAAGCTTTGGTATACCCCAAAGAACAAAGCACGGATGAAGTAATCATTTTTGATATAAAGGTTGATGGCTTCAGGTTCGCTGATTACTTTTTCAATCTTTTCGCAGTATTCGTCTACGGTTTCACCTTCAAATTCTTTATATAGTTCTTCTTTTATGGCCGTCCATCTTTTTGGAAAAACCTCAGCATTTTCTACGGTTTCAAATTTCCCATGTTCATCTGTACTGATCTGTAAGGGAAATAAAACCGCGGATGTTCTGTAGGCCAGCAGATCTGCAATTTCATTGACTTCTTCTTCGTTGAGATAAAGATTGGATGTTCTGTCTATCTCAAAAAACTGATGTCCTTTCTCTGTTTTCAGCCAGCGAACTGATGTTTCATATTTTAATTCGTTTTTGGATTCTCCTTTTTCAATGGTAATGACTACACTGTATTTTCGTAGTGCATTTTCCGGCTGAAGACTAAGGCTGTTTCCTTTTCCGAATTTTACTAAACTATTTTTATCTGCAACAGCTGTTCTGGGAACAAAAAGCTCTTTCTGCCCGTTAAGATTGATCAGGATCATATCCTTAACAGCACAGTGGTTATTATGAAAGTGTTTTAATACATCTTTATCCAATCCGTACAGTGTGGCTATACTTTTTAAGGTTTCATCTTTCTGAACGGTATGTATGTTATATTTCTGCATAAAAATGTTCCTGCTTCAATGTCTTTCTTAGTATGATATCCTTATTATTGAATATTCATTCTAATGTACTACTCTTACTCTATCTTCTCTTGGATCCATCCCTACCCAATCATAGTCTGCAGACCAGTGCAGGTATTTGTTTCTCAATTCTCTCAGATCACTCTGCTCTCTCAATTCCTTCTGATAATCAGCATATTTCTGTTCGGGAACTTTTGCTCCCTTATATTGGTCATGAATACTTTGAATCCATCGGAATGCATAGGGTTTTCCATTCCCCATCACATATGGGTTTAGTCTGCTTTTCACTCTTACCAGAAGCGGATCATCAGAAATTTTATATTTAGTATTGATTTGTACGGCATCAATTTTTAATCCTTCATTTTTTCCATACTCTCCCATAAATTGTAAAGGGATAAAACTGTATGTTTTTTTAACCAGCTTTCTGTCACTAGAAAGCTTACGCGAATATTCATGAATGATTAATTCCGGATCCCGAAACCAGCCTTCTGCAATCAGTTGTTCTTTTCTTTTTTTCTGAACGCTTGTGCTGCCGTTGATGATTTCGTCTTTTGCTTCGGGGCCTGTTTCGTACCCTCCTCCAATATCGCTGTGTACTCCCGGGAATGATTTTTCAATGCCGAGATAGACGTCTTTTTGTTTTACTTTAACTTTTATGTCTGTTAAATCAAAATTGATCCTATGTTCATTTTCTGCGGTAAAATGTACTATTTTTCGGGCCTTGGCAATATCATCCAGCTGAAGTTCTTCAATATCATTACTGAAATCGGGAGAAGTTGTCCAGGTATTTTCAGAATAAGAAGAAACGGTGTCAAAAATACCGAGAAAGCGTATATTCACATTTATTTCGTCAAGGTTGACACCTACTTTTTTCAGTTCCGTTCCCAGATTACCGAACATTATACTTTTCGGATCTATATTCACTTTCTTTTTGGATACCTGATGTACAAAATACCGCGCAGCGGCAGCTCCTCTGCTGAATCCAAAGACATCCAGAGTGATTGTTCCCAATTTTGCTGTAGAATTAGCCTTTTTAAGCAGACTTATCTTTTCTGCAATTTTTTCGCATCCTATCTGTACTTTTGCTTTAATCCCTGTTTTTTCCGAACCATAGGCATAGCCGTCCATTTCATCTCCCTTATTATCCTGGGTACCGATACCTTCTATATAGATTGCATTTCTTTTATCATAATTTTCCCAAAGGCGTGCGACATTACTCCAGTCGTTATTATAACTGTTATTGTCTGATGGATCTTCTCCATGGTCGTCATAAGCCTTGGTTTTGTTTTTCCTTGCATCAGAATTGGTTTTATTATTCAAGGTTCCGTCAAAGAATATTCCCAGTGAAACACTGATTATATTTTCCGGAGCTGATGATGGTGAATAGTTTCCAAATACTACGTTAGACATAATCTAATAAATTTTACTGATGAAATCCTTTAGTTCATATGTTTTTTCGCCCTGTTTTATACTTACAATCATTTTTTTGCTTTCAGGAACAACTTTAATGATAAAGTCCGCTTCTTTCTTCTGATCAATTCCACCAAATACTTGATTAATATCATTCAGATCAAAATCTACCGGAAGAACGTTATTTCCTTTTAAAACATTTTCTGTATAGTAACTCTCATTCTTCGTAAAGAAAATATTGGCTCCCCATTCTTTATGATCCGGCCCAATGATGCTAATGGATAAATAATAAGGTATTGCTCTTTCTTTTGTACTTCCGTCATAAGTATCATACTCTCCGTTAGCTGCCATAAAGAATATTTTTTTTACCTGATAGCCCTGTGGAAGTTCTATAACAGGCTTCCAGAGGTATTTTTTCCTGTACATTTCATATACGGAAGGATCAGGGTAGCCAGACTCGGTAATCCTGTTTTTAATCTCCGGCGTTATCAGAAAATCACTTTTCAGACGATCATCTGCATAGCCATCCTCAAGCATATATTGAGCATTTTCATAGGCTTTTTCTTTTGTGATAATGGTATCATGTGCCTGGAAATTGCCGATTTCTTTTTGAACACCTGGCGCATTAATCCATAATACGATTTTTCCTTTCGGTGCTAATCCCACTTTAAAAGTGGTATAGGTTTCTTTTTTCCCGGTATCTTTATCTGTGAAGCCTTCTTTGAACAATTTTTCAATTTTGGTTTTATCTAAAGGCCATTTTCCGGTATAGAATTTTTTTTCCACCAAAGAATACCATGTAAATTCTAATGTATTAGGAATATCCATTTTTTGGGTAGAAACATTCATTGTAGCCCCGGTATTTCCCCATCCTGTATTCTGGGTTCCCCATATAGCATCAAAGCTGTAAGTAAAATCATCAGCAATGATACTTCCCTGATAAACTTCCATGGGATATTCCTGCGGTGCGCTCACTGTTCCAAGCCAGCTGTATTTTTCTTCCATTTTTTTATTTTGACAACTTACTAATGAGAAACTTCCTATGATGAAAAAAATCAGGATCTTTAATTTATTTATTCCCATGAGACATTATTTTCTTATTACTGGCTAACATCAAATTGTCTTTTTGTGCTTCCACATTGATTTTCTTTGCTATTTTTTCCACCTTTTTTCCTACGCTCAGATGGTAAGAATCTTTGACTGTGATACGCAGATTGGTTGCTGTTTTGATGATTGCCATACTAGAAAAGTTTTGATTTTTCAGCACTGTTGAATTCTACGATCTTTCCGCTCTGCATGGTCATATTTTCCAGTTCGCTGAACATGGAGATTTCCCCTGCTATTTCGTTGGATGTTTCAGATTGTCTTTTGAATTCTTTTTCAATCATTTCAGTTCGGGTATCAGAGGTTTCCGTAATATCTCCCGAAGCTGTAAGTTTCATATCTTTTCCTGCTATGGAAACTATATTATCGTTGGCGGTACTGGTGATACTTGCGCCTGCTCCTATCGAAATTTCTTTTCCTGCGGTGATATTGATATTATCCCCTGCATTTAAAGTAAAGTTTTTTGGAGCTTTCATGCTGATATTCCCCTGCCCGTCCATGAAATAAGTATTTCCACTTGGATCAAGAATGGTTACACTTCCTTCTTCGTCATTCATTAAAATTCGGATTCCGCTTCTTGTTTGGATAGATTTCAGATGATTGTTAACACCGCCGCCTAAAGCAATTCCTCCATGAAACATTCCTCCCATTACGAAAGGCCTGTCCGGATGGCTGTGTACAAAATTCACCATCACCTGATCTCCCACTTCCGGAATGGCAACGTAGCCACGATTTTGGGTAATCTGATCTGTTCCTCCCGCGTCAGGGCTCATCATACGGATAAAATGAGTGGTATCATTCGTCTGCCAATCGAATCTCACCTGTATTCTTCCCTGTCCTTCAGGATCTGTGTTGGAAATTACGGTAGCAGTTTGTGGTTCAGCCTTTGGAACAGTGTACTCCGGTTTTGGAAGAAATCCTGTGTCTGCGGCTATCCCTACAAAGTTTCCGGAATAGTGACCTATGGTGTCAAATTCATGTTCTGCTTCCGTAATCATGATTCTGGTGAAGTAAGAGGTTTCATTAGAATCCTGTTTACGCATCTGCACATCTGCAACGCAACCCGGATGCAGAAAAGGAACGGTTGTATTCCCTGAAATGGAAAAAACATTCACCGCTTCACTTCCGGAAGCACTTTTCTGAGAGTACTCTACGTCAAGATGGGTCGTAGCTTTGATGGGTGCCATCTTTAAAGCCGGTGTTTTATAAATAGTTTCGTTATGATTGTAAGCTGTTTTTGCCAGGTCACCCACATGTTTGATGGGTGTGGAACCAGAAGTCAGCCTTTCATTTTTATTGCTGTTATATCCGTAGAATTGAGGCTTTGTATGGACCGCTTTCAATTCAACTTTTATATCATTGGCGCTGCTTCCGTAGGTAAGAATAATAGGTTTGTTCTGAGCGGGAAGCTTTCCAAAGTGTAAGACTTCACCATCATAGAAAAACTGTTCACCATAAGCTTCTGCCATTCTCGCCAGATAATTATAATGGGTTTCATCGTACTGGCTGCTATAGATAATCTGAGAGAAGTTATTAGCATCTACTCTGACATCAAATCGGCTTTTATCAATTCCCTGTTTAATCACTTCTTCGGCAATAATGCCAACATTAACAGATTGAGCACCTCCAAAACTCTGAATATGCGGCGCTCCGTCAAGAAGAATGGTCGGACTGTATCCGGTAAGCACAATATTTCCTAAACTCATGTGCTCCTGACTGAATCCTACTCCGGTAATTACTCCTACGAAGGTTCTCTCCGGGCTGTTGTCTATATCTTTATAAGAAATAATGGCTGTAAGTCTTTTTCCAAGAAATTTATTGGCTTCTTCCAAGGAATGGGTTTGTCTGCCTCCCAGAGTATCGTGTGCCAGCGTTAATGTAAATTCATGATGTCGTCTGGTACTTTGTTTAAGCTTGAAATGCTTATAGAACTTGATAATTTTCCCTTCTATCACGAGAGAAAGTTTTACCAGACGGTTGATACCTGTATGATGACTTGCTGAAATACCATCTGCATTCTGCGTCGGACGAAAAGACGTCGATTGTGAGTTTCCAGGTGTATTTGACATATTTTTAGTGATTTGATTAGTTTTTTAAACGATTATTCAACAGTCCGGGAGTTTAAAAATAAACACAAAAGATCCTGCGGAATATAGTTTTAGGTAAAAAAGACCGTCTTATGAGGGACAGTCTTTTATTTTTTATTGATGAAAGACCTAGCTCATTGGCCAAAGTCCGTCATAGAATGAATTTCCATATGTAATGCTTTCAGCACTTACTACGAAACTGATCAGCATGTTATTACTATTTATGGCATCAAAGTCTACTTCATGCTGAATAACATATCCATTTTCCCACTTTAAAGAGATTAGTGTTCCTTCTTCGTGAGATTTATTAAACTGGATTTCTCCGTTTGTAGGTTTATATTTGCTGTTTAACAAGCTTTCTAAAACATCAGATTTTTCTGTTGCTTCTATTGTTACTTTAATCAATGCGTTAGACGGATCAGATGCTACACGTCCTGATACATCTGTAGATCTTGATACGCTATAGTTAAGCTTTAATAACTTCTGACCTTCACCTCCATTAAATTTTAAGATTCCTCTTGAATTTCCTGCCATATTCTTATATTTTAATTATTTACTAGTGTTCCCTAAAATAGGATTTATATAACAAAGATAGACTTCATGTTCTAATGTAAAAAGTTTTTAGCCCACTCTTTCTGAAATTGTAGTAGTTCTACGACATTTTATAAATTCAGGATTAAAAATCAATTATAGAATTTTAAACTAATTTATTTTATTTTTTATTGAAAATTTTCAGTAAAAATTCACTTAAATGGGATAACAAAGAAAACAACATTCAATTATTTAATTAAAAATCAAACACTTATTTCACACTTCCCTAAATCAATGATGTTTATACATGTACCCAATTACCATAATAATGAGGTTAACGATGATCATAATCATTAAAATATTGCCGTATTTTCTTTTTTTATCGATAAAACTAAGACCAAGAGTAAAAAAGAATAACAATAAAGTATACACAGCAGGATACATTTGAAAAGCTTCTCCAAACTTTCCTTCAAACACCAATACAATGGCCCGCTGAGCACCGCACCCAAGGCATTCTACTCCCAGGAATTTCTTACTGGGACAGGTAAACATAAAATCATTGATATCCATTTCTGAGTTTTATGAAGGTGTTTAAGAAGAAATTTTGGCTCTGGTATACTGATGCGGGAAAAAGCAGTCTTCATTCATTTCAAAAGATCCCTGAACAGCAATATAGGGGTTTCTCAGAATCTCTCTTGCTACAAAAATAAGGTCTGCATCGCCTTTCTGAAGAATTTCTTCTGCCTGCTCAATTTTGGTAATTAAACCTACCGCTCCGGTTTTCACTCCAGCCCCGTTTCTCACCTGTGATGAAAAAGGAACCTGATAACCGTCAAAAACTGATATTTTTGCACCATGAATATTTCCTCCGCTAGACACATCTACGAGGTCTACAGCGTGTTGTTTTAAAACTTTTGCTAATTCGACACTGCTCTGGATATCCCAGCCATTCTCTGCATATTCTGTTCCTGAAATTCGTACAAAAAGGGCTGTATTTTCATCCAGTTCTTCGCTTACAGCATCTACAATTTCGATCAGAAACCTGATTCTGTTTTCAAAACTTCCGCCATATTCATCTGTTCTGATATTGGATAACGGTGACAAAAACTGGTGGATCAGATATCCGTGCGCTCCATGAATTTCGATAACATCAAAACCGGCAGCTACTGCTCTTCTGGCTGCGTTTTTAAAATTCTGCACCTGTTCTTTTACCTCATCCGTGGTTAGCACATGTGGAATTCTTTCTGTTGGATGGTAAGGAATAGGACTTGGGGCAACGGTTTCCCAGCCTTCCTCCAGAGAAATCTGCAGGTTATTCCATGTAGAGCCTTTTCTTCCGGCATGAGCCAGCTGGATTCCTATTTTGCTTTCTGAATTTTTATGGACAAAATCTACAATTTTCTGCAGTTTCTCTGCCTGTTCATCATTCCAGATCCCCATACAATGATTGGTAATTCTTCCTTTGGGTTCCACTCCGGTAGCTTCTACGATCAATAGCCCTGTACCTCCTTGTGATCTACTTCCGTAGTGCACAAAATGGAAGTCGTTAGCTTCTCCGTTTTCAGATGAATACATACACATGGGAGACATTACCCATCTGTTTTTTAGCTCTACATTTCTGAATTTTGTTGGTGTATATAACATTTTATTTTTTTAAAATTGAACTTCTGTACCGGAGGAATAAAATATTGCTTACCTCATTAAAAAGAACTAATTTTACGCCCCTTTTTTAGTTGACAATATATGAAAAAAGACATACAGATCAGTTACGAATATTTTAAAAATAGCAGTGAACTGAGTGATATAGAAAATACATTATTTGAAAGAGCCAAAGAGGCTCGTGAGAATGCTTATGCGCCTTATTCTCAATTTTTGGTAGGATGTTCCGTATTATTGGAAAACGGAGAAATCTACTCTGGGAACAACCAGGAAAATGCAGCCTATCCATCCGGACTCTGTGCAGAAAGAACGACTGTTTTTTGGGTAGCCGCCAATTTTCCGGATATGAAAATAAAAAAGATCTTTGTTGTGGGAGGTCCTAAAGAATTCCATGAGAAAAACCCTCCGATTCCTCCTTGTGGAGCATGCCGCCAAAGTCTGATTGAATATGAAACCAAGCAAAACGAAAACATCGACCTTTATTTTTCAAGCATGAATGAGGAGGTTGTAAAGGTACGTGCAGTGAAAGATCTGCTTCCTTTTTACTTTGATTCAACGTTTTTGTAACTAAAGCGAAAAGCAAATTGACCAAAAGGTAAAAAATTAAGGAAGCTGATAACAAGCTTCACATTTCAGCATAAAAAAAGCTATTTCAACATATGAAACAGCTTTTTTTTATTATTATTCAGATTCTAGATCATCATCTTCGTCTTCGTATTGCTCCAGATAGTAGCTGAAACTAAATTCTTCCACTTCTTCTTCGGCATCTTCCAGCGTCGTCAGAAGGTCTTCAAAAATCTCTAGCTGATCTACAGTCATGTTGACGAATTCTAAATGGAGTGGCATTTCCAATTCTCCGGTGATGGTATCAAAAAGGGCATCAAGATTATCACCGAAATGCTCAGGAAGCTGAACTTTTTCTTTTAGCTGGGTGTAAAAATCTTCATAGTCACCTATCTCTGTAAAATCTATATATATTGTCTTCATATTGAACTAAATTTCCAATTTTTATTGATTAAAAAAGTTTTGCATTTTTTGCAGAAATCTGTTTCTTCATTGGTAGGATTCTTGCCTTCTGCATCTCTCATAAAACACATTTTTTCAGGGCAGTGTGGCAGCCCTTGCGTATGTCCCAACTCATGAATGGCTATCTTGAAAAATTGCTCATCCTTATTTTCTTTGCTTAGTCTGAAATTTGAAGCCACACAAGCTTTCCCGGGTGTATATCCCAATCCCATAATTCCAAAATCTTTGATCTTTCCCCGGGTAGCACTGATATCTTTTGTGGTAAGACCAATTGTAACAAAGCCTTCTTTTGTTTCTTTATTTAAGAACTTAATGATGGAATCTGCTCTATACCGGTTTCTCTCTTTATAATACGTATTTTCCGGAAAGTCTATGGCATCCAGAACTTTTACGTTCGGATATACATTTTTTATTCCTCCCGCTACTTTTGCTACTGTTTCAGATTTAATATCTTTAAATGGCTGTATAAGTATTGTTACGGCTGGCTTTTCTTTCTTTTCCTTGACCACATCTTTCTTTTCCGAGCATGAGTATGTCAGAAGTAAAATAATTAAAAGGTAAAGAAATCTAATATTTTTCAAAATTAATATTTATAATAATTACAATGCAAATTATACATTAGTCATTGCGAGGAGCTCTGCGACGAAGCAATCTCAGAAAATATCCATAATATTCTCAATGTCATCTGCAAGATCTTTCCAATCAGGATTTATATTATTGATTAAATCCAGTTTCTTTTGTCTGGAGCCTGCTTTTATTTGTTTTTCTCTAAATATAGCATCTCCTATTTCCTGAAAGGATTCCCAATACACAAGTAAATACAAATTATATCTTGAAGTAAAACTTTGAGAATAATATGATTCTTTATGCTGTTGAACACGTTTAGGCAGATTTGAAGTAACTCCTGTATAAAGAGTTGTGTGATTTTTATTTGTCATGATATAGACAAAACCTGGTTTCACCTGTAATTATTTTTTTAGAGATTGCTTCGTCGCTTTCGCTCCTCGCAATGACTAGATGTTACTGTTTTTCAAAACTTTTATAATGATTTTTGGTAAGGTATACATCACCATCTTGAGTGTAGATGATACGATCAGCATTTCTTCCGCCACAATGATAGTTTACATCTGCTTCAAAGTATTTTTCTCCATCCGGCAAACGTCCTTCTCTGTTTCCGAACTTATCTCCGCCAATAGCTTTTCCGGGAAGTACATCGCATAGATTTCCTTTAGAAGGATTCCAGCCCTGTTTTCTTGCTTCATTTTTTGTGATATAATAATCCGGAAGCTTATGATTTTGCTTCACATAGCTGATTACCGTTTTTTCTTCTGTAAGCTGATCTATAGAAACCTGAGCAGATGAATTTCCATCTGAAGAGGTACTGCCATAGCTCACTGTTTCAGTCTTTACAGAATCCGCATGATCTTTCTTATCCTCAATAAAGTTTCTGTAGACATACATTATTGACATTCCGAAAAGAAGTCCCAGACATATAAAAAATACCGATCTTATTTTACCGTTCATAGCTTGTATTTTATGGAATAATATTTTTAAGCTCTCCACTCTTCAGGAATATCACAAACCGGAATTGGATCCATTTTATGTTTTGCTGCTTTATGCATTCTGTCAAAGATCAGAAACACTTCTTTATCTCTTCCTTCATAATCTTCGGCAGTTTTCGTCCCATATTCTTTCTGAATTTCTTCCAGTTCAGGATAAGTAGCACCAATCTGCTGCTCATCTGTTCTGTCTACATCCCAAAGTCCATCCGTAGGAATTGCTTCCTGAATGCTTTTAATTAAATTAAGCCCTTTGGCAAGTTGATACACTTCAGTTTTATAAAGGTCTGCAATAGGAGAAACATCTACACCGCCATCCCCGTATTTTGTATAGAAACCAATCCCGAAATCTTCCACTTTATTTCCTGTTCCACAAACCAAAAGTCCGTTCAGCTGTCCGTAATAATATAGCGTAAGCATTCTCAAACGGGATCTTGTATTGGCAAAAGCTAGTTTTTCGTTAGGGTACAGATCATCTTTTACATCAAAAGTTTTATACAATTCCTCAAAAGCGGGTGTCAAATCTACCGACATGGTTTCTACGTTAGGGAATCTTGATTTAAGGTCGTTCATATGATCCTGTGCACGGTCTACCTGATCTGCTTTCTGGCGGATTGGCATTTCGATCAACAATGTTTTCAGCCCGGTCATTGCAGCCAGTGTAGAAACTACTCCGGAATCTACTCCTCCGGAAACCCCTATTACATAACCATTTACTCTTGCTTTTGTTGCATAATCTTTTAACCAGCTTACAATATGATCTATCACTTTTTGTGTCTGCATCGTTTATATTTTTTAGTCTATTCCAAATTCCTGAGGGTATTTCACTACTCCTTTTTTATCTTTTAATCCGTCTTTTACCAATTCTATTGCCATTCCGTTTTCTTCCGGAATATCAAATGGAAAAGAAATCCCAAAATTACTTGTTTTTTTGTAACCAAAGTGCGGATAATATTTTTCGTGCCCAATTAATATCACTGATTGATATCCCAGTCCTTTCGCGATGTGATGTCCCTGAAGAATCAATTTTGCTCCAATCCCCTGATTCTGAAATTCAGGTTTTACCGAAACAGGTGCTAATGCAAGAGAATCAAATGATTCATTGTTATTGATGATTTTAATTTTTGTGAACAGAATATGCCCGGCAATTGTACCATTTTCATCTTCTGCTACTAATGATAATTCCGGGATGATGGCATTAGATTTTCTCAATTTTTCTACCAGAAACTGTTCCTGATGATCACTGTGTTCCATTTCTCTGAACGCCTCTTGCGTAAGCTGAAAGACTTGTTGATAGTCTTTGCTCTCTTCCTGTCGTATTGTTATCATTTTTTATTATATTTTTCACGCTTCAGTTCGTACCAGAAGCAAATTCCGTCCGGTTCTTCAAATTCGCTTGTTTTTTCAAATCCTAATTTCCTTAAAATATGGTTGGAAGCATCGTGTTCAGAATGAGCATAGGCATAAATAACTTCTGCATTCAGGTAATTAAAACCATAATCCAGAGAGGCTATTCCAGATTCCACGGCATATCCTTTACCCCATGATTCCGGTAGAAAGCGATATCCCAGTTCCAATACATTTTTATAGCCATTCGTTTCATGGGTCAATAATTTTAAACCGCTCCATCCTATCAGAAGTCCGCTTTCTTTTTCCACAACCCCTAGTCTTCCCACTCCATTTTCTTCATATTGCTTCTGAATCATGCTGATGACTTTTTTTGACTCATTGATATCCGTCAAAACCGGTACACCAATATATTTCATGACTTCAGGATCGGAATCCAAAAGAAATATGCGTTCAAAATCTTTATCTTCGAGTTTTCTTAAAATCAGTCGTTCTGTTTCTATTTTCATAATCATTAGTTTTTATTCTCCAACTCCAAAAATGGTTACCTCCGTGTTGGTTCCTTTCTTAATATCCGTTTCTTTTATTATATTTCCACTGATGTTAAGAGTTTGTAAGACAGGATTACCGGAAATATCAATTTTTTGAAGTTTATTATGTTCTAAGTTCAGTTTTCTTAATCTTTTAAACTGAGTCAGGTTTATTGTTTTTAATTGATTTAAAGATAATGTTAATTGATCAATTTTTGGAATTCCTGCCAGCGAAATACTTTCCAACAAATTATTATCTAGATATAAAGAAGTCAGATTTTTAAGATTTTCTGCTTTGAATGAAGATATTTTACATCCTGTACACGAAAACAATTCAAGCTGATCCAGACTGCTTATTATCATATTTGGAATCACATTATCATCAAGAACAATCATTTTTACATTTTTGAAAAGGCGGAGATCTTCTGTAGAAGTAATTCCCTTCTGAACAAGGAACAGATTGGTAACCATTTCGGCTTCCTGAGATTCAAGGGTTCCATTTTTATTCAGATCAAAATTTTCCAGTATTGCTTTTTCAAAGTTTTTATCTTTAAACTCAAGCTTTTGTCCAAAGAAAAGAGAAAGTCCTGAAATAATAAAGATAACTGTAAATATTTTAATTTTCATCATGAATTGTGCATTTAATCCTTATTTTTGTCAACTTAAATTCCATGTAAAAATAATGAAGATTTTTAGATATATAGCGCTTTCTTCTGTTTTAGCTGCCGGACTTATTTCCTGCAAAAAAGAACCTGAAAATCAATGGAAGGTAGAAGTAAAACAAACTGCCGAAAAAATTGATGTCACAGATATTTCCAAAGAATTTTACAATCCGAATATTCCTTTGGATCAGTTTAAAGCTAAATTCCCATGGTTTCAGGGAAGTGTTTCTGATGCTGACTTCGGAAAAAGAAGAGCTGATGCTGAAGAGATCAAAATCTACAAGGAAGCTATTGGAAAAATAGATGAGGCAAAACTGCAAACGGAGCTTCAAAGTTTATTTTCACATATTAAATATTACTTTCCACAGTTTAAAAGTCCAAAAGTATATTTGTTCTCATCTGCCCTGCAAATGGTTCAGGATCCTATATTTTATGACGAAAAAGGTAATCTTTTATTTATAGACATCACCGGTTTCATGGGAGACGGAAATGCCAATTATAAAGGATTGGAACTGTATTTCCAGAAGTCGATGAACCCCCAGAATATTGTTCCGAAAGTATCCCAGCTTTTTGCTGAAAACATTGTAACAGAATCTCCTGATCACCAGAAATTCATTGATCAGATTATTCTGAACGGAAAGGTTATGATTCTTCAGGATGCTTTTCTTCCTGATACTCCTGATTATTTGAAAATGAATTATACTCAGAAGCAATATGACTGGGCAACGGGCAATGAAGCCAATATCTGGAATTATTTTGTAGAAAGCAATCTGATCTTCGGGGATGACCCAAGATTGGGAGAACGTTTTATTTCGCCGGGACCATTTTCGAAATTTTATACTGAGATTGACAATGAATCTTCGCCACGAATCGGAATTTTTACAGGATGGCAGATTTGTAAGGCATATCTTAAAGAAAAGCCTGAAACAAAATTAACTGCATTCTTAAAAATGGATGCTACCACAATTTTTAACCAATCGGGTTATAAACCAAAGTTAAAATAATTCTATCAAATTGAATATTTAAATCCTTTAGTATAAGCTAAAGGATTTTTTTTAAGCATTATTTAAACAAACATACTACTTTGTATTGCATACTACCTTTTTATTACATAGATTTGCATTAAACAAATCACACAATGAAAAACATTATTGAAATTCGAAACTTAAATTATGGATTTTCACAGAAGAAGAAAATTCTAAAAAATCTCAGTATTTCGATACCGAAAGGCAGTATTTTTGGTTTTCTGGGAGCCAATGGAGCAGGAAAATCTACAACAATGAAGATGCTTATAGGAAGTATTCCGGACGAAAAGAAAAACATACAAATTTTCGGAGAAAATCTTTCAGTACTTTATCCGGAGGGTTTTAACAGAATCGGAAGCCTTATCGACACTGCTACGTTTTATGATCATTTATCCGGCTGGGATAATCTGATGATCATCTCTCAATTAAGAAGTCTTCCAAAATCAGAATGTGAAAGAGTATTGCATCTTGTAGACCTGTGGGAAAGCAGAAATCTGAAAATGAAGAAATATTCCTTAGGAATGAAACAAAGACTTTCCATTGCGATGACTCTTTTGGGGAAACCTGAACTGTTGATTCTGGATGAACCCGTCAATGGTTTGGATCCTAATGGAATGATGGAAATCCGTGAATTATTGATAAAACTTAATCGAGAAGAAGGAGTAACAATATTTATCTCAAGCCATTTGCTGCAGGAAATTGAAAAAATGATTACTCATCTTGCCATTATTTCGCATGGAGAAATAAAATTTACTGGAAGTATAAAAGAATTGAATGAACTGTACCGATACAGCCATATCAAAATTGGATTGAATGATGCCCAAAAGCATATAAGTGAAATCCCGGAGAATTATTCTCCGAAATTAATTGATGAGAATACAATAGAAGTTACTTCCAGATCAAAGGAGGATATTATTGACCTTGTGAGAAAGCTGGTTTTAAACCATGCTGAGATTTTTGAAATCAAAAGCAGTGCAGGTTTAGAAGAATGGTTTATGGAAATTACAAAAAATTAAATTACACACATGAAAAAATTAATCACTGCCATCAATATAGAATGGCTCAAAATAAAAGGTTTAGGACTCATTTACACGGCAATTATCTTAGGAGCTTTAATACCACTCATCAATTTTATTCCGTCTTTTTTCAAACCGGATCCAATTACTAAAGACACCCTTCAATATTCCATTTTTGAAGATGTGATTGGGGGAAGCCCTTTGAAATATTTTACATTTTTCATTTTGCTTCTATTCCTGATCATTGCAGCAAACAGAATTGCACAAACTGATCATAAAAATAACGGATGGCAACTGATGGAAACACAGCCTGTCAATAAATTTCAGCTTTATTTTTCGAAATATATTATTTTACTATCTCTTAGTCTTATTTGTATTTTCTCCTATTTTATTTTTAATATAATTTTATCGCTAACAGAGTATTATATGTATCCAAATCCTGCAAAGCTACTGACCTTTGACATATTATGGATGCTCAAAACCTTTACAAGAATTGTCGCTGCTACTCTAGGAATTGCTGCATTACAGCTTTGTTTTTCTGTAGTTTTCCAGGGATTTATCTGGTCGTTTCTTATTGGTGCATTAGGATTGGGATCCAATATTTATTCAATAGTCGAAAAAAACAGTTTCTTCTTTAATCCGTACAGTTCATTATATACATTCTGGAATGCTCCGGAAATAAGGGATCTGAATCATTTTATTTCTCACTCAGAGTATATGAGTTTTTTCTGGATGGTTGTCTTCCTGGCTATTGGATACTTCTGGTATAGTAAAAAAGGGTTTAAAAATGCTTTCCTTAACAATAAAAAACAAATTGGTATTTCAACGGTTCTATTAATTGCAGGAACAGGTCTACTCTATTGTATACAAAAACCAAAACCTTATGTAAGCGGTGGGTCAGAAACTTCAATCACAGGAACATTAGAAACAGATCTTAAAATTGATTCTGTGAAAATTGTTTCAAAGGAATTTCATAAAAAAATCGGATCTGCTGCAGTTAAAAACAATTCTTTCAGCTGGTCTACCACCCAAAACCTTCCTTTAGATGAATATATTCTTGAAATCGGCAATAAAAAAATTGAGGTTGTCATGGGCAATGGTGATTGGTTTGATTTTGATATTAAGTTAAATAGCACCAACATAGCATTTAATTTAAAGTCAAACAGAAAATCCGATCAGGTTTATAATAAGACTGAGAGTTCTTTCGGAATGGAATTTTGGTTTGCCCTGAAGAACCAGAATTTAAATAATAATCCGGAAAAATTTTATGAATTAGCTATGTCTGACTGGGAAGACAATAAAAGAATTTTAGATGACTATGCAGATGCCGAGAATAACGCACTTTCAGAAGATTATAAGGCATATAGAAAACAGCTAATGGCGGTTCAGTACCTGAATGAAATAAATAACTACAGAAAAATGACTTCGTGGTCTGATCCTAAATTTGCTGCCCCAAAAATATTTCTGAATGAACTAAATGAAAATATTTTGAAACCCACTCCGCTTTTGAGTAAAAATGATGATTATCTCCAATTCAAATTGGATCAGATGCTTACAGATGATGATCAGCGTTCTAATCCGGATAGTATTTTATTTGCTAAAATCAATTTGCTTCCCCAAGGAAAAACGAAAGATCAGTTATTATCAAAACATCTATCAAAAAGCATTGAAATACAATCAGACAGTGCAGTCAGAAGCAAGCTTTTTGCAGCTGAGATTAGCAAGATAAACGGTACTGATTATAAACAAAAGCTTTATTCAAAGCTTGAAGAGATCAATATTTCACAAAAAGGGGCACCGTTCCCAGATCTGAAACTTCTGCAGGATAATGGAAGTTTTCAAAATCTTTCAAGATATAAAGGAAAATATATTGTAGTAGATTTCTGGGCAAGTTGGTGTGGTCCTTGTAAAAAAATTCGTCCTGTATTTGAAACAAGGAGTTATCAATATAGAAATTATAAAAATATCCAGTTTATTTCAATCAGTTTGGATCAGGAAAAATCTAAATGGTTGAATTATCTTAAAACAAAACCTTCAAATGTTCCACAATACTGGCTTGAAAATGCTGAACAATTCATGAATAAATACAAAATACAATATATTCCGAGATTTATCATTATTGATCCTGAAGGTAAAATATTTAACTTTAATAGCCCATTTCCTGATGAAGATAATTTTGTAGAAGCTTTGGATAAGCTGAAGAAGTATTAACTTTGCACAAAATTAGAAACAAAAGAAAGTTATGAGAAAGACTCAGATAACAATAGATGTTGAGTTAGATGAAAATCACGTACCGGAAAATATTATATGGAACGCTCAGGATGGAGGTATTGAAAAACAGGAGACTAAAGCAACAATGATTTCTGTTTGGGATGAAAAAGCAATGGAGGCACTAAGAATAGATCTTTGGACGAAAGAAATGCCTGTAGACCAGATGAAGATGTTTATCCACCAGATTTTAATATCTTTAGGAAACACCTATCAGAGAGCAACGGGTGAAGAAGATGTAGCGCAGTGGATGGAAGAAATTGCTGAAGAGTTCGCTGTGAAATCTGCTATTAAGTAAAAAAATACAATTGCGATACGCTGCGGGCACAGTAAGCGGTAAGCTTTTTGTACTCAGCTAGAGCAAATTTTAATAAAACAAAGGGCTTAAGCAGTATATCTATTGTTTAATGCCCAAGCCTAAAGCAAAAAATTATGAATTTTAATACAAAAGTAATTCACGGAGGGCAGCACCATGAGTCTGCAACAGGTTCTGTAAATGTACCTGTATTTCTGACCTCTACATTTGCACAGAAGAGCCCGGGAGTACATTCCGGATATGAATATTCAAGAGCTGCCAACCCTACAAGACAGGCTTTGGAAGACTCTTTGGCAAGTATTGAAAATGGAGCGAGAGGTTTAGCTTTCGGTTCTGGTCTAGCAGCTATCGACTGTGTTTTGAAATTATTGAACCCAGGTGATGAAGTGATTGCTGTAGATGATCTTTATGGTGGTACTTACAGAATGTTCACGAGGCTTTTCGAAAAATATCAGCTGAAGTTTACGTTCGTGAATTTTGATGATGTTTCTAAAATTGCTGATGTAATTACTGATAAAACAAAACTGATCTGGGTAGAAACTCCTACTAACCCATTGATGAAATTGGTAGACATTAAAGCAGTAGTAGATATAGCGAAAGGAAAAGATATTTTAGTGGCAGTAGATAATACTTTTGCTACTCCTTATATTCAGAGACCTATTGATTTAGGTGCTGACATTGTGATGCACTCTGCAACCAAATATTTAGGAGGGCACTCTGATGTGATTGCAGGAGCGCTTATCGCTAAAGATGCTGAGCTGGGAGAAAAACTTCACTTCATTCAGTTTGCGAGTGGTGGTATTTTAGGACCTCACGACTCTTACCTTGTATTGAGAGGAATCAAAACATTAGCGTTAAGAATGCAGAGACACTCTGACAACGGTCTTGCAGTAGCAAAATATCTGGAAACTCACCCTGCTGTAGATAAAGTAATTTATCCTGGATTGGAATCTCATCCTCAGTATGAACTGGCAAAATCTCAGATGAAGGAATCCGGAGGAATGGTTTCATTCACTTTTAAATCAGGAAAGAAAGAAGATGCTGTCAAATTCTTAGAAAAAGTAAGAGTATTCACCCTTGCAGAATCTTTAGGAGGAGTAGAATCTCTGGCTAATCACCCTGCTCTGATGACACACGCTTCAATTCCGGCAGAAAAACGTGCTGAATTGGGAATCACTGATGACCTTGTTCGTTTAAGCGTAGGTATTGAGGATGCTGAAGATCTGATTGCAGATCTTGAGAAAGCTTTTTCTTAATAAACCATATAAAAAATGAGAAGGATTGTCTAATCTTTCTCATTTTTTTATAACCTTGAAATTATCTATGAAAAATACAAGAAAAGCAGTTATTTCCGACCTGCCACAACTCGCAGAATTATTTGATCAGTACAGGATATTTTATCATAAAACACCGGATGTTCCTGCAGCAGCTAATTTTCTTCAGGAAAGACTGGAAAACAAAGACTCGGAAATTTTTGTTTCAGAAGAAAATGGAACATTAATAGGTTTCGTACAATTATACCCCATATTTTCGTCTACAAGAATGCAGCGTTACTGGCTGCTGAACGATCTTTACGTGAATGAAAATCATAGAGGAAAAGGGTATTCTAAAGAACTGATTGAAAAATCCAAAGAACTGTGCCGTTCATCAAAAGCATGCGGTATTCTTTTAGAAACAGGAAAAAGCAATGACATCGGAAATCAGCTTTATCCATCATGCGGCTTTGAGCTTTATGACTCTGTCAATTTCTACGAGTGGACTAATCATGATAATGAGTAATTTATACATAACACTCACTAACCCAAATCTCGAATCCCGAAACTTGAAAAACCACATCCCAAAACCACCACTAAAACAAAAAATGATATGACCGATTTTCAAAAATACATCCAAAGATATTTAGATCAGATTCCATCAGGAAGCTGGATCAACGAGTTGCAGATATCAGCAGACAAAACCATCGGAATTTACTCCAATCTTACCGAAGAACAATCTAATTTTGCCTATGCAGAAGGAAAATGGACTTTGAAAGGACTGCTACTCCACTTATCTGATACGGAAAGAGTTTTCCAATACAGAATACTAGCTTTCGCGAGAGGAGAGAAAAACAATCTTCCGGGATTTGATGAAAATCAATATGCTGATCAATCATTTGCAGACGAAAGAAGCCTGGAATCTCTTTTAGATGAATACAAACTGGTAAGAAAATCTTCTCAGATTCTATTAGAAACACTTCATCCTTCCGCTTTACAAAATACAGGTACGGCTAATGGTCATGAAATTACGGTAGAAACCATTGGAAAGCTGATTGTAGGACATAATTATCACCACCTGAATATTATTGAGGAAAGGTATTTATCGAAATTGGGATGGATGTAAGGAAACGAATTCCCCTTTTCAGCCTGCTAATTTTCATAGTCTCTCTTTGTTTTACAGCTTTTAAAGTTGAAGATATGGGAGAGATTAAAGATTATAAATCATTTGAAGCATTGCTTATAGGCCCGATTAGTTTTTTAGGCGGGGGTTTATTTGAATTTCTGGTATGAACTGCTAATATCTGGTTCTTTATTTCAGTCATATTCTGCTATAAAAAAAAATTCTCAACCTCTTTGATATTGGCTACAATCGCTTTTTTAATTGCAGGAACATTTTTTTTCTGGAAGGAAATTCTAGCTGCAGAAAATGGAAGAATGGGAAGAATATACAGCTTGGAAACAGGTTATTTTTTGTGGATAGCTTCTATTACATTTTTAATACTTGGCTCATTATATTTATCCATAAAATCTAAACTTAACAACCCAAAATATCATCCTAATTCCCAATGAGATCACTAAAAAACTTAAAGATAACAGAGAGTATTCAATCTAAAAAATTAGTTTTTGAAGAAAGCTCATATGACAAGTTTGATACGATCTCAATCTATTTGGGTTTTTCAGTATTAGCAGGGATTTCTTTATTCTTATTAAAAGAAGTGACTCCTTCTCTTAATAACAGTCTAGAATATTCAATTCTTATAGGTTTATTCATCTTTAGTGTATATGTGTTGTACTGTAAATCCACCGAAAAAAATTTAAAGCAAATTACATTTACTATTCATAAAGAAGAAGCAAAAAAAAGAATCCTTGAGTATGGAAAAAAACATCATTACAGAATTTCAAAGATTTCTGGGAATCTGATTTTTCTTAATGAGCCTTGTGATATTTATAGCCCCGCAAAAGATTATGAACAGACAACTATTGTATTTTTTAAAGACAATACGATTCTTTATTCTTTCATTAAAGAAGGATCAAGATCAAATTTTCCAGTATTATTTTCAAAATATCTAACCAAAATGGATTTCAAAAAAATACTGCACCCAGACTATATTGAACCTATTAAGCGTACAACTTATTTTAATTCTTTTTTTCATGGTTTATAATCATTATGGGTATATGGCTTAACAAGATCCACCACATTTACATCCCAATTTTTTGCCTAAAATTCATAGATTTTCTACCTTTATCCATTCTTTGAATTCACATACAATTATGGAACATATTATTGAAATATTAAAATCCGGCGGAACGATTCTTTATCCTACAGATACCATCTGGGGAATTGGTTGTGACGCGACCAATATAGAAGCGGTCAATAAAATTTTTGACATCAAAAAACGTGAAAAAAATAAATCCATGATCATCCTTGTTGAGTCAGAGAAAAGACTTCAGGATCTGGTGGATGTTCCTGAGATGGCTTGGGAAATTATTGATCTCAGCGAAAAACCGGTAACAATTGTTTACGAAAATCCAAGAGGTCTGCCTAAAGAACTTCTTGCAGAAGACGGAAGCATCGGAATCCGATTGGTAAAAAATGATTTCTGTAAAAAACTGATTACAAAACTGAACAGGCCTTTGGTTTCAACTTCGGCCAACTTCAGTGGTGAGAAAAGTCCTTTGAAATTCTCTGATATTTCTGAAGAAATGATCAGCCTTGTAGATTATGCCGTGGAAGAAGACAGAGAAAAAGTTTCAAAATATTCAGGTTCTTCGGTGATCAAAATATGGAGTGATAATAGAATAAAAGTGCTTCGGGAATAAGAATTCTGAGCTTTTATATATACTTTTTAGAGTCTTGCCCGTTCATATCGGCAAGATTTCTTTTTTTTAATTCTATCTTTGCAAACTCAACTCATAAATTATTTGCTATGGATCATCAGAAATTTGCTCAAATGTGGGTTAATGCATGGAATTCTCATAATTTAGAGGATATACTCACCCATTATTCAGATGATATTGAGATTACAACTCCTATGATTGTTTTGGCTACAGGCGGTAAAGAAAGTTCTTTACAAGGAAAAGAAACTGTTCGTGAATACTGGAGAAAGGCGCTGGATAAATTTCCGGATCTCCATTTTGATCTTATTCATTCTACAGCAGGAGTAGATTCGGTAGCATTATTTTATAAGTCGATTATGGAGAAACATGCTGTTGAAGTCATGTTTTTTAATGAAGATGGAAAAATTAGTAAAATGTGTGCTCATTATGATTAATGGGTAACATACGTAGAAATTGTCACTATTATTAACGATGAAAATTAATCTTAATCAAAATAAGAATTTAAAACTATTTAAAATAATTTCTGAAGCAGCAGAAAGGAATAACCAGTCCGTATATATTGTGGGCGGTTATGTACGTGACCTTCTGATGAACAGAAAAGCTTCCACAGATATAGACTTTGTAACGGAACAAAGCGGTATTGAGCTTGCTCAAAATGTAGCTCAGGATATAGATCCCAAATTAAAGGTTTCCGTATTCAAAACGTATGGTACAGCCATGATCAAGTATAAAGAGCTTGAGCTTGAATTTGTGGGAGCAAGAAAGGAAAGCTACACAGAAAACAGCCGAAAACCTGAAGTGGAGGGCGGAAGCCTGGAAGATGACCAGAAAAGAAGAGATTTCACCATCAATGCGATGGCTATTTCTTTAAATAAAGATAATTTCGGAGAATTGATTGATCCTTTTAATGGGATTGAAGATCTTGAAAAAGAAATCTTAAGAACTCCTTTAGAACCTGCTCAGACCTATTCTGATGATCCATTGAGGATGATGAGAGCGGTACGTTTTGCGTCAACTTTAAATTTTAAAATTGAGGAAAACTCTCTGCTGGCTATTCAACAGGAAGCAGAAAGAATCAAGATTGTTTCTATGGAAAGAATCATGGTAGAATTCAATAAAATCATGCTTTCTGAGAAACCTTCTGTAGGATTAAGGCTGATGGAACAAACCGGTCTTATGAAATTGATTATTCCAGAGCTGATTGAACTGAAAGGAGTGGAAGAAGTAGAGGGACAAACACACAAGGATAACTTTTACCATACTTTAGAAGTTGTAGATAATATTTCCGTAAATACGGATAATCTTTGGCTTCGTTGGGCTGCCCTACTCCATGATATTGGAAAAGCACCTACAAAAAAGTTTGTGGAAGGAACAGGATGGACATTTCATGGGCATGAATTTTTGGGTTCAAAAATGGTAAAAACCCTTTTCCAGAAATTGAAACTGCCTTTGGGAAGTGATATGAAGTATGTTCAGAAAATGGTGAAGCTTTCATCAAGACCCATTGCTCTGATCACTGATGATGCTTCAGATGCTGCGTTGAGAAGACTTTTATTTGATGCCGGAGAAAACCTTGAAGATCTTTTTACCCTTTGTAAGGCGGATATTACCACTAAAAACTCTAAAAAACAGGAGAAATTCAAAAGAAACTTTGAATATGTAGCGGTAAAAATCAAAGAAGTAGAAGAAAAGGATCAGGTAAGAAACTTCCAGCCACCTATTACCGGAGAAGAGATTATGGAAATGTTTCATCTTAAACCAGGTCGTGAAATTGGTATTCTGAAAGAGAAAGTAAAAGAAGCCATTTTGGAAGGTGAAATTCCTAATGAAAAAGAAGAAGCCACAAAATTTGTCATTGCCGAAGCTGAGAAACTGGGATTAACTATCTGATTCAACAGATAAATAATAAAATATAAAAGCCCGGCGGGATGTTCCATCCCGCCGGGCTTTTTCTATACCCTATAAAACAAAGCCGGCCGGCTTCAAAAGAAACCGACCGGAAAAAAACACAAATGATGAAAAAATAAAAAATTATATTTTTAGAAGTATAAATTATTATGGGTTTAGGAAAGTTCCGTTAGCACCAAGACCTCCTGTTTTAACAGATCCCATTTTGTTCCCTGTAGATGCTGAATATATTACCATCTCGCTTTCTGCTGTAAATTGGTGAACATCAGATGCAAAGATTCTTCCGTCAATAACGTTAAATCCGTAAAGCGTAAAATACGGTCCGCCATCTGCAGCTGTTAACAATGGAGTTGTAGGAACTGTTGGAGTAGCTAAACCTGTTGTATATACTTTATTTCCAGAGCTGAAATAGATTTTATCGTTATCAATCTGAAGGTTGGTAGCATTTGGAATTCCTGTCAGTGTAACTACCGGCGTCATAGCTCCTGTGCTTGAAATCTTATAAATGTAAGAATCTGCAGTTGTTGAAGAAACTGTGTAAACATTTGATTTGTATGAAATAGTACTGTTAATCTTTCCATTCGGAACCGTAATTTCAGTCTTGCTGTCGTTGGAAGTATTGATATAAGTAATCATATTTCCAAATCCTGATGTAGCATTCTGTACAAAAACATTTCCACCTGCTTCCACTGTTTTATCAGCTCCGCCTGTCATGGTAATTTTGCTTACAAATGAATTGTCAGAAACTTTATATTTCGTTACACTTGTTGCATTCGTAGAGAAATTCAGGTTGGCAACATAGATAAAGTCATTCGCAAAAGTAATTCCTCTTGGATTATCAATCTGGTCAGTAATTACAGCTAATCTTTTGAATGTAAAACGGTCTACGACAACAATTTTGTTTGAGTTGTTGATGACAAGATAAGCCTTGTTTCCGTTAAGACCAATGGTCTGAAGAACATCACCAAGGATCTCTTTATTGTTGTTATATCCATATATATCGTCCTGCTTCATGCTTAAATCTCTTGTCAGGAATGTTACTTTTGCACCCTGACTGTTGAAGTTACCTTCATTAGCGATAAAATATCCGTTCTGATAAGTAATCGGAGAGATTTCAAACTCCTGAGAATCGCTTGTACATGAAGAAATGTTAAACAATAACACCACTGCAAATAGGACAGTTAAAAGTTTAGTTAATTTCATAATTTATTCAATTTTAATTTTTAAAAATTTATTGCTGCATACACACTATAATTTCTTTTGGGTAAAGGATAAAAAGAAACTGTTTTATAGTAAGTATCCGTAAGATTATTCACTTTAAACCCTAAGGTATATTTTTTTGCCAACGTTGCAGAAACGCCCATATTTAAAAGAAAATAAGGATCTATAGCATCTGATCTCTTTTCATCACTTGTGGTATAGGTAACCCCATTCAACAGTGCCTGAGCAAAAAATTTAAAGAAACCATATTCGTAATCTACATTCACATTTCCTCTGTGCATAGGAACGTAAGGTCTCTGCATCTTCGTTTCTTTGTCAATAGATTTTGCGTAGTAATACCCGGCATTCGCGCGGATTTTATGATTTCCCAGCTGTTTACTGAAAGACAACTGAGATTCCAATCCGTAAGATTCTGATTTATTGACATTGAATGCCTGCCAGTAGCCCAAAGCAGTTGGAAGCCATACAATAAGATCTGTCACATCAATATAATAAGGAGACAAAGTAAGTTTAAAATCTCCCACTTTAAACTCGTTCGTCATATCTATCTGAGTAGAAGTTTCCGGTCTCAAATCTTTATTTCCTCCCGGTTCATAATAAATATCATTGAAGGACGGAAATCTGAAGTTTTTTGAAACATTCACGCTTACATCATACCATTTTAAAGCACTCCATTTTCCGGAGAAAGAATACATCAACGGTGAGTTTACATTTTCCACAAAATCTTTCTTGAATCCACCCTCAAAACGAAGGTCTTTCGTTGCAAAATACCTCAACAATCCTGATATTGAGCCAACATTTCTGCTGACACTGGAGATTCCGCTCTGGTATCCTTCTCCTTTATTGATCTGAAATTCTCCGATGATATTAAAATTCCATTTTGAATTCAGGAAATAATTGAAATCATTTTTAAAGATATAATTCTTCCCTGTTCCGCCACTGGATTTAGGTAAATTTAAAGAACCAAAATACTGAAAATTCTCTTCCGTATAAGCTGCTTTAAGGGAATTGCTGAACTTCGCTTTGTTCCAGTCCCAGGAAAGAAGGCTTCTTACACTTTGAGTCTTATATTTCGTTTTTGTTCCTGTTTCTTCATACACGGGATAGTGTTGTGAAGAATCAAAAAACTGGCTCTGCCACGAAATTTTATGATCGTTCGTTATTTTATAGGATGTTCCTACATTGAATGTTGTATTGTAATAATTTCCGTTTCTGTTGATGTAATTCAGATCACTTACTTCATAATTATTTTCACTTACAGAATAATTTCCGGAAGCTTTAAAACTGAACTTATCATTGCTGTAAGAACCTTTTACAAAATTATTATAGGTATTAAATGAAGCAACTTCTGAAAATAATGAACCATGGAACCCTTTGTTAAAATCAAGGGTATTATTCAGGTGGATACTTCCTCCGATAGCACCACTTCCATATATGACACTTCCTCCGCCGGCTTTTATTCCGATCTGATCGTAGCCAAACAAGGCAATATTATTGATATCTCCCTGCCCTAAAAAGTTGGAATTGATATTGATTCCGTTCCACACAAAAGCAGTCTGCTGTGCAGTAGTTCCTCTGAAAGATGGTGAAGAAACAGCACCACGGCCATTTTCTTTGATAAAAACCTGCGACTGAAATCTTAGGAGTTCAGAAAGATTACTGGAGTTTTTCTCAGCATCTTCTGCTGAAATTGTTTTTACAGGATGAAAAAGCTTCACCCTATTCATCTGGTTGTCGAAGACAAAAATAGTATCGATGGCTTTCTCTTGTCCAAAAAGAAAACAGCCATATGATGAAAAAAGCAGTACTAAAGATCTTTTTATATCCATACTTTTTTACTTTTCCTCCGAAAGCAATATGTTTTTTAAAATTATAATTCTGGCAGGTCTCCTGACTTTCGCATTCTGCTCCTTCCCGTTTTAATACAGTGGCTTTTTGCAGAAACTTTTGTTGCGATTTACAGTTGCGGGGACAGTCCGGGAGTTACACCCGATTCCCTTTTCATTCCAAAATACTGGAAACCAAAATTTTTGCAAAGATAGTTTTTTATATGTATTCGCCAAAAAACCAGCCTACGCTTAAAAAAACCTATCTTTTTAATTCAGCAGATAAAAAAGAACAGCCGCTTTCAATATTGAAAACGGCCATTCATCCCACTACTTTACTATTTATATATGTTATTTTTTAATAAACTTATAGTTCTCCTGCTTTCCTCCTTTCACAGAATATTGCAGAATATAATCTCCTTTTGACAAGGATGAAACATCAATCTGCTCTTCTACAGTATTGAATGTTTTCACCCTTTGTCCAACCAAATTATAAATTTCAGCTTTCTCTATTTTTCCTTTTCCTTTAAAATATAATATATCAGCTACCGGATTAGGATAAATACCGATATTATCTTTCTCTTTTACAGCATCGTTCACTGATAAAAACCCTGTAATATCCAGATAAAAAGCGATCATTTGACCTGAAGCATTCGTCCCTGTTCCGGCAATTTTCTTTCCGTCCTGTGAAATGGCCAAAGGAAGTCCCATTGTCACTCCATTGGTTGCAATTCCTAAGGATACGGCATAATCATTCAGATTAATCCTTCCGGTAGATGAATTCCAGATAAATCCTTCTCCCGACATAGGAGGAGCTCCGAATGCTCTGTAAAATCCAATCACCGTTTTCCCGTCAGCCGAAATCCCTGTTGCTCCTCCTTTGAAGCTGAATGAGGCATTAGGATGCGTTATATAAGTAAGTCCATTCACAGCATTCCATACATAGGGATTAGGATTTGCTGCTCCTATGATGATATTTCCGTCTGCAGAAATTCCGCCTGCTTCTCCTACATTATTTCCGTTATTATCTGTGATAAAACTTTCTACTCCGTCCTGCCATTTTGCACCGCTTCTGGTACCTGTCGGTTCATCCTGCCAACCCACAATTACTGTTCCTGTCGCATTGATGGCATTGGCTCTTGAGCTACGTCCGGGAACCATACTTCCCAAATCTACCATTCCGCTGGCTTCATCCCATTTTACAGCGTGTGCATTTGCTGCGGTAAGAAAGCCCAGACCTACAATAGTATTTCCATTAGTAGTCATTCCCCAGGTAGAGCTTACACTTCCGTCCCATCCGGTAGGAACAAGCCCGCCTCTGTTTACCCAGGTAGAAGTAGTTACATCATAAGTTGATATTTCATTGAATCCCGTTGCTGCATTCGTAACGGAAGAAGAGATTTTGGTTCCGTCATTCGAAACAATTGTTCTTCCGGCAGCCGGATATCCATTTGATATTGAACCTATCTGTACAAGTCCTCCGGCAGCATCCCATTTGTAAACTCCTCCGGCACTTGTATGCATACTTACCACTCCATTATCCGAAACTGCTCCTACATTATAATTTCCTAAACCTATTACAGTAAGCTGAGCTTCCGCAATACTAAAATTCAGGAAAAAACAAGCGGTCAATATTTTCATTGACATTCTGTAAAAATTTTTCATATTTTATTATATTTAGGCTTTCGAATTGGTGAAAACAATATTAATACAATATTCACCCTGCTAAAAGAAATAGACTTTCATAATTCGTGAATTTCAAAAGAATTTAATTTTTAAAACACTAATAAACAACAACATAAGAATAAACGTTTTGAATATGGATTTTACCGGAACTATTCAAAAAAACACAAAAAACAAATTATTTACTCATCAATTATTTCACCATAACAGAAGAATCCTACTGTTTGTTTTCATTTTCAGCTCTCTTTTTATCAGTGGGCAGTCTGGCCCGGACTTTACTATTTTAGCCGATAAGGCATTTCTGAAACTCTATCAGAACTCTGATGAAAGTATAAGTTATACTCAGGGAATTCTCGTGAGTGATCAGAATACGGAACATAAAATGGTTCTCCAAAACATCATTTCACAAGCCTATGCCATGAAGGGTGATTATGTACAATCCGTGAATATTTTTGCTCAAAATGAAGATACTGATCAGAAAACCGGACTTTCTTATTTTATACAGATCTTCAGTGGTTATAATCTTGCGGATCAATATCAAAACTTAGGCTTGTATAATCAGTCCAAAAGAATCATCAGTCATCTTTTATCTGATCAGAAACTTCTTAAAAGCACTGATCCGGCTTTGAGAATTACCACTGCAAAATTGTACCAGCTTCAGGCTTTGAATTCAGGGATCAACAGAGATTATCCTATAGCATTACAAAATCTGGATAAAAGCAATCAATACCTCAGCGATCATAATGAAGAGAACAAAATTTTAAAAATAGAAAACAAAATTTTCCGGGCTTCTTATTTGCTGAAACAAAATAAACTAACGGAATATAAAACATTTATAGACAGTATCATTTCAGATCTTGAACATTGGAAAAGCAAACCTTTTCTTCTAGGATTGGCTTACGAAAATCTTTCCCAATATTATTTTCTGAAACAGGATTATACAACAGCCATTGAAAAGCTGGAAAGCGGACTTACATTAGTTGAAAACCTGCCTTTTAACAATTTAAAAATTAAAATTTTCGAATCACTCTCCCGTAACTATTACGCGGTTCATAATGATGAAAAATACCATCAGTACAATAAACTTCACAATGATTTAAAAGCAAAAACGGATTCAAGTTCGAAAGAAGGCATACGATACCTTGTAAAACTTGTTGAAACCAATCAGAATAAAAATATTGAATTCCAAAAGCATATACTTACCAGATCAACATGGTTTTTGACTCTCGTTTTGTCATTGATTGTTATAGGTCTGTTTATTTATTTTCTAATTATTAAAAGCAAAAATAAAGAGTTAAAAAAGCAGTTTGATTTCTTTGAAAAACAGATCAACCAGAAACCTCAACCTGTCATCTTAAACAAAACAAATACAGCAATTAAAGATTCCAGCTCTACAAAGATATCAAGGGAAAAAGAAGAGGAAATACTCCAAAAATTAGAAGAATTTGAAAAATCCGACCGATATCTGAATAAAAACATGTCTCTTTCTTTACTTTCTTCTCAAATGGAAATTAATACAAAATATCTTTCGGAAGTGATCAATAATAAGGAGAAAAATTTCAACGGATATATTAATAAGCTCAGGATTAATCATATTGTACAGCTATTAAGAGAGGATTCTACTTTTCTTAATTATAAAGTGAGTTATCTCGCAGAATATTCCGGTTTTTCGTCGCACAGCGCATTTACAACTGTTTTCAAATCTGTTACCGGAATGTCTCCCAATGTTTATATTCAGGAAATCAGTAAAACTAAAGCCGTATGAAACCATTTTTAAAGATAGTACCCTTATTCCTTTTATTCTTTTGCACCTTCACGAAAGCTCAAAAGACACCAGACAGCGTCTTAATAAAAAAAGCTAAACTTGAAATTTATGACAATCCTGATAAGGCCATTAAAATAGGAGAACAGTTATTAAAAAATTCTCCTGATGTAAAGACCTCTATTAATCTTTATATGCTTCTTTCCACGGCCAATATTGCTAAAAGAAACTTTGATAAATCATTAAAATATATTTTGAAAGCGAAAGAACTTTCCCAGAAAACGAATGATCCCAAGAGCCAGGCCGGAGTTCTTATCTCAGTCGCTATCCAGTATCAGCAAATGGAACTTTTCAGCAAATGCCTTGAAACACTGAATGAAGCAGATCAGTATATTGCAAAAATTCCGGAGAAGAATCCTGAAAAATATATTGAAACTGCGGCAAGCTATGCAATAAAAGGAATGGTTTATAAAAGCCAGTCAAATTCAGAAATT
The DNA here is from genome assembly GCF_002979455.1 of Chryseobacterium sp. MYb7. Lineage (GTDB taxonomy): Bacteria > Bacteroidota > Bacteroidia > Flavobacteriales > Weeksellaceae > Chryseobacterium. The sequence continues at coordinate 183,356 of NZ_PCOU01000007.1, forward strand.
GCTTTGGAAAAGTTTCTCATTTCGATACAAAATTATGATAAAGTTCCCGTCAAGAAAACCACCTATTCCAATATGAGTGTGGTGTACTACAATATAGGCTATTGTTATCTTAATCTCAATCAAATTGATAAGGCACAAGAAGCTTTTTCACAGTCTATCAACTATGCCAGAAAGAATTATGCTAAAAGTCTGGAAGCATTTGCCTTGAAAGGAATTTCTGAAATACACAAACAAAGACATGAAAATCAATCTGCCATAAACCTATTATTAAAAGCTGAAAACCTTTGTAAAAACACGGGAGATATCATCCTGAATGAAGGACTTTACAAAGAACTGGCTGAAAATTATCTTGCGATGGGACAGCAGAATCTCTATCAGCAGTATAATAAAAAGTCCTTAGAAATGCGCTTTAAAAGAAAGCAGAATGAACTGAAATCTATTAATCAGGTAATTGATAACCATAATAAAGAAACCGCTTTAAAAAGTGAAAAGCTGAAGTCTTATTATCGCTACATTAAAATGGGTTCTGTGCTGCTGGGAAGTATTTTGATCGTTATTCTTTTATATTTTATTGTCAAAATAAAAAAACAAAATAAAAAGTTTCATAAAGAGATTCAGCAAATGATACGAAACCAATAAGCTTTGAAAACAAAAAACATCCCAAATTGGGATGTTTTTTTATACTAGATCCGTTTAAACTTATCAAAAAAATATTTGTCAAACCATTAAGGATAATTTAAGAAATAAAGTATAGTTAAGATAAATCATTCTGATTTTTAAGCTTAAAACGGAGCTTATCTTAATACTCTTAACCCTTAATACAAGCTTAATGGTTCCAAAAATTTTTAAACAGAGTTTTGTTCTATAATCTTTAATTATCTGCCAATAACTTCCGTAATCGGGTTTCCTACATTTCCACTTGGGAACTGAATTTTCAATAAAGAAGATACTGTAGGCGCAATATCTGTCATGTGATATTCTTTGTTGCTTTCTCCCTGTTTTACTCCCCACCCCATAAAGATTAATGGAATATGAGAATCATAAGAGTTCCAAACGCTGTGTGTAGTTCCTGTTTTAGAATATGGAGGAAGCATAGAATCGTGAGAAATTAACTGGATATCTCCACTTCTCTGTCTGTTGATTCCATTAATAATTCTTTGTTTGATGGGCTCCGGAATGCTTGACTCCTGTACTTTGTCTACAGAAACAGCATATAAAACCGTAGGATCTTTCTCAATTTCTTTTACCGCAAAGTTTCTTACATCATCCAGTTCAAGCTTACTGTCTGCTAACACTTTTCTATCGAAATAAATCTGATAGTTATCAATAGCATTGATCAATTTATCAGCTCCAAATTTCTCTTTCAGCTTCTGGTTCAGATTCTTTTCTGCATCTTCACCGAAGAAACCTGTCGGAATTTTATGTTCTTTAAGGAATCCTACAGAATGTGCTCCTCCATGGTCCGCAGAAAGGAAAACAGTATACTCACCTTTTCCTACTTTTGAATCAAGGTATTTGAAAAATTCTGCTAAATCCTGATCTAATCTGATGTAAACATCCTCTACTTCAATAGAATTCGGTCCGAATTTATGCCCGGCATAATCTGTAGATGCTAGGTTGATAGCTAAGAAGTCTGTAATATTATCTCCACCCAGTTTTTCACCTTCTACAGAAGCTTCTGCCAACTTTAATGTCAGTGTATTTCCGAAAGGCGTATAACGGATATTGTCTTTTTTAGTCTGATAATCCTTTGCTAAATTGCTGTAAGGGAATGTAGGTGTCTTTGCACTTCCCAAGAGACCTTCCCAGGAGGAATTGTCCGGTGCACTTTCTGTATATTCGTTGATCGGAAGTAAAGTATTCCAACCGTTGGCTACTAGTTTTTCAGGAAGATTCTGAGAATTAAATGATTTTACCCACTGAGGAAGGTCATTCATATACCATGTACTGGTAATGAAATTTCCTGTACTGTCATCAAACCAGAATGCTCCGTTTGGAGTATGTCCTGCAGGAAGAATAGATGCACGGTCTTTCAAAGAAACCCCTACTACTTTCCCCTGGAAGTTGGTTGCCAGTCTCAATTCGTCAGTTACTGTGGTCGACCAAAGATTTTTCGGAGAGTGGCTTCCGATTTTTGTATTGGTAGTTCCTACGGGCTGAACGCTTTCATCCGCAGTACAATAAACCCCTTTACCAGTTTCTTTATCCGTCCAGTCGTTTCCTGCAATCCCGTGAATAGCCGGAACCGATCCTGTATAGATACATGTATGTCCCAAAGCTGTAATGGTAGGTACATAAGGAATATGTACGTTATTCAAAGAGTATCCCGTATTCAAAAGTCTTTTGAAACCATCATTCCCATACTTACTATAAAAACGGTACAAATAGTCCCAACGCATCTGGTCTACTACCAGACCTACGACTAATTTGGGTCTTTCCAGTTGGGTATTTCTGTTCTTCTGCGCATTGATTGTAACTACGGACAATAAAGTAGCTGCCGCAATTGAAATGTTCCTAAGCATCCAAGTAAATTTTTATTGCCAACAAATTTAAGGGTTTTGAAAGTTTTGGAGTGTGAAATTTTATTTAATTTTGATTATTCTACAATTCATCAATCAATCTGCTATGATTCTAGGCGTATACTGGTATTTTAAATTTCCGGATCAATTATATGACTTTCAGTTTTTCAAGTTTTATCCGGGATTTGGTGGGCATGCCGATAATCCTGCTGAGCTGGCTGCAAGAATTCAAATTGAAAATAAAGATAATTTTATTGAAAAGCTGGAAGAACTTAAAACTCATTGTAAAGAAACCTATTTACATATAAATATCAATGAAAACCAACTGATCATCAATATTGGAGACTATATGCTTTTTGATTTTCATTTTCAATTTGCCTTAGAGATCGAAAAGCTTATGATCCGTGAAAATGCAGTATTAGTAGATTCAAGCCTTCCTTTTGCCATTCAATCCAGCAAAAGCTATAGTCCGGAAAAAGAAGAATTCAAAAGTATTGAGCATCGTTTTATTCAAATGGTAAGTTCTGATTTCAGGAAAAGCAATGCTGAAAACTATTCTGTCAGAATTGATTGTAACTTACCTTTAAAGAATAAAAAAGAGTTGATTCACGATCTGATTCAAATCTGCAGAGAAGAAAATATCCATGTATTTTACTATAATGACTTCGAATTTAAAGACCATTGTAATCTGATGCTTTTTTTCAGTAATGGCAGACAGAAGAAAGATTCTGTTCAAAAGGTGAATATCAATTCTTTTGGAACTAAAGTAAGGCAGCTCACTCAGAAATATCCTCTTCATTTCGGTCATTTTGGAACCTTCAAAGAGTACCCTTTACAGGGTCCCAATGTAGAACTGATGTTGGATGAAGAATATATTGTAAACAAAAAATAAAACCCTTTTAATTGAATATTATGATCAAATTCAAATATGTTATTCTGTATGTGGAAGATGTAGAGCAATCCATGAATTTTTATAAAAACACTTTCGATTCCGAAATAAAATTCATCACCCCCGAAAAGGATTATGGTGAACTGCTGACCGGAGAAACGAGCCTGTCATTCGCCTCTGTCAGTCTTGCAAATTCCAATATAAAAAAAGGATTTATAACAGCAAAAACACAAGACCAGCCTTTCGGAATAGAACTGGGATTTACCACAGATAATGTAGAAGCTTTGGTAGAAAAAGCAATTAAAAACGGAGCTGTTCTTTATGAAAATATTGCAGTAAAACCATGGGGACAGAAAACAGCTTATATCAAAGATCCCAACAATTATCTGGTAGAAATCTGTACAGAAATCCAATAACCTTAAAATATATAATGTGGAAATAAGAAAACTACAAAAATTGTCTTCTAACCCAAATGTAAACTGGGGACTTAATGGCTATACAACAGAAATTATCTATTCGGTTTCCTCTATTGAATTTGGAGGTTCTTTTGAATTCATTTTAAAGGAAAAGTCTTTACCTTATACCAAAATCTGGGAAACAACTTCTGAAGATCTGGAAGACCTCAATACCATTATTGAACAGGAAAATTCTTTCGGTTCTTATGTAAATGAAGAGCTTGCAGGCTGGATTATTTGCGAACACAGGACGTGGAACAACAGTTTTTATATTGAAAATATTCTGATCGATGAAAAACACAGACGGGAGGGAATCGGTATTATGCTGATTAAAAATGCCATTAAAGAAGCAAGAAGATTAAACTGCAGGGTTATTGAACTGGAGACCCAAAACACCAACTACCCTGCCATACAATTTTACAGAAGAATGGGATTCAATATTACCGGACTGAATACAAGGCTTTACAGTAATTCAGAGGAACTCGCTCTTTTTATGACCTTAGATATGGAATAAATTAATCATAAAATAAGTATTATAATAAACTCATCTACTCTTTATTAATTAGAACACTTGCTGGTGTGCTAATTTTTCTATACATTAGTAATCAACAAATTAAAACATGATTACTATGAAAAATTTAAAAAAGCTAAAAAGAAATCAGCTAGTCCTGATCAGTGGTGGTGACACTCCGTACGCAGTATGTGATATGGATGGAAATTGTCCGCCAACTATAGGTTCTTACTACTGCAGTGACGGTACCTGTTATAGAGTTTCCGGCGGTGGCGGTGGCAACCCGGGATGTAATGAACCAATGCGTCTGTGCCAGGAATGGGAAACGGGCTGTGGGTGCGTTTATATGTAAAAAATATTTGTTAGATAAAATTTTGTTGAGGGCGGTTATTACCGCTCTTTTTTATTAAATTTTAATATAGTTTTCAATGCAAGTCACCCGATCGGGTGACTTTTTTAATGATAAATATCCTTTAAGTATTCATAAAATAATACGACAGGTTTTGTCGTGACACATAGATAATTTTGCATTACAATAAGATAAATTTTAATATAAAATAAAGTGAATTCAATTATTAATAGTATGATTTAAAGCATACCACATTAATTCAATTTTCACGTCTTAAAAAGTGTTAAATTTGCGCGGTTTTTAAAACTAATTATT
>NZ_PCOU01000008.1:0-114606 GCF_002979455.1 Chryseobacterium sp. MYb7
TAGAAGAACTATGGCATTTTGGACAATCCATTTTTTTTATTCCAAAAATATAAAATCTATTTTATTTTAACAATACCGAATTTATTTCCTAATTTCTTAGTGGTCATTTGAATTTCCATTCCCTGTACGGAAACCGTATTATCAGTAATGGTAGATTTTACAGCCTCCAATTTATCTTTTCCTCCTAAAGCTTTGAAATAATTATCCAGAACTTCTTTAGGTGTCAGTTTTGATTTTACAGCTTCTGTTTTAACAGATGCAGCCGCTTTCTTCTGAGCTGCTGCCGGTACTGAAAAAAGCACAGCACAGAAAAACGGAATGATGATCTTTTTCATATTTATAATAAAGTTTATTGGGTAAATATAGGAATATTGGCGGACATATGGATGAGTAATGAGTAATGAGTAATAAATGATAAGTGGATGAATGATGCGTGATTAATATTAACATCATAAAAAAAACCGCCAAAAAATTGACGGTTTTCAAATATTTATATCGGAGTATAATTATTTCTTAAGTTCTTCTAAAAATTCGTCGTGAGAAATTTTAGTTTCTTTTTTGCTTGCTTTTTCAAGAATTACATCTTTCAATTTAGCCATAGCTACTTCAGAAGAAATTTGTCTTACCTGCTCCTGGTCTTTCAACATTTCAACAGCATATTTTTGAACTTCTTCATCACCTAAGTGGTGGATTCCGTAGATTGCCAATTGGTTTTTCACCAACTGCTCAGCCTGAGCTAATACATCAGCATAGTCAAGGTTGATTTCGTTATCAGTCATCAATTTACCTTCGATGATCTGGTATCTCAACTGGTTTTTCTCAGCTTCAAGAATTTCCTTAGCCTGTGCTTCAGACTGGATGTTCTGGTTAGAGAATAATAACCACTTCACAAGGAACGTTTCAGGAAGTTTTACTTCTTCTTTCTCAGTTACCTGCTCTAATACTTTATTCACAAAGTGAACATCGGCATTTTGTTGGAAATACTCGTCTAATTCAGTTTTTACTTTATCTTTAAGCTCGTCTTCAGACTTGATGTTTCCTTCTCCGTATACTTTGTCGAAAAGATCCTGATTAAGCTCAGCTAAGTTTAATGAATAGAAATCTTTTACTTTTACTTCTAATTCATTATGGTGTAGGTGCTCTACTTCTTCTTTGCTGAATCCTAATTCTTTAGCTAATTCTTCATCACCTGCAAGAGCTTCTTTCGTTACTTTTACAGAACCTTCCATTTTCAAACCTTTTACCAATTTGAAAGCTTCTTTGTTTTCAGCTGTAATGGTAAGGTTTTTTGGGTGGTGGTGGTGCTCTCCTTCAGCATCTTCTTCCACAACCTGAGAAACTTCTAAAGCAATGTAAGAATCTTTAGTGATTTTATCTTGAGGAACCTGCTCAGCGAAACGCTTCTGCATGTTTTCAATACTCTTGCTGATCTCTTTGTCAGAAGCTTCTACTTTGTAGTGAGGAGCTTCATATTTAGCTAAATCTATAGTGAATTCAGGCTCATATCCAACTTCGAAAGCAACTTCTAATTGTTCAGCATTGTAATCTAATTCGTTTACTGGCTGAGGAACAGGCTGACCAACTAATCTTAATTTGTTCTCATTAACATAGTTGTTTAAAGCATCAGAAACTTGTCTGTTGATTTCTTCGAATGCAATACCTGCTTCATATTGTTTTTTAACCATACTCAAAGGCACTTTCCCTTTTCTGAATCCAGGAACTTGCGCATTTTTAGCATAATTAATCAACTGCTTCTCTACTTTTTCTTTGTAGTCAGATTTTTCCAATGTTACTGTAAGCAATGCACTTACGTCATCATGGTTTTGTGCGGTAACCTTCATTATTGATTAAAATTTTAGGTTGCAAAAATATGAATTTTTTATGAAAATCACCCATTTAAAATCAACTTATAACGCCAAATATTGTTAAATAAAAAACCACCGGAGAATTCCGGTGGTTCAAACAAGATTAAAGAATATATTAATTAATAATATTGTAGTTGGCCTGCGCGTCTGTTTCTCCTCCTGTATGAGTTCCGTAGATTACTCCGTTTCCGCTTGCTGCAGAAGTTTCAGAAACCGTTACCGGCTCATGGAATAATGTAAGAACCAGCTGACTAGGTGCAGAAGCATTTTTTACAGCAGTATTTACCACCCATTTTGTTTTCAACCCTACTCTGTTTCCGTCTCCTCTTGTAGAGCTTGCATCATCAGTACGGGTTAAAGTGATATCAGAGTTAGGAAAATTGTATACTAAGAAATGTTCATCTTTTGCATCTTTGATTTCCTGAGTAGCATCTTCATTTCCATTTTTGAAAATAACTTCTACGTTATAGGTATGACCGTTGATTAATTTAACATTTGGATTCGTAGTACTATTCACCTGGTAATCATATACCACAGGGGTTCCTGTAGCCACATCTGTTACTCTTAAGAGCACATCTGAAAGTTCTTCCTGAGGAAGGTCATCTGCTTCATCATCGCTTCTGTTACATGATGTTAAGCTTAAAAAAACAGCAAAGAAAAGTCCTAAGATAAGAGTAGTATTTTTAAAAATATTTTTCATGTTTTTGATTTTAAATAATTAAAATTGATATTTAAGAGTTACAATAAAGTTTCTTCCCATTTCGTTGGAAAAGAAACGAAGTCTGTTCAGATAATCTCTGTAAGACTTATTGAAGACATTTCGAACTGAGAAATCAATTCCGAAATTTTTAGACAGATTCACCCCTGTCTGAAGGTTCCAAAGCGAATATCCGCTTGGAGGTGTAGAGATATCTACATCTTCATTGTAAGCATTTCCATCAGAATCGAATAATCTGATCGGAACGTTATAAACAGGAAATCTTGTCTGTTTCAGATACGTATTGTTACTTACGCTGAAATAGAAATTTTTCCATTCTTTTTTATTGAATTCCAATGAATTGTTAAAATTTGGAGGCATCATTAGGATAAGAGGTACATTATTAGTCGTATCCTGCCCATAAACATAGGAACCACTTCCTTTGTAAGTCAGATTATCTGTGATCTTAAGCTGTGCATCAATATCTAATCCATACATTTTTGCATTGATCTGCTGATAACTGTATACTACAAAAGCTCCTCCCCACTGGGTATTCTGATATCCTGTAGGAATCTGGTTGATGAAATTCTGAGTATAAAAGAAATACGGGTTTACTGAAATATTCAATCCTTTTAAGACATTTGCTTTTACGTCTGCGACCAGATTAAACTGATTTCCTGTTTCACTTTTCATTCTCATATCTCCTCTTTCAATAATGGCTGCAGAATGGTGAAGTCCATCAGCAAAAAGCTCTGCAATATTTGGAGATCTTGACACTCTGGCATAATTAAATTTCAGGTTAAAATATTCGGATGGATGGTAAACCAGTCCTCCGTTTACTGAAATATTATTATAGGTTAATGATGGATTGGTAAGAATTCTGTTTTGGTTTATTCTTACTACAAAGTTTGAATAATCTGCGGCATAGGTCTTATTCCAGTCGCTCAGATCATACCATTTTGTTACGTCATAATGATCGTAATCATATCTGCCTCCCAGTTCAAGATCCAATTGGGGAGCAATTTTATATTTTAATACGGAATAAATTCCTGCATAATATCTGTCGTAGTTCGGAACAAGACGTCTTGCTTCGGTCTGCGTATTGGAATAGTTGTTCTGATACCCTGCATTAATTCCTGTTTCAAGATTCCAGTTTCCTCTTTCTATCAGGTGGTTCACATTCAGATCATTGGTGATCAGTTCAAGATCCAATGCCGGTTTTTTGCTCAAAGCTTCTGTACGTCTGATATCATATTCTTTTCTGTGATTGTACTGGAAGCTGTAAGTAGCCGTTATCTTTCCAAAATTTTCAAACCTTTTGTAAGCCGAAACTTTAGCAATATGATGTTCAATTTCCTGTTTAGGATTATCAATATCATAACTAAAGTCTCTCTGATAGATTGGTTCTGGTGAGGTAAGAGCAGTACGCAGATCTTCGGAGTTCCCTACGTGAGAGCTTCTGAGAATTCCAACTGTGCTTTTTGTCAGATAATAATCAAATGAAAACCCTTTTTCAAATGTCATTTTCTGCACCCCAAAATTAAATCCGGAGCTCTCAAGTCCGGTATTCATCAGGCCATAATCCGGAGCTTCAAGATCACCAAGTTTTTTATAGCTTCCATTGGTTTTGATGGCCCAGCCATTCTCCCATGTTTTTGCCAGTTTTACATTAAGATCCGCTCCTCTTCCGTTTGAAATTCCGGAAAGAGAAACATTCCCCATGATGGTATCTTTCTTAGGCAAAACCTGAGGCTGCAAGACAACAACTCCACCTACAGCTCCCGCTCCATACTTCAAAGCTGATGCTCCTTTGATGACATCAATATGTTCAAAATTATTGACATCTACATTGGGCGCATGCTCCACTCCCCATTCCTGTTCGGCAAGTTTTACGCCATCATTAAGAATGGAAACTCTACTTCCATAAAGCCCATGAATAATAGGCTTGGCGATATTATTTCCTGTTTTAAGAACGTTAACACCGGAAATATTAGTTAGTAAATTCCCTAAGTTTTCAGTAACATTTCTTGAAAGTACTGATTTATCAAGGGTTTTCACTACCATGCTTCCATTGTTCTTGTGGCTTCCGTGAACGGTCACTGTTTCGATATCTTTGACGTGATGCTCCAGTGTAATAACCAGATGTACATCCTGTGTAACTCCTATATTTTCAGTATAATCATCACAATCAGGATGCTGAGCAATGAGTGTATACTTTCCTGCAGGAATTTTGTCAAAAGAAAATTGACCTTTCTTGTTTGTTTTGGCTGTAAAGCTCCCGATTTTAATCACTGCATTTTCCAGCAGTGTTTTATCATGAAAATCATGAACGGTTCCCTCTACAGTATAAGTTTTTTGTGCACTTGTAAATACTGATCCGCAAAAGATCAGCAGCAGGCAATATATCAATTTCATTGTAAATAGATTGATTGCGTACTCTTTCAATGGAGTACATTTTTCGTTAAAATTTGTGGGATTGGATTCGTTTAATTGTACTATGTATCAATGATGAGAAACTAAAAGCTAGAGGTTAGAAACTAGTAATTGGACATTATTTAAATATCAATTACACAGTATCAGCTGTTCTACAACAACCTTAAACTTTAAACATCAAATTTGAAGCATTAAACATTTAACTTTAAAGTAAAAAACTTTAAACCCAATAAGAATCTGTGAATTATGAAAGTGCGGGCGGCCCCCGAAGTTGAAAAGTGAATTTGGTCTTTGACCAAATTTTCTCCTGAATAGCGATGATTTGTTTTACTTCATGACTGTAATGCTCAAAAGTAAAACTGAATTCTTCAGGAGCTAATGTATGTCCGGTAACCAAAAAGTGGCAGGCCAGACAGTCGCCAGCTTTCTCTTTAGTAACTGCTTTCGTCACCATATTCTCAACTTTTTTAAGATTGAAAGCCTTAAAATAATCTACGGAATCATGGTGGTGAAAGCTCTGAGAAAGCAGCGCGAGGAAGTATACCCCAAACAATAGCTTGGAGATAAAACTCTTTAGGTTTCTGCTTTCTTTAAAAATCATGGTTCAAAATTATGAAAATAATTTAATTGTTTCCTTAAAGTTTCATTAAATTACTCTATGATTATTGATAATATGTAGAAATCGAGCTGATTTTGTTACAAAAAAAAGCTTCATAATTTTTAGTTTATGAAGCTTTTATATTTTAGTTTAATCCAGTTGAGTTCCAAGATATTCCCACTCCTGTAAAGCGGTCTCCAGCTCTTCCTTAGCTTTATTATATTGCTCTAAGGTTTCATCTGAAGGATTTTCTTTGGCAAAAGAGGCTTCCATTTCTTCCACTTTTGTTTCAAGCTCGGAAATTTTCTCTTCTACTTTCTTGATTTTATTCTGAATATTTTTCTGTTCTTTACTTACAATGTTTGAAGATGAACTGTTGCTCACTACAGGCTTCACTTCCACTTTCTTAGGCTCTACCTTTACTTCGCTGTGAAGTTTGGCCTTTTCTGCAGAAATCTCTCTGATGGTTTCTTTCTGTCTGTATTCAAGATATTCATTGATATCTCCCAGGAATTCTTTCATTTTCCCATCGCGGAATTCGTAGATCTTATCACAAAGTCCCTGAAGGAATTCCCTGTCGTGCGAAATTACAATTAAAGTTCCTTCAAAATTCTGCAGCGCCAGCTTGATAATTTCCTTAGACTGGATATCAAGGTGGTTGGTAGGTTCGTCCATGATCAGCGTGTTGAAAGGACGAAGCAACAGTTTACAAAGTGCCAAACGGTTTCTTTCTCCCCCGGAAAGCACTTTTGTTTTCTTGGTAACGGCATCTCCCTGGAAAAGGAAAGATCCTAAAAGATCTCTTACTCTAGGCCTTGTTTCTTCGGTTGCAGCATCTTCTGCTTCTTCCAGAACCGTTTTATTAGGGGTTAAAACCTCTTCCTGATTCTGTGCAAAGTATCCGATGTTGACGTTGTGGCCAAGATTCCAGGTACCGGAATAATCTTTAATATCTCCTGCTAAAATTTTAGCCAACGTTGTTTTTCCTTGCCCGTTCTGTCCTAAAAGAGCAATTCTGTCTCCTCTCTGAACGATAAAGTCTACATCATCAAAAATCTGTTTTTGTCCGTAAGCTTTTCCTAAATGCTCTGCTTCAAAGATGATCTTTCCAGGAACCATAGACTGTACGAAACGAATGTTGAATTTTGAAACGTCTTCATTATCCACTTCAATACGTTCTATTTTATCTAATTTCTTAATAAGTGACTGTGCAAAAGATGCTTTTGTAGCACTTGCACGGAACTTATTAATGTTGTCTTCCATCTGCTTTATCTCCGCATCCTGATTCTTTTTAGCCTGAACCAGTTTTTCACGTCGATCTTCTCTCATAACCAAATATTTCGAGTAGTTGGCTTTATAGTCGTCAACTTTCCTATTGTTGATATCAAAAGTACGGTTACAAACCGCTGTCATGAACTGTTTATCGTGACTTACGAGAACAATAGCTCCCGGATAGTCTTTCAGGAAGTTTTCCAGCCAGATGATGGATTCCATATCCAGGTGGTTGGTAGGCTCATCAAGAAGCATAATATCATTCTTCTGAAGAAGCAATTTTGCCAATTCGATTCTCATTCTCCATCCTCCGGAAAATTCATCGGTGATTTTTTGGAAATCATCTGCTTTAAATCCTAAACCAAACAGAACTTTCTCCATGTCGCCTTCAAGATTGTAGGCATCATGGTTCATTAGAAGGTCATTCAGTTCGGTCATTTTATTAATCAGATCCGTATAAGAATCACTTTCGTAGTCTGTTCTCACCGTCATTTGGTGATTTACCTCTTCAAGCTCATTTTTCCAGGCATTGATCTGCTCAAAAGCCTGCATTGTTTCAGCCCAGACGGTTCTTCCTTTCACAAAGTCAAGATCCTGCTTAAGGAAACCAATGGTAACACTACCTTCAGTTACTACCTCTCCTTCGTAGAAATTAATTTCTCCGGACAGCATTTTTAACAGAGTGGATTTACCCGCTCCATTTTTTCCTACGAGACCTACTTTATCATCTTTTTTGATGGTAAAACTGACATTTTGAAATAAGTAATTTCCTGAATGATGTAACCCTAAACTTTGAACCGAAAGCATCTTAATTAATAATTAGTAATGAATAATGAATTTTCGGGTGCAAAAATACGGAAAAAGAAATGAATAGCCCAGAAATAAAAATAGCTGCCCAAAAAGACAACTATTTCATTTGCATATGAACTGATTTTATAAGAAATTTATCCTGGGGTAAGCGGCGGTGTTTTCTGTCCCGCCTGTACCATTGCAATCATTTCTACAAGGGTTGCTTCGGCTTCTTTATATTTCACTTGTTTGATCCCATGGTTAGATCCTATTGCAACCTGCAATTCATTCAAGGTCTTCGCTTCAGACATTGTGATGGGTTTACTTCCATTTTTAATACTGATTTCGTATTCACAAGTGTCTAAAAGTTTGTTTGCTTTTTTAAGCCATTCTGAAACTTTCATAATTATTTTGTTTTAGTGATTTGGATGTAAAATGTTTCTATTTATTAAAATGTTTCTATTTATTGAGAAGCTGTATCAAAGATTGCCCTGCAGGTACAGGATCTACAGGAGCTGCTCCTGGACTGCTTGTTATACCATATGTTCCCGCAACAATTTCCAGATCATATTCTATATTTCTCGCACTGAACATAAATTGGCATCCTGATGTTGTAGTATTACCAGCAACAGATCCTGAATAGGTATTGGACTGAGCCGCCAATAAAACTATATTTTCATTAGGCTGCATATTCACCTCTCCTTTTGCATTACATGTAAATGCACAAAAAGGCTGAAACCTTCCATTTACTTTTCCTGCAATGCCAATAGTGAGAGCAGGGGTGCCTGCGGGTCTTTCATTTCTTACATTAATTGTTCCTTCAGGAGCGCTTCCATTAGTAGTAAATGAGCCATCCGGATGGAAAATTAAGGATGTACCTAAAGAAATTTCCTGTGATAATGCCTGCATCTGAATGGTTGTATTAGGCTGAATAACTTCTTTATTGAAAACATATACTTTATATTGAGGTTCACAATCTATTTCCGCCATACCGAACATCTCTGTAAAGTTCATCGCAAACCAAGTTGGTACTCCTGAAGTGATTTGGTTAGGACCTGTTGCTCCTTTATACCCTAAAAGCTGGTATCCGTTTTCCTGCAGGTATTGTAAAATGCGTCTTTGATCAGCGGATGTAAAATCAAAATTAATTGAGTATATCATAGTTCCGGGTCTTTGAATCAGTGTCTTTTCCATTGTTTTAATCTTTAATGTTCTTACTCTTTTTGAGATTAGGCTTTTCAGAATACGCCTTTGTTCAGTTTTTATTTTGAAGCTTCTCGAAATGAACAACTCAAAGTAACGAGAATTAAAATCTAAAAAATACCGTATAAAACACCAAATTTAGTATTCCGTAATTGTACTCATTGCTCTATAAGCCTTTATAAAGAAAAGGAGACACCTGAATGATGTCCCCTAACCTAAATTTAAAACTGAGAAGTGTTGCACTGGTTCTTTATTTCATTTAATGTGAAGTAATAACTGCTGGAGTTTTTATAATTGAACGGACCCAGATATCATTATTAGGAACACTGGTTCCATAAAGAAAATCTGCAACAAAGCTGTCTTCCGGCAGATGAAGTTCCACAGAAAGTCTTGTCTGGCTGGTTTGATCAACAGATGTACTGCTGGAAACATTGAGCCCGTTGTTAATCATTTCAATATTAATTTCCTGCTGCGATCTATTCCTGAAACTATGACTATACAATCCGAAGTTGGCTGAAATATGGGTATAATCTGCCAATTTCGCAAAATCGTATATAGGTTTTTTGCTTACGGAGAGATCTTTTATATATTCTTTCATTTTGATATAAAACCGATTAAGAAAAGCATGTTTATTATAATCCGTTCCAAAATAGGCATAGTTTTCTGTACTAAAAACAGATAATATTTCATTGGTTTCCTCCATCATCAGTTTTCCATATACTTTTGAAAGATCATTGTATACTTTATCTCTACATACATATGCCTGTGAAAGCCCGTTGGCTGTCTCCACTTCATATCCTGACAGCAAGGCATCCCAAATTTTATTTCCTTCGGCATTGGTTTTTGCATTTCTTATATCTGAGACATAGTTATGCAGATCATCAATATCCATGAAATCTGTAGAAATATAAACAGATTGTGGTCCTTCCAGATATCCTCCTCCTATATCCGCATGATCTCCCGGTACAAAAACTTCCTTCCAAACAGATGACTGATTTTCAGATTTCTGATCCTGCATAGTTTTTGAGTTTTCAAAAAAACCGGTAAGTGGGAAAAAAAATCTGCTTTCATTGACTGCACAGAGATGCAAAGCATTCTCTACCTGCACAGGAATGTTCAGGTTATAGGTATTAAAAGGTTTGGACTCTACGGTATCAAAAGCTCCTAAAAATTTTATTCTGCAATTTTCCAAAGAAAAATGGCTCAAAAGCTGGTTACACAAAGTTCTTGCCAGCATACCTCCTCTCCCGAATCCATAGATATAAAAGTTGTATTCTTTGGCTTCGTCATGAGCAATCTCTTGTATAAAATCCCAGACTTTCTGAAGTTTATCATCAGAAGAATATCCGTTCCCATAGGGTGGATTGGCACATGTTGCCATCGCAAAATTACTATCTTCACTACCTGTTACGGTTCCTATTCCCTCGATATATATTTTTTCATCTCCAATAAATAAACTGTATAATTTATAGATATTGCTGAAGGTACCATAATAGCTTTCATTATTGTTCAGTGGTTTATCCGCTGAAAGAATATTAACCCCATTATTTCCTGTACCGTCAAAGAAAATCCCGACGGAAATCACACTGCTGCCATTCATGTTTTTACTTTAATTTTTTATTACAGATCTTGTTTGTGTTTTTTCAACTAACATCCCTAAAAGAGACATTTCAAAATAACAGAAGAAAAACAAGGATCGCTAGAGTGAAAAGTACCAAATAAAAAATTCCGTATTTCTACGGAACCAGATTATATTTTTTCAAGGGAATATATATTGTTGACAATGGCATAAATGACGATACCTACTGTATTTTTGGCTCCAATCTTCTCGAGAATTCGCTGACGGTGGCTTTCCACTGTCCTTGGACTGATAAAGAGTTTTTCTCCTATTTCGTTGTTGGTAAATTCCTGACAGATCAGTTTTACAACGTCTTTTTCTCTTTCGGACAACTCGTCTTCTGTTTCAAAAAGAGAATTTTTCTTAGCAGTACTGTTCATATAAGTAAACAGCATCTGATGATCTTCAGCTGTGAAAAAGACTCCGTTTTTATCCACCATTGTAATGGCATCAATAAATGTTTGTTTATTCGAGTTTTTAGGAAGAAATGCTGATACTCCCAGCTTGACCATATATCCAAGAATAGAGGTTTTATAATGGGATGACAGGATAATAATTTTAAGATCGGGAAATTTTTCCTTCAGGATTTCTACCAGTTCAAAACCATTCATAGGTTTCATCTGAACATCTACAAGAGCCATATCAGGAAATTCATCTTTTGAAAGTTTTCCGAGGTCTTCAATAAAATCGGGGCCATTATCTGCGGTAAGGCATACCGATATATTTTTTTCATTGGACAGCAACATTTTTACCCCTTCGAGGATCAGCTGTTCATCATCAATCAGTGCTAGTTTGATTTGGGAACTCATGATATTTTGGAATTTTTATAATTAAACGACTTCCTTTATTCGAAAATGTTTTTTTCCATTTGTGTGTGGCGTTCATAGATTTGATACGGGATTCTATATTTTTGATTCCCATTCCTTTTTTTACTTTTTCATATTCAAAGCCTTGTCCGTTATCCGAAATTACCACTGCCATATTTTCAGGATAATCTTTTATATAAATCCAGAGATCTGTAGCATCAGAATGTTTGATCACATTGGTCGTAAATTCCTGAATAATCCTGTACAGCTGTACTTCCACGAAGAGATCTTTCTGTTTATATCCAGGCATTACCTGCATGGAAATATTAATTTTATGGGAAAGATTGGCTATTAATTCTTCAACGTATAAAACCAGTCCTACTGATTCCAGATTTACAGGGTACAATGAATGAGAAATACTTCTGGCAGCATCAATCAGGGAAGACATCTGACCATAAATATTTTTTTTGATCAGTTCATCGCCCTGGGTATCGAGGTTATTCAACCATAAGGAAAGAATGTTGAGCCGGTTTCCGATATCATCATGAATCATTACCGCAATTCTTTTTCTTTCTTCTTCCTGAGCTTTGATGTTTTCCAGGACTAATTTTTTCTGATGAAGAACTTCCGCCTCATGCTGCACATTTTTTTCCTTTATAATTCTGGTTATAAATGCCCTGTAGGCAAGCATAATAAAAGCCACTATAATTGCTATGGTAACAATTATAAGGATCAGCAGATTGATATTTAAAGTTACTTCTTTAATCTGATAAATGTGTATAAAAATGAACAGTACAAAATACTCGAAAGAATATTATTGGCACTGAGAATAATATAATAATCGTTTTCTGACAGATTGGCAATCTGATGCTGAATGATAAAAATAAATACCGAAACCGAGTAGTAGAAAAAAATACTTGCATCTACAAAAAGAAAACGGTTCTGTGCAGATGTATTCTTAATCTCACGGATGAGGGTAAATCCGGAAAGGCAGATGATGATGATATTGGAAACTACTTTCGCAATATCAGCATTGGCTGGGTAATCAAAACCGTATTTCGAAATCATAAAACCTCCTGCCAGTATCCCAACAGTCCAGAGAGCCGCTTTTGGCCAATCCAGTTTTCTGATAAATAAACCTGTCAGCAAAAAAAACTCTCCTGCGATATACAAAGGATAGAGAAATGAGGTATCATTCAGCCTGAAGATATATGGCAGTGCCAGATTCAGCAGTTCAATAAAAAAAAGAAAAGCAATACAATGAAAATATTGCTTTTCTTTTGAGTTTAATATGCGATATTTTGCTGCTCCCAACAGTATAACAGATAGAAGCAGTGCATAGTTCAGGAATAAAATTGCCTTATAAAGTCCAGCCATTCCTCAGTTTATCTTTTTTAAAATTCACATCCTACATCTACATCCGGTATACGGCAGATAGGAGGACATGGTTTTGCCCAGTCGTATGTATTTGAAATCGTCTCCGCTCCTACTTCTGAATTCTTAAGGTTTTCACGGAAAGAGATGAAGATAAGAGTTACCAGCACTTTTCCATAAATATCATTGTATTTAAGTCCGAAAGAACAGGTAATTCCTGTTAAGCCAGCATCATCAAGACAAAGGTCCGCCGTAGGAACATAGAATTTTCTGAAAATACCAGCTCCTTGATTTTCGCTACATTCTTTGTAGAACCAATCCATTCCTTCGTTTCTCCAACGTTCAATAGCTGCTACAGCTACATCCTGCTCAAGAATTGGTGCATTAGAAACAGGGAATCCCATATTGGCATTCTTCTCTGTGCTTTCAAGATCTTTGGAAAGAACTGCGTTTCTGACAACAGTATATTCCTGAATCTCCTGAAGTCTCAGATCTCTGTCCAGCTCAGTAAGGAAACTGTATGGATATTCATTTACGTCTATTTTTCCACCTTTATCATTCATAGGGTAAAGAATCATAATCAAACGTTCTTTATATACTCCTATTGCTGAACAAAAGTCTTTATAATCACTAAATCCTTTCATCCATTCAAGATGTTCTCTTGAAATATTGAAAACGTAATTGGTAGGGATCAGACTTTGTAGTTTGGAAAAATCAGAAAAGCGGGCTTTCCATTCAAGGGATGCCGCTCTACATTCTTCTACAGGAAGCATGTAGTCTACAATGTTTAAAGTTGTCATAAGCATAGTTTTTGGTTGTATAAAAATATATAAACTAAATATGCTATGCAAGAAGATTTTTATTAATAATTTTTCACTGTTATATGATAACAGCTCTGCTGTCTCTCTTTGATATAATAGATTCTACCGGCTTTTTCATAATATTTCAATACTTTTTCCAACGCCGCTTCCATTTTGGGATTATACTTAAGGACGTTATTGAATCTTACATAAGAAATATCAAAAGAGTTACCATAATTATGCGAACTAATCCCTAATGAAGCATTTGAATTGACTCTCCTTAGCCTGCATTGGTCTTCAAGAGTACGGGTAATGGATGAAACAGTGAATGTACCGCCTTTGGTATCTTTACTGAATTTGGAACCTATTTTCTCCAGGGTTGTTTTTCCCTTGGATACCATATAAGCCCTGCTGTAATCCAGCCTCTGAACATGATATCCTTTTCCTGATTTTTTTATTTTGTGGAATTTCCCGTTGCCGATATACTTCTGAACTGTTTTGGAATCTTTCAGAAGCTGTATCCCGAAACTTTTTGAGGCATCAAGGTGAGGTTTGTAAAGCGGTGTAGCCTCAACTTTCAGTACAGTAGAAAGATCATAGCAGGGAAAAGCTTTTTTTGCTGCCTGCGAATAATGTAAACTATAAATAAAAGGTACAAAGACCACACAAAAAAACTTTCTCATTCACCTTCCTTTTAAATTACAAATGAAAGATAAAACATTTATGTTGGATCTTTCAAAACTGACTATAATACTCTATAAATAAATCCCAAACAAACTTTACACCAAATTATAGATTTTACAATTATTGTTCACACTTTTTCGAAATATTTTTTCAGCTTTTGCTTTTTACTTTAAGATTTAAATTTTACATTTGAGATACATTTAAATAATAAACAACATGATAAAAAAACTTTTCGCTGAATTTTTCGGCACATTTTGGCTTGTTTTCGGAGGTTGTGGAAGCGCTGTTTTCGCAGCTGGTGTTCCAGACATCGGCATCGGACTTTTAGGAGTTGCTTTAGCCTTCGGTCTTACTGTTCTTACTATGGCTTATGCCGTAGGACATATTTCAGGAGGACACTTTAACCCTGCAGTTTCTTTCGGACTGTTGGTTGGAGGAAGATTTCCTGCAAAAGATCTTATTCCTTACATTGTAGCTCAATGTCTGGGAGCAATTGTAGCAGCAGGATGTCTGTATACAATCCTTAACGGAGCGGGAGCGGTAGAATTCTCAAAACCCGGAGATTTTGCCACGAACTTTTACGGAGAGGCTGTCTACAATGGAAAAGCATTCAGTATGGGAGCAGCATTCCTTGCTGAGTTTTTATTAACAGCTTTCTTCCTTATCGTGATCATGGGAGCTACGGATAAATGGGCGAATGGAAAATTTGCCGGTCTTGCTATTGGTCTTGCTCTTACTTTAATTCACCTGATCTCTATTCCCATCACAAACACTTCTGTAAACCCTGCAAGATCACTTTCTCAGGCGGTATTTGTGGGAGGTACAGCAATGTCACAACTTTGGTTGTTCTGGGTAGCTCCAATTTTAGGAGGAGTTGTAGGAGGATTAATCTACAAGTTCTTACTTCAGAGAGATACTGCAGAAATCGCAGATTAATTTTTCAAATAATAATCAATTATAAAATCCTGTCAGGCGGCAGGATTTTTTTATTTCAGCTTTTTGATGTCAAAAGGATTCTTAAAAATCAGTTCTTCATGCTTGCCTTTGATTTCCATTTTGCGCTGAAGAAGGTTCAGAGCCATTTTTCTGATAAAAAGATCTTTATCATTCAGCTTCCAGTAAGAATCTTCATGAAGTTTTTTGGGTGAACGGATCAGATAAAATTCTGTTTCCCAGGTGTCTGCATTATGATAAAATTCAATGATCCCGCAATGTTCAGGGATAATTGCAGCATCTACCATTCCCATCGGAAGCAAAAAACTAAAAGAATTACAGACATAATCACCACAGGAAATCTTATCATGCTTCAGAAATTTTTCTCCGGTATCTTTATTCAGATATGATTTTTTGAAATCATTTTTAAAATCACTTTTTGAAAACTTGATCTCGATTTCATGACTTCCACCCTCTGCATCAATGATCAGAATATCCGCTTCCCAGTCTGCCTGAAAATAATTCGTCAGCACAATCTCTTTTTCAAAATCGCAATGGGAATGGATGTAGGCGTGGATAAGTTCTTCTATTTTAATCATTGGTAATATTGTAAACGCAAAGTTCACGAAGTTTTTATTTACAACTGTTAAATGTTTGCAAAGGCGTTTCACTCAGCAAAAATTGCAGGCTATCTTTTCTTTATTTATTACGATTAGAAAAAATTGACAAGCAAAGCGAATTGACTATTCACCATTAATCTTTGATGCTTTCTAACTTACCAACAGACTGCAGCCTCTGATATCGGAATGGTCTATTCTTCCCAGTACTTGAAATTTATCGCCAACTATTTTCCCCAAATCCTGGGTTGCAATAAATGAGCAGGAATGCGTATTGGCAAGATCAATGATATTAATAGCACCTGTTCTTCCTTCTTTTTCATACGCTAAAGGATCTTCAGCATTACGAACCATGATTTTCATCCAGCTGGGACATTCATATTCATTATTTCCAAGAGAATAGGCCTGCGAAAGAAGCTCTGTCATGGAATATTCTGAATAGATTTTATCTGTTTTAAGACCGTTCTGTAAAATTTTCAGTAATTCGTCTTTGGTCATTTCTTCTTTTCTCCCTTTCATTCCTCCGGTTTCAATCACTATTAAATTTTCAGGAAAATTGAGAGATTCTTCGCTTTGTTCAGCATAACAATAATCCAGAAAATCTAATAAGGCAAAGGAAACTCCGAAAAGAATCACTTTTTTATCCTGCAGCCTGTTCAATAAATCAAAAAGTTCAGAATGGTTGTAAAGAAAATATCCGTTTTCCGGCTTGGCAGATTTTTTCATCAGATAATCTACCATGTAAATCAGTGATGAATTCTGTTTTTCAAGGTAGCTTGGAAGTAAACCCAGAAAAATAAAATCTTCCGGTTTTCCGATAAACTGTTCAAAACTTTTATAAATACTTTCTTCGTACAGCTTTGGATCTGCGATGAAATGTTTTGAAAGATTCATCTGAGTTGTCCCTGAACTTTGAAAAAACAGATCTGCAGCTACATTCTTATCCAGAATCTGATGGTTTTTAAACATTTCGATAGGGAGAAACGGAATCTTTACCAAGCTATCTACCTCATCTGGATTAACTTTCAGAAAATCAACAAACTTCCTGTATATTTCAACATTTTCATATTGATAACGAAATGTTTTCAATGATGCATTCAGGAAATCCTGTTCAGTCTGTATGTTGAATATATTTTTCAATTCCATAATTTTTTAATTTCTTAATCCCCCACTACAAGGCAATTATAGAGATAAAATGATATTATTTAATATTTTTTTAATCTGAAAATTCTATTTTGGTAGACTTCTTGCAATTACTTAAATGGAATATGGATTAAAAACAAGAATGGGTTTCGGCCTATTCGAAGGTTACCTCTTTTTAGGGGTAATTTTTTTTGCTTTATTTTTCAAAAGTTTTCAGTTCAAAATCTTTTTCAAAAACCCCATAGGTGAAATAGGAAATCCAATCTCCCAGGTTAATATATTTTGCATTCTGTTCCAAATCCAATACCATTGGAAGATGCCTGTGCCCATAGATAAAATAGTCTATTTTCTGAGTCTTCAGCTTTTCTTTAGAATAAATAATCAGGAACTCCTTATCTTCTCCAAGAAAAGCTTTGTCTTCTTCTCCGGAGATCATTTTATTTTTTTGGGAAAGGTATAATGCCACTTTCATTGCAATATCGGGATGAAGCCATTTGAAAAACCATTGTGCAACAGGATTTGTGAATAATTTTTTCA
Organism: Chryseobacterium sp. MYb7; assembly: GCF_002979455.1. GTDB lineage: Bacteria > Bacteroidota > Bacteroidia > Flavobacteriales > Weeksellaceae > Chryseobacterium. The sequence goes on from NZ_PCOU01000008.1 coordinate 17,370, forward strand.
TTCTTTTATATCCTTTGTCACCAGGCCCCAAACCATCTCCATGGGCCAGCAAAAATTGTTTTCCTCCCATTTCGAAATACTGTTTCTGATAAAAAACAGTACATCCGATTTCTTCTTCAAGATAATCCTTCATCCACAGATCATGGTTTCCGACAAAGAAATAGATATGAATTCCCCTGTCTTTAAGCTCTGCAATTTTTCCGAGTACGCGGACGTATCCTTTGGGAACTACATGTTTCCATTCATGCCAGAAATCAAAAAGATCACCCATTAAAAACAAAACCTGTGCATCTTCTTTAATCTGATCCATCCAGCGTATAAATTTCTCTTCACGCACTTTGCTTTCACCCGGTGTAGGGGCACCAAAATGCTGATCTGAAGCGAAATATACTTTTTTTCCAGGTTCTAAATTAATTGTCGTTTTTAACACCTTGTGAGTTTTGTGGGTAAAATTATTGATTATCTTCTGCAAACCATTCTCCATAAGAGTTTTCGGTCTCATGAAGTTTAAGATAAGCTAAAGAAATTCCTTCAGGAAGCCTTGATTTGATTTTAGCAGCAATGGCATATAACATGTTTTCACAAGTTGGCTGGAAGCTGCAATAGATTACTTTATGTCCTTTCTGCTCAAGATCATCACCCAGTTCTTTGTGTGGAGACAAAGCATTGACAAGAACCGCATGATCCCATACATCTACGATTTCAGATTTTACGATACTTTTAATATCTCCGAAATCTACCACCATTCCATTTTTAGGATTTTCAATATCATTGATCGGTTTTCCTTTCACTGTTACAAACAGTTTATAGGAATGTCCATGCATATTTTTACACTTCCCATCGTAGTTATAAAGTACGTGAGCGGTTTCAAATGTAAAAATTTTTGTAATACGTATCATAGTACAAAGATATGACAAAACCGCTTAATAGAGAAAAGACTGTTTCTATTACAACGATATTAAAATTTTTTTTTCACAGGTTTTCAAAAGTGATATCTATTACTTCCTGAAAATTATTTGATCTGTTTCAAAACCTAATTGATTCAAATAGTCCAGTCCATCTTGAACTGCTATTGAATTAACTCCTGACCATCCATTTTTTAATCCAAGTAAAATAAATTGTCTGATGTACTTCGGCTCATTCATATTAACCTCATCTTCAGAATTTGTTATTTTATTTATCAATTTAATTCCTGATTTTAAAGGCTGTCCAACAATATAATGTTCAACCGTTACAAACTGAATGATCAAAGGAGTCAATTTCTGGCCACTTAGAAAAATTTTCAATGTTAAAGTATTGGTTTGTGTTTCAGAATGAAATTGATCCGTAACCCGGTATAAATACTCTATTGTATTAATGACTATTTTCCTTAATTTGTTTTTCATTACATTATCAATCAGTTGCTATCTTATCTTTTTTTCAAATCTGCTTATAACTTTATACTCCTTATTTTTAACAATAATCTCATATTCTCCTTTATCCAGGATTAAAAAACGGCTGTCTTTGGAAGTATTCAATTCCATGATATCAGCAGGAATTCCTTTCTGCTCAAATTCTCCTTTTCTATAAGCCAACACCAAAACCGGATATACAGGAATTTCAGAAGACGGAATCTTATATAATTTTCGGCTTCCCGTCAGCATCCAATCTGGTCTTCCTTTGAGATACTTTGTAACAGGATGAACAATTTTAATATCTGTATACAGAATTTTATCTTCACCATTATAGATCACCTGATTTTCATCTTTTAAAACAACCGGAAAAGTATTGTTTACGATTCTGAGAAGCGGTTCATTATATTTAGGATTACTTTTCTCTGAAAACTGAGTCTGATCAATAGTAAATGGATTGATGCCTGTTAAATCTGAAAGTCTTCCCGCCATTGTTTTTTCCCATGATTTATGAATTCCTTCGTAAGCATGTTGATAGCCGCAATAGATAATATATTTTCCTTCTTTATTTTTCTCCATATAATCGGAGATATTTTTGGCTTCGCCAATTTCTCTTTCTTTATTGTTTCCTTCTGCTTCGTATGGAAAAAGTTTAAATCCTATTTTCAGCGCATTATAAATAAAGTTACCGAATTCCGGTTCCTGAGAATAATATCCACTGTTGAGGGAAGCAAATTTTGTTGTATTTAAAGAGTCACTCGCTAATGTTTCGAGTCCAAGATATCTGTACCCTTTATCATATAATCCCTGTAGCAATGAAGAGGCAAAGGCTCTGTGACTAGCGTTGTGATGGGCTTCATTAATAATGATAACCTGCTCATTACTGGCTTTTTCCAAAATATATTCTTTTGCATTGATAGGGATTAATTTTGTGAATTTCAAACTATCTGCAGGATCTAGTTTTTTCACTCTTCCGAATGTTGTATCCCAACTTTCCAATGCCGGCTTGTATTGCCCGCTTATTGAATAATATGTTGCTCCCATCTGACTTTTCCAGGACTGATTTTGAGCAAGATCTTCCAACTTCTTTTTAATATCGTCCGAAAACCAGTAAGGATTTTCCTGACCGTAGCCCGCCATGCCAAGAAACAGCAAAGCCAGTGAGTAAAAGAATTTCATGTTATTTAGTTTTTGATTGATGCTATATCCTAAAATAAAAAATCAAAGTTCTATTCTTCACTCTGATTTTAATTATTTACCTGTTTAAAAAAAATTCTCCAGCCAATCACTCTCAAGACGTTTGATCTTCTTAGTTTCCGGATCAAACAGAATCCAAAGCGTGCTTGAGTCTACCACCAACTCATCATTGCAGTAAAATTCCACTTTTCTCGGCTGTTTGGCTCCTTCAGGAGGCATGGGATAAGTTCTTACGATGATGGTATCATTCAGATAAACCTGTTTTTTATATCGAATGTGGTGATCAAGAAGCATCCAGACATCGTTTGCATATTCCGTTTGCTGTTTTAAAAGATCCCAGTGTTCTGCTGCCACTTCTTCCACCCAGTGTACATAGTGTACATTATTCACGTGATTGTTCTGATCAATATGTTCTTCCGTTACCTGGATTTGTTTTTCGTACATTAGATTCATTCTCCTGAAAGTTTACTCAAATTTATCATTTTAAAACAGAACTATCTTAGTCCTGCAGAAACAATTCATTCATTTCAGACATAAAAAAACGGAATCAGGTGTTCTCTGATTCCGTCTATAATATTGGGTATATTGAAATTCTTATTTAGATTTTCCAGCTGGTTTAGCTGTTGTAGCTGTAGCCCCTAATTTGCTTTTCACAATAGCAGTGATATCTTCACTTCCGTCAGTGTAAAGCAGATTATTAGATTCCTGTGCTGCTGTATCAAATACATAGCTCAGACTTCTTTCTTTCGCAACAGCATAAATAGTTTCTCTTACTTTCTTCTGCAGCGGGCTAAACAATTCGTTTTGTTTAGCAGAGATATCTTTAGCCGCCTGTGATCTGGTTTCTTCTATTTTTTTCCCTAAAGTTTGTAATTCTGTTTGTGCTGCAATCAGTTCTTTAGTTACAGCTTCTTTGTTGGCTTCGCTTAAAGTTTTTTCTTTATCCTGAGCCGTTTTTAGCTTGGCTTGATAATCATTGATCAGCTTTTCAATTTCAGTCTGCTTAGTCTTAGTAAGATTATCAATGGTAGCACCTATTGTTTTAACTTCAGATAAACTTGCAAAAACTTCCTCTGTGTTTACACTTCCAACCTTCTGTTGAGCATTTACGATATTTGCAGTAAGTGTTAATCCTAATGCAATAAAAAGTGTTTTAATTAAATTCATTTTTAATAATATTTTTTTCAAGCCCCAAATATAATTCAAATTTCAATTACTTACGATGTAATATTTATTCTTTATTATTTTGAAGTCTAAATGAATTAAAAAATGATTTTAAACAAAGAAAAACCTCCTCATAAAAAGAGAAAGTTTAACATCAAAAAAATGAATAATTGAATTAGGAGGCTGCTATAAAATCCTTCGTCGCACTAATAATCAGACTACCTCTACTAATTTTTTACTACATGAGTTGAAAACTCTCTCTATATTTGATTGACAATTTCTAAGTTTATGAAAAAACAAAATACAGGAACCCCATTGGAATATTCAGATTCAAAACATTTTGTTTATTTTGAAGTATACCCCACTGAAATAAGTAAGTTGAGAAAAATCATTCAGCAACTTGAAGGAGAAAACATATCTCTGCAGGAACAAGAATTTGGAATAACTTGTGAAATTCATACTCAAGGAATCCCTGAAATTGTTCGTGAGCTTTCCGCTAATAATATTGCTGTTTATGGAGTTTTGTCAAGCAGTTTATTGGAAAGAAGTAAAAACTATTCAATAGACAATTTATCTTAAATTAATTGGATGAATTATCTGACTATTAAAAAATAAGCCTCTTTATCATTAAACCCTTTCTCAAAAAAATTAAGAAAGGGTTTTAATTAACATCAAAAAAATATGGAAAATGATTAATGGAATTGCGCTGTTTCCGTAGAGTCTTTCATCGCTACGGTAGCTGAAGAGCCATTAGTAACAACATTCTGTACTTCATCAAAATATCCTGTTCCTACAAAAGACTGATGCTTCACCGCTCTGAATCCTTTCTGCTGCAATGCAAATTCGCGTTCCTGCAGTTCGGAATATCCGGCCATTCCTCTTTCTTTATACGCTAAAGCCAATTCAAACATCGCTGTATTCAAAGCATGGAATCCCGCAAGGGTAATAAACTGGAACTTGTAACCCATTTTAGCCAGTTCTTCTCTGAAAGTAGACATTTCCTCTACACTCAGCCTTGCTGCCCAGTTGAATGATGGAGAGCAGTTATAAGCCAGCATTTTTCCTGGGAATTTGGCATGAATTCCTTCGGCAAATCTCCTTGCCTGCTCCAGATCAGGATTGGAGGTTTCCATCCAGATCAGATCTGCGTATGGTGCATAAGATAAACCTCTGTCGATCCCTTGTTCTACTCCGTTTTTCACTACATAAAATCCTTCGGAAGTTCTTTCTCCCGTCACGAATTTCTTATCCCTGTCATCAATATCAGAAGTCAGCAAATCTGCCGCATCCGCATCCGTTCTTGCGATAATAAGACTCGGAACTCCCAATACATCAGCAGCGAGACGGGCAGCAATCAATTTATTTACAGCTTCCTGAGTGGGTACTAATACTTTTCCTCCTAAGTGGCCGCATTTTTTGGCAGAAGAAAGCTGATCCTCAAAATGTACGGCAGCTGCTCCCGCTTCAATCATTTGCTTCATCAGTTCAAAGGCATTCAGATTACCACCAAAACCTGCTTCTGCATCTGCAATGATTGGCACAAGATATTCTCTATTCCCTGTTCCGCTCACAGACTGTACCTGATCTGCTCTCAATAAAGCATTATTTATTTTTTTTACCACAGAAGGCACTGAATTAGCAGGATACAACGACTGATCCGGGTACATTTCCCCTGATAAGTTAGCATCTGCAGCCACCTGCCATCCGGAAAGATAAATAGCTTCCAGCCCAGCATCAACTTCCTGCACTGCCTGATTACCGGTCAGTGCACCAAGTCCTGCCACATAATCCTGGGTATTTAATTTATTCCAGAATTTTTTGGCCATTTCAGTTGCGATGGTATAATCTATGGTATAAGTTCCACGAAGTTTTAAAACTTCCGCTGCTGTATAAGGTCTTTTCACCCCTTTCCAGCGTGGATTTATCAGCCAATCTTGCTCTAGAGCCCGGATTTGTTCTTGTCTTGTTTTCATAATATTTGGATTTTGTTTGATTAGGTTTGAAAGTAATTTTGTTGCTAGATGCCAGTTTTATTGTTAGTGTTAATTGATGATTGGGTTTTCAACCAGCAACTATAAAACCAGCAACCAACATTTTTACTAAATAAATGGATATGCTTTAAGGGTTAAAAATTCTTCAAATTTTTCACAGAAAATCAATTCATTGAAAAGTTCTTTTGCAAGGTTGAATTTTCCGTTATTGAAGCGGGTTTCTCCTACATATTTTTCAATATTGTCCATTTCTTCTTTTTCCCACTGCAATATCATATTTCGGGTTAAAGTTCTGTCGTCACTTAGTACAGCTTCGTTTTTCAGCCATTGCCAGACCTGAGTTCTTGAAATTTCTGCAGTAGCAGCATCTTCCATCAGATTATAAATGGCGGCAGCACCGGTTCCCATCAGCCAGCTCTCAAGGTAAAGAATTCCTACATTGATATTTTTTCGGACTCCTTTTTCGGTAATATCTCCTTTTGGAATTTCAAGCAACTGACTTTCTGTTATATGATATTCAAATTTTTTATCAATCTGATTTTTGGAAGGCATATATTGGTCAAAAATTTCTTTTGCCACGGCTACTAATGCCGGATGGGCTACCCAGGTTCCGTCATGGCCGTTTTTAACCTCCCTTTCTTTATCATTTTTTACTTTTTCAAAAGCAATAGTATTGGCTTCGTCATCATCCTTTACAGGAATTTGCGCTGCCATTCCGCCGATAGCGTGTACATTTCTTTTATGGCAAATTTCAATGACTCTTTTTGAATACGCACTCATAAAAGGAGAAGTCATGGTTACCTGATCTCTGTCCGGAACAATAAACTCCGGAAGGTTTCTGAATTTTTTAATATAAGAGAAAATATAATCCCATCTTCCGCAATTCAGGCCTGCACTATGTTCTTTTAATTCAAATAAAATTTCATCAATCTGAAATGAAGCCGTAATAGTTTCTATTAAAACAGTGGCTTTGATACTTCCCTCCGGAATTCCGAGGTAGTTTTGAGCAAAAACAAAAACCTCATTCCACCAGCGGGCTTCTTTATAATGTTCCAGTTTTGGAAGATAGAAATAAGGACCACTGCCGTTTTCCAAAAGCTGTTTTGCATTTCTGAAAAAATACATTCCAAAATCTGTCAGTGAACCGGAAGCCTTCTCCCCATTGATTTCAATATGCTTCTCCGGAAGATGAAGACCACGTGGACGAACCTGTAAAACAGCGCTCTTTTCATTAAGGGTATAAGCTTTTCCTTTTTCGTTGACAAAATCAATAGTTCGGTTAATAGCATCAGAAAGATTAATTTGTCCCTGGATACAGTTTTCCCACACCGGTGAACTGCTGTCTTCAAAATCAGCCATAAACGTAGATGCTCCGGAGTTCAGGGCATTTATAATCATTTTGCGGTCAACGGGCCCTGTAATTTCTACTCTCCTATCCTGCATATCAAGAGGAAGTGGAGCACATACCCAATTTCCGTTTCGGATGTTTTCTGTTTCTTTTAAAAACTCAGGAAGATTTCCGTTATCAAAATTCTTCTGGGTATTTTTTCTTTCTTCTAAAAGTTCAAGTCTTTTATAATTAAAGTTCTGATGAAGCGAAATCAGAAAATCTGCCAAATCCGGAGTAAATATTTCCTCAAACTGCTTCTGTGACTTTATTTCCAATTGAGTCTTAGTTTCCATAACCTATTGATTTTGTGATTTGATATTACAAACATAAATAAAAACTTTCATAAAATAGCGAACGTTCGCTAAATTTATTTAAAATTTATTATGCGAATAATCGCATCTAATTATTTATATTTGAGTAATGAATTCAGAAAGCGACTATATCAAAACGGTTTTCGGCCTAAAACTGAAACAGCAGAGACAAAAGAAAAACTGGTCTTTGCAGGATCTTGCCGTAAAGACAGGATTATCAAAATCTTACCTCAACGAAATTGAAAACGGAAAAAAATATCCCAAGCACGATAAAATTATTCAGCTTTCTGAAGCACTGAACTGTACTTTTGACGATCTGGTTTCTACCAAGCTTGATAAAAGTCTGGCTCCCTTCAATGAAATTCTGCAGTCTGACTTCTTCAAAGAAGTTCCGCTGGAACTGTTCGGAATTAATAAAAATAACCTCATCAGTATTATCAGTGATGCTCCTAAAAAAGTAACTGCTTTTATCAATGCATTGATTGAAATTTCACAGAATTACAATCTTGGAAAGGAAAGGTTTTATTTTGCCGTATTGAGGTCATTTCAGGAACTGTATGATAATTATTTCCCGGAGATTGAAGAAAAAGTAGGCATGTTTACTCAGGAAAATCGTTTAAAAATCGGAAAAAACTTAAAGTCTGATATTCTTGAGAAGATCCTTGCAGAAAAATTCAATTACACCATTCAGTCTGAAGATTTTGAGAAGTATGGAACTTTGGATAATCTTCGTTCTCTTTTTATTCCGGAGAAAAAATTATTGCTGCTGAATCAAAAGCTGGAAAAAGATCAGAAAACTTTTATTCTAGCAAAGGAAATTGGATTCAATGTTTTAGAATTAAAAAACCGCCCAAATACTTATTCATGGCTTGATTTCGGGAGTTTTGAAGAGATTTTGAATAACTTTTATGCCTCTTATTTTGCAGGAGCTTTACTAATTTCAAAAGAACCTGTCATTGAAAAAACTTCAGAGCTCTTCCAGCAAAATAAATGGGAACCCCAAAGTTTTGAAAGCCTAATCAACAGTTTCACCCGATCACCGGAAACGTTCTATTACCGACTAACCAATATCCTTTCGGCAGAAATGGGAATCAAAGATTTATTTTATTTGTGTCTGGTCAAAAAGAAGAATTCGGATAAAATTCAGATTTTAAAAGAGCTTCACCTTAACCATCAGCAGGCTCCTCATGCCAATGCAATGAATGAACATTATTGCAGAAGATGGATTGCTGTAAAAAATCTTGATCATTTAAAGGAAAATGAAACGCTGACGGATGCTCAGATTTCCCACTATAAAGATCAGGGCATAAGCTATCTGGTGATTTCGACCTCACAGAAAAATCCTTTTTCAGACGGGAGCAACAGAAGTTATTGCCTGGGAATTTTATTAAATTCTCAAACAATCAAAAAAATAAGTTTCATCAAGTCTCCTTCCTTAAAAACCATCAACGTAGGAGTTACCTGTGAATCCTGCAGCATTGCAGATTGTGAGGTAAGACAGACTCCACCCGTGAGACTGGAAAAGGAACATTTTAATCTGAGTATGAAGAATGCTGTGGAGAAGATCAGGAAGAATTTTGAAGATGTGTAAGAGTGAATAGTTAATGCAGAATTCAAGGTGCAAGGTGCGAGGTTGTGAGTATGGAAAAGCTTTCCTTCTGCCAAATGAAATGCCTTTGCGAACATTAGCGTTAAGAATAATTCACCATTGACTTTGCGGAGCAAAAATTGACAATTATTTTCATATCTTAGTAAAAACACACTTATGATATTAGATTTATTGTTTCCGAACCGTTGCATCCATTGCAACAGAATCATCGATCCTGAACTTTTGGTATGTGATCTTTGTTTTAGCCAGATTCATTTTACGCATTACAACTATTTCGAAAACAATCCGGTGAAGGAAAAATGTAACTTGTTTTTTCCGGTTGAAAACACGTTTGCACTGATACAGTTTGAAGAGGAAAGTTTAAGCCGTAAGATGATTCACGACCTAAAATACAGAAACCGGGAAAAAGCAGGAAAGATTCTTGCAGAATGGACTATCGAACGTCTGGATTTTAAAGACGAAAAACCTGACTTATTGGTAAGCGTGCCTCTCCACCCAAAGAAGCTCAAAGAGCGCGGATACAATCAGCTTCATTTATTTACAGAAACTCTATCTTCATTTTACAACATTCCTTTTGACCATCAATTAATCAAAAGAAATTATTATTCCAAAGCTCAGGCCTTAAAAGATAAAAAGCACAGATTGGAATCAATCAATACATTCTCCGTCACCTATCCTATTAGCGGAAAGCATATTCTTCTGATTGATGATGTTTTCACTACTGGAAATACGGTTTCATCAATTGCCTGGGAGATTTTAAATGCCGGGAACAATAAGTTGAGTGTTTTGGTAATGGCGGTGGATGTTTGATGTGGGGTGCTAGTTGCGGGTTTCGGGGTACGAGTTACGGGATGGTTTGATGCGGGTTATGAGATTTAGGGTGTGGAGATCGTATTAAAAATATTCTCAAACTCTAGAACCCTCAAACTCTCTCACTCTAAAACACTCTCACTCTCCTACTCAATCCATTTTCACTATTCAATTCTTTTTCCTAATTTTCCGGAAACTAAACAACTATGCCCAATCTGCTTTTATTACACGGAGCTTTAGGTCACAATGACATTTTTAAACCTTATCTGAATACACTGCCCCAATATTTCACGGTACACACTCCTTTATTTTCAGGACATGGAGATCAGGAGCTTCCTGCAGATGGAATTAATATTAAAAAGTATACTCAGGAATTATCCGAATATTGTAAAGTGAATAACCTAGCAGATGTTTCCATTTTCGGGCATAGTATGGGAGGTTATGTTGCGCTTTGTTATGCTATGGAAAATCCCGAAAATGTAAATTCTATTATAACGTTGGGAACAAAATTTGACTGGACTGAGGAACAGGCTTTGAAAGAAAGCAAAATGTTAAATCCTGATGTTATTCTTGAGAAAATTCCGCAGTATGCCCAACTTTTAGAATCACAACACGGAGCAAAATGGAAAAAGCTTCTTCCCGCTATTGCTGATTTAATGATTGACTTAGGTAAAAATCCTCCTTTGGAAAATAACCTTGCTGCGATTCAGATTCCGGCTCAAATTATGGTGGGAGATAAAGACAATATGGTTACTATTGAGGAAAGTGTAAGAGTTTACAGAAGCCTTCCTAATGCAAAATTGGCCGTACTCCCGGATACAAAACATCCCATGGACAAAGTACGACCTGATTTATTATTGAACTTAATAAAAGATTTCTGGAATCTTGTTTAAATTATCTCTGAAGTTTTTCTCCGTAGCTAAGATCTCCGGCATCACCTAATCCCGGTGTGATATATCCTTTAGAGGTTAAATGTTCATCGATAGCTCCTACCCAAATATGAGCTTCAGGATAGGCATTTTGAACTGTTTCAACACCTTGTTTTGAAGCAATAGCTGCTACAATATGGAGCTGAGTGGGGTTTCCGTTGGTTAGCAAATCTTTGATCGCTTCAATTAAAGAAGCTCCTGTTGCCAGCATGGGATCTGCTACGATAAGTGGCCTTCCTTCAATGCTTGGGCAAGTAAGATAATCCTGTTTGATTGAGAAATAATCATTGGCATCGTGTTTTCTGTAGGCTGCCACAAAACCACAATCTGCTCTGTCAAGATAGCTCAGAATTCCTTCAAACAATGGAACTCCAGCTCTTAAAATAGTAGTAATAACAGGCTGTACAGCAATTTCTCTGCTTTTTATTGTATCTAAAGGAGTCTGAATTTCAACTTCTCTGTACTCCAGTCCTTTACTGATTTCAAAAGCGGCAATCTCCCCGATTCTTTCCATATTTCTTCTGAATCTCATTCGGTCGTGCTGGACTTCAACGTTTCTAAGTTCGTTGATCCATTCATTGACAAGAGAAAAGTGTTGCGATAAAATAGTAAGCATGAAAATTTTATTTTTTTTTAATTTCAGTTAATTGATATTAATTGTTGCAAAATTACAACTAAAAAACGAATTGAAAAATCGGGTTTGAGGAGAAATAAAGTATATTTATAAAAATATTCCCAACACATTATATTGTAATTTTTTAATGATGAAAAGCCTTATTTTAGGAAAGATCAGCCCGGAGTTTATCAAAGAAGAAACGCTGCCTGAACTACTGGTTCCCACCTTTGAAAAATATAAAGATAAAACAGCCTTTATATTTAAAGATAAAAAAATATCGTATGCTGAACTGGACAGCTGGAGTAGTGCAATAGCCCTTCAACTGCAGAACCAGGGAGTACAGCCCGGTGATCGTGTAGGGGTATGGTATCCCAGAAGCCTTGAACTTCCAGTAGCTATACTCGGAATTTTGAAAGCGGGTGCAGCGTACATTCCATTAGACAGCGAAATGCCTGAAGACAGGATTAAAAAGGTTTTTACAGATATGAATGTCAAGACGTATTTTTCAGATACGGATGCTCATATTCACTGCCAACCGCTAAAAATTGCTCAACAGCCTAAGAATTCTGTTTCTTTACCTGCCGTAGATTTTACACCTGACAATTGGGCATATGTATTATTTACCTCCGGCAGTACAGGAAATCCTAAGGGAATTCCTATTTCTCACCGGAATATCTGCCATCTGATCCGTTCCGAACAGGATTTTATAGGAATAAAAGATACAGATATTGTTTATCAGGGTTTTTCTGTGTCTTTTGATATGTGGTGCGAAGAAGTATGGATCAGTCTCTTTTCAGGAGCTACCATATGGATTGCTGATGGCACTACTGTAAAAGCGATCGATGAACTGAGTGATGTTTTAACAAAAAATAATATTACGATCCTTCATGCAGTCCCAAGTATTTTGGCCATTATTGATGAAGTTCCTGCCATCAGACTGATCAATACAGGAGGTGAAGCATGTACGAAACAGGTGCAGGAAAAATGGGCAAAGCCCTATCGAACATTCATCAACAGCTATGGACCTACGGAAACCACGGTTTCCTCCAATATGGCTCAACTGAATAGCCAACAGGAGCTGACTATCGGAGCTCCTCTTCCCAATTATCATGTTGCTGTGGTTGATGAAAATATGAATATCGTTCCACGGGGAGAACGTGGTGAAATGGTTATTTCCGGCCCGGGAGTTAGCAATGGATATTTTAATCTTCCTGAGCTTACTGAACAGAAGTTTTTGCAAAATCTGTTTCCGGAAGATCTTCCGGGAGACAAAATTTACAAAACCGGAGACGCTGTTATTATCCGTGAGGATGGCTTTATTGAATTTCAGGGAAGAATAGATGATCAGATCAAACTACGAGGTTACAGAATTGAACTTGGTGAAATAGAATCACGGTTGAACCAACTTCATGATGTATCCTCTGCTGCTGTAGCAGTAAAAGAAGATTCCAACGAACAAGGTCAACTTGTTGGATATGTTGTCATGAATAATGAATCTTCTTTTGATGAAAATGGAATGCGAAAAGAGCTGGCAAAGTTTTTAGCTCCTTATATGGTTCCTATTTCTATTGTTCTGATGAAAGAAATGCCGAGAATGCCAAGTGGTAAAATCGACAGAAAACGGCTTCCTGTTCCTGAAAGCTTTCTTATTCATGATAAAAAAGAAGAGATAAAAATTGATCATGAAGCTCCCATAGAAGAAAGGCTTATTCAAACGCTGCAATGGGTATTTCCGGGAAAAGAAATTAATCTGAATCAGGATTTTTTTACTGACCTGGGCGGACATTCTCTTCTGGCTGCTACATTGGTTTCTCATCTTCGTCAAAAAGCAGGAATTCCTACAGCCTCATTAAAAGAGATTTATGAAAACCGTCCTTTATCAAAATATTCCGAATGTCTCAAAAATAAACATGCTCAGACAGCAGTACATCAGGAACCTTTTCACAGCGTTTCAACATTACAGTATATTGCCTGTAATATTGCTCAGACAATTAGTCTGCTGGTTGTATTTGCTTTATTGAGTATTCAGATCTTTTTTCCTTATTTAAGTTATTATTATTTTCAGATTAACGGATATGGACTGCATTATGCTCTATTGAGTGCTGTTTTACTGTATACCTTGATTCCTCCTGTATATTCCATCATTATTGTTCTTACCAAATGGCTTGTGATTGGAAAAATAAAAGAAGGAGATTATCCGCTCTGGGGATGGTATTATTTCCGATGGTGGCTATGGAAGACTATTAAAAGATTAATGCCCTCAGAATTTATTGTAGAAACTCCTTTATATCCAAAATACTTAAAGTTACTGGGAGTAAAGGTGCATCCAAGTGCACAACTGAGTTTACTTCCTATTGCAGCGGAAGATCTTGTGACTATTGATGAAAATGTGAACACCAGCTCCGGCTGCAGCATCGATAATGCTTCTGTTGAAAATGGAATCTTAAGAATAAGAAAAGTCCATATAAAAGCACATGCTTACCTGGGATCTTCTGTTATTGTATGCGGAGACACAGAAATTGAGCAATTTGGGGAACTTCAGGATTTAAGCTGTTTGAATGAAGGTGGAAGAATTGGATTTGGAGAAGTATGGAATGGCAGTCCGGCCGAAAAAATAAGAGTAAAATCCGGTGAAGAAATTGAAATTCCTCAACTGGCTTCGTCAGCAAAAAGAAACCGGTTTGCATTATTGTATGCATGCTCACTGTTCTTTTTTCCCCTTCTTATTGTTTTGCCTTTAGCACCTACACTTTACACCTTATATTATCTGGATGACCGTTCTGCTGATTATACTTTTTATTATTTATGGCAGGCTCCTATACTTTCCACAGTATATATTCTACTATTTATTGGAGTGATAAGTATACTGACCCGCATTTTACAATACAATATGAAACCGGGCATTTATCCTGTCTACAGTTTTATGTATTATAAAAAATGGATAAAGGATCAGATTTTCAACTTGTCTCTGATTATTGTACATCCGCTTTTTGCTTCTATTTATATCAGTAAGTTCTACAGAATGATGGGAGCAAAAGTGGGGAAAAACTCAGAAATATCGACTGCAAGTGATGTTTCTCACCATCTTCTGGAAATTGGGGAAGGCTCATTTATTGCTGATGCTGTAATCCTTGGAGAACATGATGTAAGAAATGAGAAATTAATTTTATCCAAAACCACGATCGGAAACAACAGCTTTGTAGGAAACAGCGGACTGATTCCTCAGGGATACGAACTTGGAAATGATATGCTGATCGGAGTACTGAGCAAAGCACCTTCAGAAGAACAATTGAAAAATTCTACTGAAAAAGACTGGTTCGGATCTCCTCCGATTGGTCTTCCTTCAAGGCAAAAATCTGATACTTTTCAGGATAGCCTCACTTATAATCCACCATTCAAACTTAAGCTGGCAAGAGCTATTGTAGAAGGAATCAGAATTATTCTTCCACAGACAGTAGTAATTATCTGCAGTGTATTATTCATTGCGTATACAAGTATTTATCTGGAAGGAAATATTCATTACCTTATTTTACTGGCTCCTTTTTATTATTTAGGAATTGTTGCTTTACCCTCTTTTTTCTTCACGGTAATATTGAAGTGGATATTGGTTGGAAAATATAAAAAAACTGAAATGCCAATGTACAGCATGAAAGTTTGGTTGAGTGAAGGGATTACTACCATTTACGAAGCACTTCCTGTACAGTTTTTCCTTGACTTCCTGCGAGGTACATGCTGGCTTCCATTCTTTATGAGATTTTTAGGGGTAAAAATCGGAAAAAGAGTATGGCTTAATACCACTGACATTACAGAGTTTGATATGGTATCTATCGGAGATGAAACAATGCTGAATGAAGACTGCGGTCCTCAAACCCATCTTTTTGAAGACAGAATTATGAAAATCGGGAGTGTAAAAATTGGAAAACAGACTACAATCAATTCAAGAACCATTATTTTATACGACAGTGAAATTGGAAACAATGTCAATATAGATCCTCTTTCTCTCGTGATGAAAGGAGAATTACTATCAGATAATACATCATGGTACGGAAGCCCGTTAAGAGGGAAGTAATTACCAGGAAGCTGGAGGATGGATGCTGGAGGTGATGAAAGCAAATAACAGGCATGAATGTCTTTTTATTGAGCTTTTATTTTAAAACAACAGGTATATTATCTGTCACAGGTTACCCCCATCCTCCCTCTTCCAGCTTCCAGCAAATTTAAAAAAAACATCATTATGAATTATTCCATCAGAAAAATAAAAATCAGTGAAAATCTATCTATCGTGGATGAATTGGTAGGAGAACTTCATGTTTCAGAAAAAGAAATGAATAATAAAACTGCAGCCTGGAGTCTAATTCGGCAAAATTACCTCCGTTTTATGACCGAATGTGAAGAAGAAAATGATGGTACTTTTCTTATTGCTGAAGTTGATGGGAAAGCTATAGGGTTTCTCTTCGGATATATTGATGAGAAAGACGACAGTAATTTTGAATCAGGAGAGGGTGATGATCTTTATGTCTCTGAAGGATATGTAAAAAAAGAATTCAGAAAGCAAGGAATCTACTCTGCCCTCAATAAAGCATTTGAAGAAGCCTATACAGACTATAAAATTCGAAAAATCTATCGTTATACACTTTGCACCAACGACACCATGCAACAGTGGTTGGCTTCCCAAGGATATCAGCCTGTAAGATTGGTGTACGAGAAATGGATGTAGCTTAAAATAAAGACTCCGGCAAGTTTCGCTTGCCGGAGTCTTTTGTGAACAATTGTTCTTATTATTTTTGTCTGAAATAAACTTCAATTGGAACTCCGGTAAACCCGAATTGTTTTCTCAACTGATTTTCAGTAAATCTCTTATAAGGCTCCTTCACATATTGTGGAAGGTTACAGAAAAATACAAACTGCGGGGACGGCGTAGGAAGCTGAACACAATATTTGATTTTAATATATTTTCCTTTCAATGCTGGTGGTGGTGTTTGTTCGAAGATAGGAAGCATTACTTCATTCAGTTTTGAAGTTTTGATTTTCTTCTTACGGTCTTCATAAACCTCCATTGCTACTTCTACAGCTTTCAAGATTCTCTGCTTCGTTAAAGCGGAAACAAATAAGATTGGAATATCCTGGAACTGACCAATTTTATCTTTGATTGATTTTTCGAAATCACGGATTGTATTGGTCTGTTTGTCTTCGATCAAATCCCATTTATTCACAAGGATTACAATTCCTTTTCTGTTTTTCTGAGCCAAACCAAAAATGTTCATATCCTGAGATTCCCATCCTTGTGTGGCATCCACCATGATAATAACTACGTCAGAATATTCGATAGAACGGATAGATCTCATTACAGAATAGAATTCAAGATCTTCGTTTACCTTAGATTTTCTTCTCATCCCTGCTGTATCCACCAACACAAACTCGTGTCCGAATTTGTTGTATAAAGTCTGGATACTGTCTCTTGTAGTTCCTGCAATATCGGTTACAATATTTCTTTCAACATCCAATAGAGCATTGGTCATGGTAGACTTCCCTACATTTGGACGACCTGCAATGGTAATTTTAGGTAATCCTTCAAATGGATCTTTGTATTCTGTAGTTGGGAAATCTTTAACGATATCATCTAACAAGTCACCAGTTCCGGAACCTGTAGCGGAAGAAAGAGTATAATATTTGTCTATTCCTAGTTGATAAAATTCTGTTGCAGGAAGTTCTTCTTTTGATGAATCTACTTTGTTTACAACTAAATAAATAAGTTTATTGGATCTTCTAAGAAGTCTGTAAATTTCGAAATCTGTATCAGTAAGCCCTTCTTCCACATTCACCATGAAGATAATAGAAGTTGCTTCATCCACGGCTAGTTGTACCTGCTTACGGATTTCTTCTTCAAAGATATCATCTGTACCTACATCATAACCTCCTGTATCAATTACAGTAAAGTCTACTCCATTCCAATCTGATTTTCCGTAGTGACGGTCTCTGGTAACACCAGCTGTAGAATCTACAATAGCTTCTCTTCTTTCTAATAAACGATTAAAAAGCGTGGATTTTCCTACGTTGGGACGCCCAACGATTGCGACAATATTTGACATAAAAAATGTTTAATAATCCTTTTGCTTTGCTCAGGATATGTTATTAATGGGTTACTCCAACTTTTGGAGCCCAATTTTTTGCAAAGATAGGGTTTTATTATTTAAATGCAGTTTTAGGTAAGGAAGCTGGAAGAAGGAGGCTGGAAGTTAGTATTTAACGGAAAAATCATCATAACCATTACAATAAAAATTGAGTGGATAATATCTACACCCCCCTTATTTCCGGATAAAAGCAAAATTTCTTAAAATTTTATTGAAAAATAATTATTTGTATATCAATATGTAATGCTCCTTAAGCCCCTATTATGTTAATTAATCTTTAACTTTGATTTTCATATTTAAAATAATTTCTATAATTTCGCAACATAGAAACAGACCTATAGTGTAACGGTAGCACTCCGGTTTTTGGTACCGTCAGTCGGGGTTCGAATCCCTGTGGGTCTACAGCAAAACAAAAGCAACTCGCTAATTTACAGCAAGTTGCTTTTTTATTTTGGTCACTTTTGGTCACTTGGTCACGATTTTGGTCACCCTTTTTGTATAAAGCCACCCGATTACACCTCATTGAATCTATTTGAATCTGATTGTATTTTTAAGCACGGAAATAATGCCCATCACTCGAATAATAATCAAACATTAAATTCCTTGCTGTAGATTCCCAATCAATATAAATATAATTTGGTAGGGTTTCAGGAATACTTTCTTCCAAAAGATATTGTGCAAATGTTTCATCGTCTGAATATTCACCTATATAACAGTTTATTACACCGTCATAAAGGCTATTAAAATCAACTTTCCCAATACAATCAATGTAAGCCTCAAAAACTTCTATATCATACCCAGAATCATTTATTTGTTCTGCTATTTCAAATATTTCATCTGATAAATAACTTTCTCCAATTAATCCTAATTTTTCAAATATTTCACAGTGTTCATGATCTTGGAGCATAAACTCTGGCTCGTTTTCATCCTTGTGAAGTTCGTACATTGCTTCCAATAGTTCGTCATAGCTTGAATAATCAGCTAAATTGAGCCATTTGCCGTAAAGGCTTCCGTTGTTGTACTTCTGATAAGTTCCTACATAGATACTGCAAGAATCAAGACAATTTTGTAAATTTGTCATGTCGATAATTTTTTACTGATTTTAAAATTTATTGATGTTGCCTATCGTGTTCGTAGCACTTTAGGCATTTTTTATATATTATTGTGAGAATCTATGTAGAAAAAAGAACTTGAAACAGTTCTTTGACATATTAATAAAGTCAATATTCATGCCAATTGACAGAGATTTTAACTTTAAAATTAAAGTTTTTAAAATATTTTTAAACCCTAACCGCAACAAACAAAAACTGTCAAAAAAATATCAATAAAATATATAGTTTGAAGAGTATAGCCAGTAGAAAATGTAAGTGGAAAATAAAAACAGATCCACAAAAACCAAATAAAACAAAACTTACTTTTGAGAAAAGTTTGACAGTGTGGGAGGGGGCGCCAAAGAAAACAACTCTCATACCCTCTAGTTTATCTATGGAGACTTCCGTCTGTACACTCATTACATATTTTTTGGTGTTAAATTGTCGTAAATTCAACTATAAAGCTATTTGATTTTTTGAAACAAGTTTGGTGGGGGTACTTTTGATGATGGGGATTAACCGTTGCTTTTTTTCACCCAAATAATAATGTAGTATAGTTTTTTGACATTTGGATTTAATTTTAAAATTTGTTTGCATTATGACTTCACTTCTAAAATATCTTATTGTAAATATTTCTAATTTCAGTACCTTTACTTTTACCTTTTTGCAGAGAAAATTCCAATGAATAAAGAAATAAATGTAAGTCACACCTTTTTTGTCGATAGTATTGAGAAGTTAGACTTCTGTGGATCAGAAATATATTCATTTAAAGGCGGGCGATATACAATACCTTACGATATTATCAAATTAAATTATGATGGTCACAAGCATCAAGAATGTAATGTTTGTAAAAAAAATTATTTAAGAGAGTTTACCAATCTTTCTACCTATCATAAAAAATTTCCAAATTGTTGCGAACTGCATAGGAAGCTTTCTAATCAAAATTGGTTTGATCCAGAATATTTTAAAAATGCTCCATTATTCTATGCAGAAAAATTATTTTATACTTGGGATCATATTTTAAATTTTATTGATACTGAAGAGTGGGAAGAAGAGATTTTTGATTATTTAGATCATGTAATTGATAGTTTTGGTTCTTTTCCAACAGGATATGGAGAAGCTTTATATATTGGGCGTTTTATTACTCAACTTAAAAATTTATTGAGAGGAGGAGGGGCAAAAACTAATTCTAATAAAAAAAATAAAATATTAGAATATCTTAATAAACTTAAAAATCCAGTTATTGAAGATCAAGACAAAAACTTTAATATTTTAACAGAGACTTATAACGAGTGGTATAAAACATTCCCTTTTGAATTAAGCTATTTTGAGCATCTCAAAAAACAATATTTTAGCATAAATCCACTTATTGAAAGTGTAAAGTATAATAAGTACAGTAATTTATTTGTTGCTACTCCTAAAACAAAAAAAGTTCTAATAAATTATTTACTTGAAATAACTAATAAAATATTAGTTATAATCAACACAGAAACTTTGCTTGAAAAAGGTTTGATAACAGATATTGAAAAAGTAGAACTTGAAATGATTCGCCAAAAAAGAAAGCAGAAACTCAAACAAGGTTACACGAATACTTCTAAAGATTACAATGAAGTAAAGTATAGAAAAATTCTAAAAGAATGGTTAAAAGACGAAATCCAATTTATTAAAGAAATAAAACCGATCATCGAAAAAAATCCCTTTGTAGCTTTTAGCAGTACAATTCCATTGTTAAATGATTTGATGATAGCTTCTTATAAACTACAGGAAAATAAAATATTTTGGAATGTTGATGAGGATACCCGAACACGACAGATTTTAGATTTACTTCCCCGTGAATATGGTGCAAAAGATCAATCTAGATATGGAGAATCAGGTACAGGCATCAAGCAAGGTAGTGTTGACGGAGTTGTAATTGATGAATCTGGAACAGAATATTTTCTAGAAGCATTTAATTTAGAGTATATTGACACTAATAATATTACTTCTCACATTAATAAGTTAGAACAAAATTACGATTCTAAAGGACTTCATAATAAATACATCATCATTTATTGTAATCTTGCCGAAAATAAATTTGAAAATTTCACACAATCATATCAAAAATTTATCAATGATGAAATGAAATTTCTTTATCCTAAAAATGATGATATTAAGAATATTGAAAGTAAATACACCAACAATAGGATATTAAAAACATCGCATGTTAGAGAGGGAAAAGAAGTCTTTTTATATCATATTTTATTAAAGTTTCCAAAGAAATGTAAATAATAAATTGAATTAGTCACGATTTAATCTGATAGTTTGGTCGTACGTTTACTAAAAAAACTGCCTATTATTTTTTAATTTGGTATTGCTTTTATAATATCACTTTCATACAATTCATTAAAGACTTCATTGTAAACATCTTTAAGTTTAGATCCATTATTATATTGATGTAATGCTTTTTTATAATAATATTTTGAAGAATCTTTGATTCCTAATTTTTCAAACACTTCTGCTTTATGGAAATATGCTTCTGAAAATTTAAAATGACCCTTTAGTGATATGTTATATTGTTTTAAAGCTTCTTGGTTAAGGTTTAATTTTTCCAACAATGTACCATAATTTACATAAACTATAGATTTTAAATTTAAAGTCGCACTATCTGTAGTTTCAAAGAACCTTTCATAATAATGTTTAGATTTATCATAATTACTTAATCCCTGATATGATATTGCAAGAAGATAATTTATGTTTTCACCCTGCACATCATCATTAGGTGTTAGAGCATTGAGTTTCTCTAAATCAATGATTGCCCCTTTATAATCTTTAAGCTTCTCTAATTTCATCCAACCCCTATAACCTAAATGTTTTTTCGGATTTAATAAAACAGCTTTATCAAGTAATTTAAACCCCTCATGATAAAGTCCCCTTTTATTATAAGCAACAGATTGTTCATGATATACATCTGAATAATCTGGATACTGTTTTCTTAGAACCTTAAACATAAATTGCGAAAGCTGAGTTCCCTGTAAATCTTCTGCTAGTATAAATCTTCTATCCTTATTAAGGAAAAATATGATGAAAATCAACAAAATAATAATTCCTGCAAATAAAATCAAAAACAAAGATTTTATTATAATTTTTATCCTAAAATATATCAATGACTTTTCCATTTTCAACTTTGAATGTTATCTGATAATATGAATCAACTTTTTTTTCGTCAACTTTTCCAACTTCCCAATTTCGTAATAGACGAACGATTTTTAATAAGTTTTCTTCTTCTTGATTGCTCAATTTAATATCTCTATATTTTTCATCAATACAAAAAAATCTAAACCTATCAGTCGAACCTTCATAATTAATAAGAAATCTAATAACAAGCCAGCCATTTTTGACGGAAGCTAATTTTAGATTTTCGACCATAAGAATATCCCTGATTGCCTTTCTTTCTCCTTTATATTTTGTATTTGCTTGATAATACTGATAGGTAATACCTTTTGTCTGAAAGTCAGAATTATCAGTTTTTTTATTCATTGAAATATCGCCAATTTCATTTGTTAGGCTTACGACTATTAATACTAAAAGAGATGTACAAAGCAGGAAAGTAATAAGTAGTAATCTATTTAGTATTTTCATATAATACTTTTAATTTTGTCAACATAATCTTTTCTTCTTAATCCCATCAAAACAGTATCTACACCCGAATTAATGTAATTTTCAGCTAGTATTAATGAAAAGTCACGAGTGTCATTTCTATTTAATATTCCTTCTTTATATAGGTTTGATTTAAGAGTATTTAATCTGTCCTGATTATTACTTTTAGAAAACTCTATCCAGTAATTTTGTAACTCACTTAATATCTTAATAGTTTCTTCATTCCTCAGCCCAATAGCATCTAAAAAAGGCAACAAATAAGAATGTATTGCTTTATTTATTGCTTCATCATTCCCTATATGTTTTCTGTTTTCAATAAAAAAACTAATTGGATAATAATTTTCTAAGGAAGTATCCTCTTGCATATTTGAAAGACGTTGTTTTATAATTTCAGTAAAGGAATCAAACAAGGTATTTTCCTGATCTTCAATAAGGTTTATATTACCAGCAGCATAATCTACTAATCTTAAAACTTTATTTTCATATGTCGTATTTAGAGGTCTATTAGATAATATGTATAATCCTTTCTCTTTTAATTGTGAGATTGTTACAGTAACTTCATTGTCTAGCTGAAAAAATAAGTTTCTTTCAACAATATTATAGGGAAACTGTAAAAATTTAAAGTGAGGAAACTGCCCTAAAGCATCTAAGATACTTTTTAACGGTAATGAACTTAATATATTTGAACTAATACCATAATATCTAATCTTGCCCTCCTTTACTTTCTCTTCAAGCAGTAGAAATGAGTTAAATAATTTGTGCTTTAATTCCTCTTTTGAAACATTTTTTTGGTAATAGTATTCAGGGTTGTGAAGTAAATAACAATCTATATAATCAGTATTTAATCTTTTGAGAGAATTGTCAACCTGAAAAGAAACAAAATCGGGATCAATAGAAAAAAGCAAACTTTCATTAACTTCAATATGTTTTAAATTATTTTTCCTAATTCTATCTATGTCTTCGCCTTGTATATAACCAGCCTTTGAAACTATAAAAATGGAGCTTCTGGCAATTTCATTAATACTATTTCCAATTAATAATTCAGATGTGCCAGAGTTGTAACTAGATGCAGTATCTATTAAATTTATACCTGAATCAATTGCGTACTGTAGAACATTAATATTTTCTAAATCATTTGTGCTCATTCTATAAGTCCCAAGCCCTATTTTGGAAATATCATCTATTTTCACCATGTTATTGTATATTTGCTGTAAAATTAATTTTTTTAATGAATTTAAAAAAACACAAATTCCCTTTTTATAAACAATTTGATAGAACTGACTGCGGACCAACATGTTTAAGAATGTTGGCAAAATATTATGGCAAAGTATATTCTCCTGAATATTTAAGAGAACTGTCTAATATTACTACAGAAGGTGTTTCTGTTATGGGGATAACAGATGCAGCAGAAAAAATAGGTTTTAAAACACTTGTTGCCAATATTGATTATGAAACATTAGAGAAACAAGCCCCTTTACCTTGTATAGTTCATTGGAGACAGAGGCACTTTCTTATAGTTTACAAAATTGAAAAAGGAAAGGTTCATGTTGCTGATCCAGATTATGGTCTTATTATATATGAAAAGGAGAAGTTTATTGAGGGCTGGCAAAATACAAGATACCTTAATAATTCTGATGAAGGATTAGTAATTTTACTAGAGCCTAGTTCTGAATTTCATAATATAGAAGAAGATAAAAAAGATAAAAAAGGCTTTTTATCATTATTACCCTACATTAAGCCATATAAAAAATATGCTTTACAAATTATTGTTGGCTTAACCATTATCAGTATTATACAGCTAATCCTACCCTTTTTAACACAATCTATCGTAGATAAAGGTATTAATTATAGAGAAATAAATTTCGTCATATTAGTTTTAATTGCACAGTTAACATTATTTTTCTCTCAATCTTTTGTTAGTTTTGTTCAGAACTGGTTGCTTTTATATGTAGGTTCAAGGATTAATCTAACAATAGCCTCAGAGTTTCTTATCAAACTAATGAAACTACCAATATCTTACTTTGATTCAAAAATTCCTGGAGATATTTTACAAAGATTGCAGGATTCTGATAGGTTAGAACGATTTTTAACAACATCACCGACAACATTGTTTTCCATAGTAAATATGCTAATATTTATGGGCATATTAGCATATTACAATGTTACTATTTTTGGAATATTCTTAGTAGGGGCAATTTTTTATATTATTTGGATTCTATTTTTCATGAAAAAAAGAGCAGAACTAGATTACAAAAGATTTGATGAATCTTCGGGGAACTCTAGTAGCCTCTTACAAATAATTAGTGGAATCAGAGAAATTAAAATTAATGGTTCTGAAAAAAGACGAAGATGGGGCTGGGAAGAAATGCGCATAAAACTGTATAAAATATCAATTCAGTCACTAAAATTGGCTCAAGTACAGATGATTGGAGCTAATTCTATTAATGAAATCAAGAATATATTAATATCATTTACTGCTGCTTATTCAGTAATTAAAGGAGATATGACATTAGGGATGATGTTAGCAGTACAGTATATTATTGGTCAATTAAATAGTCCCCTTATTTCTCTGGTGCAATTTTTCAGAGATGCACAAGATGCAAAAATTAGTCTTGCAAGAATGAATGAAATAAAAGAGATAAAGGATGAATATGAAGCTCAAGAGATCAATCATGAACTTCCCAAAAATCATACTATTGATATTCAAAATTTATCTTTCCAATATGGCGGAAAAAATTCTAAAATAATATTGGATAACATTAATCTAACGATTCCTCAGGGAAAAATAACAGCTATCGTTGGAGAAAGTGGAAGTGGTAAAACAACCTTACTGAAACTATTATTAAAATTATACAAGCAAACTCATGGAAGAATAAATATTGGTGGTATTGAATTGGGTAATGTAGATACCAGAGAATGGAGAGGGGCATGTGGTGTTGTAATGCAGGATGGATATATATTTACTGACACTATTGCAAGAAATATAACAGAATCTCAATCTGATTGGATACTAGATAAATCAAGGTTATTAAATGCTGTAAGAGTTGCTAATATTGAAGAAATGATTGAAAACTTCCCCACAGGTTATAATACAAGGATAGGACCCGCAGGAACAAGTGGAATAACTTTAAGCGGAGGTCAGATGCAGAGGACACTAATAGCTAGAGCTGTTTATAAGAATCCTCAATATCTTTTTTTTGATGAGGCAACAAGTGCTTTAGATGCCAATAATGAAAAGATAATTATGGAAAATCTAAATCAATTTTTTGCTGGCAAAACGGTTATTGTTATTGCTCATCGTTTAAGTACAGTAAAAAATGCTGATAATATAGTAGTTTTAAGCAAAGGTACAATTATTGAGCAAGGAACTCATACTGAACTTATAAAAATAAAAGGAGCTTATTTTGAACTTGTTAAAAATCAACTAGAATTATCAAACTAAGATGAAAAGTAAAATTGATTTATTGGATGAGCAGAGTGATTTTTCTAAAGAAGTATTAGAGAAAACTCCAGCTTGGATTATAACATGGGGAAATTCCGTGTTTTTTGTCTTTATTACTATTTTATTTTTGCTTGCTTGGATGATAAAATATCCTGATATAGTTTCTACTCAGGTAGAGGTTACGTCTGAAAACCCTCCCATTTATTTGGTTTCCAGAACAAGTGGGAAAATAAGTGAGCTTAATGTTTTGGATGGAAATAATATTAAAAAAGACACTTGGCTTGCAGTGATTGATAATCCTGCAAAAACAAAAGATGTGAAAAAAATAGATTCTATTATTAATAATTATGCAAATACAAAGTCAATCTCAATACTACCAGATCTAAAGTTAGGAGAAATTCAATCATTTTATAATGAACTTATAAAAGCCCAAAGTCAATACAAATATTTCAACACATTTAATCCTCAATTAGTAGGTATTAGGTCAAATCAAGACAGGATAAATAAGGTAAATAATTCCCAAGGAGAATATAACAGCCAAAGAGAAATTGCTCGCAAAGAATACGAAGTAAAAAGGAAAGAATTTAATAGAAATAAAGAACTTTTTGAACAAGGTGTTATTTCTAAAAATGAATTTGAGAAAAGCCAAATAGAACTACTTCAAACAGAAAATAGATTTAAGAGCTATGGTTCTAGCATCTCCAATCTGGAAAGTGATAAAAGTATCATAAAGAAAGAGAACGTTGATTTAAATCTTCAAAAAGAAAATCAAAAAATAGAGCTTTCCACAAATGTAGAAAATGCCATTCAGGAATTAAAAGCACAAATTTTATCTTGGAAGAATAAATATCTTATACAGGCTCCAATGGATGGAAAAATTAATTTTTTTGATATTTGGCAAAAAGACCAATACGTAAAGGCAGAACAAACTTTATTTTCGATTATTCCAACTAATAATACAGGAAAATATTTTGCAAGGGCTAAAATGCCTATTGATAGAGCTGGAAAAGTAAAAGTAGGACAAAAAGTAAACATTAAGTTATTAAACTATCCATTTGAAGAATTTGGTGTTTTAGAAGGAAAAGTTAGTAAAGTAACCAACGTAACCAATGAAAATGTCTACTATGTTAATGTAGAATTAAATAAAGGCTTAATTACTACCTATAATAAAAAAATAACCCCTAATAATCTTACGGGGCAAGCAGAAATTATTACGGAAGATATTAACCTGCTTCAAAGATTTGTTTATACTTTAGTAAGAAATTTTAAACAACGATAATGATGAATTTTTATAATGATTTTGACAACTGTCAAGGAAGTGTAATTGATTCTTTGAAACTTCTACTTTACAAAAGGCACGAAAATATTTTTGATAGAATCGACTTTGAAGATGATACAATTTATCAAGAACCTCTCCTTTACACTTATGTTACACAACAAGATGATATTTGGCTAGATGCTATAATTTATGGGTTTGAGAGAAATCCAAAGGATAGAATTCTTGTGTTTTCAAATAAAAATGGAATAATTTATATTCCTAAAGTTGGATATTTTCATACTGAGAAAATTGCTGAGAAACTGTACTTAGAAAAAGACAATAATGTATTTTCTATTAAGGATGAAAAAAATAATGAAGTTTTTTTTAGGTATGAGCCTTTGTACTTTTTAGATGAAGGGATTGAATTAGTAAAAACACAACACCCCCTTTTTGAAAATTTATTCAAAAATACTTCGGATATAGTTGTAGATGTAAATATTGACAAAACATATAGTAAACATATTAATCATTTTAATACTGCGCTAAAAATAATTAAAGAAAATAATTATGATTATTTTACTTTAATAAAAAAAGCTGTCAAAAAAGTGATGATATATAAGGGAGAACCTTATTCTTTTGCTGCTATACAAGCTCACAATATGGTTTTTCTAAATGCGCATGATGAAAATGATGAAGTTTTTTTTCTTGACCACATATTACATGAGGGAGCTCACGTTATTTTCAATACATTAACATATAATTCAAAAATGGAATTATTTACAGTTCCATTTAAAACCAATCTATCAGTAATAACCAAAGATGAAAACGATCATGGAGAACTATATGGTAGATTTCATGGAATGTTTACCCAATCAAATATTAATCAATGTATGGAAGTATGCATTGATAGAAATGTTTTTAGTGGAAAACAACATAGAGAGCTACTTGGAAGATTCTCTAGTAATATGAAAAGATTTAGAGCAGGAGTTGACAGATTTAATATTCGTGAATTATACAAAGAGGATGGTCAAAAATGGTATGACTTTTTTTTCAAAAGATATGAAGAAATATATTTCAGAAATGAAAGTCTAATTAATTCATTTAATGTGTCAAATCAACCCTATGTATTTTCTTATGAAATTTTTGATAAAGCAAACCCTTAGAGTTATATATTTATTCCTATTCTTTATTATATATCAAATAGATGCACAAAAATTAGAGAATAAGTATTTAAATAATGTTGGTGACATACAATTTGATCCAAAAATTGATGATCCTGAGTTTAAAATATGTAACCCTGATATTTCTTTCCAATATTACAACTTCCCAAAAGGATTTCAATATAAAGGAGAAAAATACGAAATTTTGAAAATTTGGAAAGAAGAATATTCAACAACCGTAAGTAGTTTTAAAGAAACAGGATATATTACGATAAGATTTTTAGTGAACTGTGAAGGTAAGACTGGATTATTTAGAATTCAGCAGATGGACAAAAACTATAATGCTACCTTTTTTAATGAAGATTTTGTGAATATAATTCTAAAATTTACAAAAGAACTAGATGGATGGGGTGTAAACAAATATAAAGAGCAAAAAGTAGATTATTATCAATATTTAACTTTTAAAGTAGAAGATGGAATCATTAAAGAAATATTACCATAAGTTTTTTTTTATCTTAACACTGATGGGCATTGTCTTAAAAGCTCAAATAAATTGTAATACATTTAATGATGAAAGTTGTAAGAAAGCTTGTGAATTAGTGAATTTAGCTGAACCATATCAAGGTTATAAGCAATCACAGTTAGCTTTTGATGAGGCAATTGAACTATGTCCTAGCTTCGATTATGCTTACAGAGAGAAGTCAGTTCCATATCTGAAAAGAGGAGACTTTATTTTATGGAAAAAATTAATTGATAAAGCAGTAGAGTTAAATCCTAGAAATAACCTTGCATACAGAGGATGGTGTAAATATCAATTTTTACGAGATTATAGAGCTGCATTAGATGATATTGAATCTTTCGAAAAGCTAATGGACGATAATTATATAGAATATTCCCAGAATGGGGATTATAGCTTAAAAATAGTAAAAGCATTATGTTACAAGATGCTTGGAGATACTAGTAAAGCCATTAATATAATTGAAGGGCAAGTTTCTCGAAAAGATTATACTCCAAGATTGTTTGATTATTATCATTTGGGAATATTATATTATGAAACAAGCAATTATAATAAGGCTAAAAAATATTTTGAAAAGCAGATTAGGAATAATGATTATTATGCTGAACCCTACTATTACTTAGCCCAAATCTATAAAAAACAAAATAATAAACCACAAGCAATATTATTAATCAAAAAAGCATTGGATTATTATTTGACTGATAAATATATGAAAGATCCTTATACAAATATAGTAGACAGAGTATATGAAAAACAAATGATTTTTTTTCAAAAAAATTTGGAAAATTAAAAACTTATTATATATTTGTAAGACAAATTTTAAAAAATATACAAATGAGTAAATTAACATTAGAACAGTTTAAAACTGAAAAAAAGGAAGAAAATGGTTCAAGATTATCTTTAGACCAATTTAAAGCTAAATCTTCTAACAATCTTAACAATGAAGAATTAGAAAAATTAACAGGTGGTATTCTTGGTGCTTGTCATCCAGGTTTGATTGATAGAATAATTCAATATGCTGAAAAATTAGCGAATCCTTTTGGATAGTATTGAACTAAGAAATATTACAAAAAAGACAGTCTTTGGGCTGTCTTTTCTAATTAATATGTTGATGGTGTATGAATAAAAAGATGAGTTCACAAGCAATTAAATATAGCTTTATAAGCTATATTGGTTATATAATAGGAATTATATCAACTATTTTTTTGTATTCCTCTGAATTAGAATTTTATGGTACACTTAGATATATCTTGGCTACATCATTATTACTTAGCTCTTTTTTTTCTTTAGGTTTAAATGCAACTATCATAAAACTTTATAATGAATTAACAAATAAAGGTTTTATAAACTCTTTTATTTGTCTTTCACTTATAGTAATAATTGTTTTTATATCATTAAATTATTTTACTTTTGATTTATTAAAGGAATTTTTTTTTACTTTTGGAGGAGCAAACTTTTGGAATTATATGAATTTTATATTTCCGATAATTTGCCTTTACAGCTTAAACTCAGTAATTTATTCATTCTTAGCTAATTTTTATATTACTGCGATTCCAAATATTTTTGATTCACTACTACCTAAAGTAAATATGATTATTTCTTTTATTTATTTTTTGTACTATAAAGATGCGTGTGGTGCATTATTATTATTCGTTATACTCTCATTTATCTCAACTGTCATACTATTTCTATTTATGAAAAAGAAGACTGGGTTGAGTTTTGATTTTAATGTTAATTTTTGGAAAGACAATAGTATCAGAAAAGAAGTCATTAGTTTTTCTTCCTTTTCTATCTTGAATAGTTTTTTATATGCTATTATTACACAAATTGGTATGGTGATGTTGGGAGAATCTAATGATTTGAAAATTAATGGGATTTATGCAGTTATTTATTCAATTATAGGACTTATAAATATTCCATTATTAGCCGTTTCAAAATCATCTACTCCGTTAATTTCAGATTTTATTGATAATGAGAATATAAGAGATTTGAATTCATTTTATAAGAAAACTTCTTTGAGTCTTTTTTTTATTGGTTCATTCTTATTTCTTATTATAGCTACTAACTTTGATTCTTTTTTTTCAATTTTGAACAAAGGAGAGCTTGTTGGTCATTTTAACATTATATGTATTTTAGGGCTCGCACTAATGATAGATTTATTAACAGGAATAAATAGTAACATAATTAATAGATCCAAACATTATAAGATTAACACTGCTTTTATTATAATAACAGCACTAATTTCTTTAACGGTAAGCTTTTTATTGATTATTTACTACAAACTTGGGATTATGGGGGTTGCTATATCTACTTTTATTTCAATGCTTGTATTCAATGGCTTAAAATTGTTTTTTAATTATAAGTTCTTAAAAATACATCCATTTTCCAAGAAAATGTTACCAATTTTAATTTCAATAATTCTTGTTTTATTTGTAAGCCAAAATTTTATTTTTTTTAATAAATTTTATTTCCTTTTTATTAATAGTATAAGCATAATATTTTTGTATGGAATTATTAATTATTGCTACAAGATAATTCCTATAAAAGACATATATAAATTTAATAACAAAACATGATGAAAAATGCTAATTGGAAATTTTCAGGGGATATTGTTCAGGAATTTGATAAACATATCCTTTCATCTGTCCCTTTATATGAACAAGGGCATACGCTAATCTCAAATCTTTCAGATTTTTTTTTATCTAATGATTCTGTATGTTACGAACTTGGTTCTAGTACGGGAACTTTATTAAAAAATCTAGCAGATCACAATCAGAATAAAAAAATAAAATTCATTGGGATTGAAATTGAAAATGACATGGTGAACTATGCCAATGATAAACTTAAAGATTATGGTGACATTGAAATAATTTGTGATGATATTCTAAATATAGAATTGGAAAAGTCAGACATGATTATTTCTTATTATACAATACAATTTATTAAGCCTAGAATTAGACAGTTAATTTTCGATAAAATATACGAATCTTTAAATTGGGGTGGAGCTTTTGTTTTGTTTGAAAAAGTTAGAGGAGCAGATGCTAGATTTCAAGATATTACAACTGCATTATATACAGACTTTAAAATTGAGCAAGGATTTACCAAAGAGGAAATTTTAGATAAGACTAGAAGCTTAAAAGGGGTTTTAGAACCCTTCTCAACTCAAGGAAACCTTGACCTCTTACAAAGGGCTGGATTTGTTGATGTAATGAGTATTATGAAATATGTTTGTTTTGAAGGATTTTTAGCTATTAAATAAAGTAAGCACAATGATGTACAAAAAAGAACACTCTGAAATAGATGGAGTTAAAATTTATATTGAAAACTTGGATAATTATATTGCAGAATCATATCTATTACTATCAAATCATAATAGATACAATGAGTTTTTCCTACACAAGTATATTAATCAGGAAAAAAGGAGAGAGTATTTTGATTCTTTGGTAAATGCTTATTTGCATAACTATAATAATATAAGGGAATTACTTGGGAAAATTAGACCATATGTTGATGTTGATAATGTATTAAATGTAAATACAAGTAGAGATAATGTAGTTAATGCTACACTAAAAGATTATATGTATTTACAGAGAGACTGGTGCTATTACAAAGATGGAGAAGCTCAAATTTCAAAGACTGTTGAATCTATTATTCAAAAAATACTCCCTTCCGAAATGGAAAATGCGCTATTCTTAGGATGTGGTGTAGGAAGATTAGCAGTAGAGTTTTCAAATTTCTTTACTAAGATACTTGCCACAGATAAATCATATTCAATGATTTGGCATATAACCAAACTTCTATCAGATACTAATTTTGAATTTTATACTCCTCAAGAAAAAAATATTTATTCATTAGAAAATGTAGCTCAAAAACATTTAGCGTCAATATCTGACAATCTAAAATCTAAAATAAAGGAAAAAGTAGATTTCTTTGTTTCAGATGTTTTAGATCTTCCATTAGAAAAAGACTGTATGGATGCAGTTTTTTCAATTTATTTTACAGATGTTATTGCTTTAAATTTATGGTTTGAAAAGATAAATAGTATTATCAAAAAAGGTGGTTACTTCATTCATTTTGGACCACTAGATTATTTTTTTTCTGCTGAATCTGAAATGCTTACGGCACAAGAATTTAAAGCTTTCTTTGAAGAAAATGGATATGAAACAATTACGGATGAAATTATTGAGACATCTCATTTAAATGATTCAAATTCATTCTCATATAAAGTGTATAGAAATTGGTTATTTATAGCAAAGAAAAATTATTGATGTTTTTAAAAACTATTTTTTGAAGTTACTGAATTTTAACTTACATGATAATTATATATTAAAAAATAATGAAAATGAAACTAACCTCGACAAATTATTCGAGGTTAGATTATATGCTTAGCTTAATCTCTAACAGCCACTACTTGATCTGACAGTTTGTATCTACGATTACTAAAAACTGTCAATATTCTGTTTTGATAGAGTAAGATTTAACAATTGATTTTTAAATAATTCTTCTAAAGGATTTTGAGGTTTACTTGTTATTACTGTTTTTAAATCTCTTTCAGACAATTCAGCAAACTCAACGGTCTTTAATATTGAGAAAACAACATCTTTTAGCCCTAACTTTCTGAGTGACATTCTAATTTCTTTGTCAGTTGGAAACTGGCTGTCTGTTTGTTTTAAATGGATTTTGTGATTTTTCATATTATGTGATATATTTTGAATTTATTATTAATAGGTTGGGCGGTGTTTGTCTCGTTTATTTCTGTGTCCCGCCTTCCTATACATCCTTACAACTGTCTGGACAGTTTCCTCAATGCGGTTGACCAATGAATTAAAAAAAGTTGAAAATATACTTTTCATAACTATAACTTTTTATATCCATTAACAAAATCAACGTAATTATTTGAGGTATGGATTAAATGAAAATACCTTTGAACAAATCGATTTTTATCTTTTATATAATCACTATAACTAATTATCTCATCCACCAAACCAGTAAAAGCCAAAATAAATAATATTGGGAAAGCAGGAATAAGCAATAAGCACCACCAATATTTTTTCAAAATTGCATTAGATGGATTTTCAAGAAGTGGTGGTAATGATCTTTTTAATTGTAGATATTCACTTTCAGAAACTGGTTTATAGGGTTTTGTAAAATAATACCTATACTGTTTAACTTGATGAATTGCCATAATGGTGATATTTTATTGTTTAGTTAAATAAAATGCACCTACAGTCGAAGCATAAGGATAATTTACCCACTCAATCTTTGTAGAACTGATCTTTTTAAATTTGTATTCTGCATTCGTAGATCCTGACTTTATAGTAAATTCATAAACTGTTTCAGAAATATTTTCTGGAACACTAGAAGAGGCTCCTAAACTTGTACCTTGCTGTAATATTGATTTGTAGCTTGTTTCTATACTTCCCGCAATAGTATAAAAATCATCATTAGTAAATTTATACAATGCTGTTCCGTCTTTTTGCCATTTTCCCTGAATCCATGCGGGAGGGTGAAAATACTGTGTTGCTACTGGATTGTTTGTTGTTTGTGTGCTGTCATCATCGTGATTTGAACAACCAATGAATGATAATGCTGTAAAAACTGTGAATAATAGTTTTTTCATAAATGAAAGTTTTACTCACTCAGTCCCGAAAAGTGAAGGTTTATAAATGCAGAAAGCACGGGATTAAACCATACTTGATGACAGAGGCTCTGACAAAGCCAACAACACAAATAGGAATAACCCGTGCCCATATAGCACGAGTCATAAACTATTTATTCTGTGTTGTTTTTTGAAACTGTCAGATTTCTGTCAACAAAATAAAAGCTATGCTTCTTGTTTTTCAATAAAATTTGAATTGCAAAGATATAAATTTTTGCAATCTGTGCTTAATAAGCAAAAATTGTTCCTAATTTATATGACATGATTACAAGTTCAAATAATCATTATTAAATAATCTAAACCTATCATCATCTGTTATAAAATTAAAATTACAACTGTGACAATATTTTAAAATTTCATTATTAATTCCTCTTGGAAAAGCATCAGTATATATCCATCTATTATAATCTGACATGTCTAAATTAATAGAAAGGGAATGCACATCTAATTTGTAACAATCTTTATATGAAACATGAGTCTTGCTGGGGAAATTTTCTTTATAGTCTTCATTAAAAGGTGGCTTAAATAAATTTATCAATGCAGCTTCTGTAAAATTAATTTTTTGATCTCCACTAATCTCCATTTTATCCAAATCTAAAAAATTCATAAAACGATTTACTTCATTATCTTTACTTTCAGTGTAAATATCAATTCCACCAATCATAGATGTAATATTTTTCTGCCCAAAATTTGCTAACATTAACCATATTTCTGAGTCTGGAAAACGAATAATCGCTTCGTTGTATATTTTTTGTAAAGTAGTATGACTATCTAATCTGTCAATTGCCGTTCTTTTTCCATCTTCACCATAAGCTTGACCAATATAAAGAACTTCATAATCTAGTAACGGAATATCATAGTCATAATCTTGTTGAATATTATCTATTAATGCTCCAACTTTTATATAAGTAACATCTCCATTTTCAAAGATTGCAGTAAAATAATTATTAGGATATTCTGAAAATATTTCTAGAACTTTATTATTAGCATGTGGAAATTTATGTATTTGAGTTATATATTTATCTTTTACCTGGATCTTAAATTTTAATTCATAAAATTCATCATTAGAAATAAAATAATCTGGATCAATAATTATTCTTGGACGTTTTAAAATAAAATAAATATGACAGGGATCATTTTCTGTAAAAACATTCATTTTAGAAAATACTTTTAATTCCTGTTGTTGCAATATTTGATATTTTTTTAAAAACATATTAATACCAAATTCAGAGCTATATCTATAAGTTTTATTTTCTAACATATTAATATTCAAATTTATCTACTCTTTCTTTTTTATCATAATACATAACAATTTCATCTGTAATAGATACTTTAGTTGGCTCTGCTAAGTTCATTTGGAATATCTCAATTTTTGCAATTTGGTTAATATCGTCATATAGGAAAGATGGAAATAGCTCTAACACTAATCCATTTTCTTTATTATGAATATCATCATTATTTTTGCTTATCGGAAGAAATAGCTGAATGACTATATTAGCAAATTGAATCACAAGAGTATATTCTGGAATTTCTGTTTTATTTATTAAAACATTTTTAGCTTTATATAAAAAGGCTTTTGGCTCTTTGAAAAAGACAGTTTTTAACATATATCTGTAAGCCGTAAAAAACTGAATTCCATTTAAAATTGGATTCTCCGAATTAATGAGTTCCAGATAATGTTTATTTTCTAAAATATCATTCTCCTTTAAAAGCGATATTCCTACTTTGAATAAAACTTTGTAAACAGAATAGGGGGAAAATTTTCTTGTACGAAACCTAACTGTCAACTTATTTCTTGCTTCATGGTATTCAAAGTCATTTAAGTTAGTATTAAAGTTAAAATATCTTTGATTCCCTTCCGCTTTTAATATTGTTGAGAATGAATCTTTCTTCTTTCTAGATTGAAAGGTTGGAATACCTTTTTTAGTTTTTAACCCCAGTAAGCTTAAATAATGCTGTATCATTGTTGCAGCATCATTTTCATATTTTTGAAACTTCTTATTACAATCATCACATTCAAAATTTGAGGTAACCTTGTTTTTTCCAAAAAGTTCGGGAATGATATGAGGAATAGAATTAAATTTTGATTGATCTGTTTGATTACAAAATCTACATATCTTATTTAGTAAATTTTTATCAAATTTTTCTACAGCATTTTCTGTAGAGCTATATAATTCATAATAATCTAAAAAATTTTTCACAATAAATATTTTAGATTATTAAGATTCATATATGTCATTTTCAAAATCTTCCTTACTACGAAAGTCTAAAGGAAACGGGCTGTAGGTTGGATATTTATTTAATGTTATATTAAATTCATCTAAAAAATAAGCATAATTTACAAATTCCATAATAAATTTTCAAATTAAAAAGTACAACAATCTATTTTTTTAATTCTTCCCATAGGTAATAACCCTGTGATAATACCTTTCCAACCCTTGTTTTTGTAAGTCAGATAACCCCTCAAGGTTATTTAATTTTTCTCGAAAATCATCTTTAACGTTTAACGTATTCTGTCCTACTTTTACTCCTGTAATATCAGCTTTTCCTTTTGTGAAAAAAGTTTTACTGTGATTCACAAAAAAACCATTTTTAATAATAATATCTCTTAGTTCAATTGACAGCTCTTTAAAATCAGTTGATGATGAAAATGTCATATCATCTACATAAACAGTAAAAGTTATTTCTTTTTTATCACAAATAGGTAGAATTTCTTTTACGGTATTCCATAATGCTAAATAAGCAATGTGAGTACTGTTAGCCCCGCCTTGTATCAAACCTCCTTTATAAGTTGTTAGTTTCGTCAATATACTCGCAACATCAGCGGAAAATCCATAATTTACAAATGCATTGTAAACCATTTTATTGTTAATATGAGGATAAAATTTTTTTAAATCTGTACAA
Source organism: Chryseobacterium sp. MYb7 (assembly GCF_002979455.1). Taxonomy (GTDB): domain Bacteria; phylum Bacteroidota; class Bacteroidia; order Flavobacteriales; family Weeksellaceae; genus Chryseobacterium. The sequence goes on from NZ_PCOU01000008.1 coordinate 54,576, forward strand.
AACTTATATGGCTTGCCTTTATGAAAATAAGCATTCAAGATATTATCTTTACTTTTCAACCCACCAATAAAAGGAGGAGAAGGAAATTCAATTTTTGTCAAAATATTTTTCAAAATAAGTTTGTGAACTTTTTTGAGCAACCCAACAGCTTCTGTAATTTCTCTTAACTTAATTCTTCCATCAGGCTTCGGTTGCTTTTTGATAAAAACGTTATAGTACTGTTGTGGATTTTGAGCTAAAGCCTTTAAATCCCTTTCCGACATTTTTAAATAATGTTCAGATAATTGTTTAAGACTTTGGATCATCTATATATATTTGTGCTATAAGCTCTTTTAGAGAGGGCTCTAATATTTTAAATATTTCTTTCTTTTGTTCTGGAACATCACTTTCATCCAAACTTAAAAAAAACAATATTGGCAAAGGAATTTCCAATTGTTCAGCAATTGTTTTAAGCAAGGATAAATTAGGTTCTTTCTGATTACTTTCGATAAGAGAAAGGTATGTTTGTGAGACTTGGCATAATTCTGCAAATTCTCCCTGTTTTATACCTTTCTGTTTTCGGAAATCTTTTATTACTTGACCTATATTCATAAGTATAATTTGAAAATTAAGATAGAGATGTTGGATTTAGAATAAATTTTCAATACCGAATAAATGGAGTAAATCAATTATTACTCTAGCTATTGCTATTGAATCGTTTTTGTCAAATACGGTTTTATTAAGTTTCCTTAATTCTGCCAAGCTTTCTTCGATTAAACGAATATCATCATCCAAGAGCAATTCACGGCTCTTTTCAAGAACTGTTTCAAGATTATTGATAACAGCTTCTACACGAGTTGTACGACTGAAAAATGTTTTTTTCATAACTTATTTTTTTATTGTTATTAAAATTTTAATGCAATGCTTAGCTTTACATCGCCTGCTTCAATCAATGTATATTAGCAAATGCATACTCGTAAGTTGCTGTCATCTCTATCAGATTCCTGCTTCCATAAATAAAAATTAATCCTCGATTTATTTTCTAATTAAAAATAATCTCATCTAATAATTAAAAATGGAAAGCATGTAAAACATCTATTGTTAACCTCGTAATTGCTTCTATTGTTAAATTTGAAATCCCAAAATATCAACCATTAATTGATCTATTGGCTCCTAATCGTTTAAAAGAATTGCTAGCTGTAAAAAGTAATCATCCTTTGAAATTGTCATTGGAAAAAAACTTGAAAACAGTATGTAAACCATAGGGGTTACCTCTCAGGGTTTAATGTTGCATAAACAATATGTGTCGCTTAAAAATACCTTTCGGTTGTGAAACTTAATTCACTTCAATTCATACATTTGCTAATATACCTCGTGTAATTCAAAGAACTTCTTTAGCAAAGATAAAAATATTTTTTTAACTCACAATTAAAAAAAACAAATATTTTCAATCCACCAGTTATAATAATCTTTAGAAACTACATTTTATTTAATTAATAACTATACAGACACATAGTCTTTAGCAATATTATGGTATTTAAGAATAATATATTTTTTAACAATTAGGAATTTCTTCTTTATTATCTCTAAAATAGTTATACACCAATGTCTTTTTTAATATTCCATTTCCAAGTTCCAATACTTTTTTAGGAGTTATTTTACCACTTTCATTACAGTTCCAATTGCAGAGTATTTCTGAAATCATATTTTTCTTTTCATCCGTTTTTTGTCTTTTTTCTTCGTGAAGAATTGGCAGGAACTTTAAAGTCTTTTCAACAGGGCTAAGAGTAACATTTTCAAAGAAAAATCTTTTATCCTTTTTACAAATAGGCTTAAATTTATCTTGATTATGATATGCCTTAAATATAATAGTTTGTAGTTCCTTGTATCCTAATGGCTCTAAAAGGTTTCTCATATTAGCATTTGATATTATTTTGTGTAACAATTCTTTTGTCATATCAGGATTCAGAAATAATAAATTCTTAGCATACAACCCTAATGTTCTTTCACGATTTCCTCTTTTTACATTTTTAGGCATATAAGCAATTATATATTTGACTTTATTTTTGCCACAATCATGAATACCATCATTATTATAATGAAACTCCATATTTTCAGTCACTTCGTCAAGATTATCATATCTTATTGTTATTTTTCCGTCACAGTGTACACCTAATAAAGATTTATCTTTATTGATAGTGTTACGGAAAAGTGACTGTTTAGATTTTTCCTTATTTTTAGAACTTTCATTGGAAATTACATTTTCAAAATTTAGAGAATCAATGTCAATTATAGTAGATGTAGGTTTATATACCGCATCTGGATCATATGAAAGAACTGTCAACCTATCTATTGAATGCGCTTTTTTATCTATTGGGAGTTTTAATATTCTCCGAATATACTTACAAGCATCAAGATAATTAGAAGGAGTAATTCCAGAAACTCTAACTACTAACCCAAATCCAGTATTAGAGACACTTTTCCAATAGGCTGCTATATATTGATTATTATCTAATTGTTGTTTTAATATTTCTGAAGTATTATTATCAATATCAAAAAATAAATAGCCTGTGGGATTTTTAGTGTTTTCACTTATCATTTTATTGTTAGCATAGTTAAAATGAAGTATTGCACAGGAGATTTGATTTAATTTGATTTTATTAAACTCAGGACTTTTCTTCTTAAATGTTCTAAGCTTGTTAATAGCTATATTCTCAGGTTTACTATCTGATTTTACTAAGTCAATAAATTCTTTTAAATCTTTTACAGAATATACAATATCTCTAAATGTTATGGCTTTACAAAGATTGATAATTGTACTGGGCGTGTTGTTAAAATATTGATATTCCATAATTATTTATTATTATTCAAAATAAGGGCATAGCGATAGCTCATACAGCTTGTGTGCTATACTTTTTGAGGGTTTGTGTTGTTTTAAAATTTTAGTTGATTTTTGGGCTGTTATTTGAGATCCAAGCCCGACTACATGAATGAGTGACAGGCTTATTATGCGCAATCTAAGCCAAACTGTATAATAGTTATTAGAACAAAGTCAACTGTCCTTTTGTTGTATTAATAGTTCCTAGTTTTTTATCAGGAAATTGTCTTATTTGAAACTTTTGTTCCCATTCATCAATGTTTCCACCATGTCTGTCTTTTAATTTCAATATATTGGCTTGATAAGTTCCCAATTGTTTCACAAAGCATTTTACATTGTTTTTGACTGAAGCATTGATTAATTTTTCTGCCCATTCCAATTCCATTGGTCTGTATCTGAATTTACCTATATCATTGCCACTTTCACCTCCGATAATGCTCCAGTCTAATTTATTCATGTTTTCGTCCCAATTAATCTCACCGATCAGCGGCTCAAAACTAGCAAATGTGATACAATCTAAATCATTCAGATAAGCAATTCTGTTCACCTGTTCTTGGCTTTCAACAGAAACTCCAATCCAGACATTGTTTAGCTCATTAAAAAAATCAGGGAGATTATCTTTGATTCTTTCAGGTCTTTTGGTCAAGATCTGGTAGGTATGCTGTGGAGTTTTTCTAATGATTTCCCAAGCTTCATTTCTCCATGCATCGGCTTCTTCGATAAACCAATCACTCCATGAGCATGTAAATATTAATTGAGGATCTTTCCACTTTAAGGGCTGACCAAACATTGTTTTTGATTTTAATATCATTGTAGGATCTTGTCCATATCTGTCTTTATCTCTGTACATATAACAGAATTTGCATCCTGGTGAGACTTTTTTACATCCATGCCACGGATTCCAAGTGGCTTCTGTCCATTGAATTTTTGTTTTTTCCATAATATTGAATATTTATTTAAAATTTAGACATACCAATAGCTCCCCCTAGCACCTTTACTACGGTTTATGTCTTGTTATGTTATTATTAAAATTAGGGATTGAAAAAGAGTAGTTTCAGCAGCTTATATGTACACTCTAAGCAAACTGTCAACTGATTGATCGCAAGAGTTGGATCTTGCAATAAGAAAAATTAAGAAGCTAACTTCAATTTGGAAAGTATTTCCTCTCTGGTATAATATACTCTCCCTCCAAATGTGATTGGAACTAAAACCCCGCTTTTTGACCAATTGTTTAATGTTCCAGGTGAAACACCGAAATACTCCGCTGCTTCGTTTCTTGTCATTATTTCTTTGCCTTCTGACTTACATATTTCTGCCAGTTTACTCTCAAATTGATTTAATTTGTCCTCAATTAAATCTTCAATTTTTTTAAAAAAATCTTTGAAAAATTCCATATCTCTATTCTTATTTTTAATTATACACAAAGATATTTCATTCATTCTTCATACTGTGGGCATAACGGTATAAACAGAGTATAGAATTAATCTTGTTCAATTAGTTGTAATAATTTTTGATATTTTTCCTTAAAAAATGGGGCTATTGGTTTCTTTTGTTCTGTAAAATCATGATAAATCAATTCTACATATTTAAAATTATCTTTGTGAAAAATATTGTTCTTAGGTGCAAAATCATTTAAAGTTTGCCTTATATAAGATGAAAAAGAGTTATGCTTAAAACCAAAATATTTGGAATACTGAATCGAAAACTCATTAGCATTATCAAATTGTACACCATCATACATTAAAAGTTTAACATCTTTGCCCTGTAATATGGAAAAAGTACCATTAGCAAACAAACACCCAAATTTATATAAATCAGTATTTCTTAGCCTATTACTTTTTATTTCTTCCACATCTATAATCCTATTTAAACCATATTTGTCCAATAATTCAGGGAAAATAAACTCATATTCTGATCGCAAACTATCAAACAGTTCTTTATTAAATATTTTAAATGAACCACAAACTGTCTTGCGAATGGCATCACAACCCGAAGTTTGCATGAACTCTTCTAAAAAATATTCAGAAAAATTAAGCTCCTGTAATAATGACTGAAAAAACATTTTAGACTGGGTATCTGATAATCCTGCAAACTGTTCTCTAACGGATAAAAGAAACTCATTGAGAAAAGTCTCATTTATGAATGTCAAAAAAGCATAATCCCATTCCTTAAAATCGAAATCATCTGAAAAATCTTCATAATTCAATGATGAATAATTTCCTTCAATTTCATCATTTAAAAAGTAAAAATCATATTTTGGTGATTGTTCAAATTCTTCTTTTGTAATAACTATTTTTTGAATTTCTTCAGGAGTATGCTCTAAGCAATAATAAATTCTTTCTATCTGCTTATCACTCGTAGGAATTAAGTCTCCAAAACGTAAAATGACATCATCCAATAAATACTCACTTCTAATAAGTAAGTCATTATACTTTATATTACTAAACTTCATTATGTTAAGATGCTGATTTATTAATATTTATATCAATTATCTTTCCTATTTGTTCCAAGTCTCCACTCTCATATAATTCTTTCATCATCTGCATTTGACTTTTCAGCTCTTCAATTTGTTTTGCCTGTAAATCTACCTTTTGAAGTTTCTCACTCCTCTGTTTGATACTTTCCTGTCTAATCTGCTCATGCTCAAATGTTGGTCTGAAATAAATCTTAAACGTGCTTTCATTGGTATGACCTGTGTACTGCCATATCTCCAATAAGTCCCACCCCTCAATATATCGGTTTGTGCAAAAACTCCTCCTAGAATCATGAAAAGCAACTTTATCAGCAAAATTGATATTTTCAAACACAACTCCTTCATGGGTTGGTCTTTCACGAACAATTATTTTTTCACTAAAATAGGGAATTGCCTTAAACAGTTCTTTCAAATATATATTCGTATTCTGGTTAGAAACTGCAATACTTTTAATATCATTGTTATATTTGTTTAAAATTTCTTCTGTATATCCGAAAAGTGGAAAGCTTACGGTCTTATAATTATCGGTACGGGAACCTTTATTCAATAAAATACTTATCGTTTTAGTATTGTGGTCGATATGTCCATTCTCAATTCTTTTTAGATCTCCAAATCTGAGTGAAGCATGGCAACCAAGAACAAATAAATCTCTTATTCTTTCCAATCTCGGTGAACTTGAAAAATCATATTCGTACAATATATTGATCTCAGGTTCAGTCAAAACAGTGTGGAAACTTGGAGGAACTTTAATACTATATTCGTCTTGCATATAGCTTCTGTTATTTGTATAACCTTTTTCAAATGCCCGTTTCTGTATTGCGGATAATCTTTTGATTCGGGTTCTGAGTGTGCTTAATTCTTTTACTCTTTCTGTATCAAGTAACCAGTTCTGGAACTCTAAACACAGTACTTCATCGAATTTATCAATGTCAAGAAAAATATTATTATCAGTAGCAAAATCTTTTAAATCTCGATACATTACATTAAAAGACGATGCATAGGTTTTATGAGTAGGCTTTTGCCCCGATGTTATAGCACGATTGTTTTTAAGCTCACTCACTCGCATGAACTCTTGGAATACATCATCAAAAGATTTTTTGTTTTTCTGCACTGTGTTGAGTTCCTTCCCCTCCATTGCATTATCTACAATGGTTTTTAATTCTTCCTTTGTTGGTAAACGGTTGTAATGCTCATTAAAATTTTTATGAGTATCCACAATAGAAGTTTTGAACTTACTGAGTTTCTGATTGATTTCTCTTTTATCTGCACCAGAAGTGACCGTTTTAGAATCAACAGCCCAATTATTTGGAGCAACTTTTAGACCTGTTGAAAAATCTACTTTCAAATCTTTAAACGAATATCTTCCCATAATTCGGGAGATTTCTTTTGTGGGTTCTTTCAGCCTGAAATTTACGCTTCCTGTTTCGTTGCTGTATTTCTTCACTACTGTCATAAAATAAAAAAATTCGTACAGCAAATATACGAATATTATAAACTTGGTCACTATTTTGGTCACTGTAAATTTTGAATCTATTTAAATTTATTTATACACAATAAAATTCAATCACTTATTAATGAGCATTTTGAAAGAACAAATAGATTCAATGAAGTATAAATAAATACACAATGTTATTCCCTGTGGGTCTACAAACCATCCTTTTTTAAGGGTGGTTTTCTTTTTTTATAGCTTTCTTTTTTTTTCCACATTTCCAAAATTCTTAAAAAATGTCCTCATTATAGTTATTACTACAAGACATTTTGAATTACACCTTACATAAACAAGAAGACACCAAAAGGTGACAAAACTCATAATAATCCCTTTCTCCAAAAGACTCTTTCGCATTAAAAAAAATTAAATTTGCAAGGTCACAAAAAACTAATACTAACTCAAAAAAACGACACGAAATGAGGAAACTTTATCTCGGTGCATTTACTTTATGCGCGACATTGAGTCTATCTGCTCAGGAAGTGGTGTGGCAGAAAGATATTAAATCCTCTACACAGGATTTTCTAAGCCAAGTTACCACAACTATTGATCAACAGTATCTGATTACTGGGAGCTCAATTCAAAAAAACAAGAAACAAATTTCGGGAAGCGAACAAAACAACGGTTACGATTTTCACTTAGTAAAACTAAACCAACAAGGCGAAGAAGTTTGGGAAAAGTATTTCGCAGGGCAAAATCATGATTATTTATCAGCTACAGTCGCAGCACAGGATGGTGGATTTCTTTTAGCCGGAACATCCTCATCAGGAAAAGGTCTTGATAAAAAAGAGGATTCCAAGGGTGGATCAGATATCTGGCTGATCAGAATCAATGAATTTGGAGATGAACTATGGCAAAAAACCTTGGGAACTTCATCCAATGAAGAAGCTAATGCAGTTATTCAAACTACGGATTTAGGTTTTTTTATTGCAGGATCTATCACCACTTTTCAGGATTCTAAAATAAGAGGTTATGGTTCAAAAGATGTCTGGATGATACGACTTGATAAGGACGGAAAAGAATTATCACAATTAATTTTAGGTGGAAAAGGGTTAGATGAAGTTGAAAAAATAATTCCAACGAAAGATGGTGGAGCATTACTGGGAATTTATTCAAGGAGTTCCGAGGTCCGTGTTTCGGGTTCTGAAAAAGGTTCCGAGATGCGAAGTGCAGGTTCTGTGTCAAACGTTCAAAACTCGAACCCCGCATCCCGAACCTCAAAACAAACAGAAAACTTCGGTGAAGGCGACTACTGGATTGTCAAGCTAGACAAAAACGGAAAAGTAGAATGGGAAAAGAACTTTGGAGGAAAGGGAGATGATCATATAAGAACTTTAGCCTTAACATCAAACGGATTCATAATTGGTGGGGAATCAAGATCAGAAAGATCAGGAAATAAAACCGTAGATATTGAAGAGGGAACAGATCTTTGGCTTATTTCTTTGAACGAAAGAGGAGATGAACAGTGGCAAAAATCTTACAATTTCAAGAATCGTGATGTCTTAATGGGAATGAGCATTCTCCATTCTGCTGACGATAATTCTTCAAAAGGTATTCTACTAGGAGGATATACTCAGGCAGAAGGAAGAATAGAGAAAAATGATGAAAAATTCTGGATACTTTATCTTGACCATAATGGCCATGAACAATGGAGAAAATATTTGGATGGAAGTTCAAAACAAGAAAGGTTATCCGATTTAAAATTGAACAGAGATGGTTCAATTGTCCTGGCCGGAACCAGCACAGAAGAAACAGGCAAAGAAAATTGGAAAATCGTAAAGCTAGGAGATAAGAACATTGATCAGTTAATTGAAAAATATGATATCAAAATTTATCCTAATCCAGTCGCAGATTATGCCTATGTAGAAATTGGCTTTGATTTTAAAGAAGCAGATATTCTAGTGTATGATATGAGCGGAAGACAGCTTCAAAGTATGAAAACCACCAATAGAGTGACAAAGATCAATACACAAAATCTAATACAAGGAGCTTATTTAGTCACTATAAAAACTAATAATAACAAAGCAGCAAACGCAAAACTAATCAAGAAATAAACTATGAAATATAAAGTTTTAATACTATTACTTTTTTTTAAGGTGATAATCATTGAAGCCCAATTTGCCCCATTTTCTGAAGGACAAAGATACCATGCTCCTGATTTATTCAGAAAACCTGAAGTATCTTCATTAGGGACATATGGCGATACTGAGGTAAACATCTCAGAAGGCAAGCCCAATATCAATATCAATTTATATACAATCAAAGTTGATTCAGAAAATGCTTTTGATATCAGTCTGAGTTATGATATAGCTGCCAACAAACCGGACAATGTACCCTCATGGACAGGACTTGGTTGGAACCTCAGCAGTTCTGGTTCTATTACAAGAAGCCTGAGAGGAGAAGTGGATGAAGTTAACGGAGAAGCTTATTATTTTAATACTGGTAATTATTTAGGTGCTGGTGATTGGGATTCATATGGTAAAATGCAAACTTATATTGAAAAAAGTAAGCATGTGGAAAAAACAGCTTCTCCAGATATCTTTTATTTTTCTGTGGGTAGTCTTCATGGAAAATTTTTTAAAAATCATCAAGGAAACTGGATTGTTAGCTGTAATGAACAGGATGTTATAGTTTCTGATATTTTAAGAAATAACGATTTAGGTATGCAGAGTTTCATATATTCCTTTACAATAACAGATAGCAGAGGAAATATATATACATTTGGAGGAAGTCCTGAATCTATAGAAAGATACAGGCTAAGAAAGAAATACATTCTAGATTCAGAATTCTATGATTATGTTAAAAACTGGCATTTAACCAGTATAACATACAATTCTAATAAAAGGATTAATTTCAGTTATAATCAGGCTGGAAGAATATACAATAAACAGATATTTGGTAACTACAAAAGACATTCATTTAAGAATTGGAATGGATACACAGGATGTGCCTATAATATAAGTCAGCATGATTGCTTTAGGCTTGCCGCATTCGAAGAGGGTGATGTTTCTTATTTAAGTAAAATTACCTTTGATTCCGGAGAGATTACTTTTAATAGATCAATAGCCAACAATTTAGAGTTTAAAATGAATGGGGCTACTATTGACAGAAACGACATAAGGCCTGATAATAGCTATTACAATAGTAAACACAGATATAAGCTTGAAAGCATCATCATCAATTACAAAAATGTCAATGTAGACAAAATTTTCTTTAATTATAATGAGGATCCGTCAAAGCGTTTAAAATTACAGGCTCTTGCAATAGGAAAAGATCCATTGACAGCCAAGAAGTATGCATTTGAATACAATCCTAATCTATTTCCTGATTTTCATAGTAATAATATTGACCACTGGGGGTATTTTAATAATAGATACTTCAATACATATTCAATAGATATGATGAATTTTGCGCAAGTTAATGACACTTATTACCAATCCAGAGAACCAAATTTTCAGCTTAATGAAATTTTGGAGAAAATAATTTACCCAACAAGTGGCTATTCAAAATTCATTTATGAACCTCATACCTATTCTAAAGCAATTGACTACAATAATGGCTTCTATGTAAGCAACACTTCAAATAATACAACAGGAGGCTTCAGGGTTAAAGAAATTATTGATTTTGATGGGAATCTGGAAAAAAAGAAGCAGTATTTTTATATAAATGATTATTTTGGAGGCAACACTCAGTCCAGCGGTACAGTAGGAAGAATTCAAAACTATTCATCCGGAAGTGTTATTATGCAGGAGCTATCTTCTTCCAATGTTTTCAATTCTACCAATAATTCTCATATTGTATATTCTAAAGTATATGAAAAACTATCAAATGGAGGTGTTACAGAATATACATTTACAAATCAGGATAATGGTTATATAGATTCAAAAGCCAGCAATTTTCTAACAGGATGTGCATTTACTCGCGGATTTGCAGGTCCAAATGGAAATGGCGCAATAAGCTGGGCGGGTGCTGCTATAGAATATTATACCCCTTCTTCCACATTTTACAAAGAATATAATTCTTTAGAGAATGAAAGAGCAAAGATATTATCGAAAACAGAGTTTGACAATACCGGGAAAAAACTTACAAAAAACACGTATCAATATTCTGATGACCCACAAAGGTTTGAAAAGTACGGAAGATTTTTAAGTCTTGAAATCGGCGACTATGGAATATTTAGTGAAATAGCTCCTGCCGGCACTCCTCAGGCTGACCAAAGATACCTTACTTCATTGGCTAAGGTAGCAGCTTACAGAATATATTTTTACAATCACTATCTAAAATCTGAAAGTAGTACGGTTTATAATGGAAACAATGAATCTACTACTACAAAGAAATATTTTTATAATGGAGCACTTCACAATCAACTTACCAGTGAAGAAACAACTCTTCCTGATAATTCAACAAAGAAAACCACATTTCAATATGCTACAGATTTAAGACACGGTAATCAGCCGGTACAACACTTACCTCCTTATCGTTCAATACCTTATATGATTATTAACAATATGTTAGGTATTCCTTTGATTACCTCTTTGTATAAAGATAATGTCTTACAGAAAAGAGATCAGATTTTCTATGAAATTACCCCTGAGAGTACGTCTGTTATTTTACCTAAAACCAAATTATCTTACTCAGATGATAAAACAGTCATGACACCAGGCTACGGGTATCCTTCAATTCCAGTGCCTGCACCATCACCCGCCAATACAGATATGGAGATCAGCTATGATAAATATGACAATAAAGGAAATTTGCTACAATATACTTTAAAAGATAATATTCCCGTAACCTTACTCTGGGGATATGGACAAACTCAGCCTATAGCTAAAATTGAAGGAATAACTTATTCCGAATTAGCAACTAAACTTAATTTCCAGAATACCAATTCCGGATATACAACACTGCCAATAGTAATAAGTTCAGATTCAGATACAAGTGCCAATTATGAAAAGCAGACATTGATTCCTGAATTAGATAATTTCAGAAAAAATCCGACATTGAAAGATTATCCGGTTTCTACTTATACTTATGATCCTTTAATAGGTATTACAAGCATCACTCCTCCTTCAGGAATCAGAGAATACTATATTTATGACTCTGCTAACAAACTGGAAAAAATTGTAGATATCAATAATAAGATTGTAAAAGAGTACACCTATAATTACAGCAGCAAACTTTCATCTTACCAAAGCGCTCCAAGGAGTCAGACTTTTACGAGAAACAACTGTACTTATCTGCAAAATCCTGGAAATTACACATATAACCTTCCACAAGGTGCTTTTATTTCATATTTCAGCCAGATTGATGCCGATCAAATGGCACAGAATGAACTGAATTATAATGGTCAAAATTTAGCTAATATTAATGCAGTTTGTGAAACTAAACCATTCGATTGTACTGTAAACACAGATTTTAATGTATGGAACAATTCTTCAACTTTTTTTAATAAAGTAACTAATAACAATTACTCAAGTTATCTTGTTACCATAGCATTCAACACAAAAAATTATAATTGGGGAAATTTCGGAACCAGAGTTAAAATTGGAAGAATCAACGGAATGTGTCGTCCGCAATTCTCAAAGCATATTTTTGCTTTTCCATGGAGTATTGATGTAGAAAGTAATGGTGATATTTATGCAAGCCTTTTTTCTGCAACAACTTCTTATAACCCTAATTCTGATCTTATTATACACTTTGCTGTCCCATTTAACTAGTAACCATGAAAAAAAATATAATAACCATATTTTCACTGTTTTTGACAGGCATATTATATGCTCAAACAAATACAGAAAATTATATTAGAACCAGGGCTTATCTGGATTCTGTAACTATATCCAGCCCCAATGCTAACAAAATTGAAACAGTACAATATTTTAACGGATTAGGAAAAGAGAAACAAACCGTTAATGTAAAAGCTTCTCCAATGGGAAGAGATCTTGTAACTCCTACTGTATATGATGCAGCAGGCAGGCCAACAAGACAATACCTCCCTATTCCACAATCATCAACTACTAATGGAGAAATATATCCTCAATCAGCAGGTCTTACTCTCTTCCCTGTGGATGATAATACTAATTTTTACAATGGGGAAAAAATATTTAGTGAAAAGATTTTTGAAAATTCCCCAATAGAAAGGGTTATAGAACAAAAGACAGTGGGAACAAACTGGAATAATCACCCTTTGCAATACAACTATGCTTTTAATAGTAATGATGAAGTAAAAAAATATGTTGCAACGTTCGATTATACAACCCTTACATCCAATATTACTACATTAGGAAATCATGCAGTAAATACCCTGCAAAAAAATACAATTACAGATGAAGATGGAGGACAGACAATTGAATATAAAAACTCTGATGATCAGATCATCCTGATTAAAAAAATAATTAGCTCTACAGAAAGTGCAGATACTTATTATGTATATAATCAATATGGACAGCTAGCTTATATTATTCCTCCATTGGCATCAGCAGCTAATTTGGATGATAACACTCTAAATCTTCTTTGTTATCAATTCAAATATGATAGAAAAAATAGAGTCGTAGAAAAAAAACTACCCGGCAAGGGATGGGAATTTATGGTGTATGACAAAAGCGACCGCATCATCATGACACAAGATAGCACTCTACGTAAAAAGGGAAGATGGATCATCAATAAATATGATAAATTTAGCAGACTTCTTTATACGGGAATCATTCCTGGTGGAAGTAGAAACGATATGCAAGCCCAAGCTGTAGATAAATTTATTATAGAAGACCGGGACACTAACGGGTTTACCCGTAATGGAATGCAAATCCTCTATAGTAATAATTATTTTATTGACATAGAAACCGTTTTAGTAGTAAATTATTATGATGCCTATCCTTCTTTACCTTCGGAAATCACCATTCCCGGGAGTATCTTCGCCCAACCTGTTATTACTGACAATCCGGCAGCCTCAGTCAATACAAAAGGACTTCAGGTGGCTTCTTATATCAAAAATACTGAAGACAATAACTGGACCAAAAATTTCACATTTTATGACAACAGAGGGAGAATTGTAATTACACATTCTATAAATCACTTAGGTGGATTTACAAGAATTGAAAAAGAATTGAATTTTGCAGGTCTTTCAAAAAAAACTATCACTACCCATAAAAGACTTAGTACCGATATAGAAAGAAAAATTTCTGAAATTTTTGATTATGACCATCAAAACAGAGTAAAAATACATACGCATCAGGTAGATAGTAATCTTACCGAAATATTGGTTCAGAATACGTATGATGAGATTTCCCAACTGAAAATTAAAAAAGTAGGGGGAACTGATATGTCTCAACCTCTTCAAACAATAGACTATCAATACAATATCAGAGGATGGATGACTTATATTAATAATCCTTCCAATCTGGGGACTGATTTGTTTGGATATAAGATAAATTATAATCAGGTAGAAGGATTAGAAGTTCCCAATCAGGATTTTTCAAATTTAAAAGTAAAACCAAAATTCAATGGGAATATAGCAGAAGTATCCTGGAAAACACTCGCTGAAGAAAATGAGCCTTTAAAAACTTACGGTTACGTTTATGATCCTTTGAACAGACTTTCTGCAGGTTTTTATCAAAAAAGTGGAAATGAAAGTGCCGGAGAATATTATGAGAAACTAGATTACGACCTTAATGGTAATATCAAAAGATTGAAGAGATCTGGTGGGATTCCACAAGGAAGTACTACCGCATTAGCTATTGATAATCTAAAATATGATTATACGGGGAACAAATTAACAAAAGTTACTGATGAACAACAAAACCCTACAGGCTATCCATATATTATCAATCCAAACAATATTACTTATGATAATGACAGTAGTGATGGTAATGGAAATATGACAAGCCATCTTGATAAAGGTATTTCTCTTATAGAGTACAACCATCTTAATTTGCCTAATTATTATTCCATCACACAAGAGGACACTTTTTTTGGGGTTAAAAGTTTTAATTTAAATTATCTTTATAAAGCAGATGGTACCAAACTTCGTAAAACCTATTCTTCCGGAGGTGGTAAAGGTCAATCCAAAACAACACAGATTACAGACTATCTGGATGGTTTTCAATATAATTATAGCGAAATTTCAGGGCCATGTATGTGGTGCAGAACAAATATCTCTTTTGATCAAGAAAACTTAAAAGGCGGAGGGATTATTTTTGATCCCACCTTAATCATTAAACCAAAATGGAATCTTGATTTTGTTCCTACGGCAGAAGGATTTTACAGCTTTACAGAAAATCGTTACATTTACCAATATAGAGATCATTTAGGAAATACTAGAGTAAGTTTTGCCAGAAACACTGAAGGAATAACAGAAATTACTGATACCAATAATTACTATCCTTTTGGGCTTAATCATATTGGTGGAGGAAGTAAAGGACTTATAGGGGGATATTATAATTATAAGTATAATGGTAAAGAACTTCAGGAAAGTGGAATGTATGATTATGGTGCAAGATTTTATATGTCTGATCTGGGAAAATGGGGTGTAATAGATCCATTAGCAGAGAAAATGACAAGGTTCAGCCCTTATAATTATGCTTTTAATAACCCTGTAAGATTTATTGATCCTGATGGCAGAGAACCCGTGGATGATCACTTTAATCAATATGGAAAGTTTTTATATACAGATAACAAAAAAAGTAATAATATTATTATTGATTATCAAAATCCTATCACCGGTGAACTCAATACAGCTCCTTGGCTATCAAAAGAATTAAAAGATTATTTGTTTGATAATGACAATGCATATGTTTTAGCTAATATTGCCAATCATTATGCTAAAGAAGCAGGTATTAACTTGAAAAACTTAAAAGGTAGTAGTACTTCGGTTGGATTTTTTAATTATCACACTGAAGCAGGACAGAAAAAAGGGAAAATGACAAGTTACAACGGTGGTGAATATAATGACAATGCTTTGGTAGAAGGCCATAAACTCAATAAAACAGTTACTTTAATGGTCTCTAATGGCAAAGTACCCGAGTTATACAATAGCAAATATAATATGATCTCCGCACTAAGCCATGAAGGTGGAAAGGTAAGTCATTTGACAGTAAATCCTGATTATTATTATATTCCAAAAGTAGATTTGGCTAAAGAACATATTATGATTTACCAACATCAAATGGCTTCTCCTATTTTTAATAAGACCACACTTCCATTCCAACAATTAATGAAAGAAAATTATGAAAAAGACAAAGCATATTATAGAATATATGGTCCAAAATAAGATCATCATCAGTGCACTAGTTTTATTCTTCACATTAATATCATGCAATAAAACTATAACTCCCAGTGAAAATACCCTTCGGGATTTTCAAAACTTAATTTGTGATTTTACCAAAGACAGTACAGAAATCAAAAATGTAGAAACTTTTTTAGTTTTTGCAAACCCATCTAAGGATACCATCAAAGTTTCTCTTAAAGAAGCTCAGGAAAACTATAGACATGTTTATGAGAAAGATACTTTGAGAATTAATTTTGAAACTTCTGCAACAATTTCTATACCCCCTCTTGATACACTGGGAGTACCTGCAATGTCTGTGGTGAGAAAAAAATTTAATAACAATGATAACATTTTGCAAAAAGGATTTGAGATTATCAATATTAAATCAAAAAAAACAATTCCGAATACTTCAGATTACAGTTTAAGGAAAGTTCACGATTTTCATTTATATAAAATACAAGGAGAAAAGCCCAATACTCTGACCTTGTAATTTCCACAAAATTGTTGTTAAAAAATTGAGACTGTCTTATTCTAAGACAGTCTCTTTTATGTTATAGCATCATATCCAAATACAAAAAAAGACAGCATTACTGCTGCCTTTCTCTATTTTTCATTTTATTTATTAAACCAGATCAAACCTGTCCAGATTCATCACCTTCGTCCATGCTTTTGCAAAATCATTTACAAATTTGCCTTGCGCATCAGCACTTCCATATACCTCAGCAATTGCTCTTAATTCAGAATTGGATCCGAAAACAAGATCAGCACGCGTTGCTGTCCATTTTGGCTGACCAGTTGAACGGTCAGTTCCTATGTATAATTCCTTATCATCAGACATTGCTTTCCATTGCGTTCCCATATCCAAAAGATTCACAAAGAAATCATTGGTAAGGGCTCCCGGACGGTTAGTGAACACTCCATGTTTTGAACCATCAAAGTTGGTATCCAAAGCACGCATTCCTCCTATCAGTACTGTCAATTCAGGGGCAGTAAGTGTTAATAACTGGGCTTTATCGATCAATAGAGATTCTGTAGAAACCGTGTATTTTCTTTTCAGATAATTACGGAATCCATCTGCAGCAGGCTCTAGATATCCCATAGATTCTATATCGGTCTGTTCCTGAGAAGCATCCATTCTACCTGGAGCAAATGAAATTTTCACATCCTGACCTGCATTTCTTGCAGCAGATTCTACGGCAGCATTTCCTGCTAATACAATTAAATCTGCCAATGATATTTTCTTACCTCCGTTTTGAGAATCATTGAATTCTTTTTGAATTCCTTCCAAAACTCCCAATACTTTGTTCAGCTGTGAAGGGTTATTCACCTCCCAGTTTCTTTGAGGTTCCAGTCTTATTCTGGCACCGTTAGCACCACCACGCTTATCACTTCCTCTGAAAGTGGAAGCAGAAGCCCAGGCCGTAGAAATCAATTCAGCATTGCTTAATCCTGAATTTAAAACTTTTGATTTTAATGTTTCTACATCATTTCCGTCAACTAATTCATGGTTCACTTCTGGAATAGGATCCTGCCAGATCAGTTCTTCCTGTGGCACATCCGGTCCTAAATAACGGGCACGTGGCCCCATATCTCTGTGCGTCAGTTTAAACCATGCTCTTGAAAAAGCATCGGCAAACGCATCAGGGTTTTCATAAAAATGTCTTGAAATTTTTTCGTAAACAGGATCCAATCTCAATGAAAGGTCTGTTGTAAGCATCGTTGGTTTATGCTTTTTAGAAGAATCAAATGCATCAGGAATAATATCAGCTCCATCTTTAGCTACCCATTGGTGAGCTCCGGCTGGGCTTTTCGTTAGTTCCCATTCATTTTCGAAAAGGTTTTTAAAGAAATAATTACTCCACTGAGTCGGAGTTTCAGTCCAGGTTACTTCAAGACCGCTGGAAATAGCATCTCTTCCGCTTCCTGATTTATAAGAGCTTGCCCATCCAAGTCCCTGCTGTTCAATTCCAGCTCCTTCAGGTTCTTTACCTACATGATCTGCAGGACCTGCTCCATGGGTTTTACCAAAAGTATGTCCTCCTGCAATCAGAGCAACCGTTTCTTCATCGTTCATCGCCATACGGCCGAAAGTATCACGGATATCTTTAGCTGCAGCAATAGGATCAGGATTTCCGTCTGGGCCTTCAGGGTTTACATAAATAAGTCCCATTTGTACTGCTGCCAATGGATTTTCAAGATTTCTTGAATGAATATCTCCGTCTGCATTATCATCGGTAGGAAGAACCGCTGAGTGTCCCTCTGGTACTCCTTCCGAACCGTGAGCATAACGTAAATCACCTCCCAGCCATGTTTTTTCTGATCCCCAATAGATATCAGCATCCGGCTCCCAAACATCTGCACGTCCTCCTGCAAACCCGAATGTTTTGAAGCCCATAGATTCAAGAGCTATATTTCCGGTAAGGATCAAAAGGTCTGCCCATGAAATATTTCTGCCATATTTTTGTTTGATCGGCCACAATAATCTTCTTGCTTTATCAAGACTTACGTTGTCCGGCCAGCTGTTTAATGGTGCAAAACGCTGTTGCCCAGCTCCTGCTCCACCTCTTCCGTCGCCTACACGGTATGTTCCGGCACTATGCCATGCCATACGGATAAACAGAGGCCCATAATGACCAAAGTCTGCCGGCCACCAATCTTGAGAATCTGTCATTAATGCGTGAAGGTCTCTTTTTACAGCTTCTAAATCAAGGCTTTCAAAAGCTTTGGCATAGTCAAAATCTTTATCCATAGGATCAGAAAGGGAAGAATGCTGGCGCAGAAGATCTACTCTAAGCTGATCTGGCCACCAATCTGCGTTCTGGGTACCGCCACCTGCTACATTCTTCTTCATTGTTCCGTTATGGAACGGGCATTTACTGATGTCATTCAAATCTTTTTCCATTGTCGTTTATTTTATTTTTTATATTGATTAATACAGTTTAAATTCTCTGTTGTAAGAACAAGACAAACCTACAACGTTTGACTGATAAATACAATCTATTAATTTTTATTTCAACGATAGTTAAAAACTATAAATAAATATTTTCAACAGCATTAGAGCTTGGACAAAATTGAGGTATTAAGTTAATCATTTTTCAGATTAACTTCAATAAAAACAGCAGTATACCACCCAATTTAGAATTACTCAACGTAAGAATTTAAGGAGGAAGAAAGCTGAATACTGGAGGAGGTAATTTTAGTGGCATTATGAAAAATAACTTGATCATTTCTGAAAAACATACTAATTCAAAAAACTTCTAAAAGCACTTCCTGCTTCCATCACCCAGGTTCCATCTCCCCCACTAAAAATAAATTAACTACCTTTATATTATACAAATATGAAACACCGGCTATGAAAAAAATAATTGTTATCATTCTTGTTGCATTTATCATCATTCAGTTTTTTCCGATCGATAAAACGAATCCGCCACCTACACCCGGCATGGATTTTCTGAAGATAAAAAACACTCCTGAGAAAATTGCCCGTACCCTGAAAACTTCATGTTATGATTGCCATTCCAATGAAACAAAGTATCCATGGTATGCCAATATCTCCCCTACTGCGTGGTGGGTGAAAAATCATATTGATGAAGGCAGAAAACATCTTAATTTTTCTACCTTTGCAGTATATGAACCTCAAAGACAGCTTCATAAACTGGAAGAATGTATAGAAATGGTTGAGAAGAAAGAAATGCCGCTTGAGTCTTATTATTTAGGACACCAAGACGCCAAATTGTCGGATGAACAGCGTGCAGATCTTATTCAATATTTCAAAAAAGTAAAAGAAGATACGGAAAGAGGAATTATGTTTAATAAATAGAGTCGTGGAAAACTGGGAAAATAAACATATTATATTTTTTGATGGAGATTGCGGTGTCTGCAATTTCTGGGTGCAGTGGATTTTGGAGAGAGATAAGAAAGACCAATTCATGTTTGCTTCTCTCCAGTCTTACTTTGGACAGCAGTTTTTATCTCAAAGAGGCCTGGAAACCAATATCTTCAACACCATGTATCTGTGGAAACCGGGGCGATATTACCAGATCAAATCAAGGGCAGTATTGGAAATTGCCAACTTATTGGGAGGAGTTTATAAACTTTCCTTTGTTGGGAAAATCCTGCCTGCATCTTTAAGTGACAAAGTGTATGATATCATTTCCAGAAACAGAATGAAGCTGGCCAATCAGAAATGTTATTTACCGGACCAGCATCAGAAGAAAAAATTTATTCAGGTGTAATTATTCTTACACAATTTCATTCAACCTATAAAAAAATATCATTCCGTAAGAGTTTCCTACAAGACGTATTATAAATAATGCATTGTAGAGATTCCTACGGAATGACAAATAAAACGTATAGTTGTTTTAGTTTAATGTTTAATAGAAGTTAAATGGAATAATAGTCTATTACCAACTTCATCATTTATCATTTATCAACTATCACCCATTGCTCATTACTTATAAATTAAGCGACCATACAGAATAAGAATTCGGTGGGCATTGGATCTTCACCCATTTGTCTCCCTGAGTGGTCGGATACCAAGTCGAATTCCCTGTAAAATCTTTGATCTGCTGGCTGCTCCAATTGGTTTCTATCCATCTTTCCTGCCAGTTTGAGGAGGTGTTGATGTATACAACAAGCCCTGGATTACCATTATAGCCATTACGTCTTGCGATATATTCATCATTATCGGTATACAGAATGGAAGTTGTTCCGGTAGCTTTATTATTATGAATCCAGATCAGATTGTTTAGCCTTTCCTTATTCAGCCATTCTTCATAATCTCTGTAGAAAATGGTTGGATAGCCTTCATGGGTTAAAATATAGGCATATGCCGGCATTTTATTGTAAATAATATCGGTATCATGATTGGCTACAAAGGTTACTGCTTTGTATGGATTTCTTTTCCACATCATATCATCATTCAAAGCGTTTAAGTTTCCGTTATCAAAGGCTTCATCCATTTTATA
This sequence comes from Chryseobacterium sp. MYb7, assembly GCF_002979455.1. Lineage (GTDB taxonomy): Bacteria > Bacteroidota > Bacteroidia > Flavobacteriales > Weeksellaceae > Chryseobacterium. The sequence continues at coordinate 75,618 of NZ_PCOU01000008.1, forward strand.
ATAAGCGGCAAAATCAAATACGGAACTGTTGGCATTATTCGCCCACCATTCCAGTGTATTGACATTGGAATCCCATAATTCTCCTACAGAAAATCCTCCGACCTTAGAATTCCAGGTATTGACTACCCAAGGGCCAAAACCTTTAACGTAATCAAACCTCCAGCCATCAAATTTCATCACATTTTTATAATACTTTGCAACAGAATCATCCCTTCCCCAAAGCCAGTCCTGTACGTGAGGGTTGGCATGAGACAGATCCGGAAAACCACCAAAAGCTCCTTCGTCATTATTTCCGTAGGCATTTTTATAAAAATCATTATAGTTTCTCTGAAATTTTCCGGAAGCAACTCCTGAGAAATCAGTCCATGTATTGGTTCCTGTAAAAGGATTGGCTTCAGATTGTCCACCACTATTATGATTGATCACAATATCTGCATATACCTGCATATTTTCACTATGCGCTTTTGTAATCAAAGCTTCCAGTTCGGTTCTGGATCCGAAACGGGTCTCTGTGCTTCCATTTTGATTAAAATCTCCAAAATCATAATAGTCAGTAGGATCATACCCCATAGAATAGGCTCCATTCTGCGCTTTTGATGCCGGTGGTAACCATACGGCACCAATTCCTGCATTGGACCATGCTGTTAATTTATCCTTAACAGTATTCCACCAGTTGCCTCCGTCCGGAACATCCCAATAAAATCCCTGCATCAGAACCCCACCTCCAGGACCTGCGATAAATTTACCCTGCAGAGATCCGGATTCATTTCCGGTACTGAAAGGCCGCCCGTCATGGTAGGTTACATTGACTGTTTTGTTATGAACCTCTTCCTGCTTGAAGGGTTCCGTGATTAATTCATCACTTGTACGGCATGAGCTTACTAATGCTAAAGCCAGCAGTGAAAGGAAAAAGTTAGTTTTTTTCATCGTAATAATTAATTATCATTTTATTAAACAATATACAATTTTATTAAAAACAAATTCAAACCAACGGGAAATATTTTCATTTTCCATAATAAATCAAGAAGAAAAGCATTTAAATATTTCATTAAAAAATCATAAATTTTTAAGATTCTCGAATTCATTTTTCTTTTAATGCATATATTTGCATACTATGGAATACAATACCCAAAAAACTCAGCTTCATATGCCGGAATACGGCAGAATTATACAACAGTTGGTTGAGCGCTGCAAAGAACTTCCTACCAAAGAGGAAAGGAACGAAATGGCTATGGCAATCATCGATTTTATGGGTCAGAGAAACCCACAGCTTCGCGACGAGGAAAATTATAAACATAAACTTTGGGACCATCTTTTTATTCTTGCTAATCATGATCTGGATGTAGAGTCCCCATATCCGTTCCCTACTCCGGAACAATTGGCAGAAAAACCTAAAAGAATGGAATATCCAAAACTTCAGGGTGACTTTAAGTTTTACGGAAAAAGTATTCTTCAATTGATAGAAAAAGCAATCGAACTGGAACAGGGTGATGAAAAAGAAGCCCTTATCGAAGTGATTGCCAACAATATGAAGAAATCTTACAATGTCTATAATAAAGAACATGTGACGGATGACGTAATTTTCCGCCACCTGAAAGAACTGTCTGAAAACAGGTTGGATCTTACTGGAATTGATTCTCTTGAAAAAAGCAAAATCTATTACACCAGCAATAACAACAACCGAAATAATAACAATAACAACAACAGGAATAACAACAATAATAAAAACAATAACAATAACCAGCCTAACAAGAGAAGGCATAATAACAATCATAAAAACAGAAAATAATGAGTGGAACATTTCAAATAAGAGGAGGAAAGAGACTGCAGGGTGAAATAACTCCACAAGGGGCCAAAAATGAGGCTCTACAAATTTTATGTGCGGTTCTCCTGACGGACGAAGAAGTAAGAATCAAAAATATTCCGGATATCCATGATGTTAACAGATTAATTGAAATTCTTGGAGATTTTGGAGTAAAAATTACTAAAAACGGACAGGGAGATTATACTTTCAAGGCAGATCAGGTTAATTTTGATTATATTAAATCTAACGAGTTCAAAAAAGACGGGGCAAAATTACGTGGATCCATCATGTTGATGGGACCAATGCTTGCCCGTTACGGAGAGGCTTATATGCCAACTCCGGGAGGTGACAAAATCGGAAGAAGAAGATTAGACACCCACTTCCAGGGACTTGTTGAACTAGGTGCTGAATTCAATTATGACGAAGAGGAATATTTCTATTCTTTAAAAGCTAAAGAGCTTAGAGGAAAATTCATCTTATTGGAAGAAGCTTCTGTTACCGGAACGGCTAATATTGTAATGGCAGCCGCTTTGGCCAAAGGAAAAACAAGAATCTACAACGCTGCATGTGAACCTTATCTTCAGCAATTATGCAAAATGCTGAACAGAATGGGAGCAAATATCTCAGGGATCGGATCCAACCTTCTTACGATTGAAGGGGTTGACTACCTTAGAGGAACTGAGCACACCATGCTTCCGGATATGGTAGAAATTGGATCCTGGATTGGTCTTGCGGCCATGACAAAATCTGAAATCACGATCAAAAATGTAAACTGGAACCAGCTTGGTGTCATCCCGAATACATTCAGAAAATTAGGAATCCAGCTTGAGCAAAGTGGTGATGACATCTACATTCCTGCTCAGGAACATTATAAAATTCAGAAATTTATTGACGGTTCTATTTTGACCATTTCGGATGCGCCATGGCCAGGATTTACACCGGATTTATTATCTATTATTTTAGTAGTGGCTACTCAGGCAAAAGGAAGTATTCTGGTTCATCAGAAAATGTTTGAATCCAGATTATTCTTTGTGGATAAATTAATCGATATGGGAGCTCAGATCATTTTATGTGATCCGCACAGAGCTACGGTGATCGGATTGAACCAGGAAGCTCCATTAAGAGGAACAACAATGGTTTCCCCGGATATCAGAGCTGGAAATGCCCTTCTTATTGCGGCACTTTCTGCTGAAGGAAAATCTATTATCCACAATATCGAACAGATCGACAGAGGATATGAAAATATTGATGGAAGACTAAAAGCAATTGGTGCTGACATTGAAAGAATTTAAAATTATTTTATTTAATAATAGGAAAACGTTCAGAATATTCTGAACGTTTTTTTTGTTTTACCACCAGCCTTTTTTTAACCACCCCGTCAAAAATTCTTCGAATTTTTGCCACCCCTCCAGAGGAGGGGAATTCTGTCCCGGTTAAGGATTGGTATTTTTAATTTGTTTATAATCTGTTTTAGTACAAAAATAAAAAGTGCCCGGTAAAAGAACCGGACACTTTGAGTAATTAAAACTATATGAATCTCACTTAAAAATATGTTCTGCAGGTATATTCTACCGTCGTATTGATAAGTTTATTTTTATTCAGATAGATCTCAAGCTGGTGGAAATCTTCTGAATTGACATTAATATATAACTGTACTGAACCAAAACTGTAGCCGTTCACATACTCTACGTTAGCTGACAACACTCTATGACAGATGCCTAGTTGATTATAAATGGTATTCATCAAATGTTCAAATTTCATTTTGCCATTCAACTCTATTTCCAGTAACAATTCTTTTTTAGGCAGGCTTATTTTATTTTGCAAAACCTGCAGGCCGGGATTAGGTGTAATCATTGCTAAACATTTTTGGGTTAAACATTGTCAGATCATAGTGCGCTCTGCATTTAAATCTGTGACAAAAATATAAAAAAATATTAGTCCACCAAATTAGTAGACTAATATTTTAAAAAATTTAACATAAAAAAAGAAGCCTGTTCAGCTTCTTCTCATATTTTAAAAATTTCCTACTCTTTCAAGTTTATCAGAACCAGCAAGTCCGTTTGGGTTACAACCCGGCTCTCCTTCAGGGACTTTGAGATTTTTCTTATGGTAAAATTCTTCCCAAAATGTATTCGCTTTTCCTGTCTTTGGATCTATAAACGTCATCGGCTCCAATTTGAAAATATTTTCCGCCCGAAAAGCTCTTTCCACAAAATCAGAACAATAATATGACTGTTCATTCAAAATATAATTGAAATTGTAAGGTTTCCCCAACATCGAATTTGCTTTTTTAACAGCATCAGGAATTGCTTTCTGATATTCCGATTTTAATCGGTAAATGATTACCTCCTGCCCTTCTTTTTTCTGATCTTTAATGAAATCATTCAAATCCTGTTTTTGAGAACCGTCTTTCGGAGCAGCATGTAGAACAAACATTCTCTTCCCTTCTTTTTCCAGAATTCCTATATGATCAAATGAAGCTGCCTTTTGTTTTTGAGTTACATTATTGATTGCACCAGAAAGCCCGGATTCTTTGGCAGTAACAAAAAGAAGATCTCCATTTTTGAGTTGTACATTGCTTGGATAAGCGTGATTACACTGAACCAGTAAAACCAGTAAAAAGGACAAAATCCCTACAACCACAATTTCTTTGATTCTTTTGCTAAAAAATATTTTAAATTCAGACATTCTATTATACTTTCTGTGCCAAAATTACAAAATAGAATTCATTACATTTGTGGGAATATTGATCTATTCTTCACACCAACCCAAACATTTCCCAAATTCTTATGCCACATATTTTATTAGTTGAAGACGATGACAGACTTTCCAAACTGATTGCAAAAGGATTTCAGGAAGCTGAATTTGAGGTCACTGTGGCTTATGACGGAATCACAGGTCTGAAGCTGGCTTTGCAGAACCATTTTGATCTGGTAGTAACTGATATTGTACTCCCTAAAAAAAACGGCTTGGAGTTTTGTAACGAAATCAAGGGTTTAAAACCTAATCTTCCTGTCATTATGCTTACTGCATTGGGAACTACTGACGATAAGCTGGAAGGGTTTGATGCCGGAGCTGATGATTATCTGACCAAACCTTTTGAAATGCGGGAACTGGTAGCAAGGATCAAAGTACTTCTGAAACGTTTTTCACAACAGCGACAGCAAAAAGTTTTTGTCCTCAAATATGAAGGCATTGAAATGAATCTGGAACAGAAAACCGCAAGCCGTGATCAAATTCCCATCAAATTAACACCAAAAGAATTTAATCTCTTAAAATTCATGCTGGAAAATTCTGAAAGGGTTCTTTCCAGAAGTGAAATTGCAGAGAAAGTATGGGAAACCCATTTCGATACAGGTACTAATTTTATTGATGTTTATATTAATTATCTCCGAAAAAAAATAGATAAAGATTTTGAAACCAAACTGATCCATACCAAAGCCGGTATGGGATTTATTCTGAAGAAAGACTACGAATCAGGCACGGTATAGTAATCATTAAGATAAATTAAAAATATCCGGATGAAAATAAGAACCCGACTTACGCTGCTTTTTACCCTAATCACTGCAATGCTTTTAAGTATTTACAGTATTTCGATCTATTATTCATCCAAAGAAGCCAGAGAAAAATCTTTTTACAGCGAACTTCAGAACGAAGCGATCGCCAAAGCTGATTTATTTTTCCGAAGCTCTCTTCCCGAGCAGGAAATGCATAAGCTTTATAAAAACAATACCAGAACCCTTAATGAAGTACAGGTTGCCATTTATAATACCAATAAACAACTGATCTATCATGATGATGCCAAGGTAGATTACGTAAAGGAAACTCCGGAAATGCTTTCTCAGATCTTTGAGAAAAAGAAAATAAATTTCTTTCTGAAAGATTTGCAGGTGATCGGAATGGTATATCATTATGAAGGAAAAACATATGCGGTAACTGCAGCAGCTTACGATAAATACGGATACGATTATCTTACGCATCTTCTGACGATCAGCATTATCTCTTTTTTTATTATCCTGATTTTAATTTATCTGGCAGGAATATTTCTTTCCAAAAAAGCATTGAGCCCACTGAGTGAAATGGTCATTCAGATTAAAAAAATTACTGCGGGGAAACTTCAATTGCGTTTGAAAACAACAAAGGAAAAAGACGAACTGAATGAGCTTGCTCAAAATTTTAATGGAATGCTGGAAAGACTTGAAAATTCTTTTGATTCGCAAAAACATTTTGTATCTAATATTTCCCACGAGCTGAGAACTCCTTTATCGGCTATCATTACTGAGCTGGAACTGGCTTCAGAAAAAGATAAAACCAAAGAAGAATATCAGGAAACGATTCAATATGCACTGGATGATGCCCGCAATATGGTAAAGCTTTCCAATAGTTTAATGGATCTTGCCAAAGCGAGCTATGATCCTAATGAAATCAGTTTTTCGGAAGTGCGCCTTGATGAAGTTCTTCTGGAATCTTACACCAAAATCACTAAAGAAAATTCAGGGTATAAAGTCTCTTTAAATATAGAAGATTCTGTGGAAGAACACCAGCTTATCATCCAGGGAAATGAATATCTTCTTCAGGTGGCCTTTAACAATCTGATTGATAATGCCTGCAAATATTCACCGGAACACACCTGCTTCATAGACGTGCAAGCCAATTCAAAAATTCTTACAATACGTTTTACCAATACCGGAAACAGCATTACTAAAGAAGATTTACAACATATTTTCGAGCCATTTTACAGAAGCGAAACATCAAAACACGAAAAAGGTCACGGAATTGGATTATTTCTCACTGAGAAAATTATTCTGCTCCATCACGCAAAAATCAATGTAGTATCAGAAGATAACAAGACTACTTTTACAGTTGAGTTTATAATCGGTTAACCTATCAAAAAAGCTTCATTCAAATATATTTGAATCTTAATTAGCTTAATGGTTTAAAAATTTTACACATCTACTCATGGGAAAGAGATTTCTTATTGAAAACGGTTGTCCCTATACTGGCCGCAATCACACAGGCAATAGAAATCCATTGTAAAAAAGATAATTCTTCAGCAAGAAAAACCAACCCTGAAAGTGCAGCAAATGCAGGTTCCAGGCTCATCAGAATACTGAAAGTTTTTGCAGGAAGTTTTTTCAAGGCCATCATTTCCAATGAAAAAGGTAAAGCACTCGAAAGAATAGCCACCCCAAGCCCTTTCACAAAAATAATCGGGGTAAGATTGAAAACAGCACCATCCCATATCGTAAAGGGAATAATCACAAGACTTGCAAAGATCATCCCTGTGGTAACCGCATCTTTTCCATCCATTATTTTGGAAACTTTTCCACCCATGATAATATAAAGTGCCCAGAACATTCCTGCCAGAAAGGCAAGTCCAAGCCCTATTAAGTCTACATGATCATTCTGCCACGGAACGATCAGCAAAATCCCCACACATGCCAACAATGCCCATATGACATCCAACAGTTTACGGGACAAGGCCAAAGCAAGGAATAATGGTCCTGCAAACTCTACAGTCACCGCCAATCCCAGCGGAATCCTTTGAATGGCCATATAGAAAATAAGATTCATGGCAGCCAGCCCAATTCCATATATTGCACAGTACTTCCATTTCTGGCTGTCAAATTGTAGAAATTTCGGGCGGTTAATCAAAGTAAGCAAAACTGCAGAAAGCACAATTCTTAAAGTAACCGTACCAATAGCTCCGATAGCGGGAAATAGCTGTTTTGCAATGGAGGCTCCTCCCTGCACACAGATAATCGCTAAAAGCGTAGCTGGTATTGCTAAGTTTGATTTTTTCATTTCTTCAATATAGAGTTCAAAAGGTTTTGGAAAGAAGTTTCCGGGATTAAACAATCTCTTATCTCACATGACAAATCGTGAGATATATTATTTAAAATTATCCGCTCCAAATGTATTGAAATTTTATCGTCTGCAATGGGTACAGTTTACAACTATTCATAAGACATAGTAAATAATCATTTCTTGTAACATTAGGTTAAAAAAACAGGAAGATATTTTCTCTAATGATTTTCTAATAACATTCTAAAGCTTTTCTAACGGTAAAAAAAAGCTGACAGTTTTACTTTTGCACAGTAAAAAATAAAGCATATGGACTCAGATCCTTACAGTAATTATCAATCTTAAAAGCTTTAGTTGTACTCACTTTTCCCGTACAGCTGAAAAGCTTTATAAAAACAGGAAAAGTTATGACTACATTAGAATTTACCCTCCGTCTCCTTACCGCATTTGCCCTTGGTGCCAGCATTGGTTTTGAAAGACAGTGGCGCCAAAAAAGCGCGGGTCTTCGTACCAATACCTTGGTATGTCTTGGCTCCGCAGCATTCGTTCTTCTTTCTATCAGAATCGGAGGCGATGCTACAGGCAGGATAGCCTCTTATATTGTAAGCGGGATTGGATTTTTGGGAGGAGGTGTTATCATGAAAGATGGTCTTACCGTAAGAGGACTCAATACAGCAGCTACCATCTGGTGCTCTGCATCTGTAGGAGCTCTGAGTGCCATGGGATTTCCTTTTGAGGCAGCCATCACCAGCGGATTTATTATCCTCACCCATATCATTCTCCGTCCTTTAGGTGTAAAACTGGGCAATAATATTAACAGCAGAAACCATTATACCGAATACCTTCTCAGCATCAAGTGCAAAAGTGAGGTAGAAAATCATGTCCGGGTACAACTGATGCAGTCTCTGAGCGGAAATGATAAAGTATTACTGAAATCTCTTACCAGCGATGACAACGGTCTGCCTGAAAACGCCATCATTACAGCAGAAGTACATGCTTCTACTCCACAGGACAGTTTCATGGAAAAAACAGCCAGCAGATTAACGATTGAAGACAAAGTCATCAAAGTCAGCTGGGAAATTATAGGCACAGAAAACGATTTGTAACATTAAAAACAACCTTTGAAGCGATGTTAAAAAAATCTTCAAACAAAAATCTCAATTCAGCAGCTCTTGTAAAATTGAAAGAAGCTGCTGCTGAGAGCGAAAAAATGATTTATGCCCTACTGGAAACCTCAGAAGAAGGACTCAGTGAAAACACGGTAAAAGATCGTCTGAAAATTTATGGGAAGAATGAAATTGCCACTCAAAAAGCACCCTCATGGGCAAAACAGTTTGCGCATTCTTTCTTTAATCCATTTAATTATATTCTGGCATGCATAGCCACAATTTCATTATTCATTGATGCTATTCTTGTACCTCCTGGTGAAAAGGATTTCAGCACCAGCATTATTATTTCGGTGATGCTTCTTTTCAGTACGGTTTTAAGATTCATCCAGGAATTCCGAAGTAATAAAGCCGCAGAAGCCTTAAAAAAGATGGTAAAAACAAGCTGTCTCACCAAAAGAAAATTTAATGAGAGTGAAGAAATAGAAATCACTGAAATTGTTCCCGGGGATATTATTATTCTGTCCGCAGGAGATATGGTTCCGGCAGATTGCAGAATTCTTAAAAGTAAAGATCTTTTCATCAGTGAATCCATCCTGACGGGAGAAGCTCTTCCAGTCGAGAAAAATGCATTTCCCATTAAAGATGCCAAAGATCGTAATCCTCTCAACCTTCAGAATATCTGCTTCATGGGTACCAATGTGGTAAGTGGATCAGCAATAGTCGTGGTAGCCAATACAGGAATTTTCACGTATTTCGGTAGTATCAGCAGAAGCCTGGCTGCTAAAAGACCAGAAACCGCTTTTGATATCGGAGTCAATAAAGTGAGTTATCTGCTGATCAGATTTATGTTGATCATGACTCCTGTTATTTTTCTGATTAACGGACTGGTAAAAGGAGACTGGATGCAGGCTTTATTGTTTGCCATTGCTGTAGCTGTAGGCTTGACTCCTGAAATGCTTCCTATGATTGTTACCGCCAATCTCGCCAAAGGGGCTGTCAATATGAGCAAAAAGAAAGTGATTGTTAAAAGGTTGAATGCCATCCAGAATATCGGAGCTATGGATATTCTGTGTACTGATAAAACAGGAACCCTTACACTGGACAAAATTGTACTGGAAACCCACCTCAACGTTCGTGGTATTGAAGATGATGAAGTATTGAAATGGGGCTACCTCAACAGTTTTCATCAAACCGGGCTCAAAAATCTGTTGGATAAAGCTGTTCTTGATCATGCCGAAGTTCACAACCTCATGAGAGCAGATGAATTGTATCAAAAGGTGGACGAAATTCCTTTTGATTTCGAAAGAAGAAGAATGTCAGTGATTCTGAATACCTCCCAAGGAAAACATCTGATGATCTGCAAAGGTGCCGTGGAAGAAATGCTTCCTTTATGCCAATATGCCTTAGATCCGGGAGAAGATCACAGTCTGCATATCGAGAATGACAATAGTGTTCCGCTGGATGATCTGATGAAACAGCAGATTATCAGAATGTCTGAAAAGCTGAATGCTGAAGGACTTCGTGTATTACTGATTGCCATTCGGGAATTTGATGGTGATCACCCATTGAATTATTCTGTTACTGATGAAACTCATCTTACCCTTACAGGATTTATGGGATTCCTTGATCCGGCAAAACCCTCTGCGGAGCCAAGCATCAAAGCTTTACACAAGCTTGGCGTAGAAGTAAAAGTTGTGACCGGAGATAATGATATTGTTGCTAAAAAAATATGCCATGATGTAGGAATTCCTATCAACACCATTATGCTGGGTGATGAACTGGAGCATATGAGTGATGATGAACTTCGCAAGGATATGGATCTCTATTCCGTTTTTGCTAAAGTAAGCCCCTTACAAAAACAACGTATTGTAAAAATATTAAGATCCAAAGGCCATACCGTTGGTTTTATGGGTGACGGAATCAATGATGCAGCAGCCATCAAGGAAGCAGATGTAGGAATTTCTGTGGATACAGGAGCAGACATTGCCAAAGAAAGTGCAGATATCATCCTGTTGGAAAAAGATCTGATGGTCCTTCGAAGCGGCGTGATCTATGGAAGAAGAACTTTCGGAAATATCGTCAAGTATATAAAAATGACGGCCAGCAGCAACTTCGGAAATATGTTCAGCATGATCGGAGCCAGTGTGTTGCTTCCGTTTCTGCCTATGCTTCCACTGCAGATTCTGACACAGAATTTACTGTATGATGTATCGCAATCCTCCATTCCATGGGATACAATGGATAAAGACTTTCTGGAAAAACCGAAAAAATGGGAAGCTGCAAGCATCAAAAAATTCATGTTGTATATAGGTCCTTTGAGTTCCATTTTTGATTATGTGACTTTTGCCGTGATGTTTTTTATTTTCAAAGCCAATACTCCGGAGCAACAAGGCTTGTTTCAGACAGGTTGGTTTGTGGAAGGTTTATTATCCCAGACTTTGATTGTTCATATTATCAGAACGAAAAAAATTCCATTCATCCAAAGCTGGGCAGCTACACCAGTGGTTGCATTAACAAGTTTAATCATGCTGATCGGAATTCTGATTCCCTTCACTCCAATGGCCGTGTATCTGAAAATGCAGTCTTTACCTCTAAGCTATTTCCCTTATTTAATAGGAATTCTTACAGGGTATTGTGTATTAACCCAGTTTGTGAAACAATGGTTTATTAAAAAATTCGGGCAGTGGCTTTAATAACAAAAATTACAGCCAGCGAATATATAGATATAAAATAATGGTTATAAATAACTTATATGAGAAAAACAGTCTTAACAATGGTCTTTTTGACATTGATAATCTCTTGTAAAAATTCCAAAAGTGAAGCTCCGCAGGATCAGGATCTCCTTATAAAAAATGATCAGATCACTGTTCCGGAAAACAATCCTGTTTTCAAAAAAATAAAAACACAGATCGTTACCGAACAGGAGCACAGCGATGGTGTGGTTTCAGCAGGAACAATCCAGGCAATCCCTAATCATTATGCAGAAATTGCCAGTCCTTTTTCCGGAAGAATTACCAAATCGTTTATTCAACTTGGAAAAAATGTTTCGGCCGGAAGTCCTCTTTTTGAAATCCTGTCTTCAGATTATTTTTCGGTTCAAAAGGATTATACCGATGCGTTGAATGATGTACAGCTTGCAGAAAAAAATTACAGACGCCAGCAGGATCTCGTAAAACACGGAGTTGGTATTCAGAAGGAACTGGATGAGGCAGAAACTGATTTTAAAAATAAAAAAACATCCCTCTCCAATGCTTCTTCTGCCTTGAAAGTATATAACAGTAAAGGTGGAGGTATAGGAAGCCCTCTTGTGGTAAGAGCTCCCATTAACGGAGAAATTATCTCTAACAAAATTGTAAACGGCCAATATCTGAAAGGAGATGCCGACCCCGTGATGATTATCGCAGAATTATCAAAAGTTTGGATTTCCGGTGATGTAAAGGAGAAAGACATCCGCTTTGTGAATAAAGGAGATCAGGTTTCTGTAAAAGTAAGCGCCTATCCCGACAGAAATATTACCGGAAAAGTCTACCACATCAATGAAATTGTAGATGAAGACACCCGAAGTATCAAAGTTCTTATTGAATGTGATAATCCGGACAAAAAACTAAAGCCAGGCATGTATGCTACCGTTAATTTTTCAACAACTCCTGAAAAAACGGTTATGATTCCTGTAACCGCTTTGATGCAGCAGGACAATTCCCAGTATGTGTGGGTAAAAACCGGTAAAAGCCAATATGTAAAACGTTCTGTGACCACGGGAGAAACCGATCAGAAAACAGTAAGAATCATATCAGGCTTACAACCCGGAGAAACCATCATGACTGAAGGGGGAATTTATATGCTGGATGCAAAATAATGTAAATGAAAAACTATGAAGAAATTACTAACAATCTCTATACAAAAGAGATGGCTCATGCTTGCCCTTTTCCTTTTACTGGGGTTCTTCGGATATTATTCCTGGACCAGATTATCCATAGAGGCTTATCCCGATATTGCCGATGTAACCTCTCAGGTGGTAACACAGGTTCCGGGCCTGGCTGCCGAAGAAGTGGAACAGCAAATTACCATTCCTTTGGAAAGATCTCTGAACGGACTTCCGGGAATGCATGTGATGCGAAGCAAAAGTACCTTCGGACTTTCCATTATTACTATGGTTTTTGATGATGGTATAGATGATTACTGGGCACGGCAGCGTATCCAGGAAAGACTGACGGAGGTAGAGCTTCCTTATGGTGCACAGCCGGGATTAGATCCCCTTACCTCTCCTATCGGCGAAGTGTACCGTTATATTATCGAAAGTAATAACCACAGTCTGCGGGAGCTTACGGATTTACAAAAATTCGTGATTATTCCCCGTATCAAACAGGTTTCAGGAATTGCTGATGTGACCAATTTCGGGGGAATTACTACCCAATTCCAGATCGAACTGGACCCGCATAAGCTTGAACAATATGGACTGTCACTTTCTGAAGTTACTGAAACTATTTCTAAAAATAATGTAAGTGCCGGAGGAAGTATGCTTCCCCGAGGAAATCTTGCGTATGTCATCCGCGGAATAGGTTTGGTAAAAGACTTGGATGATCTTGGCAAAATTGTAGTCAAAACCCAAAATGGCGTTCCTGTTTTTCTGAATGATGTAGGAACATTGAAATATGGAAATCTGGAAAGAAAAGGAATTCTTGGCTACACAGACCGAAAACGAAACTATTCTGAGAGTGTGGAAGGAATCGTACTTTTATTAAGAGGTCAAAATCCTTCACAGGTATTGGAAGGAGTACATGAAGCCATTGAAGAACTAAATAACGAAACACTTCCCCCAGGTGTAAAAATTCATCCTTTTCTGGACAGAACAGATCTTGTAAAAACAACCCTTACTACAGTTTCTCACACCCTTACCGAAGGAATTGTTTTGGTTATTATTGTGCTGATTGTATTTCTTGGAAGCTGGCGTGGAGCATTGCTGGTAGCGATTACCATTCCGCTTTCTTTGTTATTTGCTTTTATATTAATGCATTTCACCAATATTCCCGCCAACCTGCTTTCACTGGGAGCGATTGATTTTGGAATTATTGTGGACGGAGCCATCGTCATGCTGGAAACTATTCTGAAGAAAAGAGAAGAAAACTCTGAAGAAACACTGGAAGAAAAGACCATTACCCAAAGAGTGATTGAGGTAGCAAAACCTATTTTCTTTTCTACCATCATTATCATTACCGCTTATCTGCCCTTATTCGCTTTTGAAAGAGTAGAGAAAAAATTATTTACCCCCATGGCTTTTACAGTAGGATATGCACTGTTGGGAGCACTTGCTGTAGCATTGCTTCTGATCCCCGGATTGGCTTATGTGATCTATCGTAAACCACAGAAGATCTATCATAATAAATGGCTGGAAAAACTAAGCACAGCTTATGGAAAGCGCATTGAAAAAATAATGCAGACGCCCAAAAGAGTGATCATTCCGATTATGATTGTGTTAGTTTCCGCCGGAATTCTCTCCTATCATGTAGGAAAAGACTTCCTTCCCGAGCTGGACGAAGGATCTATATGGCTTCAGGTACAGCTGCCACCTGGAATTTCTTTAACCAAATCAAAAGAAATGAGCGACACCTTACGAACCCGTACTTTAAAGCATTCTGAAATTACTTATATGATGGTTCAGGCAGGACGTAATGATGATGGTACCGACCCGTGGACTGCTTCCCACTTTGAAGTTTCTGTGGGAATAAAACCTTACAGCGAATGGCCGGCAGGAAAAACAAAAGCAGACCTCATCAAAGAACTGGCAGCTGATTACAAAGACATGCCGGGGTTCACCGTAGGTTTTTCACAGCCTATGATTGACGGTGTTATGGATAAAATCTCTGGAGCTCACAGCGAATTGGTGGTAAAGGTTTATGGAGAAGATTTCAAAGAAACCAGACGAATTGCAGAAAATGTCTTGTCTACTTTAAATACAATTCCGGGTTCGGCAGACCTTGCCATTGATCAGGAACCGCCATTGCCTCAATTGCAGATTATTGCCAACAGAGACAAAATCGCTCAATATGGTTTGAATGTAGCAGATGTTGCTGATCTTATTGAAGTTGCATTAGGAGGAAAAGCCATTTCCCAGATCTTCATCGGCAATAAAGTATATGATATTTCATGCCGCTATACAGAAGACAGCCGGGATACTCCTGATAAAATCGGAAACCTGATGCTTACCTCAGCTTCCGGAGCAAAAATCCCTTTATCACAGGTAGCAGAAGTGAAACTAAGTACCGGAGAAAGCACCATTACCCGAGAAATGAATAAACGACATCTTACGGTAAAACTGAATTTAAGAGGAACCGATTTATCTTCTTTCCTGAAAAATGCACAGGATAAAATTGAAAAAGACATTAAGTACGATCACGAGAAATACCAGATCAAATGGGGCGGACAGTTTGAAAATCAAAACAGAGCCTATTCCAGATTGGCATTTATTGTTCCGTTGGCATTAGCCATCATGTTCCTGTTATTGTATGGTGCTTTTGGAGATTTCAGACAGGCTTTGGTTCTGATGTCTATTGTTCCACTCGCATTATTTGGCGGAATGCTCGCTCTTAATATTCGGGGAATGTCACTGAATGTCTCTTCAGCAGTAGGATTCATCGCATTGTTTGGAGTTGCCATCCAGAACGGAGTGATCATGATTTCCCATATCAACGATCTGCGTAAAAAAGGATATGAATTAAAACAGGCTGCTATTAAAGGTGCAAAAGACCGCTTCAGGCCTGTACTGATGACCGCAACAGTTGCTGTAATCGGGCTTTTCCCTGCTTCATTAGCTACAGGAATTGGTTCTGATGTGCAGCGTCCACTGGCAACCGTCATTGTGTACGGGCTGATGTTCTCTACTATTTTAACACTATTCGTGCTGCCAGCTATTTATTTTATAGCTGAACGCCGAAGCGAAAAACAAAATTTGAAATCAGATGAAAATTAAAGTTCAAATTATCATATTATCTGTAGTATTGTTTAGTATTACAGGGATAAAGGCGCAGGAAAAAGAGCTTTTACCGTTTGAAGAATACCTGAGTCTTGTCGGAAATAAAAATCTGGGCTATGCCTCTCAGAAATATAACGTAAGTATGGCCGAAGCTGCTATTCAGACCGCTAATATGTTCCCTGATCCTCAACTGGAAATGGAAACTACCAATAACGGAGTGAAACAGAATATGGGGTATGTCTACGGAGCCTCCATCGGCTGGACACTTGAATTGGGCGGTAAAAGAAAAGCTCGTGTTAATCTGGCCAAAACCCAATCTGAGCTGAGCAAAATACAGCTGCAGGATTTTTTCAGAAATCTCCGTGCGGATGCCAGTTTAGGATATATTGAGGCTTTAAAATCCAAAGCTTTGCTTGAGGTACAGCAGGATTCTTATAAAAAAATGCAGCAATTAGCAAAATCCGACAGTATCCGTTACAAATTAGGAACGATATCATTAGTGACATCTAAACAGAGTAAGCTGGAAGCAGCTTCTTTACTTAATGAAGTATATCAGGCAGAAAGTGCAGAACAGCAGGCGATCACCGGTTTATCTGTATTTCTTGGAGACAGCAGAATGACAGACAGAGATGTTGCCGGAGATTTTAATACCTTCAACAGAGATTTCAGCATTGATGATCTGATTCTTCAGGCTTTGAATGAAAGAGCAGATTTATTGGCAGCCAAACAAAATACGGAGGTTGCCAAAAGTCAGATCAATCTTGAAAAAGCCAATCGTATCATCGACTTAGGGATCAGTGCCGGAGCAGAACGACACACTGAAGCCACCAACGAAATTGCACCTTCCCCAACTGTAAATGCTGTCAAAATGGGAATCAGTATTCCCTTAAAGTTTTCCAACAGAAGAAATGCCGGGTTGAAAATAGCAGAAATGGCTCATTCTCAGGCAGAAGTTGAATATAAGCAGATTGAACAAGGCATAAAAGCTGAAGTAATGCAGGCGTATCTGCAATATATAGCCACTCAGAAACAGCTCAAACAATTTCATAACGGAATGCTTTCAGAAGCACAAAGTATTCTGGAAGGAATTACCTACAGCTACAAAAGAGGTGAAAGCTCAATCCTTGAAGTGCTGAATGCCCAGAGAACCTATAACAATGTTAGAAAAGATTATTATCAGGCGCTTGCGGATAATGCAGCAGCTTTGATTGAGCTTGAACGTAAAACTGGAATTTGGGATATTCATTTTTAGAAAGGAAGAAGGATGCTGGGAGATGGGAGTTTATGGAAGCCGATGAATAAATACCCACCATTTAATTGACTTTTAATGCTAAAACGACAGTCAATGATTCTAAAAATACAAATATTATTTCCAGCCTCCATCTCCTAGCATAAAAAAAGCTCCGAAATCTATCTGATTTCGGAGCTTTTTTTATCTCTTATACTGCGACTCATAAATTTTAATCCAATCGTCAGCAGTCATTTTTTTACTGAGTTCAGCGATCAGTTCAAAAGGAATATCTTCTACCTTTTTGAAACGGACACAGGATTTTCCCATATCCAGCTTCTTTTTGGAGTGTTTAGGATATTCTGCCACAAACCAATCAAGAAGTTCCGGTGTAGAATACAGTCCCATATGATACAATGCTATAAAATTCTTCTGAGAAGCTACATTAATAAAGGGAAGTGGTGTTCCTGGTGCACAGTGATATCCGGCAGGATATGTTGACAAAGGAACTACCCAGCCTATCATCCCGTAATTGGTAGCTTCTTCAAAACCTTTGGGAAGATTATCGTTCACAGTATCGTAAAGTTTTTTAAAAGCTTCCTGTCTTTCTTCAGGAATCTTGGAGATATAATCTTCTATGGAAACTGACTGAATCTGCATATTGTATTTTTTTCTAAAATACGATTATTTTATAAAATTGTATACATTGAACATCTGAACATCTTTGCTGCTCTTTTGAAGGAACATCATTTTGTTCACATTCGGAACGTACTGAATCATATTTCCGTCTGCAAAACCGTAATTCTGGAAAAAGTTTCTTCCTTTATAATCAAGGCTTACTTCCTGAGGTTTCAGATTGGCAAAATCAAAAACTTTCATAGAAAATCCTGTATTTCCAAATGCGCCTTTAGGATAGAATGCAGAAACATAAAGCTTGTCTCCTGCTTCAACCAAATGAATTCTTTTTCCTGTAGATGTTCCTGCTGCCACAAATTGCTTTACGTCTCCTTCTTTACCAAACTTGATCAGCATTCCCGCATCCAGAGAATAAACAGGATCAGGGAAACGGTTCATTGTTGTAGGCATTGGTCTCGTAACGGTTTCCTGTTGAACAGCCATTAAAGTCTCATCCCCTTTTACAATGGTTTTGATCACCTTCACATCATTCATATCTTTGCTTCCGGCTAAGTTGGTATTACTGATTACCGCTTTCCCGGACTTCATATCATAGTACATTACCGTTCCGAAAGTACTTGCTCCAATGGTAACCACAGCATTTTTTCTTCCGAAAGTCACCAAATAATCATTGTCGTTTTTACTGAACGTGTATAGTTTTTCAGGAATATATTTATCATCGAACGGAAGATCTTTGTCCTCTGTATTGGAAACCAGTTCCAGTTTATAAGACTCCTTCCATCCTGAAGCTTTACGTAAAACAACAATTTTAGCTGAGTTGGTTAATGTCAAAGATTTTTCAACATAATCACTACTTAATGTAATTTCTTTGTTCCAAACCGGAGTAAGTGTTCTCAGGTCCAATACCAGAACATCATTTATATTCTCTGTTTTTTTGTTGGCAAATCTGTCATTGAAGATCGCTGCATATTTCCCGTTTTCAGAGAAAAGAACATAGGTTGTTCCTGATCTGTTGGTAGATTCAATGCTGTATTTTGCAATACTTTTTGTGGTAAAAGTACCTTCCTTTCTACTGAAAACATGTTGAAAAACTTCTTTTCTGTTTTCTTTTCCAAAATACTCTTCCGTAAATGCAATGAATTTATCATCATCTATCTGCTGAGATCCCAAATAATTGTGAAGTACACCGTTGGTTTTGTTGGCATAATCCTTTACATAAGTATCTACAAGACTTCCGTTCTGATCCAGTTTTCTCATCAGTAATTTCTTGTGAGGGAAAACATTTCTCATCAGCCCGTCAATATTGATGGCACTGAACATATAAGAATTGTAATCATCTGCCAATACCAGTTTATCATCGGTTTCAAGATTGGCATCTACCGTGAATTTTGTTCCTTCAGTCACTTTCGTCTGTGCATAAGAATACACAGAAGCAGTAATTAATGCCGAAGCAATAATCTGTTTAATCATATTGTTTTCTTTAGTTATTATAAATTTTTTCTTCTAATCTTTTCAATTCAAGATTAGCATCGTAGGACAGTTTAATATCTACCAGATGTTCCTGTAATTCGTTCAAATATTTTTCAGCTTCCTGGTAATTTCCTAAAGCGATATTTAATCTGATCAGGTTAAAATAAAGGTATTCCCCGATTTTTTGGTTGTAAAGCGCTTTTTTATCGTTGTAATTTACTTTTGTCAAAGCATTTTTCCAAAGATCAATTCCTTTCTGCATATTTTCCATGGCTACTTTATTCGGAGCGTAGTCCGATTTGGCCTGAAGCTTTTTCAGATTGGTCGTAACGTAGATATAGGCTTTTTCCAGATCATCATATTCTCCTTTATTTTTTACGGTTGCTAATGTCACCGTAGAATTAATGGTTTGATACCCGAAGTTTTCATTAATGATGTTCCTTGTACGGTCTATTGTTCTTTGCAGGTATCTTTTTTCCTGAGCATTCAGATTAATTTCATTGGTTGGAACGCTTGCTACTTCGGCAAAATCTGAGAAATAGGTTTTATCCAATTTTACAGCTCCACCTTGTTTCGCTATAATTCGTGTTGGCTGATTGGCGAACGTTTTCCCCTGATTGTCCTGAAAATTGGTTCTCTCCATTTCAATAACGACATCAAGATAATTTCCACCTTTTGAAAAGCCAATCACATCTATTTGAGAAGCCAGGATTTTATTATCCACAATTAAGGCATCTCTCAGATCAGGCTGCTGGTAAACCGGCATTGGAGGAATATTAAGAATTGGTCTTGAGGGAAGCCTCAAGGTAGGAGCGCCATTAGTAGCCGCAATTTTTTCAACAGCTGATAATTTGCTGTACTCTGCTGATTCCAGTTTATATTTTTCCTGAAGTTTTTTCACCTCAGCATCATAGTCTTTTAATCTTTCTCCGTGTTCGTACTTGGCATTTTCCACATTCGTTTGATAGTTATCCACCTTTTTTTGATAGTCTTCTTTTGACAATCTTACCACATCATCTTTGGTGATATTATAAGGGGATTTTACTGTAATTGTATAGTTTCTGTTAGAAAGATCTGTAGGAAAAACCGGTTCTTTTAAAAGCTGAAAACTGATGGTTTCTTTATCAATTCTCTGAGCGTGTGAAAATTCGGAATAAAATAAGGGGATTAAAAAAAGGAGTTTAAGTTTATTCATAGTGTCATAGTTTTCGGGGCAAATTTATAATAATTTTATCAACATTTTTGAATAATATTTTTCCAGTTATTATTTAATGTGGTCATAAAAAAGGCAGCTACACGAATGCAACTGCCTACAGAAATTATTAACTCAAAAAATTTTATTTTTTAATAGCTTTTACTGTTGATTTTGAACCATCTTTAAAGTTCATCGTCACTAAGTATAAGCCAGCATTCAATTCACCTAGCTGAAGTTCCGTAGTTGGATTATCAATAGTTTTGACTACTCTTCCTGCTACATCCGTAACCGTTACAGATTTCACATCTTTAATATCAGCCAAATGCAGAACATCTTTGAAAGGATTAGGATATACACTGATTTCTTTTTTCTTAACAGATGTTTCAGCAGTTGATAAATTAGACTGTGTAAGCGAAAAATCATCAAATCCCATATAATATGGAGCTGTTGTTGTATTTAAAGTTTTAACTCCAAATGAATAATCACCGGTAGATGTTGGTGTATAAGAAACAATAACCTTAGTATAAGCAGTACTGTTACTTCCACCCGCAGCTGTTTGATCAGCTGTAATAAATGTTGTTAAGCTGGTTGCTCCGGTCGCTGTTTGTCCATTATTTACCAATACTTCATTTTGCCAACCCGACAAACCATCTCCTACCCAATAGAAAGTAAAATCATATGACGTTCCTGCAGTTAAAGTAAATGTAGGTGTCCATAAATAAGCAGCATTGGTATATGGATAATAAATCGTCAGATAATTAGGTGCAGATTTAGGATCATTATATCCTTGCTGAGAAGCATTTGCTGACGTAAAATTATTTGTAGATGAACTTCCTCCCGGAGTTTGTTTCCAGCAATTTGGAATAATCGCAGAACCTGTAGTAGCCATTGCATCAAAATTTTCGCTCCAAGGAAGTGTAGTTATCGGAACACAAAGTGTTGTAAACTGTGTAGAGGTAGCGCTCCATATACTCTTATCAGATGTACTACAGCTGGATCTCACCCATGCATAATATGTAGTAGATGGCTGCAGCCCACCTAATGGCGCAGAAACAGCAGCAGAAGTTACAGATACAGAGTTCGCAGCATTCAAAACTGTAGTAGCATCAGGCGCTGTATTCGTTGTGCTGTAATATACTTCATATCCGTTTGCAGGAACTGAAGAAGGAGCCGTCCAGCCTATTGCTGCTGAATTTGCGGTAACGTTTGATGATGTAACTGCAGTTGGCTCAAAACAGGAAGGAATATTCTGAACTGTAATATTATCAATATAAATAGCACGGGCTGTTCCCCCTAAACCATGCTTAAATGCTAACTGTAAATCAGAACCAGCAGGAATATTAACGGTGTATTGTACATGGCTAGTCGTCAAAGCAATAGGAGAACCAATCTGTGTAAAAGAAGCAGGATCTGTTGGGTTTGATAATGTACCTACCAATAATGTAGTACCAGTTGTTCCCGTTCTTGCATAGAATCTCACACGCTTAGTTCCATCTGAAAGGTTTACAGTTGGAGGTGCAACCAACATTTGACTTCCTGAGGTAGCAGTTGAGTTATATAAATAATAAGCATTAGGTGCTGAATAATTATTTGTTGTCGTTACATATCCATAACCAGCAAATGATGCGCTTTCCAGATATGCCCAGCAGCTTGGCGCATTGGTATTTGTTGAAGAACCAACACTTGTTGTATCAAAATTTTCTGTATATGGAACCGTGAAAGTAGAACAGGCCGTTTTAAATGATCCGACGAAAGACCAAACGCTCTGACTGGTTGCAGTATTACAGTTCGATCTTACCCAATAGTAATAGGTTGTATTGGAAGCAAGACTTCCTATTGTTGTGCTTGTACCCGCCACTCCCGGATAAGTAGGAGTTACTGAACCTGCAGGTGTTGTATTTGAAGTACTGTGATATACATCATAGCTGGCAGCATTACCCGTCCATGAAACTAAAGCAGAATTAGCTGTTATCCCTGAAACCGTCTGCAGTACAGGAGGAGCACAGTCTGAATAAGCATCTGCTGAAAAAGCAAAAATATTCGGTAAACCGGAACCACTTGCTTTGGTTATTGTGACACTTTGTATAGGTTTTGCCTGGTTGGCGGCATCTATAACCAGCTCACTTTGATATAATCTTGGATTTGTTCCGCCCTCAGGAGAAGGAACATCATCACCAGCGGCAGGAGTTGCACCCGGCTTTTTAATCCTTCCGATTCCTTGAATAGCAAAATTACTTCCTCCATACCAGTCTGCTAAACTGATGCCTGAAAATGTCTGAGAACTTCCATCTGTAAAGTTGACCACAACATTTACCGTAGAAGTACCACTTCCGCTTACGGCAAGCATATACAACTTAGTAACGGCTTTTGGTGTTGTAAACGCTAAAGTTCCTACATCATTGACTGCAGCTAGTCTTAACGAGTTGTTCGCATTCAGACTTGCCAGCTGAAAACTTAATCCTGGAGTGGTTGCCACTACAGAATTAATTACTCCATCAACAGGAATACCATACGTAATAGCAGCGCTTGTAGATGTCAGCTGAAAATCTTTGGCTACAAAAGCATAAGAAACTCCATCTACATCATTATTGGTAGAAACTGTTGAAGAACCTATGCCATTTGCAATTACATCAGCTGTAAAGCCTGAAGAAACCGGCATCGTTTGATAATTTTGAGCCATCATTATACTGGCTGAGAAGAGAGCGATGGCGGGCACCACTCTAGAAAATAAATTTATTGCCATTTTGATCACATTTGTGGCGAAATTTAGGAAAAATAACAATACAAAAAAGTTATTTTTAAAGAAAAATTAAAATATTTTCAATCAAAGTGAAATATCAGCATTTATAAATACAAAAAATTATGAAAGATTAAAGGATATTGATCCACTTCTTATTAGCTCTTAATTTTATTATTGTGAAATTAAATCCTATTTTTGTCATACAAATTTTTTGAACAATGCCGAATATTTCAAACAGAGCACTGCATATGCCGCCATCGCCGGTAAGAAAACTGGTTCCCTTTGCGTTACAAGCAAAACAGAAAGGAATAAAAGTATATCACCTTAATATCGGACAGCCTGATATTGAAACTCCGGAAACAGCTTTAAATGCTTTAAAAAACATCGATTTAAAAGTATTGGAATATGCGCTTTCTGAAGGGAATATAGAATACAGAAAAGCCCTTACAGAATACTATCATTCTTTAGGTTTTTCAGATCTTACTCCTGATAACTTCATTGTTACCAATGGAGGTTCTGAAGCTCTTAACTTTGCTATCTCTACTTTATGTGATGAGGGTGACGAGGTGATTATTCCTGAACCTTACTATGCCAACTACAATGGTTTCACCAGCACATTTGATGTGAATGTAGTAGCAGTACCATCTACCATTGATACAGGTTTCGCTTTGCCTCCTGTTGAAGAATTTGAGAAAAAAATTACAGAAAAAACAAGAGCAATTATCATTTGTAATCCAGGAAACCCTACAGGATACCTGTATACTCGTGAAGAGCTTCAAAAGCTTGCAGAAATTGCTTTAAAATATGACATCGTAATCATTTCTGATGAAGTATACAGAGAATATGTATATGACGGAAAGCAGCAAATCTCAATGCTTGATTTCCCTGAATTGGCAGAAAACTGTATCATCATTGATTCTGAATCCAAGCGTTATTCTATGTGTGGAGTAAGAATCGGATGCATGGTTACCCGTTCCAACAAAATCCGTAATGCTGCAATGCTTTTCGCACAGGCGAGATTAAGCCCGGTTCTTTTGGGACAAATTGCGGCAACTGCAGCACACCAGAACGATGGTCCTTACATCAGAGCGGTAAGAGAAGAATATACCCACAGAAGAAATGTTTTGGTAGATCTTTTAAATGCCATTCCTGGGGTAATCTGTCCTAAGCCAAGAGGTGCTTTCTACTGTGTTGCTGAGCTTCCGGTAGATGATACTGAAAAATTTGCACAATGGCTGCTTGAGAAATATGCTCTTAACAATGAGACGATCATGGTAGCTCCTGCAGGTGGATTCTACAGTAATCCGGAATTAGGTAAGAAACAGGTAAGAATTGCTTACGTTCTGAAAGAAGAAGATTTAAAAAGAAGTGCTGAAATCCTTAAGGAAGCTCTAAAGAAGTACAGAGAAGAATTCAGCCTGTAAAAAATACATGATGCCGACAACAAAAATTACATATCTGAAAATCCTGTTTTCGATCGTTTTGCTGTCGGCATTTTTATCATGTGATTCAAAAAAAACAGAATCAGTTTCCCATAAAAATTCGAACGAAATCACCTTCATCAGTGTATCTCATGTTGAGGGAAATCTTGGAAATTACAGAATTATCAAAGTCACAAAAGATTCTGTTTTTGCAGAGAAAGGAAAGACTGATAATAAAACCCACAAAGCATGGGCATCTGCCATTAGTAAAGACACTTGGAAACAGCTTATATCATCGGTCAAAATTGCAGATCTCGACTCTATAAAAAGTTCTCCCAGCCAACAGTCTGTGGATGGAATAGATGAAACATTTCAGATCCGTACTCCGAAAAAATCACATATCTATGTAAATGCTTTTGTGGATACTTTGCATTACAAGCAGCTACAACAAATTAAAGAACAACTAGATCAGATTCTTCCTAAAGAATACAAATAAACATGCAGGAAAATTTTTCATTAAAGCCTTATAACACATTTGGTGTTGAAGCCAAAGCCCGATATTTTACTGAAGTCAATAGTATTGATGAATTAAAAGAAGCGCTTATTTTCTCCAAGGCCAACGCGCTTCAGCTTCTGTTTTTGGGAGGAGGAAGCAATATACTTTTGACCAAAGATTTTGAAGGTATTGCCATCAAACTGAGTTTAAAAGGTATTTCTGAAGAGTATCTCAATGAAAATGAAGTACTGGTAACAGCAAAAGCAGGAGAAAACTGGCATGAATTTGTGATGTACTGCCTTCAAAAAAACTTCGGCGGACTGGAAAATCTTTCTTTAATTCCCGGAAATGTAGGAACATCTCCTATGCAGAATATTGGGGCTTATGGGACTGAGATTAAAGATATTTTTGTTAGCTGCCAGGTATTGGATCTGGAAAATCTTGAGATTAAAGTATTCAATCTTGAACAATGCAGGTTTGGATACAGGGATTCTATTTTCAAACAGGAAGGAAAAGGCAGATATGTTATTCTGGAAGTCACATTTAAGCTTACCCAAAAAGATCATCATATTAAAACAGAATATGGAGCGATATTATCTGAACTGGAAAATCTGGGTATAGAAAACCCAACAATTCAGGATGTTTCCAAAGCAGTGATCAATATCCGCCAAAGCAAACTGCCGGATCCTAAAGAAATCGGGAATGCCGGAAGTTTTTTCAAGAACCCAACCATTCCTCTGACTCAGTTTGAAGCATTGAAACAAAAATTTGAAAATATCCAGGGTTATCCGAACGGAGATAAGGTAAAAGTTCCTGCAGGATGGCTGATTGAGCAATGTGGATGGAAAGGAAAGCAAATTGGAAATGCAGCTTCCCATAAATTACAGTCACTGGTGATCATTAATGCAACAGGAAATGCTACCGGAAAAGAAATTTTCGATTTTTCTACGGAAATCATTAATTCTGTGAAAGAAAAATTCGGGATAGAACTTGAAAGGGAAGTAAATATTATTTAATATAAATGTATAAAGGCTGATTCATATGATTTCAGTCTTTTTTATTATTTATTTTCTGGAAGTGTTGGGTAAACACGAAGACGCAAGTTTTTTTTTATTTTCTTTATATTTTTAAGTAGCAAAGATTTTATCTCCGATAAAATTGAGTTCTGTATCTTTTTTAATAATATTATTTCTCACAGATTTCGCAGATGACACAGATCTTTAGGACTTTTTTTTATTTCATTCTTGCTGAAAATTTCATATTGTGCGAATTCTAAATATTCTTGCATCTTAATATATCACCAAAAAAACATTATTTTAGCTAAAAATTACAATTCGAGATGAAAATAGCTATTCTTGGAGCCGGAAATATGGGGCTTTCTTTCTCAAAATCTTTTTTGAAATACGAACTGATCAAACCTGAAAACCTGCATCTTATTATCAGAAGTCAGGAAAAAATCTCTAAAATAGCTGAAGAATTTCCCAAATCTAAAATTTCCACCTTTGAAGAAGTTAAAGATCTAGATGCTGATTTGATTATCATCGCTGTAAAACCTCAGGATTTTCATGCAGTAGCCCAGAATATTCAATTTACGTTAAAAGAAAACCAGATGGTATTGTCCATTATGGCCGGGATTAACATTGAAAAAATTCAAAAATCATTAAATCATCCGCTGGTTGTAAGAGCGATGCCCAACTCTCCTACTCTTTTAGGAATGGGAATCACCGGATATACTGCTGCAGACGGAATTTCCTTCAGTCAGTTAATCAATATAGAACGATTACTGAACAGTACCGGAAGATCAGTATATTTAGAAGAAGAAGATCTTTTAGATGGTGTTACAGCGCTTTCAGGAAGTGGTCCTGCTTATTTCTATTATATCATTGACGCCATGATTAAGGCCGGAATTGAAATGGGAATTGAAGAAAACCTTTCCAAGCTTTTTGTAAAACAAACCATGCTGGGAGCCTATCACCTCATCAATAATTCAGAAAAAAATCTTGAAGAACTGATTAAGGACGTAGCTTCTAAAGGCGGAACTACCGAGGCTGCTTTAAAAACATTTGAAGAAAACAACTTCAAAGATATTCTGAAGCAGGGAATCCTGAATGCAGAAAAACGCGCTAAAGAATTAAATAGCTAAATCTCTTTTCCATAAACCCGCAAAGCAGCCAGCCTAAATACATTCCAAAAGTATTCAGGATGATATCGTCTACCTCAAATATTCCCATTCTGGTAAAGTATTGAAGTGCTTCCACAATAGTAATTGCAGCAATAAAATTAATGAGTAATGGTTTTAAATCTCTCAGTTTCAGAAAAATCCAGCCCAAAAAACCAAATGGAATAAACATCACAATATTTCCGAGAACTACAGTTACAGTTTCTCTCCAGTATCTGACTCCCTGGATATATTTAATAGTAGAAAGTATGGGTTCTACCGTAATCAGATTATCTTCATACTGAAACCTGCCCATCCCTAAAAACATCAGATAAAGCAGAAACAGCGTATACGGTACGATAAGAATTCTATATATTTTTTTCAACATTGCGCCGCTAAGATATTCATTTCGAAAAAATAATCAATATCCTTTAAAACAGATTTTTTAAATTTATCCTACAAAAAAGAGAGCCCGCAGACTCTCTTTTCAAATTATACTATCATTATTTCCTTTTCATAGGAATCTGCAGATTGGTCGGACGGTTTTCTTCTGTCTCAAAACCCCTACCATCAATATTTCTTGCTCCCCAGAACATCATATCATTGAAAATATGGATCAGATCATACTCTTTAAAAATCTGCCCATCACTCAATCCGAACGGAAGAAATTTCTTTTTTAATATGCTTTGAGATTTTCCCGTTTCCCAGATTTCAAAATTCTCTTTTGCCACAGTATTTAAAACATCTGTGAAATTTTGAATTAAAGGTGTGACTTCATAAGTTTCATCAGCAATAAAATCTACCTTTTGTGCTCCTTCAACAATAGGATGATCGCCTTTCCATTCCGCATGTCCTTTCAGTACAATTTTCACTAAAGGAATTTGACCGTAAGGATCAGCATAATTAATTATTTCCAGCTTAAAATGATCTTCCGAAAGCAATGAAAATAATCTTTTCAAATAAAAAGGTTTCAAACTTCCGTCTTCATTTTTTAATGAGCTGGGACGAATTTCTGTTGAAATACTTTCCCATTCTCCCAAGGCACTTTTTCTTATCTGTTCCATCATATTGTTTTTATTTGAATTATAATACTATGGGAAACATTGAATTTCCATTCGCTGAATTTTCCGCAGTTACTTCTTCTTGTAACACATCCCAGTGTTCCACCAGCTTTCCGTTATCCACTCTGAAAATATCTACTCCAATCATATTTTTACCACTCCAGTTGGTGTAACGCCCATGGATCATTACAATATTTCCATTTTCTGTAATAACTCCTGGTTCATAACTAAAATCCGGTGGTAATAATGGTAAAAATTGTTTCAGAGCATCCGTTCCGTTGGGAATTCCAGGATTATGCTGAATATAATTTGCTCCGAAATATTTTTCCAATGCCGTAACATCCCTGTCAATAAACACCGCAGTAATTGCTTTTAATACCAATTCTTTATGATTCATATTTTGTAATTTTTATACCCACAAAGTTATTACCTTTGTCATATTTATCATTCTAGTCATTATTATAATTCATAGTACATTTTTTTAGACCAATGGAAAATAAAAGAAAAAATAAAGATTTCAATCCCAATAATTGTCCGGTAACCCACTTCTATAATAAAGTTGGAGGCAAATGGAAAACAGTAATTATGTACGGAATAAGCATGAACGTCAACCGTTTCAGCATGCTGCAGAAGGCTATTCCTATGATCAGTAAACAAATGCTTGTGAACCAGCTTAGAGAAATGGAAGAAGACCATATTATTGAAAGAACAATTTATGCCGAAATCCCTCCCAGGGTAGAATATAAGCTTACAGAATATGGCAAAACATTAATGCCAATCCTGTTAACCATTCAGGATTGGGGAATTAAAGATATGGCCTTAAAAAATTAATTTTTTAATAATTTCTTTTGGCTTTGCGTTTCCTTTTACAAGTCTTATTTTTGCATTATATTTTATCTCAATGAAATACATCTTACTTACCCTTATCTCAGCAATGCTGCTGTCGGTTTCATGGCCTACTTACGGAGTTCCGTTTTTTATATTTTTTGCATTAGTTCCTCTTTTGATGATGGAACATGGAGTTTTAAAATTTTCTGATTATAAGAGAAAAAGCTGGGTAGTCTTTGGATTGTCCTACTTATGTTTTGTGATTTGGAACATAGTGACTACAGGATGGCTGTATGGCTCTAAGAACCCTGATGGAAGCCATTCTATGATGGCTGTTGTATTTCCGGTATTGGTAAACTCTCTTTTGTATTCTTTGGTATTTCAATGTTATCACTGGTATAAAAATGCTCAGGGAACCTATTGGGGATTAGGATTTTTGATCGCGATCTGGATGAGTTTTGAAAAATTTCATTTAGGATGGGAATTAACGTGGCCGTGGCTTAACCTTGGAAATGTATTTTCAGATTATCCAAAACTGATCCAATGGTATGACACATTGGGAGCAACCGGGGGAAGTTTCTGGATCCTTCTCATTAATGTTTTGATTTTCTATACCGTAAGAACCTGGGAAGCTGGCAGAAAGAGAAAAGATCTGATTAAAAACTCTGCTATTGTTGGAGCTTTAATTGTTATCCCAATGATTATTTCAGTGATCAAATACAATAATTTTGATGAAAAACCAACCGGACAAGTAAACGTTTTGATGTTGCAGCCGGATCTTGATCCTTATGCAGAAAAATATTCTAAAGACAGCCTAACGATTGAGCAGGATTTATTGGCTCTTGCTCAAAAAAATTCAACGGGTAAGATTGATTATTATATAGCCCCTGAAACAGCACTTCCAGGAAGAGGATCTATTTCTGAGACAGCATTTGAAAAGAGTTTACTTTTAAATAATATCAAAGGATTTTTATCCAGTCACCCGGGATCTGTTTTTGCAACAGGAATTTCTTCGCACCGTTTCTTTTATAATCCTGCCGACTTACCTAAAGAAGCTTACCAGATCAATAGTGGCATTTGGGTGAGCAGTTATAACACAGCGATTCAATTGGTGCCTAATCAAAAAGTTCAGGCTTATCACAAAGGAAAACTCGTACCGGGTGTTGAAATATTCCCTTATATGAATGTTTTAAAACCTCTTTTAGGAGACGCCATGCTCAACTTGGGTGGTACAGTAGCCTCTTTGGGAACAGACAAAGAAAGAGTGGCTTTTTCAAATCCTTATAATAAAGGAAAATTGGCACCTATTATCTGCTATGAAAGTATTTATGGCGAGTTTGTAACAGACTATGTAAAAAAAGGAGCTAATTTCTTAGGAATTATGACGAACGACTCCTGGTGGGGCATTACAGAAGGACACAAACAGCTTTTATCATATGCAAAACTAAGAGCCATTGAAACCAGAAGAGAAATTGCCCGTGCTGCCAACAGTGGAATTTCGGCACACATCAATGCAAAAGGAGAAGTGACTGCTGATACTTTCTACGGTGACCAAACGGCTTTATTTGCGAAAGTAAATCTATATGATACGATGACATTTTATACCAGAGCAGGAGATCTTCTTTCCAGGTTCTCCATATTTGCACTAGGATTTTTATTATTTTATTTTTTGATTGAATGGTTTAAAAAGAAAACAAAGAAAGCTTAATGCTAAACACAAATTGCACAAATTCTTTGCACGAATAACACAGAATCTAAATGATCAATAAGATTTGTGAATGCTAAATTTTCTTACTGATTACACAGATTCATTCCATAAAAAAAGAGAAAAGCCAGCTGGACGTCTGGCTTTTCTCATTGATAGAAGATAGAATTGATTCAATTACTTAATCGTAAGTTTCCTTGTGGTTATTTCGTTTTTTATCTTCAGTTTTAATAAATAGACTCCTTTCGGTAAATGAGAAACATCAATAGACTGGTCTCCATTTACACTGATATTCATTTTTTTTCCATCCATAGAATACATTTCGGCTTCCGAAACTTTTTCTCCTTTGATATATACTTTATCGGATACCGGATTCGGATAGATCACAATCTGTTTATCGGTTTTAATTTCTGCAGTTCCTAATGTACCTTGTGTGGAAGCATCAGAATATACTTTTGAAGCATCAATAGATTTCACACTCCAGTATACATTCTGAACTGTTGGATCAAGTTCCAGAAACCATGAAGGTGTTGTCACAACATATTTGGCAATATCATGAGCTCCCTGTGTAGATCCTACTGTAATTTCATAGCGTAATGCATTCACCGGAGTTTTATCATCCGAAGCCCCACTCCATGCAAAATTGAATCTGTTTCCGCTTTTCGTCATGTTCAGCTGCGTTGGCGCGGTAGGCTTTGTATTGACTGCTGTTGAATTATTTTTGAACACCTTCGTCAGTGAAGGTAAGTCGGAAGCAGCCCAGTCAAATCCACCCAGTAAGATATCCAGATGATGATCATTATTAAAATCAAAAAGATGAATCAGCCCCGGACCTCCCAGGTTAGTAATTCCTGTTATTGTTCCTTCATTAAACTTATTATTGGCAACATCATAGATATAAGTTTTCACTACCGCATTGTAATTTTCATTTCCTGAAATAATAAAGTCATAATAACCATCATTATTCAAGTCACCAACGTTTAATGAAACATCTGAAATATCATTTCCGGTAATCATTTGAGGGGTCAGATTACCCGTACCGTCATTCATGAGAACCGCAAAATATCCGTCGTCATTTCCATCCCTTCCAGCGATGACAACATCCTGAAATCCATCTGCATTAAAGTCTGCAAAATCTATTTTCCCCACTCCTACCGGAGCAAGATCCTGCGTATGAGTAAGAACTCCCGCCTGATTCATATAAACTTTAGACACCGGAGTCCCATTGATATCTGATCCTATAATGACAAGATCCAGAAGGTTATCATTATTCAGATCTACCATTTTAAAACTTCCGCTCTGAGTACCATCTGCCCAGTGTTCCGTCATATCAAAACCAGCGCCTGTATTCTTATAATAATCCAGTGTATTTCTGAAGCCTCCTCCATGAGCATATTGAGTTCCGTTGATAGCATAATCAGATTTTCCATCGTGGTTAAAATCAAAAACTTCTATAGATCCGTAGATCTTTCCAGGAAGGTCAGCCTCTTTCACAAAGCCTGTTCCTGTATTTCTGAACCGATAATGTTTATAATTAACAACATCCAAATAGCTGAGACCTGTAGAAACAATATCCATTAGTCCGTCATTATTAAAATCAATGAACCTGATATCTCCGAGATGCGTTACATCTCCCCCCAGTCCTACATAAGGCACTAATGTTGTTCCATTATTCTGATATACTTCATTGTAAGTACTGTCTACATTTCCGTCCCCATCAGAATCAATAGCCCCATTAACCACGATATCCATTGTTCCGTTGTTGTCTATATCGGCAATATCAGCTGCAGAATAATAAAAATTATTTATGCCCGTCTGGATCTCAGTAAAGTTTTGAGCCATGATGCTGACAGGTAACATAGACAATAAAATATAAATCCTCCCCATAGTTATTTTTATTTAGATTAATTAAAAACAAAGATAGAATATTAAATTCTCTGGGTAAAAAAAAGCCTGCATGAAATATATCAGCACCCTTTATCTGCTGTATCCCAAGGATTCTACTATTTTAAAAATTCAATATTATTAATCAGTTACTTATTTACAAATATTTTCCAAAAGATTTGTCTATCTAAAAAATTCTTCGTTATTTTGCACTCTCAAATATTATACAAATAAGAACATCGAGATATGTCAAGAATTTGCCAAATAACAGGAAAGCGTGCAATGGTTGGTAACAACGTTTCTCACGCTAATAACAAAACGAAGCGTCGTTTTGAAATTAACTTATTAGAGAAGAAGTTTTACCTTCCGGAGCAAGATAAGCACGTAACACTGAAAGTATCAGCTCATGGATTGAGAGTGATTAACAAGATTGGAATCGAGGAAGCTATTGAAAGAGCTACTAGAAACGGATTGATTAAAAAGAATTAATAAATCATGGCAAAAAAAGGAAATAGAGTTCAAGTAATCCTTGAATGCACAGAGCACAAAGAAAGTGGTATGCCAGGAATGTCTAGATACATTTCTACAAAAAATAAAAAGAACACTACAGAAAGATTGGAATTGAAAAAATACAATCCTGTTCTTAAGAGATCTACCCTTCACAAAGAAATTAAGTAATTTATAAATAATAACTTACCATGGCAAAGAAAGTAGTAGCAACCCTACAAAGCGGTCAGTCTAAGAAAATGACGAAAGTGGTGAAAATGGTTAAGTCTTCTAAATCAGGAGCTTACGTTTTCGAAGAAAAAGTAATGAATGCTGATGAAGTAGATGGTTATTTAAAAAAATAATCAGTACTTTATTTACAATATAAAAAACTACTCATATTTTGGGTAGTTTTTTTGTTATCTTTGTGCACCAGATTATTAATCAGTAAAGTATGAAAAAGATACTTGTTCTGGCCTGCACAGCAACTTTTCTATTTTCATTCAGTCAGAAAACAATGAACCCAGTAGAATATAAAAGTTCGTCAAAAGTTTTCAGCATAAAAGGACTCTCCCAATCAGTAAGTATTGACTGCGGAAGTTCCAAAATGATTTTATTATCCGGACAGGTGCCTCTGGACCCGGAAGGTAATCTTGTGGGAAATACAATAGAAGAACAGACGCATCAGGTTTTCAAAAATATTGAAAGCATCCTGAAAGAATACGGAGGAACAGGAAAAGATATTATCAAACTGGGAATCTTTACCACAGACATCAAAAAAATGCCCGATTTCAGAAAAGTAAGGGATTTGTATGTTAACCTTCAGAACCCTCCTGTAAGCACCCTTGTGGAAGTGAGCAGGCTTTTCAGGGATGACGTTTTTATAGAAGTAGAAGTCACAGCAGTGATTAAAAATAAATAAGAATAAACTAAAACTATGAGTTGGTTTAAAAATATTTTCAAAAAGGAAGAAAAAGAAACCTTAGACAAAGGATTGGAAAAATCCAGCCAGGGATTCTTTGAAAAAATGACGAAAGCCGTAGTCGGCAAAAGCAAAGTAGATGATGAAGTACTTGATGATCTTGAAGAAGTACTGATTGCATCCGATGTAGGAGCCTCTACTACCATCAAAATCATTGAAAGAATTGAAGAGCGCGTTGCCAGAGACAAATATGTTGGAGTAAACGAACTGGATCAAATTCTTCGTGATGAGATTTCTGGGCTGCTGCTTGAAAATCCTCATGCCGGTACAGGAAATATTGATACTTCCAAAAAACCTTATGTCATTATGGTTGTAGGGGTAAACGGAGTGGGAAAAACAACCACGATCGGAAAACTGGCTCACCAATTTAAATCCGAAGGTAAAAAAGTAGTTCTTGGAGCAGCTGATACCTTTAGAGCGGCTGCTGTAGACCAACTTGTCATCTGGAGTGAAAGAGTGGGTGTTCCTATTGTAAAACAGGAAATGGGATCAGATCCTGCTTCTGTAGCATTTGACACTGTACAAAGTGCTGTTGCCCAAAACGCAGATGTTGTCATCATTGATACCGCAGGAAGACTTCACAATAAAATCAACCTGATGAATGAACTTTCAAAAATCAAAAGAGTAATGCAGAAGGTTATTCCTGATGCCCCTCATGAGATTCTTTTGGTTCTTGACGGCTCTACCGGGCAGAATGCTTTTGAACAGGCAAAACAGTTTACGGCAGCTACGGAAGTAAATGCTTTAGCAGTAACAAAACTGGACGGAACAGCAAAAGGAGGTGTTGTAATCGGGATCTCTGATCAGTTCCAAATTCCCGTAAAATATATTGGTGTAGGTGAAAAAATGCAGGATTTGCAACTTTTTAATGGTACGGAATTTGTAGACTCATTCTTCAAGAAAAGATGATTTATATCATGTTTTCCCTTATATTAGCAAACAATTCATTTTTAAATATTAACAATAAAAAAATTTGCAACTATGGGAATTATAACATGGATCCTATTCGGTCTTATTGCAGGAGCAATCGCTAAAATGATCATGCCTGGAACTCAGGGAGGAGGATGGCTAATCACCATTATCCTTGGAATTTTAGGAGCATTTGTAGGAGGAGCTATAGGAGTTTACATTCTACATTGGGGAGATGTCGGTTCATTCTGGAACCCAAGAAGCTGGATTCTATCAATTGGAGGAGCTTTAATCATTCTCTGGATTTACGGAATGGCCACCAAGAAAAGCTAATTGTAACGCTTATAAAAAAATTAAAATCCCGGATCTGAAATTTCAGACCCGGGATTTTTACAATATAAAATTTAGTTAGTTGTTGATTCTAATCTGATAAGGCATTTCCATTTTCACCTCAGATTGTAGCTTTTTATCTGTGATCTGTTGCAGAATCTCATAGTTGGATTTACCAATTTTGTTCTTGATAATTCTGGCAGAAACATCTTCTTCATTCAGATCTTTAAAGATTTGTTCAAATGGTGACATTCTCTTAGGGAAAGCATCTACCTGATAAGATTTTAATCCGGCTTTCTGCGCTGCAAATTTCACGGCATCATTTAAAGTACCAAGTTCATCTACCAAACCAATTTCTTTAGCACGAACACCACTCCATACTCTACCACCACCTACATTGTCAATCTGTTCAAACGTTTTCTTTCTGTTTTGAGTCACAAAGTGTACAAATCTCTTGTACGTACCTTCTACGCTTCTTGTCATCATATTGACTCCGTAAGGTGTTACTCCGTTTAATCCGGAATAATACATTGAGTTAGCATTGGTAGCAACAATGTCCGCACGGATTCCGTTTTTGCTGGCAATATCTTTATAATATGGCATTACCCCAAATACTCCGATAGAACCGGTAAGTGTATTAGGCTCAGAATAAATTTTATCCGCTGCCATTGCTACATAATACCCTCCTGAAGCCGCATAATCACCGAAAGAAACCACCAATGGTTTTTTCTTC
Source organism: Chryseobacterium sp. MYb7 (assembly GCF_002979455.1). Taxonomy (GTDB): domain Bacteria; phylum Bacteroidota; class Bacteroidia; order Flavobacteriales; family Weeksellaceae; genus Chryseobacterium. The sequence continues at coordinate 111,568 of NZ_PCOU01000008.1, forward strand.
TTCAGCTGCTGCAATTCAAACAGGATTTCATCAGAAGCATTTGCACTCCCTCCCGGAGAGTTAATTCTGAAGACTACAGCTTTTACTTTATCATCTTCCTGAAGTTTTTTGATATACTTCACATATTTCTCAGAATGAATATCATTATACTCATCTCCGTTGTTGATAGATCCTGAAGCATAAAGCACAGCGATTTTTTCACCGGATTTATCTTCATCAGCGTAAGAGTTGATATAACTTGTCAGAGAGATCTTGTTCAGTTTTTCTTCATTCTTTACATTCAGCTTTGTTTTAAGAAGATCTTCATATTCTGATTTCTGGATAAGCTTATCTGCAAGTTTATATTTTAAACTTTGTTCAGGAATCATTCCATATAAGCTGTCTGTAATTGTTCTGAACTGAGCAGTATCAATTTTTCTTGAAGCCGCCATTTTATGGGAAGTATTTTTCCAAAGATCATTCAGAAGAGTACTTAGCTGTTCCTTATTCTCCGGAGAAATATCATTTCGTAGAAAAGGTTCTACTGCAGATTTGAATTTACCATGACGGATAACCTCAATTCCAATACCATATTTATCAGCAAAATCCTTAAAGAAAGTTACCTCAGTAGATAAACCTTTCAACTCAATTCCTCCTGCCGGATGCAGATAATATTGATCTGCTACAGATCCTAAATAATAAGCAGACTGTGAAACTCCGTTTCCGTAAGCATACACAAATTTCCCACTTTTCTTAAAATCTTCTATAGCATTCCTAATATCATCAATCTGAGTAAGGCCTGCATATAAATCATCTGCTTCAATACTAATTCCTTTAATATTATCATCGGTCTTGGCTTTATGAATAGCCTCCAATGCATCATATAAAAGAACACTTTTATTTTGGGCACCAATACCGAACAATCCCATCTGCTCTTCAGTAGGACTGTCTATTATATTTGTCTTTAAATTAATCGTAAGAACCGAGTTCTTTTTCACTGCTACAGACTTATCACTTCCCATAGAACTGAACACAAGCATCGCAATGAAAAACATGAAAAATAAAGCGCAAAGTATGATAATTGCTACTATATTTGCCAAAACATTTTTAAAGAAACTTCTCATAAATCAATCAATTTTCTAATATGTCGCAGCATAAGGTCGTTTTGTTACTAGGAAGTAACTTAGGAGAACAAAAAAAAAATATTGAACTAGCATTAAAGAAGATAGAAGATGCCGGAAATAACATTTCACAAATCAGCGAATATTTAATGTCTGAACCCGTAGAGTTTGTCAGTTCCAATATTTTTTGTAATATTGCAGCAATAATATTCACACATCTTTCACCAATTCAACTGCTTGATTGTATTAAGAATATAGAAGTTGAGATGGGAAGAATTAATGATTCAATAGTATCCGGAGGCTATACTGACAGGATAATTGATATTGATATCATTACCTATAATGAATTAAATTTTATATCAGAAAGATTAGAAATCCCTCATAAAAAGCATCTTTTTGAAAGGGATTTTTCAAGAGTATTGTTAGAAAAATTTATTTAAAACATAAAACATATTGTATGAAATTAGGTTTATTATTATTGGCTACGACATTGCCAATTGCAGCTTTCGCTCAGAACAGCAGCACTACAGTAAACTCTTCCACAGAGTACCCTAATACATTCTCCTCAGGTTCCGCTAATGTACAACCTTTCGACAACAAAGCCAGACGTTTCAGAGACTGGTCTATTTCTGTTGGAGGGGGTCCTGCATTTATGGTTCACTCCGATTTAAAATCTATTCGTAAGGATAAGATCAATTGGGGATATAATGCTTATGTAAGTATTGACAAACAAATCTCACATGCTTTCGGTTTAAGTATTATCTACACAAGAGGAGAAACAAAGCAGACAGGGCAGCTTGACGGAGCAGCTGGACAGGCAGCTGGAGTAGCAACAGCTACAACACAATTTGACCAGTTAGCTTTATTAGGTGACATTAACTTTTCTAATTTATTAAGAAGAGTAGATAACCATTCTCCTTACAGATGGGCTTTTCATGGATACATGGGAATAGGTCTTCAGGGGTACAGAACATCTTTACATGACAATAATGTGAACAAATGGGGAAATAAAACACACCCTGAATTTATTGATGTTCCTCTGGGAATCAGTTCTGTATACTATCAGGGAGGTTTAGGTCTTAAATATAATGTTTCCAAACTTATTGACCTTGAAGCAAGAACCATGTATTTTATTAGTGGGGATGATGAATTTGATGGTGGAGGTCTTGCATATAGCAACTATAACATGCTTAATAAAAGAAAATCGGATAACGCATGGTCCGTCACTTTAGGGGCAAGCTTCAAATTAGGAAAACATGAATCTCATCTTGCATGGCATGATCCGCTTCAGGAAGCGTATTACAGAACAAGCGTTTTAGAAAATGCGTCTACTGATCTTGTAGTTTGCGAAAAGGGAGATGCTGATAATGATGGAGTATGTGACGATTGGGACAGACAGCTTGATACTCCTGCAGGTGCAAGAGTAGATGGTGCTGGAGTTGCTTTGGATATGGATCTTGACGGAGTTATCGATCTTTACGATAAATGTGTAACTGTACCAGGGCCTGTTGAGAATAATGGATGCCCAGTAAAATAATTTAAAAAAAATTAAAATTTCTTTTTCAAAAGAATTCAAATAATAATACACGATGAAATTAAGTTTAGCAATTGTTGCATTTGCTTTGGCAATTCCTTCTGCCACTTATGCACAAGACTCAATAGCAGTTTCAAAAGGAGAGTATCCCAATACATTTTCTTCAGGATCTGCTAATGTTTCCCCATTTACCAATAAGTCTAAAAGATTTAATGACTGGTCTATTTCAGTAGGAGCAGGTGTTCCGCTTCTTCAGTCAGCAGATTTGACTTCAATTAAAAATGGTAATGGTAAAAATCTTTTTGGATATTCAGCTTATGTGAGTATCGATAAAGCAATTACCCATGCTTTTGGGATCAATTTACAATATGACAGAGGTGAAACCAGACAAGGATGGTTCAATAC
>NZ_PCOU01000008.1:114975-171446 GCF_002979455.1 Chryseobacterium sp. MYb7
GAAGGTAGATTGATGTATGTAGTAACAGGTGATGAAGAGTTTGATGGTGGTGGTGATGCTTACAGTGCTATCAACAAACGTTCTGAACAGGTTTCTGATAATTTCTTCAACGCTACTTTAGGGGTTTCTTTCAAATTAGGGAAACACGAATCACACTTAATGTGGCACGACCCACTTCAGGAAATTTATTACAAACTTGATGTACTGGCTAATAAAAATCAGGATATCGAAGTATGTAAAAAAGGAGATGCTGATAATGATGGAGTATGTGACGATTGGGACAGACAACTTGATACTCCTGCAGGAGCAAGAGTGGATGGTGCCGGAGTTGCTCTTGATACAGACTTAGATGGGGTAATTGACCTTTACGATAAGTGTGTAACAGTTCCTGGACCGGTTGAAAACAACGGATGTCCGGTAACTAAAAAAGACAACAACGAAACAGCTAAAGAAGTAGAAAGATCTTTAAAAGATATTTATTTCAATTTCAATAAAGCGACTATCAGACCAGAGTCTAACCAAAAATTAGATTTAGCGGCTTCTATCATTAAAGAAAATGGAGGTAACTACCTGTTAACAGGACATACTGATATTAAAGGAAGTGCAGCTTACAACTTAAGGCTATCTAAAGAAAGAGCTGCTGCAGTTGTAGGAGCTTTAGAAAGTAGAGGAATCAATGAAAATGTACTGAAATCAAAAGGTGTAGGTTCTTCAGAAGCAACGATCCCTGCATCAGCTTCAGATGCTGAAAGAATGGCAGACAGAAAAGTAACAGTAAGATTCATTGAAACATCAGAATGGGATGCTATCAAAAAGAAAGACTATGAAGATGCTCCTGTAAAAAAAGCTGTAAAAAAAGTTCCAGCTAAGAAAAAGAAAAAATAATTCTTAGATATACTATAAACCGGAAAGAATTATTCTTTTCGGTTCATTTTTTTTTCTACTACGAATTATTTTACATACCTTTATCATTATTTTCATGACAAATGGTATGAAACACATTAAAAATCAGCAAGTTTGTTTTGAGAAAAAATCAACACAAAATCACTTTTTAACGTAAAAAATCATTTAAAATAACTTAACTTAAAAAAATAACACTATGAAATTAAGTTTAGCAATTGTTGCATTTGCTTTGGCAATTCCTTCTGCCACTTATGCACAAGACTCAACGGCAGTTTCAAAAGGAGAGTATCCTAATACATTTTCTTCGGGATCTGCTAATGTTTCCCCATTCACCAATCAATCTAAAAGATTTAACGATTGGTCTATTTCTGCTGGGGTAGGTGTTCCACTTCTTCAGTCAGCGGATTTGACCTCTATCAAAAATGGTAATGGTAAAAACCTTTTCGGATATTCAGCTTATGTGAGTATTGATAAAGCAATTACCCATGCTTTTGGGATCAATTTACAATATGACAGAGGTGAAACCAGACAAGGATGGTTCAATACTAAAAATGCCGCACCAGATGCTTATGCAGTAGCAGCAAGAACTCAATACGATGCAATCTCAATCTTAGGAGATATCAATTTCTCTAACTTATTAAGAAGAGTTGATAATCATTCTCCTTACAGATGGGCTCTTCACGGGTATGCGGGTATCGGTACTATCGCTTACAGAGCATATCAAAAAGACATCAACGGACAGAGATTGATGACAGAAGTAAAGCCTTTCCAACTAGGTTCAATGTTCATGCAGGCTGGTACAGGTCTGAAGTTTAAAGTGAACAGAAGAATCGATATTGAAGGTAGATTGATGTATGTAGTAACAGGTGATGAAGAGTTTGATGGTGGTGGTGATGCTTACAGTGCTATCAACAAGCGTTCTGAGCAGGTTTCTGATAATTTCTTCAACGCTACTTTAGGGGTTTCTCTAAAACTTGGAAAACATGAATCTCATGTAATGTGGCATGATCCACTTCAGGAAATCTATTACAAACTGGATGTACTGGCTAATAAAAACCAGGATATCGAAGTATGTAAAAAAGGAGATGCTGATAATGATGGAGTATGCGACGATTGGGACAGACAACTTGATACTCCTGCAGGAGCAAGAGTGGATGGTGCCGGAGTTGCTCTTGATACAGACTTAGATGGGGTAATCGATCTTTACGATAAGTGTGTAACTGTTCCTGGGCCTGTTGAAAATAATGGATGTCCAGTAGCAACCACAGGACCTGTCGTAGAAACAGAAACTAAATTGGAAGGAATTGAATTTGATTTAAATTCTGACAGAATTTTACCTTCAAATACTCCAATCCTAAATAATGCTGTAAACTATATTAATTCTTCTAATGGTTCTTACAATGTAATCGGAGCTACTGATACAAGAGGTACTGATGCTTACAACCAAAAACTATCTGAAAGAAGAGCAAACAACGTTAAGAACTATCTGATCAAAAACGGTGTTCAAACAGGTAAACTACAGGCAGTAGGAAAAGGTGAAAAAGACCTTAAATACCCTGAGTGCGAACCAGCAACGAAGTGCCCTGAATGGAAAAACAGAGCCAACAGAAGAGTATACTTCGAAGCTAAATAATAAACTTATTGATATATTATATAAAAGTCACGCTATGCGTGGCTTTTTTTGTCATCATTCTTTCCTTACTTTTACAACATGATTTCTCCGCAGGATTTTCAAAAGCTCAAATATGATACTCTTAAGTATTTCTGGGGTTATACCGACTTCAGAGACTCTCAAGAAGAAATTATTAATGCCGTTATCAATGAAAAAGATACCCTGGTACTGTTACCCACAGGAGCAGGAAAATCTTTATGCTATCAATTACCTGCTTTGCTCAAAGAAGGAACCTGCCTCGTAGTTTCCCCTCTACTTGCATTGATGAAAGATCAGGTAAATCAGCTTAAATCCCGCGGTATAGAAGCAGAATATCTTTCATCTGAACTGGATGAATATGATGCAGAAACTATTTATGACCGATGTAAAGAAGGACTTACCAAATTACTTTATGTTTCTCCTGAAAGACTTACCAATAAACAGTTCATTCAGAATATGGAGGAAATTCAGCTATCCTTTATTGCGGTGGACGAAGCACACTGTATTTCAGAATGGGGTCAGGATTTCAGACCAAGTTATCAGAATATTAAAGGATTTAGAAGTAATAATCCTGAGATTCCCTGTCTTGCCCTGACCGCAACAGCAACTCCGAAAGTGCTGGAAGAAATTAAAAATAAACTGGAACTGAAAAAACCGTTTGTTTTCCAAAAAAGTTTCAAGAGAGAAAATATTAAAATTTTCAGTGATGAAGTATCCGATAAATTCCAGCGTGTTTTTGATATTTTAAAATATAGCAACGACTCTGGGATTGTTTATGTAAGAACCAGAAAAGAAGCAGAACTGCTGTCAGAATTCCTGAAAAAAAATCAACTTAAAAATGTAGATTATTTTCACGCCGGCTTGACAACCAAAGAAAAAAATGCAAGACAGCATCTTTGGAATAACAGTGATAATCATGTTCTTATTTCTACCAATGCCTTTGGAATGGGTATTGACAAAGACAATGTACGCTTTGTTATCCACTACTCTCCTGCTGCTTCTCTGGAAAACTATTATCAGGAAATCGGAAGAGCAGGAAGAGACGGAAAAGACAGTTTTGCCTTCATGCTTTGGAATAAACAGGAACTTCTGAATTTTGATCAGATTTTAAAAAACCAAACCCCCAATAAAGCAGAGTTTTTAAAGATCATCAGCTTCCTCTACTCTATTTTCCAGGTAGCAGAATTTGAACTTCCAGAAAAAACATTTCAGCTGAATACGCTGGGTATTCAGAATTTCACCAAACTGTCAAAAGCAAAAATTAATAATATTCTTAATTTTCTGCATAATCAAGAAATTATTTACTATAACGAAAACAAAAGTCTTTCTTCTCTGGAACTTTTTATTAAAGCCGATGAGATGGATCAATTACCACAAAAAGATGCCCATTTTATGGAGCTCCTTTTCCGTACTGTATCAGGAATTACGACTCACAAAGTAATGTTCAGTGAACAGCAGGTGAGTAATAAAATCAATATCAGCGTTCCTCTGATCAAGGAGCGCCTGAAAGAACTTCAGCAAAAGAATTATCTTGAATATATTGACGGTGCACTTTCCAGTATTAAATTTTTGAAGCCCCGCGACGAAAGGGCTGTAAATAATGCTTATTGGAAATTATTTGAACATATTCAGAGAAATAAAATCCAAAAATGGGAAGAGATGAAGTTTTACGTAGAAAACAATGATTATTGTAAAATGAAATTAATTCTAGCCTACTTTGGTGAAAAAAATCCCAAAAACTGTGGTCAATGTTCTGTTTGTGAAAAAAATAAACAATCTATGTTTGGGAAAAATATTTCTCAGCAGATCGTTAATTTATTAGCAAAAAAGCCAGCAACAATTGAAGAGCTTTCAATACAACTAAGCTATCATTCTAAAGAGAATATATTAGAAAATCTTATTTTTCTTTTAGATTCCGGAAAGGTAAGAATGCTGAACTTCAGAACGTATGAGCTGAATCATTAGCTATAATTAATAAGTAATGAGCAATAAATATAATATGTATAGATTTTTTAGATAAAAAATAAATATACCCATCCTATCCCTAAAACTATCATACCTTCCAACCCTAACATGCTAACATCCTTCGACTCTCAGATCAAAAACTTATCTTTGCAGTATGAAATCATTGAAAGTCGTTTTTTTAGGAACTCCTGAGTTTGCAAAAACTTCTTTGGAGGCAATCCATCAATCTCACCATCAGGTGGTAGGTGTAGTAACGGTAGCTGATAAAGCAAGTGGGCGTGGACAAAAGATTCACCAATCACCGGTAAAAATCTATGCTGAAGAAAATAATATTCCTGTTTTTCAACCGGAAAAGCTAAGGAATCCAGAGTTTCTGGAAGAACTAAGAAAACTGGATGCCGATGTTTTTGTGGTGGTAGCTTTCAGAATGATGCCTAAAGTACTTTTTGAAATGCCTAAAATGGGTACTTTCAATCTTCATGCTTCATTGCTTCCAGATTACAGAGGTGCTGCGCCTATTAATTATGCGGTTATCAACGGAGAAGAGAAATCCGGAGCAACTACTTTCTTTATTAATGAAAAAATTGATGAAGGAAATATTTTACTTCAGCAGGAAATGGAAATTTTACCTGATGAAAATGCGGGAAGCCTTCACGACAGATTAATGGAAATGGGTTCAGGGCTAGTTGTTAAAACCTTAGATGGGCTTGCTGAAAATGCCATTGAAGAAAAACCTCAGCCACAGGTAGAACATCCTAAAAATGCTTATAAGATTTTCAAAGAAGATACTAAAATCAATTGGGAGCAACCTTCAAAAACCGTTCATCAGTTTATCCTTGGAATGTCTCCTTATCCTGCAGCATTTACCACTTTAAAGATTGAAAACGAAGAAAAAGGGTTAAAAATATTTGGAGGGAAATTTGAAATTTCTGATCACGGGAAACCAGCAGGAACTTTAAATATTTCAAAGAATGAATTTAAAATTTATACTCTAGATGGAATATACTATCCACAGGAACTTCAGCTGGAAGGTAAAAAAAGAATGATGGTCAAAGATTTTCTGAATGGTTTCCGAAACTTTGATGGAATTTCATTAGCCTAAAAAATAAAATCATTATATATAAAAAAGTCCCCAAAGTTTTACTTATTAATACTTTTGGGACTTTTTTAATTTTTAACTATTAGCCTTTACTTACAATCTTCTTCCGGATTCTGCTTATAAACTCCGGTGTTACGCCCAGATAGGCTGCAATCTGAATATTGGTAAGACGGTGTGCTGTTTTTGGATAATCCTTTAAAAACTCCACATAACGTTCATCCGAGGGTTTATTCAGGTTATCAATAATCCTGCGTTGCAGTGCTATAATTGACTTTTGAAATTTGAGCCTCATTAATCTTTCAATCTCAGGCATTTCTGTATACAGTTTTTCTTTATTTTCTTTGGGAATAAGAAGAACCTCACTGTCCTCAAGCGCCTGAATATTGAGTTTTGATGGAATACGGTTGATAAAACTGTCAATATCGGAAATCCACCAGTTTTCAATTCCAAAATATAATATCTGTTCAGCAGCATTATGATGGGTATGAAAAACTTTCAGGCAGCCACTGATCACAAATCCTTCAAATTCACAGATCTCTCCTTCTTTCAAAAGAAAATCTTTTTTCTTTATTTTCCGAAGAATAAAAGCACTGCAGTATTTCTCCAGCTTTTCGTCTGAAATATCAATATATTCCCGGATGTGTTTTTTTAAGGGCTCAGTCATAGTTTAAAAATAAAAAAAGGTTTAGAAAAATCCTAAACCTTTTATTTCATATTATAAACAGTCAAAAGTGAATTTTGACTATTCTTTATTATAGCTGCACCAACTCAGTAACCTCTACATCATATCCTCCAACCTGAGGTTTGATATTAGGGTTTTGAGTGATTACTTTGAACTTGTTGATTCCTAAATTCTTTAAGATCTGCGTTCCGATTCCATAGTCTCTGTAATTGTACGCCAATGTAGGATGCTGCTCCTGACCGTCCTGATAGTTAAGGAACTGCTGAAGTTTTCTCAACGTATTTTCAGAGTTAGAAACGTTATTGATGAAAATAATAGCTCCTTTTCCTGCCTCATTTACCATATTGGTTACTTTTTCCAATAGCGGTTTCTCACCATTATTTAATCTGGTCAATACATCAAAATAAGAATCTGAAGACTGTACTCTTACCAAAACAGGTTCATCTACTGTCCATGCACCTTTAGTCAAAGCAAAGTGAATCTGATCATTGGAAGTTTCTCTGAAAGCATAAAAATCAAAATCACCGTAATGCGTTTTTACTTTTTTCTCTTCAAGTCTTTCTACCAGATTTCCTTTTTTAAGCTGATAATGGATCAGATCTTCAATAGAAACGATCTTCATATCATGCTTTTGAGCAAATGCATGAAGTTCAGGCAAACGAGACATTGTACCATCTTCATTCATGATCTCACAGATCACTCCTCCTTCTTTCAATCCTGATAAATGAGTAAGATCAATAGCTGCTTCAGTATGTCCGGCTCTTTTCAATACTCCTCCTTTTCTTGCACGAAGCGGGAAAATGTGGCCAGGTCTCATAAAATCTGTAGGTTTGGATTTTTCATCCATCAGTGCTAAAATAGTTTTTGCTCTGTCACCTGCAGAAATTCCCGTAGATGTTCCATTACCTAGAAGGTCAACCGATACAGTGAAAGCAGTTTCTTTAGGATCACTGCTTCTGCTTACCATTACTTCAAGGCCAAGTTCATCACATCTTTTTTCCGGAAGCGGCATACAGATCAGTCCTCTTCCGTGAAGGGCCATAAAATTGATAATTTCCGGCGTTGTCAGTTCTGCAGCGCAAAGAAAATCGCCTTCATTTTCTCTGTCTTCATCATCTACTACTATGATTATTTTACCATTTTTAAGGTCTTCAATAGCCTCTGGAATAGTATTTAATTTAATATCGGACATTTTTACTTTTTATTTTTGCAAAGATACTCATAAAAATAAGCATCTGCCAACTAATTATGAATGGTTTGTTAAGCTTTGGATAAGGAGTTAGCCACCTCTCTGAAAATCTCGTAAGATCTCAATCTTTTCTGATGATCGTAGATATGTGAATTGATCATCAGCTCATCAACCTGGAATCTTTCCTGAAAATCTCTAAGCTTTTCCTGAACTTCAGCCTGATCACCAATAAAAGTATATCTCAACTTCTGAAGCACCATAGATTTTTCCATTGGAGACCAGATTTCATCCATATCATCCACTGGTGGCGCAAAAGGCTTTCTGTCGTTTCTTACAATATTAATGAATGCCTGAAATAAGGTAGTCGAAATTTTATGAGCTTCTTCCGAAGTTTCTGCTGCTACACCGTTTACGCAGGCAATGATATAAGGTTTATCTGCGTATTTTGACGGTTCAAAATGTTCTCTGTATATTTTAAAAGCCATTTCCATCTGTTCCGGAGCAAAATGTCCTGCAAATGCATAAGGTAATCCCAATTCCGCAGCCAGCCACGCACTATCTGTACTTGATCCCAGAATATAAAGTGGAACATCCAAACCTTCTCCGGGAATAGCACGAACCATCGCATCTGAATTTTCTTTGGAGAAATATCTTTGAAGTTCAAGAATTTGTCTTGGAAACTGTTCATTGATGATGGCTGGGTTTCTTCCTAAAGCCTGAGCTGTCAACCCATCCGTTCCTGGTGCTCTTCCTAATCCGAGATCGATTCTTCCGGGAAATAAAGACTCCAAAGTTCCGAACTGTTCTGCAATAATCAGAGAACTGTGGTTGGGAAGCATAATTCCTCCGGAACCTACTCTGATTTTTTTCGTTCCATTGGCAATGAAACCTATTAGAACAGAAGTTGCTGAGCTTGCAATACTTTCCATATTGTGATGCTCGGCCAGCCAGAATCTTTTATAGTTTAAATTTTCAGCGTGATTGGCTAATGATAAGCTATCCTGAAAAGTATCATGAATGCTTTTGCCTTGCTTTACTGGTGCAAGATCTAAAACAGAAATTTCAAAATTTTTCATATTGAGATCGTTAATTTTTTCGAAAGGTGATAAAAAATCTCCTTCGACAATTTCATAATTCTAAATTCGGCTCTTAAAGAACCAAACAAATTTAAAACATAAAAACCGCATTAGTTACTTTTTGTAATTAATAAAAACAATTGATCAGTTCAGGGAAAAACTATTGGAATAGAATTTTTGTTCACTAGAATTTATTTATGTGATGTTTTAGTTTCAGATTCTAAAAATCATTTATACCATGAAAAACATACTTTAACATTAATAATTCAATAAAAAGAGAAATATTTACTATATTCGTATACCAAATCTTAAAAAACTTTAATATGAACAAACAATCAAACAGTCTGTTTTATCGACAGATCCTGACAGGGAAAACTATCTTTATGAGTTTTATTATAGCTGCAACATTATCATCCTGCAGCAAAAACAATGAGGAAATTACCTCTGAAGCTCAAACGAATGCCTTCAATGCAGACAATCTTAAAAAAGGACAACTGAATGGCCAGGATATTACCTATGAGAGAAAAAACGGAATGAATTTTTTTGAGGGAGATATGATTCTTTCAGACAAACAACTATCCGAAGGCAGCCAAACTAATAAAGGAGGTGCCAGTTTTTCCAGATGGCCAAGCGGTAAAATTTATTATACTATTGCCAGTAACATGGGCTCAATCAACGTTAATAAAATTAATTCTGCGATCAGTGAGTATAACAATAAAACCAATACTCAATGGATCTACCGCACCAATCAGTCTAATTATGTTGAATTTATATTCGGAAGTTCATCCGGGTCAGATGGCTGGGCTCATATCGGATATCAGGGTGGAAAACAAAATGTTTCTTTAGATCAATATATTTCTGTAGGATCAGTTATTCATGAGATGGGACATACGGTAGGACTTTACCATGAACATACGCGTAAAGATAGGGATCAGTATGTAAAAATCCTGTGGAACAATATCCAAAGCGGACAGTCTCATAATTTTAATATCTATAGTTCTGGTACAGATATAGGGTCTTTCAATATTAATTCGGTGATGATGTATTGGCCGACCTCATATTCTAAAAACGGACAGCCAACCATTACCAGAGCTGACAACAGCAGTTTTACCTATAACAGAACCGGATTTACAACCGGAGACATCAATACCATTAATGCAATGTATCCTTAGTTTTAAAAATTCATATCAAATCAAAAAAGAACTCCTAGGAGTTCTTTTCTTTTTTATAATTGTAATGATTGATTAAAATCCTGATTTCGTTAAATTCAAAAGTGCTTGGCAGTGCATTTTTCCATTCGGTTAATGTTTCGTGTGGATTTTTGTAGAACTCATCTTCAAAAGCCTTGATCTTATCTGAAGTGATAACTCTGGCAATATCCAGCAAACCCTGTTCTGCAAATTTGGCAAGATGTCCAATTACTGTTTCCTTCACCAACCCTCTTTCTAAAGCAATTTCACCAATAGTTTTTCCTTGCTCAAATAATTGAAAGGTTAAAACCTGTGACGGAACTTTGGCAATTTTCAAATTGATTTCTTTATCATTCTTTTCATCTAAAAGTTTCGTTTCAAGAAGGTGAATATCTCTCAAGCTATTCAGATATTCTTCAATGTCTTCCAGCCAGTTTTTGAATTCTTCGTTATATTGTTTTAAGCCTTTCGCCCCTTTTATTTCGGCATAGAAATCTTTCAAAGGATCAAAAATCTTATTTCTGATTTCTATAAAAAAGAAATTAACCGCTCCTTTTGATTTACTTTCAATCTCAGACCACTCTTCTTTCTGTTCAATAAAATTATTAACCTTTTGAAAAATGATGCGTTCCAGTTTTTCAAATATTTTCCCAAGATTTACTGCTTCATGTTTCAATTGAAGATAAAGCTGTTTGGTTTTAACATGGTCAATATTCTTGGTAACAATCGAAAGGTTATTCCACTCCTCCACTTCTTTCAAAAACCATGTACAATCCAGTGTACGAAGTACTTTTCTGATGCTGTAATCATATTTTTCCTGATTCAGAATGGCTTCCACATGGTCGTTGGCAATTGTATCGGTGTGAAAATGTAAAATTCTGTTATCCTTGAAAATAACTTCAGGGGTAATTTTTGATTTTAAAACAATTCCTTCCAACGTTCTGCAACGGGATAAAGCGACATATACCTGACCGGCAGTAAAACTTTTCCCTGCATCAATAATAACTTTATCAAATGTCAACCCCTGACTTTTATGGATCGTTACAGCCCATGCAAGCTTGATTGGAAACTGTTCAAAACTTCCCAACACTTCTTCTTTGATATTTTTATCGGTATCAAGGAAATATTTTTTCTGTTCCCAGGTTTCTCTTTTTACAACAATTTCTCTCTCGCTTTCGTCCAGTACAACACGGATTTCATTTTCATCCAATCCAATGATTTCTCCCAGTTTTCCGTTAAAATATTTCTTTTCGCCGGAAATATCGTTTCGGATAAACATGACCTGAGCTCCGATTTTAAGCTCCAAAAACTGCTCATTTGGAAACTGATTTTCTTTAAAATCACCTACAAGTTTCGCCTCATACGTTTGAGGATCCACTTTAATCTCTGCCAGTTTCTCCTGATTAATTTCATCTGCCATTTTGTTGTGAGAACACAGATAAACGTAAGATTCTTTCCCCATATCAAAGTCAGGATCATACCTTTCATTGAGATGATTAAAATCTATATTATCTACGTCACCGTCACGGATAGCATTCAGAATTTCCAAAAACTCTTCGTCAGACTGTCTGTACACTTTTGTAAGTTCAATGGTAACGATAGGGATTTCTTTAATGGCATGACTGTCAAAAAAGAAAGGTGAATTGTAGTACATTTTCAGAATATGCTCATCCCTCACTACCGGAGGAAGCTGAAACAAATCCCCGATGAAAAGCATCTGCACCCCTCCAAATCTCTGATTATTCCTTCTGATAAATCTCAAAGAAAAATCCATCATATCCAGAACGTCTGCTCTAAGCATCGAAACCTCATCTATGATAATGATCTCAACTTCTCTGAGAAGTTTCAATTTATCTTTACGGTATTTGAAATGGGGCATCAGATCGGCAATATTATTGGCCAAACTGGTATCTATCCTTTCTGTTGTAGGAAGAAAGGTTCTCAACGGCAGTCCAAACATAGAATGGATGGTTACCCCACCTGCATTGATCGCAGCAATTCCCGTGGGAGCTATTACGATATGCTTTTTCTTTGTTCGTCTTACAAAATCGTTAAGAAATGTCGTTTTTCCTGTTCCGGCTTTCCCGGTTAAAAAAACGCTTCTGTTGGTATATTCTATTAAGTCAAAAAAATGATTGTTCATCGTTGTCAAAAATACGGAAATGAATTTGAATTTCTTACCTTGGCATAAGTTTTGAAAAATTATAAAAAGAAAAAAGTTTATTGTGAAAAAATTATTCTTTCAAGTTCCGGCAATAGTATTATGTACTACATTAACTCTGGTTTCATGTAATACATCAAAGAATACCAATACTAATCTTCCCGTTGATATTGCCAACAGGCCTCCCGATGAAGACAGTCAAAAATACGAGCAGGCACAGCTCGACAGACTAAAAGCATCGATTGAATCTGAAGTATCGGGGGAAAAATGTACCGACGTCAGTGAATGGGCATTTGCTCCTATGGGGGCAAAATCTTGTGGCGGACCTCAACAATATATTGCTTATCCCAAGAAAATAGAAACCGCTTTCTTACAGAGAGTGAACGATTATACGGATAAAGTAAGGGCTTTTAATGAAAAATATAATATTATGCCCGACTGTGTGGCGATTACTCCACCTACATCTCTAAAATGTATTCATGGAAAGGTAAGGCTGATCACGCCTGATCCCAACTAACACTAAAGCAAAGGTTCAATATCAAATCGAAACAAGCTCTGTCTATGGACGGAGCTTTTATATTTATTTTGGTACGTCAATAGTGAATTTTGCTTCGCAAGTGAATGGTTAATTTCTGTATTAAAAAAATTGACAAGCACAGCGAATTGACTATTTACTATTCACTTGACAGGCTAGAATTGGTGATCCTTTACATTTTCTTTATACCACGAAGAATATTTCACGTAGTTATCTGCAATTCTGTTCACTTCTCCTTCCAATAGTTGGGCATTGATATCTTTGATTTTTCTTGCCGGAACTCCGCCCCAAACTTCTCCAGATTTTATATGGGTACCCTGAGTAACAACAGATCCTGCTCCTACAATAGAATTCTCTTCTACAAGGCAGTCGTCCATTACAATAGCGCCCATTCCAATCAGAACATTATCTTTAATGGTACATCCATGCACAATCGCATTATGCCCAATAGAAACATTATTACCGATATTCAGAGGGTGTTTCTTGTAAGTACAATGCAGCATTGCATTATCCTGAACATTCACCTTATCACCCATTTTGATATAATGAACATCTCCTCTGATTACCGCATTATACCAAACGCTGCAATCTCTTCCCATGGTAACATCACCAATAATGGTAGCGGTTTCTGCTAAAAAAGTGTTTTCTCCAATCTGTGGTGCTTTTCCTAAGAGTTCTTTTATAAGTGCCATAAGTATTAATTTGAAAATTTAAAAATAGGCCAATTTGAAAATTAAAATATACTATCTTTTTATGTATATAAGTTCTAAATTACAGTGATAGCAAAAATCTAACTCTCAATTTTCAGCTTCTAACTTCTAATGCGTATTTTTGTATCTCAAATTTAACGAAAAAATGCGTACCGTACTTATAGAACCTACCGAAAACCCAAAAGTAATGAAATTCGTTACAGATTACAATCTCATTCCCGGGTCTTTAGAGTTGGACAGAAATTCAGATATCTCAGAAATTCCTTTAGCTCAGGAACTTTTCAATTATCCGTTTGTGGAAAGAATTTTCATTACGGCTAATTTTGTGGCTGTAGCAAAACAGGATACGATAGAATGGGAACATGTAGCTGAAAGTCTGAAAAATGTAATTGAGGACGAATTATTGGCCAACCCAAGAATTTATCTTCAGAAGAAAAAAGAAATGTATCAGATTTATGCTGAAATGACTCCGAATCCTAATGTAATGAAATTTGTTTCGAGCAAATTACTGATGGAGGGTTTTGTGGAAGTAAAATCAAGAGATGCAGCTGAGGGAGTTCCTTTGGCAGAAGCTATTTTTAAAGAATTTGATTTTGCAACGGAAGTTTTCATTTCTGACAATTTCGTAGCGGTTACAAGAAATAATTCTGTAGAATGGCACCAGGTAATGATGGCTGTTCGTGGTCTTATTGCTGAATATCTTCAGAATGGAGGTGAAATTGCTAATATTGAACCTCAGAAGCATGAAAACCCTGTTGAAAAGATTATCAACAGAGATTATACAGAAGATGAGCAGAAAATTTCTGACATTTTAAATGAATATGTAGCTCCTGCTGTAGAAAATGACGGTGGAAAGATTTCTTTAATGGAATATGATCAGGAGAATAAAACAGCAAAAATGCTTTTACAGGGAGCTTGTTCAGGCTGCCCAAGTTCTACTGCTACTTTGAAAAACGGAATTGAAAATATCTTAAAGCAATTCGTTCCTGATTTAGTAGAAAGAGTGGAAGCTGTAAACGGATAATAATAGCTGAAATGCCTCACGGAAAGAAAATTGTAGTCATTATTGGAAGTGCTTCAGAAAATTCCAGCAACCTGAGATTGATGGATCAGGTAATGGAAAATATGAACAATATTGATTTCCAGATGTACAGTGATCTTTCTGTTCTTCCCCATTTTGATACTGCTTTAACGGATCAGAATACTCCCGAAGAGGTCTTAAAACTGAGAGAAGATATTAAAAATTCATCGGGAGTGATATTTTCTACTACAATCTTTTCTGAAAAACCTGTAGCTGTGATTACGGCTTCAGCCAGTGGAGAAAAAGGCCATGAAGAGTTGTTATTGATTTTAAAAACTCTGGGTGTGACAGCAGATGATAAACATCAGGCATTAATAAAGGGAATAAAAGGCAAATTTGACAGCAATGGCTTACTGGAAAGTAATACCTTTGCTAAAGTATCAAAATTAGTAACAGATTTTACAACTTCTGTTTCATAATTAAAATTTAGAATATTGAATAAGAAAGGAATTTTACTGGTCAACCTCGGATCACCGAGATCAACCTCTGTAAACGACGTAAAGGAATATCTTGATGAATTTTTGATGGATGAGAGAGTGATTGATTACCGTTGGATCTTTCGTGCTCTTCTTGTACAGGGAATTATCCTGAAAACAAGACCTGCCAAATCTGCTGAAGCCTATAAAACGGTTTGGACAGATCAGGGTTCTCCATTAATTGTTATCACGGAACAAATTCAGAAAAAACTTCAGAAAGTGGTAGATGTTCCGGTGGAAATCGGGATGAGATATGCGCAGCCAAGTATTGAAGCAGGAATTCAAAAGCTGGTAGATCAGGGAGTCACAGAAATTGTACTTTTCCCTTTGTACCCTCAATATGCTATGAGTACTACGGAAACGGTGATTGAAAAGGCCGAAGAAGTAAGAAAAAAGAATTTCCCAACAATCAAGATCAATTATATTCAGCCTTTTTACAACAGAGATATTTATATCAACTGTCTGGCAGAAAGTATTAAAGAAAAACTTCCGGAAAATTTTGATGCCCTGCAGTTTTCTTATCATGGAGTTCCAGAGAGACATATTTATAAAACAGATCCTACAAAGACCTGTAATCTTAATGACTGCTGTTCCAGAGAAGATAACCCGAGTCATCAGTTCTGCTATCGTCATCAGTGTTACAAAACAACACAGCTTGTGATTGAAAAGCTAAATTTACCTAAGGAGAAAACCATCGTTTCTTTCCAGTCAAGATTAGGAAAAGACAAGTGGATTGAGCCTTATACAGATGAAACACTGGAAACAAATGGTAAAAGAGGAGTAAAAAATCTGGCTATTGTCTGCCCTGCTTTTGTTTCTGACTGCCTTGAGACTCTGGAAGAAATTTCCGTAGAAGGGAAAGAGCAGTTCATGCATGGAGGTGGTGAAAATTTCCATTATATTCCATGTCTGAATGACGAAGACCGATGGATTGATGTTGTAAAAATACTTTGTGAAGAAAAACTGAATGATTTCTATTTGGTATAATTCACTTGAATCAAAATATACAAAAGGCCACAAGAACTAACTTGTGGCCTTTTTGATGAATATATTAAAATTTGGTGTTTACTTTTTAATAAGGTTTCCAGCTTTTTGTCCGTTTACTGTTACAATATATACTCCTGGAAGCATATTGGAAGGTAACTGGATATTCACTTTATTGATACCGTCTGTAAGCTCAACTTTTTCAGAAATTTCTTTCTTACCTGTAAGGCTTACCAGTTCTACAATTCCTTTTCCGGCTTTACCTTCAAAGTTTACAGTAAACCTGTCTGTTGCAGGGTTTGGACTTATTGTATAAAGCTGAGTATCTGTAGCGGCTACTTTTCCTGCTGCAGAAGTTCCGCCTCCTACACCTACTGCATTCCAAGCGTTTTTAACCTGAGTTACTTCATTGCTGGTTGCTCCATACAAATCAGTAGCTGCCTGGATAGAATACGTTCTTGCATTGGCATAGTTGGATGATGATGTCAGATAGGTTGTTAATGTTCTGTAAGCAATAGCTCCTGCCTTATCTAATCCTATTCCGGTAACATTATAAGCAAAGCTGTTATCGTTCGTACCAGAACCTCCTGTTACCAATAAATAATACCAGAAGTTAAGCACTCCCGAATTGGTATGCACCCAGCATGAATCATTATATCCAGGTAGATTAGGATTTCCCTGAGGAGTACAAGAACTGCTTGCATCTTTCCAGTATTTTCCTTTATAAGTATCCGGCTGGCTATAAGCATTTGGATTTGCCATATCTCTGATTACATAACTGAAATCTTCACCCAGTGTCCAGCTTGCCTGAGTAGGTCTTGCCCAACGTTCTATTGAGTTTCCAAAAACATCAGAAAAACCTTCATTCAATGCTCCGGATTCTCTCTGGTAAGCAAGATTGGCTGTTTTAGAAGTCATACCGTGAGTAATTTCGTGCCCACAAACATCAAGAGCTGTTAATGGTTTACCTCCGTTTGTTGTAGAACTTCCATCTCCATAGGTCATTCTTGAACCATCCCAAAATGCATTGAAATAATTAGTAGAATAATGTACGTAAGATTTGATTGCAAAATTATTGTTATCTATACTTTTTCTACCGAATTTTGTATAGTAATAATCCAGGGTCATTTCTGCTCCCCAATGAGCATCGGTAGCATACTGATCTTTGTTGGTGTTCACATTATTCCATACATTATCTGTGTCTGTAAAATCTACTGCTGTTGAATAATTGGTTCCTTTTTTCAGGTTGTATGTTTCTACTGAGGTACCTCCGTTTCTTCCGGTTTCTCTTAATCTGTAGCTTCCGTTATAAGAATCCGCAACAATAGATCTGCTTCCGCTGTACGCTGTTGTAGCTGTTCCCGGAGTATTTACTTCGTGGATGATGGCATCCGTTCCCAGTATTTTACCATTTTTAGCATCTACAAAAACATACTGTCTGCTTAATGGTTTTTCCGCATAAATATCGAATTTATAAGCGAGTGTTAAGTCATTCAGTTTTTCATCTGTCGGATCTGAATAATATACCAATTCACCTTTAGGAGCAAAGCTTGCATCGGCATTTTTAGAGTCTTTTTTAAGAAAATCTTCTTCTTCTCTATTCTGCCATTTGTAGGATTCTGCCCCTATGAATGATAAAGCATTTTGCAGTGCAATGTTTTCAGAAAGATTGGCTTTCTTTTCAACTCCCTTCGGAACATTAAGAACCCATTTTCCTGATTGTCCTACGATTTTTCCGTCTTTTGTCTGTACAGCCATCATTCCGTATTCTACAGGAATATCGTTTACGGTCTGTTGGAATCTATGAGTTTCAAAACCCAATGCATCCCTCTCTAGACCTAACTTAAGTCCTTGTCCCTGAGAAAGCCTTTGTGATGCTTCATCAAATAAAACAGGGCTTCCCTGGAAAGCCGGTGCATTTTTGTCGAATCTCATAAAATCTGCGTGTAGTCCGCTTTTACCTGGATCTAATTTTGATGGTGTGTTTTGTGCAGAAACAAAAGAGAAGGCAGCAATGCTTGCCACTAAGATAAATTTCGTTTTCATAATAATATTTGGTTGATTGTGATGACGAATTTATAAACTTTTCACAACAAAATGATATAAATCATGAATAAAATTCAATTGATATTATAAATCAATAAATAAAACACAATGATGATTTTAAAACAAAGAAAATTATTTAAATATAATTTTTCAACAATACAATCTTTAGATTAAAAAATTTAATTAAAATAAAAATTTTGTGAATTATTATTTTTCACTATGCAGTGCATTATAATCGAAAAAATTAAGCCAATTATGAAATTTTACTGCCCGATATTCTCAAAATTGACAAAAAAATAAGGACCATCTTAAGAGACGGTCCTATTTTATAGGTAAATTTTTATGCAATTTGATATCAGATCATGATTATCTTTTATTGGCAATTGGTGTTCTGAATTCACCATATCCCATCAGACCATCATAATTTCTTCCGAAAGGTGCATAATAAAGAAATGCCTGATAAAGGTTTTCTGTCTGCCAGAAGTTACCATTCACTTCTCCAAAATTCAAACCGTTTCCATCTTTTGTCACCAAAACATAGTTATAAAACCCTTGCTTCAGGAATATCTTAGCAACATATTGTTTGGTAGCTGCATCATACTGCATCTGATTTTCTTTGCTTGGTAAAAAATTATTAAACCCTCCTAGAACATAAATCTCTTTATCCACAGGATCCGATTCTAGATAGAAATGTACCCATGAATAGTCAGCTTCTCTTTCGGCATCTCTTTCTCTTCCTAAATCATTTCTTCTATAATACCATGCTCCATTCACATCTGGCTGATATTGATAATTTAAAGGAAATGCCCATACCGGATGCAGATAGGTCTGGTTGACATCATCTTTTATTTCGGTAACACGTACCATATCGGCGGCCATATTCATATTTTTATTATCGAAATAATAAAATTCATTATCTCCCGGGAAGGTAAGATTCATCTGCTGGAAAAGCACCTGGTCTCCTAAAACGCTGCTTGGCTTAAGATTGGAAATGACCATATTCGGGTTGTTATTCTGCATCACATTCATCGTGATTGAATTGACATTGGAAGAAATGTCTCCTCCTTTCGGAGAAACATTCACTTCTACCCTTTGGTTGAGATTAGGCTTTTTTGCATCCGCAAATCTTGAAATATTTAAAGCTACAGAGGTTACATCTTCTACCAGATAAAATCTTTTTTTGAAAAGAGGCTTGTCTGCAGAGTCTTTGTAGACAATCAGTTCATAATTTCCTGAAACCTTAAGCTGGATTTTATCATTCGGAAAAACCAGTTTATAGTGGGTATAAGCCTGTAATGTGTTGAAAGAATACTGAAATTGGTCAAGAAGTGCATTCATACTTCCGGTAGCAAATTCTGTAAAAAACAGATTATCTTCATTCCAGTTTCTATCATAATGTTTGAAGGTATATCGGTAGATCTGACTGCCGTTGGTAAGATCATCAAAACCCAGAACCAGTTGTTCACCTATCTTAATTACCGGAGTTTCATCATTGGTCTGAGGATTGAACAGCTGAACACTTTGGATATTTTGTCCAAAAACCAGTCCGCCCAAAAAAAGTAAGAGTATTTGCAAAGTTTTCATTATGACGAAGATAACGAAAAATAGCCATTTTCTTAATAATATCGTATTTTTGAATAAAAAATACTCAGATATGCTTCAGATTCAAGGTTTCGTATTCAACTTTGCGAGCGAAAATACGTACATCATTTATAACGAAAATAAAAATGCATGGTTAATTGATCCCGGAAATATGAGCGGACAGGAAACTCAGGCTATTAACAACTTCATCACTGAAAACGATCTGAAAATTCAGAAGATACTTCTGACACACGCACACATTGATCATGTATTGGGACTTCAGTGGGCATTTGATACATTCAAAGTTCCTGTGAATATACACCAGGAAGATCAGGAAGTACTGGATATGCTTCAGGCGAGCGGCGTAAGGTTCGGAATGCAGATAGATCCTGTAAAAGTGGATGTAGAATACATCAAGGAAGGGGATGAACTGGATTTGGATGGTGAAAAATTTAAAATATATCATGTTCCGGGACATTCTCCGGGAAGTGTGGTGTATCATAATGAAGATCAGAAATTCATGATTTCCGGGGATGTTCTTTTTGAAGGCAGTATCGGAAGAACAGATCTATATAAAGGAAATTATGATCAGCTGATTGAGGGTATTAAATCAAAACTTTTCACTCTGGATGATGATACGCAGGTTTTCTCAGGACATGGAAACCCTACCTCTATAGGATTTGAAAAACAGTACAATCCGTTTTTGAAGTAAACGATCAGTAATCATTTTCGCAGATTAAGCAGATCTTTTATAATCAAATTTTGAGATTAATTTTTTAAATAAAAATATGAAACCACCAGGAATTTCCGGTGGTTTCATTAATAAGAAGAAATAGAGTCTGTTTTTAGAAATCTAATGTAATGGATGCTCTTACAGCAGCTCCCATAATAGGTCTTGCCATAATAGTTCCATCTCCGTTCGGTGATCCTGCTCTTGGATCTCCTTCTGTGATACCAATGGTATTAAAGATATTGGTTCCATCAACTGCAAAGCGTATTTTTCCCAGCTGATAAGATGTACCCGCCCCGAATTCTGTGAAAGCTGGCAAGGTTTGTACGTTTTTCTCATCCTGGAAACGTTTTCCATAGTAATTCATGCTTGCATAAGCTCTCCAGGCTTTTGTAATATTAACTGCCGGTGAAATATTGAAGAAAAATTTTGGCATTCTTCGTACTACATTTCCTTCAAGAACACTTCCTGCTTCAAGGTTTTTATATTTTGGACTTTGAACCGTTCCGTTGAATGAAACTTCCAACATATTATTGAACAGACGGGCATACCCTTCAAATTCAACCCCGTAGTTTTGTGTATTGGCAAATGTATTTTCAGATTTTCCATTAGAGAAAATATCCGTAAAGGAAAGGTTTTTCAATGTAGAATAGAACGGAATCACTGCAATATCAAAAGTACGCGAATAATACTTGTACCCTACTTCCAGCTGATTGGTTGTTACAGATTTTAACGGTTTATCAGGATTCGGGTTGGAGAAATAATTGTAATATGCTTCTTCATTCGGAGATCTGAAACCGTTAGAAAAACGGGCATATACTGCATTTTCTCTGTTGATTTTATAATTAGCCGCTAAAGTGAAAGACACTTTATCAATATTATAGCTCCAATACGTGTATTTGTTTCCTAACACACTCATATTATCATCAGCAGTTGTCGTGTTGAAACCGTGAGTTCCATCCGTTGTTAACCCTGAATTATTTAAATTGGCAGTCGTTGTATTGGCAAAATTCCCTTTGTAATAATCGTGGCTGTAACGAAGACCTCCATTTACACTTAAAGCATCGGTAATGTTATAGTCTAAGTTTACATAAAGATCATTCAAACTTCCCTGCGTTTGAGTATCTCTCTGTAAAAACGTCATACTGGTCACTCCGTTATACGTTTTTGAATATCCATTATCCAAAGGCGTAAGAGAAGTATCTACAAGGTTCAGCAATTCCGGTCTGTCCGTTGCAGTCGCCAGAATATTACTCCAGTTCCAGTATTGGTGAGACTTCCAGTTTGATTTATAGAAACCTGCTGTAACATTTCCTTTATCAAATTTATAGTTGAACTGCAAATCGTTCACAAAATTATTCATCTGTTTATCAATAGCCCAGAAACCTAGTTCCTGTACATTGGCAGGGTTTACAACAGCTCCGTTGCTTACTAATGAATACTGGTAATTATTTCCGGCAATTCCACTGCGCTTTGCAAAATCGCCAGCTGTGTAGGGTGCTCCGGCAGGGAAAATCCCTGTATAATTCATATTGATATTCGTATATCTTGTTTTGTTTAAAACACTGAAATTATTTCCAAGATCATATTTAAACTCAGCACCCAACACATCTACTTTAGGATGAATTCCGTCTTCAAGATTTCTTTTGAAAAATCCGCCTCCGGCTTGTGGGATATTCAACTGGCTGATTGATCTGTAGCTGTATGTTCCGTAATTAGGATCAAAACCAGGGAATCCTTTCAGATCATTTCCATTTTGAATCAAAGGAATCGGAAGGAAGAATGTATTTCTGTCATCCAGTTTTTTATAATATACTTTCACATAGCCTTTATCAAAGACATATTTCAGGTTCATTCTGATCTGACCTCCGTCATTAGCTTTGAAACCAGTTTTTCTGATTCCGCTGTCTGTTCTGTAGAAACCACCGATGTTGAAGAATAATTTATCCTGAACCAAAGCGCCGCCTACATTAAGGTCTGTACGCATTAGCCCATAAGTACTTGTTTCCACTTTTGCAGTTCCTTTGAAATCATTGGATCCTTCTCTGGTAATAAAGTTGATAAGTCCTCCAGGAGAATTGGTAGCGAAAATAGAACCGGAACCTCCTCTTAAAGCTTCCAGACGGCTTACCGAATTATCTACACGGAAAAAGTTATCTGCATTAGCAAATTGAAGCGCACCATCTTCGAAAACCGGAAGACCGTCTTCCTGTACCTGTACAAATTCATAAGCTCCGGCAGAAGGAATTCCTCTTGCGAAAAGGTTATTTCCTACTTCACCTCCTGAAGTTTCCACAGCAAACCCAGGTACTCTTTGTAATAAAGCAGCTGCACTTATTGGGTTTTGCTTCTGAATTTCTTTAGCACTAAATGTGGAAATCGCAGTACTGGATT
Source organism: Chryseobacterium sp. MYb7 (assembly GCF_002979455.1). Classification (GTDB taxonomy): domain Bacteria; phylum Bacteroidota; class Bacteroidia; order Flavobacteriales; family Weeksellaceae; genus Chryseobacterium. The sequence goes on from NZ_PCOU01000008.1 coordinate 137,429, forward strand.
CTATTTTTTTCTTAGGACCGGAATTTCCGGTAATGACAATCTGATCTATTGAAGAAACTTTTGCCGAATCTTTCGGAGTTTCCTGGGCATAAGCATTATTAAAGTATAAAGTAGCTGTTGCGGCGATTAAAAAGATCGATTTTTTTTTCATAGCCATATTTTTTATTGTTAGTTTCAGTTTTGTTGTAATTGTAAATACACTCCATTGGTCCAACCGAATCCATCCTGATTGGGATATTCCCCTCCGCCTGCTATTGTTTCTGTGTCTAATGCATTGTATTTTTCCATCAGTTTCCCAGTGTTTTTGTAGACCCTTTCTACATTGGAACACCAGTTGTTTTTAATTTTTTCTGCCAGTTCATCAAAGCCATAATTTTTCATGGCTTTAAATCCTAACCATTGATAAGGAGCCCATGCATTGGGAAGATCCCACTGCTGTCCTGAGTTTTTGGTTGTCGTAACAAGCCCTCCCTGGTAAAGGAACTTCTCAGCAATAGCTTTAGCAACTGCCTCAGCCTGCTCCTGATCTGCAATTCCAAGGAATAAAGGGTAAAGAGCAGCAATATGTTCAGACGGTGTGTTTGTGTTTTTTTTAGTGTGATAATCTTTATAATTGTTAGTATTTCCATCCCAGAAATAGGTATTGATCATCTGTCTTCGGCTTGCTGCTCTTTCTGAAAAATAATTATTTTTTTCACTCAGATTTTGAAGTGCTGAAGATTTCGCCAAAGTCATTTCCAAATGCCACAAAAGGCAGCTCAGATCAACCTGCGCAAGGTTCAGCGTTTCTATCGTCTGTATATTTTCTCCGTCTGCGAACCATCTGCTGGAAAAATCCCAGCCAGATTCACAGGCGCTTCTTATGTTTCTGTAAAATTCGTCACCTGAAGTGGTCTCATGATCTTCAATGTCGATCAGATAACTTTCGGGACGTGGTGCATTTTCTGCATCATAATAACGGTTCAGAATATCTCCGTTTGTTGTTTTAACCACCCTTTTTACACTGGATCCGTTTTCAAGCCATTCTTCGCCATTCATCCAGAAAGCATATTCTTTCTCCAGTGTTTCGTGATATTTCGTATAAATTCCTTCGTCTTGTGTCGTTTCAAAAAGAAGATCCAGCATTAATGAAAAATAAGGCGGCTGAGATCTGCTCAGGAAATGGGTTCTGCTCGCATTCGGAACAAATCCTACATTTAAGATCAGATAAGAACAGTTTTCAATAATGTTTTTCATCATTTCTATTCTTCCTGAAACCTGTAATCCAAGCATGATAAAATAGCTGTCCCAGTAAAAAAATTCATTAAAACGGCCTCCCGGAACGATATATGGTTTTGGTAATTTTAAAAGGGTTCCTTTTTCTTCATATGCTGTACGGGTCAATTCATCCCATAACTTTTCAATATGTTCACCAATGGGAAGTTGTTCTTCTCTGTGTACAGAAACTTTTGCTCCTAAAAAGTCAAAATGAGTCATCACAAAATCTTTCAGATTAAAACCTTCGGTATTTTTTGATTGTTCATAATCCTCATTAATCTTTGCAATTGGAAACAGAGGAACTGCATCCGTCATCATTTTCTGATCTTCAAAAATTTCAGATCTCTGTACCGCATCAAACAGACTTTGAATTTCGTTTATGTAAAGCTGATTACTCATTGTTATTTTTTAGGATTAATTTTTAATTTATTCATGAAAACCGCCGATGTGATCAGCAATGAAAGTGGAATCAGAGAAAGGTAAAACGCCTGCTGCCCGCTGAACTCCTGAAACACAAAACCGGTAATAATAGAACCTATCGTTCCTCCGATTGCTGAGAAAACAACAATCAATCCTGACATGGCACTGTGCAGATATTTGGGGATAGATGCCAGAATTACAGAATTAATGCTTGGATAAATAGGTGCCAGCAGACCTCCCATTAAAGGAAATAAATAAACCACCAAAGGGGCATTCATCCAGTTTGTATTCGTATCAATATGAATATTATGGGTAAGAGGTAAAACCAGTAGTAAACTGATGGCAAAACCAACCACACAGAAAGAAACTACATAGATCCAGCTGAATTTTTTGGAGAAGAATCCCGATAAAAATCTTCCCAACGCAAAAGCTCCTGCCAAAACCGCTCCCGCCTGAATGCTCATGGATGTAGGTACTTTTAAAATTTCCTTATAAAATGTAGGTGTCCAGGTTTGAAAGCTCTGTTCCACCAATACAAAAAGGAAAGCACATAATAAAAAGCACAAAACTTTTTTATAACTGAAAAGGCTTACACTGTTTCTTAAATCTCCCAAGAGATCTGTTTTCTCACTTTTAGCCTCCTGTTCATTCAATTTTGAAAAGAATAAGAATAAAAAAGATAAGCTTGAAAGTCCTCCCAGAATCCAGTATACATTCAGCCATTCTGTAGATTTCGGATTATGATCATCTATATATAAGCTGAATAAAACATTTCCTGCCAGTACTCCAATCATAAAAAAACCTTCCAGAAATCCCATAAAACTGGAATGTTCTTTATCAGTTTCCGTTACCAATCCAATAGAAGTAAAAACCGATATTTTGATTAATGCAAATGAAACTCCTACGGTTGCAAATAATAATTTAAAAACCCAGAAGTCATTGGTAAACGGCATTACAAAACACATGCAGCTTACCAGTAATAAGGCAATCAACATTGATTTTTTGATTCCTATCTTCGGAAGAAATGAAGCCAGAATGAAAGAACATATGGCAATCGGAAGATCTTTGAAGCCTTCCAGAACACTGGCCGAAGATTTTGAAATCCCAAAATTCTGCTGTACCTGTAGAATGACTGTTCCTACAGAATTCAGAAGAATTGCGAAGACAAAATAGTTTAAAAATAAAACGGCCTTGATGTTAAGATTTTTCATTCAGGTTATTTCTTGTCGGCTAAGATAGAAGCATTTCTGTTAACGATAATTTAACACAGTAAATCAATATTTGAACTATATTAATATATTTAGTATTTTTAATGAATAAATATGATTAATTAGATGAAAGTTACTTTTGAAAGGGTCATCCCTAATGAAAAGAGTTCATTCCGAACGATTCATAATAACTCTCCTATTTCAGAATTCAAATGGGAATATCATTATCATCCCGAAATTGAGCTAGTATGTGTCATTTCCGGGAACGGAACCCGCCATGTAGGCTATCATAAAAGTAATTATACGAATGGAGATCTGGTATTAATTGGTTCCAATATTCCCCACTCCGGATTTGGACTGAATTCTATTGATCCTCACGAGGAAATTGTGCTTCAGTTCAAAGAAGAAATCCTTCAGTTTCCACAGCAGGAAGTAGAAGCCAGATCTATTAAAAATCTGTTGGAACTTTCTAAATATGGGATTCATTTTCATCATAAAGTAAAAAAAGTAATGCTTCCCAAACTGAAGCTGATGTTAGAATCAGAAGGCTATAAAAGATATTTACTATTGCTTGAAATTCTTTTTGAGCTTTCGAAATGTGAGGATTATGATCTCTTAAATAAGGAAATCATGCCTTATACCATTATTTCAAAAAATAAAACCCGCCTTGAGAATATCTTCACCTATGTAGAACATCATTACGACAAAGAAATTGATATTGAAGACGTTGCCAAACTGGCCAATCTTACTTTACCGGCTTTCTGTAATTTCTTTAAAAAAGCGACACAGATTACTTTTACAGAGTTTGTAAACCGTTACAGAATCAATAAAGCATGTCTGCTGATGGCCCAAGACAGGTCTATTTCAGAATGCAGCTATCAGTGTGGGTTTAATAATGTAACGTATTTTAACAGGATGTTTAAAAAATATACGGGGAAAACACCTTCAGAGTTTATCAGGAATTATTCTCATAATAAAGTAAATGTAGATTTGAAGATTGAAAAGGAGACTAAGGTCAAAGTAAGCTTTTAATAGTTTGGCTCTTGTTTCAATTTCTGCGGTCATACTAAAAGTTCTATTTGTCCATTCCGTAGGAATCCAGACTTACTTTCAAAAAGTTTACAATAAAAGAATACAAGCAATGTTGAGACTCTTATGAAGTGACAATTCGCGTGGTTATACTAAGCGTTATGCTTGTCCATTCCGTAGGAATCTAGACTTACTTATAGAAAATTTACAGAAGTTTATTAAAAAAATGTGATGCTGAGACTCCTACGGAGTGACAAAGTAGCTGGAGAAATTTAATTATGTATAAAGCGCTTTATCGTCTGCCAAGTCTGCTGTAGAAAGCCTCCACGTATGAATCAACAAGAAACAAAAAAGCCACTCCAAAAGAGCAGCTTGTATTATAAACCAGTAACTAAATAACCAGCAATTATTTCCATTTAATATTGCATCCCATGCTAGGTCTTTGAATTTCTTCCTGCGCTTCTCCCGCCAAAAGATTTTCAAAAGCAATAATCAGATCCTCACCTGTAACATCTTTATTATTTCCAGGTCTTGAATCATCCATCTGACCTCTGTATACAAGATCCAGTTTATCATCAAAGAAATAAAAATCCGGTGTACAAGCAGCCTCGTAAGCTTTAGCTACAGCCTGGCTTTCATCAAATAAATAAGGGAAATCAAAATTTCTTTCAATTTGGAATTCGATCATTTTTTCAGGAGAATCTGCCGGGTATTTTTCAATATCATTAGCATTAATGGCAATGAATTCAATTCCACGTTCGTTATAATCTTCGTATAATTCATTGATCTTGTCGATCACATGAAGAACAAACGGACAGTGGTTGCACATGAAGATCACCAAAGTTCCTTTTTCTCCTTTCAGTTCGTCCAAAGACTGAAGTTCATTCGTTTTTGACGGGTTAGGAAGCTCAAAAAACGGTGCTTTTGTTCCTAATGCCAGCATATTTGAGGGAGTATTCATATCCTTTTTTCTTTACCGCAAAGATAGATATTTCTTTTATTAATTAGGAAGAAGACATTTTCATTTTTAATAAAGTAAGGAAGCTGGAAGCTGGAGGTGGGAAGATTTTAGGCTTCAAAAATAGTTATAGTCAAATTCTATTATTATAGTATTCAACCCTAAAAAGAACTTCCAGCCCCCATTTTTCCTGCTTCCAGCCTTTGATTTATTTTTCTTTAAATAGTCGCCCAATCTATAAAATTCATAATATCCTTTGGAAGTTATATCAAAAAGTTTGTAGTTTTGCTAACGCTGTTAGTAAATAAATATCATGGGTCTACATGAACGCCGTCAACGAGAAAAAGAATCCATCCGTGCAAATATTTTGCAGGCTGCTTTTACTTTGGCTAAAACTGAAGGCTGGGCATCACTTTCTATGCGAAAGATAGCAGACGCTATTGAGTATAGTGCCCCGGTGGTGTACGATTATTTTGAAAATAAAGAAGCTATTTTATTTGAAATCTCATTAGATGGCTTCCACAAGTTACATATAGAATTATTAAAAGCTCAGCAGAAACACAGTACTCCGGAAGAACAGCTTGTTGCCATTGTGGATGCTTACTGGAACTTTGCTTTTAAAAACAAGGAATATTACCAGCTTATGTTTGGTCTTGGAATGCAGTGTTGCGGAAAAGGTCAAATGAAAAAGGAATTCTCATCATTTCAGGAGCTTATCTATGAATGCACTTATGAGATTATAAAGAAAAACGGATCCAATCCGGACAATGCCTGTCATATGTCTCACGCTCTGTTTTCTGCCGTACACGGAATGATCTCTATTATGATGATGCGTACAGCTGATATCCCTTCTACAATGAATAAGACTACATTGGACGAAACTGTTTCGGCTTTTATTAAGTCTTTGTAAATTTTTTTTGAATTAAAAATTAACACCGTTAGGAAATTTAACGCTTAATTAATTTAAATTATTCTGTTTTTCCTGATTAAAAACTCAATCTTTTATGAAACCATTCATAGTATTCAGTTGTTAAAATTAGTCATTTTTTGCTTATCAATTAACACTGTTAGTAAAATTAACACACCTTACACCATCACTATACACTTAAATACATTAAAAACAATTTTCAATTATGGAAACAATCGACTTCATTGGACATTAAAAATTCTGTAATTTTTTTTGAACTAATTATTAACACTGTTAGGAAAAAATACAGCATTTACTAAAACACTTTACTTACCTCTAACACTTCATTAAAAAAATTAAACCAACAATGAAATTACCTGGAAAAACAAGGTTTATTGTACTTATTGCAAGTATAATTCTTTTACAGAGCTGCACAAAAGCCGCAGAAGGAACCAATGCCGCACCTCCAGCTCCAGAACTTCCGGTTTATACCGTTATTACATCACCCGCTACTACATATCAGGAATTCCCAACTGCTTTGGAAGGGAAAAACAACGTAGAAATCAGATCTCAGGTAGACGGATATCTGGATAGAATCTATGTAGAAGAAGGTGCTTATGTAAGAGCAGGACAACCGTTATTTAAAATAGATTCAAGAAGCTACGGCGAGCAGATGAATATGGCTCAGGCTAATCTTCAGGCTGCCAATGCCAATATCCAAAAAGCAAGAGTGGAAGTAGACAGAATTCAGCCACTGGTTGCTGCAAAAGTAGTTTCTGATGTACAGCTTAAAACAGCAAAAGCCAATTATGAAGCTGCCGTTGCCGCTGCTTCTCAAGCCAGAGCCTCTGTTGGAAGCGCAAGAATCAATGTAGGATTTACAACGATTACAGCTCCTGTAAGTGGTTATATCGGAAGAATTCCTTACAAAAAAGGAAGTTTGATCTCAAGAACAGATGTAAATCCATTGACATTATTATCTGATATCAGTGAAATCTATGCCTACTTCTCTTTAAGTGAACTTGATTTCATTGCTTTCCAAAACAAATACCCTGGAGCAAGCTTAGAAGAAAAGCTGAAAAATATGCCGATGGTAGATCTTGTCATCGCCGATAACAGTACTTACCCTGAAAAAGGAAGATTAAGCATTGTAGACGGACAGTTTGATAAAACTACCGGAGCCATCAGTGTACGTGCCGTTTTCCCTAATACCAACGGAACTTTAAGAACCGGAAATACAGGAAGAGTGCGTATGCCTCAGCTGATTTCGAATGCAGTAGTTATTCCCCAGGAATCAACATTTGAAATTCAGGATAAAACCTATGTATACGTGATGGATAAAGATAAAAAAGTAATGGGGAGACCTATTAAAATATCCGGAAAAACAGACAGTTATTACTTTATTTCTGAAGGACTTTCCCGTGGAGAAAAAATAGTATACACAGGAATTGGAAGCTTAAAAGACGGTGCATCCATCAGACCGAAAAATATTTCGTCTGACAGCTTATTAAAAGCGAAACCATTATAGTCCTTTCCGAAAACAGAAGACTTAAAAAAATAAACTTCTTATGTTAAAACAATTTATAGAAAGACCGGTCCTTTCAACGGTCATCTCCATAATACTCTTATTATTGGGAGCTTTGTCTCTCTTTAATTTACCGATTGCCCTCTTTCCGGACATCGCTCCACCAAGCGTTCAGGTAACGGCATTCTATCCTGGAGCTAATGCTGAAGTTGTAGCACGTTCGGTTGCCACTCCTATTGAAGAAGCCGTGAACGGGGTTGAGAATATGACCTATATGACTTCCAACTCCAGTAATGACGGTACCATGACACTTAGTGTGTACTTCAAGCAGGGAGCAGATGCTGACAATGCCGCGGTAAACGTACAGAACCGTGTATCAAAAGCAATGAGCCAGCTGCCTCAGGAAGTAGTACAGGCCGGGATTTCAACCCAGAAGGTTCAGAACAGTATGATTATGTTCATGGGACTGACCAGTGAAAATGAAAAACAATACGATGAATTATTCCTTCAAAATTATCTGAAGATCAACGTTATTCCACAGATACAGCGTATCCCCGGAGTTGCACAGGCTCAGGTATTCGGAACAAGGGATTATTCCATGAGAATCTGGTTGAAACCGGATCGCTTGGCATCAAATAATCTTTCTCCACAGGAAGTTTTGGCAGCCATTAAAGATCACAACCTTGAAGCTGCCCCAGGCCGTCTTGGACAGGGGAGTAAGGAAACTTACGAATATATCCTTAAATATAAAGGAAAACTGAACAAGAATGAAGACTATGAAAATATTGCAATCAAAGCAAATAGTGATGGTTCTTTCTTAAGATTAAAAGATGTTGCACGAGTAGAGTTTGGATCTTATACCTATACTGCTACCAACAGAGTAGACGGAAAACCCGTTGCCGGATTTGCGATCTTACAGACTGCAGGTTCTAATGCCAACGAAATCCTGACAGAAATTGAAAAGCAGGTGAAAGTAATGGAAACCACGCTTCCAAAAGGAGTGAAACCCATTATCATGTATAATTCCAAAGACTTCCTTGATGCTTCAATTCATCAGGTTGTGGAAACGCTTGTTATTGCTTTCGTATTGGTATTTATTGTAGTATTTATTTTCCTTCAGGATTTCAGATCTACATTAATTCCTGCTATTGCCGTACCGGTAGCGATTATCGGAACATTCTTCTTCCTTCAGTTATTTGGCTTCAGTATCAACATGCTTACTTTATTCGCATTGGTTCTCGCCATCGGTATTGTAGTGGATGATGCCATTGTAGTGGTAGAGGCCGTCCATTCTAAAATGGAACAGACAGGGATGCCGGTAGAACAGGCTACAATGAACTCGATGAGTGAAATTTCAGGAGCCATCATTTCCATTACATTGGTAATGTGTGCAGTATTTATTCCGGTTGGTTTCATGCAGGGACCTGCAGGGGTTTTCTACAGACAGTTTGCTTTCACATTAGCGATTGCGATTTTAATCTCAGCAGTGAATGCATTAACATTGAGCCCGGCATTATGCGCGATGTTCTTAAATGATCCTCAGGGAGAACATGGTGAACACGGTCATAAAAAAGGTTTTGGAGCAAGATTCTTCAATGCTTTTAATGCCAGTTTCAACAGCATGACCAGAAAGTATATCTACAGCCTTAAATTTTTAATTAAAAACAAATGGGTTGCGATAGGAGGTCTTGTCATCATTACAGCGGCAAGTGTATTTTTGATCAAAAAAGCACCATCAGGATTTATTCCTACTGAAGACCAGGGGTTCGTATTGTATGCAGTGAATACGCCTCCGGGAAGTTCATTAGAAAGAACACACAGAGCGACGGCACAGATTGATAAAATTATCAACGGTGAAAAAGCAACCAACCACCTTTGGGTTGCGGATGGGATGAACTTCATCAGTAATGCAAATGCTTCTCCATATTCTGCAGGTTTCATTAAACTTAAAGATTATGACAAGCGTGGTGAAATGAAAGACCCGGATCAGATTGCAGCAACATTGACAGGACAGGTAAGCCAGGTAAAAGATGCCAATGCATTCTTCTTCAACTTCCCTACTGTACAAGGTTTCGGTAACGTTTCCGGATTTGAATTCATGCTTCAGGATAAAACAAACGGTTCTTTCGAACAGTTGGGAACAACTACGCAACAGTTCATTGGAGAGCTGATGAAAAGACCTGAGATTGCTTTCGCCTTTACAACATATGCAGCAGGAAATCCTCAGTATACTATTGATGTGGATACGGATAAAGCCAATCAGTTAGGTGTTTCTGTAACAGAATTGATGCAGACGATGCAGATTTATTTCGGAAGCAGCTTTGTATCGGATTTCAACAGATTCGGAAAATATTACAGAGTAATGGCTCAGGCCGATATTCCTTACCGTACAGATGTTAATTCACTGGCAGGAATTTATGTAAAAAATAAATCTGGAGAAATGGTTCCTGCAAAAACTTTGGTAACGTTAAAAAGGTCTTTTGGTCCTGAGACGGTAACAAGAAATAACCTTTTCAACGCAGTAACGATTAACGGAACTCCAAAACCTGGTTACAGTACCGGAGATGCTATTAAAGCAGTAGAAGAAGTTGCTCAGCAGTCCCTTCCGAGAGGATATGGATATGAGTGGACAGGGATTACCCGTGAAGAAATCAAGACAAGTGGACAAACTTCATTTATCTTCTTCCTAAGTATCTTGTTTGTTTACTTCTTACTGGCAGCTCAATATGAAAGTTATATCCTTCCATTTGCTATTATTCTTACCATTCCAACAGGGATTTTCGGAGTATTTGCCTTCACGGGATTAGCGGGAATTGATAACAATATTTATGTTCAGGTAGGATTGATCATGCTGGTCGGGCTACTGGCCAAAAATGCCATCCTGATTGTAGAGTTTGCCGTACAGAGAAGAAAAGCAGGTAAAACATTAATTGAATCTGCACTTCAGGCATCAAGATTACGTTTAAGACCGATCTTAATGACCTCTTTTGCTTTCATCGTGGGAATGCTTCCACTTGTATGGACACAGGGTGCTTCTTCAAAAGGAAACCACTCTATCGGTTATAGTACAGTAGGTGGAATGCTTACAGGAGTAATATTAGGAATCTTTATCATTCCAGTAATGTACGTAGTATTCCAGTATCTGCATGAAAAAATGCCAAGCAGAAAAAAGAAAAGACTTCTGAAAAAACAAATGGAGGAAGAGCTTTTAGCTGCTAGTCACTAATAAAAAAATGAATAACAAAAACTTAGAGAAAATTTTAAGATCATAGGTTTACCTATTTACCTGCCTGTTCTTAATGGTTTACAAAAGCTAACTATTTCCTCCTACTAAAGACAATTTTTGCCTCAACAAAAACCTCTCTAAGTTTTGTATTCAACTAAAAGTTTAAAAACTATGAAACGAGTAAAAAATATTATTCTAACATTTGTGCTGGCAATCGGCTCTGTTTCGTGTGTGTCTAAACTGGCATACACAGAGCCCGAGCTTCCTCTTCCGGAAAAATTCCAGTACACCGCCACTGCAGATACTGCCAGTATTGCCAATCTGGAGTGGAAACAGTTTTTCAGTGATCCTATTTTACAGGGATTGATTGAAAAAGGAATTAAAAATAATTATGACCTTCAGATCGCATTAAAGCAGGTTGCTGCTTCACAGGAAAAACTGAAACAGGCAAAATATATGCAATATCCGGACGTTGGTTTCGGAGTAAGCGGACAGATTTCAAGACCTTCCAAAAACAGTATGAACGGGCAAAGCTTAAATTTATTTTTAGGTTCAAGCCATGTTGAAGATTATAATGCAGCCTTCAACCTTTCGTGGGAAGCTGACATTTGGGGAAAGATCAAAAACCAGCAGGAAGTTTCAAGAATGCAGTATCTTCAAACCTATGAAGGTTCAAAAGCCGTTCAGACTCAGGTAGTAGCAGCTATTGCACAAGGGTATTATAATTTGTTAATGCTTGACAGACAATTGGCTATTGCAAAATCCAATCTGGAACTGAGCAGCAATACCCTATTGATTACACAGAAAATGTGGGAAAGTGGTGATAACACCTCTTTAGGAGTACAGCAGGCAGCCGCACAGAAACAGGCAACAGAACTTCTGATTGCCCAACTGGAGCAAAATATCGCTATTCAGGAAAATGCATTGAGTATTCTAACTGGTGAGCTGCCTAATAAAGTAAACAGAACGATTGAAATGTCTGATACTTCATTACCTCAGAATATCTCCGCAGGACTTCCGGCAGCTATGGTAAGCCGCAGACCGGATGTGCGTCAGCAGGAATTGGTTTTATTAGAATCCAATGCCATGGTTGGAATTGCTCAAGCCAATATGTACCCTGCATTAAAGATTACAGCCAACGGAGGAGTAAATTCATTCAAATTTGATAACTGGTTCCAGATTCCGGCTTCGTTATTCGGATCAGTTTTAGGAGGAATTACCCAGCCTATTTTCCAGAAAAGACAGTTGAAAACAGATCTGGAAGTAGCTAAAATTCAAAGAGAGAAAAATGTTCTGGCATTCCGTCAATCGGTATTAAATGCTGCAGGAGAAATTTCTGATGCTTTGGTTTCCAATGAAAATTTAAAAGTTCAAGAACAAAAAGCTACAGAGCAATCTACTACTTTAAAAGACGGAATTAAAAGTGCACAACTTCTTTACAAAGGAGGTTCAGCCAATTACCTGGAAGTGATTACAGCACAAGGGAATTCCCTACAGGCAGAGTTGAATCTGGCTTCCATTAAAAGACAGAGATTAAGCAGCATTGTAGATTTATACAGAGCACTAGGCGGCGGTTGGAAGTAGTAAATTAAATTATATTTGTTTTAAGATGCGGTTCTTTTCAGAGCCGCATTTTTTTAGTATAAAAACACCCTAATTAATTACAATCTGTACTGTCAACAAAGTGGAATGAAGAATCTTTAAAAAACAATCGATGAGATTCTTCCTTCGTCAGAATGACAAACTAAGCGCTTAGTTTATCCGCACACTATGTCATTCCGTAGGAATCTATATTTTAAAAACTCCTAAAGTCGTTTAATAATGTAAAAGCATCTTATTTTTCAAACTCCTCTGCAAGCCATTTCAACAAATCTTCATACTCTTTTTCAGAATATCCCAATTGTAAATAATGAATATCATCTGCTTTTCTGTACCAGGTCAGCTGGCGTTTCGCATATCTCCGGCTGTTCTTTTTTATTTCTGAAACTGCAAAATCAAGGTCCCACTCGCCATCAAAATATTTGAAAAGTTCTGCATATCCTACCGTATTTAAAGCAGTCAGCTCTTTGAATTTCTCAAGACCTTTTACCTCATCCAACAATCCGTTTTCCATCATAATATCCACCCTACGGTTGATTCTGTCATACAGTTCTTTCCTTTCCGCTTCTATTCCTATACGGATCACATTAAAATCTCTGCCATTTTGAGAAACCGAAATATGTTCAGAATATTTTTTCTCCGTTTGCCAGATAATATCAATAGCTCTTAATAGTCGGCGGTGATTGTGAATATCCACCACATTGAAGTATTCAGGATCGAGTTTTTGTAAGATTCCCTGAAGTTTTTCTATTCCTTCCTGCTCCATCATAGCCTGAAGTTTATCCTGATTTTCAGCATTCGCTTCTGGCAAATCATGCAGTCCTTCTATCACCGCTTTTTCATACATCATGCTCCCACCCACAAGAATTACAGTGTCATGAGTGACAAAAAGTTCATTAAGTTTTTGAAGCGCATCTTCTTCATATTGTCCGATAGAATAATAGTCTTCCACTGAAAGATTTCCGATAAAATGATGAGGCGCTCCAGCCAATTCTTCTTCCGAAGGGGCAGCCGTTCCTATTTTCATTTCTTTAAAAAACTGACGGGAATCACAGGAAATAATCTCCGTATTGAAATACTGAGCCAAATCAATTGCCAATCTCGTTTTACCAATTCCGGTGGGTCCTACTACAGAAATTAAATTTTTCTTTTTCACAGCGCTAATTTACGAAAACGAGTTCATTTGAATTTTTATTTTTAAATACAAAAAAAGCTGCGGATTGTTTTGAACCATTAAGAATATTTAATTTGTTAAGTTTAATTAAGAAAAAAATCCAATAGATTTCTTTTAAGCATTATGCTAAAAGCGAAGCTCATCTTAATATTCTTAACACCTTCATTAAAATCTTAATGGTTTAAAACAAATTTAAAATTAAACAATCAGATCATTTACGTTGAAATTTCATTGTATCACATTATACACTTAATTGTTTATCTTTGTAGAACAATAAAAAACTATGATTTTATCAATGACCGGATTCGGTAGAGCCGAAGATGTTTTTGAAGGAAAAAAAATTACAATTGATATTAAATCTCTGAACAGCAAGAGCTTTGATTTGAATATCAAAATTCCTTTACGTTATAAAGAAAAAGAATTTGAAATCAGAAAAATTCTTAACGATAGAATTATCCGTGGAAAAGTAGACTGCTACGTTAATATTGAGAATCTTGAAGAGTCCAATGATGTAAAAATTAATAAAAACTTAATTGATTCTTATATCAACGAACTTAAAAACATAGCTTCTGACGGACCCAATTTCGAATACCTTAAAATGGCGGTAAGACTTCCTGATGCTATTACATCAAGACCTGACGAATTGACGGAAGGGGAATGGGAAGCTTTGGCTAAAATTGTCCACAACGCCGTAGACAGATTCGAAGAATTCAGAAGAACTGAAGGCAGCATCTTACATGAAGAATTAAACAGAAATATTCAGAATATCGACAAGTATCTTGGAGAAGTAATTCCTTTCGAAGAAGAAAGAATTATAAGCGTGAAAGAGCGTTATCAGAAATCTTTGAAAGAATTCGAAAATGTGGATGAAACACGTTTTTACCAGGAAATGGCTTACTTCACTGAAAAGCTTGATATTTCTGAAGAAAAAGTAAGACTTGCCCAGCACTTGAAATATTACAAAGAAGTAATGGACAATGAATCTTTCAACGGAAAAAAACTGGGCTTTATTTCTCAGGAAATCGGAAGAGAAATTAATACCTTGGGTTCTAAAGCCAATCACGCAGACATCCAGAAACTGGTTGTGATGATGAAAGATGACCTTGAAAAAATTAAAGAACAAACGTTAAACGTATTGTAATGATAGGTATGAGGTACGAGATGTGTGGTTGTCATTTCTAAAAAAGAAACCCAAAACTCGGACCTCGTAACCCGAAATTGTAAAAAATGGATAAAGTAATTATATTTTCAGCACCATCAGGGAGCGGAAAAACTACATTGGTAAAACATTCACTGGAAACATTTCCTGAGCTGGAATTTTCAATCTCATGCACAACGAGACAGCCTAGAGGAAGTGAAGTTCATGCAGTGGACTATCATTTTCTGACACCGGATGAGTTCAGACAGAAAATTTCTGAAGATGCTTTTGTAGAATATGAAGAAGTATATACTGACAAATATTACGGTACTTTAAAATCTGAAGTAGAAAAAATCTGGAAACAGGGAAAAGTAGTTATTTTTGATGTAGATGTAAAAGGAGGGATCTCGCTAAAAAAATATTTCGGTGAGAAAGCGCTATCTATTTTTATAGAACCACCTTCTATTGAAGAATTGGAACGAAGATTGATCTCCAGAGATACAGATGATGCAGAAACCATAAAAACCCGTGTAGCAAAGGCAGAAGAAGAAATGACCTACGCCAGCGAGTTTGACAAGATCGTAATCAATGAAGATCTTGATGCAGCTAAAATAGAAATAGAAAGTTTAATAAAAAGTTTTATCAGTAATTAATGGCTGGAAGATGGAAGAAGGAGGATGGGAGTAAAATACTACACTCAAAATCTAACTTCTAATTTCTAACCTCTAGCTTCTGATAATAAAAAATTGAGGTGATATGAGTACCGAAACATTAGAAAAAGCTAAATCTGCAATTCCTGTCAGAGGATTTCTGGATATAAAAGATATTGCTATTCCTCAGGGAGAAGAATTGGTGAAAGCCATTCTTAAACTGAAAGAAGAAAAAAATGCGGTAATCCTTGCCCATTATTACCAACCTGGAGAAATTCAGGATATCGCTGATTTCCTGGGTGATTCTTTACAGTTGGCAAGACAGGCAAAAGACACCAATGCTGATATGATTGTATTCTGCGGAGTACATTTCATGGCAGAAGCCGCTAAAATTCTGAATCCAACTAAAAAAGTAGTTCTTCCTGATACCATGGCTGGATGCTCTCTTGCAGATGGTTGTTCCGGAGAAGGATTGAGAAAAATGCGTGAGCAGCACCCGAATGCTTTAATTGCTACTTACATCAACTGTAATGCAGAAACTAAAGCAGAAAGTGACATCATCGTAACAAGTTCCAATGCTGAAACAGTTATTGAAGCCCTTCCGAAAGACAGACCAATCATCTTCGCACCGGATAAAAACCTGGGAAGATATCTGTCTAAGAAAACAGGACGTGATATGATCCTTTGGGATGGAAGTTGTGTAGTACACGAAGCATTTTCAATGGAAAGAATTGCCCAGCAATTGGCTGACAATCCGGATGCTAAACTGATTGCACACCCTGAAAGTGAAGAAGCTGTTTTGAAACTGGCTCACTTCATTGGTTCTACTTCTGCTCTGTTGAACTATGTAGAAAAAGATGACTGTCAGAAATTCATCATCGCTACAGAAGAAGGTATCCTTCACGAAATGAGAAAACGTGCACCTCACAAAGAACTTATTCCTGCATTAGTTTTTGACGAAAGCTGTAACTGTTCAGAATGTTTCTACATGAAGCGCAACACCATGGAAAAATTGTATTTATGTATGAAATATGAGCTTCCTGAAATTCTTATCGACGAAGAATTAAGATTAAAAGCATTGAAGCCTATTGAAGCCATGCTTGATCTTTCTAAAAGCATAAAATAATTTTTTTTGTCATTCAATATTTATTATATTTAGCATCCAAACTAATAATAAATATGAAAAATCTAAAAAAATTAGACCGAAGAAGTCTTAAAAATGTAAATGGAGGCGGTAGTACTTGCAACTTAAACTGTGAAATACATGAAACCTGCGGTTTAGGATGCAACGGAGAATTGATCTGCGTACCAAGAGGAATGTACATCCCCGATAATTGTTAATAAAATAAAAGCACTGTTTTCACAGTGCTTTTTTATTGCTATTAAAACAGATATTATTTTAAGAAACTCCTCCGTCCACACATTCCATACTTACCAACACACACATTTTACAATGGTCAGGAAGTCCCTGATAAGCAGAACATGGGTATTGATATTCTGGACCATCTCCGAATGTAGCATGCTGCGGGCATCCTGCACATCTTGACGGACCTGCTGCTCCATTTAATTGTTCAAGCTCTTTTCTGTTTAATTTCTTTAAATTTTTCATAGTCGTTTTAATTAAATTTTTGATTTTGATTTTTCATTAAGCTTCCAGAATTGGGCAGCTACCTGGGATGGTTGGATCATAAGGGAAAAGGTAAAGACAAACTTTACGCCCTTTAAAATCTGTACATACAGCACAGCCTTTTGGTCCACAGTCAAGATCTACAGCACATTCGTCTCCACCTCCTCCCATAATAGCTCTTAAGCTTTCTCTGTTTAATTTTTTTGAATTTTTCATGGTAGTTTTATTTTAAATTAAATTTTGATCGTTTTTTTATTAGACAAAATCAGTCAATATTTACAGCATCGGCGCATAGCAAGTACCTCCCGGCTTTAGCCAGCATCCCCATTTTCCACCTCCTCGGAAACAGACAAATTGCTCTCCACCACATGCTTCAATCTGAATATCAGTGAAGCCACCCTTGATATTTTTCTTATCTTCTCTTGATAATTTCTTGATTGTTTTCATATTGTAATAATTTTAGTATTTCTTGAATAACAATAAATTGTATTGTTCACATTAATTAGGACCAAAGCACTCAAAGCTTACCAGTACTCTTCCTTTACAGCATTCCGGTAAAGCATAATAATCAGCACATGATCTTGGTTCACCAGGTCCGTAAGGTCCGGCAGGACAGTTTTCAAAACAGTTGTTTACATTACCTCCACTGATGGATTTCAGATTTTGACGGTTTAATTTTTTTAATTTTTTCATGGTTATTTCGTTATTAGTTAACATTATAAATGTAACATTTTTAATCAATTACACCAAATATATCTCCAAAAAAGGAAATATATTTTATTATGTTAAAAACTTGGCTGTTCCAAAATAATTTGTACATTTGTTCTGTTACAATGAATGTATTAAGAAACATATCTGATATTTCTACCCTGAAATCACCTATTTCAGGCATATCTTCCGTTTCTACATTCACAACTACAACAACTACCCCATAACGGGGTAAATTTTCACATATTATTTCCGGCACCCGTACTCTTTTTTTAAAGAGTAACCATTTCTTTTTATCCAACTTCAAAAAAATAATTGATGAAAGTTTTAAAATTCGGCGGAACATCAGTCGCCCATTCTCAGAATATCTTACTGGTGGAAAACATCATAAAAAGTGAATCTTTAAAAAGCAAAGTTGTTGTTATCGTATCAGCTCTACATGGCGTTACTGATCAGTTAATCAAAGCAGCAGAATATGCTTCATTAAAAGATGAAAGCTATATTCAGATTGTTCAGAATCTTGAAGAAAAACATATCAGTCTGGTGAAAGATCTTTTCCCAATCACAGAACAAAGTTCATGGCTAAGCTTTGTAAAAAAGCATTTCAACGATATTGAAGACCTCTGCAATGGAATTGCAGTACTTGGTGAATTGACAGACAGAATAAAAGATAAGATAGCTTCTTATGGAGAATTTCTGTCATCAAAAATCATAGCAGCAAGACTCCAGCATGAAGGATTAGATTGTGCATGGATGAATTCTGCAGAGCTGATCAGAACGGACAGTAATTTCACCCACGCAAAAGTAGATTTTGACTCTACCGAAAAAAATATTATCAATTTTGTGAATGAAAATCAGAACAACATCATCATAGGTCCTGGCTTTATAGCTCAAGACGAAAAAAATAATGCAACAACATTAGGAAGAGGAGGTTCTGATTACACAGCTTCCATTATTGCCGCATCTATTCATGCAGAAGAACTTCAGATCTGGACCGATGTAAGCGGGATGATGACTGCTGATCCCCGTCTTGTTTCCAATGCTAAACCTATTTCGGAAATATCTTATCATGAAGCGATGGAACTGTCTCATTTTGGAGCAAAGGTGCTTTACCCGCCTTCCATTCAACCTGTTATGGTAAAAAATATAGACCTGATCATCAAGAATACTTTTGATACTGGTGCACAAGGAACTTTAATTTCACATCAGCTGAAATCTTCAGAGAATGAAAAACAGATCGCAGTAGGGATTTCAAATATGAACAATATTGCCCTGCTCACATTGGAAGGAAGTGGTATGGTGGGAATTCCGGGTATTTCAGCAAAACTTTTTCAGTGTCTGAGCCATGAAAAAATAAATGTAATCCTGATTACTCAAGGATCTTCGGAACATTCTATCACCATTGCTATTGAGGAAAAAGAAGCTTTGCGTGCAGAACATGCTATCAATTCTTCTTTTGCTGATGATATCAATCTGGAAAGAGTGTATGCTGCAAAAATTGAAACAGGGCTTTCCATTGTGGCTTTGGTAGGAGAAAGTATGAAAAGCAGAAGTGGTGTGAGTGCAAAAATGTTTGGATGTCTCGGAAATAACGGAATCAATATAAGAGCAATTGCTCAGGGATCATCTGAAAGAAATATCAGTATTGTCATTTCAGAAAAAGACAGTAAAAAAGCAATGAATGTACTTCACGAAGAATTTTTTGAGTCTGAAGTTAAACAAATTCACCTCTACATCTGTGGAACCGGAAATGTAGGTTCAAAACTGATTCAGCAGATTTATGATCAAAATGATTATTTAAAAGAAAACTTTTTAATCAATCTGAGAATTGCAGGAATTTCCAACAGTCGTTATATGGTATTTTCCGATCAGGGAATATCAAAAGAAAACTATCTTATCTGGGATCAGAAGGGTGAGAAAGCCTCTGCCAGGGAATTTGCTGATGAAATTATCCGCAGAAATCTTAGAAACTCTGTTTTCGTTGATGTAACGGCAAGTGCTGATGTTCCTGAAGTGTATGAAAGCTTATTAAACAGAAGTATTAATATCGTTGCCTGTAATAAAATTGCAGCTTCTTCAGATTTCAAAAAGTATAAAACATTAAAAAATACAGCGCGAAACCACAGTTGCAACTTCTACTTTGAAACCAATGTAGGTGCAGGACTTCCGGTAATAGGAACCATCAACGACCTCATCAAAAGTGGAGATCGGATTCAATCTATTAAGGCTGTATTGAGTGGGACATTGAATTTTGTATTTAATGAGTATGACGGAAGCAGAGCTTTTTCTGAAGTAGTGGCTCAGGCTCAGAAGGAAGGTTATACAGAACCCGATCCGAGGCTTGATCTATCTGGAACAGATGTCGCACGAAAAATTTTAATTCTGGCCAGAGAAGCCGGATATCCCCTTCAGTTTGATGAAATTGAAAACATCGGTTTTCTTCCGGAAGAATGTATGCAAGGAAGCGTTGATAACTTTTATGAGAAACTTACGGTGTATGAAGAGCATTTTAAAAACTTATTGAATAAAGCAAAAGCCGAAGGAAAAATATTAAAATATGTCGCAGAATTTGAAGATGGAAAAGCCAAAGTAGGTCTGCAGCATATTGCTCCGGAAAGTGATCTGTTTCACCTTTATGGTAAAGACAATATTGTTATTTTTAAAACCCTGAGATATTCTGAACAGCCATTAGTCGTAAAAGGTGCTGGTGCCGGTGCTGAAGTGACAGCAAGCGGAGTTTTTGCAGATATTATTCGTTCTATTTAAAAAATACATTTATGAAAAAAGTAAAATTAAAAGTCCCTGCTACTGTAGCCAATCTGGTTTGCGGATTTGATATTCTGGGAATGGCAGTCCATGATCCATACGATGAGATGGAATTTAAATTACTGGAAACTCCCGAAATTATTATAAAACATACAGATTCTTTCGGGCTTCCAGAAGAGCCTTCTAAAAATGTTGCTGGAGTTGTCCTGTTAAAAATCCAGGAATATTTTAATATGAAAAACGGTTTTGAAGTCATTATCCATAAACATATTAAGCCTGGCAGCGGGCTCGGCTCCAGTGCGGCAAGTGCCGCCGGAGCAGCCTTTGGAGCTAATCTTTTATTAGGAAACAAACTCTCGAAAGAGGAAATGATTCATTTTGCCATGTTTGGAGAAGAGCTTGCTTCAGGAGTACGCCATGCAGACAATATCGCACCATGCATCTATGGTGGAATTACTTTGGTAAAATCTACCAGCCCGATTGATATTATTCCCTTGAATAGCCCTGATTTATTTGTAACTGCTGTACACCCGCAAGTGGAAGTTAAAACTTCAGATGCCAGACAGATTTTAAAGAAAAACATCACCTTAAAAAGCGCAGTAGAGCAATGGGGAAATATAGCCGGACTCGTTGCAGGAATTCAAAAAAATGACTTTCAGCTGATTGGAAGGAGTCTTAATGATGTCATTATAGAGCCCATCCGAAGTATCTTGATTCCGAAATTTGACGAAATCAAAGCAAAAAGTTTACAATTGGGTGCCTTGGGAGGCGGAATTTCCGGTTCAGGGCCTTCTATTTTTATGCTATCCGAACAAAAAGGAACAGCAGAAAAAATTGCCCGGATGATGCAATCAGTCTATGATTCAATTGAAATAGAAAGTTTGGTGTACGTTTCAAAAATAAATCCGGCGGGAATCCAAATCGTTGAAGAAGCTTAATCTTAAAAAAAAGAAATGAAATATTATAATTTAAAGGACCATTCGGAAAAAATTGATTTCAAAGGGGCAACCATAAAAGGTCAGGGGAAAGAAAAAGGATTGTTTTTTCCGGAAAGTATTCCTCAGTTTGATGAAGAATTTGTTCAAAATCTTGATCAATATTCTAATGAAGAAATTGCATACAGGTGCATGAAAGATTTTGTGGGAGATGAAATTCCTTCAGAAATCTTAAAAGAAATTGTTGAAGAAACTGTCAGTTTTGATATCCCTTTGGTCAAGATCAATAAACAGATATCTATATTGGAACTGTTTCATGGCCCTACCTTAGCTTTCAAAGATATTGGCGCGAGATTCATGAGCCGTTGTCTGTCTTATTTCCTGAAAGACGAACAGAAAAAAGTCACTGTTCTTGTAGCCACTTCAGGAGATACGGGTGGAGCTGTTGCCCATGGTTTTTATAAAATCCCACAGATTGATGTAGTGATATTGTATCCAAAGAACAGAGTAAGTCCGGTTCAGGAGAAACAGCTTACGGCATTGGGAGAAAACATTTCAGCATTGGAAGTCAACGGCAGTTTCGATGACTGTCAGAATCTTGTAAAACAGGCTTTTTCGGATGAAGAAATCAACAGCCAGTTGTTTCTGACGTCTGCTAATTCTATCAATGTGGCAAGATGGCTTCCCCAGCAGATTTATTATTTAATTGCATTGAAACAATGGAAACAATATCATAAGGAACATCCGGTAATCTGTGTTCCTAGCGGAAATTTCGGAAATATTTGTGCCGGATTGCTTGCTCATTTCAGAGGTTTACCTGCCAATCATTTTATTGCGGCCTGTAATGCCAATCATGTCATTCCGGATTATTTTGCAACGCAAAACTACCAGCCACAAAAAGCAGTCGCTACCCTATCCAATGCCATGGATGTAGGAGATCCGAGTAATTTTGTAAGAATTCTGGAACTTTTCGGGCATCAGTTTGAAACATTGAAAAATAAAATATCAGCTTATTCCATTGATGATGACAAAACAATGAGCACCATTACGGAAGTCTATGAGAAATACGGATATATTCTGGAACCTCACAGCGCTGTGGCATTTGCTGCAATGGAACAGTACTTGCAAGAAAATCCTGAGCAAAAAGGATTTATCCTGGGTACTGCTCATCCGGTAAAATTCCCTGATGCTGTGGAAAAAGCGATTCATACTCAGATTGAAATTCCGGAAACATTGAATGAACTTATGAAAAAGGAGAAAAAAACTGTAGAAATAAATTCAGATTTTGAAGAATTAAGACGATTTTTGCTTCATAAAATCTGAAGCAATGAGCAAAATATATCTTGAAGATGTAAGAATATATGCGTACCATGGTGTACTTCCCGAAGAAAATATCATCGGAACGTATTATATTCTGAATGCAGAACTTCATACCGATCTGTGGAAAGCCGCCACATCTGATGATTTGCATGACACCATAAGTTATGCGGATATCAATGACATCCTTCACGGCGAAATGAAAATAAAATCCAAATTATTGGAACATGTAGCCGGAAGAATCATCACAAAAATTCATGACAGCTTTCCACAGGTCGATTATATTAAATTAAAAATAACGAAAACAGCCCCACCAATGCAGGGAGAAAAGAAAGGTGCCAGCATTGAGCTTGAAAAGAGCTTTAAACCGGAAAATTAAAATGCTTATTTTCGTTTCATTAAAAAAACATACAAATTGAAATTCGTTAAAATATTATTTTTAGCAATAGGGATCAGCACTTTTGGTCAAACCGGTGTTGATAATCAATTGGCGGCTTATAACTTCCCTAAGATCAAATCCAGCATTACAATGCCTGTGACGATTCCTCTTTCGGAACTGAGCAATATGATCAATGCTTCTGTGAAAGATCTGGTGTATCAGGATGATTCTTATACTGATAACAACAATGACCAGTTCAAAGTAAAAGTCTGGAAGACCAGACCTATCCGTCTTGTAGGAGGAACCAGCCAGAATTTACTGATTGAAGTTCCCTTAAAAATATGGGCAGAAAAAGGAATTGGTACTTTGGGAGTGTATACCTATCAAAATACCACTTTTGAAACGGTAATGTCTTTCAATACCACGGTTACTTTTAAAAACAACTGGACAATCACTACGAATACCCAGCCGAACGGTTTCAGATGGGTAAGCAAACCAGTGCTTGATTATGGAAGAATACAGATTCCTATTACCTCCATTGTTGAAAAAAGTTTAAAAGAGCAACAGGAAAAATTCTGTAAAACGATAGACCAGCAAATGGCTACGCAGCTGAACTTCCAGCAATATGCCTTAATGGCGTGGAATACTTTTCTGCAGCCCTTCAATATTTCGGAAGAATATAATACCTGGCTTAAAGTAAGCCCTGTGGGTGTTAATATCACTCCTTTGAAATTTTATGGAAACCAGATCAATGCTACTCTTGGGGTGGATATTTATTCGGAAACTTTTACAGGAAATAAACCTTCCGCTTCTTCCCCAGTGACAAGTGTTGCTAATTTTAACTCCACTCCTACTGTTGCGGATAAGTTTATTTTGCAGACAACAGCCAATATTCCTTTCACTGAAGCAAGCAATATGGCAAGAAAAACTTTCCTGAACAAGGAGTTTGATGTTCGTGATTCTAAAGTGAAGGTAACCGATATCAGAGTATATGGTGTTGATGACAGAGTGGTTATTGAGGCTCAGACTGACGGCTATATCAAAGGAACATCCATTATTTCAGGGATTCCGGTGTATGATGAAACCAAAAGGAAGATTGTTTTATCGGAAACGAAATTTAAACTGAAAACAACCAATATCCTTCAAAAAACAGCTTCCCTCCTATTTCAGGGGAAAATTGTAAAAATGATTGAAGAAGAATACGGTATTCCTACTCAGGAACTGGAAGAAACTTCAAGAAAAAGCATCGAAGAAGCCTTTAACAAAGAATATTATAAAGGTTTAAAGATGAACGGAAAAGTATTCAATCTTAAACCAAGTAAAATTTTACTCAGCAATACAGGAATCACAGCCGTTATTGATACCAATGCTTCTTTAAAATTATTGGTCAATGGCTTCTAGAACTTCAAATAAAAAATTAAACTAAAAAACTAATAATCTTATACATGAAAACAATTCTAAATGTTGTTGAATATAACAAAGCTTCATCAGGGATCAGACTTGCTAATAATTTTCTTGACCTTATAGTACTATATATTATTAATTATCTCCTCTCTACTGTTTCTAATCTTCTTTATGAGGCCACTTCAATTGAGTTTTTCTACTTCTATAGTAATGGAAATTTATTATGGCAAATTCTGATTGGAAATTTCAATTATTGTCTTTATTATTTTTTGATGGAAAATTATTTAGATGGGAGAACCGTTGCAAAATATATTACAGGAACCAAAGTAATCAGTACAGACGGTACAAAACCAACCACCCAGCAAATTATTTACAGAAGTCTTTCCAGAATTGTCCCTTTTGATGGGTTATCATTTCTTGGCGTAAACGGATGGCATGACAGCTGGAGCGAAACAAGAGTAATTAACATCAAAAATTATCAGGCTGAAATTCAAGCAAAAAGCGAAATAGAAGCTCTTGGAAAGAAAGAAATTGCTTAAAAACTTTTGTTCATAAAGAAATTTTGCTATATTTGCACACCTCAAAAATGGTAAAAATGGTACTTTGGCCGAGCGGCTAGGCAGTGGTCTGCAACACCATCTACAGCGGTTCGAATCCGCTAGGTACCTCAGAAAAAACCTCTAAGTTATTTAGAGGTTTTTTTGTTTCTATTTCTTACCTCACCATACACATATATTATTATATTTATGGAAAAATAATAACCATATCTTTAATAAATAGCTAACCATGTTTTTATCAATATCATCAACACACATTATCATTTCAGCAATTATATTAACCCTATTGATGTTAGGTGGTATTTATGGCTTTTACAGATTAATAAAATATGCCGTTAAAAAAGGGATCAAAGAATCCATAGAAAAATAATACTAAAATCAAATACTGATGATACACTTTACCCCTGAAGAAAAAAACCTCATACTCGCAGCAATACAGTATGAAAAGGAAATACAAGACAAAGCTGATGATGAAGAAATAGATTATGTGGAAGAAATAGAAGAGGAAATTCAAAGAGAAAATGTTTTTATTTCAAGAAGGAATATAGACTCTATCGGCATTTATCTGGGACACTTACTTGATAAAGCAGATCAATATAACAATGCTGAAGTTCTGTCTTTAGAAAGTAAATTAGATGATTTATCAAACCTGCCTTAATAAATATCCCTGCCACTTAGCGGGGATTTTTTATTTCAATTCAAAAAAAAATCCTCGGAAATTCCGAGGATAAAAACTAATAACCATGAAAACTCAAATTAAACATGAGTTACATTACTATATCGAAAAATCGTGCCAAGAATATCATTTTTGATAAAAAAAACCTATTTATTCCTATAATATCATTTTTGTGATTTCAGCATTTTAAACCGATTTTATAGATGCTTTAAAATCCACTTCATAATTATTTATAATTAATTAAAACATTTCCAACATCAGAATGTAAATATTAAAAAAAAAATAATTTACAGTTTCATAAAATTAAATTCATATTAAAGAAACATATACTTTATTGACCTTCAAAAAAAAACTAAACCAACTCTCTATTTGCATAATTTATTCTTTATCTAAATCAGATGACATAATATTTGTCATCTGTAATACATTACATGAAAAAGCCTCCAAAAAATGAAGGCCTCAAAAAACACAAATGATGAAAAAAAATTTTATATCAGAGATAAAAATTAATTTATCTGTTGATTCTAGCACCAAAGATATACCAGTCTTTATTTTTATTTTATGAGTATAATCATAAAATTATTAATTCTTTTCAATAGTGAATTTCTGGATGGCAGACGATATTTCTCAAAAAAAGACAATAAAGAATCATAAAATAATAATTAAACATTGGATTAATTTTAAAATATTCTATATTTCTTATTAATAAATAATATTTAAAGAATAATAACAATTCATAATAGGTAAAATATATTAAAAAAATATCAAATACACCATGATCCATGTTAAGTTTTTAATCTGCATTATTATATAATTTTACATTATTAATTCAAAAGAACGTGATAAAATTTTCTATACTTATAGCCCACTATAATAATGGAAAGTATTTTAAAGAATGCTATCAATCCTTAATTAATCAAACCTATGAAAACTGGGAGGTGATTATTATTGATGATGCTTCTACAGATCATTCAGTAGAGATGATCCAGTCTCTGATCAAAAATGATTCCCGATTCAAACTCTATCATAACATTATCAATCAAGGTTGTGGTTTTACAAAAGCGGCCTGCATACAATATGCTCAGGGAGATCTGTGTGCTTACCTGGATCCGGATGACGCCATTTATCCCGAAGCACTTGAAAAAACCGTTCATGAATTTATACACAAAAATGATCTGGCAGCCGTTTATTCCCAAATGAGACTTTGTGATGAAAATCTCACTCCCAAAAGCACATATGCCGGCACCAAGCAAATCTACAACAACCGTTATTTTTTTAATTGCCCTATTCAGGTTGCCCATTTCTTTGTATTCAAAAGGGAAACATATTTAAGAACAAAAGGCATTAATCCTAATTTGAAAAATGCGGTAGATCAGGATCTTTACTTAAAAATATTGGAACAAGGAGAAGTAAAATACCTCAAAGAGCCTCTATATTTATAC
Source organism: Chryseobacterium sp. MYb7 (assembly GCF_002979455.1). GTDB lineage: Bacteria > Bacteroidota > Bacteroidia > Flavobacteriales > Weeksellaceae > Chryseobacterium. The sequence continues at coordinate 164,331 of NZ_PCOU01000008.1, forward strand.
AGAATTCACTCCCATGGAATTTCCCAGGATAAAGCAAAACAAAGTGCAAAAGAATCATTTGCCAGAGTAATCCATGAGACCATGAAGAGACGAGGACTTAAAGCAATTAACAACAAAACTGTTCCTGAAATTTTTACCAGTTCACAGGAAATATTTGAACTTCTTAATTATCAGAATAATCGAATAGAACGCCTAATCAGCAAAATAAAAGTTACTTTGGATAGTATATAAAAAACAAAAGACTTCTCGTTTCGAGAAGTCTTTTTGATAAAATATGGAATGAAAATGTTTTATCAAATCTACCATATGCTGCTCAATTATTATATGAGCAGAATCATAAACTTTAATATTATAATAACCTTACATGAAAAGGCCTCCTGATGGAGGCCTAAAAAACACAAATGATGAAAAAAATCTATTTAGAAAAATCCAAACAGAATATTGTAAAATCATTCATCATAACCGCTTAATTATTTTTCTTTTGAAGAAAAATATAATACAAGGCCGGAATTGAAGAATGAATACTTCTATAAGAGTCAAACTGCATCCTGAAGATTAAATCAATCTCAATTTTATGCCATTATGATAGTTGCATAAAAATCAACAAAGATCACAGATATCCATTGAATATCTAAAGAAAAATCTTCATTTCTGGAAGGGTAAATTTAGCTAATTATTTTTTGGCTCACAAACCTATTCTTCCCAGACGATTGGAATATATACCGTGATATATCCGTCAGAATCTACCTGTGCATCAGAAACTGTAGCAACTACTGTTCCATAACCTACCCAGCCACCTTGTCCCTGCATTGCAGAAAAAGTGTAAGTTCCCGCAGGAAGACCATCATAATACTGAGGAACCGACTGAAATCCACCACCATAATACGTATCATACACTTCTCCGGTGGTCATATTTTCAGCAACAAAACTTCCTACATCATAATTTCCTGAAAGGATTTTTGCTCCACTTTTAGAAAGAAGACCATAACGGATTTTATAAGTCTGAGCCTTTGGTGCCTTATCCGATACTTCTGAACAAATCTTATTGCCTTCTATTATTTCTCCAGAGGAAAACGACGTTGTAACAGTCAGCAATCCAATCCATGCTGATACTGTAAAAATTGATTTTTTCATATTAAAAAGTAATTTGGTAGTTCAAAAATAATCAACTTATATGAATTCAATAAAAACTATCAGTGAATTAAAATTTACAAATACTCCCGAAATCCTGCACCAGCAATATAAAACTAAGCGTTATTAGAAATTACTTTGGTGATTTAATAATAATTTTAACACTCATTAACTAAAATTTGGCTTCATAATTGAAAATAAAACTAAAATTAAAGTCGTTTTGGCTTTATCGTATTAAAATTTGAATTATGAGAAAGATAGTATTAGCAGGTTTTTTATCCGTCTTGTTAATGACGGCCTGCAAGAAAGACGACAGCGTTGCAGAAAAGTCACTGGAAGCACAGAAACTTGAATTTCAGGCCAGACAACTTGAAATAGAAAAACAAAAACTGGCTATTGAAAAGGAAAAAATGGTCTATGAAGCTCAGAAAAAAGCAGACAGTATATCCGAAAGCAAAAAAGCAAGAATTGCTGCTGAAAATAATTCAAGACCAAAAGTAATCAGAGAAACAAGAACAATATATAGAGACAGAAGCTCAAACTCTAATTCCGGAGGAAGCGGCAACGGAAGTTACGCCAACAACGGAAGTGGTACTTCACAGGGAACTACCCAGAAAAAAGGATGGAGTAAAGCTGCCAAAGGAACCGTTATTGGTACTGTAGGTGGAGCTGCTGCCGGAGCCCTGATTGCCAAGAAAAACAGAGGACTGGGAGCTGTAATTGGTGGTGTTGTAGGAGGTGCTACAGGATATACCATTGGTAGATCACAGGATAGAAAAGACGGAAGAGTACAACCCCGTTAATAAATATTTTTAAGAATAAAATATAAAGATTGCTTACTTTTAAGCAATCTTTTTTTATGATATTAATTCTGTTTTCTTCCATTTTTATCATTCCTGTCCTCATGGGCTGGGGGAAAATCATGGAAAATATACGGGGAATTTTATTCCAGGGAATCTCAGGAAAAATCTTATCCGGAATTCTGGGCATAAGTCTGATATGGACATTTATTTCTTTTTTCATCCCTTTAAATATGAAAGTAGAACTCCCTTCCATCCTATTGGGATTATTGCTTTTCTTTAAAGATAGATTATATCAGGAATTTTATAAGTTTTCAAAAAAAGATTTTGCATTATTGGGCGCAAGTTCTCTTATTATTATTTTTGCAGGCTCTTTTTATCCTTATATATTAGATCATTTTGGATACTATGTTCCCACTCTGAAATGGCTCACAGAATATGGACTGGTAAAGGGAATTTCAAATATAGACCTAACGCTCGGGCAAATGTCTGTATGGCATATTTTTCAGGCTGGATTTTCCAATTTCTCTGATCCGTTTTTGAGAATCAATTCCATACTGCTCATTATCTACAGTATTTATATCATTGAAAGAAAAAGCTGGATCCAGCTTTGTTTTCTTCCTATATTATTACTGTTTTCACAGTCGCCAAGCCCGGATCTGCCTGTTATTATTTTTTCTCTAATTATTTTAAATGAAACCATAGCAGGAAACAGAAATACCAAACTCCTTTTTGCATTTTCGGTATTTGTTTTTGCGATAAAACCTACTATGATATGGCTGCCTGTACTAACATTCTTAAGTTCGGTATTTATTTTTAAGAACAGCTTCAGACCTTTATTTTTAGGAATTATCATTCTCTTACTTTTCTTTGTGAAAAACATCTGGGTATTCGGTTATCCTGTTTTTCCCGTAGCTATAGGCGATTTTGGAGCATCCTGGAAACCTAATCCGGAAGTGCTAAAAACCTCATCACAATTTGCGATCATGAAAACCTATGATATGCAGTATACGTATGAGGAAATTCAGAAATTTTCGATAGTAAATTATATCAAAAACTGGTTTTCTCTGGAAGGAATCAAATCCAAAATCAATATTCTTTTTGTTCTGAGCCTGGCCGTTTTCTCTGCATTTGCCTTGATAAAAAAGAAAAAAATGATCACCCTAATCTGTATCTCATTATTAGTAAAAAGTGTATTAATCCTTACTTTTTCTGCCCAATACAGATTTTTTTTAGATGTTTTTTTTGTAATATTCTTTGTTCTGTTTTATGAATATTTTGATCAAAAGAAATCTATTATTGTCTTTTCTGCGCTCAGCTTATTTTTCATTTCAATCTTATCCTTTCCGGAATTTATCCAGAAATATATTCCAAGTTTCAGAGTGGGAAGTTTTATGACAGGATTTGAAAAGAAACAGCTTTACCAGCCTTCAACCTACGAATACCATCAGTTTAATACATTTAAGGTCGGGAATTTTAAATTTAATATACCCCATCATTACCCTTACAGTTTTGATACACCCATTCCTGCAGTGAGCCCTAATTATATTTTTGATTACGTAAAAGCAGGAATTTTCCCTCAGCTTTTAGACAAAAATGATCTTAAAAAAGGGTTTATCTGGAAAAAAATGACTTCAGAAGAAGAAAAGGAAGCCCAAAAGGTTATCAATAATATCAAAAACACTTATAAATAGAACAAATCCAGAAACTTTATTATCTGAAGAAAAAAAGGTAATTTTGTATTATGTTCAACACATTAGGTAATCTTCTTAGTCTTACAACATTTGGAGAAAGTCACGGAGTGGCTTATGGCGGTATCATCAATAATTTTCCGGCAGGTTTAACGGTAGATCTCGATCAGGTTCAGTACGAACTGAACCGAAGAAAGCCCGGCCAGTCAGCAATCGTTACACAAAGAAAAGAAAGTGACACAGTAAAGTTTCTTTCCGGAATCTTTGATGGAAAAACAACAGGTACCCCAATTGGTTTTATCATTGAAAACGAAAATCAGAAATCGAAAGATTATGATCATATCGCAGGGGCATATCGTCCAAGCCATGCAGATTTCACCTATGACCAGAAATTTGGTTTCAGGGATCACCGCGGCGGCGGAAAATCTTCTGCAAGAGAAACAATGAACTGGGTAGTAGCAGGTGCACTTGCGAAACAGCTTTTATCCAACATTGAGATCAACGCTTACGTTTCTTCCGTAGGGGATATTTTCTGCGAAAAACCATATCAGGCCTTAGATTTTTCTCAAACGGAAAGCAATGATGTTCGCTGTCCTGATGCTGAAATGGCGGAAAAGATGATTGCAAGAATCAAAGAAATAAAAAAAGAAGGTAATACAATCGGCGGAACCATCACTTGTGTGATTAAAAACGTTCCTGTAGGAATTGGTGAACCTATTTTTTCAAAACTTCAGGCCGAACTGGCAAAAGCAATGCTTAATATCAATGCCTGTAAAGGTTTTGAATATGGAAGCGGTTTCTGTGGTGCCAAAATGACAGGAAAAGAGCACAATGATGCTTTCAATACAGATTTTACTACAAAATCTAATCTTTCAGGAGGAATTCAGGGAGGAATATCTAATGGAATGGATATCTATTTCCGTGTAGCATTCAAACCTGTAGCCACAATATTGAGACCTCAGGACAGTATTGACAAAGACGGAAATCCTGTAATCGTAGAAGGAAAAGGCCGTCACGATCCTTGTGTAGTTCCGAGAGCGGTTCCTGTAGTGGAAAGTCTTGCTGCATTTGTACTGGCAGACCTGTTTTTGATCAACAAAACAAGAAACATCAATAATTTTTAACATAAATATTTTTGGTAATGAAAAATTACTGGGATAAAGGAATTTCTTTTGAAGAATATCTTCAGATTGCAAAAGAAAGATTAGAAAATCCTGCCAACCAACAGGAACTTGACTATAAACAATATTACGAACTGGGTCTTCAAAGAATGGACAGAACGGTAAAAAAATACGTTCCGGATGAAGATCAACTGAAAGAACTTGCTGCCAAAAATTTTGACGGAAAAATTTTAATCATTTCCGAAGCATGGTGCGGAGACGCAAGCGCAACTGTGCCTGCTCTTTTCAGATTTTTTGAAGGACATAATGAGGTAAGAGTCTTCCTGAGAGATAGTGATAAAAGTCTAATCAATCAGTTTCTGACCAATGGTACGGAATCTATTCCTAAAGTAATTATCCTTGATAAAGACCTTAATGTAAAAAACTCATGGGGGCCGCGTCCAAAATACGGATATGAACTCCTGATGAAATACAAAGCTGATCCTGAAGTATATTCAAAAGATATGTTCTATAATGATCTGCAGATATATTATGCTAAAAACAGAGGAAAAGACGCTGTTCAGGAAATTTTGGATCTTCTATAAAAAAGAGATATGAAAAAAAGTATCATTTATATTGTAATCATAGCAATCATTGGTGTTGTTGCATTTGTTCCGGGAGTAAGAAATTTCCTTAAGGATACATTCTTTCCGGTAGCTACCATTGAAAATGCTGTTCACATCAGTGAAGAAGATTACGATATAGAGCTTAAAGGAATAAATGCTCCAAGCACCAATCTTAAAAACTTTAAGGACAAAGGGGTTTTCCTTAATTTCTGGGGAACATGGTGCCCGCCTTGCAGAAAAGAATGGCCTTCTATTCAGAAACTGTATGATACCAGAAAAGATCATGTAGATTTTGTTCTGATTGCCATGAATGATAAGGAAGAGGATGTAAGAAAATTTTTAAAAGAAAATAACTATACCGTTCCTGTATATATTGCTCAAAGCCCTATTTCTGAGAAAATTCTTCCAAAGGTATTCCCTACCACTTTCCTTCTGGATAAGCATGGAAGAATCCTTATTAAAGAGGATGCTACAAAAGACTGGAACACAGAGACTGTGCATCAGTTCATTGACAATATTATCAAATAAGATTTTAACTAAATTTTATAATTTATTGGTACAGGATTTGCGAATTTAATAGCGTTGAAAAATTTATTAAATCCTAACACAAAATGAAATATTCAAAATTAAATCTTGCAAAAGAAGCCATCAATCACAAGGGCTTTATAAAAAAGATCCCTGATATTTTCAGAATGGTTAAAATGTGGAGAAAAGGAGTCTATCCAATGAGATCCATAGACATTATTCTTCCTTTACTGGGAATTTTATATGTACTCTCCCCTATTGACCTGCTTCCTGAATTTGTGATACCGGTATTGGGAGTAATGGATGACCTGGCAGTATTGTCACTTACCATTCCGAAACTCATCAAAGAGGTAGACAAGTTTTTATTATGGGAAGCCGAACAAAAATACAGTGGAGCCCAAATCATTGAGGCTGAAATCGTAAAATAACAGTTTATTATATTTTTCACACCATCCTGGTCCATCCGGGATGTTTTTTTATGTCACAATATCAGGATTTTTTTTATTTTTGTTTTTAAACCAACACAAAAACACAATGAAAAAAAATGTTATCCTAATTGATGATATTATCTATCATCGTATCTTACAATTTGACCCGAAAATTAATACCTGCCTAAATAACTGTCAGCTGAGAGTTGGTAATATATTACATTAGCCATGACAGGAAATATTATCGGGAATCAAAATCCTCTGGTAGGTGCCGCCTACTCCTACGAAGTACAACCTTCCGATCTTTCATTCGGACTGAGGGGTGAATATGAATGGTATATTTATAAGAAACAAAAAAACGGAAGCTGGAAAGACATCACAGATAAGCCTAAAACTGGTCAAAAAGTAACTTACAAATTTGGAGAAATAGCGCTGGGAATAGAATTTCAAATGAAAGTCTATGAGACTAAGAAAGGAATTTTACCCGGACTTCCAGATACCAAAGAGCTGGCAGGTACTCTTACCATTATCCCAACCAGTAACAAGGTCCCGAAAATAGATAAAGTAGTGCTCTTCAACAGAGGGGCAAAGGACGTCAATAAAGCCAGCTACCGCGATACCCTTATTGCGCAGGCTCATTGCATCGCTATGTTCAACAAGGAAATAGAATTTCACCTTTGGGAAGATGATGCTCCAGGCAAAGGTCATGATCCGGTCATCAATAAAAATAACCGACATACCCGAAGCTACAAAGCTCTGGTGAATGCAAATGGGATAGCAGAGGTCAAAATACCACTGATGTCTGATGAAAAAAT
>NZ_PCOU01000009.1 GCF_002979455.1 Chryseobacterium sp. MYb7
AATATTACATGGATCAGCCTACATTATCTGGCTTTTTCTATTTTGTTCCTAAGAAAAATAAAAGTTTAAACAGGTTTACCGTTAAATTATATTCTCCGATTACATCTTCATATTTCTTAAAAAAAGATAATAAAATTTCTTATTTAAATCTATATAAATGAAAAAAAATAATAATATTTAAAAATTGGTTGATATTATGATGTATCAATAACATTTTTTGAACTAGTTCAAAGGTCAGGAATTGAAGCCTCTGTAATTTTGTCCTGTAAAACTTTACGTATGGAAAATACTTTTAAAACAATTCTGACCCTTGGTCTGATATTTATTTCACTGATTACAATGAACGCACAACAAAAACAAAAAATGGAACACACGGCATTATTAATTATCGATTTACAAAACGATTATTTTCCGGGAGGAAAAATGACTTTGGAAAAAGCTGAACAGGCAGCCAAAAATACTAAGGAAATTTTAGAATATTTTCGGAAGAATAATCTCCCAATTATTCATATCCAGCATATTTCTACCAATGAAGGGGCTACTTTTTTCCTGCCAGATACTGAGGGTGCTAAAATCAACACTCTTGTTTTGCCGAAGGAAAATGAAAAAGTAATTGTCAAGCATTCTCCCAACAGTTTCAAAGAAACTGATTTATTGAACTATCTAATGTCAAATAAAATTAAAAATCTAGTGATTACAGGAATGATGACGGACGTTTGTGTAGAAGCCACTACAAGAGCTGCCTTCGATTTTGGCTTTCACAATACAATCATCGGAGATGCTACGGCAACCAGAAACCGTGAATTAAATGGAGAAGTCATAAAAGCAGCAGATGTACAAAAGTCCTTTTTGGCAGGAATATCTGCTCTTGGAAATCTTTATGCTCGTGTCGTAAATACTGATGAACTTTTAAAATAATGTTATTTTGAAGCTGGAAAGGCACAACGATTTTTAAGATAAGATTTTTGGAATCATCTAAAAAGCCTTTTTCATCTGTTAAAGAATTAAAATTAAAGGCTATTTTAAAACGCGAAGGCGCTAAGAATTTTTAAAATATCAGGTGTTTTTAAGGTCGCAAAGATTTTATCTCCGATAAAATTTAAAACAGTTCATCTTGCTGAAAATCTCACATTGAGCGAAGTCGAAATGTTCTTGTGTCTTGAAATAAATAAAATGTATGATAAATTTTTGCGTCTACCCAACAAAAAACCAGAGTTCTATTGCTTAAATACAGAAATAACTTAACATAACTTAATTCCGCAAAAGGTGTCAATAATTTTGATACCTTTATTTTACTTAAATAAACCCATGTCCGATTTACTTTTTAAAAATATCATTCAATACATCAACCTTTCAGAAGAAGATTTTAAACAGTTTGTAAAGCCATTTGAATATAAAAAATTTAAAAAGAAAGAAATTGTGCTTAAAGAAGGAGATTACTGCTTCTTTGAAGGGTTTGTTCTGAGTGGCTGTTTCAAAATTTATTATCTTAACGAAAGCGGATTTGAACAGACTTTATATTTTGCAGTGGAAGGCTGGTGGATTACGGATATAGACAGTCTTATCAATAATGTTCCGAGCATTCTGAATATTGAAGCCCTTGAAGACGGTGAAGTATTGATGATTAGTAAAAAGGATAAAGAACATCTGTACGAATCAATGCCTCAGATAGAAAAGCTTTTCAGGATAATGAACCAGAAATCTTCGGTAGCACTGCAGAGGAGGATTCTTTCTTTGACAGGTAAAACTGCAGATAAACGATATCTCGAATTTCTTGAAAAGTATCCGGGATTGGAACAGAAAATTACCCAACAGCAGGTGGCTTCTTATTTGGGAATTACCCATGAATTTTTAAGTAAAATAAGGAAGAAACTTTTGATGGGATAAATGAGTTGATTTTACATTTCTATTTGTGCTTATAAATCAGGGTTTTATAGAATTTTATTTGGTTTATGAATAGAAGGGTTCAATCGCTGAAATAGTTTTTATAAATCCAATTTTTTTCGGAATTAGGAATTGAATTTTTCCCAATGTTTTCAGGCTTATTAAGAATGTTTCAAAATAAGCAAAAGCGAGGCCAAAGTGACAAAAAACAGCTTTTTTTAAGCTCTTTGTGGTTTATCATGCTTATTTTTGCATGTCAAGTACAATAAATCATGAAGAAGCTCCAAGATATTCTTATCTCAACCAGGACAATGGCTGTATTGCTGCTGGTTTACGCATTCGCGATGGCTTATGCAACGTTCTTAGAAAATGACTACGGAACTCCTACAGCAAAAGCATTAATTTATGAAGCCAAGTGGTTCGAACTGATCATGGTCCTGCTCATTCTTAATTTCATAGGAAATATCGGAAGATACAGACTGTGGAAAAAAGACAAGTGGCCGGTTCTTGTTTTCCACCTTGCCTTTATTTTTATTTTTATCGGTGGTGCTATCACAAGATACATCAGTTTCGAAGGAACAATGCACATCAGAGAAGGTGAAACTTCAAACGAAATCGTAACGGATAAAAATTTCTTTAAAATTCAGATTGAAGAAAAAGGTGACGTTCTTAATTATCAGGATGTTCCTTATCTGATGTCTCCATTGCACAAAGATTTCAATGCAACTTATGATTTCCACGGAAAAGAAGTGAAAGTTTTTGCAAAGGAATACATTCAAAGAAAAAAAGACAGCCTTGTAGCTGAGCCAAACGGAGCAGAATATCTTCACTTGGTTTCTACCGGAAATACCGGAAGACAAAACATTTACATCAAACCGGGAGAGACAAAATCGATCAACGGAACTTTGGTAACGTTCAACAGAGCGATTGAAGGAGCTGTTGAATTCAAAAATGAAGGCGGAAAATTATTCATCAAAACTCCTGTAGATGCCAACTATATGACGATGGCAACACAGGCAACAGGAACTACCGTGAAAGATGAATTCCAGCCTTTGGCATTAAGAAGTTTATATACAATCAACGAATTGAAGCTTGTAGTTCCTGAAGGTCTTAAAAAAGGAAGACTGATGGCGATTGAAGGGGACAGAAAGAAAGATGCTAATGTTCCTGATATGCTTCAGATTGAGCTTCAGGGGCCAAAAACAAAACAGATTGTAGATCTTTCTGTTGAAAAAGGAAACCCGAATGCTTACAAACAGATTACGATGGATGGTTTAAACATCATGGTAGGATTCGGACCTAAAGTATACAATACCCCTTTCGCATTGAAACTGGATGACTTTGTAATGGAAACCTATCCGGGGAGTTCATCTCCAAGTGCTTATGAAAGCCATGTAAAAATCATTGATGAAGGTAAAGAAACTCCTTATAAAATTTATATGAACCACGTTCTAAATCATGGTGGATACCGTTTCTTCCAGTCAAGCTTTGATCCGGACAGAATGGGAACAGTACTTTCTGTAAACCACGATTACTGGGGAACCTTGATTTCTTATATTGGTTATACTCTTTTATTCTTAGGAATGTTTGTGATCTTCTTCTGGAAAGGAACTCACTTCTGGAAACTGAACAAAATGCTGACTGATGTCAACAAAAAGAAAGCTGCAGCAGTTCTTTTACTATTCTTAAGCTTAGGTTTGAATGCTCAGAAGATTGAAACTCACGGAACGACTGACGGAAGCAGAGAACACATTCATGTGGAAGGAGATAATCATTCTCATGCTCCGGCTCCATCTGCCCAGCCGCTTGATGGTGCTGCTCCAAAGCAGAACTCTCTGGCAACGCCAATGGGTAAGATGAGATCTATTTCTCCGGATGAAATCATTGCCAGAAACAAAATCAGCAAAGAGCATGCGGATAAATTCGGATACCTTCTGGTACAAAGTTTTGAAGGAAGAATTGTTCCTATCAATACGGAAGCATTAGATGTTTTAAGAAAACTATACAAAAAAGACGAATTCAAAGGAACAGATGGAAAGTCTCTTACAGCTAACCAATGGTTCCTTTCAATCAATACAGACACACCAAGCTGGACAATGGTGCCTATGATCAAAGTAGGACCTAAAGGTGGTGATGAACTGAAAAATAAAACAAAGGCAGATGAAGATGGTTACACTTCACTGATGAACCTTTTCCCTGCGGATGCTAACGGAAACTTAAATTATATTCTGGAGCATGATTACAACACTGCATTCCGTAAAAAACCGGCTGAACAGACAAATTATGATAAAGAAGTAATTGCTGTAAACGAAAGAGTACAGATCTTCAATGAGTTCTTCAGCGGTCAGTTTATGAGAATTGTTCCTGTGAAAAATGATGCCAATCATACATGGCATTCATGGTTAGATCAGAAATTCGAACCAGATATGGAATCTCAGCAGGTAATGGGACCTTATTTTGCAGAAGCTCTTACCGCACAGAAAACCGGAAACTGGAGCAAAGCAGATACAGAATTGGCAAAGCTTTCAGAATACCAGCAAAAATGGGGTAAAGCAGTTGTTCCTGCTAAATCTAAAGTAGATCTTGAAGTATTTATGAACAAAGCGGATATCAACTTCAAATTGTTGATCTTCTATACGCTTGTTGGTGGTCTTCTTTTAATCTTAGGATTTGTTGAGTTGTTCAAATCAAATAAACTATTAAACAAGATTATCAAGGTAATCATTGCGCTTGGTTTAGTTGGATATCTATTACATTTCCTTGGACTTGTTGCAAGATGGTATATTTCAGGGCACGCTCCTTGGAGTAACGGTTATGAAGCCATTATCTTTATCTCTTGGGTAGGTATTACAGCAGGTTTATTATTATATAGAAATTCAAATGCATTAATTCCTGCAGCCGGATTTATGGTAGCAGTTATTATGATGGGATTCGCACACGGAGGTTCAGCGCTTGATCCACAGATCACACCATTGGTTCCTGTGTTGAAATCTTACTGGTTAATTGTTCACGTAGCAATTATTACCTCCAGTTATGGATTCTTCGCACTGTCGATGATTATTGCTGTTATTTCATTGGTATTCTATATTATCTCCAATAAAGAAACCTATAAAATTCACCACGATACTACATTGAAGGAATTGGTAATCGTTTCTGAAATGTCATTAACAATCGGGTTATTTGCACTAACAGTAGGAAACTTCTTAGGAGGAATCTGGGCAAACGAATCTTGGGGAAGATACTGGAGCTGGGACCCGAAAGAAACATGGGCTTTCATTTCCATCATGGTCTATGCATTTGTACTGCACATGAGATTAGTACCAGGATTGAGAAGCAGATGGGCGTTCCACGTAGCAACAATGTTTGCTTTCTGTTCAATGGTAATGACTTATTTCGGAGTAAACTATTACTTAAGCGGACTTCACTCGTATGCAGCGGGAGATCCGGTACCAGTACCAGCTTGGGTATACATCGGAATCTCAACAATGATTATTTTATCAGCTGTTTCTTATTGGAAGTTTAAAATGCTTACAAAGAAATAGACTTTTGTACATATAAATTAAAATCCTGGAATTCACTTTCCGGGATTTTTTTTATTCATATTATTTCTAGCTTTAAAGTGAATATCTTATTAACGCTAAGTTCGCAATGATTTTTGTGATGAGTTGTCGTTCGTAAAGGCATTTCACTCAGCACAGAAACTAGCGGTCTTAGCTAAACGAAGTGGCTTTGCGAACAAAATATGATGTATCCTAATAAATTAACCTCGCGAACTTTGCGTTAGTTAAAAATACCCGAATCTTATATCTTGGAACTCGAACCCCGCACCCTGCTCCTCAAAAAAAAACAAAATTCTTCATTTATAATTCAAAATTCATTAGTATCTTTATGATATCAAAATAATATCAAACTAAAATTTCAATCATGGAAAAAACATTAAAACCCATGTCGGGTTATCTTACCTTAGTTATCTGCCTTGCATTGTTTATTGCAGCAGTTTACTTCTTTGTTACAGGAGTAGATCAAAGTATAGCCTATGTGGTTATCGCTATGCTTTGCTTTCTTCTTTCGTGCTTTTTCTTAAAAGGTTTAATGATTATTCAGCCTAACCATTCGAGAGTATTAAACTTCTTTGGAAAATATGTAGGAAGTGTAAAAGAGAACGGATTGTTTTTTATCAACCCTTTATATTCGTCACAGAAAATGTCGTTACGTTCAGAGAATTTACAAGGCCAGACTTTGAAAGTAAATGATAAAATGGGTAACCCTATTGAAATAGCAGTGGTAATCGTATGGAAAGTAGGAGATACCTACAAAGCTGCTTTTGACGTAGAGCGTTATTCAGATTTTGTGAAAATGCAGAGTGAAGCGGCGGTAAGACACCTGGCGATGAGCTTTCCTTATGATAATTTAGAAGATGATCATGCTCCGATTACGTTGAGAGAAGGAGGTGATAAGATCAATTCTATTTTGGAGCAGGAACTTACAGACCGTCTTTCAAAAGCGGGAATTGTGATTCAGGAAGCTAGAATTTCGCACCTTGCATATGCTTCAGAAATTGCAGGAGCAATGCTTCAGAGACAGCAGGCTACGGCTATTGTTGCAGCAAGAACCAAGATTGTAGAAGGAGCTGTAGGAATGGTGGATCTTGCTTTGAAAAAACTTTCAGAAGAGAATATCGTTGAGCTTGATGATGAAAGAAAAGCGGCAATGGTAAGCAATTTAATGGTGGTTCTTTGCGGTGAAAAAGCGGCGACTCCCATATTAAATGCCGGAACACTTTATAATTAAGAAGTGAAAATTAACAGTTAAATTTTAGTGTAGATTTTCACACTAAAATAGTTAGAAATAATGTAAGAGAATATTAGAAAATGAAATCAGAAAAAGCTCAAAACTCTTCGGAAAGCAAAGGGAAAAAATCTTTTGTGATAAGAATAGATGAGTCTACTTATAAACTCCTTGAAAAGTGGGCCAATGATGAATTCAGAAGTGTGAACGGCCAGATCGAATACCTGCTGCATCAGAGCCTGGTAGAGTCGGGAAGAAAAAAGAAAGAGTGATTTTGAAGAAATCAATTTTTAAGGAATAATGGTGCTTTTGGGGGAATTTATTCATAAGAAGCCTCTGTTTATTCAGGATTTTACATTAAGGAAAATGTAAAAAAGACCCATTTTTTGAACACTTCAATAAATAAATAACAATTTGGTTAACCTTATATCAAAAAAGAAAGCAGAGAAATTTTCTCTGCTTTTTTATTTGATACAACTCTGAAGACTATCTGCTCCAACGTAGAATATGACGAGCCAAATCAAGCCTTTAATGGTAAAGAAAGCTAATCCTGCCCATCCCACACGCTTGAACCACTTTTTAAGCTTTGAGTTATTTTCTTGTGAATTTTCCATTGGCGATTATCAAAATGATTACCCTGCAAAGATAAGCATGTTTATAATTAGTCCAAATAAAAAGCGTATTAAAAATTAAAGTTTTGAGGTTCACATAATATTTTTATCTTTAGAGAGAACGAAAAGTAAGATTTTATGTCAAAAAAAGTAAAGGATTTCGGAATTGAAAAAACACTTAGAAATCTTGGTATCAAAGAAGAGAACAAAGGGACTTCAGTGGGCGGAAAATATTTCGCTTCAGGAAAGGTGATAGAAAGCATTTCTCCTGTAGACGGAAAATTGATCGCTAAAGTAAAAACTTCCGGAGAAAGTGATTATGACAAAGTAATTGAAACTGCTCAAAAAGCATTTCAGGAATTCAGGCTGATTCCGGCTCCTAAAAGAGGAGAGATCGTAAGACAGCTGGGCTTAAAATTAAGAGAATATAAAGATGACCTTGGTAAGCTTGTTTCTTATGAAATGGGTAAATCATTACAGGAAGGTCTTGGAGAAGTTCAGGAAATGATCGATATCTGTGATTTCGCAGTAGGACTTTCAAGGCAGCTTCAGGGGTACACGATGCACTCGGAAAGACCAGGACACAGAATGTATGAGCAATACCATCCGCTGGGAGTAGTAGGAGTTATTACAGCATTCAACTTCCCGGTAGCTGTTTGGTCTTGGAATACTGCATTAGCTTGGATCTGCGGTAACGTTACCATCTGGAAGCCATCTGAAAAAACACCACTTTGTGCTATTGCATGCCAGAATATCATGATGGAGGTTATCAAGGAAAATAATCTACCTGAAGGAGTTTCGAGTGTATTGGTATCAGACCACGAAATCGGACAGAAATTAGTAGATGATAAAAGAGTAGCGCTTGTATCTTTCACAGGGTCTACAAGAGTAGGAAGAATGGTTTCTTCTAAAGTAGCAGAAAGATTCGGGAAATCAATCCTTGAATTAGGCGGAAACAATGCTATCATTATTACGAAAGAAGCTGATATCGATATGTCAATCATCGGAGCTGTTTTCGGAGCGGTAGGAACGGCAGGGCAGAGATGTACTTCAACAAGAAGACTGATCATCCACGAAAGTGTATATGACGAAGTGAAAAATAGATTGGTAAAAGCTTACGGTCAGTTGAAAATCGGAAATCCATTGGATGAGAAAAACCATGTGGGACCACTTATCGACACTGATGCCGTAAACCAATACGAAGAAGCCATCAAGAAATGTAAAAAAGAAGGAGGGAAATTCGCTGTTGAAGGTGGAGTTTTAACCGGAAAAGATTACGAATCCGGATGCTATGTTAAACCTTGCGTAGCAGAAGTGAAGAACTCTTACGAGATTGTTCAGCACGAAACATTTGCACCGATCCTTTATCTGATTAAATATAAAACATTAGAAGATGCTATTGCCATTCAGAATGATGTTCCTCAGGGACTATCTTCTGCAATCATGACCCAGAACTTAAGAGAAGCAGAATTATTCCTTTCTCACGCTGGTTCAGACTGTGGTATTGCCAATGTAAATATTGGAACTTCTGGCGCTGAAATTGGTGGAGCTTTCGGTGGTGAAAAAGAAACCGGAGGTGGAAGAGAATCGGGATCTGATGCCTGGAAGTATTACATGAGAAGACAAACCAATACAATCAATTACACTGCACAACTTCCTTTAGCACAAGGAATTAAATTTGATTTATAAAAGCTTTACTTAAAGCACCCAAAAAACTTAAAACTTAATAACCTGAATGGTTAAATGTTTCCTTGTTGGGGAACATTTAATCACTCACTTATTAAATCACACTACAAATTTATTATGGAACAAATATTAGATATAAAAGCAAATAAAGTAAAAGAAACAGTAGGAAGACATGTTCTTGCAGACGGTTTCGATTTTGTGATGGATATTGAAAAGTCACACGGATCATGGCTTTATGATAAATTGACAAACAGAGAATATCTGGATATGTTCTCTATGTTCGCATCAGCATCCGTTGGATACAACCACCCTTATCTTGTAGAAAGATCAGAATGGCTGGGAAAAATGGCTGTGAACAAACCTACTTTGGCTGACGTTTACTCTGAAGAATATGCTCATTTTCTTGAAGTATTCGAAAGAGTAGTGATTCCTGAAGAATTACAATATGCTTTCTTTATCGAAGGCGGAACTCTTGGCGTTGAAAATGCTATGAAAGCATGCTTCGACTGGAAAACCCGCAAAAACTTTGCAAAAGGACTAGACACGGAAGCAGGAATCTGCATCCACTTCAAACAGGCTTTTCACGGAAGAAGTGGGTATACTTTGAGCTTAACCAATACTTCTGACCCAAGAAAATACCAATATTTCCCAATGTTCAACTGGCCGAGAATTTTAAACCCAAAATTAAAGTTCCCGATTACGGAAGAAAACCTGGAAGAAACTATCAAAAATGAAAACCTTGCTTTACTTCAGATTGAAGAGGCTATTCTGATGAACCCCAATAAAGTGGCTTGTATCATCATAGAACCTATTCAGGCAGAAGGAGGTGACAACCATTTCAGAGACGAATTCCTTTTAGGATTAAGAAGAATCTGTGATGACAACGAAATCTTACTTATTTTTGATGAAGTTCAGACAGGGATTGCTATCACAGGAAAAATGTGGGCATTCCAGCATTTTACAGCAAAACCGGATATTATTTCTTTCGGGAAAAAAGCCCAGGTTTGTGGTGTTCTAGCCAATAAAGAAAAGTTTGATGAAGTTCCGAATAACGTTTTCAGAGAAAGCTCAAGAATCAATTCTACCTTCGGAGGAAACTTTATAGACATGCTTCGTTTCCAGTTGGTAATGGAGGTGATCGAAAAAGAAAACCTTGTTGAGAATGCAAGAGTTGTTGGAGATTTCTTATTGGAAAATTTGAAAACCCTGGCAGAAAAATATCCTGAAAAAATTTCAAATGCAAGAGGTAGAGGCTTAATGTGTGCTGTTGATCTGCCATCTGCAGAACAGAGAAACCACCTGATGAACGAACTTTACAAGGATGGATTAATCATTCTTCCATGTGGAGATCAGTCTCTTCGTTTCAGACCTCACCTAAATGTTACTAAAGAAGAAATTCAGCTTGCTTTAGACAAAATTGAAAACAATATTAATAAAATTTAAAACTCAGGATTTGTAATTGTAAAAAAAATATCGTATATTTAGATACTGAAACAATTAGAATATGGAAAGAAGTACGAGAGTATCAGTGTATGTAAGTGATAACCCTTCAGAAATTCAATTGGTTAAGTCTAAATTGGATGATGCACAAATTACAAATACCGTTGAAAATAACTATCTTACGTTTACTACAACGCCAACAGCTACTTCGCTGAAGGTAATGGTAGATCTGGAAGATGAAAAAAAAGCATTTGATGTTATTGATGCTTACCTTCAACAAAGTGAAAATCAATAAACAATTTCATAATTTTAAATTTTACTACTTCGAACCGAAAATTAATCTACATTAATTTTCGGTTTTTTAATTAATTACAAACTATTGAGAGGTAAAAGATCAAACAAAGTATTCTGATTTTTTAAACATTCAATCTTTTAATCAAATTTTACAACATGAATCCAGAGATTACACTAAGACAGGCAGAAATTGAGGACAGAAACATTATTTGGGAAATTATTCAGCAATCCATTGAAAGGAGAAGACAGGATGGAAGTACCCAATGGCAGAACGGATACCCTAATCTTGGAACAGTAGAAAGTGATATTGCAAAAGGATTTGGTCACGTTATGACAGTAGACGGAGAGATTGCAGTATATGCAGCTCTTATTCTGAATGACGAACCGGCTTACAGTACCATTAAAGGAGCATGGCTTAGTAACGGTGAATTTGTTGTGGTTCACAGAGTGGCTGTAGATGAAAAATTTGCAGGACAGGGTATGGTAAAAAAACTTTTTGATCAGATCGAAGGATTTACAAAATCCCATGGAATTCAGAGTATTAAAGTAGATACCAACCATGACAATATTGCCATGTTGAAAATCCTTGAAGGAAGAGGGTATTCCTATTGTGGAGAGGTTCTTTTGAGAGATGGAATGAGGAAAGCTTTTGAGAAGATTATAATTTAAGCAAAAAGTTAAATCCTCTTTCATTGAATTTTTAAACCGCCCTTTATTTATAAACTCTATCAAGTTTGTTCGTTTGGTTCTGAACTAATTTTTACATTTGTTCAAATTTTTATATTATGCACCAAAGTATAGAAATTGATGAGAAAATTTTTCAGGATGCCGTAAAGTTTTATGGCACCGTGTTCAGCTTACCCCCTTTAGCATCTAAAATTTATTCCTACCTTCTTTTCGACTATGAGAAAGTAGGAATTACTTTTGACGAGTTTGTGGAAGTACTTTCAGCGAGCAAAAGTTCCGTATCTACAAGTATTTCACTGCTGCTCAATGCACAACTTATCGTAGATCACAATAAAATGGATGAGCGGAAACGATATTTTTTCATCAACGACGAATACAAGAAAATACGATTCGAAAAAATTGTCCAAAAAATGCAGGACGAATTAAAACTATTAGATGATTTAAACAATTTTAAAAAAAGTAAAGACGATGGATACAATGAAAGAATAGAAGTTTACAAAGCACTCTTAAATAAAAACATAGAAAATATTCAGGAATCTCTTAATAAACTATAAAATGAATAATAAGCTAGTTATACTTTCCATTGCAGCGTTTTCACTGACAGCCTGCAAAAAAGAAGCTCCGAAGCAGGATGGTGCCAAGCCGTACCCTGTTGTTTCCGTGGAGTCAAAAAATATAGTGGGTTATCAGACGTTTCCGGCTACCATTCAGGGTAGAGTAAACAATGATGTACGCGCAAAAATACAGGGATATATTACCCAGGTATTGGTAGATGAAGGGCAATATGTTACTAAAGGACAACCTTTATTCCGTCTGGAAACCAATATTCTGAACGAAAATGCAGCCGCTTCCAAAGCAGGAATCGGGGCTGCAGCATCCAGTGTTGCAGCAGCTCAGGCTTCTGTAAATGCAGCACAGGTTGAAGTGAACAAACTAAAACCTCTTGTTCAGAAAAATATCATCAGCAATGTACAGCTGCAGACCGCTCAGGCTCAGCTGGCTCAGGCACAAGCTCAGTTACAGCAGGCCAATGCTGCCAAAAGACAAGCAGAAGCCAATTACAAAGGAGTAGAAGCAAACATCGAATATTCTATCATTCGTGCACCTATTTCAGGGGTGATCGGAAGACTTCCATTGAAAGTGGGAAGTTTGGTAGGACCGTCTGATCAGACTCCTCTTACAACGATTTCTGATACTTCTGAGATCTATGCTTATTTTGCGATGAATGAAAAGGAATATTTCAATTTCCTTGAAAAAGCTCCTGGTGCTTCTATGCCTGAGAAAATTAAAAACTTACCCATGGTAGAGCTTCAGCTGGCTAATGGAAGTCTTTATCCTGAAAAAGGAAAAATTGAAGCCATTACCGGTCAGATTGATCCTACAACAGGAACCATTCAGTTCAGAGTAGCATTCTCTAATGCTCAGAAATTATTGAGCAATGGTAACAGTGGAACCATCAGATTCCCTCAGAATTATGATAATGTATTGGTAGTTCCTGAAAGTGCTACTTATGAACAACAAGGTATTGTTTACGTATACAAAGTAGAAAAAGGAGATACTGCCAGAAATGTTGTGGTAAATGTTATTGACAGAATCGACAATATGGCTCTTATCAAGTCAGGAGTTAATAAAGGAGAAACTGTTATTGCAGCTGGTATCGGAGGTCTGAAACCAGGTACAGCTGTGAAGCCGAAACCCATCAAAATGGATAGTCTTGTTCAATCAATAAAACCGAAATTCTAATGATAAAAAACTTTATTAACAGACCGGTTTTATCTACCGTAATCTCAATTTTGATTGTGATTCTCGGTGTGTTAGGGCTGATCTCGTTACCGGTTACACAGTATCCGGATATTGCACCGCCTACGGTGAGTGTTTCCGCAAATTATACGGGAGCCAATGCTGAGACGGTCATGAAGAGTGTTGTAGTACCTTTGGAAGAACAGATCAACGGGGTGGAAGGTATGGATTATATCACTTCCAGTGCGGGGAACGACGGTTCTGCCCAAATCCAGGTTTTCTTCAAACAAGGAATTGATCCGGATATTGCTGCGGTAAACGTACAGAACCGTGTGGCCAGAGCAACACCTCTTCTGCCATCCGAAGTAACGCGTTCAGGGGTTGTAACCCAGAAACAGCAAACGAGTGCCCTGATGTATATGTCTTTCTATTCTGAAAATAAAGACCTTGATGATGTATACCTTCAGAACTTTTTGAACATCAACATTATTCCAAACCTTAAAAGGGTAAATGGTGTAGGGGATGCCAACGTTTTCGGAGGTAAAAACTACTCGATGAGAATCTGGCTGGATCCTGCAAAAATGGCTGCCTATAGTGTAACTCCTACAGATGTTACCAATGCCATCAATGAGCAAAGCAGGGAAGCTGCTGCAGGTTCTATCGGACAAAACAGTGGCAGCTCTTTTGAATATATCATCAAATATGTAGGTAAATTCAACGATAAAGAACAGTACGATAATATCATCATCAAATCTCTTGCAAACGGCCAAAACCTGATGCTGAAAGACGTTGCTAAAGTAGAACTGGCAGGACAATCTTATACAGGAATCGGGGAGAACGGAAACAACCCTTCCATCAGTATGGGGATCTTCCAGACTCCCGGATCCAATGCACAGGAGATTATTAAAAATATCAAAGCCTATCTGAAATCAGCCGAGGGAACTTTTCCAAAAGGGGTAAAGTATACTTTCAACTTTGATACCAATGAATTCCTTGAAGCTTCTATTGAAAAGGTAGTACATACCCTGATCGAAGCCTTTATTCTGGTATTTATTGTGGTATATATTTTCCTTCAGGACTTCAGATCTACGCTGATCCCGGCTATCGCGGTTCCGGTATCTATTGTAGGGGCATTCTTCTTCCTGAATCTTTTCGGATATTCCTTGAACCTCTTAACATTATTTGCATTGGTACTGGCGATCGGTATTGTGGTGGATGACGCCATTGTGGTCGTCGAGGCCGTTCATGCGAAGATGGAGCACGGTATTTCTGATGCGAAAAAAGCTACGGTAGAAGCAATGGATGAGATTACTGGGGCTATTATTTCTATTACCTTAGTAATGGCAGCAGTATTTATTCCGGTGACGTTCATTACAGGGCCTACAGGGGTATTCTATCAACAGTTTGGTATTACGCTGATCATTGCCATCATCATTTCTGCTATTAATGCATTAACGTTGAGCCCGGTTTTATGTTCATTATTCCTAAAGCCTCACGAAGCGCATCATGCAGAGTATAAAAACTTAAACATTCTACAGAAGTTTTTTTATAAGTTTAATATTGCTTTTAAAACAACTACTGAGCGCTACGGAAGAGGATTTGTATTCCTTTTAAGACATAAATGGGTAACCCTGATTATTTTCGCTGTTACCGGAGGAATTTTATTCTGGGCAAGCAGCAGTATGAAGAAAGGGTTTGTACCTACAGAAGACAGAGGGATTATCTTTACGGATGTTCAGCTTCCTCCGGGAGCTTCTATGGAAAGAACGTACAACGCCTTGAAAACACTTCAGGCTAAAGCATTGAAAGTTCCGGGAGTACAGAACGTAACGATCTCCACAGGTAGAGGATTCTTATCCGGAAACGGAAGTAACAACGGTCTTGCCTTTGTGAAACTAAAACCGTTTGATGAAAGAAAAAAAGACGGACAGACTTCTGAAGATATCACCAAACAATTATTTGGAATTGTAGGAGCCGTTCCTGATGCCAAAGTAGTATTCTTCCAACCGCCAAGTGTACCTGGATTTGGTAACAGTGCAGGTTTTGAGATGGTACTGTTGGATAAATCGGGGGGTGAATATGCAGATTTAGATGCTAAAACCAATGAGTTCATCGGTAAACTGATGGAAAGACCGGAAATTCAATTTGCGCAGACGTCATTCAATACCAAATATCCTCAGTATCAGATGGAAATTAATGTTCCACTGAGCAAACAGCTTGGGGTTTCTGTAAATGACATTCTGGCTACGATGCAGGGGTATATCGGGGGTATTTATACTGCCGACTTTACCAAGTATGGGAAACAGTTTAGAGTGATGGTTCAGGCGCTTCCTGAGAACAGACAGAATATTGAAAATCTGAACCAGCTCTATGTCAGAACAGGTTCAGGTGCAATGTCTCCGATTTCACAGTTTGTAACATTGACAAAAGCATATGGGCCACAATCTGTAAGCCGTTATAACTTGTTTACATCCGTGAAAGTGACAGGAGCAAACTCTGAAGGATATAGTTCCGGGGATGCCATCACCGCTGTACAGCAGGTGGCAAACGAAACCCTGAATCAAAACTATGCAGTGGAATTTACAGGGTTAACAAGAGAAGAATTAAATTCAGGATCTCAAACGCTTCTGATCTTTGCATTGAGTTTAATTTTTGTGTACTTTATTCTTTCTGCACAGTATGAAAGTTATATCCTGCCACTGGTTGTTGTGATCTCTCTTCCGTTAGGGGTAATGGGGGCTTACTTCGGACAGAAGGTAATGGGCTTGGAAAATAACATTTATTTCCAGATTGCCCTGATCATGCTCGTAGGGCTACTGGCGAAAAATGCGATCCTTATCGTGGAATTTGCTGTTCAGAGAAGGCATCACGGTGAAACCATTGTCATGTCAGCCATCAATGCAGCTAAAGCGAGGGTAAGACCTATCCTAATGACATCGTTCGCTTTTATCTTCGGTTTATTACCGTTAGTTCTGGCAAGTGGAATTGGTGCAGTAGGTAACAGATCTATTGCTACGGGTGCAGCTATCGGACTATTGATAGGAACTATTTTAGGATTATTTGTAATTCCTGTACTGTATGTGATTTTCGAAACACTGCAGGAAAAAATTAAGCCTATCAAAAAAGAAGAAATCAATTTAGCAGAATAAAATTAAGATTTAAGAAATTAGAAGTTAGAAATTAGAGATGGGTCTAAAAACTAACTTCTAACTTCTAAACTCTAACTTCTAATTAAAAATAATGAAGAGTTTATTAAACATCATAAAAGGAATCACTTTTTCAGTTTTCATACTCGGAGCCATCTCATCTTGTATGGCAAGAAAAGAGTATGAAAGACCGAAGAACGTTGTAGACGAAAAGCTGTTCCGTACAGATATGCTTCCTTCAGACAGTGCCAGCATTGCGAATATTTCATGGAAAGAGATCTTTACAGATCCGATATTGCAGGGGCACATTTCTAAAGCACTGGAAAATAATCTGGATATCAGAATTGCCTTAGAAAGTATCAATTCTGCGGAGGCTTATCTGAAACAAAGCAAAGCAGCATATCAACCGACACTTTCCATCGGACCTAACTATACGTTCCAGACCCAGTCTATCAATACTCAGTTTGGACAGATCATTGGAGAAAGACGTTACGTAAATCAGTTTGATATTACGGCAAGTATCGGGTGGGAGGCCGATATCTGGGGGAAACTAAGAGCACAGGAGAAAGCACAGTTAGCAACCTATTTAGGAACTGTTGCTGCTCACAAAGCAGTAAAAAGCAGCCTTGTGTCTTCTATCGCTTCTGCGTATTATCAATTATTGACTTTTGATGCACAGAAGAGAATTATTACAGAAACTATTGCGGTAAGAGAGAAAAACCTGGAAGCAACAAAGGCTTTAAAAACTGCCGGAACAGTTACTGAAGTAGCAGTTCAGCAGAGTGAGGCGCTTGTTTTCAATGCTAAATCATTACTGATTGATATTGATACACAGATTCAGCTGCTGGAAAATACCATGAGCCTTCTGATGGGTGAGCCTTCTCATTCTATTGCAAGATCTACACTGGAAGGACAGAACCTTCCGATTGATTTGAAGTTAGGGTATCCTTCTCAGCTTCTGGCAAACCGTCCGGATGTAATGAGAGCGGAATACAACCTGATGAATGCTTTTGAACTGACAAATTCTGCCAAGGCTCAGTTTTATCCTACGTTAAAACTGACAGGGAGCGGAGGGCTTCAGTCTGTGGATATTGACCATTTGTTCAGCGTAAATTCATTGTTTGCGAATGTAGTTGCAGGGTTGGCTCAGCCTATATTGAATAAAAGACAGATCAAGACCAACTATGATGTGAGTCTTGCAAATCAGGAGACAGCATATTTGAACTTCAGAAAAACAGTTCTTACTGCAGGAAAAGAAGTTTCTGATGCCATCAGGGTTTTCTCCGTTCAGGATTCATTCATTGAATTAAAACAAAAAGAGTTGGATGCCTATAAAAAATCGGTTGACTATTCTCAGGAATTGGTAAACTATGGTATGGCAAACTACCTTGAAGTATTGAATGCAAGCGTGAATTCATTGAACGCAGAATTGAACATCTCTAATGCAAGATACAGTAAAATGAAAGCCGCTGTAGAGCTTTACCAGGCTTTAGGCGGAGGCTGGAAGTAGCCGTATTTTGTAATTTAATATTATAAAACGTATGTCAGTAATGGCATACGTTTTTTTATTATTGATCATGTTAAAATAGTTTAATAGGTAAAATCAATTTGTATATATGTATTTAACTACGTAGTTTTATACTTTAAAATAAAAATACTATGAAATTGCAGATACAGCCCATAGGAAATTCTTATTCAGAACAGGCTATTGATCTGATTTTGACGATTCAGCAGAAAGAGTTTAACATTCCGATTACCATACAGGATCAACCCGATCTTTTGCAGATAGAAAGTTTTTATACGGAAGCCGGAGGTAACTTTTGGGGTGCGTTTGTAGATGGAGAACTGGTAGGTTCTATTGCGCTGGTTAAGTTTGACGAAAGGGCAGGAGCGATCAGGAAAATGTTTGTCAAAAAAGAATTCAGAGGAAAAGACTTGAATATTGCCCAGGAATTATTGGAAGTTTTAATTTCTTTCTGTCGGGAAAACGGAATTGATGATTTATATTTGGGAACCATAACGGTACTGAAAGCAGCCCAGCGTTTCTATGAAAGGAATCATTTTGTAAAGATTGAAAAAGGAAATCTTCCTGTGAAATTTCCTTTAATGAGTGCTGATGATGTTTTTTACCATTTAAATATGGACTGAATATGAATGTAATCAACGAAGCAGGAATTCTTGCGATATCTACCAGACTCCACCGCCTCAGTGAACAATTGAGGAAAGATGGAGCGCTTATCTATAAAGCCTTCGGAATTGATTTCGAGTTGAAATGGTTTCCGGTTATTTTCACCATTTATAAAAAAGAAATAGCAAGTGTTGTCGAAATTGCCAACGAAATCGGTTACACTCATCCATCCACCATAACACTGCTTAAGGAACTTGAAAAACTGGAGTTGATCCAATGGGAAAAGGATAAACAGGACGAACGCAAAAGACTTTTTAAGCTCACTTCAAAAGGGCAGGAACTCATTGATCAAATGAAACCCGTTTGGGAGCTGATGGCTCACATTTTAGGAGATATCGCAGACAATAAAAACAATCTGCTGACTGCTATTGATGAAGCAGAAGAGAAAATTGCCAGTCAGTCTTTTTATCAGAGGGCGCTGCAACGTAAAAATTCCAAGTAAATATCGGAGCGTTTTCTTCTACTTACATAGTAAATAATAATGTATAAAAAATAAAAAAATTAATTCCTTCTCACTGATCATCCAATCATAATAGGTCTTTTTGTTCAAGATGTGAAAAAGCTTTATTGAAAACTCATTGTCGTAGAACTACGACAATTTTCCAAATAATCGGTAATTCATTTTGGAGTGAATATTTAAGGTTATATATTGCAATACCAAAATCACTAAAAAAACTTATGAAAAAATACCGAAATCAACCACTTTTTACAGTGTTACTAAGTATCTAAAGCGGAATTTTTTTCTGAAAATTCCCACTGTACCCATCTCAGGTCAATCATTGAAAAGCTTGTTCAAGAGACCGTTACATGCTTGTAGATTGATTCCTTGAACCGAAGGGTCTCACCTTATTCAATTAAGTCATACACCAAAAAAAAGATGTCATGTTTAAGGAACAGAATAATCTTCCCAAACCGGAAATAGATTCAGACAAGACAGATTTTGTAAGCAAAATCAAAGACAATAAAAAAGTTAAAGAAGTAAAGAAAGCTGCTTCAAAAGTGAATAATGCAGTCAATATGGTGAATACAGGAAAGCAATTCCTAAACCAGCCTTTACTGCCCAATGAACCATCCATAAGTAAGGATAAGCTTTGGGTCAAACAGCCTACTTCTAAAATATTCAATGCTGACAGTATTCCGGAGAGTGCCATCGTAGGAATCAACCGGGTAGTAAAGCTTGATATCCATGTGGAAGGTAAATCTATAAAGTATTTCAAACATTTTAGCCTTACTCAAAGTGCTACTAAACATCACGAGTTTGAGCTTATTCTTGCTCATGATACGTTAGGAAGTGCAGAAAACCATAATCTTGAAGAAATACAGAATTTCCTGGGAAAAAGGATTACGGTGGTTTTCAAATATAAAGATGTGGAAGGCGGAGCTGAGCGGAATTTTATAGGAGTTATCACGGAAGTTGGATTCAGCCAGGAACAAGGAAGCCTGGGTAATCTTGTGCTGTCAGGTTTCAGTCCAACAATTTTGTTAGATGCTGCCCCACATATTCAAAGCTTCGGCGGAGCACAACCCATTAGCTTGAACAGTATTGCCAATGAAGTGATTAAAGAAGGATTAGGGCAGGGGAAATTTGACTTCAGAATAGATGCCCGCCATGGCAATGTATCTTACAGTTCTCAATACGGAGAAACCCATTATAACTATCTGGCTAGAATTGCTGAAGCTTATGGAGAACAATTTTTCTATGATGGAGAAGTTTTACATTTCGGACAATTGCCACCACAGGAAAAGCCTGTGTTGTTAACCTATGGCAGTAATCTGACGGATGTTAAAATTAAAATGAAAGCTCAACATGTGAATCCTTCATTTTATGGATATAACAGTAGTAAAAATGAAAAATTTAAAGGCGGAAGCTCAAAAATAACACATACCTCAGATATTGCGAAGAGGGCTTATGAAATTTCAGAAAAAACTTTTCAAACCCCATCTTTAAGAGTAGCTCCTATCAAAGCATCATCTTTTATGGATATTGATGCTTCTCAAAAGGGAACTGCAGGAAGTAAAGCTTCAGAAGTTTTTGTAACTTCCGGTAATACAACCGTTCCTTTTCTTTATCCGGGATGTATTGCGGATATCCAGATGCGTAAAACGGATACTAACGAAACCTCTTATTTCACTAAATTAATGCTTATAGAGGTAACCCATCAAGTGGATGCCCGCGGATACTATGATGGATCTTTCCAGGCCATAGCTTCTGATACCGGATTTATTCCAAGACCAGAATTTACAGTTCCGGTGGCGGAACCCCAGTTTGGAAAAGTAGTTTCCAATACCGATCCTGAAAATCAAGGCCGCGTGCAGGTTCAGCTTGACTGGCAAACCGGCCAGGACACCACAGAATTTATCCGTGTAATGTCTCCTGATGCCGGAAGCAGTGAGAAGGTAGGTAAGAACAGAGGATTTATGTCTATTCCTGAAGTGGGAGATCAGGTCATTATCAATTTTGTACATCTTCATCCCGATCGTCCTTTTGTGATGGGTGGAATGTATCATGGCGGAATTGGAGCTGGTGGCGGCACTGGAAATAATGTTATGAGTTTCAGTGGACGAAGCGGCGCAGAATTAAAATATGACAATGGAGCCGGATCTATGAATCTTAAAGATCAGGGCGGTGCCAATATGAATTTTGACGGAACCGGAAACGCGACTACCAATGCAAATAGCAACCATACTGTGAATGCAGGAAGTTCCAATGTCATCAATGTGGGGGGCAAAAAAGATGCTCCGCCACAATCATTGCTGAAAATGGATGCAGGCGGAAATATTACCCTTGACGGAAAAACAAGTATTACCCTACAGGTAGGAGATAATTCTATCACCATATCCGAAGAAGGTATTATGGCTTCAGCAGGAAAAGGAATAATTGATATCACTGCACTTACCGGAGCTCTGGGATTGTCAAGTAAAGGCGGCCCTATGGATATCAGCACAGATTCGCCACTTACTATTACCGGCGGACCAAGCGCTGTGATGTCTTCAGGAGATACCAATATTATGTAATTCTAAAACCGAAATCATGGATGAGTTAGAATACATAACCCTCAATGCCCTGATGATGTGTGACCAGGGGGCAGCTCCGGATTTCTTTAAACCTACGTTCAATACGAAGGTGAAAATCCATGGCTGTCTTGTAGCGACCAATCAGGATGCTACTCCTCTTATTAATATCCCTTCCTTTAAAGTGTGTAAGATCAGTGGAGGACCTTGTACACCTACTACTGTTCCTATGAAATGGCAGGATACCTGGCAGGTAAAAATTAACGGGATCCGTTCTTTGATAGGGAAAAGTACTTGTCAATGTCCTATAGGCGGGAAGATAGAGTTTATGACCAGTGGGCAGGTTCCACTTCCGGATGATGCGGCCAAGGAGGTAAAAGATATGCAGGATCAGGCACAGCGTGAACTTGACGATAGTGGACATGGCGATAGTGTAGGTGAGGCAGGTTTTGTAGAAGGTATGATCCCGGTTTGGGGAAGCGGTCGTGACCTCATCAATGATATACAAACCGGAGATGTTGGCGGTGGTCTTATGAATGCCGGATTTTTAATCTGGGATGTCGCTTCTATAGCCGTAGGTGTAGTTTCTTTCGGAACCGGAACAGTAGCTATGCAGGGAGCAAAAGCAGGAGTAAAAGGAGCTATAAAAGCAGGGGCAAAAGCCATATCTAAAGAAGCTCTGCAACAGATGGGAAAAGCGGCACTAAAAAAGCTGAGCAAAGAAGCTTTAAAGAAAAGTGTGGATGATGTAGCCAAAAAATTGCTTAAGACCTGTGTTTTTGCCTGTTTTCCAGCCGGAACACCTGTGCATACCGAACACGGAATTAAAAATATTGAAGATGTCCAAATCGGAGATCAGGTGTGGGCTTATGATGAAGATACGGATACCGTAGCCCTTCAGCCGGTGATTGATCTTATCGTCAATGAAAGTGACCATACCATTAGTATTTATACCGAAGCTGAAGTGATTGAAACAACTGCAATACATCCTTTTTATACTGAGGAAGGCTGGAAAGATGCTTCAGAATTAGAAATAGGTGAAAAAATTCTAACGAAAAATGATACGAAAGTTATTATTGAAAGGATAGAATATAGCTATGAACCTAAAAAAGTTTATAACTTTACGGTAGCTCATTTTCATACCTATTTTGTAGGCCTGCTGGCTTTACTGGTTCATAATTCTGGCAGATGCTTGTCCCAAATGATTCTGGAATCTCAGAAATGGTTTCAGAAAGTTAGGCGTGGATATTTTTTTAATTTAGTATGGAATAGCGAATTAAGAAAACAAGCATTAGAAAAAGGTTTTAAATATTCTCATGAAGTTGAAGTCTTATTAAAGAAGGGGAAAGTTGGAAAAATAGATGGATTAATAGAAAATGCTGACGGAACTTTTAAAATTATTGAACGTAAAGCTAGTGATCTAAGTCAAATTTCAGATAAAACAATCAAAAGTTATATTGATGATGCAGCAAAATATAATGGTAAACCTATGACACAGACTGGCCAAGTAATAAATTCAGCTGGAGGTAAAGTAATATTACATGTTGAAAAAGTTGGTAACTTAAGTAAAGAAGTTATTGAGCATGCAAGAAAAAAAGGAGTAGAAATAGTGGATAATATTTCTGGATTAATTTAATTAAAAATTTATTATAAAAATGTATAAAACAGAATTTTCGAAGTATAATGGACTTATGGAAAAGATAATGGATGAACAAACTACATTAGAAGTTCATTTATCTACAGAGTTTAGCCAGAATGTTCCAAAGAAGTTTCTAAAATATACCCCTGACGAGTGGGCCAGATATGCTTTTGAAAATGAACTTGAATATAGTATTAACTATTATAAAGATGAAAAACCTTATTGCCAGGTTACCATTGATTCTATGAGTATAATATTAAATTTTTATGATAACAATATACTTAAGCATAATTTAATGATAGTCTTTTCCAAAGGTGACATCGTTAAAGGTGATTTTAAGGGATACAGTAACAATAAAATTTTTTTAAAACAAATTTCCTGGTATGGTGATCTTGGAAAAACACTATTATTCTATTCAAATAAGAAGAAAGACAATGTTTTTTTGAAGGAATTTGTAAAAGAAAATGAAAAAACAGTACTCATCGAACAATTTGGAACTGCAGATTTATCTAAACATTGGTTTGATACGCCTAAAGATTATTTAGACTATGAAGTATTATTAGATTACCAGAATCTATTTAATCAGCTTCCATCAGTACCAGCTTAAAATGATGATCTGACTATCAATCAGAAACTAGAGTTAGAATCATAAAATATATAAAATTCATTATCAGCAATAAAGGCATTCAGAGTATACAATAGTAATGAAATGAGTATTTCAAATTTTTTATTCGGGGAAAATATTCCTCTTTTTCAACTGGAAAAGTTCTCGCAGGAATACACCCTGAAGGTAGAGAATACTTTTATTATGGGTAAAGAGAATAAACCAATCTCATTAAAAACCTTATCAGATATTATTATTGAACAAGAAAAGAGAGATCATGATATCAATACCACCATAAAACTACAGGAAATCACGGGTGATACTGATGATGCTTTGATGAAGCCTTTTTTGTTGCAAAGTCTTGCCCTTGCAGATATTTCCCGCAATATTCAGTTGAAAAGAAATCTTAGCGGGAAAATTCTTTCTATTGAGAATAAACCTGATCTCTGGAAAAGTTGGGAAGAATGGAAAGAGAATAAGCTGGCGAGTGCTTTCCCGGAGGAAAAGGATCAAAATAAGTTGATTACAAATTATGAAAAGGGATTGAAAAACTTTGATGTTGAATTAAAGAAGAATCTGAAATACATTCTCTTACTGCCGGAAGTTTATAACCTTATATTTCCTCCTAATGAATATTACAGTTTTCTATTCAGCCTGTCAAATATTCATTCCAGGCTGATTGATGGGGTAGAATATCACTATCAGTTGAAACTGGTAAAACTTGAAGAAGAAAACAAGAACCTTTTTGTAGAGTTTCATTCGGTACTGAACAACCATGATGAACTTATGAAAAGCCATATCAAAAAGCTTTATGAGAAGGAGAAAGATTTTTCTGTTGACGAGTTTGAATTCAGTATCAAAACCAAATACAATTTTGAAAAATCAACAGCTAAGATCCTGAACGCGGAACTTCATTTTGTAGAAAAAATGCATGAACATCTGGCTTATTTCATTGATATGGATTTACATAGCAAATAATTAGTTTTAAACAAATAGTACTAACAATCAACCCTTTCAAGACTCATACACTATGATTGGGAAATATTGATAATAGGATTAAGAAAAGATTTTTGTTTTAAATGCTGTTTTTCGTCTTCCGTTAGGTCATTGGTCCCAAGGCCAATCCTGTTCCAGGGTTTTCCGTTATCCATTCCATCAGCTAATTCAATAGATCCAATTTTAATTTTTTTATGAAGTCCTAGTATCGTTAAATCCATCAATTGACCTGGATTTATTTCCCCTTCTATAATTTCCCCAAGCAGATAAAAGCTTCTGTTGGTAAGTTGGAAAGCACTGGCAATCTTAAATTTAGCAGTAACATCATGCCAGCTGTATCCACAATGTCTGCACTGTTTTGCATAGGGAGTGCGGGCAAGTTTATTACATTTCGGGCAATTATTGAAAAAAACTTTTTCAGGAGTTTCAGCCAATATCCGCGTTACAACATTTTGTTCAAAAACTTCATATCCATGTTCTAATAGTTTTATGACTTCAGGATCAGAATTTATCCAGCCCCGCTTTATCATTACATTTCTGATATGTTCACTTTCAGAACTCTTCAAAGTATACATATGATGATTTAGCGCTAACGCTTCGTCCCTGGTCATTAATTTCCCAAAATATCTGATAATATAATTTATAGTTTCTCTGTCCATATCCAACTAAAAAAAGTAAAACCTTTTTAATGATTTAACTTGTCTAATTTATGATTTATTTCTTTACAATAGCCTTGTATTATGGAATGTGATAATTAAGAAATAGAAATTTAATACTGACAAACTATTGTCACTAAAGTATTCTAATTTTACATCAATAAAAGAAAAGCTATGGGGAAAATTGCGGAGAAACAAACCTTCAATGTCAATACAAAGGCAGAATGGCGGCAATGGCTGGAGGAGAATCATCATATAGAGCAATCTGTATGGCTGATTTGTAATACCAGAAAATCAAATTTACCTATTGTGTATTGGACAGATCTGGTAGATGAAGCTCTTTGTTTTGGCTGGATTGACAGTACAAGGAAGACCATTGACGAAGGTTCTTTTATGCAGTTATTTAGCAGACGGAAACCGAAGAGTACCTGGTCAAAAATTAATAAGGATAAGGTTCAGAAATTGATAGAAAATAATCTGATGACAAAAGCAGGATTTGAAACCATCCGAATTGCCAAAGAGAATGGCTCGTGGAATATTTTGGACAGTGTGGAAGATCTTACCATTCCTGAAGATTTGAATGAAGCATTTAAGCAGCATGAAGGTTCTGAAACGTATTTTCTAAGTTTGAGTAAATCCATAAGAAAAATGCTGCTTCAATGGATTGTACTTGCCAAAAGACCCGAAACCAGAAAAAACCGTATTGATGAAATTGCCATACAGGCTGCTCAGAATAGGAAACCTAAAAATTTTTAAGTTGTAAAAAGATAGAATATTATTTTTGACACTTATGTTTAAAAATAAGAAAAGACTGTCCCAAAAATGGACAGTCTTTTCAATTGATTCATTATTAAAATAATATGATCTTAGAATCTCAAAGTGGCCGCAACAGACCAGGTTCTTCCAAAACCAAGGAATCCTGTATTGCCATCTGCAACACCCTGATAGACTCTGCCTGCATCCTGATAGGTTTTTCCGGCATCGGGACCATTTGCAATTTTATCACCAGCGAAGATATTGGAGCTTAATTCAGAAATATAATATTTGTTGAATAAGTTGTATACGTTCGCTCTCAATGTTAAAGATTTTTTTGCATCCAATGTGAATTTGTAAGAAGCTCCTACATCAAATAAATGGTAGCTTGGCAATTTTACAATTCCTTTTTCTCTTGCTGCTTCAGTAAGGAAGTTGATCGGGTTGAATTGTGCATAAAGCTTGTCATAGTATTCCCAGTTAGCATCAATACTGAATGCTTTGGTAATATTATAATCAGCCCCGATACTTGCAGTAGTTTGTGCAGCATCTCCTACCTTCAGGTCTTTGATATTGATCACACCTGTAGCTCCAGCTATTTCCTGGTTAGTTTGAACATCAAGGATGTTGAAGTTGGCGTTTCCTTTGTACTTCCAGTTACCGAAAGAAACCATTCCTCTAAGCTTAAGGTTAGCAAAAGGTCTTACTTTTGTCTCCAGCTCAAGTCCCTGGTGTACTTGACCAACGTTCAAAGCATTATAGAAATAAGCATTTCCAAGGCTTAACTGGGAGAATTTTGCAACATCGGCTGCTGTAGCATTGAATGTTCTTGAAATAAATCTGTCATCCCACTGCGTTCTGTAAGCATTGATGTTTACATCTATGTAACGCGATTTGAAACCATATCCTAACTCTACAGAGAAGATTCTTTCATTCTTTGCATCGTTGTAGATATTCTGGTTAGACGGGAACAAAGCGTTGAATAAAGGCTGTCTTGAGATAACCCCTGTATTGAAAAATACATTATGATGGTCATCTATATTATAGTTGGCACCACCTTTTACGATATACCCCGTTTTGTGATACCATTTTGTTTCCTGATTTCCTGGTGTATACAGCATATAATCTACTCTCTTGTAGTATTGCTCAGAAACGGATCCCTGAACAGAAGCACTTAGCTTTTCAGAGCTGTATTCAACCATACCATAGATACCAGCCCATTTTACCAAACCTTCATTGTGAATAGATACTTTCTGAGCATCTTTAAGCTTAGTAAGCGGTTCAGGCTTTACAGTCTGATTGATAAAATATCCCTTTGGTGCATTGGCTGTATTAGGAACATACAATGCATCTGATCCTAACATATCAGTTACAATGTCATACAGAGCTCCTTTGTATGTTTTAAGATCAATACCTCCGTTAAAGGTCCAGTTATTCTTTTTATAATTAAGGTCGGCGATTACTCCATACCAGTCATGAGCATTGATGCTTTGTTTTCTTACGATCCCATTGGTTCCGTTCAGCGTAGCTACATATTTTCCGTTATAATCCGTAGGGGAACCTGCAGGTGCAGTGAATGTTGATTTTTGGAAAGTATTTCCATTATAATCCGTTACCATACCGCCTCTGTTATAACGATAAATCATATCCCAGTTGATCGTACCGTCTCCGCCTGCACCAGAATTCATGAAATTCATAGTTTGTCCTGCCGCATTTTTGATAGAACCGTTAAGTCCGGTACCTCCGCCACCACGTCCCCATGAACCATAAAGAACTGTGGATAATTTCAGATTATCATTGATATTCCAGTCCCAGTTTAATGAAGCGATAGGCTTGTGGTAGAAGTTAGGTGCAAGATTGAATTGAGAACCGTTCAGCATTCCTGTTTGTGGGTTGTATCTTCTTCCATAGGTATCAAGTTGCTGCAAAGTAGCTACATTCGCTCCGGTTGCGGAAGATCTTCTTGTGTCGTGTACCTGTGGTGCTCCGGTTGCGATAAAGTTGAATGCATGTTTTTCATTAGGCTTAAATCCTGTAGAGAAAAACCAGGAATAACCTTCTCCCTGAGTTCCGTTGATATAACCGTCACCTTGCCAACGGGAAAGCAATACGGTTGTTCCCCATTTGTTTTTTAATCCTGAAGAATACATTGCAGATATTCTGGAGTAATTGTCGTTACCAACTTCCCCTTTTACCATTGCTTTTTGCTCAGAATCGGTAGCTTTAGTTACAATATTGATGGTTCCTCCTACAGAGGGAACCACGAATTTAGAAGCTCCCAATCCTCTCTGAATCTGAATGTTGCTTGCAATGTCAGCTAACCCAGTCCAGTTAGACCAGTATACAGTACCTCCCTGCATGTCATTAACCGGCTGTCCGTTGATAATAACTGCAATGTTAGCCCCGTCAAAACCTCTCATGTTGATTCTGCTGTCTCCGAATCCTCCACCTACTTTGGTCACGTAAACGGATGGAGTAGACTTCATAATTTCAGGGAATTCTCTGTTTCCCAGTTTCTCCTGAATTTCTGCTGCTTTAATGTTGGAAACTGCAACAGGTGTTTTTCTCTCTTTGGCTGTTTGGGAAAGGTTTCTACCTACCAACATAACCTCATCAATAGATTTTGATTTGTCTAATGAATCCTTCGTACTTTGCCCATAATATATGGCGGCCGTAGGTAATACAAGCGCTATAATTAGTCGCTTTTTAAAAGTAATGCTCATGAAATAAACTAGCGTGTTTGATTTTAAGGCTGCAAAGATGGATAATTATTTTTGAATTAAGTATTAAATCTTCCCGAAGTGACATCCTATTATGTATATATAACGCATTATTACCCGTTTTTTTGAATGTATTAATTATTTCAGATATTTAATTTACAATTTGTTATAAAAGTGAATTATATAAAAAAGAGGGTTGTTTTTAACGAATAAAAATAATGATGTTGCTTCCGTAAAAATCTACCCTTGTGTATTTTTTTCTAATGACCTTTGTGGTTTGGTTTATTTTGTATCATTATTAATATATTTGCAGATACTATTTGTATCAAATTCATTTTGTCAGATAACATAAGGTTTTCTATTATTTTAAAAACTAAAAATATGCCCCAACTCAGCCTGTTCGATTCAGAAGATTTGTATGAATTTCCAAAAGATCTTTTGGAGTACAGAGAACATTTCCTGAGTCAGGAAGAAGCGGACCAACTTAAAAACCATTTGCTTGAAACTGCTCCATGGAAACAACGAACCCAGAAAATGTATGACAAAATGGTTCTGACACCTCGTTTAACAGCCTGGTATGGTGATCCGAAAACGGATTATCCATTGGGGAATGGGGAAGTGGATAATAATCTCTGGACACCAGAATTGTTATCTTTAAAACAAAGGATAGAGGAAACATTTGGTTATCAGTTCAATTCTGTATTGCTTAATCTTTACAGGGATCACAATGATTCGGTTGCATGGCACCGAGATAAAGAGAGCAGATATGGAAAACGTCCTGTGATTGCGTCTTTAAGTTTAGGACAGACCAGAAATTTTGATTTCCGGAAAAAGGATCACCATCAGAATAAATACAGCCTGCCACTTCCTCATGGTTCATTATTGATTATGAAAGGAGATCTTCAGGAAAATTGGGAACATCGGATTGCTAAGTCAGTCACTACAATGAAGGAGCGTATTAATCTTACATTCCGGCTGGTCCAGGAAGCATAGAATGTTTATTTTAAATGGTAGATTGATGTGTATTAATTCAAAATAAAAAACCTGAAGTCCTTTCTTTTTCCACAAAAAAACTGCACCTTTGCCTCCACAATGGGGTGCTACAGAACAGTGGCTGAGATGATACCCAGGAATGTACTTCCACACCTGATCCGGATAATGCCGGCGTAGGGATTGCTTACCAATCATCTCATCATTTGATTTCTAATAATTAATATGATGCAGGACATTTTAAAACAAATTACCTTACCGGAATGGTTTGGAGTCTTATTTTCAGTCATTCAGGTTTTACTGGCTCGTAAAAACAATGTCAACAACTATCTTTTCGGAATTGCAGGTATTCTGCTAACGTTGTATGTGATGCTTACCTCCAAGCTTTATGCTGAATTTACTTTAAATCTTTATTATCTGATCATGAGCATCTACGGATGGCTGTATTGGAAATTTGGGAAACAAAAATCCAAAATGGAAATTTCTGTTACCACCACCACAGAAAAATGGATTACTGGAGGAATAGTTTTGGGAACTTTTATCTTATTCTGGTCTTTTCTGACCCATTTTACCGATTCTGATGTTCCTATCTGGGATTCTCTGGTGAGTGCTTTTGCCTGGGCAGGAATGTGGCTGATGGCAAGACGGAAAATTGAAAACTGGGTGATATTGAACGTAAGTAATATTATTTCTATTCCTTTAATGATTCATAAGGAATTGTATCTCTATGCTGTCTTGACGTCATTTTTATTTTTAGTAGCCATTTCCGGATATATAGAATGGCAGAAAATCATTAAATCTAAAGCTAATGCTCAGTACTAAAGCTATCAGACAAGAACTTCAGGGAGCTTCTGTAATTTCGGATAAAGTAATAGAGCATATTCACGAAGAAGGATTACTTAAGATCTGGGTTCCCCAAAAGTATGGAGGGCTGGGCTATCGTTTTGAGGAAGGACTTAAAGCATTGTTCGGCTGGGCAGAAACTGATGGAAGCTTTGGCTGGATGCTGACACTTTGTGCCGGAGCCAATTATTTTTCCAGAAACATTAAACCTGAAGTGGCTCAATTGCTGTTCACTCATTCTGAAACATGCTTTGGCGGAAGCGGTATGATTGGTGGCATTGCGGAAAAACAAATTGATGATACCTATTTAATTAATGGCTCATGGAATTTTGCAACCGGAGCACCCCATCTGACGCATTTTACTTTAAATGCTAAAATTACAGACAACGGGAAACCTATAATAGATGAAGATGGTAATGAGGTCATTCGTTCATTCATTATTAAGAAAGAACATGCTAAAATTATTCCCAATTGGAAATCGATGGGAATGAAAGCCAGCGGAACCTATTCATTCACCATTGAAAATGTTCTTATTAGTGAAGATTACAGTTTTGTTTATGATACCTTTTTCACCAAAGATATTCTGGACAGCATTCCGTTTCGGGTTTTTGCAGATTTAACGCTGTTGGTCAATTACCTGGGAATAGCATCTCATTTTATTGAAGAGGCAGAATATATTCGTCCTGATATCCATTTCAAAAGTTTCGCTGAGTCTGTTGAAAAACATTTGGAAAAAGTACTAAACATAGCCAGAGAAGTAGAAAATATACTAGGTGATCATAAAGAGATTTCAAACGATCAACAACACGAGATTCACCAATATGGAGTAGAGCTGGTGCAAAAATTATCCCATCAAATTCTTACGGTTTACACACAATTAGGAATCCGGGCAACGGATACCAATTCTACAGTGTATCAGGTGTTCTGTGACTATTTTACAGCGGCTATGCATTCTAATTTCAGGTCTTCTACTGCTGATTTGGACTTTTCTTTTTAATGATTGTACTTCTGAACGTATATAAAATAAGGAA
This sequence comes from Chryseobacterium sp. MYb7, assembly GCF_002979455.1. GTDB lineage: Bacteria > Bacteroidota > Bacteroidia > Flavobacteriales > Weeksellaceae > Chryseobacterium. Next base: position 31,709 of record NZ_PCOU01000009.1, read on the forward strand.
TAGCCGGCACTTACTTCTTAGCAGATATTCTCATTTTATTGGAAAATTTATTTTTTAGGCCACTCTTCACGTAAAACAGCATAAATAACATCATCTACCCAGTTGTTTTTCCAGAACAGACTTTTCACGAAATGTCCTTCTTTTCTTAAACCAATTCTTTCCATAAGTTGAATGGAAGCTGTATTGTCAGGATCCACAGAAGCTGTAATTCTATGTTTATGTAAATCATTAAAAAGATAATCAATAATACCTTCTAAAACCTCAGAAGCATAGCCTTTACCTTGAAACGATGGACTTAATGTGATTCCTAACTCTGCCTGTACGTTCTCAACTCCCAAAAAATGAACTCCGATATCTCCAATGACCACTTTTGTTTCTTTATCTGTAATCAAAAGCTGGTACCAGCTTTCGGGCTGATTGAATTCTTTGGTATTTCTTTGAATAAAACTTTCCACATCTTCCAGGGTTTCAGGAATCCAGCCTTGAAATTTATTCGCTTCCGAATCTGAACGGTAATTGAAAATATCTTGCTTGTCATCCATTGTAATATCCCGCAGCAGTAGTCTTTCTGTATAGAGTTGCATGATTGTGTTATTATTTCAGGCAAAAATAGGATTAATTGGGAAGTTATTCAATGGAGAATTATGGATTTTATGTTCGCAGAGCCTGTTTTCCTTAATTTTAATTTAATAAAATTTATAAAATAGTTGCAAATATCAATTAAATACTTACTTTTGTACCGCTTTAAAAAACAAAGTACGGGGGATTGGCGCAGTTGGCTAGCGCGTTTGACTGGCAGTCAAAAGGTCACGGGTTCGAATCCCGTATTCTCCACTTTTTAAACTAAAGAGAATTTGTAAATTATTGAAAAATAAATAATTACATTTTCTCTTTTTTGTTTTTATACCCAAACTTTTGAAAAATGCTTTTTTGAATCTGTTTGAATCTAATTAAACCTATTTGAACTTTAAGAGTTACAACCTAGATTATTTTAAAACAAATATACTACGATTTAAAATAATGTCCGCTACTCTCAAAATAGTCAAGCATTATACTCCTTGCCGTAGCTTCCCAATCAATTACAACCCAATGAGGAATATTAAAAGTATCATCTTCATACAGCCATTGCACAAAATCTTCATTGGCGTCGTATTCGATGTAGTAAAGATGTATAAATATACAACAAAAAGCCCATAAATACAAGTTTTTCCGGCTGTTTTTAACCAAAGTATCAACGGTTGTTAAAAACTTTTTAACCACTCGGAGCGCAGGAGGAACAAAAACAGTTGCCAAAAAAAGAAACTTTGAAAGGGGCGGGTTGGAAAAAAAACTCTAAAATTAATCCAGAAACACTTGACTACATAATATTTGCCCACAATTTTGGTGATGTCCCTTATGGGAAAAATCAATCTGATGCCGGTCCCAGTTTAGCTTCAAGAGTTAAACATCAACTTAAAATCACTGTGTAGCTTACGATGTATTATTTGGTTGTCCAGGATGGATTGAGGGAGTAATACAAGGTAATGCATTTATCAAAGCTGGTATTGCAAAAACCTTCCTAATAATTAGAGCAGAAACATTATCACGGGTAGTTGACATTCATGAAAGAGATAGCATGATTTATGCAGACGGTGCAGGAGCAGTGGTCATCCAAGCAACTCATGATGATAGTGGAATAAAATCACATCTTTCAGCTTCTCATACCTTGAACGAAAAAAACTATCTTTATTTTGGAAAGTCATATAATACCGAGGATTTCTCAGATACAAAATTCATTAAGACGACAGGTAGACAGATATATGAGTTCGCTCTTACAAACGTCCCACAGGCTATGAAAAAATGTTTAGATGACAGTGGATACAAAATTAACCAATTGAGCAAACTTATAATTCATAAGGCTAATGAAAAAATGGATGAGGAAATCGTAAAGCGTTTTTACAAGTTATATGACACTCCAGTGCCTAAAGATATTATGCCAATGATAATTAGCAAACTAGGAAACAGTAGTGTAACAACCATACCTACTTTACTCACTATGATATTAAATAATGAACTTCCACAACACAATATCAAAGAAAATGATATAGTTTTATTTGCATCAGTTGGGGCAGGTATGAATATTAATATTAATGCTTTAGTATATAAATTTTAGCAGATGTCAATAATGAGAACACACAATTACAGTGAGAAAGGTAATTATTCAAAAAAAAGCAGATAAACTAAATTATCTGCTAATATCTTTGTTTGAAGATTTTTAATCTTTAAAAACTAAGCAATCTTTACGTTAACCGCGTTAACGCCTTTTGCTCCGTTTTGTAAATCGAATGTTACGACATCATTTTCACGAATATTGTCTACTAAACCTGAAGTATGTACGAAAACATCTTGTCCACCTGTTGATGGTGTAATAAAACCAAATCCTTTGGCATCGTTAAAGAATTTTACTGTTCCTTGTTGCATTGTAATGTATTAAAAAATTATTGTATTAAAATTTGGCTCTCACCATTACTGTAATGACTTCAAAACAGTAATAAATCGATTTGCGAACAAAAATGATGGGTCTTTTTAGAATCTTGAAATATTCAAGTTGGAAAAATACTGTACCTTATTGAGGACAAAAATTAGCGGCTGAAAAAGCGAAGACTGATAGAAGAGTAAACTCAAAGTTTCAGAAGAAGCATCGGCAGTAGCCTGATTATTTTACAAATGTACACATAATTTATTGAAAACAAGCACTTTTTGTTTTTTTTATTTATCCCTCATACAATTAACAGAAATTAACATATAGTTTAATGATTTTAATTGGTGTAAATAGTAACCCAAGTATTCTCAACAACGACAAAGCCCTTTTTCATAAGGGCTTTTTTCATATTCAAAATTTCGGATCTTTTCATTTTTTCCTGAAAGAAAATTATATGAATGTCCCAAAATTAATTGTAATTTTTTACAGTCTGGATTTGTAAATTTGAAAAAAAATAAAATATGGAATTTTCTCCTTTTAATCCTGTGATCAAACTTTGCCTGCAAGGAATGGGCTTTGAAGATAAAGGAATGCCTGAAGAAGCGGCTCAATTATTTTTACAAGCCTGGGAAAAAGGTTCGGATGATCATGAAAAGTTTTTGGCGGCTCATTATGTATCACGTCATCAGAAAACCACTGCTGATCAGTTAAAATGGCTTGAAACTTCTTTAGAATTTGCCCTGAAAATCAATGATGACACCGTTAAAAGTGCTTTGCCTTCTCTTTATCTGAATATTTCCAAATGCTATGAGGATTTAAGAGATAGGGAAAAATCAAAAAAGAATGCTGAGTTATCATTGTTACTTAAAAATCATCCGTCTGATAAAGGATCCTTTTACCACGGTACAAAAGCTGATTTACAGATTGGAGACCTGTTGACAGCAGGCGGAAATTCTAATTATCAATCGGAATTAAAAATGAATCATATTTACTTCACTGCTTTAACCCATGGAGCCGGGCTGGCTGCAGCATTGGCAAAAGGTGATGGAGCAGAGCGTGTATATATTGTGGAACCAACAGGGAATTTTGAAAATGATCCCAATGTCACAGATAAAAAGTTTCCCGGAAATCCCACCCGTTCTTACCGTTCCGAAATGCCTCTGAAAATTATTGGAGAGATTACAGAATGGACTAAACCAGGTTCTGAAGATCTTCAAAGATTTCGTGAAAAATTAGATAATAGTAAAGGAGAAATCATTAATTAATTCTTCGATGACAATGAAAATATCTGATTATGATTATACTCATAAAGTACCGGATAAATCTTTTCTTAGATTTGAAACAAGTTTTTCATTTATCCAATAGTTGGGGTCTCTCGGTCAGAGATTTTTCTATTGGATAATTTTTTTGTAAAGTAATTTTCCCTTTTCTAAAATTGAAAGGATTGATTTAGTCTCGGATAAAATACAGACAAAGCCTTTTTAAGCCTGAAATTTATAAATAATAACAATTATCAGATTTTGTTGAGAGATCAGAAGTTGTCCTTTTGATGGTTTCCATTAATTTTTTCGCAGCAAATATTCCCATTTCGTATCCATTATTGATTTGATACTCATACGTTTCATCCAAATATTTCGGAAGAGTTCCTTCACTTATCGCAACCACCTTTTTATTCGTATTGTTAAGGCTTCTTTTGATTAGTGAGCTGTGAAGCCCCATCAATGTTTCGTCACTCATGGCAAAAAAACCATCAAATGAATGATCATCTAAAAAAATATCAAGTTTCTGTTTTACAATATCAGCAGATTTACAGAATATGATTTCCAATTGGATGTCAGAAGATTGGCTGATTTTGTTTTCAAATGATCTGAGCCTGCTTTGAGTAATTTCAAGATTTTCATCACCAAAAATAGCCAGTATATTTTTGCAGCCTTGATCAATTAGCTTTTGGGCACACAGTTCGGCTGTTTTTATATTGTCAAAAATTACAGATTCGAAACTCTGCTGAGGAACAGTTTTGTCGAAAATAATAACCGGAATTTCCATTTCCTTCAGTTTTTTCAAATGCTCACCATCTTTTGTCTCCTTTGTTAATGAAATCAGAATGCCATCCACCCTGGAATTGATGCAGGTTTCTATATGTTCTTTTTCTGTCTCATAAGAATCATCGGATGATAATATGAAAAAGCGATATCCTTCTTTATTAAGAACTGATGAAATACCATTAATGATTGATGGTAAAAAGAATATGGAAATTTCCGGAACAATAAGGCCAATCACCTTAGAAGAATTTTTCCTGAAACTGATGGCAAAATCATTCGGAACGTAATTAAACGTTTCGGCGGCTTCCTTCACTTTGAGCTTAACAGAACTGCTTATATCAGGATGATCCTTTAATGCTCTGGAAACTGTGGAAGTACTAATGTTGAGCATCTTCGCAAGATCTTTTATGGTAGTTCTTTTCATTTTAAGAAGTTCGTGTCAATTATTGGGAGAAATTAAGAATAATTGTACTAAAACATTTTGTTAATATTTGTTAAATAAACACTAGTGATTTGTTAATTAAAAGTTAATTCGACGAAAACTTATCAACTGCAACCGTTTGCGCAACCGTTTGAAATTAATACTGTGTTCATACCCTGTTCAAAATCCCTTTTCGAAACACTAAAAAAAATACTTTTGAGACATAACAAAAAATTAGAAAATACTATGGAAGCACAAGTGATAAAGAAATTGCTGATTTTAGGAACCATTAATACAGCTGCTTTTATGTTCTCTCAGGATACGGTTCATGATACAATATCAGCCAGAAATAAAATCATAGATGAAGTTGTTATTACAGGTAATTCCAATCCTAAATCTTCCATTAAGACAAGTACTTCAATTTCAACGTTAAAACAAGCTGATATTATCAATTCAGCACCAAGAACTACAGCTGAAATTTTTAGAACGATCCCGGGAATCCGCAGTGAATCTTCAGGAGGTGAAGGAAACTCGAATATTACGGTAAGAGGAGTTCCTGTATCTGCAGGAGGATCAAGATATCTTCTGATTCAGGAGGATGGTCTTCCGGTAATGCAGTTTGGAGATATTGCTTTTGGAACGCAGGACCAGTTTACAAGATTTGATTCTTTTGTATCCAGGGTTGAAGCATTGAGAGGAGGTTCTGCATCAGTTTTTGCATCAAATTCACCGGCAGGGATTATCAATTTTATTACCAAAACGGGAGAAAAGAAGGGAGGAAGCATCACCCAGCAGGTAGGTTTGAATTATAACAACTTCAGAACAGATATAGACTACGGAACTCCTCTGGGCAAAGACTTTTATATTGGAGTAGGCGGCTTTTACAGAGGTGGAGACGGTCCCAGAAAAACAGGATATACTTCTAATAACGGAGGGCAGTTTCGTTTGTCTTTACTAAAGAAATTCGAAAAAGGGAGTATCCGAGTTTATGGTAAATATCTCGATGACAGAACTGCAGCCTATATGCCAATGCCGATCGCAGTTTCAGGTTCAGATGCCAATCCTGATTACAGCTCTCTAAGCAATTATAATATCTTAACAGGGGCTCTTCAGTCTTCTCATTTTAAAAATGATCTTACTTTTGGAGGGAATGGGCAGATTCTTAAAAGTGATATCCGTGATGGAATGCATTCCGTATCTAAGACGGTAGGTTTGGAATTTAATTATGATCTGGGAGCCGGATGGAAATTAGATGCTAAGGCAAGATATGTAGCAAATGACGGACAGTTTTTAGCACCTTTCCCTGCTGCAGTGGGAAGCAAATCCGAAATTCTGGAATCTGTTGCCGGATATGGAAGTGCAGTCTATGCAGGAACCAGCACAGCCGTAGATAACGATAGAAAATATATGAAAACAGTTTTATTCAATACCAAACTGAATAATCTGAACAACTTTTTCAGCGATTTAAACATTAGTAAAAAATGGAATAAAGTAAAACTCAATGCCGGAGTGTATAACAGCAGACAAAACATCAACCTGTCCTGGAACTGGAATACCTATCTGATGGAAGTTTCCGATAATAATGCAAGATTAGTAGATATTATCAGCAATACAGGAACGAAAATTACAGATAACGGCCTGCTTCACTATGGAGTTCCGGATTGGGGAGGCGTGAATAGAAATTACGACACAAAGTATTCTGTGATTGCCCCTCATGCTCAAGTGGAAATTAATCCCATTGCGAACTTGACCTTTGATCTTGGAGTACGATACGATTTTGGAAATGTATCAGGAAGTTTTTCCGGAACAAAAAATACAACACGTATCATTGATGTGAATCAAAACGGAATTATTGAAACTCCTGAACTTTCAGTGGCTGTGGTAGACGGAACCGTTCCTGTTGATTATAAATATACTATTTTCGGATACTCATTTGGAGCCAATTATGCCCTAAATTCTCATCATGCAGTTTTTGCCAGAGTAAGCCAGGGAGGAAGTGCTTCTGCCGACAGAATTCTTTTTGCAGGATACAATTATACCAATAATGATGATCCTGCTTTAGATGCTGTAAAAGTGAATAAACTCAATCAGATTGAAGCCGGTTATAAAGTAAGAGGAGCTAATTATTTTCTGAATACTACTTTCTTTTATGCAAAAACCATTGAGGCCAACTATGAAGCAACCACACAGCTGAGAACAGAAAACAAATATCAGTCCTGGGGAATTGAGTTTGATGGATTTTATAAGATCAATAAATATTTCGATATCAAAGCCGGTCTTACTTATACGCATGCCGAAATTAAAAATGCAATCGATCCGGCAATAATCGGCAATATGCCGAGAAGAACTCCCAAGCTGATGTATTCATTTAATCCTAATGTCAATATAGAAAAGCTGAGCTTTGGTTTCTTTGCTGTAGGATCTACAAAAGCATTTACTCAGGATAGCAATAAATTGATTATGCCGGGCTATATCATTATAAATCCATACATCTCATACAGATTGTTACATAATCTGACACTGAATGTGAATGCTAATAATGTGTTTAATGCACTTGCCATTACCGAAGCAGAAGAAGGATCACTACAGGGAACCAACGGAATTGTCAGAGCGAGAACACTGCCGGGAAGAACAATAGGAGCAAGTGTAAAATTTGATTTCTAATTTGATAATCATTACGATAATTAAAAATAACTTATTCATAATATGTTTACACAAAAAGCTTTACAGGTTATAGAACAGTCCATTTCAGAAGAGGGAATTCTTGCCTCTTGTAAAAGAAAGGATAACTATGCCAGAGTATGGTCCAGAGATTCTATGATGACAGGAATTACCGGTATTTTAATCAAAAATCAGGCAATTACAGAGGGCTTGAAGAAATCAATAAAAACACTTGTAAAGCATCAGGCTGAAAATGGTCAGATCCCTTCGAATGTTGTTGGTGAAGAAGTCAGCTATGGAACATTGGTAGGACGAACAGATGCGACGGTTTGGTGGATTATCGGAGCTTGTGAATATATCTTGTATACCGAAGATGAAGATTTAAAAGAGGCTTTAAAAGAAAAAATAAATAAAGCATTTTCATGTTTGAAGACTTGGGAATTCAACCAAAGAGGTTTACTTTACAGTCCGCTGGGAGGGAACTGGGCAGATGAATATGTCACATCAGGTTATGTTTTATATGATAATGTACTCCGCTACTGGGCATTCAAAAGTGCAGCAAAGGTATATGAAGATGCACACCTGCAATCTCTCACTGAAACAACCAAAGAGCTGATAGAAAACAATTTCAGTAAGAGCGGTATTCATGCAGAACGATATCATGAAACTGCTTATCAAAAAGCCAATAAAACACCTTATTTATGGGCATCATTGAATGCAAATGGGTATGATGAAAGATTTGATCTGGCAGGAAATGCTTTAGCTGTTTTTTTAGGGTTGAACCTAAATTTAGATGCCTTCACTCTTTTTTTGGAAAAATTAAAACTTGAGTTTGGTCATTGGATGCTGCCCGTATTTTATCCCATTATTTTCCCTGAAGACGCCGACTGGAATTTATTGGAAAACAATTACAGTTATCAATTTAAAAATCAGCCTTATCATTTTCATAACGGCGGATCATGGCCCATATACCTTGGCTGGCTTTGTCTGGGACTGAAAAAAAGAGGATATGATAAAATGCCTTTAGAAATTCTACACCAATACGAAAAACTCCTCAAGGAGAAAGGTTCAGATTTCAGAGAATATTATTCTACAGACCAGCTAATCCCTGCAGGAACTGAATTTCTTTGCTTTTCAGCCTGCGGTTATCTTCTGATGAAGATCTAGTGTAAAGATCAGTATCAATACAATTTATATATTTAAAAAACGGATTATAAGATGATTGGAGATGTCATAAATTTGGAGCAAAAGCATTTGGATACGGCTGAAAATATTTATGAAAGAATAAAGAAAACCTTTCAGGTGTCTCAAAAATGGATTGTTGGAATTGGTGGGGAAAGTGGCAGTGGAAAATCAGTCACAGCCTTTGCTTTAAGAAAAATTTTAGAGGAAAAAGGGATAACAGGTCTGGTGATACAAATGGATGATTATTTTAAGCTTCCTCCCAAAAGTAATCATGAGAACAGACAAAAAAGCCTGAATAATGTCGGGGTGCATGAAGTATATCTGGATAAAATTCAGGAAACAATAAAGAATTTTAAAGAAAATGAATCTTTCATTACAAAACCTCTGATTCATTATGCTGAAAATTCTGTTTCAGAGGAAATTCTTAATATAGAAGATATTCAGGTTCTTATTATTGAAGGAACTTACGTGTTGGATATTGATGATTTTGATGTAAGTATTTTTATTGACCGCACTTATAAAGATACTTATGAAAATCGAATGAAAAGAAACCGTGATGAACAAAGTGATTTTATCGAAAAAGTATTAGAGATTGAACATACAATCATTCGTCAGTTCAAAGAAAAAGCAGATCTGTTACTGGATAAAGAGTATCATATTATAAAGTCTAAGCTATGAATAAGAAAATAATACCAAGAATGAGTTTCTGGCAGATATGGAATATGAATGTAGGGTTTTTCGGCATTCAGTATAGCTTTGGGCTGCAGCAGACTGCTGTGAATCCGTTATATTCTTTTTTAGGGGCGCATGCAGATCAGCTTCCTATTCTTAATCTGGCAGGTCCTGTTACAGGATTGCTTATCCAACCGCTGATTGGAGCAATAAGTGATAAAACATGGAGTGTAAAATGGGGACGACGGAAACCCTTTTTTCTGATGGGGGCTGTACTGTGCAGTCTTGCATTATTTCTTTTTCCGTTCAGCTCTTCAATCTGGATGGCAGTTGGGCTTCTCTGGGTTTTGGATGCTGCCAATAATACAGCTATGGAGCCGTACAGAGCATTTATAGGGGATAAACTCCCGGAAGAACAGCAGACTTTTGGCTTCCAGATGCAGAGTCTCTTTGTGGGAGGCGGAATTACACTGGCCAATCTTTCTCTTTTTATTTTTCAGAAAGACTTTGGAGGAAACACCGAAGTAGGAGGTATTCCTGAATGGGTTTATTATTCATTCTTTTTGGGTTCTTTCTGGTCTGTCGCCTCTGTTTTATGGTCTGTGTACAAAACACCGGAAATTCCTCCGACAGACGAAGAACTTATTCAACTGAAAGCTGAAAAAGAAAATGATACACTTTTTACACCATTTGTCGATATTTTTAAAGCTATTGTTAATATGCCAAAAATACTTTGGCAGCTGGCAATGGTGTATCTATTTCAATGGTACGCGCTTTTTTGTTATTGGCAATTTGTCACTCCAATGATCAAGCAGACGCTTTATCATATTTCGGAAACAGATGAAGAAAGTGCCAATTTATTGATCGAACTTTCAAAAAATAGACTTGCTGTATCTCAGGATGATCTGCTTTGGGCAAAAAATGTACTTAATCTTGTTGAAAAAGCAGTGGGACAGACAGGTCTTATGAATGGATTTTACAATTTTATTACATTGATTTCAGCACTTCTTCTGATTCCATTTGCCCTCCGATATTCTGCTAAAAATGTATATGCTTTCTGTCTGGTAGCCACAGGAGTATCATTGCTGATGTTACCATTCATCACCAATGAATATTTGATACTATTGCCTATGGTTCTCTTTGGTATTGGATGGGCGGCTATGATGGGGCTTCCTTATTCTATGGTATCTCCATCGATTCCTGCTAGCAAAAGAGGTGTTTATATGGGAGTAATTAATATGATGATTGTGATTCCCATGCTGATTCAGACCTTGACTTTTGGACCTGTTTACAAATATATTTTGGGCAGTAATCCCTCGGCAGCCATTATGGTAGCGGGAGTCTTGTTTTTGTTGGCCTCTTTTTCAGTAATTATGATGAAAATAAAAAAATAGAAGCGAATTCTTTTTAAAAGTAATAATTGAATTCTTCGACTATTTATTCATCAATAGAACTGAATGCCAGATGAGCGTAAAGTATGTTTTCATTCCCCTCTCTGGTCCATGTTCTGCCATTAATCAAGCCAAAAGCCAGCTTATTGATAGAATACAAATATTTTTCAATTTGCTGCCACTGTATTTCGTCTACATATGATTCTATATTTACCCAGTCACCAACAATCGGCATCGTTTCAAACTCTGCTGCAGGAATGTCAATATCAATTTCCTTTAAATCATCAGACACAAAAACTACTTTCATATTTAATATTTTAAATCAAATATAGTTAAACGGAAGTCATTTTATATTTATTTCTAAATATTTTAGTAAAATAGTCATAATAGTCAATTTTTTCCCTGTTATAAAGAGAATATTGTTATTTTAGTATCGAATTAAAATACTTAAAACCATGAAAAATTTAAAGAAAATTTAAAGAAAATTTCAAGAGAGCAATTAAAATCAGTAAAGGGTGGAGCAACTCCAGTTGTTCAATGCAAAATTGGGTTTCATTATGAGTGCAGATCAGTAGGAGTTTGTGATGATATGCAAGATCTGCATGACTGTTCATGCGAATGTGTTCCCAATAAAAAATAAATTATTGACCCTCTGAAAAATAGGGTTTTATTAAGCGAAAACAAAAACAGCCGCAATTCATGTTGTGGCTGTCTTTTTTGAAATCAAATATCGAGTATTATAAAGATCTGGAACGGGCAATATTAATAAGGTACACAAGGTGTGCGTACATGCTTCGCTTCACAGACTCTACTTTTATATCTCCGGTGGTCTGGTTAATGGTGGTTACAATATCGGTATTACACTGGCCTGCAAAGTTTCCACTTCCTAAATAGTTAACGGTATTGGCACTTGGATAAGAAATCCTTGGATAATCAGGAGCTGTTTGATTGGCAACAGGTGCTGTACCGGCAAATCCTTTGTTATCAATATATCGGGCTGTCCAGGTTCCTAAAAATTGTCCGTTACCTGTATTAATTCCTTGTCCTACTACAATTTGAGTATCTACTGGGTTACTGAATCCTGCACAGGAAGTATAGTGATTAATAGAAACGGTACATGAAGAAGCATTATCAATAGGCTGAAAGCATTTTCCTTCATAAATAGTTAGTCTTTGATCAGTAGAAGACATAGAGGTGTTTAATAAAGCTTTGGGAGCAAAAATCTCTTCAGGGGAAATCAGGGTTAAAACTCCGTCTGCATCAGCTGCAACAATTTTTTTTTCGGCATTCGAAAGCGCTCTTACTCTTACCAGACCATTTACATCTAATGTATGGGTTGGAGTGGAAGTATTGATCCCAACCTGTGCTGATAAACTCCCACAAATAGCAAAAGCTGCCAAAAAGAATGTTTTTGTTTTCATGTTATTCTTTGAAAAGGTTAAATTTTTCACTAAGGTAAGAAATATCTTTAAAACAGGAAGGAAAATAGCCTGAAATCTAATATAAAGTAATTGTAAACGAATATTTAATATAATAATATCTGTTTTTAAGTTTATTTTTAAAATAACTCAAAATTTAAACACCTTGTATTTGTTTGAAAAATATTTGTATTTTAGCCAAAATATGTTGTTTTTTAATAAACATATTGAGCACTAATTAAAATTCAGATAATTTGAATAAAAAATTAGTAGATTTGCACGGAACAAAAAAATATTAAATATTAAACACTATTCTCAGTAACAGAACTTTTAAAGGAAAGTATATAGAGAATAACAGGATTTTAGGTTATAAAACTACTAGAAACTATGAAGAAACTTTTTTTACTTTTATTTACGGCATTTTTATTTATCGGTTGCAGCTCTGATGATGATACCATCTATGATTATGTAGGAACATGGTCTGGTTCTTATGAAGGAAGTGACAAAGGAGTTTGGAACTTTGTGGTAGATAAAAGTGGTAAAGTGGTAGGAACAATGCATTCCGATATAAGTGATGAAAACTATAATATTTCCGGGAATTTAAGTGAAACAGGAGATCTTAACGCAACATTAGGACTTCCCTCAAAAGGAGAATTCAAAGGGACATTATCTCCTAAAGATAAGAATGGAAATGGAAACTGGGCAAACTCACTTCCGACACCCCCAAAATCAGGAACCTGGAAAGGACAAAAGAAATAAAATAAAAAGTCTGCAGAATCTACTGCAGACTTTTTTATTTAAACAAATCCCATATGGGTAATTTCATTCTTTTCATTCTTTAATACCACAAAGTAGAGTAGAAGGCCATCTTCGGAAAAATACTTTTTAAAAGAACTTTCCTGTTTTTTATCCCAAGTAATTATTTCTTCAGCAGATTCTGTTTTATAGTTTTCGGAATCTAATTTTATAGTGATAACCACTGCCTGATCTGAAGTACACTCATCATTCTTATACAGTACCTGATCCTGAATTCTTATACAATCCGAAACCTTATTGATTGCACCCATCTGAAATTCTCTCAGAAGTTTTCTTCCTTCTTCAGTTTTTAAACCAAGTTCAACTGTTCGTTTTCCTCTTTCGGAAATCGTATCTAAATCTTTGATGGCCGTCATCACCTTTGCAAACTTCTGGTAGAGGAGGGGATCACCTGATTCTTTGATATAGATTTCCAGACTCTTTCGGATCACCTTCCCAATTTTTGAGCAGTGTCCGAATTCTGAACTGTTTTGGCGTACTTTCTCATATGACGGACTCTTTTTAAAAGCCGTTTTATTGAACCCACTTTTCTTCCGAACCACATTTTTCCCGTTCAGATTATAAAATACCAGGTCGCCCACAGCTCCTGTGATCTTGATTACACTTTCATAGGTTGCCATATCTTCAAAATAGAAATCAAATATACCAATAAATAATGGAAATCAAAATTTTAACATATATTTATAATATAGTTGTAGTATAGTTATATTATAATTAAAATATAAAATGTATATTTGTGATGTGTTTTGTTAATTAATTATAAATCAGAAGAATATGGGAACGGAATTATTTCAACAAAAAATAAAAATAAAGCAGATGGTTGTTGTACTGGCAGCGTCTGTTTTTGTGGTTTCCTGCGGATCCTCTAAAAGTGTATCCCGTAACAAAAAATCAAATACGAAGACCGTAGCCAAAGCTGAAAATCTCAGAAAACTGGATTCAAAATTTGATGGTAACGTTTCAAGATCTATTAATGATATCCTGAAAGATGCTGAAAAATATATAGGAACACCGTATAAGTTTGGAGGAAATACTTCTTCAGGCTTCGATTGTTCAGGATTTACGGTAAAAGTATTCGAAGAAAATGATTTTAATCTTCCAAGAAGATCTTCTGATCAGGCCGAGGCTGGGAAAAGCATTGATATCAAAGAAGTGAAACCTGGCGATCTGTTGTTTTTTGCAACAGCAGGAGGAAGCAGAGTCTCTCACGTAGGAATCGTTCATGATATTGGCCCTGATGGAGAAGTGAAATTCATTCATGCTTCTACCTCAAAAGGAGTGATGATTTCGTCCCTGAACGAAAAATATTGGAATAAGGCCTACCTTCATGCCCAAAGAGTCCTGTAAAATATACTCTTAAAATGATTGAGAACCGGACATTTGCCTTTATTAAAACAGATAAAAAGCTGATCAAGCTTTTCTTTAAAGATATCAATATCATCAAGGGACTTGGAAATTATGTGGAAGTTCATACCACAGATCACAAAAGATATATTTATTACAAAACGCTTAAAGATCTTATCGAAAACCTTCCGGACGAATTTATGCGTGTCCATAATTCTTATATTGTCAATCTGACAAATATTGAATCTTTCGAAGACAACCACTTAATCAGCGGTGATTTAAAAATTACAGTTGCTAAAACCTATAGAGAATGTCTGCAGACAGCTCTTGGTAACATGATGCTTTAAACTTCCACATAAGAAAAACACCCAAGTACATCATATTTTTAGCTGTATGTGTAAATAAGTTTTCATTCTTTTTTTCATGTTTTAGTTTTACAGAAAATTAATACAATGAATAAAAAAAGAGCACTAGATTACATTCAAAAGAATACAATCATCGGAATAAAAGCCGGACATCAAAGACTCGAATTCCTGGAAATATGGATGGTTGTAGTCCAAAACCGGATTTTCGCAAGATCGTGGGGACTTGCTGAAAGAAGCTGGTACCATACTTTTTTAAAAGATTCTGCTGGAGAAATTCAATGTGGGGAAACGATTTATCCTATAAAAGCAATTATTCCGGAAGATATCAGTGATCTTACTGCAGAAATTAACCAGGCTTATCTGACAAAATATAATTCTGACCATAATATTAAATATTCACAGGGAATAATTCAGGAAAAGCATATTGCGAAAACAATGGAGTTTATTATTTTGGAGTAAATAACAGTTGAAATATTCAATAGAAACGGATTATTATCCTGAGCTCAGTCGAAGGAAGCCCGTTCAATAAAATGGCAATCAATTAATTGGCTTTAGCCAAAACTTATATCATAACCTTCTTAAACCACCCCGTCAAAAATTCTTTGAATTTTCGCCACCCCTCCTCCGGAGGAGGGGGATTTTTAGATTTCCGTTTCTAATCTTTCTGCCATTTATCATTGCAATAGCATTGCATCAGGAAACTTTGCAAATTTGCCTAAAACTATTATCATTATGGCAGATTTCATCAGATTCTTTATTCCTTCCTACTTCCTGTTGTTTTTTATTGTATCTTTCTTAGGAATTAGCGTTAAAGTAGCAAAACAGATGGGCAAAAATCCCAACGTCCTTCCAAGAGATGGCTCAGCTTATGCTCTGGTAGGATTATATTTTAAACTGATTTTATTGGCACTGTTTGCTTATGTTATGCTTCTTTTGTGGTTTCCGGAATCTGTATTTCCGGCATTTAAAATTCAACTTCTGGAATCTTCTTTTTTTCAGTATACAGGATTTTTTTTGATGATGGCGGCATTTATTTGGGTGGTTATAGCTCAGCAGCAAATGAAAGATTCATGGCGTATCGGTATTGACAGCGAAATAAAAACTAACCTGATTACTCACGGATTATTCAGATTTTCAAGAAATCCTATATTTCTGGGAATAATCATCAGTCTTGTCGGTTTTTTTCTTGTTTTTCCCACTGCAATTGCTTTTTCTTTTCTTATGATTGGAAGTATTTTGATGCAGATTCAGATACGCCTTGAAGAAGAGTATCTGTTAAAAGAACACGGACAAATCTATCTGGCATACAAAAAGAGAGTAAATCGTATGCTGAGTCTTTATTAAAAGCACCATGTGAAAAACCGTTTTGCTGAACTTTTTTGTATCTTTGGGCAGTATAATTTTTCAAACTAATTTAAATAAGAAACATGTCGTTACAACAAACTATTGAAAATATCTGGGACAACAGAGAATTATTGCAGAATGAAGACAGCCAAAAGGCGATCAGAGAAGTTATTTCTTTAGTTGATAAAGGTGAACTTCGTACTGCGGAACCTACAGAAAACGGATGGCAGGTAAATGAATGGGTGAAAAAAGCAGTAGTAATGTATTTCCCAATCCAAAAGATGGAAACTATTGAAGTAGGCCCGTTTGAATTTCATGATAAAATGCCTTTGAAGAGAAACTATGCTGAAAAAGGAGTGAGAGTTGTACCGCATGCAGTGGCGAGAGAAGGAGCTTATATTGCTCCGGGAGTTATTTTAATGCCATCTTATGTAAACATTGGTGCTTATGTAGATTCAGGAACCATGGTTGATACTTGGGCAACAGTAGGAAGCTGTGCACAGATTGGTAAAAATGTTCACCTGAGTGGCGGTGTAGGTATCGGTGGAGTATTGGAGCCATTACAGGCTGCTCCGGTAATCATTGAAGATGACTGCTTTATCGGTTCAAGATGTATTGTTGTAGAAGGAGTTCATGTAGAAAAAGAAGCAGTATTGGGTGCTAATGTAGTACTAACGGCCTCTACAAAAATTATCGATGTCACAGGAGATACCCCTATTGAAATCAAAGGAAGAGTTCCTGCACGTTCAGTAGTAATTCCTGGAAGCTATACAAAACAGTATCAGGCTGGAGAATATCAGGTTCCATGTGCACTGATCATCGGCCAGAGAAAAGAATCTACAGATAAGAAAACATCTCTGAATGATGCATTGAGAGAGAATAATGTAGCTGTTTAAGATTACCACTTTAAATTACAATCTTGAAAGAAAAATTCCTTAAAATACTATTAAACCCTAAATTTATATTTGGGGTTTACCTTATTGCAGCTATCGTAGTTACACTTTCTAAATTTTCAAGAGGGCAAAGGGCTATAAATAATTATTTGATTTTCAAAAATGTTTTCCTTCATACATTAGAACAGAAAAACCTGTATACCGAATATCCGGATCTTTATTTTGATACCAATTTTTATGGTGTTTTCTTCAGTTTAATCGTTTTTCCTTTTTCCATAATGCCTGACTGGCTGGGAATTATATTATGGAATATGGCTAATGCCGTAATTTTTATTTATGCTATTCATAAACTTCCCATTTCAGAAACTAAAAAAGCGATTTTTGGATTGCTTTGCCTTCAGGAATTTATTACTGCTGCCAGTAGTTTACAATTCAATATTGCATTAACAGGACTACTGATACTTTCCGCCATTTATATTTATGAAAGGAAAGAAATTAAATCGGTTACAGCTATTCTTATTGGAGTTTTTGTGAAACTATATGGTATTATAGGGTTATCCCAATTTTTCTTTATTAAAAATAAGATTAAATTTATTTTTGTGGGGATCGCAGCTGCAGGATTGTTTTTTGTGGCCCCTATGGTGTATTCAAGTCCCCAGTTTGTTATTCAGTGTTATTCTGACTGGTTTTACGCATTAGGTCCCAAAAATGCTCATAACCAGATATTAGGGAATATGCAGGATATTTCATTAATGGGATTTGTAAGAAGAATTTTGGGGGATGCAGCTATTTCAAATCTAACCTTTATATCTTTTGGTTTGCCATTATTTGTTTTACCTTATATTAGAATTAAGCAATATAAAAATTATGCATTTCAATTAATGATCTTATCATCTTCATTATTGTTTTTGGTTTTATTCAGTTCCGGATCAGAATCACCTACATATATTATTGCGGTAGCGGGAGTGATGATTTGGTTTTTACTTCAAAAAGAAAGAACACCAATAGTATGGGGAATGCTTATTTTTGTTATTATTTTAACATGTTTTTCACCTTCAGATCTGTTTCCAAAATCTATTAAAGAGAACTATATTATAAAATATTCTTTAAAAGCAGTTCCGTGTATTGTGGTTTGGCTAAGGATTATTTATGAATTAATGACAAGAGATTTCTTGTTTAATAAACACTATGAATTAAAAAAATGACATTAGATGTTATCATCCCGTTTTATAACGTCAAAGAACATATTTTGGATGTTTTTGAGCAGAATATAAAGCAAATCGTTAAAGATGGAAAAATAAAAAATTTTAATATAATTCTGGTTAATGACGGTTCCAGTACATTTATTCATGGAAGACATATTGAAAATTTGCAAAACACGTTTCCTGATATATTGGAATATGTTGATCTGGAAAAGAATATAGGTAAAGGCGGTGCAATAAAAAAAGGAATGGAAAAATCCCGGGCGGAATATGCTATTTTTTATGATATTGATTTTCCTTTTGGAATGAATGCACTATACGATATGTATAACAGGCTTAATCAAGAAGATATAGATTTAATTATTGCCAAAAGAGATTTTTCCTATTATGATAAACTTCCTTGGAAAAGAAAGTTTATTTCTATTATCGTTAAGCTCATCGCATTTGTATTTTCAAAAGGTACCATTCATGATTCTCAGGCTGGATTAAAAGGAATGAAAAAGAAAGTAATTCCTATTTTATTAGAAACTCATAGTAATTCTTTCATTATGGATTTTGAGTTTTTATTAAAAGCATCCCGAAGAAAGATAAAAATGAGTAATATTATAGTAACACCTAATGAAGATATTGAGTTTACTAACTTTTCCAATCAGGTATTACGAAATGAAATAAAGGGGCTGTTAAGAATTTTAATTTCAAAAATTTCATGATATTATTATCATTTGACATAGAAGAATTTGACCTTCCTTTTGAATATAAGGGTGAAATTCCTTTTGAAAAACAGATTTCAATTTCACAAACAGGATTAGAGAGAATTCTTGATATCCTTAAAAAACATAAGGCCAAAGCTACCTTTTTTTCAACGGTAGTTTTTGCAGAGAATAGCAGACACCTTATCGAAAGGTTGTTAAATGAAGGTCATGAACTGGCTTCTCACACTTGGTTTCATTCACAATTTGAAGACAAACATCTGAAGGAATCAAGAGAAAAACTGGAAGAATTATTTTCTACAAAGGTTACCGGATTAAGAATGCCGAGAATGATGCCTGTAGACGAAAAAGAAGTGGAAAGGGCAGGGTATTCATATAACTCATCCATCAATCCTACATTTTTGCCGGGAAGATATAATAATTTAAAAGTATCCAGAACGTATTTCAAAGAAGGAAATGTAATTCAGGTTCCGGCTTCGGTTTCGCCTAATTTCAGAATTCCCTTATTTTGGTTAAGTTTTCACAATTTTCCTTTGTTTTTCTATAAAAAATTGGCTTCTGACAGTTTGAAAAAAGATAAATATCTGAACATTTATTTCCATCCGTGGGAATTTGCAGAAATAAAAGATGAAGCCTTTAAACTTCCTGGATTTACAGTAAAAAATTCAGGAAAAGACATGGTGGAAAGATTTGATTCGTTCGTAGGCTGGTTAAAAGAAAAGGGTTATACATTTGTTACATTTCAGGAATTTCAAAAACAGATAGAACGATGAAGATTGCCTTTGATGCAAAACGATTTTTCCACAATACATCCGGTCTGGGAAATTACTCGAGAGATCTTGTAAGAATCCTTTCAGAATATGAACCGGACAATGAATATCTGCTGCTCAGCAAAAACAAATCCGAGCGGGGAAAAGAGCTTCTGGAACGTCCTAATGTTCACTTTATTCCAACGTCAAAAGGAAACCTTTCCCGCCAGTTGAAAATGGGTAAAGATGCCCAACAACAAGGAGCCGGTATTTTCCATGGCTTATCCGGCGAACTTCCTTTAAAATGGAATCCAAAACCTATTAAAAAGGTCGTTACCATTCATGATCTGATCTTTGTAAGGTTTCCGCAGTATTATTCTTTTTTTGACAGGAAAATCCATTTCTGGAAATTTAAAAAAGCGGCTGATTCAGCGCACAAAATAATTGCTATTTCAGAACAGACCAAAAGAGATATTATCCAGTATTTAAAAGTTTCTGAGAATAAAATTGAAGTTATTTATCAGGGATGTCATCACGCTTTTAAAGAACAGCAGTCTCCGGAAATGATGCAGACAGTAAAAGAGAAATTTAAGCTTCCGGAAAGATTTATACTGAATGTTGGTACTATTGAAGACCGCAAAAATCTATTGAATGTTGTAAAGGCGATCAGCGATACAGAAATTCCGCTCGTTGTAGTGGGAAGAAAAACCAAATATTACCAGAAAATAGAAAGTTTCCTGAAAAAAAACAAAATGGAAAAGCAGGTGCTTTTCCTGGAAGGTGTTTCTATGGATGAGCTGGCTTGTCTCTATAAACTTGCAGATATTTTTGTTTATCCAAGTTTCTTTGAAGGCTTCGGAATTCCTGTGATTGAGGCACTTTTCTCCAAAACTGTAGTAGTTACAAGCAACACCAGCTGTCTGCCGGAAGCGGGAGGAAAAGACTCTGTGTATGTGAATCCTGACGATGATCTTGATATCCGGGCAAAATTAAAATTTCTCTGGGAAAATGAATCCGAGAGAAAACGCCGTGAGGAAAAGGGTTTCGAGTTTGTTCAGAAGTTTAATGACGAACCTATTGCAAAGGAATTGATAAAGTTCTATCAAAAAATTATCTGAAAAAAGTTTGCATTTTAAAAATAAATCCTACATTTGCATCATAATTCAATACAATGAAACCAATATTTTTAGCATTACATCATTATCACCATCATCTCTGCTAGACGGAATTGATTGATATAAGTATGTGCTAAAATCAAAAATAATTAAAACCGTCTGAGTAAATAGGCGGTTTTTTTGTTTCCTGAATTCTCTTCAGAAATTTTAATAGATCAGTTTTTATTTGCTCGGACCCAAAAAAGGCAAAATGAGTAAATTAAAAATTGCAATCCAAAAAAGCGGCCGGCTTTACGAAGAATCTCTTCAGCTTCTCAAAGACTGCGGAATCTTTGTCAACAACGGTAAAGACCAACTCAAAGTTTCAGTAGATAACTTTCCGATGGAAATCATGTACCTCCGGAACTCAGACATCCCTCAATACCTGGAAGATGGAGTAGTTGACGTGGCCATTCTTGGTGAAAATCTCCTGATTGAAAAAGGTAAAAATATCAAGACTGTTCAGAAGCTTGGCTTTTCAAAATGCCGTGTTTCATTGGCTGTTCCTAAAGAAGTAGAGACCGATGAAATTTCTTATTTCCAGGGCAAAAAGATTGCCACTTCTTACCCAAATACCCTTAAAAACTTTTTAGAGAAAGAAGGAATTCTTTCAGACATTCACGTGATTTCCGGTTCTGTAGAAATCGCTCCAAATATTGGTCTTGCAGACGGAATATGTGATATTGTCAGTTCCGGAAGTACCTTATTCAAAAATGGATTAAGAGAAACAGTCACTTTACTAAAATCGGAAGCTGTTTTGGCTCAAACACCTCAATTATCGGCTGAAAAAGAAGCCATTCTTGAAAAATTTGTATTCAGAATCAAGTCTGTTTTAAAAGCAAAAAATTCAAAATACATTCTGATGAATGTTCCCAATGAAAAAATCCAGAAAGTTGCGGGTGTTCTTCCTGTATTGAAAAGTCCCACAGTCATTCCGCTCGCAGAAGAAGGCTGGAGCAGTATTCATTCTGTTATTGATGAAGAGCGTTTCTGGGATGTTATTGACGAACTCAAAGAAAATGGAGCACAGGATATTTTAATCATTCCAATTGATAAAATGGTTATTTAGAAAAATAATAATAGCGAATGTTGGTTAACGCAAAGGTGCAATAAAAATGAATTTGATACTGCTTTAAGGCGCAAAGATTTTATCTGCGATAAAATTGAATGCCGTTTTAAATCACAAAACTATACTAACGCACTTGCTGAAAATCTTAGATTTTCTTGCGCCTTAAAAAAGTAAAGATTAAAAAAACTTGCGCCTTTGCGTTTATAAAAAATGAATTATTAAGGTCTCAAGCAGCTGAATAAAATAGCTTCAGCTATGATCTTAATAAAACTTAACAACTTAAAAAGAATCTTAATGGTTCAAAAAAATTAAGAAAGTACAATGAAAATATACAGATATCCCACAAAAGACACTTGGAAAGACTTGGTTAAACGCCCGGTTTTGGAGCAGAAAGAAATTTCAGGTCTGATTACAGAAATATTTGCAGAAGTTGAAAAAAATGGAGATCAAGCTTTAATAGAATTCAATAAAAAGTTTGATAAAGCAGAAACGAAGAGCATTAAAGTTTCTGATGCTGAAATTCAAGAGGCTGAAAAGCAGATTAATGATGACTTGAGAGAAGCTATTCAACAGGCTAAAGAAAATATATCAATATTTCACGCCTCTCAAAAGACGGAGATTCAGAAGATTGAAACCACAAAAGGGGTTGTTTGCTGGCGTGAAAATCGCGCTGTAGAGAGAGTTGGGATCTATATTCCGGGAGGAACTGCTCCTTTATTTTCTACAGTATTAATGCTTGCAGTTCCTGCAAATCTGGCGGGATGTAAAGAAATCGTACTGTGTACACCACCAGACAAAAATGGAAATATCAATCCCGCCATTCTTTATGCCGCCAAACTTTGTGGAGTTTCGAAAATCTTTAAGACAGGTGGGGCGCAGGCTGTTGCAGCGATGACTTTTGGAACAGAAAGCATTCCTGCAGTGAACAAAATTTTCGGTCCTGGAAATCAGTTTGTAGTAGCAGGAAAAGAATACGCCCAACGTTACGGAGTGGCTATTGATATGCCTGCCGGACCGAGTGAAGTTCTCGTCATAGCAGATGAACAAGCCGTTCCTGATTTCTGCGCTGCAGATCTTCTTTCACAGGCAGAACACGGAAGTGACAGTCAGGTTGTTTTTATCACGACAGACCTTAAAGTGTTTGAAGAGACAATAGAGGCTGTTGGGCAACAAATCAAGGATTTACCAAGAAATGAATTTGCAGGTCAGGCATTAGAAAACAGTTCTTTTATTTTAGTCAATTCTTTGGAAGAAGCCCTTGAGTTCAGTAATCTTTATGCTCCGGAGCACCTTATTCTGGCTATCAATGATTTTGAAAAATATATTCCGAAGGTTCAGAATGCAGGTTCGGTTTTTCTAGGAAACTATTCTTGTGAAAGTGCGGGAGATTATGCCAGCGGAACCAATCACACGCTTCCTACCAATGCGTATGCAAAGAACTACAGTGGAGTTTCGTTAGATAGTTTCGTAAAGAAAATAACATTCCAGCACCTTTCAAAAGAAGGGCTTCAGAATTTAGGAAAAACAATAGAGCTTATGGCAGAAGCGGAAGGGCTGTTTGCTCACAAAAATGCAGTGTCGATAAGATTGAAATAATTAATTGTTGGAAAACGCAAAGACGCAAGAGAATTATAATGAGAAACATTTTTAAGACGCAAGGATTTTATCTCCGATAAAATTGAATAATGTATATAAAAACACAAAACAAAGCGCATACCCTTGCTGAAAATCTTCGATTTTCTTGCGCCTTAGAAAATTGTTACAGAATTAAAAGACTTTGCGCCCTTGCGTTTATCAAAAAAAATGAACCATTAAGAAAATGAAGTATGTAAGCAAAGTTAAGATTCAAATACATTTGAATTCAGCTCATTGCTTAATAAAGATCGGAAGATATTTTCTTCATTATTCTTAATAACTTAATCCAGCTTAACGGTTTAAAAACGGTTTTATAATAATTTTTTTTTAAGAAAGTCAATACAATGAAAAATAATAGTATCAAAACACTCGTAAGAGAAAATATATTACAATTACAGCCCTATATCAGTTTCAGGGATCACAATGAATTTAATGCTCCCGTTATGCTGGATGCCAATGAAAGTCCATTCGGGGAATGCAACCGCTATCCGGATTCTACCCAGAAAAGGCTTAAAAGCAAGCTTGCGGGGCTCAAAAATGTTTTACCCTCACAGATTGCCATAGGAAACGGAAGCGACGAGCTGATAGACCTTATCATTAAAATCTTCTGTGAGCCTAAAAAAGATGCCATTCTGATGATGAATCCATCATTTGCGATGTATGGTTTCTATGCAGCAATCAACGAGAATAAAGTTTTGAAATTGGATTTGAATGAAAACTTTGAAATCGTAAAGAATGATTTTTTAAAAGCGACAGCAGATCCTTCACTGAAGATTTTCTTTTTATGCTCACCCAATAATCCTACAGGAAACAGTGTAGATGATATTGAATTTTATCTTCAGAATTTCAACGGAATTGTAGTGGTAGATGAAGCTTATATTGAATTTTCCGGAAAAAAATCAAGTCTGGAGCTTTTGGACAAATATTCGAACCTGATTGTATTGCAAACCTTTTCTAAAGCGTGGGGAATTGCCGGGGCAAGAGTAGGCATGGCTTATGCATCCGAAGAGATTATCAGCCTTATCAATACTGTAAAAGCACCTTACAATGTGAATGTTCTGAGCCAGGAACTGATTTTAAAGACGTTAGAGGAAGAAAACAGGCTGCAGGAAAATGTAAGCCGTATCTTAGAAGAGAGAGCATGGCTAAAAGAGCAGTTTGAAGGAATTGCATGCATTAAGAAAGTATTTTCAACAGATGCGAATTTCTTCCTGATCAGAATGGAAAATGTTGATAACGTATATTCAAAAATGTTGGAAGAGGAAATTTTAACCAGCAGAAGAGACCCAGCCATTCCTGGATGTATCAGGATTAATGTAGGAAACCGTACAGAAAATGAAAAACTAATTAACCTTTTACAAGAAATATAAATATAAACCATTAAGAAAGATGAAGAGAATAAGAAAAATTAAGATTCATCAAAGATGAATAAGTAAGAATATAGCTCAATTAATCTTTAGCTATGCCCTTAATAATTCTTAATCACTTAAAAAAGCTTAATGGTTAAAAACAATTTTATAAAAAACATATGAAAAAAGTATTATTTATAGACCGTGACGGAACACTCATCATTGAACCGCCTACAGATTTTCAGGTAGATTCTCTGGAAAAGCTGGAATTTTATCCGGGAGTCTTTCAGAACCTGGCAAAAATTGTCAGTGAATTGGATTATGAACTGGTAATGGTAACCAATCAGGATGGATTGGGAACTGAAAGTTTTCCTGAAGAAGATTTCATAAAACCACACGAAAAAATGCTGCAGGCATTTGAAAATGAAGGAATAATTTTTAGTGATATTTTAATTGATAAAAGCTTTGAATCTGAAAACCTTCCTACTAGAAAACCAGGAATCGGAATGCTGAGTAAATACATTTATGGAAATTATGATCTTGAAAATTCTTATGTAATTGGTGATCGAAGTACAGATGTTCAACTTGCTAAAAATCTGAAATCTAAAGCTATTTATCTTAATCAAAACTTAAATAGTGATGCTGAGTTGTCTACAACAAATTGGTCAGAGATTTATCAGTTCTTAAAATCCGGAATGCGAAAGGCTAAAGTCTCTCGCAAAACCAATGAAACAGATATCGAAATTGAAGTTAATCTTGATGGAAACGGAAAGGCAGATATTTCAACAGGGCTTCACTTTTTTGACCACATGCTGGACCAGATTGCGAGACACGGAAATATGGATTTAACCATCAAGGTAAAAGGCGATCTTGCTGTAGATGAGCACCACACCATTGAAGATACAGGAATTGTTCTGGGAGAAGCTATTTTAAAAGCTTTAGGAAAGAAAAAAGGGATTGAAAGATATGGTTTCCTGCTTCCGATGGACGACTGTCTTTCTCAAGTGGCTATCGATTTCGGCGGCAGACCTTGGCTGGTTTGGGATACCCCGTTTAAGAGAGAAAAGATTGGAGATGTACCTACTGAAATGTTCTTTCACTTCTTTAAATCGTTTACAGATGCCTCAAAATCCAATCTGAACATCAAAGCAGAAGGAGATAATGAGCACCACAAAATTGAATCCATCTTTAAGGCTTTTGCAAAAGCCGTTAAAATGGCTGTGAACCAATCAGATAGTAATTACAGTTTACCTTCTACAAAAGGAAGTTTATAAATATGATTGCCATAATAAAATACAACGGAGGAAATGTAAATTCCGTCCAGAATGCTCTCAACAGACTGAATGTAGATTCTATAATCACCGATGATCCCGGGCAGATCTTAAAAGCTGACAAAGTGATCTTTCCAGGGGTGGGAGAAGCTTCATCCACCATGAAGCTGTTGAAGGAAAGAGAGCTTGACCTTCTAATTCCAAGTCTTAAACAGCCGGTTCTGGGAATATGTCTGGGCATGCAGCTGATGTGTAAAGGAAATGAAGAAGGAGATACTGAAGGAATGGGAATTTTTGATATTAATGTTAGAAAATTTCCAGCAAAGGATATTGTTCCGCATATGGGATGGAATACACTTTCAGGGCAGACTTCATCACTGTTTTCAGGAATTGAAAAGAGCAGTGATGTTTATTTTGTTCACAGCTATTATTGTGAGCTTTCAGACTTTACAACTTCTGTTTGTGATTATATCCTGCCGTTTAGCGCCTCATTGCAGAAAGACAATTTTTATGCAGTACAGTTTCACCCTGAAAAATCAGGAATTGTGGGAAATCAGATCGTTAAGAACTTTATAAATTTATAATGATGAAAATAATTCCGGCTATTGATATTATTGACGGCAAATGTGTCCGTTTGTCGAAAGGAGATTATAACACAAAGAAAATATACAATGAAGACCCTGTAGAAGTGGCGAAAGAATTTGAGAGTTTTGGCATTCAGTTTCTTCACCTGGTGGATCTTGATGGAGCAAAATCAAAACATATTGTCAATCAAAAGGTTCTTGAAAATATTGCGGGCTCTACTTCATTACATATTGATTTTGGAGGAGGCTTAAAAACTCAGGAAGATATTGAAACCGCTTTTAATTCCGGAGCAAAACAGATTACTTTAGGAAGTATTGCGGTTCAAAATCCTGAATTCTGCTATGAAATGATCCAAAAATATGGTGCTGAGAAAATTATTCTCGGGGCTGATTGTGACAACAGAAAAATTAAAACTTCCGGTTGGCTTGAAGAAAGTGATAATGACATTATTGATTTTATCCTTCAATATCAGGAAAAAGGGATCCAATCCACAATATGTACTGATATTGCAAAAGATGGAATGCTGGAAGGTCCTTCAACAGGGCTTTATATTGAAATCTTATATAAAACATCCGTTCAGTTGGTGGCAAGCGGAGGAATTTCCGGGATTGCTGATGTGTATAAAATGAAAGATATCGGCTGCGCAGGGACAATCATCGGAAAAGCAATTTATGAAGGAAAAATAAGCTTACAACAACTTCAAAATTTTATTGAAAATGCTTAAAAAAAGAATTATTCCATGTTTGGATATTAAAGATGGAGCTACGGTGAAAGGAATCAATTTTGAAGACCTTAAAAATGCAGGAGATCCTGTAGAGCTTGCCAAAAAATATGAGCAGGAAGGAGCAGATGAACTTGTTTTCCTTGATATTACGGCAACTATTGAAAACAGGAAGACTTTTGTAGAATTGGTAAAAGAGATTGCCAAAGAGCTCAGCATCCCTTTTACAGTGGGAGGTGGAATTTCGTCTGTGGAAGATGTTAGAAAGCTTTTGGAAGCAGGTGCAGACAAGATCAGTATCAATTCCTCAGCGGTAAAAAATCCGGCACTTATTTCTGATTTAGCCAAAGAATTTGGAAGCCAATGCGTTGTGGTTGCTATTGATACAAGACAAGTGGGCGATAAAGATTTAGTTCACATCAAAGGGGGAAGAGAAGCTACCGAACTTTCTACGGTAGAATGGGCAAAAAAAGCTGAATCTCTTGGAGCAGGAGAAATTCTGCTGACTTCTATGGATGGAGATGGCACAAAAAACGGCTTTGATCTTCGTATTACAAAACTGGTTTCAGATAATATAAGCATTCCTGTGATTGCTTCCGGAGGTGCCGGTAATGTGGATGACTTTGTTAAAGTATTTAATGAGACAAAAGCAACGGGAGGATTGGCAGCCAGTATTTTCCATTTTAATGAAATAGGAATTCAGGATTTAAAACAACAGTTAAAAACTCAAAAAATAGAAGTACGATGAAAATAGATTTTAATAAAGATAATGGGCTTGTTCCGGTAATCATTCAGGACAGCAGAACATTGCAGGTTTTGATGCTGGGCTACATGAATGAAGAAGCTTTTGAAAAAACAAAAGAAGAAGGAATTGTTACCTTTTTCAGCCGTTCCAAAAACAGGCTCTGGACAAAAGGAGAAGAATCCGGTAATTTTTTAACGGTAAAAAGTATTGACATTGACTGTGATCAGGATACCATTTTAATTAAAGCCGTTCCAAAGAATGTGGTTTGCCACACAGGAAGTTTCAGTTGTTTCGGAGAAAAGGATGCCAAAGGATTTCTGTATGAACTGGAAGATAAAATATCACAACGAATAGATACTAAAGCTGAAGGTTCCTATACTTATTCTCTCTACCAGAGAGGAATTAATAAAATGGCTCAAAAAGTAGGAGAAGAAGCCGTAGAACTCGTTATTGAAGCTAAAGATAATAACGAAGAGCTCTTTAAAAATGAAGCTGCAGATCTGCTGTATCACTTCCTGATTTTATTGAAAGCCAAAGGATTTTCGATGGAAGAAATTGAAGAAATTCTTAAAAACAGAGATAAATAAAACCTTTGAATTATTTCAAAGGTTTTTTTCATTACGACAGAAAAAAATTATAAAAACAGTTTTCATACATGACGATTATCAGTTGGTGTTGATAAAATAAACTGTAATAGTCATATGAATGGATTATTTTATTTAGATGTGATTAGTGAATTAATTTAAAACTATACCAAACGAAAGGTTGTTAAAACACCCAAATTTCACAGGCTGTCAAAAATCGTACTTTTGTTTTTAATTATTCTAAATAAGACTTAAGTATGAATAAATCTATTTTCTTAATCGGAAGCCTTGTGGCATTTTCTCAAGTGGCTGCCCAGAAAAAAGATTCATTAGAACAGAACAGGCTTGATGAAGTGATTGTTACCGCATCAAGATCTCCGGAAATTGTAAAGAAAACAGCTTCCACAGTTAATATCATCAACAAAAAAGAAATTGCAGAACAATCATTGATTTCTGCCGATCTCAGTAATATTCTTGCCTACAAAGTACCTGGATTAGCATTTGGGAATAACCTGGTGAGCAATAGAGGGCAGACATTAAGAGGAAGAAACGTTCTGATTATGATTGATGGAATTCCACAATCCAGCCCTTTACGTAATAATGACAGAGAAATCAGAAGTATTGATCCTTCGGTCTTAGAACGAATTGAAGTGGTGAAAGGAGCTACTTCCATCTATGGGAATGGTGCAGAAGGAGGAATTATTAATTATATAACCCAAAAAAGTACTTCCGGTAAAATTTTTTCAGGAAGAACCGTATTAGGATTTACCAGCCATGATTTGTTTCATAATAAAATGTTCAAATCAGATGGGGGTGCAGGGTACAGAGTTTCCCAAAGCTTCTTGGGAAAAGCAGGTAAGTTCGATTATCTGGTGAATGGAACTCTTACCCAAAACGGAGTAAAAATAGACGGTGAAGGATTAGTCCAGAATCCAAGATATGGATTGGGCGAGACTGCTGTCAATAATATTTTCGCGAAAATAGGATATGATCTTAATGAGAATAACAGATTGGAAGCGATGTATAATTACTATTCGAGTCTGCAGGATTCCAAATATATTTTGGATCAGGGAAAATATGGCGAACAGCCTTCTACCGGGAAATTAGGTGACAGAGAAGGAGTGAAAGAAGGGACAAGATATAACTACAACGGATATCTTAAATATATCAATAAGAATATTTTCCGTAACACCACCCTCAATACAACCCTATATTTCCAGGACTTTTATACGATTTATGATTACAGGAATGCTCCGAGATGGAAAACAGGAGGGCAATCCGCTATTTTAGAAAAAAAATACGGTTTTAGAGCAGATTTTAATACTGAATTTGGAAAAGAGAAGGGGTTAAAAGGTTCATTGACCTATGGTCTGGATCTTTTAGATGAAAAAACAAGCCAGCCGCTGGTTGACGGAAGAATGTGGGTTCCGGAAATGAATATGCTGGCTGTCGCACCTTTTGTACAGGGAAAATTATTCCTTACAGATGATTTGACGGTAAAGGCAGGCGTTCGATGGGATAAAATGTCCGTAAAAGTTCCGGATTATACTACGTTGCCTTCCAATAAAGATGTTCCGTTCAATGTAGAAGGAGGAAGATTAAACTATTCAAATCTATCTTATAATGTAGGTGTGAGCTATGTGGCATTTGATTTCTTCCAGCCTTTCACCTCATATTCCCGAGGATTTAATATCTATGATTTGGCCGTGTGCTTAGAGATGCAAAGAGCAATGTCTTAAGCGAAATCAATACCGACCCTGTAGTTATTGATAATTATGAAATAGGTTTCAACAGTAAAATAGGGCAGTATGTAGATTTTTCAGCCAGTTATTTTTATAATTACTCCAAACTGGGAGCTGATCTTGTTTCTGTAAACGGTTTCTGGACTCCGCTTCGTGCTCCTCAGTACATTAACGGAGTAGAATTGGCAGTGAATATCTATCCGACACGAGGCTTAACTATCGGAACCAGTTATACTTACCAGGAAGGGAAGGTAGATGTAAAGAATGATAACAGCTACGAAAAATATTTAAGCGGTTTAAGAATTGCACCCGCAAGGTTGAATTCTTTCGTTAAATGGAATGATAAGGTTCAGAAACTACAATTAGGAGTCTATCATATGTACTCATTTAAAAGAGATAAGTTTGAGCCCGCAGCTTCAGGAAAGTATGATGAAGGAGAAGGACCTGTGAAAAGTTTTAACCTTTTCAATGTTCAGGGAAGCTATAAACTAAATAAACTCCTGACCATAGGGCTTGGAATAGAGAATATATTCAATACCTCTTATTTCACACCTACCTCAATGTATACTGCGCGTGATGCAGAATATGTACGCGGAAACGGAAGATATTATACGGTTTCTCTTAATTTTAATTATTAATATGAATCTTTTTTATAAAAACAGCCCTTTTCGCAATAGAAAAGGGCTTATTTTTTTAGTGAAATTATATTTTATTTTTCAGTCATGATATTTGGAAGAATGCTTATTTTAGGAATTTAAATGGATTATTATAGAAAATGAAATATGCTTTAGAAGTCATAGGTGAGAATTTGTTTTATCACTGTACTCTTTTTTAATTTGAAGTAATGTTTTAAAAAGAGAAATAAAATGAGAAGATTATTTATACTGCTTTCTTTTCTTTCATTGATTAATTGTAAACCACAATTGAAGCTGGGAAGATATGCGAGTGTCTGTTATGTTACAGATGCACCAGGTACTATACTTGTACTTAAGAAGAATAGTAATTTCGTTTTGATTTATCCCGGTTCTGTAGAACAATTTTCCGGAATATGGAGTGTAAAAGAGGATACTTTATTTCTGAAATCACAATATCATAATACGCTGGGACAAAATGATAGCGCTTTTGTAAATGAAAAGGAATATTTCATAATAAAAAGAAAGAAATTAATATCTGCTCAAAATAAAAAATGTTTTTTAGTTTTAAAAAAAATAGATCAATCTCCTAAATAATGACTCCGTTACAAAAAGCTAAAGATTTGATGGATAACGGGCAATATATGTCCGCTGTTATAATTTTGCAAAATATAAATGGATTATCTCCAAAGTCTGAAAACTACAGACTATTATTCATGTCAAACTGTTGGTACAAGTTAGAAGAATATCAGTGGGCTATTGATATTGCTAATAATGTATTACAAAAAGATGAATACAATGAAATAGCATCCCAGATAAAATATTTGTCCTATTGTGAACTTAAAGATTTTGATAACGCTTTAGCAGAGATTATACATTTTTTATCATTTAATGAGGCGGATCTTTATAAAGTAACGCTGGAGGAATTATTAACAGATATCAGAGATGGTTTTATTAATGACGAGGATATTGTTTCTAAAATCAAAGAATTGGCATTAAAAAATAACTGTTTTGAATAAAAATATTTGAACGTCTTCTTTTACAAATAAGAACAGCAGGAATATTCCTGCTGTTTTTTATTATAGATTGATTTTTTATCTTTCAATCATGATATTTTTAACAAGCGTCTGATCACCCACTTTCAAAACTCCGATATAGACTCCGTTTTGAAGACCGGAAACATCAACCTTTTTTTCATTATTCACTTTAAGCATTGTTCTTCCCATAGAATTACTGATTTCAAAACTGAAATTACTTTCTTTAGAATCCGGTAATTCAATGTTAATAACATTGCTGGCGGGATTAGGATAGATCTTTACAGTCTCTAATGAATTCTTTGCTACAGGTAATGTTGTAGAAGCCGTTGCAAAATGCTGTAATGCACCTACTGTAGCCTTTCCAATATTATAGACATACACGGGATCCATATTGGTAAAAGTATCTTTGGAGGTATGTGGGTAATTGCTTCTTATTCTTTCAAAAAAACCGGTAATCACTTCACCTTTCTGTTCAAAAGGAATATAATCGGTATCTGCTGCCGGATCTACAGCCGTCTGAAGAGGAGAGTAGAGCGCTGTACAGTTTCTCAACTGCTGAGTTACTGCTGCAGAAGCTGCATTATTGCTGGAAACACCTCCCTGATCTTCATCACAGTACACCGTGTTGTTATTATTTCCTTTTACACCACCTACCTGATCCAGATTGATGACCAGTTTGATATCCAATTTGCGGACACCTCCCTGATATACCACATTATTGACATAGTGGCTGCTTCCTCTCAATCCTTGTTCTTCGCCGGAAAAATGGATGAACTTGATGGAATATTCAGTAGGAACATTTCTTAGAATTCTTGCGGCTTCCAGGATGATAGATGTTCCGCTGCCATTGTCATTCACTCCCGGACCATAAATAGTATCGAAATGCCCACAGATAATAACATACTTGTTAGGATAAAGTGTTCCGGTTTTGGTAATAATTAAATTTTTGGAACTCGTACTTCCGAAAGTAAACGGGCTTTCTACGATTTGACTTGCAGTATAGCCATAAGAAGTATACTTGTTTTTGATCCAGTTCAAAGTGTTGGTATTGGCTACAGAACCAGTAGTTTTTACGCCTAAATTACTAAACTCCTGAAGATTGGCAGTAATGTTGGCCTGGGTAACCATATCCGCTCTGTCTTTATAAGCCTGGATAAAGCTTTGAGCTCCGATGAACTGCATAACGAATGCAGTGCACAAAAGTGTTGTGAATTTTTTCATATGAATAATATTATTTGGTAACACGAATGTAGTAAATAAATCACAACAAAGTGTTTAATATTTCAAAATAAAATGAAATTTAATATGAATGTCATATCGATTTTATGATTTTTATTGTAAATGATTGAATTGTAAGCGTTGGTAAAAAAAATAAAACCTCTGAATGGCTTCAAAGGTTTTTATGTAATAAAGTTTTATAGCAAATTATCTTTCGATCATCACTTTTCTTACTACAGTTTGATCTCCTGTTTTTAAAATCCCGAGGTAAGCACCATTTTCCAATCCGGAGGAATTGATTTTTGTTTCATTGGTTCTCTTGAAAATTGATCTTCCCTGGAAGTCAGTAATTTCAAAAGTGAAATTCTTAATTCCCAAATCAGGAAGTTCAATATTGATGACATCCTTTGCAGGGTTTGGGTAGATTTTAATGTTTTCAAGACTGTTTTTCACAACGGTTTCATAAGTCCCCAATGTTCCTGTAGCAACCGCGAAATGCTGTAATGCTCCCACAGTTGCTTTTCCTATCTTGTAAATGTATACAGGATCGGTATTGGCAAAAGTATCATTCACGGTATGTGGATAGGTGCTTCTTATTCTTTCAAAGAAACCTGTAATTACTTCACCTTTCTGTTCAAAAGGAATATAATCCGTGTCTTCAGCGGGATCTACGGCCGTCAGAAGAGGAGAATACAGTGCAGTACAGTTTCTGAGTTCCTGCGTTACAGCAGCGGAAGCTGCGTTATTTGTTGATAATCCACCCTGATCTTCATCACAGTAAACAGTATTGTTATTATTTCCCATCACACCACCTACTTGATCCAGGTTGAAAACAAGTTTAATATCCAAAACACGGTTACTTCCCTGGTAGGCAACTGTGTTTGCATAATGTGTACTTCCTAAAAGTCCTTGCTCTTCACCAGAAAAATGGATGAATTTTATAGAATATTCTGTTGGAACATCTTTCAAAATCCTTGCTGCTTCAAGGATAATGGATGTTCCGCTTCCGTTATCATTAACTCCCGTTCCGGTAATACTGTCGAAATGTCCACAGATGATCACGTATTTATTGGGATATACGGTTCCTGTTTTAGTAATGACAAGATTTTTGGAGCTGTAACTTCCTGAGGTAAAAGGGTCTTCTGCCATTTGGCTGACTGTATAACCATAGGAAAGATATTTCGTTTTGAGCCATTCCAAAGCATTGTTATTGGCTGTGGTACCTGTTTTTTTTACACCTAATCCTGCAAATTCCTGAAGAGAGGTAGTAATATTGGTTTGATTCACCATATTCGCTCTGTCCTGATAAGCTTGAATGAAACTTTGAGCATTCATACTGCACATCGTGATAGAGGTCAGTAAAAAAGTAGAGATTTTCTTCATTGTATGATTCTAATTCATGAAATCCTGATGGAATTTAAGTTAACATCAAATATTCAGGATGGCATTATTTATTGATGATTATTTTTTTGGTTGTATTTCCTTTTTCTGTCTTAACGGTAACCATATAAACTCCATTTTTAAAGCCTGAAGTATTTATTTTTTCCTCATTTTCAACATTGAGAACTGAATTTCCTACCATGTCATTAATTTCAACTTTAAATTGCTTTACCTTTTGTGGAAATTCTATTGTTATAAGGTCTTTAGCTGGGTTAGGGTACACTCTTACTGCTTCTGCTGAGTTTTGTGCGGTTTCTTTGGTGCTTAAAAGATTGTTGGTTGTAGTAGCTACGGCAAAATGCTGCAAAGCTCCCACAGCAGCTTTCCCTACATTGAAAACATAGACAGGATCAAGATTGGCATAAGTATCATTTACAGTATGCTCATTACTACTTTGGATCGTTTCATAATATCCTGTAATGGTATATCCTTTGCTCTCAAAAGGCATGTAATCTGAACTGTAAGCATGAGAAAGATTGGTCTGAAGAGGAGAGTAAAGGGTAGTGCAGGTCATCAGTTCCTGAGTCATCGTATTAGATATTGCGTTGTTGGAAGATATTCCGCCTTCATCTCTTTCACAGTTGATTGTATTGTTGTTATTTCCTATAAGACCTCCTACCTGATCAATATTTAGAACCAATTTTATATCCAGAACACGAGTACCTCCCTGGTAAGCAACATTATTTACATAATGATTACTTCCCACAAGACCTTGCTCTTCACCGGAAAAATGAATAAACTTAATGGAATATTCTGTAGGAACATCTTTCAGAATCCTTGCTGCTTCAAGAATAATGGAAGTTCCGCTGCCATTGTCACTTACTCCAGGACCTACAATGGTGTCATAGTGTCCACAGATAATGACATATTTGTTGGGATATACAGTCCCGGTTTTGGTAATAATGAAATTTTTTGAGCTATTGCCTCCGTAGGTGAAAGCATCTTCGGAAAAATCACTGGCTGTATATCCGTAAGACAGGTATTTGTTTTTAAGCCAGTCAAAAGCATTGTTATTAGCCGTTGTTCCCGTTGTTTTTACACCCAATCCTGCAAATTCCTGAAGATTGTTATTGATATTGGTTTGGGTCACCATATCAGCCCTGTCTTTATAAGCTTGAATAAAACTCTGTGCACCAATAGTTTGTAGGGCAATAGACGTCAGTAAAAAAACTGCAGCTTTTTTCATTATAGATACTTTTTTTAGAGATTGCTAATATAACAATAAATCATTATTTATTGTCAATAATTATGGATATATTGACTGTATTGCTTATTTTTTCAATAATAATATGTCTTTTTATTTGATTTGTTATTATGTTGGTTTTGTATTCTTTTAATTGGTTATATTGATTTATATTTTTCTATTATTTTAAGTATTTAATGTTAAATATTTAGTATTTGATTCATCGGGGCAATGTATTTCAGTATTGATATGTCAAATTATTATAAAATCTACAGAGAATTGAATTTTGTACTGAAACCAGGATAAGCTTGAAAATATGCAACAAAAAAATCCCGGGAAAAACCCGGGATCTATATTGATAACAAAATCTATTCTACATTATTTTACTTGATCTACAACAGCTTTAAAAGCTTCAGGGTGATTCATTGCTAAATCTGCTAAAACTTTTCTGTTAAGTTCGATGTTGTTCTTTTTAAGAGCTCCCATAAATTGAGAGTAAGACATTCCGTGCTCTCTAGTTC
The DNA here is from genome assembly GCF_002979455.1 of Chryseobacterium sp. MYb7. Lineage (GTDB taxonomy): Bacteria > Bacteroidota > Bacteroidia > Flavobacteriales > Weeksellaceae > Chryseobacterium. Next base: position 68,269 of record NZ_PCOU01000009.1, read on the forward strand.
CCGCGTTGATACGAGTGATCCAAAGTGCTCTGAAATTTCTCTTCTTCTCTTTTCTACCACGGTAAGCATATTGCATTGCTTTTTCTACCGCGTTTTTAGCTACAGTCCAAACGTTCTTTCTTCTTCCGAAGAAACCTTTAGCTTGCTTAAAAATTTTCTTTCTGCGAGCTCTTGAAGCTACGGCATTTACTGATCTTGGCATAATTTAAATTGTTTTTTTGAAAAGGGCGGCAACTGATGTTACTCTTATTTGCACCGTTTCAGGGTTAAATTGTTGAATTTGTTTTGAATTCTTATAAACCGAATATAGATTTATAAAAACTACTTAATTGCTAATTGACGTTGAACGCTTTTTTCGTCCACTTTAGCTACGTAAGAAGTAGTAGTAAGATTTCTCTTCTGCTTAGTTTCTTTCTTAGTTAAGATGTGGCTTTTGTAAGCATTTTTTCTTTTGATCTTACCAGAACCAGTAAGAGCAAAACGCTTTTTAGCACCTGATTTCGTTTTTAATTTTGGCATTGTTTTGCTTTTTTATTGTTTTTGTTATCAATATCTGTTTTGGTTACCCCTAAGGACATTAGGAATAATAGTGTGCAAAGATACGAAAAAAATCGATTCGAGCTTCCATAATCTTTGGTTTTATCCTATTTATATAAAAAAACCGCCTCTGTGCAGAAGCGGCTGTTATCATTTTAAGGATATTCATTTACATCCACAGATTTTATTAATGCTCTTTCTTCATTATTACCTCCCAGAATAATTTTTATTCTGTACCCATCCGGAATAAAAGGTCCACGCTTTCTGAAAAGCTGCATTTTAATATGGGGATTGGAAACGGGATAGCTTACAGCTGTGTTGGAAGACCATAGTGGATTCCCGTTATTATAAATAACCAAATTTCCATCTTCCTGAGCAATAAGGTGTGGGAAACCGCCCTGTCTGTCAGTATTAGTTGCCCATAGAGGACGCTCTATACCATTTTGATCTTTATAGTATAAAACTAGATTACTGTCATCCTGCATGATCAGTCTGTATTTACGCTGCTCATGAGAAATTTCAATAGAACTTCCACCGTATATTTTTTGTGGGTGATTTGTAGTTTCTGTAATAAAGAATTCCTGATTAATAGGTATTCCTTTAGCTGTATTACTTTTAGATTGTGCTTCAGTTTGATTTGGTAATGATCCCTGATCAAGGATTTCATCCTGAGCGCAAGATGCCAAAAGCATCGGAAGACTTAATAAAGTCAGTAATTTGGTTTTCATAAGTTATAATTTAACGGTGCAAATGTAACTATTGCAACGTTAAATCACAAATTTGAGACTAAACAAATATCAATTTACCCTTTATTTAAAAGTATTTTTAATTTTATTTAAAACACTAAATGGTGATTTTAATTAAAAAGGCATCGTTAAAAAAAACGATGCCTTTGGAATATTTTAATACAAATTAATTATGATTGAAAAAAAGATAATAAATCTTTATTGATGGTTTCCGCCTCTGTTGTAGGCATACCATGAGGAAAACCAGGATAAGAAATTAGTTTTCCGTTTTTAAGCAGGGTAGCAGCTACTTTACCTGTTGTTTCAAAAGGAACAATCTGATCATCTTCACCATGCATTACCAATACAGGAACATCTACACTTTTAAGATCTTCTGTAAAATCTGTTTCAGAGAATGCTTTTACACAGTCGTAATGAGCTTTGATAGAACCGCTCATTCCCTGTCTCCACCAGTTTCTCTGGATTCCTTCAGAAACATTAGCTCCTTCTCTGTTGTACCCATAAAAAGGGAAGGTAATATCAATGAAGAATTGCTGTCTGTGCTTAGCCGTATTATTTCGGATATCATCAAAAACAGAGATGGGAACTCCATTCGGGTTGTTGTCATTCTGAACCATAATAGGAGTAACTGCGCTTACCAAAACAGCTTTTGAAACTCTTCCGTTACCATGTTTTGCTACGTATCTGATCACTTCACCACCTCCTGTAGAATGTCCTACGTGGATGACATCTTTTAAATCCAGTGCTTCTACAATTTCTGCTACATCAGAAGCATACGTATCCATGTCGTGACCATAAGGAGTCTGCTCTGACCTTCCATGTCCTCTTCTGTCATGAGCAATTACTCTGTATCCCTGTTCAAGGAAGAAAAACATTTGTGCATCCCAGTCGTCACTTGATAATGGCCATCCGTGGTGGAAGAAAATTGGTTGTCCTTTTCCCCAGTCTTTGTAGTAAATTTCTGTTCCGTCTTTTAATGTAAGTGTACTCATTGTTTCTTTTTTTAATGATTAATAATAGAGTGTATCCTATTTTTTTATATTCACAAATGTAGATAGAAAATCTTCACTATATCTTGATGTAAGATAATAATTGATTAATAATTGTTAAACAATAATAATATACAGGTAGTATTATTTTAAAATATATGAGCTACAAGTCTTTATAGTATAAAAATAGACCAATAAAAACCCAAAACAGCTTTTAGATTGTCTATGAAGGCCTGTAGATACAATGAAAAATAGCTGACAATCGGGATTGTATTATTGTTTGATTCTCTCTAATATTGAGGGCTAATATAATATGAAATTCAGAAATACCTGATGATTTCTATAATTTTCTTCTTTTAAAAACTTTTCTAACTTATAAATTTAATTGATCTATGCTTTCATCCGCAGATTTACACCTTGAAAGAGCATTATTCTTTGCTGTACTGATTATTTTTTTCGGAGCAGGAATTATATGCACACTCATTATTTTGATCATTCATTCTTTACGGAAGAAAAATAAAACGGCACGTTATTATTTTCTTTCATTCCTGCTTTCCGGAGTTATGGGACTCGTATTAGCTGCATTTTATTTGTGTATGATACTGTCTTAACAGGTTGGAAATTATATATTAAAAGTATTTTAGAAAATATTCATGGGATTTAAAAAAACCACTGTTATCAGGGATGTTTTGGTGTAACAGCTGTTATTATCTTTGACATCGAAAATTGATTAAGAAGTAAAGTGGCGAAACATCAATATTAATTTAATAACTTCTATAGCTTTCTTTTTCACCCATAATGAAAGGATAAATTCTTATTTCGAACAGACACTACAATATAAGCATGGGTAAAAACAATAACAAAATAAAATTGGGTGGAGAAGAAGCTGTAAAAGTAATATTTGATCTGGATCGGGTTGCCGTTTTGCTTTACGGGATAAAAAGTGATTTTACCGAACAAAACAGCCTCAAAATCAATTAGCGGTATTTGCCTATATTTACGTTCTTTACTATACTAAAACTTAATAAAGATAAGGGGTTGATGCACAGGTTACTATTTATATTTACTTTAATTATTTGTCCGTTTTTTGTTCAGGCACAAGATGTTTTAAGCAAATTAGAAAAGGAATACAACCATGCTTCAAACAATACTGCAGAACAGTTGAATCTTGCTCCCAAATATGCTACAGCCTTATTCTTTCACAATCGAAAGTCTCAGTCTTACCAGATTTTAGAAACCAATATTTCCATGGCTAGAAAACAGGCTGATGGGAAGTATGCTACTATTTTATACGCCGTGCAAGCCATGAATTACCGGTTGGATAATAAAGGATCTGAATCTTCAAAGAGTCTGGAGATGGCAAAAACCTACAGCCTGCAAACAACCAGCAACGAAGCGAAAGGTTATTTGCAATATGCAAAAGGCTGGATTCTGATCCGTAATAATAAAACAACTGATGCTGTTGCTGCTTACCTGAAAGCTATCGAATATTATGAAAACTCACCAACCACTTCCACGCTGTACGGAAGATTTGGTAACGTTGCTAAAGAATTATCAACTATCTATTCCAACCTCAATGAATACCAGTTGGAAGAGAAATACAGCAAACAATTTTTGTTGCTTGCATCCAAACAAAATGACCCTAATCTTATCTTCGACGCCTATATGCGAATGGGCTATGTGTACGAACAGAAATATACTCAAAATCCTTCAGATACAGGGTTTAGGAATAAAACAGAACAGTATTATTTACAAGCTATTACTGCTTTTAATAAAAATAAAGATGCGATGCTCAACAGGAGCAGTCTTTCCTATGTGGCCATCAATTTAGCCAATTTATATACTGGTTTTGATAAAGATAAGGCGATGCAGTATGCCAGATTAGCCAACAGTGTGAGTCTGGAAATAGGTGACCCTATTCATATTGCTTCTTCATTTGGGATTCTGGCTGAGCTGGCTCTACAGGACAAAAATTATGATTTGGCTAAGTCTTACTTTATAAAAGCCTCTATGGAAATTGGGAAAAGTCCTGTCAGAGATCATAATATTGAATTGTCTATCCTTGAATCTTTATCCAGAATTAGCGAAGAACAGGGCAACTATAAAGAAGCGCTCACTTATTATAAAAGTTATGTTGACAAATACAAAAGCGTTTACGATCAGGAAAAACTGGATATTACCAAAAGATTAGAATCTCAGTTTGATAAAGAACGCCAGGAACAGAAATATATCAAACTGCAGCTGGAAAGCGATAAAAAAGCGCAGGAAATTAAGTTGATCAATATCCTTCGGGCACAACGTGAACAGGTATACAACAACTTAAAACTGGTAGAAGAAAATCAACGCGAAAGATTGAAATTCTCAGAACTTGAATCGGAGAAAAAGGAACAGCAGCTTCGTTTGGCAAAATTAGAAACCCAACAGAAGAGTAATGATATTAACAACTATAAAAAGCTGCTGGCATTTAAAGAAAAGATCAATACCTACTACATTTTCTTTATCATATTCTTCATTATTCTGATCCTGTTATTGTTGTATGCTTATAAACAACGCGCCAAGTCTCTTAAGCGAAGAGATGAATTGCATGCTTTAGCCATGGAACAGGAGAAACAAAATTCAAAAATATCTACGCTTACCGCGTTGCTTGAAGGGCAGGAGCAGGAACGTGGCCGGCTTGCCCGTGATCTTCATGACGGATTGGGAGGTCTGCTTTCCGGAACTAAGCATCAGTTGTCTTATTTAAACCCTCATCAGTCTGAAAATATAGAAGAAGGAATTTCCAAATCAATTGATCAGATTGATGGCGCTGTAGAGGAGTTAAGGCGTGTTGCGCACAATTTAATGCCGGATCTGTTAATGAAATATGGTCTGGAAGTAGCTATTCAGGAGTTTGCTTCCCGTATTTCCAATAATGCTTTAGAAATTCACACAGAATTTATCAATCACAGGAATTCTGTATCTCAGGAAAAACAATTGATCATATACAGAATCATTCAGGAATTGGTCAATAATGCCATAAAGCATGCTCATACTTCGGAAATTATTATTCAGATAAGTGAAGAAGAAAATGTATTAAACATAACGGTAGAAGATAACGGCCAAGGTTTTGATCCTAAAAGTTTAGACGTTAGAAAAACAGCAGGTTTTCATAATATAGAATTAAGAATCCAATTTTTAAAAGGAACAATGAATATCACTTCCGAATTGAATATTGGTACCAGTATAGAACTTCAAATTCCTATTCATTAAACATGATAAAAGTAGCTATAACAGATGATCATCCACTTCTCTTAGAAGGATTGAAGAATATTTTAGGAAACAGCGATACCATAGATGTAGTAGATTGTTTCAAAAACGTTTCAGAAATGAATACCGGTCTTGCAAAAAATGCTATTGACATTTTATTGCTGGATATCAATCTGGCAGATACCAACAGCATTGAACTCATAAAACCTTTAAAGAAAAAGTATAGCAATCTTCAGATTATTATTCTCAGTGTTCACAATGAACTGCCTGTCATTAATAGTTCTTTGGCTGAAGGTGCCTGTGGATACATTCAGAAGAATGCTTCAGTTTCTGAAATTCTGGAAGGGATTACCAGCGTGTATGAAGGGACTCAATTTTTATGTTCGCAAACTAAGTCTGTTTTGGAGAAAAAATCAACTGATGGGTTAAATCATGTACCCAAACTGACCCGAAGAGAAAAGGAAATTCTTGGGGAAGCTGCGAAAGGACTTACCACCAATCAAATGGCAGAAAAACTGTTTATCAGTCCGCATACCGTAGAAAGCCACAGAAAGAACCTTATTGAGAAATTCCAGACATCCAATCTTAGCTCAGCCATCAAATTAGCAATAGAATATGGATTGATTATTGAATAAAATATTCATCTACAAAAAAGGCCTGCTTACATCGTAAAAGCAGACCTTTTTCTTATATAATCAAATAATTGGTGTGTTTTTTAATCTTTGAATTTCAACGCAGCCTGAAACAGGTTTTTCTTTCCTATTAAATCATATTCGTCGTTATATTCAGGCTGATACATTAGGATGAAAACTCTGCCGTCAAAATCTTTTAAATTGATAGGCTGATCTACCATAATATCATAAAACCTTGTAATAGTACGTGTGGCAGTCCATTGCTTTGCGTTACCTTTAGGATTTTTATCAAATCTGTGATCTTTCGCATCTGTGTAATACCAATAAGAAGGAGCAGAATCCATCAGAAACATTTCTTTGTCTTTATTGTACAATTCCTCAGCCATACCCGTATTCTGAAACCACGGAACCTCCTGTGTGCTTAAAAGTCCCAAAGCTCCTGCATAAATATCCTTGTTTGTAGTAGCTCCAACTAAAAATCCTTCCAGATTGGTAGAAGTGATTTCGAACTGGAAAGTGGATTTCTTCAGCTCATAAACATCGTTCACAGGTTGAATTACTTTTCCGTCCTGTTTTATCACTACTTTTAATGATTGTGCGAAAGTCATAAAACTTAATAAACAAAAAAGAATCGTCAAACTTAATTTTTTCATTGTATCTTTTTAAATAATTGCAGCAAAGATATTAGACTTTATTCCCTTATACACTGGCTGTTTTCAGGGGTTTTTTATCTTATTAATAGGTTAAAACAAATCCGCCTTTAACTGGATCTTTATATAAGCTGTTTTCTGCTTTTTACCATTTACCGCAGTAGAATTAAGTGGAAAAACTTCTGCATAAAAGGTATTGTTATCTGTCCAGAATGCCTTTTTATCATCAGCTATTTTGAAGTTGGTGAAATTCACGTATAAAAGATTGTCCTGTTTCTTGGTTTGCGGTAAATATTTAGCGATAATAAAATTACTCCCCACATCATTATTAGATGAAACAAAGGTAACCCAGCTCTTGGTTGGAAGAATTTGTGGATAGCCATCAGTACTTAACTCAAACATCACTGCATTTTTTATATTGTAAAAAGAATAGAAAGAACCTGCAACTTCATCAGAGTTTTCTTTGAAAACCTCCAGATTTAAGTAAGGTGACCGTCCTACATATTCATTAGCAAGCGGTCCGGTCTCTGTAGAGATGTTTTCATGTTGTGTAATAACCTCTTTTCTGCCATTTTCAATATATACCCAGTTATCATCATGTAGTTTTATATTCGGATTTTTTACCAATGGTTCATTCATTCTATTTTTTGAACTGGTTTTAAATTCCTGCTCTGAAATCTCTGCAATAGTTCCAAATTTCTTAAAAGATTTATTTTTAAAATCATCAGATTGTTTAAATGTGCTGCTTCTGATCTCATAAAGATCCACACCATTTAAAGTTAATTCAAATGACGAAGTGAATTCTGACTTCAAAACAAAAGCTTCAATGCTGTTCGAAATATTGTTATTTATGCTGTAATGAATAGAGTAGAAGTCTTCAAACTCTTCAAATCCATAATAATTATCGAACTTATTGTAGGCTACTTTCAGATGAGCGGCATCTTTATTCGGAGCAACAAAAAACTGTATAGAATCCAGCTTGGTAAATAATTGAAAGGGCACCTCCTGAACATTATCCACTCCTTTTGTTTTTTTGAAATCGACAAGTGTTATTATTTTTTGCTTAACTTCAGTTTTTGCTGTTTTAGTTTCTGATGTTTTGTTCTGTTGACTGCATCCCACAAAAACCACCATAGATGATATAACGATTTGATTGAGTATTTTCATTTTCTATATTTTGGGCAAATGTATCAGTATTCACACCTGTAGCCAACAAAATCACCTGATATAGGGAATAAATGGCTGAAAACCGGGATATATTGAACGATAGAATTTGGAGAATTTTACAAAATGATAAACCAAGTATTATAGATTATTTTAAAAAGATGAAAAACGTAATAACCAGCCTTTCCATTGTGATCGTATTGTTAACTTCCTGCTCACCTGCTACAGAAAAAAAAGTGGAGAAAAATGCTTCTCCAGATGTAATAACAGCTCCCGCTTCGGTTTCTAAAACTGATCCGGAAAAAAAGGATATATCAAAATTAGAAATACCCGTTGATTTTACATCGTTAGTTCCTATTGATGTATTGAATGGTAAAAGCACAAATGTGTATGAGAAATATGGTATAGAATTCTCGGGTAACTGTTATTCCTGTGACTTAACAAGTTTGTCTATCACAAAGAAGGAAATAAGATGGGCTAATGTCTGTGATGAAAAAGACACCTTTGAAATCCATGATTTTTCATATTCTATAGAAGGAAATAAAACTATTTTCAAAACACCAGAACGGACTTATATTTTAACCAAAATAGATAAAGCTCCCGTTTACGAACTTATTATAGAAGGCAAGAAGCTTGAAATGAAAAATAAAAGAATAGCTGCCTATTTTACCACTCAAAAAGCCTTGTCTCTTTTTACGGAGCATGATTGTGGTGATTTTGGAGGATAGATAGAGTAGTCCGGAGCAATCTTTTCTTAAAATTAAAGCATAAAAAAACCTCAAAGTAATTTGAGGTTTCTTTATATTAAAATAATGACTTAATTATTTTGCTGGTTTTTTAGGACTCATCATCATAATCATTCTTTTTCCTTCAAGTTTAGGAAGTTGGTCTACTTTACCTACATGCTCTAGTTCCTGAGCAAGCTTTAAAAGCAAAATTTCTCCCTGGTCTTTAAAGATAATCGAACGTCCTTTAAAAAATACGTAGGTCTTTAATTTTGAACCTTCTTCAAGGAATTTTTCAGCATGCTTCTTTTTGAATTCGTAATCGTGGTCATCTGTCTGAGGTCCGAAACGGATCTCTTTCACTACCACTTTTACCTGCTTAGCTTTAAGTTCCTTTTGTTTTTTCTTTTGCTCATATAAGAATTTTTTATATTCTAATATTCTTGCAATAAAAGGTTCTGCTTTATCAGAAATTACTACTAAATCCAATTCCTGATCTGCAGCAATCTGTCTTGCTTTGTCAATTGGATAAATTCCTGGCTCTACGTTATCGCCCACCAAACGAAGCTCTCTCACACGAATTTTATCGTTGATCAAGTGTAAGTCCTCTTGTACCGGACGTCTTTGTGGGCCCCTGTTGTTAAATCTTTGTGCTATTGTATTATAATTTTATTGGTTAACTACTTAATTTAATTGATTTAAATATTTAAAATTGAAAGATTCATTAATTCTTTAATCTTTGAATCCTTCAATCTTTTATTTTAAATTTATATTGCTGCTTCTTTTTTGAAGTAAGCAACGAAATCCTCCAGTTTCATCACTCCAAGATCTCCTTCTCCACGTCTTCTTACAGAAATCGTTTCTTCTTTTTCTTCATTTTCTCCCACCACAAGCATGAAAGGAATCTTGTTCAATTCAGCATCACGGATCTTTTTACCTGTCTTCTCGTTTCTGTCATCAATCTGACCGCTAATATCGTGATTTTCCAAAAATTGTGAAACTTTTTTTGAATAATCTACATATTTTTCACTGATCGGTAGAATAATAAACTGATCCGGGCTCAGCCATAATGGGAAATCACCAGCTGTGTTTTCCAGTAAGATAGCAATGAAACGCTCCATAGAACCAAATGGTGCCCTGTGGATCATTACCGGTCTGTGCTTTTCATTATCATTTCCAATATAGTGAAGGTCAAACCTTTCCGGTAAGTTATAATCCACCTGGATAGTTCCAAGCTGCCATTTTCTTCCTAAAGCATCTTTCACCATGAAGTCAAGCTTAGGACCATAGAATGCTGCTTCTCCGTATTCTACTACCGTTTTTAAACCTTTCTTCTGAGCTGCATTGATGATCGCGCTTTCTGCTTTCTCCCAATTCTCATCAGAACCGATATACTTTTGTTTGTTTTCAGGATCTCTTAATGATACCTGAGTGACAAAATCTTCAAAACCTAAAGACTTGAAAACATAAAGCGTAAGGTCAATTACTTTTTCAAATTCTTCAGAAAGCTGATCCGGAGTACAGAAAAGGTGAGCGTCATCCTGAGTAAATCCACGAACTCTCGTTAATCCGTGAAGCTCTCCACTTTGCTCATATCTGTATACCGTACCGAATTCTGCATACCTTTTTGGCAAATCTCTATAACTCCATTGTGAAGTCTTGTAAATTTCACAGTGGTGCGGACAGTTCATTGGCTTCAGTAAGAATTCTTCTCCTTCATTTGGAGTTTTAATCGGCTGGAAGCTGTCTTCCCCATATTTATCCCAGTGTCCAGAAGTTACATAAAGTTCTTTTGCCCCGATGTGTGGAGACATTACAAATTCGTAACCCCCTTTTTTCTGAGCATCAGAAAGGAAATTCTCTAGTTTTCTTCTTAAAGCAGTACCTTTTGGCAGCCAAAGGGGTAAGCCGGCACCTACTTTTTCAGAGAATGCAAAAATTCCAAGTTCTTTACCTAATTTTCTGTGGTCTCTTCTTTTAGCTTCTTCTAATCTTTCAAGGTATTCAATAAGATCTTTCTGCTTAGGGAAAGAAATACCGTATACTCTTGTTAATTGAGGATTTTTTTCATTTCCTCTCCAGTAAGCTCCTGCTGCATTTAAAATCTTAACTGCCTTTACAATTCCTGTATTTGGAATGTGACCACCACGACATAAGTCTGTGAAGTCATCGTGCGTTACAAAAGTGATTTCTCCATCATTAAGATTAGAGATCAATTCTACTTTGTAAGGGTTGTCTGCATATGTTTTTAAAGCATCTTCTTTAGAAACCGGATATAGAGAGAATGTAGATCCTTTCTTCGCGTTTTCTAAGATCTTTTTCTCAATCTTTTCAAAATCTTTTTCAGATAAGCTTTCATCCCCGAAATCTACATCATAGTAGAATCCGCTTTCAATAGCTGGACCGATCGTTAACTTAGCATTAGGATAAAACTCAAGGATTGCCTGCGCCAAAAGGTGGGCAGAAGAATGCCAGAAAGCTTTCTTTCCAAGATCATCATTCCAGGTCAAAAGCTGTACCGTAGAATCCGTGGTTATAGGTGTGGTGATTTCTACTTGTTGATCATTAACAATTGCGGAGATGGTGTTTCTTGCCAATCCCTCGCTTATAGATTTTGCCACATCTAGAGGAGTTACTGCTCCTTCGAATTCTTTGACGCTATTGTCTGGAAGTGTAATTTTTATCATTGTTTACTAAGAAATTTTAAGATGCAAAAATACGGAATTTTTAGATAAAATACTATATTAGCCTATATTTAGAATGAGAATTAATATTAAAATGAAAAAGTTATTCGTGGTTTTTGTCTCATTGAGTGCCATATTCTGTTTTTCGCAGAAAAGTACATCCACATTTTCTGTTACTTACAATAGAAATATTGAGACTTATTTTCTTGCAGAAATACTGTCTGCAGAGCACCGAAAGAATAATAAGGATTTTGAACTTTATAAGATAAAAGAATGTTCTGTTTATCAACCGGTTGTTAAAAATGCTTTACAGAAATACGGCCATTTGAAAAACTCAGATATTGCTGTTTCAACTGCCAGACTCAATGATATTTTAATGGAAAAATATGGTGCCGGAAATGATGCAATGATGAAACCTCTGATGTATCATAAGGAATTTCCGGATGTGGAATGGATTAATGATTATCGCTTTGAAAACAATAATCTTACAAAAGAACAGAATGAAGAAGCAACAGATTTAATTAAAAATTATCTTTCAGCGCTTTCAAAATTTTACATTCAGGAGAATATCGGGCAGTTTTTTAAAGAGAATCAAATCTTTTATAATGGCGGAATAGCGGAATACAACAAACAGATTCCTGACGGATTTACAAAAGCCATGGAACAATTTTATGGTGAAAGTTTTAACACCTATACTATCATTATTTCTCCTATGATGATGTGGCCTATTGAAGATAATGAAGGAAGAGGAATTGCTACCAATGTGATATTACCATCTGGAAAACAGAATATTTATGAGATTGCAAGTCCTTTTGTGAGGGTACAGAAACCGGGAGAATTTGGGTATGACAATCAGTTTCAGGCCAGATTTTTAAGTGTTCATGAATTTGGACATTCCTTTGTTAATAAAGAAGTTAATCAACAAACAGATAAGCTTACTAAATTTAAAGAGTTATTTGAAAAATCAAAACTAAAGGAAACCATGATCAAAACTGGAGGTTATGGAGATTATCAGACTTGCGTTGCTGAACATTTAGTAAGATTAGGCGAAATTGAAACCGCCAGAATTCAAAAAGATGAGGAAAGGGTAAAAAGACTTCAGGAATATCATCTGAAAAATAATTTCATTTTTATCCCTTTATTAGAAGAAAAAGTAAAAGAATATAATTCTAACAGGAGAAAATATAAAACATTCGGAGCTTTCGTACAGAAACTGCTTGAAGTTTTTGAAAATAGTTCTGTGGAATTTATCAATGATGAACTGAACAAAGTAAAGAAATAAAAAATTCCAATATTACACTACTATGAATACTATAAATATGGATCTGCACTGCGATTTATTATATTATCTGCTGAGATCCGATGCTGCTATTGATGACAAAGAAATTGGCTGTTCACTGCCTTATTTACAGGAAGGAAATGTAAAACTTCAGATCATGGCAATGTATGCCGGAACAGGAGCAAACAGTACAGTTTATGGCCTGGAGCAGAGTAAGTTGTTTTCAAACCTTATTAAAAACGAGAATTTTTTCTTTTTTAATCACAATAATTATGAGGCTGAGGAAAATAAAAATCGGGTAGGAGTTCTTGCTTCTATAGAGAATGCATCCGCTTTCTGTGATGAAAACCAAAGTCTTGATTCCGGATTCAAAAATCTGGAAACGATTATTGAGAATGTACAAAAAGTCTTTTATATTGGTATTACCCATCATCTGGAAAACCGTTTCGGTGGTGGAAATAATGCAGCAGCAGGCTTAAAAGAAGACGGAAAAGTACTGATAGATTATATTGCCGACAGAAAAATTGCCATTGATTTAGCACATACAAGTGATCAGCTGGCCTATGATATTTTCACCTATATTGATCAGAGGAATTACTCAATTCCTATTCTGGCAAGCCATTCCAATTACAGATCTGTTTATAAAAACAACAGAAATCTTCCTGATGAACTGGTAAAAGAAGCCATTAACAGAAAGGGTTTAATTGGTCTTAATTTTATTAAAGATTATGTTGATATCGAGAATCCCGAAAGAATTTATGAACACATTCAATACGGTTTGGATCTTGGTGGAGAAGAAAGCATTGCTTATGGAGCAGATTATTTCTACTGGAAAGATCATCCGGACAAGTCCCGTCATCCTTTTTTCTTCCCGGAACATTCCAACGCTTCTGGCTATCCTGCCATCAATAAAGAAATTGAAGAACGCTTTTCATCAGAGCTGGTAGAAAAAATCAGTCATAAAAATGTTTTGAATTTTATAAAGAATATGTATAAATAAAATCATTTTTGTCTTATTAAATCAAAGCATAATTAACAGGTCGCTCCTTCGGAGCTATCATTTTAAAACAAATATGTCCTATTAACCGTTAGCTCCTATTGGAGCCGGATTGAATCCCATCGGGATTTAGTGTTAATAGAAAAAAATGAAGTCTTCTCAAAATAAAGCTCCAGAGGAGCGACCTGTTAACACATGCCATAAATATTAATATTTTCAATATAATTATCCTTAGTATTGGTAATGAAATAAAATATTTTGCTTTACAATTTTAGATGATTTTATTCACCCATAAATTGAGCTGATAGGATAAAAAACCTGCTAGAATTGTTAAATCTATGAGGACATATATTAAAAGGGAAATAACTGATTTTGGTATTTTATTTTACATTAAATAAAGTATTTTAAATATCTATAAAATAATGATTTACGTACTTTTAATTAATGTTTTCTTTTATATTTTACTTTCTGCTTGATAATCTCAATAACATCCACATTCTGTACTTTAGATTTGATCCATCCATGAATGTCAATATAAAATAATGATCGTCTGTAATATTCGTTGTTGGAATACTCTTCCAGCTTTTTGTCAAAACTTTCAAATGCTTTCTGTCTCTGATCTAAGACCTGATTATTAAGATTCTTAAAAAACTGAATACTCTCAAAATGGAATTCTTCCGGCTTCTTCATTTTCTTGGCAAACTTCAAAGTAGAAGCAATAAATTCATCATAATCTTCATCATTTCCAGACTCATATTTTGCCATTAAGATCAGAATTCGTGTATGGAACAAAAGATCTTCCTGCACATTTCCTTTAGATTCTATCACTCTCATAGAATACTCAATGGACTTATCAAACATTTTGCTGCCAAAGAACATGGCCGCCATTTTAAGGTAAAGAATCATGAAATGGTGCTCATCAATTCTCTCTCTAAGTCTTTCCATTTTTAATTCTACTTCAGGAATGAGCTTGGTTCCTGTAAAAAACTCTCCTTTTACAAAGTGAATATTCATCAGTGTGTTATACTGAGTAAGGAAAATAAGAGACTGAAGGTTTTCGTTCTGAACAAAATTTTCTGCATGTACCATTGTATTGAAATTCTCAAAATGTTCTTCCAGAATATCAATATTTCCATACAAAAACAGGATTTTCAACAGATAAGTATTCCCTTTGATATACCAAACCGGATGGCTGTAGATCATTTCCGGTTTCTTATGAAAAAGATCTACCCATTGATACGCATATTTCAACGTGTATTTGTAATCCTGTAAAAGCTGGTTTTTCCAGACATGAGCTTTGTAATACCAAAGTTTTTCTGTGAAATTCAGCTTTTCGGGGTTTATATTTTTAATCTGAGCATTGAAAACATCCATCACTTCCTGTCGGTCTGTATCATTTTTTACATAGCCGTGGGTAAGCATTTCACTGTATAATTTCAATGAAAGATTAGATAATTTTGTGGTGTAACGATTCTGTTTACTGATATCCTGAGATTGCTTGATCAGTTCTTCTGCACGTCCTTCAATACTTCGTGTAATAAATTGGGATTCAATTACTTTTTCAAGATCTATGATTTCAGAAGCGATACTTTTCTCATCCAATTCCAATGCGGTTTGCTTGGTCTTATCCAATATCTTTAAAGCCTGTTTATAAAGCCCTTTTTGATACAGAATATTGGCGAAATCCAACTGTTCACGAAGCTGGATTCTGTAGTTCTGATGACTTGGGTTCATACGGAGGCTCACCAGAATCTGTTTGTAAAGATGGGCTTTCAGGTTGGAAAGCTGTTGTTTGGTGGAAATTTTTTTCTCAATGATAATGCTTTCATCATATTCCTTCATCTTATCCATTTCGGAAAATAACAATAGAAATTTGGCATCTACGTTAATCCCGAGACGGTTTACATATAACTTAAACTGTCTTTTTTCAGAGGTGGTCAATGACTTTACCAATACAAACAAAAAATCTTTCTGCAATTCTGCCATTGTAAATTTTTATAAATTAAATTATTGATTAACAAATGAATACAATTGTTTTTTTAGCTGTTGAATATTGTAATTTTCAGAAAAAATGAAAATAAAAAAATATTGCATGCTGTAGTTTTGAGCCAAAATTAAGTAAAAAACTTCACTTATGAATTCCGAAAAAATCGAAATTTTTGATACGACACTGAGAGATGGGGAACAGGTTCCGGGATGTAAACTGAACACGGAACAGAAGCTGATTATTGCTGAAAGGCTTGACGAGTTGGGAATTGATATCATTGAAGCGGGATTCCCAATTTCAAGTCCCGGAGATTTTGAATCTGTTTCAGAAATCTCAAAACTGGTAAAAAATGCAAAGGTATGCGGACTGACGAGAGCAAACAAAAAAGATATTGATGTGGCAGCTGAAGCTCTGAAGTTGGCAAAGAAACCAAGAATTCACACTGGAATCGGAACTTCTGATTCTCATATTAAATACAAATTCAACTCAACAAGAGAAGATATTATTGAAAGGGCAGCAGATGCTGTAAGGTATGCTAAGACATACGTGGAAGACGTAGAATTTTATGCTGAAGATGCCGGAAGAACGGATAATGAATATTTGGCAAGGGTTTGCGAAGCCGTTATCAAAGCGGGAGCAACTGTCCTGAATATTCCTGACACCACAGGATATTGCCTGCCGGAAGAATATGGTCAGAAAATAAAATACCTCAGGGAAAATGTAAAAGGAATCGAAAAAGTGGTGCTTTCATGTCATTGTCACAATGATCTTGGATTGGCTACTGCCAATTCTATTGCCGGAGCTATCAATGGTGCGCGTCAGATTGAATGTACCATCAACGGATTGGGAGAAAGAGCAGGAAATACGGCTTTGGAGGAAGTCGTCATGATTTTGAAACAACATAAAGATTTGAACCTGCATACCGATGTGAATTCCAGAATGTTGAATGAAATGAGTACAATGGTGTCTGATCTTATGGGAATGTCTGTACAGCCTAATAAAGCTATTGTAGGAGCTAATGCTTTTGCTCACAGCTCAGGAATTCATCAGGATGGTGTTATTAAAAACAGAGAAACTTATGAGATTATTGATCCTGCAGAAGTAGGTGTGAATGCTTCTTCGATTATTCTTACTGCCAGAAGCGGACGTTCAGCATTGGCTTACCGCTTCAAACATATCGGTTATGAAGTGACCAAAAATGAACTTGATTACCTATATCAGGAGTTTTTAAAAATCGCTGACCTTAAAAAAGAAATATGTAATGATGATCTGAGCCTGATGATGGATTCTTTCAACAGAAAAATTGGATAGGTTTGATTTAAATCAAGATAAAGTAAACAATGAACAACAGTAAAAAGACACTTTTTGATAAAGTTTGGGACGCTCACGTGGTAGAAACCATTCCGGAGGGACCTCAGATCATTTATATAGACAAACATCTTATTCATGAGGTAACCAGCCCTCAGGCTTTTGCAGAACTTGGATCCAGAAACCTGGAAATATTCAGACCGGAACAGATTGTAGCCACTGCGGACCACAATGTTCCTACTTTGCATCAGGAACAACCAATTAGAGATGAACTTTCAAGAAATCAGGTAGAGCAGCTTACAGAAAACTGTCAGAAAAACAATATTGAGCTTTTCGGATTAGGACATCAATATCAGGGAATTGTTCACATCATCGCTCCGGAATTAGGGATTACCCAGCCGGGAATGAGTATTGTTTGTGGTGACAGCCACACTTCTACGCATGGTGCATTTGGATCTATTGCTTTTGGTATCGGAACCAGTCAGGTTGCGCAGGTATTTGCGAGCCAGTGCCTGCTGTTGAATAAGCCAAAATCAATGAGAATTACAGTCAGTGGTAAATTGAATGAAAATGTTCAACCTAAAGATGTTATTCTTTATATCATTTCAAAAATAGGTACAGACGGAGGAACAGGATATTTCTGTGAATATGCAGGAAATGTGTTTGAAGAAATGTCAATGGAAGGAAGAATGACAGTCTGCAATATGAGTATTGAAATGGGTGCCAGAGGCGGAATGATTGCTCCTGACGAAACCACTTTTGAATATGTACAGGGAAGAAAATTTGCTCCAGAGGGAGAGGAATGGAATGAAAAAGTAGCCTATTGGAAAACTTTGAAAACAGATAAAGGAGCCATTTTTGATGAAGAATTAAGCTTTGATGCTTCAGATATCTATCCAATGATTACGTATGGAACCAATCCGGGAATGGGGATTTCAATCCGCGAAGTTATTCCGACACCACAAAATGAATCAGAAGAAAAAGCATTGAAATATATGGGACTGGCAGCTGGACAGGCTGTTAATAGTATCAAGGTTAATTATGTTTTCATAGGAAGCTGTACCAACGCAAGAATAGAAGATTTCCGCTCTGCAGCCCAGTATATTAAAGGGAAAAGCAAGTCAGAAGCTGTAAAAGCACTGATTGTTCCGGGATCTCAGCAAGTGGTGAAACAGATTTATGAAGAAGGTTTGGATAAAATATTCAATGATGCAGGGTTTCAGATTCGTCAGCCGGGATGTTCAGCGTGTCTGGCGATGAATGATGATAAAATTCCGGAAGGAGAATATTGTGTTTCCACTTCCAACAGAAACTTTGAAGGCAGACAGGGACAAGGTTCAAGAACAATTCTTGCCAGCCCGCTTACCGCAGCAAAAGCAGCCATAGAAGGTAAAATCTCAGCTTTTGAAAGTGTAAACTAAACAGATTAAAAGTACATGCAAAAATTAGTTGTTTTAAAATCCCGCGCAGTTCCATTGCCGGCAGAAAATATAGATACAGACCAGATTATTCCGGCAAGATTCCTGAAAAGTATAGACCGAAAAGGTTTTGGAGAAAATCTGTTTAGAGACTGGAGATTCAATATGCATACAGGAGAACCCAATCCGGACTTTGTTTTAAACAATCCTAAATTCGGAGGTGAGATTCTGGTAGCAGGTAATAACTTTGGTTGTGGAAGCAGCCGTGAACATGCAGCCTGGTCTTTAACAGATTATGGATTTAAAGTAATTGTTTCAAGCTATTTTGCTGATATATTCAAAGGAAATGCTCTGAACAACGGACTTCTTCCTGTAAAGGTTTCCGAAGAATTTTTAAAAGAAATTTTAGAAGGAATCAACGAAAATCCTGACAATGAAATTGCCATTGATGTAGAATTACAGTCCATCAGCTTTAAAGATACCACGGAAACCTTTGAAATTGATTCTTACAAAAAAATATGCCTGCTAAACGGCTATGACGATAT
Organism: Chryseobacterium sp. MYb7; assembly: GCF_002979455.1. Classification (GTDB taxonomy): domain Bacteria; phylum Bacteroidota; class Bacteroidia; order Flavobacteriales; family Weeksellaceae; genus Chryseobacterium. The sequence continues at coordinate 87,176 of NZ_PCOU01000009.1, forward strand.
TGATTTTTTAATCAGCAGAAAGCAGACGATCACAGAATTTGAATTAAAAACACAAAAAGCAAATGAGCGACAGTTATTTTAAAATTGCGGTTCTTCCCGGAGATGGGATTGGCCCGGAAATCATCAGTGAAAGCATTAAAATATTAGATGTTATTGCTGAAGCTTTTCAATGCAAATTTCATTTTGATTATGGATTAATAGGTGCAGAAGCTATTTTTAAAACAGGAAATCCTTTGCCTGAAGAAACTTTAAAGATTTGTAAAGAATCTGATGCTGTGCTTTTCGGGGCTATTGGTGATCCGGTTTTTGATAACAATCCTGAAGCCAAAGTAAGACCTGAACAGGGATTATTGAAACTTCGTAAAGAGTTGGGATTGTTTGCCAATATCCGTCCTTTGAAAACGTATGCATCTCTGATCGATAAAAGTCCTTTGAAAAGAGAAATTATTGAAGGAGCAGATATTCAGATTTTCAGAGAACTGGTAAGCGGAATTTATTTTGGTGAAAAATTTACAGATCCTGAAGGAGCTTATGCTTATGATGTCTGTAAATACAGCCGTGAAGATATTATTCCGATTGTTCATATGGCGTTTCAGGAAGCTCAGAAAAGAAATAAAAAGCTTACCCTTATTGATAAAGCCAATGTTCTTGATACTTCAAGATTGTGGAGAAAAACGTGTCAGGAAATTGCATCGGAATATCCTGATGTACAGCTGGATTATATGTTTGTAGACAATGCTGCTATGCAGCTGATTCTTAATCCTAAGCATTTTGATGTTATTGTAACGGAAAATATGTTTGGTGATATTATTTCAGACGAAGCAAGTGTGATCGGAGGGTCTATCGGATTGCTGCCATCTGCTTCGGTAGGAGAAAAGAACGCTTTATTTGAGCCTATTCATGGATCATATCCACAGGCAAAAGGAAAAGGAATTGCCAATCCTGTAGCATCTATTTTAAGTGTGGCAATGATGCTGGATCATCTTAATTTAAAGGCAGCAGCAGACAAATTGAGACAATCTGTAGAACATGCTATTGAAAACAAGTATGTTACCATTGATCTTAATACCAAACAATATTACTCAACAAGTGAGGTAGGAAGCTTTATTGCAGATCATATCAGATATTCAGAAAAGTCCTATTACAATTTTGAAAATATCAAGATCGGAAAATCAACCATCGTATAAAAAAGTTCATTTAGATAGTTAGAAAGAAAAGTTCCGCCTCGTATGAGACGGAACTTTTCGTTTTTTTTAATATCAATAAGCCTTTACAGCTCTTTGTTATTTTGTATTATCCGTTTTTCCTGATTTATTTTTGGAAGACTTTTGAATATCTTCTTTGTCAATATCAGGCGGATTGGTCTTTTTCGAAGCTGCAGGAATATCCTGGAAATCCTGATTTTGCTTTTGGGTTTCTGCGGTGTTGGCAGATTCTTTCTTGTGGGTGTTTCCTTTTTTATCCATAACTTTGAATTTTTAATACTATATGATATTATCATTCAAAGTGTTTGCCAAAAATGGGAATACTTAAAATCTTATCCTTTTAAAGACCTAAGATACCAATTTTTCCGGTTTTATCCTCTATTTCATAATTTAAAGCCTTGGCCAAAACGAAAACATTATTCAGATTTTCCATCAGCTGTTTACGACCTTCTGTTCGTAATTGATTCTGATCAATTGATTTCTCTGCTGTTTCTTTAGCTTTCTGGGTAACATTTTTAATATCTTTTTCCGAAATTCTGTTAATAAAAGAATCATCCAAAGATTGAATCTCAACACTTGGTGTAATTCTTATTTCAGCATCAGGAAGCTCAGTAATGATCAATTTTTTATTGATGGAATCTACTTCGATCTTCATTTTGTTAAGGTCATAAGAAACCTGTGCATTGGTCTTGGTATAGGTAATAATGCTGTTGCTGGAAATTTCTTTCCCAAAAACTTCATAACCCATTTTGGTTTTCTGCATACTGGAAGTATTCTGCTCCATCACCACCATCTTATTCATCTTGGAAATCTGATTGGTCAGGATGTAATAATCCGACTTTTCAGTTTTACTTCCAAGGTTAAGACAGGATTTCAGACCAAAAAACAGAAGCACCATGGCTCCGGCACCTGCTGCAAAGGATAATATGGTTCTATAATTTCTCAAAATCTATTTAAAAATTTCTTTGATGACAGATGAATCATTCTTTTTAAGAATTTGAACTAAATCTCTTTCAATATATCCTGTAGTAGGCATTTCTATGATTCTACCAACCTCTTTTCCGTATCTTTTCAGGATAATGGTAGGAACTTTCTGGATATTATAAAGGCTTTCGTCTCCTGTAGGAGATTCTTTTTTACGGTTTACCGCTATAATATTTAATTTATTTTCAGGATAGTTGGCTGCTTCCAATATTTTCATCAGTCTTGGAAAATCTCTGTGACTGTCTTCGCACCATGTTCCCATAAAAACAATGATGTCATAAGTACCAATTTTTCCTTTTCTTAATTCGCTGACTGCTTTTTCGTCAATAGCATACTCATCATGTTCTTTTACATACCAATCTGCATAAGGAGCTTTTAAAAACTGCTCTTTCAGTTGGTTTCCTAAAAGCATCTTTCCATCTTTCTGTGTGTCAACTTCTCTGTTTACCACTACTTTTTGAGCGCTAAGCTGTTGAGTAGCTAAAAATAAGCTTGAAAAGGCAACAATATTGGTAATAAATTTTTTCATATTTTATTTTTCGATAATTGATTTTAAATCAGCAGGAGAGTAGTATTTGTTTTTTAATACTTTATGATCAGCCTGTCTGTAAACATTGAATTTTTCTCCAGACTTTTCATAAAAAGATTCTACTTCCTTCTCTTTGTAGAATTCAACAGTTTCCTTTGCCTGTTCTTCATTATCACATGCTTTCGACATATTGGAGCGCTGAACTTCGTTGAATAGCTCTACAAATTTGCTGCCAAGTCCGAATTCCAGAACAGCACCACTCAAAACATACTGAAGATCACACAATGCGTCAGCAATTTCTACAATATTGTTATCTGCAATGGCTTGTTTCAGTTCGTTTAATTCTTCCTGTAAAAGTTCTACTCTCAGGTTACATCTTTCAGGAGAAGGAATTTGTGGTGTATCTAAAATAGGGGCTTTGAAAGTAGTATGGAATTCTGCTACTTGGTTCAAACTATCAATTTTATCCATGAATTTTTTTATTTCCCACAAAGATAGAAAAGGATTTGTAAAATGTGAAATGTACAGGACTAAATGTGTGAATAAAGAATTGATTGAAAATTTTTCAAAACAAAATTTAATCTGCAAAAATCAATAAAACCACAACTATAAAAATTGTGGTTTTATTTTGAAATATTTTAATTCTATTCAATTACTGCAACTACTCATATTTCCAGATACCAGAAACGGTTAGCATCATCAATCCCGGCTGTTTTTCTCCATAGCTGAACACACAAAGATATTTTGAATGACAGGAAGAACAATCTGTTCCAAAATACAAAGTGGGCATATTATTAACGGTCAGTTCTCCAAAATGAAACATACTCTGAGAGGTTCCGTTGGCGATTCCGTGTTGTAACAATTCATCTTTGGATATCACTTTATCTTCATGATACAGTTGAAGGATAGGGAATCCAGATGAATAGGGTGCTATTTCAAGGGTATTTTTGTGATTGCAATGACTGCAGTTGAAAGTTGTTATTGCTGATGGAAGAGCTTCATCATTAATAAAGGTGCTTTTTTCAACAGAAGCTTTTTCTGTAATTTTTATTTTTTCTGAGATTGAATACATCTGGGGTAATTTATGGCTGAATAACTGTGCCTACTAAGTTAGGATATTTTCCGCTTGGACTTTTCTTAATGGTGATTTTTATATAACCTTCTTCTGCCAGCTTATTCCATGTTTTCTGATATCCTGTGTTGATGTCGAGAGGGATTTTCCACATGGTTTGTTTTCCTTTTCCTGCCTGGCTAAACCAAGGAATAATATCTGCTGTCTGGGTTTTAAACTGCATGGAATTGTTCAATACATCAATTTCGTAATAGAAATCGTATTTGTCTTCAGTCTGGTTCAAAGCTCTTTGTGTGAAAGTATACACATATCCGTTGATGATCGGACTTGTAAAGCTTCCCCCTAAAGTAGGAACACCTGTTCCGTTATAACTGCCAACAGCTCCGCTATATCGGTCAAACTTCTGTCCAACTTGTAACGGAACATCGTCAACAATATTGTAGCCTCCATTAGCAGGCGGCCATCCGCCATTTAAATTATTAGCCTTAAAAAGGGATTCCAGTTCACTCCATTTACCTCTTTTATACAGATCATAAGCTTGATTTCTGATGGCCTGACTTACCGAGTTGTTGCTGTCATAAGTTGCTGCCAGCTCATCAGCCGTTTTGTAGAATACAGAGGTAACGTCAGGATTGATGTCTATTACATCATCATTGTCTGAACTACAGGCTACCGAGAGCGTAGTAATTGTTAAAAAAAAGAAGTACTTAAATAAATGTTTCATATAAAAAATTTTAAATTATTTTAAAATTATTGAGGTATTAGAGGGGCTGCCTTTTTTGAAACATTACTTTCTTTACAAAGATCTTAGGTGAAATACTGATTTGAATATTATTTCTATTTTCCAGGCTGTAAAAGAAAATTTTTCAGGACTTGGATTAGGTTTAATAATATACTTTTCTGACCATAAATTGCCGGAAATACCAATTTATATCAAAACAGAGTCAAAAGAAGCAACTGCATCAGACGTTAAAAAACGGCTTGGAGCTCCCTTAAATACAATCTGGGTAAACGGCACAATGAAATATTACTATGTGATAAATGTAAATTAAAAAACTTAAATATTAGTTATTTTGTTTCAAATAAAATGTTATTGTGAAATTTAATTAAATAATAAACGTATTTGAATTTATATTTTTTATTTTTTTTCGAATAAAAAAAGCTGCCCGAATGAGCAGCTTTCTGATTGAATTATTTTCTTGTTACTTTTTAATGAATTGTTTTGCAAATCCTCCAACCTGGATTACGTAGGTGCCATTGGTTAGTTTATTGACATTCACTGTTCCGCTTTCCAGATTTCCTGCGCTGGCAAGTCTTCCGGCCATGTCATAGATTTTATATTCTTCATTGCTGGTGTTGGTAAGAGTAAGAATATCCTTTACGGGATTAGGATACATTTTGATTTCTGTAGATGATGAATTTACATCTGTTGGTTTATCATCAGAAGTTTTTACAGAAATATTGGCATTATTGATATCAAAGAAAATATGATTGCTTCCTTTAATCATTATTCTACCAGAATTAGTTAAAGTATCAGGGATTGTAATGGTTTCCGATCCGTCATTAGGAGTTGCTGTTAATAATGTGGTCCATGTAATTCCATTATCTGTTGACCACAGAATATCTACGTTGGCTGTATTTACTCCGTTGGCTGTGGTGCCTGCTACATCCCATGTCACTATTTGTGAACTCCCTTTTACATAGGAAACTGCTGTGTTTTGCGATGTTATGGCAAATGGCCCTGCTGCTGAATTAACAGTGATCTTAGTGTCATCCGAATTATTTCCACCACCTCCGGCTTTGTTGTCGCGAACAGTGAGTCTGAAATTTAAAGTTCTGGCAACAGCGGGAAGAGCTTCAACATCTATTTGCATTCCTGTTGTCTTAAGAGCACCTGCTAAAATAGAAGACATTATTGGAAAATATCTTACAGGAGAACTTGAAGGAGTCCATGATCTGAATATGGGGCCTGCAATTTTTGTTTCTTTTGCTGCAGAATTAGCTCCTGTTTCAGAAGAAGTTCCTTTATCCATTTGTTCCCAGATATAGGTGAGCGGATCTCCGTCTGCATCAGTTGCGGATCCGGTAAGCATAAAAGGCGTGCTTTTAGGAATAATATAATCAAGCCCTGCATTTGCTGTAGGAACTGAATTTCCGGTAGGGGTGTTGAGGGAGCAAGTTTTTGTTTTGATATTATTGGTAATCTGTTCAATGCTCAAAGCGTGAAAAAACGGATCTGAATTTTTCTGAACATCATAATTGGTAATACCTGCGTATCCCATGATGGTAGATCCTGAACCTGGTTCTACAGGTTTTAACCCAGATTGTGGTTCGTATGACCATGTGTGGTTTCCTCCAAACTGATGTCCCATTTCATGAGCTACAAAATCAATGTCAAAAGTATCTCCTGAAGGATTGCCGTTTGCAGGAGAGGTGTATCCGCTTCCTTTATAACTGCTGGGATAGGTTATACCCTGATCTTCATAAGTAGACATATCATTATCACAAATACACCCGATACATCCTGCATTGCCACCACTGCCATCTCTGCCGAAAAGGTGTCCTATATCAAAATTATTATTTCCAATGGAAGAGTTTAGTGTATTCATAAGCTCCAGGTTCCATTTTTTCATTTGTGAAGATGGAGAGTAGGGATCTGTGGATGCATTGGTGTAAATGATATCGTCATTATTGGCAATAAGAACCATTCTTGCTGAAAAATCATTTTCAAAAATACCATTTACGCGGGTCATTGTATTGTTCATAGCTGCTAAAGCCTGAGCTTTTGTTCCCCCAAAATAAGAGGTATATTCTCCTGTACAAGAAAGAGCAAGCCTGAATGTTCTTAATATGGCATCATCTGCATTTTTATTTGATACGGCCTTAAGATTTCCCTTTTGAGCTACATCTAAAACTTTACATTCAAGTTTATTCAGGTTGTCTTTATTGTCTGACTTTTTGTAAATGATATAAGTTGAAAGATCTTTGGTGTAAGGTTGAATAAAAACAGCAGATTTGTCACCATAAATTTCCATAGAAGAAAGTCCCAGGGAAGAAATGCTGAAATAAACCTTTGATGCAGGATCTTCCACGCCTACGCCTATATAGGATTTGATATCCGGATATTTAGCAGCCAGCTCAGGTTCAAAATTAGAATTTTCTGCTACTTTGAAATTTTCCATTTTCCCAGCTGAATTGGGAAAAGAGATAATTGTTTCAGATTTCTGTGTTGATCTTTTTGGGGCTTTTGCCAATACATTTTTTAATCCATTTATATTCAGATGATATAGCTGTGGATTTTCAAAACGTGACATGTTTTCTAAAATCGGAGAGAATGTTTTTGAGGAGCCTAAGGTCCATAAACGATCTGTCTGTGCGAATGTAATACCCGACAATGCGAGCATCCCCGTCATTAATAATTGTTTTTTCACGCAAATGTATTTTCATCAAAAATAGTAAAAAAAATGCCTGAAAATATATTTTATCTGGATGTTTTTTGTCAGTATTCCCTTAAATAGAAAGAAGTATTAAAAATATTTTATAAAATTCAATAAAAAAGAAAACCTGTTCTACATAGAACAGGTTTTCACATCGTTTAATTTAAAAAAGTCTATTAGTTACTAATTTTTAATGAACCTCTTAGCTGATTCTCCGATTTGAATCATATAAGCACCTTTTACAAGATTGCTTACGTTCACAGAACCTCTTTGAAGTTTTCCTGAGTCAATTAGTTTTCCACCCATATCGAAGATTTTATAATCTTCTGATGTCGTATTTGAAATAAAAAGTTGATCTCTCACTGGGTTTGGATAAAGCTTCACATCTGTGATCAGGTCTTTCGTATTCTGAAGATCTCCTTTTCCTGAAGAAACAATGTTAAGGGTGTAATCTTCAACCTGTCCGTAAGTAAATGCTTCACATGAAGAAGTAGGGATTGAACTATATTTCATCATTACTCTCATTCTTGTAGACCCAACAGTTGCTGTAGATGGGATTGTGATAGATCCGGTAACCGGGCTGGTTGTAGAACCTGCTTTTGTCCATGCTAGCTCTCCGCTGTCTGTAAAGTCTCCGTCTCCGTTGTAATCAATATAAACAGCATATGCTTCGCTGTATTTTGTAGAAGTCCAAACCGGAGTAATAGAAATTGTGTAAGCGCTTCCTCTTGTAACATTAGTGGAAACTGACGTGAAGTTTTCATAACCCGCAGTTCCTGTAGAAGTATTATTAATAGATCCGAATGTTACGTTTCCGATTCTTTCATCAGCAGTATTGGACGCTGAAGAAGAACAGTATGAAACAGTTCCTCCTGAAAGCGTAGTAACACTTACTGTGTTGCTGGAAACAGAAGCATTTCCTGCTGCATCTTTTGCTTTAACAGAGAAAGAATACGTAGTTGCTGGAGAAAGCCCAGTCACAGTATAAGTAGTAGAAGCAGTAGAACCAATTAATGAAGCTCCCTGATATACATCGTATCCGGTAACGCCTACATTGTCTGTAGCACCAGACCATGAAAGATTGGTTGTAGTAGCAGTAGTTCCTGAAGCGGCAAGTGTAGGAGCTGTTGGAGCTATTGTATCAGGAGTTCCTGAACCTGCATTTACAGAGATATTGGCATTGTTGACATCAAAGAAAATGTGATTTGATCCTTTTACCATAATTCTTCCTGTAGTGGTAGTAGAATTAGGAATGGTAACAGCTTGTGAACCGTCATTTGGAGTTCCTGCCAATAGAGTAGTCCATGTATTTCCGTTGTCTGTAGACCAAAGAATATCCACATTAGCAGCGTTTACACCATTTGCTGTAGTTCCCGCTACGTTCCATGTAACAGTTTGAGAGCTTCCTCCTGCGTAAGTAGTTGCTGAATTCTGTGAAGTTATGTTGAATGGTCCTGCGGTCCCGTTAACGGTGATTACAGCATCATCAGAATTGTTTCCTGAACCTCCGGCTTTGTTGTCACGAACGGTAAATCTAAAGTTCAATGTTCTTGCCACTGAAGAAAGAGCTTCTACGGTAATTTCAGAACCTGCTGTAGTGGTTGCACCTGTTAAAACAGAAGCCATTCTTGGGAAATATCTTACAGGAGCAGTGGTAGGAGTCCATGATCTGAAGTTAGGTCCTGAAGCTTTAGTTGCGCTGGCTGCTGAGCTTGCTCCTGTCTGAGAAGAAGAAGCGTTGTCCATTTGCTCCCAGATGTAGGTTAAAGAATCTCCGTCAGCGTCTGTTCCGGTACCTGTAAGAACAAATGGAGTCCCTTTTGGAATGGTATAATCTAAACCTGCGCTTGCTGTAGGAATTGAGTTTCCTGTGTTGGTATTGACAGAGCAGGTTTTAGCTTTGATATTATTTGTGATCTGCTGAATGCTTATTGCGTGGAAGAATGCATCAGAATGAGGTTGGATATCCTGACTCGTAATTCCAGCATATCCCATGATGGTTGATCCGGATCCAGGTTCCATATTGGCACCGGTTCCTTCATTGTTCATTGAGAATGTGTGATTTCCTCCAAATTGGTGTCCCATTTCGTGGGCTACGTAGTCGATATCAAAATTATCTCCTGATGGAATAGCGTCTGCGGGAGAAGTGTATCCGCTTCCTTTTGATCCGTTGGTACAGATACAGCCGATACATCCTGCATTTCCGCCACCTCCTGAAGCTCCGAATAAGTGTCCGATGTCGTAATTAGCTTCACCAATTACAGAAGTTAAAGTACTTTGTAATTGGGAATTCCAGCTGCTCATTCCTGAGGCTGCAGAATAAGGGTCTGTAGAAGCATTGGTGTAGATGACAGCATCATTGTTGGCGATCAGAACCATTCTTGCTGCGAAATCTTTTTCAAAAACACCGTTTACACGAGTCATTGTGGTATTCATTGCAGCTAAAGCCTGAGCTTTTGTACCTCCGAAATAAGTGGTGTATTCTCCGGTACAAGATAGTGCCAGTCTGAATGTTCTTAGTTTGGCATCATCAGCGTTAGGTCTTGCAGCAAGAGCAGAGTTGGAAACTCCTTTCTGTGCAGCGTCTACTACTGTACATTCAAACTTGTTAAGATCATCTTTTTTGTCGGATTTTCTGTACACTACATAAGAAGAAAGATCTTTACTGTAGGGTTCGATGAAAACTGCAGATTTATCACCGTAAATTTCCATGGATGACAGTCCTAGTGGAGAAACACTGAAATAGACTGTGGAATTAGGGTCATCCAGACCTTGTCCTACATAGGATTTGATATCCGGGTATTTTGCTGCCAACTCAGGGGCAAAATTGGAATTCTCCCTCACTTTAAAATTTTCCATTCTGCCTTCAGAATTCGGAAAAGAGATGATGAGTTCTGACTTTTCGCCTGCAGCCAGTCTTTTGGGAGCTTTTGCCAGAACATTCTTCAATCCGTTGATATCCAGGTTGTATACCTTTGGATTGCTGATGCCGGTTTTGTTTTCAAAAATCTCTGATGAAGTTTTTCTGGAACCTTCAGACCAAAGACGGTCAGTCTGTGCGAAAGAAATACCCGAAATCAGGAGCATTCCAATCAGCGTTAATTGTTTTTTCATATTAAATATTAAATTTGATTGTGGAATATCAAAGCTAATAAAAAATATGTTATGGAAAACAAAATTTTTTAAGATTATTTTAGATTATCTATTTAATATATTATGTGATGCATTGAATATAATTGAAAAAACCTTTTATTAAAAGAAAAATGACACATACCGAAGTATATGTCATTCTTATGGTTTGATATAATATTTATTTAATTACATATTATCATCAGCGGTAGGACCGTAAAGTCCGGGAACTTTATTTCCGGTTGATCTTAAATAGACAACCAGTTCCCCTCTGTGATGGTACAGGTGATTGTAAAGAAAAGCTCTTACCACCTGAACTTTTGGCATAGGAGGGAAGAGTACATTACCGTTCATTTCCATTTTCCATTCATTAAAATAAGCGTTTTCATCAGAGTTTTCAAGAACTTTCTGAGCTTTCGCTACATTTTCTTCAAACTTGGCAACGATATTTTCTGCTTTGGAAATATCTCCTTTGTCATACTTGTAAGTGCCCATATCAAAAACATCCTGATTGAAAGTGGATTCATACCAATTATATACTTCTGCTATATGAGAAGCTAATTGACCTGTTGTCCAGTTTTTTTCAGATGGTTTCCAGTTTAAGGCACTGTCGGGAATTGCTTTTAAAATTTTTCTTGTGTTCTCTGCTTCATGCAGAAATTCACCTAATAAGGCTTGTTTAATCATTTGTATGTGTTTTAAATTAAGGTTATTTTGTAATATCTCTTCCGATAACCAATCTCTGGATTTCAGAAGTACCTTCACCGATTGTACAAAGCTTAGAGTCTCTATAGAACTTTTCAGCTGGGAAATCTTTTGTATAACCGTATCCTCCGAAGATCTGAACTGCATTGTTGGAAATTCTTACACAAGCTTCAGAAGCGTATAATTTTGCCATAGCTCCTTCTTTTGTCATTTTCTGTTTTGCGTTTTTCAATGTAGAAGCTCTTTGGATAAGAAGTTCAGCAGCATCAATTTCTGTTGCCATATCTGCTAACATAAAGTTGATCGCCTGGAAATCTGAAATAGGTTTTCCGAACTGATGTCTTTCTTTTGCATATTTCAAAGCAGCTTTGTAGGCTCCTCTTGCAGTACCTAAGCTTAGGGCAGCAATAGAAATTCTACCACCATCCAATACTTTCATAGCCTGCTTGAAACCTTCACCTACCTCACCTAAACGGTGGGAATCCGGTACACGTACATTATCAAAGATAAGTTCTGCAGTTTCGGAAGCACGCATTCCTAATTTATTTTCTTTTTTTCCTGAAGAGAATCCAGGCATTCCTTTTTCTAAAACAAAAGCTGTAGAGTTATTCTTAGCACCTATTTCTCCTGTTCTTGTCATTACTACAGCAATATCTCCTGAGATCGCGTGAGTAATAAAGTTTTTAGCTCCGTTGATGATCCATTCGTCACCATCTTTTACAGCGGTAGTAGACATACCTCCTGAATCTGAACCTGTATTGTGTTCTGTAAGCCCCCAAGCCCCGATTACTTTTCCGGAAGCCAGCTGAGGAAGCCATTTGTGTCTCTGTTCTTCATTTCCGAATTCATAGATATGATTAGTACAAAGAGAGTTGTGTGCTGCTACTGAAAGACCAATAGATGGGTCAACTTGAGAAATTTCATCCAGAATTGTAACATACTCATGATAACCTAAGCCGGAACCTCCATATTGTTCAGGAACAACAATCCCCATAAAACCCATCTCACCTAACTGGTGGAATAAGTCTTTTGGAAAAGTCTGGCTTTCATCCCATTCCATAATATTTGGTCTAATGTTCTTTTCTGCAAATTCTCTAGCCGTCTCCGCGATCATTTTGATGTTGTCAATAGTCTCTGTATTCATATAATAATAGTTAGTTCCCAAAGATAACCAAATTGACGGAATGCTAAAACAAATTATTTCATTCGTAAAATTTAAGAGGCAATGCTTTTAATTTTCAATTTTTTATATTTCGATAATTAATACTTTCTTAATAAAACTTTCAGTCTTTTACATTTTTTATTTCACTATTTTAGTCCCCCAATTTTTAAGGCATGAAAAAAATTCTATTTCCTCTTATTTTAATTTCCTCTTATTTTTCTGCGCAGGCACCTGCCGGATATTATAATGGAACAGCAGGGTTGACGGGTTATGCCCTGAAATCAAAACTTCACGATATTATTTCGGAGAAAATGATCAACTGGCATTATGACGACCTTAAGGGATATTATGGCCAGACTGATCTTGACAAATATTATGACCATGATGCCTCCAATACTCAGTATCTTTTGGATATCTATTCTGAAATTCCTTCGGGGCCGGATGCTTATGAGTATACCGTAGATCAGATGACAGGTACAGCAGGTGCGGAAGGACTGGGATACAACAGGGAGCATATGATGCCTCAAAGTACTTTCAGTACAAGCTCATCAATCAGTGATTATCCAATGTATTCAGATCTTAATTTTATTATTCCTGCTGATGCTAGAATTAATCAGTTAAGAAATAATTATCCTTACGGAATAGGAAACAGCACGAACCATTATATTTTCAGCAACACTTCAAGGATGTCTAATGCAGCTATTCCCAATTATCCTTATACCGGAAGGGTTTATGAGCCTATTAATGAGTTTAAAGGTGATATTGCAAGGACTTTATTATATTTTGCGGTAAGATATGAAGGGAAACTGGGTTCATTTAATACAGCTTATAGTACATCATCAACCATAACTCCTGCTACGGATCAGTGTCCGCTTGACGGAACGGAAGAAAGAGCTATTGATCTTCCTTATATCGCTATGCTGAAGCAATGGAGCAACGCAGACCCTGTTTCGCAAAGAGAAATTGAGAGGAACAATGCGATCTATACCATACAAAAAAACAGAAACCCATTTATTGATCACCCTGAATGGATTGATATGATCTGGTCTGAAACTCCTGATAGTGTAGCTCCTGCAGCTCCAGGATCACTGGTTTCTACACAGCAGAATGCTTATTTCGTTAATCTGAGCTGGGCTGCTTCTCCTGATGCTGATGTTTTAGGATACAGGATTTATATGAACGGTTCTACAACGCCTGTTGCTGTTACAAAAGGAACTTCTATAAGCATTGATCATCTGGCTCCTTCAACCACTTATACTTTTACTGTAAAAGCTTTTGATAAAGGATATCTTGAATCTCCGTTCAGTAATACGGTTACAGTTTCCACTATTGCTTCGGATTCTTATGCTCCGGATCTTATGATTACCAAATATATTTCGGGAACCAATACAGAATTCGTTAAGAATAATGCGCTTGAAATTGTTAATAAAACTGGGCATGAAGTCAATCTAAATAATTACAGAATTAATATTCAGTTCAGAAATAACAGTTCAGGAGCTTATTATAGTGGAGATACCTACGAACTGGAAGGCAAAGTAGGGAATAACGAAACATTTGTTATTTTAAATCCAAAAGGAACCTTGTCATGTTATACCGCCGGGCAGGCAAAATTTGCAACGGCTTCTGATCCTATGATGTATGCGGGTGGAAACTATGTAGAACTTGCTTATAATAAGACCGTGACTGTAGATGCAATCGGAACAAAATTTACAACCAATAATAACGGAAATGTATCTTTATACAGAAAGAGTATTATCAATCAGCCAACGAGTACATTCAGTATAGGAGAGTGGGATTCTTATCCTTCCAACTACTGTCAGAATCTGGGTGGTACACTGTCTACTAAAGAATTGATTACTACTAATAATGAATTTACCATCTATCCAAATCCAGTGTATGATAATCTTTATGTAAACGGAGAAACAGGAAAAGTAAAAACAGCCCAGATTATAGATCTTTCCGGGAAAGTGATCTATACAGAGAAGGATCCTTTCAGGTATAAGAAAAATATTTCAGTACAGGGAATTCCAACGGGTATATATTTCTTAAAGCTTGATGAGAAAGCACATCAGTTTATTAAAAAGTAATACTATTAAAGAGAAACAAATATTAACCTTGGCAAACCTGTCAAGGTTATTTTTTAGGTGTCATATGTAATGAGATTGCTTCGCTTTGCTCGCTATGACTATTCTAGCCCTGATAGCAGCGGTTACCCCGGAGTATAAGTGGGAGAGTTGGAGGGTTAAGGAGCCGGAATAGGTAGGAGCGAGGAGTATGAGCGGATAGCAGGAATAAGCTTCTCCACTAAAAATAAAGAGCGAAATGTGGAGTTAAAGTAAATGTAATGACAGAATATTTGTCAATTTTTCACTTTTTTATAATTTTATAGTTTTTGTTAAAGCCTTAAAAACCTTATGTTTACTACATAATTGATATAAGCTGATTGGCTAATAATCAATATCTATAAGTGTTTCTGCTTATATCTTTTATATATAAGTAATTATGCTTATATTTGCAGTATGATAGCGGTCATTACCGGTGATATTATAAATTCACAGCATGCGGATACTGAAGTTTGGATTACCAGACTTAAACATCTTCTCGAAAAATGGGGAAGCGCTCCTGGCACATGGGAAATCTACAGAGGAGATGAGTTTCAGTTCAAATGCAATATTGATGACGTTTTCTGGCGTTTTCTAGCCATAAAATCTCTTATTAAAAGTCAGGAAAATTTAGATGTAAGAATGGCCATAGGCATCGGTGAAGAAAGTTTCTCTTCTGAGAAAATCACGGAATCTAATGGTACAGCCTATGTCAATTCCGGAAGACTGCTTAATGATATTAAGAATGACGGCCATACTGTGGCTATCAAAACATCGAGTGACCCTGTGGACAGAGATCTTAACATTCTGTTGAAATGGTCGTCCAAAGATTTTGATAACTGGACGATGGCTACGGCAGAGATTATTCATGAAATGATCATGAATCAGGATATTACACAGGAAGATCTTGCTAAGAGATTTGCTATTTCACAGTCTTCTGTAAGCCAGAGACTGAAACGAGCCAACTACGAGCTCATCGTGGAGACCAATCAGTATTTCAGAAAAAAAATCTCAGAATTATAGGCATGATCTTCATCAAACTCATATTGGCACATCTACTTGGAGATTTTATACTTCAGCCAAATTCATGGGTTGCAGATAAGGAAAACTGTAAACTAAAAAGTAAGTTTTTATACTTTCATATTCTGATTCACACCGCTTTAAGTTTTATTTTCCTTTGGGATTTACAACTTTGGTGGGTAGCTCTACTGGTGGGTGTCACTCACTTCATGATTGATGCCGCGAAGCTTATCTTTCAGAAGGTAAAGACTAAAAAAAGATGGTTTTTCATTGATCAGCTGCTGCATGTTCTGGTGATTGCCGGAGTTTCTTTTTATTTCCAGGAATTCAGCTTCGGATTTTTACAGAATCAGGAATTTTTAAAGATCATCATGGCGGCATTGTTTCTGACAACACCTGCATCTATTTTTATCAAAATCTTATTGTCATCATGGACGCCTGCTCCGGATGGCCCCAATACTATTCAAACCGAATCTTTATCAAGTGCCGGAAAATATATCGGAATTTTAGAACGTCTGCTGGTTTTTACTTTTATCATGGTGAATCATTGGGAAGGCGTAGGTTTCATGGTAGCTGCAAAATCTGTTTTCAGGTTCAGCGACCTTGCACAGGCAAAACAGAGAAAACTTACAGAATATGTATTAATTGGTACACTGCTGAGTTTTGGGCTGGCTGTCTTAACAGGAATAATTATAAAATAAATCAATAAATCTAACTACAATTTAGAAAGTAAAATTATGAGTCAAAAGAAAGAAATGTTGTACGAGGGGAAAGCAAAACAGGTATTTGCTACCGATAATCCTGATGAAGTAGTAGTGCGTTTCAAAGACGATGCTACAGCATTTAACGCTCAAAAGAAAGGTCAGGTGGATCTGAAGGGAGAAATGAACAATGCGATCACAACCCTTATTTTTGAATACTTAAATGAAAAAGGAATCAAAACTCATTTCATCAAACAATTAGACGAAAGAGAGCAGCTGGTAAGAAAAGTATCTATCATTCCTTTGGAAATGGTAGTAAGAAACTACTCTGCAGGAAGTATGGCACAAAGATTAGGAGTGGAAGAAGGAATCAAATCTCCGGTAACCATCTTCGATATTTGCTACAAAAAAGACGAGTTGGGAGATCCGCTTATCAATGATCACCACGCAGTTTTCCTAGGAGCAGCTACTTATGAAGAGCTTGACGAAATGTATGAGCTAACTTCTGATATCAACGAAATCCTTATCGACCTGTTTGACAAAATCAATATTATCCTGGTAGATTTTAAAATCGAATTAGGTAAAACTTCAGACGGTGAAATCATCTTAGCAGACGAAATCTCTCCTGATACTTGCAGACTTTGGGATAAAGATACCATGAAGAAATTAGATAAAGACAGATTCAGAAGAGACTTAGGAGAAGTTACTGAAGCTTATGTTGAAATCTATAATCGTCTTAAGAATTTACTTGCAAAATAATTTTAGAAATAATTCCTTTGAAGGAACTTGTAGCTGAAATTTATTCATTAAAAGCAAGTTTAAAATTATAATTGAAGTTAACTTAGACTAATTTCTAACATCTAATATCTAACTTCTAATCATTAGAAAAAATAGAAATGAAAAGTTTAGACATTCATAAAAGTGAATATTTAAAACAGTTTGAAACCCAGATTTACGGAAGAAATCTTTTCAGAACTCAGGAAGAGGAAAGACTGGATGCTCCTAATGAAGAGTGTGGGATCTTCGGATTGTATTCGGATAATGATCTGGATACCTTCTCGCTTTCACAGTTCGGACTTTTTGCATTACAGCACAGAGGTCAGGAAGCTTGTGGTATTTCCGTTTTAAAAGACGGAAGAATCACAAACATGAAAGACGAAGGACTGGTTTTAGATGTTTATAAAGAAATTCAGGAACCTGAAACTTTTATGGGAAATTCTGCAATTGGGCATACCCGTTATACCACTGCAGGAGATAAAAAGAAATATAATTTCCAGCCATTTTTCGCGAAAAACGAATACGATCAGATTATACTTTCTATAGCACACAACGGTAACCTTACCAATGCAAAAGTATTAAAAGAAGAATTAGAGGCTGAAGGCGTAGTTTTCAGAGCAACTTCCGATTCTGAAGTGATCCTGAGACTGATCCAGAAAAACCTTGATTTAGGTCTTCGTGGTGCTATCAAAGCAACCATGGAAAAGATTGAAGGTGCTTATTCCGTAGTTGGGATGACCAGAAATAAATTCTTTGCATTCAGAGACTTCAACGGAATCCGTCCATTGGTGTTAGGAGCTATCGATGAAAGATCTTATGTAGTTGCTTCAGAATCTGTGGCACTGGATGCTGTAGGAGCTCAATACGTACGTGATATTCTTCCGGGTGAGATCATTTATACCAATGAAAATGAACCTGGAAAACTTCATTCTTATATGATGGATGAAGCGAAAGGAAAGCAGAGAATCTGTTCTTTTGAATACATTTATTTTGCAAGACCTGACTCTACATTAGAAAATATCAATGTATATGAGATCAGAGAGAAATCTGGCGAGAAAATCTGGGAACAGGCTCCCGTAGAAGCTGACCTGGTGATTGGAGTTCCGGATTCCGGAGTTCCGGCTGCTATTGGTTTCTCAAAAGCTTCAGGAATACCTTTCCGTCCTGTTTTGATCAAAAACAGATATATCGGAAGAAGTTTCATCGTTCCTACACAGGAAATGAGAGAAAGGGTAGTGAACCTTAAGCTGAACCCGATCATCTCCGAGATGAAAGATAAGAGAGTCGTGATCATCGACGATTCTATCGTTCGTGGAACCACATCCAAAAGACTGGTTAAAATTCTAAAAGATGCAGGCGTAAAAGAGATCCACTTCAGAAGTGTTTCTCCACCTATTATCGCTCCATGTTATCTGGGAATTGATACTCCGTCTAAAGATGATCTGATCTCAGCGAATATGACAACAGAAGAACTTAAAAACTATCTAGGAGTAGATTCCTTGGAATTTTTAAGCATAGACAACCTGAAAGACATTTTAGGATCAGCTAATCACTGTTTCGGATGCTTTACAGAAGAATATCCTGTAGGAAAAGGTGAAGAGGTAGATTTATTCAACTAATCTCTTTATTGAATTCATAAAAATAAATAGCCGGGTTTATAATCCGGCTATTTCGTTGTATAAATGTAGCAAAAGCTTAATATTACTGTAGTATACAATATATAATGGAGCTTTAATTTTGTTGAATTAAAACTTCAGGATATGAAACATACATTTTTCATGGGTATTTTTCTTGTATTTACCCAGCTTTATTCTTCACAGACTTTTGATAATGAGGCACACCGCGGAGGAAAATCTCTTTATCCTGAAAATACAATCCCGGCAATGAAGAATGCTCTGAAAATGAACGTTAACACCCTGGAAATGGATCTTGCCATCACGAAAGACAAAAAAGTTATTCTTTCCCACGATGTTTTTCTTTCACCTGAGCTGGTTACAAAGCCGGACGGAACTTATATCCCAAAAGATTCTGGGTTTTATTACAAAATCTATGAAATGTCTTATGCAAAGATTAAAACATTTGATGTTGGTTTGAAAAAATTATATAACTATCCGGATCAAAAGAAAATGAAGGTTCAGAAACCTCTCTTTTCAGACGTTATAGACGCAAGTGAAGCGTATGCCCGCAAACTGAAGAGGCCGTTGCCTTTTTATAATATAGAAACAAAAACCCGTCCTTTCTCTGACAATATATTTCATCCGGAGCCGAAAGAATTTGTGGATCTGATGATGAAGATCATTATCGAAAAAAAGATTCAGGACAGAGTGATCATCCAGTCTTTTGATCCCAGAACACTGGAGATACTTCACAAAGAATATCCTAAAATCAAGACTGCTTTACTGGTAGAAAAAGTAGATGATAAAAAACTGGCTCAGCAGCAGGCTTATTTTAAAAACATTCCTGCAGAAAAATTCAAGATGTATCCCAATCATTTGAGTGGAGTGGCAGGAGATATGAAATTTCTAAGCTTTACTCCAACTATTTACAGCCCCGATCATCATCTTGTTACATCCCAATTGGTACAGGAATGTCACGCATTAGGCATGAAAGTCATCCCATGGACTGTGAATACCAAAGAAAGATTAAAAGAATTAAAAGAAATGGGAATAGACGGAGTGATCAGTGATGACCCGAGAATATTTGAATAACAATTGAGATGACTCAAATGCATAAAATAAATAGCCGAAAGAAATTCTTCCGGCTATTTTATGTGTGCAGGTTAATGCACTTCGGTTAAAAAATTGGTTCTTCTAATTAGAATTTATAGTTCAGTCCTAACTGAAACACTCTGTTGTTGTTTTCAGCGGCAGGTCTGCTCTTTTCAATTTTTGTCAAACTGTTTACATATCTTGCACTGATACCGATATTAGGAGTGATGTCATATCCTAAACCAAGACCCAATCCAAAGTTGAATCTATTGATATCATCTTTGTTGATGTCTTCAGTATTTGAGCTTGTAGTAGTGGTAGTAACACCTCCTGTAGTACTTGCTACAGTAGTTTCTCCTTTAGTTTTACCATTGATGAAATAACTGAATTCAGGTCCTGCTTCAATATAAAACTTATCAGTAGGTCTCATTTGAACCATTAATGGAACTGAAATGTAGTTCATCTTTATTCTGCCTTCTTCTTTAGTCTTTACATTCGTAACTCCATTATCAGTTTCTGTAGAAGAAAATACATCCTTTGCACCCATTTGGTTGTATAATACCTCTGGTTGGATACTGAATTGTTTTGAAATTGGAATATTAACGAATGCACCTGCGTGGAAACCTAGTTGCTGGCTATTGATACCAAACTTCTGCTCACTGAAATAAGCTGAGTTTCCTCCTGCCTTGATCCCGAATCTAACGGGTTGAACATCTTTTTTTAGAGGTGATGCATTTACTGTTTTCGTTTCTGTCTTTGTTTCTTGAGCGAAAGCTAGTGTACCAGCAGTTAATGCTAATCCTAAAATTAACTTCTTCATAATTTAATTTTTTAATTTTACTATTTGTGTGTCGGGTGATTACTCAATCTGACTCCAATTATTTTGCAAATTGCTTGCCAAAGTCGAAAAACACCTATTTAAAGGGCTTTTTAGAAGGTTTTTAAAATGATTTTCATCAATGTTTTTCCCTTTTTAATGAATAAATAGGATGTCATACTCCATATTTTGTGAAAAAAGTTGAATATTAAAAAAGTATCATTGCAGATCATTGAAATGATAAAAAAAATAAAAAACAACAGTATTTTTTAGTAAAATAATAAGCTGTTCGGGTTGTTTTTAGGATGGAAATAAAAATGCCGGACTTTAAAAAAGAGTCCGGCATTCATTTTGAAAATAATAAATATCTCTATTTAAATTGATAAGCTACTCCTATCTGAAGAGCATTATTTCTTACTTTATTGTTATAATAGTTATTCTTAAAAAGCTCTGTAATACCTGCTGTAAATCTTGCTGTTACTCCAAAACTCTGAGTGAAATAATATCCTGCACCAATACCTATCCCAAAATTGAATCTATTATAAAGCTCCATTGGGATTTTATTCGAGAAGCTTTCACTAGTAACCGTTGTTGAGCTGCCGTATGTATTTTCAGTTCTTTGGTCTCCTTTTGATTTTCCACCTAAAAGATACCCGAATTCTGGTCCCGCTTCTACATAAAGCTGAGGAAGAATATTGTACTGAACCATCACTGGAAGAGTAAGGTAATTCAAATTTGTTGTATAGCTGAATTCCTGTCTTATCATATGGCCGTCCAAACCTGATGGATAAACATATTTTTCTTCTGTTTTTGAACCCATTTGGCTAAAAAGAAGCTCAGGCTGTATACTGAACTTTTCTGCAACGGGAATATTAACAGATATTCCAACATGAGAACCAAGCTTTATTTTTTCATTATTATCTCCATATTCTCTGTTGCTATTACTAAGTGTAGAAGCATTGAATCCTGCTTTTACACCAAATCTGACAGGAGATTTTGAAGATGCTGGCTGCTCTTTTTCCTGAGCGTTCATTAAAAGTGATCCGGCTAATGCAAACCCCAAAAATATCTTTTTCATGATTAAAGTTTTAAATTTTCTTTTTCGCGGCAAAATATCTGCCACAAAGAGGAGAAGTGATAAAAATCATGCTGTAAAGCGAAAAAGTCAGGCTTAAACTAATAAACCTGACTTTTTCTATTGAAATCAAAATGTATCTAATTATGGAGCAAAACACTTTTAGTATTTGCTTTGCACTGTAAGACGTTAGTCAACTCAATGCTGTTTCTGTTAAAAAAGTTTATAATGGTAATAGTTAGATTTTTAGCAGTACATTCATTTGATTTATCAATTGAATCAATACTATTTATTGTAAAAACAGAAACTATAAGTTGGAAATTTCCGCAATAGAGTACAATCATTACTCAATACGCAAATTTCTTGCCAAACTCAAAACACTAAATATATAATAGTTATTCAATTTTTCTTGGTGGTAAATCAATAATAAACTCTATTTCTTTAGTTAATAAAACAGAGTAGGGTTGTTTCATCTGTGTTCTGTTTAGAAGTCCTAGCTTTTCGAATTTTTCAAAATATGCATTTTTGCATTTCCCTGTTTTTATATCCATTTTTGTATGCCATATTTTATATTTGCCAATATGGTTATCCGCTCTTTGAAAATATCCTGTAACTGGGTGAGTTAATACTAATATCGCTTCCTCAAAATTATCAAAGTCTTTAGTAATAAAATTAGATTTTTCATCTTCCATAATATCAATATTTGCGGAATTATTGAACGCTGAAATTTCTATTTTGTATGAGATGTAATTATTATAATACTCGAATTTGGTTTTATATTTTGAATAAAACCATGGCATTTTCCATATTCTTCTTGGTATAAATACTAAAGGTGAGCCTAGTCCGGTTCCAAAAAACCAAGCGCATTTTTCCTTAGTATCTTTGTCTATAATATATGCTCTATAATTGGTTTGAGGAAATTGAAATTTGCAAAATGGAAATATTTTTTTAAAATGAAAATCATGGTCTATAAATGTCACTGCACTGATAAGGCCAAATGATTTGCCATCAACTTTAATCGTATAAATATCAAATTTTTGAGGAATGATATTTCTTAACTTCTGGACATCTACTAAATAGGTGAGAATTGAAAAATGCTTAAGAAGAGTAGAAGCTGTAAGAGTTTTTGTATTGGGTATGTTTTTTATCCGATTATTAATTTCCATAAATTGATTTTCATTGTGTTTTATATATTAAGTTATATTTTTTTAGATGCATTTAATTCTATGTTAAGAGAAAAATATTTCATTTACTCCAAAAAAAGCCAGATTAAATATTAATCTGGCTTTGTATTGATTAGAAAGGTTGCTTTTAAAAGCTTCCTAAGTTCTTAGAATTTATAAGCTAAACCAACCTGGAATACTCCGTTTCTTGAAGCATCACCACCATTATCTTTAGCAATATCAGATAAACCAGCAGTATATCTTACATTCACTCCGATATTTTGAGTGAAATAGTATCCAGCTCCAAGACCTAGTCCGAAATCAAAAGTTTTGAAGTCATCTTTAACATCTACAGATGCACCGTTAGCTTTTCCTTTAGCACTGATAAGGAACCCGAATTGAGGACCAGCCTCTACATATAGGTTAGGAATCAGGTTGTATTGTAACATTACTGGTACTGCAATATAATCTGTATTTAGTTTTACATTGCTGTTTGCCTTAGCCTTAGCACCCATACCGCTGTATAATACTTCCGGTTGTACAGAAAAGTCTTGTGCTACTGGAATGTTTGCAAAAACACCACCATAAAATCCAGCTTTTGAATTTGCATCACTGTTCGAAATGCTAGAGATATTAAGACCTGCTTTTAATCCAAATCTAACTGGAGAAGATGCAGCAGTAGAAGTTGAAGTCTTCTGAGCGAAAGTGAAAGTACCCGCTACTAAAGCCAGGCCTAAAATTAACTTTTTCATAAGTTTATATTTTAATAGTTTTTAAGTTTTATTTAACATTTCATTAGTCATCAAACGGTGTGCCAAAGTTGAATATTGCTTCTGAATCTTTATTCATCAGCTTTTTCCGGGATAATATTTTTTTAACATAAAAAAAAGACCAGATTAATTTTTTAATCTGATCTTTTCTATTGAATATAAAATTTGTTAGTGAATGTATAAGCTTATTTAAATTTATAAGCTAAACCTACCTGGAATAGGTTGTTTCTTGTAGCATCAGATCCACTAGGTCTGTTTTTCGCTACATCTGTTAAACCTGCAACATATCTTGCGGTAAGTCCTAAGTTTGGAGTGAAATAATATCCAGCACCAAGACCGATACCAAAGTTGAATGTATTCAGATTGTCTTTGTAGTTATCTGTTGTATTAGACTGCCCGGTTGATTCATTTTTAAACTTGTTTTTAGCACTTACCATGAAACCGAATTCTGGTCCTGCTTCCACATAAAGATTAGGGATCAGGTTGTACTGGAACATTACAGGTACTGTAATATAATCTAACTTAGTAGAAGCGGAAAACTTTGTGTTTCCTATCGTATAGTTTGATTTATTACCATATTGAGAGTACTGTACCTCCGGCTGAACACTGAATGAAGCTGCTAATGGAATATTAGCAAATACACCTGCGTTGAATCCTATTTTAGATTTCTGGTCATCAAGACCGCTGTCTTTTGAAAGTGAAGATACGTTCATCCCTCCTTTTACCCCGAATGTTACCGGATTAGAAGATGTATTTCCTGTCTGTTGAGCGAATGCGAATGTTCCTGCAGTTAACGCTAATCCTAAAATTAACTTTTTCATAACTTTAATTTTTTTAATTTTACTCTTTCTTAATTTTAAATTTTACTACTGTTCAGCATTTTCAGTTGAACGCAGAGTATCTTTCAAATTGCTTGCCAAAAATATTTTTTATGAGTAAAATCAATAAAAAAATCACTTAGTGTTTAAGTGATTTTTAAAATAACAAACTGATTATTAATTTATTATAATTTTAAATAAACATTTGTTTAGATATGGTCTAAATTGACAATTTTGTCAAAAACCTTATTTAAAATGAATATATTTTTCCAAAAAGGGATTAAGCATCATTCAGTTTTCTATAAAAAGAGAGTGATTCAAGAATATTTTCCTGGCTGCACTGATGATCGTAAGTACAAGCACCAATTCCGGAAAGCAGAGAGAAATTGATTTTACTGTCTGTATTCTTTTTATCATTCAGTAATAATGCTGTGATATCTTCATCTTTAAAATCGCTGATATCAAGGTAAGGATAATACCTCTGAACATTTTCAATGATCGCTTTCGCATCATCTTCAGTAATAAGATTCTCAAGATAAGCAAGATGAGCTTCTGCAATCATTCCCATAGCCACTGCTTCACCGTGAAGGATAGGATTTCCTTGCTGCAAACATAAACTTTCTACAGCGTGGCCTATTGTATGTCCGAAATTCAGGGTTTTTCTGATATTCTGCTCGTGAAAATCCTTGTTTACAACATTTTGCTTAATATTCATAGAAGTCTGAATATGAGGGATTACAGTTTCTACTTCCAGTTTACGGATCTGAATCAGCTGATCCCAATGATTTTTATCAGCAATTAATCCGTGTTTCAGCATTTCTGCGAATCCGCTTCTTAATTCTTTAAAAGGTAATGTTTCTAAAAATTTAGGGAAAATGAAAATCTGTTGTGGGAAGGCAAAAGTACCCACCATATTTTTATAGTGCATCAGATCAATGCCTGTTTTTCCTCCTATTGAAGCATCACACATGGATAAAAGGGTAGTAGGAATGTTGATAAACTGTATTCCTCTTTTATAAGTAGATGCCACAAATCCGCCCATATCAGTAATCACACCGCCACCAAGGTTGATAACCAGTGCTTTTCTGTCTGCCTGCATTTCTGTAAGAATTTCCCAAAGCTGATTGGCAGTCTGGATATTTTTCATTTCTTCTCCGGCTTCAATCTCCAAAATTTCAAAGCCAAGATCTGTTTCCATATTTCCTAAAAGAATAGGAAGACAGTATTCATGAGTGTTTTCATCTACCAGAATGAAAATTTTACTGAAAGTTTTTTCGTGAAGAAACTCATTAAGCTGAGAAAAATTATCGTTTAATATTGTTATCATCTTCTATTTTATGTAAAGTTAAAATGTAAACTATAGTGCAAAGTTATGATTCTTAATTTTTAACTCGTAACTAAATTACTATCTTTGCAGAAATTTTTAGAATGAGCAGAGATAATAATAATTCAGACAGACCAAAGAGACCAAGAATTTCAACCAAGAAAAGTTCTGATGATTCTCGTGCTTCCAGATCTGGAAATTCTTCAGGATCAAAGCCTTTTAAGAAACCGTTTTCTAAAGACGGGGCAAGAAAAGGATCAGAACATCAGGGATCCAACTCAAGATTTGAAAAGAAACCTTTCAAAAGAAATACAGACAGCTTCGAAAATTCCAACGAAGAATCAGGTTCAAAATCTGAAAAAAAAGCTTATATCACGAACAAAAGTGAGAGCTATGAGAAAAAATCTTTCGGAAAACCTAAAAGAGGTGGAAAAAGTTTCGATACCAGAGATAAGTATGAAAGAGGCAGTCTGAAATATGGAAGAAGACCTTCTAACGGTGATGAAAGAAATGATGACAAAACGAGATCTTTTGTACAGAAAAGAAGACTGAGTAAAATTGAAAAAGACGTTCATAAAGACAGTATCCGTCTTAATAAGTATATCGCGAATTCAGGAATCTGCAGCAGAAGAGAAGCTGATGAACTGATTACTCAGGGATTAGTGGAAGTGAATGGACAGGTAGTGACTGAAATGGGTTACCAGGTACAGAAAACTGATAAAGTAGTTTTTGACGGGCAAGGTATTACTCCTGAAAAGCCTGTATATGTACTTTTGAATAAACCAAAAGGTTATATTTCTACGACAAAAGATGATAAAGCAAGAAAAACTGTAATGGATCTTGTGGCGAATGCTTCACCTTACAGACTTTTCCCGGTTGGAAGGCTGGACCGTTCTACAACAGGAGTTATTTTATTAACGAATGACGGACACATGACTAAAAAATTAACGCATCCATCTTTTGATGCTAAAAAGATTTATCATGTAACGCTGGATAAAAAACTGACTGCTGAAGATCTACGTCTTATAACTGAAGGTATCCGTCTTGATGAAGGAGTAGCAGTGGTAGATCAGATTTCTTACATTGAAGGGAAACCTAAAAATGAGATCGGAATTGAGATTCATATCGGATGGAACCGTGTTATCAGAAGAATTTTCCAAAGATTAGGATACGAAGTAGAATCTTTAGACAGAGTAATGTTTGCAGGATTAACGAAGAAGAACATCAAAAGAGGACACTGGAGAATCCTTAGCGAACTGGAAGTAAACAACCTTAAAATGCTTTAAAATAATGATAAATGATGAGTTATGAATTATGAATGAAAGATTCAGGTTTCTAACTTATTTCATTCTTTCAAAAAAGTATCTTTAGGATAAAGAATAAAAAAGCGCAGAAAATATTTTCTGCGCTTTTTTATTATATTAAGGTTTAAATGTAGGAATTCATAACTCATCATTTATAATTCATAATTACCCTAAGACTGTCACTCCTTTTCCAATCATGTCGTAGATTGCATCTCTGGCATTGTCCGGCTTTACGTTTACAGCACGTGTTCCGTTGAAATGAAGACAGGTTACATATCCATTGGCTACTGCATCCTGTGCTGTGAACTTAACACAATAGTCTAATGCCAATCCTACAATTTCTACCAATTGAATGTCATGATATTTCAGGAAATCATCCAACCCTGTTTTCATAAAGTGATTATTATCCTGGAAACCGCTGTAGCTGTCTATTTCCATATTTTTACCTTTTTGGATGATATGGGTTACTTTATCTCTATTCAGATCTTTATGGAATTCTGCTCCGAAAGTTCCCTGAATACAGTGGTCTGGCCACATAAACTGTGGAACACCATTTAAAATAATACTTTCTCCTACCTTTCTGCCATTGCTGCTTGCGAAACTTTTATGACCTACAGGATGCCAGTCTTGTGTAAGAACTACCTGATCATATTCATTTTCCTCCATCAGAAGATTGATATAGGGAATAATTTCGTTGGATCCAGGGACTGCAAGTGCTCCGCCTTCACAAAAATCATTCTGTACATCCACTATTATTAATGCTTTTTTCATATTTTAAATTCTCGAATTTTTGATAAATTTACAAAACTAATTGGCAAAAATTTGTCCAAAACCCAATTATCGGACAAATCGGCAATGTAATTTTTATAATACTCCCGGAATGTAGGTGTTTAAAATTAAAATAATTAAATTTTGTCTGCAGTGTATTAGGTTTTGAGGCATAAACCAAATATCAATAGCGTATCTTTGCAGGAAATAAGTATTTTTATGTCATTTGAGTCTTTAGGATTATCACACAATATTATTCGTTCTGTTAAAAAATTGGGATATTTAAAACCGTTTCCTATACAGGAGCAAGCGGTTCCCGTTATTTTACAAGGAAAAGATCTGATGGGAATAGCCCAGACAGGTTCCGGGAAAACGGCTTGTTTTGTGATGCCGATTTTAGAAAAATTGCAGAATGCAGAGGTTAAAAAAGACCGTAATGTTCAGGTTTTAATATTGGTTCCTACCCGTGAGCTGGCTATTCAGATTGATGAAGTTTTTAGAGCGTTTACAGAAAATCTGAAAAGAGAGGTTCGTACAATGGCAGTCTATGGAGGAGTTTCTATCAACCCACAGATGAAAGGAATGTTTGGAGTAGAAGTTCTGATTGCAACTCCGGGACGTTTATTAGACTTAATTGATCATAATGCACTGAGTATTTCAGGAATTAAACATCTGGTGATTGATGAAGCTGATAAAATGTTTCAGTTAGGATTTGGTGAAGAAATGAATAAACTTTTTGCCATGATGCCTGTAGCGAAGCAAACCACTTTGTTTTCAGCAACTTTGAATGATAAAGTTGCTGAAATGAAAGAACGTCTTTCCATCAATCCTACGATTATTGAGATTAAAAAAGAAGAAGTTGAAATTGATAATATTGAACAGCTTGCTTACCATGTTTCTCCGGAAAATAAAGGTCCTTTTTTAAGATATTTAATTAAAGAAAAGAAAGTGGAGAAAGCGTTAGTTTTTGTTTCCTCTACAAGATCTGCGGATAATCTGGTTGAGAAGCTTAAAAAGAACAAAATAAAAGCAGTAGCGATCCACAGTCAGAAGTCACAAGGTGCACGTAGAAATAATCTGGAAGAATTTAAAGTAGATGGCGCTCAGATTTTGGTGGCTACAGATTTAATTGGTCGTGGAATTCATATTGAATCTCTGCCATGTGTCATCAATTACGAATTGCCGCGTTCACCTTTAGATTATATCCACCGAATTGGTAGAACAGGGCGTGCCAACGAAAAAGGTACAGCTATCAGTATTCTTACGGATGATGAATTGCAGCATTTCAGGGTTATTCAAAAGAAAATGGGTAAAAAAGTGACCTTGCAAAGAACAGAAGGTATTGATTTACACGGATATTAATCATTGATTATAAATAATAAAAGGTTTCAGTTTCTATAATTGAAACCTTTTTTATTGAAAAAATCGGTACCACAAAAATCATTATCGGTACAATTAATGCTTTATTCACTTTAAATTCTTGAATTTTTGATAAATTCGCGCAAGCTGATCATTATAAATTGTCTTAATAAATAAGGATAAGACAAATCGGCAATAATTAAAAAATTAAAAACCCTTGAACAATGAGTAATTTAGAGAAGAAAAAGTTTCCAATTGGCCAGTTTGAAGCTCCTGAAAGCATCTGTGATACGACATTGGATACTTATATCAAAGTGATCAAAGACTTCCCCGGAAGACTGAAAAATCTCATTGAACATTTTACAGACGACCAGTTGGATACTCCTTACCGAGAAGGAGGCTGGACGGTAAGACAGCTAGTGAACCATCTTTCTGACAGTCATATGAACAGTTTTATCCGTTTTAAACTGGCACTTACGGAAGATAATCCTACCATAAAACCTTATGATGAAGCTAAATGGGCAGAACTTCAGGACAGCTTTCATATGCCTGTAAAACCGGCCATGAGAATGCTGAAAGGAACACATCAAAGATGGGTAACACTTCTTAAAAGCCTTACCAATAAACAGTTTGAAAGAACTTTCCATCATCCTGAGCACAATAAAAATTATAATTTAAGAGAAAGCCTTGCTTTATACGTTTGGCATTGTAATCATCATTTTGCTCATATTGAAAATCTGAAGATAGAAAAAGCTTGGTAAGGAAAAATCTCAATAACCCAATATACTATCAGGAAATTAAAGACAGAATTTCCCTATTATCTGAAAACTCTACCGGAAAGTGGGGTAAAATGAACGTGTCTCAAATGCTAAAGCACTGTGACCTAGTTCTTCAGGTAGCTTTGGGGAAACTGGAACTTCCCCGTGTCAACGTCCTGTTTAGGGCAATAGGGATTTTTACTAAAATAGAAATGCATATTTTCAATAATGGAATTCCCGGAAACATGCCTACTTTTCAAAAACTAATCGTTAATTTTGAGTGTGATTTTGATAGGTCGAAAACCAATCTACTGAAAACGCTGGAAGAATTCCGGGAAGCCTGTAAAAGCAACAGCCTGCCGGATCATCACAGATTATTCGGTAAAATGACTGAAAAAGACTGGACATTTTTAGAGTACAAACATCTTGATCACCATCTAAAACAATTTAATGTATGAGTTTTTTTGATAAAATATTCGGTGGAAAAAGCGAAACCCCTGACCAAAAAACGTTCTGGAAAAAGATTGAGTCTGAGGAAGATCTTACAAAAGCTATAGAAGATTCTTTTCAGAATAAAATAGCTATATTTAAACACTCAACAAGCTGTTTCATCAGCAGGACGGTACTGAAAAACTTTGAAAAAGAAGTTGAAAATTCAGATCAGGAAGTACATGTATACTACTTGGATCTATTGGCTCACAGACCTGTTTCCAATAAAATAGCGGCAGATTTTGAGATCAGACACGAAAGTCCACAGTTGATTGTAATTGAGAATGGAAAGCCTGTAAACAATGCTTCGCACCAGGATATTTCTTTAAGCCAGATTGTATCATGAAGAATATAAATAATTATTTAGCCAAAGTTTTAAATGTTCCGCTTCAAAACGTGAACACCTGCAGCCTCCACTATGAAGTAAAGAAGATTCCTAAAAATCAGTTTCTTCTTCAGTATGGTGAAATCTGCCGACATATTTTCTTTGTAGAAAAAGGTCTGATAAAGATGTATTCTATTGATAAAAACGGGAAAGAACATATAATACAGTTTGCGCCTGAAAGCTGGCTGATTTCTGACCGAAGCAGTCTTTATTTCAATGAAAAGTCCATTTATTATATAGAAGCAGTGGAAGATTCAGAAGTTTTGTTTCTGCACCCTGATTTCTTTAATAAATTGGTTGAACAGTTCCCGAACAGTATTGAAAGAAGTGATTTTCTTCTTCAGAAGCATATCAGAAGTCTTCAGAACAGGATCAATTCTTTGTTGGGAGAGACAGCAGAAGAAAGATACATGAAATTCATTAAAATGTATCCGGATTTGCTTCTGAGAGTTCCACAGTGGATGATTGCTTCCTACCTTGGAATTACTCCTGAGAGTCTGAGCCGTGTAAGAAAAGAACTGGCGAGGAAAAATTTCGTCCCGGATAATAAATAAGAAAGGCTGGAAGAAGGAAGATGGGAGCTTGAAGTTCTAAAGAACACACAAAAGAACATCGGGAGCTACTATGATATATCTTACTTTATCAATAAGAATAAACGAAGGTTCTTTTTAAGACTATAATGACTTCCATCTTCCAGCCTCCCTCTTTCTTACTTTAAATAAATTTTTTTGGCAAGCTGCCCAATCTGTCTGAGCTTTTCTTTTGTATTTTCTGTCCATGGAAGGCCTATGCAAAGCCTCATGCAGTTTTCAAACTGATCCTGAAAGGTAAACATTCTTCCGGGAGCAATACTAATATTTTGTTTGATGGCGAGATCATATAATTCTGTGGTTCTTATTTTTTTATCAAATTCTACCCATAAAGAAAGTCCTCCCTGCGGACGGCTGGTTTTGGTTCCTTCCGGAAAAGATTCAGCAATCGTCTGAACATAGTTCTGATAATTGAACTGCAATGTTCTGCGAAGCTGCTGAAGGTGTTTTTCATATTTTCCCGACTTCAAAAAATTAGCTACAGCTTCATTCACAATCGAAATAGAAGAAGTGGAATGCAGAAGTTTAAGTTTAAGAATTTTGTCTTTATATTTTCCCGGTGCAATCCAGCCTACACGATAGCCAGGAGCCAGTGTCTTTGAAATAGAACTGCAATAGAGAACACTTCCGTCTTTGTCATAAGATTTGCAGCATTTTGGACGGCTGGAACCAAAATAAAGGTCTCCATAGACATCATCCTCTATCAGCGGAATATTATTTTCAGAAAGTATTTTTACAATTTCCTTTTTATTTTCATCAGGCATACAGCTTCCCAAGGGTGAATTGAAGTTGGGAATGAGTAGGCAGATATCTATTTTTGGGATTACTCTTTTTAAAGCTTCAATTTCAATTCCTGTGGTAGGATGGGTGGGAAGTTCCAGTACTTTTAAGCCTAATCCGTTGGCGAGTTGCAGAATCCCGGGATAGCAAGGACTTTCAATGGCAATGGTATCTCCGGGTTTTCCTAAAGCCATTAGGCAGAAAGACAGAGCATTCATCCCGCCATTGGTGGTAATCAGATCGTTTTCACTCAGGTTTCCTCCCCATTGCAGAGACCGTATGGCAATCATTCTTCTGAGCTTCAGATTTCCCTGAAGTTCTTCATATTCTGTACCACCTTCTTTTAATTCCCGGATGGCATTTACAATTTCTTTCTTGAGTTTAGCCTGAGGCAGGAGATCTCCAGACGGAATCCCGATAGAGAAAAAAGTAAGATCCTTTTTACCCATATTTTCATATACTTTACTGATCAGTTCATCAGGTTCATCATTATTAGCGATCAATGACGGACGGCTTATCTCCGGCAAAGGAAGCTTTGCAGACAGCAACTGACTTACAAAATAGCCGGATTGCGGTTTTGATTCTACCAAAGACTGTGATTCCAGTTCCAGGAAAACACGTTTGGCTGTATTCATGCTCACCTGATGTTCATTACATAGCATCCTGACTGAAGGAAGCTTGTCTCCAGCCTTTAAAATGCCATTTCTAATCTGTCCTGCGATTCCGTCTGCAATTTCTGTATATAAAAATTCTTTATTCATATTTTTAAACTGTGCTCATGCAAATATACAAAACTGATACTGTGTTTATATAATTATCCTTTCTAATTTTGAACAATTAATTAAAAGCTTGAATAAAATGATGACAAAACAACTATCAAAAGATGAAAATATAAACGGATGGATCAATGGTTTTATAGGAGTAGTACTATTTAGCGGTGGATTACCGGCAACAAAATTAGCAGTAATGGAAATGAGTCCCACTTTTGTAACGATAGTTCGTGCGGCAGTTGCCGGGATCTTGGCTCTTATCGTATTATGGCTGGGTAAAGAAAAACGTCCTGTCAAAAAAGATTTGATACCATTGATTTTGGTTTCCCTTGGCTGTGTGATAGGTTTCCCACTACTATCCGCATTAGCTCTTCAATATCTTACTTCGGCTCATTCTATTGTATTTCTTGGAATGCTTCCTTTGGCAACTGCTGTATTCGGGGTATTACGAGGTGGTGAAAGACCTCATCCTGTATTTTGGCTGTTTTCGATTGTAGGAAGTATTTTAGTGATTGGATATGCTGTTTCGCAAGGAATATCTGCATCTCCCATAGGTGATGTTCTGATGCTGCTTGCTGTTATTTTATGCGGTATGGGCTATGCTGAAGGTGCCAAATTATCTAAAACATTAGGAGGCTGGCAGGTGATTTCATGGGCTCTGGTACTGGCATTGCCTATTATGATTCCTTTATTTTTTATTTATTTTCCTAGTGACATTCAAAATGTCAGTTTTCAAGGGTGGTTTGGACTGGCTTATATTTCCCTATTCAGTATGTTTATTGGCTTTATCTTTTGGTATAAAGGATTGGCGCAGGGTGGTATTGCTACTGTAGGACAGCTTCAGCTGCTTCAGCCTTTCTTTGGCTTGGCATTAGCTGCGCTGCTTCTTCATGAGCAGGTTAGTATAGGAATGTTGGGTGTGACAGTAGGAGTGATCCTGTGTGTTGCAGGAACTAAAAAGTTTGCAAAATAATCAAGATACAGTTATAACAGCAACTCAAAAACCTTTTGAGCTGCATAAAAAGCTCCGTTTCATTAAGAAATGGGGCTTTTATCTTTAATAATCAAAATCTTGCGATAGATTTAGTTTTTTTTAATTGTAATAAATTGACTATAAAGTTAATTTGTTGATTAATTTCAATTGATATAGTTAAAAGATATTGAAATTAATAATTATTTTAACATTGTTTAACGTTTTTGTTATTTATTAAGGTTCAATTTTTGCATGCATACTAAAATCGATTACCAATACCATTTTTACTAAGATTCAGAGGATAGGAAGAAGAAAACAATTCCAAAAAGAGCTATTATGGTTATCGACGAGAACATTTTGATTTCAGCGGGAGCAGAAACGAGACACTATACCCCTACAGAAACAATATTCTGTGAAGGGGATATTCCTACTTATTACTACCAGATTATTAAAGGAGAGGTTAAACTCAATAATTATAATGAGGAGGGGAAAGAGTTTATTCAAAACATTTTATTCAAGGGGGAAAGCTGTGGAGAATCTATTCTTTTTATAGAAAAACCTTATCCTATGAACGCAGAAGCTATTACAGAATGTACTGTTTTAAGGCTTCATAAATCCATTTTTTTCAATCTGCTGCAGGAGTCTCCGGAATTATGGCTGGAAGTAAGCAGTTTTCTTTCGCAGCGGCTTTATTATAAATTCATTATGATGCAGAGTTTATCCTCACAGAATCCTTCTATACGACTCAGAGGTTTGATGGATTATCTTAAAAGCTTTCAAAAGGATTTAAGTCCTTATTCCTTTTTGATCCCATTAACGAGACAGCAGATGGCAAGTCTTACAGGTCTTTGTGTAGAAACTGCTATAAGAACCATCAAACATATGGAAAGGGACAAGATATTAAGGATTGAAAACCGTAAAATTTTATACTAAAAAATCATTTTAGGTATATTATTTGCGTTTTTCTTTACTTAAAATCGAGTAAAGCTATGAAAACTATAAGCTGTATGAATATTGCTGAAAATCTTCTGTATGCATTTGGGGCAGAAGAAAGAAATTATAAGAAACGTGAAATTGTTTTTAAAGAAGAAGATCATGCGCTTTATTATTTTCAGATCGGTGAAGGGAAAGTAAAGCTTAATAATTATAATGAGGACGGGAAGGAGTTTATTCATAATATCTTGGGTAAAAAACAGAGTTTTGGAGAAGCCATGCTTTTTCTCAATCAGGATTACCCGATCAATGCAGTGTGTCTTGAGGAGACCCGAATTATAAGACTCCCCAAAAACAATTTCTTTGAAATGCTCAGCCAGAATCCAGATCTTTCTCTGGAAATGAATGCCTGCCTTTCTCAGGAAGTTTTTTATAAACTGAAAATGATGCAGAGTATGGCTTCTCAAAACCCTGTGCAAAGATTGAGAGCTTTATTAGATTATCTAAAGAGTTATCATGATGAAGAATGCCATCAGTGTTTTCATATTGCATTTACAAGACAGCAGATTGCCAATCTTGTAGGTTTGCGGGTAGAAACGGTGATCAGAACTTTGAAGAAAATGGAAAAGGAAGGTATGCTCAGTTTAAAAGACCGCAAAATCTTATATTAATTTTGATTTTCATGACTCAGATCATAAAAAAGTGAGTTATTCTTATGTACATTTGAAGTAACAATTTTCAATACCATTCTTAAGATCTTAACATAAAATGAGTATAAAAATATTCATTTTTGAAATTGCTGTTAAATGCCAGTTGCGGCCTGTAATAAACAATATTATACATTTATGTTATGGCCGATAAAACCACAGAACCCAACAATATAATCTCCACAGAAGATAATGGAGTAATCAAGGAAAATGAAATAAAAAATACTCAGCTTCACTCATTTTTTGTAAGCGCTATTAAGAATATTTATAATACGGAGAATGAAGATTTAAAGCTTACCGATAGTGCTAATTCAGATGTTGAGCTAGAGGATTAATGACAAAATAATACCTTTCACACCACTCAGAATATTAATCATGAAAGCTGCTGCATTGGTCTGTTCAGCAGCTTTTTTGATCTCTTATTCTTTAGAAACCTCTCAAAATATACCCATATGAAATTCCAACAAAGTCTTCTAAATTATATAAGCCAGTTTCTGGTGGCAGCTGATGAATCTGTTTCCATTGCTGAAAGTGTTACTTCCGGATGTTTACAGCTCGCTTTTTCTCAGATGTCAGACGCCCCTTTATTCTACAAAGGCGGAATAACAACGTATACATTGCCGGAAAAAGTAAAGCTCCTTAAAGTAAGCAGACCTGGACCTGATGAACATGATGGCGCTTCAGAAGCTGTTTCTCAGGCGATGGCACTCAATGTGGCAAAGCTTTTTGAGTCGGATTGGTCTATTTCTACAACCGGTTATTGTACCCCGGTTATCAATTCAGGATATAAGGTTTTTGCTTATTTTTCGTTTGCTTACAAAGGCGAAATTATTCTTACCAAAAAGCTGGAACTTCATCCTAAAACCCAGGCTTTAAATGCCCAGTTATATTATACAGAATTTATTCTGGGATGCTTTAAAAGCGAACTTAACAGGGTTCTAATTCTAAAATAAGCTGAAAACTTAATTTTTATTCACTTTCGGCTTGGTCTGCATGATTGCAAAATAAGATGATGTGAATGCTGAAAGACTTTGATATCCTACTTTATAGGCTACTTCGCTCAGAGTATATTGTTTAGTATCGATCAGTTCAATACTTTTTAGAATTCTCGTCAGCTGCAGATACTTTTGTAGGGTAATTCCTGTTTCATTTTTGAAAATTCTCTGAAGGCTTCTCACAGACATTTGTGCTTTTTCGGCTAAAGAATCAATATCCAGATTATATTTAAAATTTGAATTGATATCATTGCACACAGGAATGAGCCTGGTATCCGTAGGTACCGGAATTTCAAGACCGCTGCTTTCTTTACAGAAATTGGGAAGACTTTTTAAAATAGCTTTAAAGAAGATATCCTGTTCTTCATTTTCGTCCAGAGACTGGTTCCATTTTGAAGCATATAAAAGCATTTCCTTTAATACGGGCGGAACGGCAAATATCTGAACATTCTGATAAAATTCGTCTTCAAAAACAGATTTAAAAAGAAATACCATCAGATTCACTGTTTGTGCTTCAGAAGTGATCTTGTGGGCTTTTCCTGAGGGAATCCAAATCACATGATGCTGTGGAACAAGATAAATTTTCCTGTCGATGTGAAAATACTGATAGCCTTCTTCCACAAAAGTAAGCTGAGCCCGGTTGTGTCTGTGCTCGTAGTCATCATGTTTCCAGTTCTTTTCACACCACACGTAAGCTTCTTTTTCGATAGAATCTACAAACTGGCTTTCCGTTTTTTCAATCAATCCACATTTCATGCTGTCGTTTTGTATGTATATTTTGGCAAATTTAATAAAAACGCCATTAGTAATTTTGTATTATTAATGTAATCATTACATTATTACTATAAATTATAATCTATATTTTATTCAGAATGAAAAAACTATGTCTTTTTTTTGTTTTAATTTTATTATCTAATACCACCAACATCATGGCACAAAATAAAGCTAAAATATTAGTTCTTATCCATTCAGACAATAGAGGAACTTACGAACTGGCTAAAGAAATAGCCAAAGGAATTGAAAGTGAAAATAATGCAGTTCCCTATATAAAATTAGTCAAAGCATCACAAAATCCAATCCTGAAAAGCCTTCCTGTAGCAACAGTAGATGAACTTACAAATTATGACGGAATTGCTTTTGGTTCACCCATTTATTTCGGAAATATCAGTACTGGAATGAGCGAATTTTTATCCAAAACGGTTCAGTTATGGACCAATCACGCTTTGGAAGGAGTCCCAGCTACCGTTTTTATGTCTGCAGGAAGCGGTGCAGGAAAGGAGCTCGCTCTTCAGGCCTTCTGGAATAGTCTTGCGGTTCACGGAATGGTGCTGGTTTCTAATGGGATTCGTGGAACAGAAGAACTGAACAAAGCTATTCCACAAGGAAATACTGTTTTAGGAGTTACCAGTATGGCTTCTTTAAAAGATGTGGAAAGACCTACGAAAGGTGAACGAAATATTGCTGAGCTGCAGGGAAGAAATTTCGCCAATGTAGCCTTAGCATTAAAAGACACGCGACCGAAAAAAACGGCAGTTGTTGCTGAAAATCATCAGAATTTCAATGAAATATTAAAACAGAAAAATATTACGCTTCCACAGGTTCCAAAGCCTGCGGGAAATTATCAGCCGTTTGTCCGTTCCGGAAATCTGGTTTTTATCAATCAGGTGGCTTTGAAAGATGGTAAAATTTTCAATCCGGGAAAATTGGGTGTTGATGTGAATGAACAGCAGGTAAAAGACGCCACAAAAGTAACCATGCTGAACGTTATTTCTGTGTTGAATGAGGCTGTAGGAGGAGATTTAAGCAAAGTAAAACAATGTGTTCAGCTTACGGGAATCTTCAATACCAAAGATGATTATACAAAACATGCAGATCTGATGAACGTGGCTTCTGATCTTGCTGTTGAAGTCTTCGGAGAAAAAGGAAAACATGCCAGAGCTACTTTGGGAGCATCTTCTATTCCGGTGGGCTCTTCAGTAGAAATTCAGGCGGTTTTTGAAGTAGAGTAAACTTCAATTTTTTTTTTAATTAAGATATGAATGTCTCAAATATACTTAAGGTTTTAACTCAATACCTATGTAAATCTGAGACATTTATAATTCAAAAAAGATTAGAAAAATTTAGAAAAAATATCAGCAATCAATGGAATACTTTGTTCCAGCTGTTCCTCAGATAGGGCTCCATAGCTCAATCTGAATCCATTTACCTGATTTTGGCTGTATTGTTTCGGATGAATAATTTTAATATTTTTTTCTAATAACAAAGCCATTACCAAGTCCCAATCCAATTGTACTTTTGGAACAATCCAAAAAGCAAGACCACCTTCAGGCAGTGTAAAATCTGCGATGTCTTTCATGTATTTTTTCAACAATTCAAACACGAAATCTCTTTTGTTTTTATAATGAACGGTTGCTTTTCGGATATGCTTTTTTACAGCCCCTTCTTTAATTAGCTGAAGAACTGCCTGTTCCATAATCACATCTCCATGTACATCAATAATCTTTCTCAGATCACCAATTCTTTTCAACAGCTCCTGGTTTTTAGTGGCCAGATAACCAATCCTTAAAGCGGGTGCTACCACCTTACTCAATGTTCCAATATATACATAATTGTGAAGTTCAGGAAAGCTTGAAACTGGTAAGATAGGACGATAACCAAAATGAAACTCGTTATCATAATCATCCTCAATAATGGTCATATCGTACTGGTTTGACAACTCAATCAGTCTTAATCTTCTTGATAAGCTCAACGTAACTGTAGTAGGGTATTGCCTGTGAGGAGTAATGTATATTGCTTTTATATTCTGATGTTCTTTTAAAAGTTTTTCAACAGCTTCAATACTGATTCCTTCCTGATCTAAAGGCACGGGCAAAAGCTGTGCTCCTGCATATTGAAAGGCTTGCCAGGCAGGTTGATATCCGGGATCTTCCACAATAATACAGTCTCCGGAACTTAAAAGACTCTGAGCAGTCAGAAACATCCCCATCTGGCTGCCTCGGGTAATAGAAATTTCATTTTCATGAATATGCATTCCACGCTGATGATTAAGCATTTGAGAGATCATTTTTCTGAATTCTATATCGCCATGTTCATCTCCATAACCCATCATCTGCCATTTTGCTTTGATGCTGAATATTTGCCTGTAAGCTCTTGCCAGCTCTGTTACAGGTGCAATTTTACTGTCGGGGTGGCCATCATCGAAATTGATTAATATTCCGTTAGGCATTACCTGCTGGTGGTGGGAATCATGGAGTGCATCTGCATTTTTTTCATGCAAAACAGGAAGCCTTTCAGACACAAAAATACCTTTTCGTTCTCTGGAAATTACCCATTCTTCATTCATCAGTACCTGATATGCTTCGACAACGGTATTTCTGTTGATTTTTAACGTTTGGGCAAGGTTTCGGCTTCCGGGAAGTGCATCTCCGGCTTTTAACCTTCCTGAGCGAATATCTGTGATAATAGTATCCGCAATCTGTAGATAAACTGCTTTATCAAGCTTTTTATCAATTTCTAATTCCAATTTCCAAGGGCGCAACATCTGGACTATCTATTTATATAAAAACTGAATCATTTAAACAGTCCAAATATAGGATAATTTTGTCATGCAATAAAGCACAAAACCATAATAATTTTAAAATCATGGATAAGAAACAATTCAGTTCTAAAGACTTCCACGAAACTTTCGCAAGACCGAAGTATGTAAAACCAAGCCATTTGATTCACAAAAATGTAGAAAATGCAGGAGAGCACAATCAATTTTCAACAGAAAGAAAGCATCCGGTTTTCTTTGTAGATCTTCCGAGTAAGAATGTGAGCATGACGATTGGAGGATTAACTCCGGGACAGCAAACCAACAGACACCGCCATACGTATGAGACTGTATTATTTGTCATTGAAGGAAAAGGCTGGACAGAAGTAGAAGATGAAAGAGTATACTGGGAAGCAGGAGATGCTGTATATATTCCTTCCTGGGCCTGGCACAAACATCAGAATCTAAGCGATACGGAACCCGCCAAATATATTGCCTGCGAAAATGCCCCTCAATTGCAGAATTTAGGAGTTGCTTTGAGAGAAGAAGAAGGAAGAGACCTTTAGTATCAAAAGTTTAAACCATTAAGGCGAATAGTTTTTAATTGGATTGATATCGGATATGATTTTTTTAAAGCGAAGGTACCCTTACTATTCTTAACAACTTAAAAGCTCTTAATGGTTTAAAAATAATCTTTTAAACAAACAACATATGAAAAATGTACCATTCAGAGGGATTATTGCCTATCCCATAACCCCTTTTGATGAAAATGAAAAAGTAGATATTCCTCTTTTCAAACATTTGGTAGAAAGACTGATCATTTCCGGAAGCCATGGTATTGCTCCATTAGGGAGTACTGGTGTAATGCCTTATCTGTCTGATGAAGAAAAAGAAGCTGTTACAGAAGCCACTTTACAACAGGTAAAAGGCAGAATTCCAACGCTTGTAGGGGTTTCGAATCTTACAACAGAGAAAACCATTCATCATGCCCAGTTTGCTGAAAAAGCAGGAGCTGATGCCGTTATGATCATTCCGATGAGCTACTGGAAGCTTACTGATGATGAAATTGTAACACATTATGATGCTGTAGCCAATAAAATTTCCATTCCGATTATGGCATACAATAATCCGGCAACAAGTGGAGTAGATATGTCTCCGGCTTTGCTGAAGAGGCTGCTTGAAATTCCTAATGTAACGATGATCAAAGAAAGTACGGGAGATATTCAGAGAATGCATTATCTGAGAAGAGAATTGGGAGAGGAAGTGGCTTTCTATAACGGTTCAAATCCTTTGGCACTTGCTGCATTTTCTGCGGGAGCAAGAGGATGGTGTACAGCAGCACCCAACCTTATTCCTGAACTGAATATCAGTCTTTACAATGCCGTTGAAGAAGGTGATCTTGAAAAAGCGAAAAAGATTTTCTATCAACAGTTTGATCTTTTAAAATTTATTGTGAACAAAGGATTACCAAGAGCAGTGAAATCCGGTCTGAATATTCTGGGTGAAGATGGCGGGAATTTAAGAAGTCCTTTAAAACCTTTACACGAAAAAGAAACTGAAGAATTAAAAAATATTATTAAAACCCTTATTAATTAGTACAATCGTATGAAAAAGTCCATTTTTTATCATGCAGGATGCCCTGTATGCATTAGCACAGAACATGATATCGTTAACCTTATAGGTTTAGAAAACGTTGAAATTATCCATTTGGGTAATGACAGAAACAAAATTGAAGACGCTGAAAAGGCAGGTGTAAAATCTGTACCTGCGTTAGTAACTCCTAACGGGAATGTTCTTCATATTAATTTTGGAGCGTCTATGGAGGATGTGAAAGGTTAGATTATCACATTAATCTTGTATAAACGGCTCAAATTCTTGAGCCGTTTTTATTATTTAAAACGGGAAGGCGCAGAGGTAATATACGCGTGGTGTTGTAGGACGCAAAGATTTTATCTCCGATAAAATTAAATGCTGCAAATTTATATCTCGTAGATTATTAGGGGTAGATCTGCTTATTTTACAAAATCTACGAGATGATTTTTTGCCTATTCAGTGTCTCTAAATTATTGCATTTCCTTCTACACCGTCAGAATTATCGGTTTTATTTCCTGTGATTGCGGAAGCTACAAAACTAAAAAGACTGACCAGTTTTCCCGCTTTAGTATCCCAATAATAAGTTTCTTTTGGTTCTACACGGATAATAGTAACATTGGGATCATCTTTTCCATCAAACCATGCTTTAGCCAAAGGAGACCATTTTTCTTCTATGGTTGCTTTATCTTTATAAACAGAAGCTGTTCCATAAATTGAAAGATATTGAGAATCACTGTTGTTCATGAAAAACAGCTGTACTCTACGGTCTTCTTTTATTTCGAAATTCTTGTTGCTGGTTCCACTGCTAATAAACCAGAGGTTTCCGCTATCGTCCGTTTCCTGTAATGTCATTGGCCTTGAATTAATAGGAGTTGTTTCCAATTCTGTACAGAACATACATATTCGGGCTTTTTCTGACAGTTCTTTGATCTTTTTGATCGCTTCCAGATGGGTAAGATTTTGTGTTGACATATTATTATATTTTAAGTGATTGGTATACATTAAAACATTCAAATACCTGACCAAAAGGTAATAAAGTGTGGTACCTTGGGGTGATTTATTTAAAATATTCTTTTTGAAAAACGCAAAGAAGCTAAAGGTCTAATAAGGTTGATGCTTTTTTAGGGCGTAAAGATTTTATCTTCGATAAAATTTAAATATTTGATTTTAGATCTTACCTTTTTCTACCAATAAGTTTTACGTAAATTTGATGGATGCAGATTTCGCCTCCTAAACATCTGGCTCCTTTTATAAGGCATTATATCTTTTTGGAAAATTCCGGAGAGAATATGAGGAATTTAAGACTCTTTACTGATGGAAGCTCCGGATTGATACTATCCGGAGACATGAAACTGTATTCCGGCATTTCTGAGGATCGTATGCCGCTTTCCTTTTTTTATGGTACTTTAAACGGTTACAAAGATTTCTCTTCAAAATGCAGGTTTTCCCTGATTGCGGTTGTATTTCAACCTTATTTTTTGAATATTCTTTTAAAAACTTCCGCTAAAGACGTTCGGAATCAGATTGTTTCTGTAGAAGATGTGATGAAGAATAAAATGGAAGTATTCCAGGAGAAATTGTTTAATAAAGAGAATCCTTTACATATTATCAATGACTTAAATCTCTTTTTCACCCATTTTTTATCAGAAAGAAAGAGTGCAGATCATCATTTAATAACAGCTACACAACAATATCTGCTTCAAAGCAAAGGTTCAGTATCCTCCAAAGATTTGCAGCATTTTACAGGGTATTCGGAGCGTCATTTAGAGCGAAAGTTTGAATATCATATGGGAATATCTCCCAAAAAATATGGAAATATTATCCGTCTTCATTACTTTTTAAGTCTTATGAATCATGAGATTGATGATAAAAATATGACGACACTTTCCTATGAAGCCGGATATTCTGACCAGTCTCATCTGATTAGAGAATTTAAAAATAATATCGGGCTTACTCCCAAACAATATCTGAATACAGAAAATAAAATGGCTGTTAATTTCATTGAGCTGTAAAACAGAAATGTCGGTTTTATACAATTTTTCAGGTATGATACTGGCTAGTTTTGCTTAAAAAAATCAATGAATATTAAAATTTCAACTGCACAATTTGAAAACAGAAGCGGAGATAAAGCTTATAATCTATCCGTTATCGAAAAATTAGCCTGTGAGGCAGCATCCAAAGGGTCCCATGTGATTGCTTTTCATGAATGTTCCATTACAGGGTACACTTTTGCCCGAAAACTTTCCAGAGAACAGCTTATTGATATTGCTGAGCGTATTCCGGAAGGGGATAGCATTCAAAAATTACAGGAGATTGCCACGAAACATAATATCACCATCTTAGCTGGTCTGTTTGAAAAAGATGAACAAGATAACCTCTTCAAAGCTTATGTATGTGTTGATAAAACCGGACTCAAGGCGAAATACAGAAAATTACATCCTTTTATTAATCCGAACCTTACCCCTGGCAATGAATATTGTGTATTTGATATTATGGGCTGGAAATGCGGAATTCTTATTTGTTATGATAACAATATCATTGAAAATGTCAG
The DNA here is from genome assembly GCF_002979455.1 of Chryseobacterium sp. MYb7. Lineage (GTDB taxonomy): Bacteria > Bacteroidota > Bacteroidia > Flavobacteriales > Weeksellaceae > Chryseobacterium. The sequence goes on from NZ_PCOU01000009.1 coordinate 131,161, forward strand.
AGCTACAAGACTTTTGGGTGCGGAAATTATTTTCATGCCTCATGTTACCATGTGCACTGCTTCTACAAGACCTGGAGCAGGCTTTGTGGATCCTCTACTTTGGGAAAATAGGGTAGCAGATCCTACATCTTTACGCCTGGAATTTGAAGGAATGAAAGGCAGAGACTGGCTGATGAAGTGGCTTCCGTCCAGAGCTTATGATAATGGAGCTTATATTGTATTTTCAAACCCTGTGGGTATGGATGATGACCAGTTGAAAAACGGATGTTCTATGATTATTGATCCTTTTGGAGATGTGATTGCAGAATGCCGTTCTTGGGAAGACAGTTTTGAATCGGCTGTCCTTACTCCTCAAAAGCTTACTCAGGCAGGAGGGTATCGCTATATTAAAGCCCGAAGACCTGAATTATACAGGGATATTATTGGGCAGGAACATTCATCAGAACAGAAAGTAGTATGGCTTGACGATAAAACAGTTTAAAAAATAGAATCTCTTCTGTAAAGGCCATGCAGAAGAGACTCATTCTTTCTTTTTATGGTTGGATTGTTTTCTGCAGGTCTGTCCACGCACCTCCGTTATAGATATGTTTGAAGCCTCTTTCTTTGAGAATATTTTCTGCTTTCACGCTTCGGAGTCCGTGGGAGCATACTGTGATGTATGTTTTCTCCTGATCTAATTCTACATACCGCTCTCTGATTGTTCCTAAAGAAATATTGACAGAACCTTCAATATGTCCCGTTTCATATTCCTTTTCGGTTCTTACGTCAAGAATAACAGCTCCTTTTTTGAGCAGTTCCGGCAAGCCATTATCTAAGGTCTGGAATCGGTAAATTCGGTAAACGACATACAGCGTAAGGGCTATTCCACAGAATAGAAGAAGATTTTTCATAATTTGCTCAGGATTTTTTTATCAATATAAAAAGTCCCAAAAGGAATAAAGCAGGCAAGAATTACTTTCCATGTCGTGTCTTTAAATTTCCAATTCTGTTCCACGCCAACGCTCAATGTATTGAACAGGAAAAGCAGGAATACTGTTCCGTGAACGGGACCAATAAGTCTTACCAATAAAGGATTACCCATCCAATATTTCATTGGTACAGCAATAAGTACCAGCGTCAGTAACGAAATTCCTTCTAAAATAGCCAGAATTCTCAGCCGGCCGATCTTGGTTTTAAATAAATCTATCATAATTATCTGAAATATGGTCTGTTTGCAAATGGTGAGAAAGGCCACGGAATAGCAATGAAAATAATAATCAATGCAATAGAAAACCAGATACCCATCGTCTTGAATTTTTCTTTATCCGAAGATTTTCTTTTGGCTATAGCAGAGCCAATTGTGATGATAACTATCGCTGTAATCATCAGTGAAATATGAATCAAACCGAAAAATACATGTTCAAAAGATTCTTTAGCTTGGGTAAAGTTTTTCCAGAAGTATTGGATCACCGGGCTTTTAAAATAGAAAATCATTCCTATGATCAGTTGGATATGGGCTATAGTTGCTGTCCAGTGTCTTACAGCGTTATCTGTTCTTCTAAATTTTCTGTTTGAAAAATAACCTTTGAAAGAGCGGTAAATTGAATAAATCAAGCTTATTAGAACCAGCCATCGTGTGAGAGAATGTAAAAATGTAAGGGTTTGATACATTGTTTATTTTTTTCAATGGAGCAAAGATAAAATAAAAACATACTAATTGGTATGTTTTTTGAGAAAAAAATTATTGAAGCGTGTTAAAATAAGACTTAAGTCCTTTTAAATAAATAAGATATACTTCTTTTGAGTTTTCTAATTTACCCAGATTTCTTACTCCCCAATACCCTGAAATGACAAAAACACTCACTTCTTCTGCATTCACTTCTTTTTTGATGAGTCCGGCTTCTTTACCCTTTTCAATACTTTCTGCAAGAGCCTGTTCCCATTCTTTTGAAAGTTCATGCAATGCCTGTGTGAAAGCATGATGCCAAGGTGCCATTTGCTGTACAAAATTAGAAGTAGGGCAGCCATATTCAACTTTTAAAAAGTCATTTTCGATCAGGAGATAGTACATGATGTTATAAATACTGTCTAAAGGATTCTGACTGCTTTGAAGAGAATGAATGAAAGTTTTTCTGAAGTTGGGTTTCATCAGATCTGTAATAATAGCCAATCCCATTTCATCTTTGGTTTTAAAATGATAATAAAAAGCACCTTTCGTCACCTGAGTCGTTGCAATAATTTCATCAATGCTTGTGGTCTGAAAACCTTTCACATAGATCAATTCGAACGCTTTCTGGAGAATAGTAAGGCGGGTTGCTTCTGATTTTTTCATTAAAACTGATGATTATTGTACAAAGGAACACATTTTAAATGTAAAATAAAATATATCATTATTCTGATACTTTGATACAATTTAAATAATTTTTATAATACAATTATTCGTCAGAAATTTGCCTTGTCAATATCAACAAAATACAAGACAATGAATTTTCAAAAAGAAATACAGATCAAAACTGCAGCACAGACTGCTAAAAAAGGTCTTCCTGCAGCACTTTGGGCACTAACGATCAGTGCCTTCGGAATAGGAACTACAGAATTTGTGATTGTTGGGCTTCTTCCTACAGTAGCTTCCGACCTTGGAATTACGATCCCTTCAGCAGGGCTGTTGGTAAGTCTTTATGCAATAGGGGTGGCTATCGGAGCACCAATATTAACAGCATTAACGGGAAAAATTCCCCGCAAGATGTTACTGGTATCCATTATGCTTTTATTTGTTATTGGAAACGGACTGGCGTCGATAGCTCCGGGTTTTATAACTTTGGTTTTAGCGAGAATACTTACGGGATTTGCCCACGGGGTTTACTTTTCCATAGGTTCTACCATTGCGGCTTCACTGGTTCCTGAAGAGAAAAGAGCGACTGCGATTTCTATTATGTTTGCCGGACTTACATTGGCGATTGTAACAGGAGTTCCGCTAGGGACATTTATAGGACAGCATTTTGGATGGAGAGCAACTTTCATAGGAGTTTCAATCCTTGGAATCATAGGGCTGGTTGCCAGTCTAGTATTGGTTCCCAACAATCTGAAAAACGGAAAAACCGCTTCTATAAAAAGTCAGTTTAAAGTGCTTGGGAACAGACGTCTGATTTTTGCTTTTTTAATGACAGCGATGGGATATGGTGGTACATTTGTAGTATTTACTTATCTGTCGCCTATTTTACAGAAAATAACAGGATTTCAGGAATCTACGGTCACTTTCATTCTTTTGATTTATGGAATTGCCATTGCCTTAGGAAACTTGATTGGAGGAAAAGTTGCCAATAAAAATCCTTTGAAAGCCCTTCTATGGATGTTTGCAGCACAGGGATTGGTATTGCTTGCATTTTACTTCACAGTAAGCAGTCCGGTTTTAAGCATCATTACGCTTTTCTTTTTAGGCGCTTTATCATTTGCTTCTGTTCCCGGACTTCAGTTATTGGTAGTACAGATTGCAGAAAAAGAACTTCCTGGAACTGAAGACGTTGCTTCCGGAATTAATATTGCCGCATTCAATATTGGTATTGCGATCGGATCTTATGCAGGAGGAATGATTGTTACCTCTTCTTTAGGTCTGGAAAGTACGCCATGGATAGGAGCATTATTCCTATTGGTTACGGTATTGATTACAATCTACAGTATCCGTTTGGGTAAGAAAAATTAAGATTTTATTAATATTTTTATTTTACTCATCAATCCATGTCAAGGTTTTAAACCTTGACATGGATTCTTACTTACAAGATATCTTTTTTATGTAATGATACTATTTTTTCATGTAAAATCAGATAGCATTAATATTATCAGATTTCATAAATCTCCGCATCTGTAAAGACAAAATAAGTGCTTTTCTTAGGCAGGTTTTTCGTATCCAGTCCTGTAAATTCACTGAAAGCAGGTAATAATAATTGATTGCTGCTTAGCACAAAGCAGGGTAATCGAATATTTTTTACTGCAGAATTCAACACAATTCCAGGGTGAATATGTCCGGTAATCTGAAATCCGGCTCTGGTGGAATCAAAATCGTGAATAAAGGTAATATTACCCATTTCAATGTATTCAGCTTTGTGATTAAAGCATAATTTTTCTTCCAGAGCTTTTGAAATACGGTCATGGTTTCCTTCAATCAGATAAAACTGTATATCAGGATATTGGCTTTTCCATGTGCAGAATTCATCTACATCAGAATTGTCTCCGGCATGAAGTAAATCTCCAACCACAACGAATTTTTCAGGCTGAAAATATTCAATCAGCGCCGATAATCTTTCCACATCACTTTTCATAATATGATTGGCCAGTGCAATCCCATTTTTACGAAAATGAGCAGTTTTCCCGATGTGCAGATCGGAAAGTATCAATGCTTTTTCTTTTTGCCAGAATGCTGCCCGCTGATTGGTCAGAGTGAAAGTTTCGTTTTGGATGGAAATATTTTTGGTTGCTATAAACACACTTGATGGATTGAAAAATGAATGTTTAAAATTAAATTATTTGGATCATATTTAGCTAACCTTGCGGCTTACACGAAATTTTTCATCAAAAACATAGGTCAGAGGGAAGCCTGTTGCAATCTCTCTTTCCAGAATTTCTTCCGGAGAAAGATGTTCCAGATACATAATGAGTGCACGAAGGCTGTTTCCGTGAGCGACGATCAATACATTTTCACCTTGTTTCAGCAAAGGTCTTATCTGGCTTTCAAAATAAGGAATCACTCTGTTGTAAGTGTCTTTAAGGCTTTCTCCGCCTGGAGGAACCACATCAAATGATCTGCGCCAGGTATGAACCTGTTCGTCACCATATTTCAGAGCAGTTTCAGCTTTGTTGAGTCCTTCCAGATTTCCGTAAGAACGTTCGTTTAATGCTTTGTCTTTAACAACCGGGATGTTGGGATTTCCAATTTCATTCAGGATGATGGATAAGGTATGCTGTGCTCTGATCAATGCAGAAGTAAATGCTATATCTATTTTTTCTCCTTTTAAAGCAAGACCTGCTTTTTTTGCTTCTTCAATACCGGCTTCAGTTATATCGATATCTTTCCACCCTGTAAATCTGTTTTCCAGATTCCAGAGTGACTGTCCGTGACGGACTAAGAACAATTTTTCCATTTTAAATTTTATTTAAACTTCTAAGAAGATATACTCTAAGTTACGATGATTATTTACAATTATCAAGAAATTTAACTTAGAATATTAGGCTAAGAATAAGATTAAATTAACAGGCATCAAGTCTGATTTTATAGGAGAAAAATACATAAATTGATCATCAAAGATCACTTATATTAGACAGCTTCAGCATTCTTTTAATCCTTGCATCCAGTCCTTCACTTGAAAGGGTCTGCCTTAAGCTGTCAACTTTAATCGGGAAGCTGAGCGGAGTAAAGGAACGGGAATGTTTTAAGATAATTTCAGATTTTTCAATCCTTTTAAAAGCTTCTACCAATCGTTGTTCCTGAAGCTGCATATTGAAGACTTCTGTATATGCCTGTTTTATTAAAAAATGATTGGGATCATGATCTTCTAAGACTTTAAAGATGAGTCCGGCAGAGCTTTGTAAAGATTTATTGGAGCGTTGCTGGCCTGCATAATTCTGAATCACCATTCCTGAAATCACTGCAATATCCCTGAATTTCCTCCTTGCCATTTCAGCAGAATTGATACTAGCAATCACGTCATTCATCAGATTATCCCGGGTCAAAATTTGTTGTAGGTTCTCTTCATGTAAAGGGATTTCTTTATCACTGAACAGTTCAAATCCATAATCGTTCATCGCCATGGAAAAGGAGATAGGTGCCAGTTTTGAGATCCGATAGGCAATCAGAGCGGCCATCACTTCGTGTACCAGACGTCCTTCGAAAGGATACATGAACAAATGATATCCTTCACGGTTCTTGATCATTTCAACCAAAAATTCATCTTCTTTGGGAATATGGGAATTTTTTTCCTGATTGATCAGAAGAGGATGCAGAAATTTCAATTCTTTTTCTGAAGCTTTCGGATTTAAAGCATGTGAAAGTTTTTCCCTTAAAAAATGTCCCAGATTGGAACTCAAAGGAAGCCTTCCGCCAAGATAACTCGGAACTAAAGCTCTTCCTTTAGCTGCTCTTACATACACTGTCATATCTTTGATCATAGCCACTTCCAGAGTACGGCCGGCCAGAATAAATTTCTCTTCTTTTTTCAGTTTTGAAATAAAATATTCTTCAATCATTCCGATATAACCTCCGGATATAAATTTCACTTTTAGCATCGCATCACTTACAATCACGCCCATATTCATCCGGTGAAGCATCGCTATTTTTCTTGAAGTTACTTTATAAAGGCCATCTTCCATAATGACGATTTTATGAAACTCTTCATAGTTTTTTAAAACACTGCCGCCAATGGTAAGAAATTCCAGGATGCTTTTCCATTCTTCATCCAGTATTTCCTGAAATGCATATACTTTTTTAATTCTTTCGTATAATTCATCAGGATAAAAGCCGTTTCCAACAGCTAATGTCATCATAAACTGAACCAGCACATCGAAACACAATACCTGTGGCTCTCTGGGCTCTACCACATTCTGTTTTACGGCTTCTTTTAAAGCTGAAACTTCAATCAGTTCCAGAGAATGGGTTGGAACACAATAAATTCTGGATGTTTCAAAAGGAGAGTGGCCGCTGCGTCCGGCTCTTTGCAGAAAGCGTGCAACTCCTTTGGCGGATCCAACCTGAATGACGGTGTCAACAGGTTTAAAATCAATTCCAAGATCAAGAGAGGATGTGGAAACAACGGCTTTTAATTTTCCTGAACTTAAATTTTCTTCAATCCAGATTCTTAAATGAGCATCAATAGAACTGTGATGGATGGCTATCTGACCTGCAAAATCAGGATAAGCATCGAGCAAAAGCTGGTACCACATTTCACTCTGACTTCTGGTATTGGTGAATACAATGGTAGATTTTGATTCCAGAATAATAGGAACCACTTTATCTGCAAGTTTGTTTCCAAGATGTCCTGCCCAGGGCAATATCTCAATTTCATCCGGAAAAACGGGGAGAATATCTATTTTCTTTTGTTCCTTGGCTGTAATTTTTGTCTTTTTAATATCATATGGAATAAGTACTTCCATAGCTTCATCCAGATTTCCGATAGTAGCTGTGATTCCCCAGATCTTAATTTTCGGAACATATTTTTTAAGTTGCGAAATTCCGAGTTCTACCATGACACCACGCTTTGAACCCAATAATTCATGCCATTCATCCACAGCTACACATTTCATGTCTCTGAAAAAAGTTTCATTATTTTTCTGAGCCAGAAGCAAATGAAGACTTTCAGGAGTTACAACAAGAATTTCAGGCATTTTTTTTATCTGCTGCTGTCTTACTTTGGGATCAGTATCTCCGTTTCTTACGCCTACAGTCCAATCGAGTCCAATTTCATCAATAGCTTCCTGCATGGCTTTCGCAATATCTTTAGAGAGGGAACGAAGAGGAGTTATCCAGATCATTTTCAGTCCTTTTTTATATTGCTCAGGATGATTCAGAAAATCTAAAATTAAGGCTAAGAAAACAGAAAAAGTCTTGCCAAAGCCAGTAGGAGCTACAACCATTCCGCTGTAACCATTTCCAAATTTTTTCCAGGTTTCCAGCTGAAATTTGAAAGGGGCAATACCTTTATCGGTCATCCATTGCTGAATGATCTTCAATCCGTTGGTATGTTCAAAAGCTGCCAATTTATATTTGATTTAAATTTTTAACGCAAAAGACGTTAAGAGTTTATATGATAACGTTGTATTTTTTTTGATCGCAAGGGCGTTTCACTTAACAAAGTCAGTATCTCGACATAGCTGAACGGAGTGTCTTTGCGAACAAAAAATATTATTGATAAATTAAAAACCCTTGTGTCTTTGCGTTAAAATATTACTGTATTAATTTTTTAATCTCTTCCAAATCATCAATTTCGTCTACGGTTTTGTCTTTCCGCCATCTTGCAATTCTCGGAAATCGTAGGGCTACACCACTTTTATGACGGTTACTGAACCCAATTCCTTCAAAAGCAATTTCAAAGACCAGTTCTGCTTTTACGGTTCTTACAGGTCCAAATTTCTCAATGGCATTTTTAGTCACAAACCGGCTTACTTCCATGATTTCTTTATCCGTTAATCCTGAGTAGGCTTTGGCAATGGTCACCAAAGTATCTCCGTTTTTCACGGCAAAACTATAATCGGTGTAGTAGGCACTTCGTCTTCCGCTGCCTTTTTGGGCATAAATAAGAACTGCATCAATGGTAAACGGATTGATTTTCCACTTCCACCAGTCGCCTTTTTTTCGTCCTGAATGATAAGGTGAGTTTTTTTGTTTTAACATCAATCCTTCGCTGTTTATGTCTCTCGAATTTTCACGAAGAGCATTTAATTCTTCCCATTTTTCAAAATCCAGACTTCTGGAAATACTGATGCGTTCCGGATTTTCATTCAGTAATAATTCTTCAAGTAAAGCTCTTCGGGAGGAGATTGGTTTCTCTCTCAGATCGTTGTCTTCCATTTCCAGCAAGTCATAGACGAAGACTTCTATCGGTATTTCCGAGAGCATTTTTTTAGTTAAAGTTTTTCTGTTTAATCTTTTCTGTAATTCGTTAAAGTTTAGTGCTTTACCATCCTTTACCGCAAGTATTTCTCCATCTATGACAAAGTTGCCTTTCATGGCTTTTACGACTTCTGTAATTTCAGGAAATTGCTCTGTTACGAGTTCTTCACCTCTTGACCAGATGAACACTTCATCGTTTCTCCGGATGATTTGTCCGCGTATTCCGTCCCATTTGTATTCTACCAGCCATTCATCAGGATCTCCCAATTCTTCAGTTTCTTTTTCCAAAGGATAGGCAAGGCAGAAAGGGTATGGTTTTGAGTTGTCAGGATTTACATTTTCTGCGTCAATAAGTTCTTTGAAGGAAACTTCATCCGGCAGCCATTTACCCATTAAACTGTGCATCAAAGCACTGGATTCCTGCCCTGAAAATTTGGTCAAAGCATTGATTAATGTTTTATCCGATACTCCGATTCGGAAGCTGCCACCAATTAATTTATTGAAAATCAAACACTCAGTATAATCCAGGCCATTCCACGATTGCAGTACAAATTCTTTCTTTTCTGCGTCTGTTTTACCTTTTAAACTGACAATATCATTCATCCATTCTGATAATGAACGCTCTATCTTTTCCTCCGGAGGCGGAAGAATTAATGATAATGTTTCTCCAAGATCGCCCACTGAAGAATAAGATTCCTGAAACAGCCAGTATGGTAGTTTTGTGATTTCCAGCGCCCATTCTTTCATGTAATTGGTATTAACATTTCTCTTGGGCTTTTTTCCGGTAAATAAGGCAATAAACCATACCTTATCTTCATCAGGAGCACGTTCCAGATAATCTAAGATAGCATCAATTTTAGCATTGGTTTTATTGGTGGTTTCCAATGTGTTGATAAGTTCTGCAAAATGTCTCATGATTCCGAATTTTCTGGGGTTTCTTTTTCAGATTCTTCTTCATCCTCACCGTAAAGTGTTTCTACAACGTCTGCCTTAATTCCTATTTCATTCAGATATTTTGAAAATACTTCTGTCTGTCCGTGAGTAACGTGTACCAATTCTGCTTCGGTTGCTTTTACAGTCTGTAATAATCCTTTCCAGTCTGCATGGTCACTCATGGCAAATCCTGCATCTGCACTCCGCCATCTTCTGGCACCGCGTACCTGCATCCAGCCAGAACATATTGCGGTAGCCGGATCCGGAATTTTCTTGATGATATTACTGTCGAGTAAAGCTGGTGGTACAATGACAATTTCCTGCTCTATTTCTTTTGGACGTTCTCTGAAATCAGCAATCGTATACTCTGGAAGATCAATTCCCACTGTTTCAAAAGCTTCATTCAGTTTTCCGATGGAATAATGGACGTATATTTTCCCTAATTCTTCCACTGCCTTCATAATACGCTGGGCTTTTCCCAACGAATATCCTATGAATACAGAGGTTTTATTGTTTTCTTTATTTTTCAGCACCCAGTTCTGAAGTTTTCTATTTAAATCAGGAACTTCCAGCCAATTGTAAATAGGCAGGCCAAAGGTACTTTCTGTGACAAATTCATTGCATCTTACCAGCTCAAAAGGAGTGCTCAGTCCATCATCCTGAACTTTATAATCTCCTGAAATAACAGTCACATATCCTTTATATTCAAGCTTTATCTGCGCAGAACCAATGATATGCCCGGCAGGATGAAGGGATAGTCTTACTCCATTGATGGTAATCACTTCTCCATATTCTATACTCTGGCATTCGATATCTGTTCCAATTCTCTGGTGTAGAATAGGCTTAGTAAAATGGTGACAAAGGTATTTTTTCATTCCCCAGCGGGCATGATCGGCATGACCGTGGGTGATAACGGCCATATCTACGGGTCTCCAGGGATCTATGTAGAATTTTCCCTGTGGACAGTAAATGCCTTTTTTGGTAAATGTGATTAATTTCAATGGTGTGACTGGTTTAGAAAATAAACTTCAAAAACTTAACCAATTTACGATAAACTATTTATTTTTTAATTTTTGTGGTATGAGATCTATAATATCAGGTTATATTTTGTATGAGTGACTATTTATAATAGGTTTTGGCTAAAGCCGATGATGATATTTCTTTTTATTAAATGGACTTCCTTCCACTATGCTCAGGATAGCAGTCCATTTCTATTGATAAAAAATGATATAGGAAAGATTAAAAGCATAAAAAAAGCTGTTTCTATTTGAAACAGCTTGTATAGTTTATTTTTCATTGAGTACATCATTCACAAAGTCAATCCATTGATAATCGGGGATAGTTTTATCAATGAAATAGTCCGGTTGAATACCTTTTTCGTCAATAGCCATATCGGGAATCCTGAAGCTTTTGGAGAGTGCATATCCCATCTTAAATTCGTTACAAGGGGAATTTACGAAATACATATTGGAAATATCCAGAACTCCCGCAGTGGTTGTTCCGAAAAGCTTTACTTTTTTACTTTGTTTTGCGGCCAATAAAAACTCTTCTGCGGTACTTCCGTTTCCTTTATTGATAATAATCCCTACATTTTTTGGATAGGGTGAGATTTTATCCATTTTATTGATTCCTACTATATTTCCATCATCCTGCAGACTTACAAACTTCCCTAAGTTCTGGCTGAGTTTATCATAAGCTTTTTTTAGATATTCTCTTTCCTCTACAGGTATCCCATATTTCTGGTAATTTTCATAAAGGTCTAACATTCTCTGATTATTCAGTTTTGTAGAATAAAATTGTGTTCTGACACTTCTGATAGGATTTGTATACAGGTATGGAGTAATTTTAGCAAAACTGCCATCACTGCCGCCGCCATTATATCTGATATCAATAATAAGGTTTTCCGTACTTTCAATTTTAGATTTGTTGGCTGTAATGACACTGTCTATATCTTTTTTCAAAGCACCATTGAATGAAGGGATTCTCAAAAGCAATGTCGTTTTGTTAAGCTCTTTCAAGAAAGGTTTTTGAGCCAAGATCGCTTGATAGTACGTTTCAATTCCTTCTTCTTTTTCAAATTTCGGAGAAACTCTTTTCAAGGTAAAATCATTGATTTCAAGATAGTTTTTTCCTACAAGTCTTATATTGTGAATTTCCTGTCCGGTCTTATTTCTCAGATAATAAGTTCCTTTGGTTTTATCTGCATTGAAAGTCAATTTTAATTCATTAGGTTTCCAGTTTTCGGCTCCGGACTGGATAATGAATCCTTTATAGACCTCTCCAATCTTTTTAATTCCTATGGTATAAGGTTCAACTGCCCAGATTCCTTCAATATCTGAGTCTTTTTTAGATAAAGCTTCTTTTTTGAACTTTTCTATATCTATTTTTACTAATTCTGTTTTGATATTTTCATTGACTATTGGCGGTGTTTCCTGGGTTTTGTTTTCAATTTTTGAGATTGAAAAATGACCAGATCTGAAAAATTTAAGCCAATCATAAATGGTTTGATAACATTCTGTATCAGATTTTACATTTTTAATTTTTTTCAGAAAGTCATCATTATGTGCCTGATAGGCTGAAACGCCCTTTTTATCAATGATATACTGATATCCGGCATCATTTTCCTCAAAAGTTTTTTTCACCCACTGATAATTACTTTCACAGGTACAGTTTTGAGCAAAGCCAAAAGAAGAAGAGGCGATAAAAATTAAAAGGAGTGTCTTAATTTTAAGCATACGTTGGTTTTTAGTTTTTAAAGGTTACAAATCTAACGATAAATCTATTTTTTATGATTTGAAATGAGATTTATCTGGAGAAATACTTTATTTCAATAATTTTTTGAACTTTTCAGCAATATAAAAATGAACGCTGCGCCAATATCATCCTTCTGAAAATCTATGAACTTTGTACCAACATAAAAAAAGAATACAATGAGTAAAACAATTTTAATTACAGGTGCAGCAAGCGGATTTGGGAAGATTGCAGCTTTTGATCTTGCTAAAAAAGGACACAAAGTAATCGCTACGGCTCAGGTCTATCCTCAGATGAGTGATTTAATCCGCGAAGCCAAAGAACATGGAGTTGACCTGACGGTAGATAAACTGGACGTAACGAGCCAAAGAGATGTAGATTATATTTTAAAGAAATATAGTGATATAGATATTCTCATCAGTAATGCCGGAATTATGGAAGGCGGTCCTATTGCTGAACAGCCCGTAGATATTATCCGTTCTATGTTTGAAGTGAATGTATTTGGTGCTTTGAACCTTGCACAAGGTTATATCAAAAAGTTTGTTGAAAAGAAAGGCGGTAAGATTGTTTTCACTTCTTCAATGGGTGGTTTATGGACGGTCCCTTATGTTGCTGCTTATTGTTCTTCAAAGCATGCTTTGGAATCTATTGCGGAAGGATTGAGAACTGAGCTTGCACCATTCAATATCAAGATTGCAACTTGTAATCCGGGTGTATTTGGAACGGGATTCAACGATAGAGGAGTAGACTCTATTTTCCATTGGTATGATCCGAAAACCAACTTCACTCCGGAATCTGCTTTTGACGGGGCTGCAGAGTCTTTAGCCCATCAGCTTGATCCACAATCTATGGCAGACGTGATTGTGAATGTGGCTCTTGATGATAACAGTAACTTCAGAAATGTTCATCCGAAGGAAACCGAAGAGTTTGTAAAACAGCTTCAGGCAGACGCATGGACAGCAAAAAGCTAATATCATGGAATTGAGTTATAAAACAGCCGAAAAGGCTTTACAGGCAGCAAAGGAAAAGGCATTATCTCTGAATATTCCTGTGAGTATTGCTGTGGTAGATACCGGAGGACATCTTGTTGCATTGGCAAGACTTGATAGCGTCTATGGCGTAATTGATTTTGCTGTTAAAAAAGCAAGAAGCGCTGCTATGTTTGGAGTAAACAGTGATGTGATGGGAAGTATTATCTCAGAAACCGGTATTCATGGACATGGAATGCTGAATTCTAATCATGGACTTTTAACTATTGCAGGTGGTGTGGTCCTTCAAAATGCAGAAGGAAAAATTATAGGGGCAATAGGTTCTTCAGGCGGTACTCCTGATCAGGATAAAGAAATTGCAGAGGCAGGAGCTCATGCTATTGCCTAAATTTCAGATATTTGTATCATGGAAAATACTTCTGAAATCATATTTGACAAACTGGTTTATTCATGTGCCTTTGAATCTTACAGAGGTCATGAAGAATTTATTCCTGATCACTTTTTGGGATTTCAGATATCCGGAGAGACCCATGCTTTTCATGAACATGGTAAAAAGGTAATCAAAGAGAATACAGTAGTTCTGGTCAGGAAAAATCAACTGATCAGGACGATTAAATATCCTTCTGCTCATGAAAAGTATCAGTTTGTTTCTATTACATTGGATGATGAAACACTGAGACAGTATGCTGCTGAAAACAAAATAGCTGTAAATGCCAATTTTTCTGGTAATGAACGGTTATTTTTCGAGTCTAATGATTTTTTTAAGAGTTATTTTACTTCTCTTATTCCTTACATTTATAAAACTCAGGAAGTATCATCAAAACTGGCAGCAATAAAGGTAAAAGAAGCCATAGAGTTACTTTTACTGAGCAATCCGGATGTTAGAAATCTTCTTTTTGACTTTTCTGAACCTCATAAAATTGATCTTAAAGAGTTTATGAACAAAAACTTTATGTTCAATGTTTCTGTAGATGCTTTTGCAAGGCTTACAGGACGTAGTCTTTCGGGGTTTAAAAGAGATTTCAGCAAAACATTTGAAATGACACCCAAACAATGGCTGAAAGAAAAAAGGTTAAAGGAAGCCTATTATTTGATTAAGAACAGATATAAAAAGCCTTCAGATATTTATCTTGATCTGGGTTTTGAGAATTTATCTCACTTTTATTCTTCTTTCAAAAAGAAATTTGGAGTGACGACTACGGAGATATAACTTTTAACCATTAAAAAAACACAAATTATATCATAAGCATTATCTGCTTTTGTTGGAAAAACGCAAAGACGCAAGAAAGGTTTTACAATGTGATGATTTTAAGTCGCAAGGATTTTATCTTCGATAAAATTTAATCCTGAATATTTCAAAGCATTATTTTATTGCCTGTTGATTAATCACAAAATCTGCGAGAATCTATCAATCATTTATGACGTCTTTGCGTTTTTCTACAGATTATTAAGGGATCATATTTTCTGATCTCAATCTTTCAAAAACATCTGTAAAAGAATCTTCAGTGCTTGTATAAGCTGTGAATCTAAGTTTTCTGCTTTTAGACATATCACACATCACTTCCAGAGGTCTTCCCAGATCCAAATCTGTGTGCCATGCTGAAGACAGACGATCAAGATTGGTTTCTTTGAGATTATATTTCTCTGCAATGGCTGTCCAGATTTCGTGGTCGTTTTCCATTTCTTTTTCAAGAGGTCGTATGGTACCGTTGAAACCTTCGGCTTCTATACCAAACCAGTCTGCCAGTCTTTTCCAGAGCCATTTCCATCGGAAAACATCTCCATTGGCAATATTAAAAGCTTGATTCTTTGCTGATTCTGTAGATGATGCCCAAACCAATTGTTTAGCTAATATTCTGGCATCTGTCACATCCGAAATACCATTCCATTGAGCTTCTGAGCCTGGCCAGATGAACTTTCTTCCGGTTTCTTTACAGATGCTGGCATATACGGCTAACGTAGCTCCAATATTCATAAGATTTCCTACAGCATATCCAACTACGGTGTGAGGTCTGTGAATACTCCATGTAAAACCATCTCTTTCAGAAGCTTTGTACACTTCGTCTTCCTGTGCATAATAAAAGTTGGGGAGAGGAAGTCTTGGGTGTTCTTCTCTGACAGGTGTTTCCGGTAAAACTCCTTCTTTAGCATAAGCCTCAAATGGCCCCAGATAATGTTTCAAACCTGTAACCAAAGCTACATGCTGAACCGATTTTTTAGGAGATAAAACATTTAACAGATTTCTCACAAGCATACTGTTAACACGGATGTTTTCTTCTTCTGTGTCGTTGCGCATCCACGTGGTAAAGTAAATATGAGTAGGAGAGATCCCTTCTAATGCTTCAGCAAGGTTCTGCTCATTCATCAGGTCTGCTTTAATGGTGTGTAGACCTGGGATATTGGTGTTGGGGTTTCTGGATAATCCATAGGTTGTCCATCCTTGTGCAATCAGTTCTTCTGCAAGGTTACTTCCTGTAATTCCGGTAGCACCTACTACCAATGCAATATTTTCCATAAGTATTGTAAAATTTCTTGTACAAAATTATGGCTGTCGTCAGGCTTTTACCCTTGATTTGGGTCATGCATTTGCGTTGATCTGGATCAAGTGTTATTCAGAGAATTCTTTTTACGGATTCTGCTTATGGTTTCAGGAGCCAGACCAAGATAAGAGGCGATAAGGTTGTGTGGAACTCTTTTGATCATTTCAGGATTCTTTTGTGCCAGCTGAAGGTATTTTTCTTCGGCTGTATAGCTATTGGACACAATGAGCCTGTAATCTTTCGTAACGAGACTGTTTTGATATAAAATTCTGAAATAACGATCCATCACCGGGATTTCCAGCATCATTTTTTCATAGTTTTCCAAAGTGATCATCAGTACTTCAGTTTCTTCAATAGCATCAATATTCAGTACAGATTTTTCCTGATTGATAAAGCTGTTAAAGTCAGAAATCCACCAGCCTTCAAAGGCAAACATATTGATGTGTTCATTTCCTTTTTCATCCAGAAAATAAGACTTCAGCAAACCTTTACTTACAAAAGACAATGATTTGCAGATATCTCCTTGTTGAAGCAGATACTGTTTTTTGCGAAGTTTTTTAAGGGTAAAATAAGACTGAACAAGGTTTTTCTGTTCGTCCGTGATATCAACCTTATTTTCGATATGAGAAAGCAAAATCTCGAACATCAGATAAATATTTCTTCAAAAATACTACTTTCAACAGCAACCGAAATCTTATTTTTCAAAATCATAAAAATTGATTCCTATTTCTTCATTTTTAATTTTTACGACTCTGGTATTCAATGGATAGAATATAAATTCTGCCGCTCCCTGAATTTTTGCGTCAAGAAGATGCCCTCCCAAAGCCGTGTAATCTTCTCTTCCCAGCGTAATGTGAAGATGAAGAGTCTGTTTTCCTTCTATTTCAGAAACGTTTCCGGAAATATTAGTGACCTCCATCTGTTCTTTGAATGTTTTATCCACATATTTTTTGGTTGACGGATTAAAGAATCGGAGAGTGGCTTCACTTACAGCTCCTATTCCGGTAACTTCTCCTGCCTGGATATTTTGGTTTTGAATAAAGTCTGTTAAACCTTCCACAATGCTGGAATGATTGTTAAGGCTTACTATATAAATCTGATCTGCTTTTCTTGCAGACCAATGGGTTCCTTTATAATTTATAATCTCCATATTTATTCTATTGTTTTCAAATAATTGATGATTCCTATAACATCATCCTGACCAAAGCCTTTGTCGTGGGCATTTTGATAGGTTTTAATCAAAGCTTCCGATAAAGGATAATTAGCACCTGCATTTTTGGCGAGAAAAATATCTTTCAGCATCAGATCAAGGGCAAATGCCGGAGCGTACTGGTCTGCAATCAACAGAGGTGTTTTTACTTTGGTAGCACCGCTTCCACTGGCACTTTCATTGATGATTTCCAGCATGTCTGATCTTTCAATTCCTAACTTTTCTGATAGTAAAACAGTTTCTGCCAGTCCCTGATAAATGGCAGACAGAAAATAATTGATCGATAGTTTTCCTGCGATTCCTTTTCCGTTTTCACCTAAATGTTTTACAGATTTTCCCATTTTCAAAAGGTAGGGCATAGCACGCTGGATATCTTTTTCTTCACCTCCTGCCATAATGATCAGTGTTCCTTCCTTTGCTGGCTGGGTACTGCCTGCTACAGGAGCATCAATAAACGAAACTTCTTTTATTTTCAAGGCAGATGCAGTTTCTGTAGAAGCTTCCGGGGAAATGGTACTCATATCTATAAAGAGTTTCCCTTGAATGTCTAAGGGAAGAATTTCTTCGTATATTGCTTTTACAGCACTGTCATTGGTCAGCATGGTGAATATAATATCACTGTTTTGTACAAGGTCTTTAATTTGGGTGCACACTGCCGATTTTTCTTCAAAATCTTTAGCTTTTTCCAATGATCTGTTATAAACCGAAAGTGGAAATCGTGCTTTTTCAATATTCTTTGCCATTGGATGGCCCATATTTCCTAATCCGATGAATCCGATTCTTTCCATTGTCCTATCTTTTATTTTGTTATTAATTAAGCTTGTATATTGTCAACCTTCTGAATGAAAGGGAGTTATTTGAAAGTAAATAAATGAGAATATAAAATACGTCTGTTTTGCAGCAAAATATCGACCAAATGACTCCATTACAAAATTAAGTTTTAATTATATTTTTAAACATAAGTTTTTAAAACTGGAGAAACTTTCAGAAATTTGCAGCAAATAAGAATCAATGAAGATTGTAGATATAGAGAACTGGAACAGAAAAGAACATTTTGAATTTTTTTCTAATATGGCAAGCCCTTATTTTGGATTTACAACGGAGGTGGATTGTACAAAAGCATATGCTAATGCAAAAGAAAAAGGGTATTCATTTTTTGCTTATTATTTTCACAAATCTATGGTGGCGATCAATACAGTAGATGAGTTAAAACTCAGAATTATTGACAGGCAGGTGATACAGTTTGATACGGTTCATGCCGGCAGTACAATCGGAAGACCGGATGGCACTTTTGGGTTTTCATTCACTCATTTTTCCGAAGATTTTGAAACGTTCAATACGGCTTTGCAGGAAGAAATAAAAGGAGTTCATGCGACTACAGGGTTAAGATTAAGCAATGAAAGGATTGGAAAAGATCATGTAAGACATACTGCCATTCCATGGAATTCGTTCAGTGCAATATTGCATCCTACAGATTTTAATACCACAGAATCGGTTCCTAAAATTGCTTTTGGAAGATTCAACATCAGAGACGGCAGAAAATATCTTCCGGTTTCTATTGAAGCTCATCATGGATTGGCAGACGGAATTCACATCGCTCAATATCTTGAAGAGTTTCAGAGACAACTTGATCAGGAGTAGAACATACAGACAGTATTTTAAAACTATCATATAACAAAAGCCGGGTTTCGATCCAGTTATGGTCGGAAGAAAAATCTTCCGACTTTTTGTTTTTAGATATTCAATATTATTATTTTAATTAACTGATTATCAGTTAATTAATTTGTTTTATCGTTTATTTTTTTGTATCTTTACT